>CAYYTK010000001.1:0-112987 GCA_964474695.1 uncultured Anaerolineales bacterium
TATTGTAGCAGTCTGTCAAATTTGCATTTGACGAATTGCTGCAAATATCACTTAGTGGTTCTCTCGCTAAATAGTAGGGATAACGCCAGGTCGACTTACACCAAAGCCGCCTAGCACAGTGACTTGCTCTTGTGGTAGCTTCTTCCAATGATACGGATGACGATGCGCGTTCCAGTAGTCCAAGGCCCAGTACAAAGCCTGTGTCAGTTCTTCGACCGTGTCGAAGCGCCGGCCCTTGACCGCCAACGCCTTCAGTTGCTTCCACCACGGCTCAATCAGATTGAGCCAGCAGGCGTACTTGGGAATGAACTGGATTTGGACCTCTGGCCACGCCGCCAGCGCCAGTTTGACCTCGCGACTGGTGTGCGTGACCAAGTTATCTTCGATAATCAGCCAGCGATCGGCGGGAAAGTCGCGCATCATCTGATCCAACAACTGGATGTGACTGACACTGTCGCGGGCGGCACTCGTGATGATCGTGGCCTGGCCCGTCGCGGGTTCAAACGCCCCCTGCACCCACAGTTTGCCACGCCGACCGTAATCCGGTTCAAAGGTGGCCCGGTCGGGGCCGGCCTTCCACTCCTCGCCGGGATAGGTCTTCACCGCCAACGGCCCCAGTTCATCAATACAAATCACTCGTGTGTGCTGGGGCGGCTTCAGATAGGCCGCAATGATGCTCCCCTTTTTTCCACGAACTGCGGATCGTGTTTCTCGGCGTCATGGAACCAGCTCTGCTGGCGCTTCCATTCCAAGCCTTCAGCGGCCAACCACTCCCAGATCGTGGAATCCGATAGATGGATCCCCTGGCGTTCAGCAAACGCATCCTGCAAGCGCTCGAGCGTCCAGAGTTGGAACGGGTATCCCAGCGTCGCCGGTTTCTGGGTGGCCAAGCTGACCAGCGCACTCCGGATCTCCGGGGGGTGGACCGGCTGCCGACCGGGACGCGGTTTATCCTGCAAGCCGGCTAAGCCCTGCGCGTTGAACCGCTTGACCCACAGCACGCCGACGGCCGCACTGTTAAAGCCAGCCTTCAGCGCAGCTGTGGAGGCATACAAGGCGGGATCCTCCAGCAGCAAGGCGATGATCCGGGCGCGTTGCACCAGCCGAATGGCTTCCTTGCGTGAAGCCGCTAACCGCCGCACTTCAGCAGCCTCTTCAACTGTCAAGTTACGCAAAAGTACGCGTTTTCGCATGTCGACCTCCTGGGGTTCCTCAGGAGGATTATAACATATAGTTCAAGCGAGAAGACCACTTAGCGAGCACGGTCATGAACAACGCGTTTGCAGCTCAACATATGAAGATCCTGGCACGAGTCAAGGACGCCCGCAAGGATGCAGGTCTGTCGCAAGAAGACGTTGCCAAACGGCTCGGCAAAGTGCGCAGCGCCTATTCGCATTATGAGAGCGGCCGGCTAGCGTTTTCGCTGGACATGATCTTCCAGCTCTCGCAAATCCTGGGCCGCCCGCCGGAATGGCTGCTTGCGCTTGACACCACATTGTCAGACGACGAAAGCACGGCGCTGGCGTTGTATCGCGAGGCCGCAGCCCGGGGCGCTGCTGCGCTGGCCATCAAGGTGCTCCAGGCGGTTGCGGTAGAGTAGCCAGGCGCTCTAATTCATCGGCCAGCAGGCGCAGCAGCGCAGCCATGCGGCGCAGCGCGCGCGGCTCGATATGGCCGACCTGTTTCTGCTTGTTCTTCTTCGTTTCTGCCATCGAATAGCCCCCCCCATCTTGATTTCGGGTTATGCCCGCGTCGCGTATCATGAGTGGATCGAACTCTTCAACGGCGGCCCTGACGCGGTCGATCTGGGCGGCTGGATGCTGGATGACATCCTGGCGGGCGGCAGCAGCCCCTACGTTTTCCCGGCCGGCGTTACCCTGCCTCCGGGCGGGTTCCTGGTGCGCTATCGCTCGGGCAGTGGCGTCGCGCTCAACCAGGACGCCGACACCGCGCATCTGGTGGCGCCGGATGGCCGGGTGGTCGACAGCTTTGCCTACAGCAGCCCGCATCGCGACATCAGTTACAGCCGAACGATCGACGGCGCCGGCGAGTGGACCGATACGTACCCGGCTTCGCCGGGCGGCCCGAACATCGCACCTACTCCCACCCTCACACTCGCGCCCACCGCCACCCCCACCCCATCACGCACGCCGACGCCGACCGCAACAATGACCGCGGTCATTTATGACCCGGACGCCATCCAGCTCAACGAAGTGCTGCCGGCGCCGGGTGTCATCGATTGGGATGGCAGCGGGACGGCAGATGCCGAGGACGAGTGGATCGAGCTCTACAATAGCAGTGCTGCGGTGGTGGATCTGGCCGGGTGGAGGCTGGACGATATCGCCGAGGGGGGCGCCCGGCCCTATGTCTTCCCGGCGGAGGTCCGGCTGTCCCCCGGTGCGTTCCTGGTCCTGTACCGCTCGACGACCGGCGTCGCGCTGAATAACGACGGCGATACGGCCCGGCTCTTGGGGCCGGACGGTGCGGAGATCGATGCCTTCACCTACGCCGGCTCGAACGCTGATGGTTCGTATAGCCGCGTCATCGACGGTGCGGGTGCGTGGACCGCTGCTTACCCGCCCTCGCCTGGCCGCGCGAACGTGCCTGCCACTCCGTCGCCCACGGCGACCATCACGCCTACCGCGACGCGCACGGCCACGCCGACCATCACACCTACCGCGACCTCTACGGCGACGCCGACGCAGTTCCCGGCGGGCATCACCCTCAATGAGATCCTACCGAACCCACAGACCGAGGATTGGGACGAGGACGGCGCTGCGAACTTCCGAGACGAATGGATCGAATTGTACAACGCAGGTCCGACTGCCGCAGCTTTGGGAGGCTGGGTGCTGGCCGATGCCACCACGGTCTACACCTTGCCGGTGGGCACTGTCATCTGGCCGGCGAGTTATTTGCTGCTCTTCCGGGATCAGACCGGCCTGACGCTGAGCGACTATCGCGACGAGGTGCGTCTGCTGCGTCCTGATGCCGTGTTGGTTGACCGGTTTGCCTATGATTCCGGCCCCGGCGCCGATCGAAGCTACTGTCGCAGCACGGATGGCGGGGGGTATTGGACGAAGGAGTGCTACGTGACCCCGGGCGGCGCGAACCGCTTGCTGCCGGCGTCCTCTTCGTCCGGCAGTGGTCCCGCGCCGACGGCCACTCCGGCCGGTTGGGGCGTCAGCATCGCGGCCGCGCGCGCGGCCGATGTGGACACGCGCGTCACCGTGACCGGCACGGTGGTCTATCCGGCCGGCTTGCTGGCGCGCACCATCTACATCCAGGACGCCACCGCAGGCATCAAGGTCTATCTGCGCACAGGCGACTTCCCCGTTTTGGCGCTCGGCGATACGGTGCGGGTGACCGGCTGGACGCGAGACTACTATGGGGAAGCGGAAATCTCCGCCCCGAACCCGAGCTACCTGGCGCTCCTGGCGCACGGCGCGGCGCCGCTCCCGCTGCCGATCGCGACCGGCAGCATGGGTGAAGCGCACGAGGGCCGGTTGGTCTGGTTGGCCGGCCGGATCGTCAAGTACGAGACCCGCGCGCTGGTGCTGGACGACGGCACCGGCCCGGCGCGTATTTACTTCCCGGAGGAACTGCCGTGGCGCCGGCCGTACGTCAACATCGGCGAGTTCTGGTCCGCGCAGGGGGTGGTGGGGCAGTCCGCGTACGATGGGCCGCCGTGGATTGGCGGCTACCGGCTGGTGCCAAGGGTCGCGGCGGATGTGAGTGATCGGCCGCTGTGGCTGCCGGTGACGGGAGGAGGGCGCGCGCGGGGCGGGAGGACTCATGAAGAGGACGATGAGAGGTAACTCTCTCTATTAGCCAGAATTCGGAGAGCATACTCGCCCAATATGCGTTTTTGGCGTACCTACATCGGTGCAGAGATTTGCATCGTCGAGAAGAGCAAGGGTGTATTGGGCGCTTATGAGTGCAAGTGGAGCGAGCCGCGCCGTCGCGTGCCCGAGATGTTTCTGGCCCCTATCCTGGGACCTCATATGAGGTCATCACTCTCGAAAACGATCGCGCATACCTCGGTGCATAAGCGGCCTTCCTCTCCTCTCCGCACGGCCGTACGTAATGTGTTATTCGACGCTGGCGAGCGGCGTCAACCCACCTTTCTTGTAGCAGTGCAGCGCGGGAAATGGTATAGTGTCGTCGTGCAACCACTCCCCATACGATTGGCTGGTGCGCACTGCGCTGGCCAAACCCCGTTGTGATCATGCGCTCGTCTAGACATTTTCGAGCGGCCCAGGTTGCTCCATCAGCAGTGCCAGTTCTGTCCGTTTTGTTTCCTGGAGACGAAGAGCCATCATTTGAGTGGTATAACTTGTCTTTTTCTTGCGATCGATCTCTATCTCTCGTTAATTTTGAAGTTGTCTCTACTGTGGTACACTTGGTGCTATCTGCGATATAAGAAGGACAAGGCGTAGCTACCAGCCACCGACATGAGGATAGGCTGCCGATCGTTGTATCATCTGATCAGTTTTGCTTGGAAATCGAATCAACTTCCAGCGGTCTTTTGCTCTACCGAAGCAGAGCCCAGACTACGAGCTTGCTCAGGAACACGAGGACAAACGCGTGATATCGTATGGTGATCTGCGAGGCAGTCTTGCTACCGGCGATGTCTGTGCTTTTATTGGCGCCGGCCTCTCGGTTGGCGCGGGGCTGCCCGGCTGGTACGATCTCATCGCCGAGCTGTCCGCGCGCATCGGCCACAAACTGCCCCCGCGCGAGTGGGCATCCGGCGACGCGCTGATCGACGCGGCCCAGACCTACGTTAACCGCCAGGGACTGCACAGTTTGATCGGCCATCTCAAGGACCGACTCGACACCACCGGGGTGCAGCCGACGGCCGCGCATCGCGCATTGGCTCGGCTGCCCATCTCTTTGGTCTTCACCGCCAACTTCGACAACCTGTTGGAGCGCGCGTTCCGCGACGCGGGCAAGCGGATCGAGGTCGTCGTGAAGGATAGCTCGATCCCGTTCATGCGCCGCGGCCAGGATGTCGTCAACCTCGTCAAGCTCTACGGCGACCTGGATCAGCCGGATACCATCGTCCTGACGCGTCAGCAGTACGAGTCGTACTTCCTGCAGCGGCCGCAGATGGTGAAACTATTGGAGACCGAGCTGGCTCGCTCCGACACTGTCTATTTGGGCTGGAGTGGCGCCGACCCGTATTTCAAGCTGGTTCTTGGCGAGTTGTTGAGCCGTTTTGGGCAGATGATGCGGCCAGGCTACGCGGTTATGTTCGACGTAACTGACGACCAACGCGAAGAACTTCGGCGCAAACAGATCCGGCTGGTGGAGCTACCGGTGGGAGATCGCACGACCAACTTGGCAGGCTGGCTGCAGGGGCTGGCGTCGTCTCCGTCATCTTCCTCTCCATCCGCGCCGGTCAGCTTGACAGGCGGGAAGGGAGATATCAGCGCTGCTGGCGCGCCAATGCCCGCACTCAACACCGGCAAAGCATGGGCTGTGCTGGCCGGCGCCAATACCTACGAGGACACCCACCATTTCGGTTCGCTGCAGGTCTGCGTCAAGGATGTGGAAGCCACCCGCGAGCAACTCATTGCCGGCGGCTTTGATCCAGCTCGCATCCGACTGCTGACCGATAGCACGGATGAGAAGCCCACGCGGAACAATATCCTGGCCGCGCTCAAGTCGGTCGCCGACGCCACTGAGCCGGACGACCTGTTGCTCTTCTACTATAGCGGCCATGGCGACGAGGCTGGCGGCGAGAGCTACCTGGTGGCCCGTGATGGCCAGCATCTCGTGCTGCGCGATACCGCGGTTCCGGTGGCAAGGGTCAAGCAGATCATGGAAGCCGCGCCCGCGCGCGCCAAAGTCATCCTGTTGGACGCCTGCCACTCCGGTGCCAACATCGGCCAGAAAGGTCCCAAGCCGATGACGAAGGAGTTCATCGAGCGCGTTTTCGAGCAGGCCGCTGGCATGGCGATTCTGGCATCATGTACGCAGGGGCAGTTCAGCTATGAATGGCGTGGGCAAGAGCGCAGCGTTTTCACCCATTACCTGTTGGAGGCGCTGGGTGGGGAGGCTGACCGGGATGAAAAAGGCTTTGTGACGGTGCAAGATGCCAGCCGGCACGTGACGGACAGAGTCAAGCTGTGGGCCAGCCAGCACAATGCCAAGCAGACGCCAACTCTACAATATACGGTATCGGGAGATATCGTCCTAACCAAATACCCCCAGAAATCATCGCCTCCAGCCACTATTCAACCGTCGTCTATCACAGGGTATCGGCAGCGTTTGACTAGATGGTTGCGGCACTGGACGTTAAAAAAAGACCCATTTGCCTCATGGAACGCCGAAAAGGAGCAAGCAGTCCTCAGATGGTTTATGGTCGATCAAGCCTATCTAGCCGGTATGTTTGGCGACACCGCGCGACCGTCTAGCAGTTTTCTGTTGGCTGCGGACGGAGCCGGTAAGTCAGCAGCGCGCGAGGAAGTGGGGCGCGCATGCAGATCGGGTCGCGCGAATGCCTTACCAGTCCATTATGTCGATTTCGATGCCATACTGAGACGTCATAATGGTGATCCGACTAGAATCGAACCAAGGGATCATGTTGCAGCCATCTTGCGATCAGGTTTACGGTCGCTCGCTGATGATGTGGAAGCAACTAATCCGCAGTTCTTCACGGGAGATCCATCCCTGATCTGCGGCCTAGTAGAGACCTACGCAGACCCTAAGACCCTCCAGAAGCTGGCTCGGTTTCTTCCCACGGCGTCCTCCATAGTTGAGTGGAAGTTTTTTGAGCCATATGAGGCCTTGGGCAATTTCGCTGACATCGTCACCGGTCTTCGGATGCCAAGGCACCGCCGCTATCAGTCAGTCTATATTTTGGTTGACCGGATTAATCAGACTTCAGCCGGCGTGCATGGTGCACTACCAATACTCAAGTCGTTGGTCTTTGATAGTGGATTGCTAGAGGTCCCGTCTAGTGCCTTCAAGTTTTTTCTACCCATCGAGATAGGCGAGCAATTGTTCGTCAGCGCACCGGGATTTCGCGGAAGGTATTTGGTAGACTATATTACATGGGACGCTGAATTGCTGATGAAGATAATACAGCGTCGTATATCATACTACAGTAAGGCGAGCCGAATGCTTCAATTCCAGGAACTGTTTTCCCCTGACGCCAAGGACTTGCTCTCGCGCCTGTGGACTGGGTGTGATAGTTCGCCGCGTCGCCTGCTGCAGATGTGCGAAGGCATGTTACGTTATCACGTAGAGCGGTCAGACAAACCGCATTTCGAGAAGAGTGACATCACAGCTGCCTTGCACCGTGTCATCGTGCTGTGATCGTCGCCGATCCAATAGATGCCCAACACCATTGCTGGTGTTCTTACAACGCGCGTGTACCTCTTGCCAATGCGTCCATAAACTGCTATAATTGTGACACAACTGTGACGTGGCCTGGGAGCGCCTTTGATGCAAGATACTCAGCCTGACGGACGCGCATTGCACGAGCACGAATACAGTCGTCGCCTGTGGAAGTGGCTGGAGAAGTTTCAGTTCACCGAACACCCCTTTGCTGTGTGGGAGGCGGACCGGGAACGGTCGGTGTTGCCGTCGCTCTTCGTGGATCGGCCCTACGCGGCGCGTCTGGTGGGAGATCCGGCGCGGCCGCAGAGTGGATTCCTTCTCGCGGGTCGCGGTGCGGGCAAGTCCGCCACGCGTGAGATGGTGGCCTACGAGTGTGTCGCGGGACGCATTCGCCGCCGCGCCTTGCCCATCTGCTACACCGATTTTACCGCTGTGCTCGACGCGGCAGGCGGCGATCCGGCCCGTGTCAAGTTGCGCGATCACGCTGTTGCCGTCGTGCGCGCGGGGCTGCGCGTGCTGGCCGATGAGGTGCCTCCTGCCTTTTTTGCCCTGCTCGACGAGGATCAGTGCGGTCTCTTACAGGGGTTGGCCGCGTCTTTTGCCGATCCTCTGGCGCGCATGAAGATCGGGCGGTTTGCTCCTGCCTCGCCGATTCTGATGGCATGGGAGCAGTTTTCGCCTATTGAATTGCTCGAGACCTTCGCTGATCTGGTATTGCGGTTGGGCGCATCGGACAAGCGTCGTTATGAGTCGCTCTATGTTCTGGTGGATCGCGTGGACGAGACCGCGGTGGGTGCGGCGGGTGCTCTGCCTCTGCTGCGGTCGCTGGTGGTCAAGGGGGGATTACTGGGCAGCCAACGCGTCGCGTTCAAGTTCTTTCTGCCTGACGATATCGGTGAGCAATTGCTGGTTGGCGCGGAAATCCACCGCGATCGCTTCGTCATCGAATCTATCACGTGGGACGAGACTTCGTTGGCGCATCTGCTTGAAATGCGCTTACGGCACTACAGCAATGAGTATGTGGGGAAAATAATGCAGCTTTGCACTCCGGTAGCGGCCTCCATTGCGCCACGCCTCTGGCGAGAATGCGAAAGCTCCCCTCGCAATCTTCTGCGCATCTGCGAAGGGGTGCTGCGGCTGCACGTCATGCGGACGGACGAAACGTTCCTTGAACCGCGCGATATCAGCGGCGCGCTGTCCGAGTTCGAGCAGCAGCAGGAGGCCGATCGGACCCGGCCTCTGGTCGCCGCACGACAGGCCGAGGCCGCGCGCACAGGGCAGCCACCTGCTCATGGCCTCTATCTCGATGAAGGCGACCACGTGTGGGTTGACGGTCACCAACTCGAATCTCCGTTGAGCGATCTGGAGTTCCGTTTGCTGCGCGCACTTTACCAGGCCGCGCCGGCGATCGTGTCCCAGGAGGATCTGATCACCGCAGTCTGGCGCGGCGCAGACCCAACGCGTGATGAGGACATATATTCCAAGGATGAGCAGAACGTTCGCAAGTTGGTCGGCCGCATCCGCGCTCGCCTGGAGCCAGGGGTTGCGCCCGGCGCTTGGCGCTTTGTGCGTAATGCCCGCGGCCGCGGCTACTGGCTCAGCCTCTCCTGACAGATGTCACATTGCCTCCGTTTTTGTTCTGATTTGTCACACTCCGGTCTCACTACTGGGATGATCTTGGGATGGTTCGATGATAGGCCAGGCGGGATAATGTCACTGTCAATTCCTTTGGAATGAAGGAGCGTGTTCAATGCAGGACAGCAGCATGCTAATCCCGGACCTGAACACGCTTTTGGCAGACAAGCGATCAGGAACCGCAGCGAGCTATTGTGTAGTGCTCTGCCACGTGCCGCGCTAATTCATGAATCTGTCACATCCCGGGCTTGAAGGCCCGGCTTTTATTTTGGAGGCCATCATGACGGAACATCGCGCATTCCCGACCTTTCAGGACCGCACTCTGGAGCTAGCAGTGATGACTGGGGGTCCTTCCGAGGATGTGCGTGTGCTCAATTTCCACGGCGAAGCGGGTATTGGCAAGAGCCGGCTGTTGGAAGAAGGGGCAGCCAGGCTGGGCGCCAACCAACAGGCCCTCGTGCTAGATGCCGACCTGACGACCCTCTCCCCACAGCGAGAGGGTCGTTCTTTAGCCCTGCTGAGACAGTTGACTGAAGGATCGGGGCTGTCGCCTACAACGACCGGGGATTCGGACCTGTTTGCCGCGCAGCTGGTTGACCATCTGATCATGGTCGCCAACAGCTGCCGGGTTACCTTGCTGGTGGATACAACCGAGGCCATACAGGATGATGTCAGTTTCTGGCGGTGGTTTGAGAAGTGCCTGCTTAGTCCACTGATTAGCGAGGGTACTGTTCTGGTGGTGCTCGCCGGTCGTTTGCCCGCGCCGATCCGTCTGGTCGAGGTGCGCCGTTATCTGAAGGTGTGGCCACTGGAACCATTGCCGACAGAGAATGATGCCAGGCGGTTAGTGGGTGAAGTATTAGCCACGAGTATAGGGAGTCCTTTGCTAGACGATTTGCGAGCAAAGGAACGAGGTGCGCAACGGGAAAACGAGTTCACTAATCTCGCCCTGGCCTTTTCGCATGGCCACCCTAAGCTTTCGGCGGAGATTGCGAGGTTTTTGGCTGTTCCAGGAAATTGGGAGCCTGCCGAATCCCTGCCACGCCGTGTCGCTGAAGAGGTTGTCTACCCCTTTATTGATAACGAATTGTTTTCGTTCCGATCGGATATGGCGCGCTGGCGATCGCTGATGGAATGGGCGAGTGTCTTGGACTGGTTTGACGCGACCGTGTTCTATCGTTTTGACATAGTCCTGACCGGTTCTCAGCAGTCCGAAACTGAATGGCAGTGTGATTTTGTTAAAGCAATGGCTCAGCTGCGCGCCCCCTATGCGGTCGTCAATTGGGAAGGCGCCGGCTATACGTTGATCGGAACGGTCAAGAGCATTGTCGCTAGCTACATGCAAGCCGCACGTCACGGAGAGTACATGCGCGCAATGCGTGCTGCAGCCGAGGTTTTTGATCGAATTGCCGATGACCTGTTTGCGGACAATCCGCAGGGTGGCGAGCCTTACCGGCAAGCGGCCAGATCATACAAACAACGCCTGGAAAGGGAGGTATCGTATGGCCAAGCGCACTAACCCACCATACCCGAGAACATCGGAAACCCCAAGTATGTCAAGCAGAATCGAAATGGTGGGGCGTGACCAAGAGATCGAAAGACTGCTCTCCCACCTGCGGGCGCGAAAAGCCCGGCGCTTTGTCTACTATTGGGCGCGCGGCGGATTGGGCAAAACTCGCTTGCTCGAAGAACTGCTGGACAGAGTGCAGGCAGAAGGCCCCGGCTACTATTCCACCGGGATCATCGACCTCTACCATACCGACACTCACAGCAACAGCGATGTTGAACGGGCGATCGTGGATGGCCTGGACCCTGAGGGCCGTTGGTTCTTGGAGTACCGGCGTGAACGAAAAGCGTATCTCAAGCTGCGGGAGCTGGGAGCTGATTCCGAACGTTTGGAAGAGCGGCGCGTACGCCTGAGCGATCGGTTCGTGGCCGAGTTCAACCAGATGGCGGACGAGGCGCACAAGCTTGTCCTGCTCTTCGACACGGTCGAGCTGCTGCAGTATGAAAGCTCGCTGGTGGAAGAGCAGGCCGGATTGGATACGGTGGATACTCGGCTCAAGCCGTGGTTATTGAGAGTCCTGCCACAACTCCTGAATGTGTTGGTGGTCTTCGCGGGCCGGCCCAAGCTACCTGCGCCGGGCGAGCAGACCGATCCGCAGGTGCGCCTGGAAGCCGACCTGACACGCGTATTCGGCGATGAGTTATCCGTTGTCGAGCTCCAGCCGTTGACGCGGCAGGAGACCGTGGGTTTCATACACAGATTGCCTGGTGGCGACGTAGTCTTGCCTGAGAAGTATCTGGCAGTGGCGCACAAGCTGACTGGCGGCCGGCCTATCTTTATTCATCTTCTGGTAGATCTGCTGCGCTTCCTTGCGGAGGATCCGCAGACCATCTATGGTCTGTTGGATAAGTGCCAGGACCTCGTGGATGCCGCGGAGGGCGATCCGGCGCTGGAAGCTGCGCGCTCGAATTTTAATCGTAGGATCCTTGAGAGTGTCTTCAACAACGCTCATGAGTTCGGTGGCTATCTGGGGTTGATCGGGTTGATGCCTAAGGGCGTGGATCGGGACATCCTGGTCGAAACAACGGGTTTGCGCGCTGATGAGGCCGACGCGTTGTTGGCGCGGCTCCGGCCATTGGCTTTTGCGAAAGAGTACAAACGACCCGGAGGACAAGAACTGAGCGCAGACGAATCCGGGGTTTCGACTACGCCCCATGTGTACCGTCTCTTCTTGCACGACGAGATGTATGCTCTCCTGACGACGCCTTCGGTGATGCAGAACCTGCGCATGAATGAGCGCCGCGTGGCCCGGGATTTGGTGTCAGCCTATTACACCCCGCACATCGAGCAGTTGGAGGCTAGGCTGGTCCAGCCGCTCGCCGCTGAGGCGCGTATCCCGCTGCGCGAGTCTCTGCAGAAGCTCCAGGTCGAGCGGCTGTATTATCTCCTGGCGCAAGATCCGCGCACCGGTTATCAGGAGTATCGCACGTTGAGCGATCGCGCCAATCGCGAGCGCCATGTCGGTTTTTCCATGCGCCTCCTCGATGAGTTCTTGCGTTTCTACAACAACCCAGACCGGCGCAAGCAGTTCAGCGATGCGGGAATTACTCACGAGCGCGTGATCCGCGAGAATGCTCTGTTGTGGTTGGAGCGCTTCCACTGGTGGGCGCGATACGACCGCGCGATTGACTTTGCGGAGCGGATACTGGACAATCCTGGCATCTTCCATATCGGATCGGACGACATGGCTATCATGGGTAACGTGGTGGCGCTTCGGGCGCGAGCGTATGCAATACTCTTTGGTTACAGGCCGGAAATTGTCGAACAGGCCGAACAGATGTTGGCCCGGGTGCGAGAGGCTGCCTCACGGGGCGAGGAGGTCAGGTTGCCGCGCGCGCGGTTGGCGACTTCGATCGGCTATCACCTTGACCTGGGGGGTAAAATAGCGCAAGGAGAGGCATGCTATTCCGAGGCTCTGGCTGCATTCAGAGAGTTGGATTGCTGCGAAGATGAACTGGCGATGCTGTTGAACAACATGGCCTGGCTCTATGCCCAGCAGGGCAGGCTGATGTGGGCGAGACCTTTGGCTCGCGAGGCGTTGGAATTGAACGAGTCATACCGGCAAAGATACAGCACCGGGTTGACGCTGGCCACGCTGGCCAACATCGAGCACATTGACGGCAACTGGCGGGAAGCACAGGAGCACGCGGAGGAGGCGCGTGAGATTTTCAATGAGTTAGAGGACGCGCACGGTCGTGTCCTGGCGATCTGGGCGATGGCTCAGGCGAAACGCAAGCGCGCCAAGTATGAAATCCAAAAAGGGCGCAAGCTGGAGAGTGCCCGGCAGCTGCTCGAGGAGGCCCGCAGTCATCTGGAGGGCGCAGTCGATCTTGCACTGCGAGAGGATCTGTGTGGCGACCTCCCTACGGTGCTGTCCAAGCTGGGCAAAGTCTACCGGGAGCTGGGGCGCGTCGTGACCGAACTGGAGGGTTCGAAGCCCGGTAGCATTTTCTACCGCGAGAGCGAAGAGACCTTCAAACGTGCCTTGGGACTGAAAGAACTGGGCGCGTTGGAGCGGGCAGGCATGTTGGTGGATTACGCTGAGATGCTCTTCGTGTGGGGTAACACGGACGCGGCCGAGGCTGTCCTGCGACAATTCGAGGAGGAGTGGACGTCCTTGCACCATCAACCGGTCCTCAGTGGTAAGGACTTCGACTTAGGTCTCGTGTCTACGCAGTTCCGGCGGCCACTCGGCAAATATCGGCGGCTCCAAGGCCAAATGCTGTTGGCGGCGGAGCGCCAAGAGGAGGCTTTGGAGCAGTTCGCCCGCGCCTTTGCAGGTTTTCGTCTCTTTTCGCCCACCGCGAAAGATCTGCAGACGATGGTAGAGATGCTGTATGACGAATTGCGCAAATTGCCTGTGGCGCGCAAGAAGGAGTTGATGGATGGGCTGCGCAACATGCCCGACAGCGTGGCCCCACAGGAGGCGATCGAGGAGTTAGTCCAATCACTCAGTCACTTGCTCGGTGTGTGAACCGAGATCGGCCCGTGTGAACAAGAGACGGATTCTGTTTGCCGCAGGGGCAGCATCATGTGCTGTCCCTGCGGCGTTTAATGGGCCATGAGGAATGGGGCCGTGAACAAAGGTTCTGTCTTGACAACTAGCGCGTTTGGATGTAGCATGTCACATAGTATCACAAATAGTCACACTGTCCTGTTGGCTGTCACACTAGCAGCATCGTTATGGAGGCTCCCTATGGCCCAACAACTCGAATCGGCGCAACAGGTGGCTGATCTGCGCTCCCAGTTTTTCCCCACGGGTCCCAATGTCTCGCCACAGATACAAGATCGCACGCGACTTGCCGTGGATCCAGCTCTGGATCCAGTGGTGACTTCAGGCCGGGTTCCGTGCTGTGTGCAGTGCAATTGCGCCTGCAAGTGATCTCTCGGTAGCCGTCACGAGCGCGCTTCAATGAACATCCTGTCAGTTCCGGCGATGTATGCGCTGGAGCTTACCGCGGCCTGCAATAACCGCTGTCCTGGATGTAGCAACATCTACAGTGGACAGCGTACCCTTGCGTCCACTGACGCGGATACGTGGATTGACTGGCTGACAGTCATTGGCCCCGCTGCGGTGCAAATTCGACTTACTGGCGGTGAGCCGACGCTACATCCCGGCTTCCTGCGCATCTTGCAGGCCGCGACGTCGTACGATGCATGGGTCACGGTGTTCACCAACGGCCGTTGGCACAATCCTCGTGTGCTCGTCTCGATGTTGACGCAGATGCCACGGCTGTCGGGCCTGCTGGTATCGCTGCACGGGGCGGACGCGCAACAACATGAGGCGTTCAGCGGTGTGCCGGGTTCCTTCGATGAGACGATCGCTAACGTCCGGCTGGCGCTGTCTGCGGGTGTGCAGGTCGCGCTGAGCACGGTGATCACCAGGCAGAACTTGCGCGATCTGGCGGCCGTCGTGGAGCTCGGTCGAGAGTTGGGTGTTCAGCATGTAGCGTTCAATCGTTATCTTGGTGAACCTTCTCCCGACATCGAGCCAGACGAAATGCAGCAACGTGCAGCATGTGCTGAGATCGAGCGCCTGATCGCGGCGGGCGCATCGGTCAAGTATGGCATTGGACTGCCGCAATGTTTCATGATAAACGCATCGGAGGGATGCCTCGCAGGAGCAGCTTATGCAGCCATTGACCCATGGGGACGACTTCATCCCTGTTTGCATTCGCCATCTATCATCGGATCGCTGCGCGAGCAGTCATTGGCCGAGTTATGGCAGAGCCCAGCCATGACTGCCTGGCGTGATCTTGTGCCGGATGAGTGCGAGAGTTGCGCAGCGTATAGCATCTGCCATGGTGGCTGTCGAGCTGTACAAGAACTTCGGCCTGACCTTCGCGATCCGTTGCGTCGAAATGCGCTGACTTCATTCGTGAGGGGTGAAAAGTTTCGTGCTCTGCCCGTTGGGGGACGGCCTGTCCTACGGGGCGCGCTCCGTCCTGAGCCGTTTGGATACGTCGTTCTAGGGCAAGGTCAACTCCTGCCTGTGCGCCCTGAGGCCGAGCCGCTACTCACCGCCTGTAATGGTACGTTGACCTTTGCCGCTTTGGCCGAGCGGTTCGGCCAGCCCGGCCTGGAATTGTTGGGCGACCTTTGGGAGGTAGGGTTGCTGCATGTCACGTAACGCAACCCAGGTCCTGTACCAAGGGCGGGCGCTCAACGCCCGCTTTTTTATTATCCCGATCTTGTCACATAACTCTGGCGACGGCCTGAAACCGTCCCAGAAGTTGGACGCGGGCGAGCTGGCAACCGGATGGACAGTCCTTTCGGAAAACACTAGACTATATTCAGGGTATGGAATAAGGGTGGGGGCGTTACTGGTAAGTTCGTAGCTGTGCAAAACGGCCGATGTCAGCCATAGGCATTGTGGAACCGACAAATAGGACCCGAAGGAGTTACGGCTGGCCTACTTCGCAGACGCGTGTATTTGTGGCCCCGCGTGTCGACAATCTGTACGCGGTGATGTCACTAGAGTGTCACGGATCCTGCTATCAGATCGTTTCGTTGTCCCGCAATATGGTCGCATTTGTAACGCTCATGTGCTGGATAGTCGTTAGCGATAATGCTATCCTGGTGACGTAACAATCAGAGAAGGTTAGCTTGCAGCGTCAGAGACCGAGGAGTGTGAACGCGGAATAGCGACATAGGAGGGTGCGATGGAAGTGATATTGCTACTCGTCTTGCTGGGAATCTTGCTGCTGTGGTTGATCTCGGCAGAAGGAAGGGCCGGCCGGCTCGCCGAGGAGAATGAGCAGTTGCAGGAACAACTCTCCTTCGTGGTCAATATCGTGCAGCAGAATGACCAGAATCGCAACAGCGGATGTGCTTCAGCCCTTGGCTGGGCATTGTTGGTGCTAGTGGCAGGCGGGCTGCTGGTTATCATGCTCTAGGGAACAAAGACCAGCCACAGATTGCCCGGTTCCGGCTACAGACAGCCTGTCTGTTCCACCGGAGCCGGGCGAAAAGAGGAGGCAATCGATGGCAGTAGACGAGACGATTCTCATAGCCGATCAATACGCCTGCTGGCATACAACGACCGGACGCAGCTCTGGCGCTGATCCTCGTCGCGTCGCTCGGGATCTGCGCATGGTGAGTAACGTTCTTGCCCCAAGACAGCAATGTATTGCGCTGTTGGACGCTGAGGACAGCCAGGGGTTGGGAGCCTACTGTGATGCTGACTACGATATATTGGTGATGAATGGTGACCGCAAGCGCAAGTTAGTGACCTTCATCGGACACATGCAGGAGACTCTCAGGATGGCGCCGCCACGAAATCTCATCCTGATGACCACCGATCCTGCATTTGTACGGCTGTGTGAGAGTGCCACCGAGCTGCCGCAGGTGTCTTTGGCTGTGTGGGGGCCCGCCAGTGATACGCCGCCTGAACTAGCACAGTCGGTATACAACTTTCGTCCTTTAGAAGACCTGCTACCTGGCGCAAGGAGCGCAACTGTAGATATCCGTCTGGACTTCGAGAACCTCTATCTCGGTTTGTTGAAGCTGGGCTGGAGACGCGATATCAGGGCCATGATTCAGGCCGTCCGTGATCAAGTAACCGAGTTTGGCGATGTGGTCTCCATCTCAGCGTACGGCGATTGGGAATGGCTGGCGGAACGCGATGAACCTGGCATTCAGCGAGAGCTGTTTCGGGCCGGCGTGGAAACACGCTACCAGACCAATATCCACGGCAAAAACTCATCAGATATGGTGATCGCACGAGACATTCAGAGCATGGTCGAACTCGCTGCCAACCGCGGTGTCATTCCAGATGTTGTGGTGTTGGGAACCTGCGATCGCGATTTTCGCCCACTGCTCCAACTTGCGCAAGAGCGGCGACGGCGCATTGTGCTGCTGACACTGAAGCGCGGTCTCAGCGAGTTACTGCGCGAGGCGGCCAGCCAAGACATCCGCTATCTCGACGAACGCTTGGGCCTTCTACCCCGCAAGACTCCAGCACCGATGGATAACAGAAAGCGCGACTACCTCGCTGATGGCACCGTGCTTGCCGAGATCTGGTTCCGCCGCCATGATTTGGTTTGGGCAGGTTCAGACGCGCTTGCAGACGTGACTGGAAGCAGCTCAGCAGGTAGGCGGTGGTTGCAGGACGCAGTCGCTGACGGCATTCTTGAGGCGCGTGTGCGTTCCATGGATGACCCTAGGCTTGATCTGCAGGAAGTTCGACTGGTTCCAGGTCATCCTCTCGTCGAGACGGTGCGTTACTTGTTGGACTGGGTGCCGAAACGGATCCGCTATTCCCTGCAGACCAAGGGGATGCCGTACGTGGACACGAAATACCTGTTCAACGGCATGCGAATGGAAGCACCTTGCCAATATTGGGATGTCGGGCAGACCAGAGGCGATGCTGAGCGCTGGCTGGATCGGCTTGCCGGCGCGAGAGTGATCGAAAGAAAGGATCGGCCGCACCCTGCCACGCCGAGCAAGGTCATTACCACATGGATTTGTCCAAAAAACGGAACGTGCCCTGAGACAGAGTAAGCCGAGCTGACCGGTGAGGGGCATCTTCACGACAATGCGGACCTGGAAAGTCGCATAACGGAAGCGTAAGGTTGGCGCACCCTCCGTCTTTCTGCTGGCCCAATCGATAGATTTGGGATAAAACTGGGATAACTAGGGTCTTGACAGTTTGGGTTATGGGTGGTATTGTACACTAAAGCATTAGAACATTTGTGTTTATCGGCCGGAACACAACATTCACTGGGCGGCGTTGACGGTTTGGTGTCGCGCGGTCACGGCCACCGCGATCCAGTCATGTTGGCTTCGTGTCCGGAATCTGTGCGGCACATGTTGTATTGTAGATATTATGCTCAGGGTGTTTGCCATGTCTTCTTTTCGAGCGGAGCGCGATATGCGTTTCGACTACTACTTCAGCGCTGATATCTTGCGTGCCTTGACGGAGCTAGATGAAACGGATCTGGGCGTTGCCCTGCTTGCCGGGGATGAACACACCTTCGAGCTCCGCAGGCAGGGATTTGAAGCGGCAATTGCCCGGCTTGCGGAGATGTTCGGCTTCTCCTACTCTCCTCCTGTTAGCCCTCGACCGCGTTCCGCAGAAAACCTCGCCTCCTCCTCCGGGTAGCTTCCCCTCCCGGGAAGGGCACAGCACCGAAAGCGCAGTCCTTGATCTCGGCTCAACGGTTTGCTATTGGAGGGCTGGGAGCATGCGGCTTAGAGTCGCAGGTTTTGCAGGACATCCAGGAGTTTCCTGGCTCTGTTGTCATCACGGTCGATCTGCGGTATGAGCTGTTGAAGACCGGAATTTAGAGTCTTCATGCCGGTCGGGCCGATAGCTCTTCTCACGATGCCGATGATTCGACTTGTCGTCTGGAACAGGGCGAGGAAATCGCTGGCCTCAGTGCCGAATGATCCTGATTCTTCGTATGTTTTCAGGACTTTGAGGAAATTCTCCTGTGCATCTGCTTCCTCCTTAGTGGCAGGAACGCGCGGTATCTGCTTCCACCGTTGCAGGATTTCTTCTTGCGCTGTTGGGGATAGGTCGAGCCGGTCAATGCAGAATTGGTTCAATTCTATACCCCAACAGGCCGTCTGATCGACGAGTTTGCTGCGTACTTCTTCTGCAATAGCATGGATCGAGGATTGTGCCGCAACAGTCTGTGAGCTGTCGATGATGTGAGCGAATGGGCGCCTGGCAATCGCGTCGCGGAGGTTGGCCATGGCGGCATCCTTCAACGCTTCGTCCAGGCTTGGGCCCGGGGGAAGACAGACCGAACGATAGATGCTTTCTTTGTGGTGCACATCTGCTTCGCCTTTGATTATCTGATGTTGGTCTCGCAGGTCGGAAAACGGAGAGTACCATCTCGATTCTGGCAAGGTGTGTTTTTTGAGGCGCTTTCGCAGGCTTGTTACTGTCTCAACGCTGACCACCAGGATGCCTCCGAGCGTAAGTGGGATCCCATCCTTGGTTAGTAGCCCATCGCCGGAAACGGCAACCTTACGCGGGCCAAGGAGTACAATGTGCTTTCCGCGTTCAAGTGGGCCGAGGTATGCTGGCTTGTCTGATCCAGCGATGTGGATTATTTCGTCTGGACGTCCGAAAACGAGAGCGTGACCGGAAGAGATGTTAATCAGGCCCGGGCCGCTGGGCATTGTGGCAGTGATCTTGTTGTCGGCAGGCTTGTATTTCGCCTCCTCGATAGTTCCTAGTTTTGGACTCTCGTTCATTGCGTTGCTGAGTAGAGCAATCGCGGTCTTCCAATGGCTCTTTCCGCTTTCGGGATCAAGCAACAGCATGTATTTCGCGGCGAAGATAGAGCCTACGGCGAGGCTGGATCCGACGAGAAGAATGGAGGAGATCGCGCCCAATGCCATCGCCAGATTCCACGCTCCGGTGGTCCCCAGACCCAGAAAACGGGCAAAACTGCTTTCGAGGAATTTGCTCGCGTCGAATAGCACAGTCAAGAGCTGTCCAGCCCACATTGTGAGCACCACTAGGATAGCCAAGATAACTGCTCTGAATTGGCGCTTCGGTTTGGACACGAGTAGTGCGAACAAGATTGCCGCTATCGATAAGAGAAGATAGATGATCACCCAATGGAAGCGGTCATTGAGCCACTCGAATCCAGCGAATGTTATTCCCATCAGTAACGCTCCAGCGGCCCACCGGAAGATACTGTACTCGCGCAAGTTCAAGGTTCCTTTGCTGTTCATGTTTCGTTCCTCCCTTGAAGCGTGTTTTCTGGATGAGGACTTCTGGAATGAATCAGCTGCATGCGTGCAGAATCAGTTTATCCCCACCTCACCACCACCCCCGTCACATCATCCGCCTGCTCCGTCTCCCCCACGAACCCCGCCAGCGCGGCGGTGAGGGACCAGAGGACCTCTTGCGCGCTGCCGCGGGCAGAGGCGAGGATCACCTGGTGGAGGCGCTCGTCACCGAACTCCTCGCCCTGGGCGTTCAGGGCGTCGGTCACGCCATCGGTGAAGAAGACCAGCACGTCGCCCGGCGCCAGGTCGATGCGCTCCTGGCCCAAGGTGATCTGCTCGAACGCGCCCAGCACGATGCCGCGTTGGCCCAGCTCGGTCAGGCTGCCGTCCGCGGCGTGGTACCACAGCGGCCGGGTGTGGCCGGCGTTGGTGTAGGTGATGCTGCCGGCTTCCAGGTCGAGCACGGCGTAGATCGCGCTTAGGAACAGCTCGGCCTGGCTGTCGTTCAGGATGAGCTGGTTGGCGCGGATCAGCGCGGCGGCCGGGTTGCGGCCGCTGAACGCGGCGCTCCGGATGATGGTGCGGCTGAGCGCCATGAAGAGCGCGGCCGGCACCCCTTTGTCCGCTACGTCCGCGATGACCAGCCCCAGCCGTTTCGGGCCGCCAGGCAGGTCGCAGAAGTCGTAGAAATCGCCGCCCACCACCCGGGCTGCCTGGTACGTGGCGGCAAAGTCCCAGCCAGGTACGGTGGGACAGGCTTTCGGCAGGAGGCTGAGCTGGATTTCACGGCCCACCGCGATCTCCGCGAGCTTGCGCGCCAGGGCCTGGTCGGTGCGGCGCAGAAGCTGCATGTTATGCACGGCGATCGCGACCTGGTCGCCGAACGCGGCCAGGGTGCGTTTGTTTTCTTCCGTGGTGCGGGCGCGGCTGCCCGCAAAGCCCAGCTCCAGCGTGCCCAATTCTTCGCCGCCGGCGGCCAACGGCAGGAAGTGGCGCATGTACTGGTGCAGCCCGAAGCGTTCGACCAGGCCGTGTTCCCGGCTTTTCTCGCTGCCGCGCGTCGTGAGCATATGCCGCTCTTGCAGCGCGACCACGGCGGGATGCCCGCTCGATAGCGGGAAGTGCGCCAACTGGCTCCAGTCGGGGTCGCTTGCCTGGCCAACCCCTGCGGCCAGCTCCAGGCCGCGGCCGTTGTCATCCACCAGGTAGAGCGCGGCATAGTCGCATCCCACTGCTTCGGCCACGGTGCCTAACACGCGACTCGCAGTGGGGCCCAGCGCCTTGCTGTCCAGCACGGCCTGGCCGATGGCCAGGTAGGCTGTGCGGAGGATCACGTTTTCCAGCGCGCCCCCGGCATGTTGCAGGAAGTGCAGCAGGTCAGGCAACTGTTCGGGCAGCTCGTGGGGGTCGCGGTCGCGCACGAAATGCTCCACGGTGACCACGCCGATGGGGCGGTTGGCAGATGCCAGCGCCACTACCAGCCGCGCCTCATCTGTGGTGCCGCGCAGCGCATAGTTGCCCAGGTGATAGGTCTGGGCTTCCACACAGGCCGGATCGTGCAGGTCCACGGTGCTGGGCGGCTGCCCGTCGCCCGGATAAGCCTGCACCAGGCGGCCCTGGCTGGGAAGTGCGCGATAGATGGCGATCTCTCGCAGGTCAAATCCGGTGCGCAGCCCCTCGGCCAGCAGCTCGTAGGCCCGGTTCAGCACGTCGGTGGCATAGATCGATTGCACAATGGCTTCCAGGAACTGCGGGCGCGCGGCGTCGGGGGTGGGGCGTGGTGTGTGTTGCGGGCGATCTGCGGATCGCTTGCGTGGTGCGCCTGTTCTCCCACTCTCGCCCTCCCCCACTCTCCCGCTCTCGCCCTCTCCTCCTCTCCTCTGCGCCAGCCGCGGGGCCAGGTGCTCGATTGCTTCGTCCCAGCGGCCGGCGATGCGCAGGACGTGCCCGACGCGCTCGGTGGTGAAGTAGGCCGCCAGTGCTCGCCGGTAGGCCAGGTTGGTGAAGGTGTAGCAGCCTTCGGTCAGGGTCACTGCACCGGAGAGGCGGAGCCGGTCGGTGCCGGTGCGGGTGGGCGTCTGGCGGGAGTGCTGTCGGGCCAGCGCGCCGTGATCCAGGATGTGCAGCACATCCAGCATGGTGTCGGGGTCTTCTTCGATCATGCGGATGGCCGCGCGGATGGGCGGCGGCGCTTCCTCGATGATCCACAGCCGCTCGGCCGCACGCTCGACCACCGAGCAGGTGGCCAACGGCCGGCGATGCTCGCGCACCAATTCGGCGGCCCAGGCACAAATCTGGGGCACCAGGTGGCGGTCGCCGCCGGCCCAGGCCACGATGCGATCCAGGCCGTGCGCGGAGGCGAGGCAGCCATACGCGGCCAGCGTCGCTGTGGCCAGCGCGCGGCTCTGCTCTTCGCCCAACGGGCCGGCCACCACCGGCTTGGCGATATTGAACGGGGAGGTGGAGCCGGTGGCGAAGCTGACCAGGTTCATGCCGCCCGCCACCACGGCGGTCAGGCCATGGGGCCCGTCCGTTTCTTGTTCCATGTAAGCCGCGCGCAAGGTCAGCAGCAGGCCGTGCACCAGGTCGTGCGGCAGCGCCTGCAGATGATCGATCAAGAGCGCCACGCCGCGCTCGCCGCGGTTGGCGCACGCGGTCAGGTAGTGCTGCAGCGCCCGCGCGTCAGGGATTTCGGTGGAGAGCGCCGGTGCGCGATCCCCCAGGGCGTTGGCCAGCAACTCCGCCAGACTGGAGAAGAACGATGCTTCGTCGAGCGAGCGAGTCTGCCAGAGGTCGACATACAGGGGTTGGAAGCGGCCGGTGGCAGCCAGCGCGGCCGCGACATCATGTAGCAGATGGCTCTTTTCGCTGTGGGGCGGGCCCAGCAGCGCCACGCACTCGTCGGCCAGCAGGTGGCGCACCACCAGGCGCACGCGCGCGTCGTCGCACACCCGCACGCGCTTGATGGGTGAGGGCTCATCATAGGGCACGATGCGCCAGATGGTTGGATTACTCGTCACTCTGCTGTCATCCTATCCCTAAATCCCCTCTTGCACCACCTTCTTGAACAGATATCCCACATCATAGTTCTCGCTCAGCATCCTCGGGAACACCGGAGTGGCAAAGCGGAACAAGGGGCCGCGGGAGGTGAGGGTGCCGGCCAGCTCCAGGTTGCGGCATGCCATGTCCAGGTCGGAGAGCGGGATCTCCACCCCGCGGCGCTCCAATGCCTCATCGATCGCTTTGGCGCCGAACGGCAGCTCGGGATCCAGATCGGCCAGGATGGCGAAGACGATCGCCTTCTCCAGGTGCGTGGTGTTATCCATGAAGGTGCTGAGCACGAACGCGCGGAAGTCCTCGTTGTCGTAAACGTCAAACAGGCTTTCGGGGGTGATCACGCGGCTGCCGGTCTGATCCAACTGCTCCACAAGGGTGCTGCAATAGAATTGGATCAGGTTCGGTTGGCCCGCGGTCTCATCGAAGATGCGGTTGACGACGTCGCTGCGGCGCTCAAACTGGACCCCCAGCTTCTCCATAGGGCCGAGGATCATGGCGGCAGTCTGCTCGCGACTGAACTCCTTGAGCCGGATGGGCCGGGCGAAGTTGTACAGGGGAGACTCCAGGTCGGAGAAGGCGCGCATCACTTCGCGGAAGCCGCCCACGATGTAGCGCGAGTGCCCCTGGTTGCTGGAGGCGCGCAGCGCGTTCAACAGCATGTCATCCTGGATATGCCAGGTGAGCACTTTATCGAATTCGTCCAGGAAGAAGATGATCGGGCCCGTGTAGCGCTGGCGCATGCGCTCCAGGAAGTCCGGGAAGAAGATCGGAAACTGCTTGCTCGTCAGGCGGGCCAACTCCTGGGGCCGCAGCTTGCGCACCACCTCCTGGATGAAGCTGGCCGGCGAGCTCAACGCACTACAGTCCATGAAGATGATGCGTTCTGCGGCCGTCTCGTCGCCGGCTTCCTGGGCCTGTTCGCGCAGTTGGCGCTCGATTTCCCGCATCAGCGAGGTCTTGCCGATGCGCCGGATGCCCATAATGGCGAAGTTCGTATCGTTGGACTGCAGAATGCGGCGCACCTCGAATTCGCGACCAAAGAAGCGCGAGCCAATGACCGGCTTGCTGGTCTCGTACGGCGTGAGCAGCGAGAGGTCGAGTTGGGGCGCCAGGCGATCGAGCAGCTCGCCCGACGGCCGGCGCGATTCGCGCACAGCTTGCTGCGCGGGCTGGTCCAGCACCAATACCGAGAGGAACGCGGCGCGAAACACACTGCGCAGCGTCTCGCCGAAACCGGGCTGGCTGCTGGGAGGCAGCATGACGATCGGATTGCGCTCGGACAACGATTGGCCCTGGATCACCTCCGCGAGGCTTTGCGCGAGTTCCTGCGGTCCCAGGGTCGTCAGGTCGGCATCATCGACCCAGATCACCGGCGTGCGATCGGAAAAGCGCAGTTTCCAGTCAGAGAGGTCGATGAAGTAGAGATCGTAGTTCAGGACCTCTTTGTGCAGCATGATGCGGTGGCCCAGCCCGTCCAGAAACTGGAGGAAATCCGGCATCTGCTGGCGCCAGGGGGCTTTTGTTGCGAACATCATGACGCTCCGTTCTCACCGGCGCAAGCCCGGCGACTGAGGCCGCGGCAAGCAATGCGGAGGCCGCAGCCTCCGTGACCCGTCTACACCGGCCCGATGGGCCGGCGCCCCGCCTGGCTGCCTGCCGGGGTGCGCCGCGCGAGGGCCTCGCTCCCTTGCAGTGCTTCCTCGCGCGGCAGCCAGCTTGTCGGGCTGGGCGCCAGCAGGGCAGCTTCGCGGGCAGTTAGCGACCGCACCAGGTCGAACTGTTGCAGCACCCAGAAGATGCCGGGCAAGGTGCTGGCCGGCACACCGGCCTGAGCCGCCTCCGCCGTCAACGCGTCTTTGGCGATGGCGTGGCCGTTTTCCGGGAGCAAGGGATAGACGCGTGCGGCCAGGCGCGCGGTCTGCTCAGTTCCGACCGCCGTGCTGTCCCAACGGCCACAGCCCGCGTTCCAGACGCATGCCAGCCGGCCGCCTTCACGTTCCGTCCGTGCGCCGCTGCGGCTAAAATGGCTCAACGCCTCCCACCAGCCGGCCGGCATCACTGCGGTGCGATGGTCCAGGTTCCAATCGGTTTCGTTCAAACGCCAGTCGCCGCGCTTCAACACGAGGCGGCCGTTGATGTAGGCTGTCGGTTTGCGGGCGACCAGGTCCCAATGCAAGGCCGTTTCGACGCTGTCGCTGAGGCCCGTGCTGTGCCCCAGGGCAATGTGCAGGGTGTGGGCTTTCTTTCCATCGACCACACCGAAGCCGGTCAGCTCTTGCACGGCGGGATTCAAGCCAAATCCGATTTCAGCCAGGTTCGACCAGTTATCCTCTCCATGGCGCTGGGCGTAAGCGATCTGCGTTTCGCGCAGGTGGCGGGCCGCGGGACAATCCGGCTTGATTTCGGCCAAGCGGCCGTTGTGGAAGGTCAGGATCAGCTCTTCGCCCAGGCTCAACACGCGACCCGGCAGAGAGCCGTTGATCACCACGCGGCCTTCGGCGCTATCGGGTGCGATGGTCACCTCACCCGGCGGCAATGTGCCCCATGATCCGTCGCGCAGGATGCCGTCGTTGATGCCGGGCGGGCGATTCCAGCCGCCGATACGCGCAGTCAGCCGGTGCTCCTGCCGGTGCGCGTCAACGGTGACGATCTCCAGCCGCTTGCCCAAGAGCAATGCCAGCGCGAGCTGTCGCGCCTGCTCGGCTACGGCATCGTAATCGATGTCGACCAGGTGCAGCAGGTCCGGCGTCAACCCGGGCGCGTGGGACAGCTTCGCCCGCCGGCTCCAACTGGCATGCAGCACGCGGATTCGATAGTTGAGATGCTCGGGCCGGTCGGAGAGGCAACTGAGGATCGCGTCCGCCTCACGGATCGCGCCCTCGGCGGGGAGCGGCAGGTCTTCACGGGGATCAAGCTCTGCCTGCAGCGCTCGCGGCACGAATAACGCGGTGGTGCCGATGCCAAGCTCGCGCGCGGCCCTGGCCATCACCTCTACGATGTCCAGTGACTGCGGATCCACCAGGATGAGCAGATTTTGATCCCGGCGCAGATTGAAGGTCCGCGTCAGGATGTTATGTGCTGCTCTGGCGATCTTGCTCGGCTCGGGCATAGAGAACTTCCAGGCTGAGTCTCAATCGAAAAGGCTGCCAACGGAGCGGCATAAATGCCGCGCAACCTTGTAAAGATTGGCAACCTTATTGTAACGCAAAACTACTGATTTGCGCCAGAATGCTTATCGGGCGATTCGGGCGCGCAGGCCAGCGCCTCCAGCACCGGCAAGCCGAACCCTTCGTATTCGCTGATGAATACGGTTACGGCAGCCAACGTATAGAGGGCAGGCTTATCGGCTTCGTCGACCCAGCCAGTGAAGTGAACGTCATCCGAGATGCCCAGGCGGGCAACAAGCTGGCGTGGGTCGGGAGCGAACGCCGTATCTTGTTCGGGCAGTTTGCCCGCAATGACCAGGGGCGGCGGGGGTGAGCCGGCGGCCCGGCGTTGCGCCGCCAGCCGGGCGTACGCCTCGATGGTGCGCGATACATTCTTGCGAATGTCGAACCCGCCCAAGTAGAGCAGGAATGGTGGCCGCGGCAGGGCGTAGCGGGCCTGCACCCGGGCCAACACCTGCGGATCGGTGACGGGCCGGTAACGCGGGTCGGCGGCCAGGCTGATGGCATGGACGCGCCGGGGGGGGATGCCCAGGTGCGCGACGATGTCGGCCTTGCTGGCTTCGGAGTCGGTGAGGACGGCGCGGGCGCGCCGCGCAGTGCGCGTCACGAGCCATGTGTACAGGCGCTGCAGCGCACCTCCCCGATAGGCCGGCAGAAGCAGCGGGATCAAATCGTGCACGGTGACGACGACCGGGCAGGGCGACCACCACGGCGCACCCCAATACGGGACGAAGGCGACGTCTGCGGCCAGACGCCGGCACGCCTGCGGGAAAGCGATCTGTTCGAACCACAGCTTGGCCAGGTTGGCGTTGAGGTGGTCGAAGGGGGTGCGTATTGCGTATTGCGTATTGCGTATTACGGGCGTTCTACGGATTGTTTGTGCACCGGCCGGCGTTGGGAGCTGTGCAGACTCGTCGATTCGCCGATTCGCCGATTCGCTGATTCGCTGATTCGCTGATTCGCTGATTCGCCGATTCGCCGATTCGTCGCTTCGCTGATTCGCCGGCCGGACGTAGATCAATTCGTGCGTCGAATCCACGCGCGGGAGCCACTCGGCCAGGGCGGTGACGTATTGTCCGCTGCCGGTGGTGAGCTGATCGAGGAACCAACCGTTGATGACGATGCGCATTTTTCCCTCAAGCAGGCGGTGGGCGATCTGCGGCCGCTTACAACAGGCCCGTAAGCCAGCGCCTGAAGCGCGCCGACCAGGGCGGGCCGCCCGGCAGGTGCACCGTCAGATCGTAACGATTCAGCGCCACAACCCCGGCGTCTCCGAGAAACCCGGTTTGTGGATGCGTGGATAGCACGAGCGAGAACTCGGCCGGCGTCGCGTCGAGCCGGGTGGACATCAGGCCCACAAAGCGGGCCGCAGCAGCCGGCAGATCGACGTCCCCCTGGGACCAAACGACTCGCTCATCCAGGCGCGCCTCGATATGGCAGCCTGTTCCCTGGGGCTCATCGTTGACAACCCAAATCTCCGCCGTGAAATCGTCGCCCGGGCGGTAGCGCTGCCACTTGAAGCGTGCGGCGATCAACACGGGCTGGAAGACGCGGCGCAGCATCTCATATGCCGGCTTGGGACGGCCGGCATGGTCGATCACGGCCCAACTGACGGCCGGCCACGGCTCATTGAGCTGCCAGAAGGCCACCCCGCTGCACGGATCGCGCGGCTCACGGTCACGGTTGCCAACCTTACGAGGGTTGGCAACCGTCGCGTCCCCGCGCAGGCGGCGCAGCCGGCACCCCTCGATCCCGACTTGCAGCGCGACGGCTTGCGCGGCCTGTGTCGCCTCGATGGCCGCGCTCAGGCTCCGTTCTGTGTTGGGACCGGCGTAGTGGCGCAGCTTGGGCACCTGGGCTTTCCGCGCGGCCCAGCGCGGGTCAGCCAACGTGGTGGGCGCGCCCTCCGGGAACATCTCTGCCAGCGTCTCGGCTGCGGGCAACGCCTGCATCCCGAACTCATCCACCAGCGCGGCGGTCTCATCTGCCAGCGTCGCCCACGGCGCGTAGCCGTGCCAGACGTTCCACTGGTGCACGGACCCGGGGGCCGGGGAGGCAGGGATGAAAGGCCGCTGCGGCATGTATGCCGGCGGCACACCTGCCGGTGGGTCTTCCTCCGCCACGGCACGCGCGAGCACCTCCAACGGCCGCTTTTCCCGGTCGATGTGCAATTCATTGCCGCCGCACCAGGCGATCAGGCTGGGGTGGTTGCGAAGGGCGCGGATCATCCCCCGCGCTTCCTGATCGAGCGCTTCCAGGTAAGCCCGGTCGCGCGGGTAGTGGTCGAGGAACGCGCACGCCAGCGGGAACTCCTGCCAGGCCATGATCCCCAACCGGTTGCAGGTCTCCCAGAAGGGGCGCTTCTCGCGGATGCCGCCGCCCCAGATGCGCAGGAAGTTGACGCCTGCCGCGCGCGCCAGCGCGAGCAGCCGCGCGGTGTCGGCTGCGCTGACACGGCCGGGCAGCACGTCGGCCGGCGCCCAGTTTGCCCCGCGCAGGAAGATGGGGCGCCCGTTGATCACGAAGCGCCATCCCGGCCCAGGCCCGCAGCAGTCACGCTGCACGGAGCGAATGCCCGTGATGTCGCTGATTTCATCCAGAACGCCGCGCTGATCCAGCAGTTGCACGGTGATCCGATAACAGCGCGGCTCCCCCTGGTCCCACGGCCACCACCGCCGGCCCGTCGCCGTCTCCACCGCAAGCCCGGCGGAAAAGCGCGCCGTGGTTCCGTCCGGGTCGCGCGGGCCAGGGGTGATTTCGAAGGGGCCGAACCGCCAGCTTTCCATCCCCGCGCCATCGGCATCTGCGATTTCGATCTCGGCGCGCAGCGGCTCCGGCCGCCAGGTGCGACCGGCCAGGCGCACCTGCCAGCACACCGGCGTCGGGTCGTCGGCAGCGGTCATGGGTTCGGCGTGCACATGCAGGCTCTCGATATAGGCCCCGCGACAGGTCACCAGCCGGATATCATCCCAGATCCCGGTGCTCAACAGGCGCGGCGCGAAGTCCCAGCCGAAGCTGAACTGCGCTTTGGGCGTCATCATCCGATCGGGGAAGTATTCGGTGCCGGGCGCCATCTTGTCGATCAGCCAGCGCGCGGCCTTGCGCCAGGGAGGGCTCGGCTGGCGCGGCAGTGCGCTGCCTCCCCAGACACGGATGGCCAGCTCATGCGGCCCGGACGCGTTCAGCTCCGGTGAGAGGCAGAAGGCCTGCCGGGAGAACATGCCTGCGTGCGTCACCAGCAGCCGGTCGTCGAGCCAGGTGGCGCTGTAGTAGTCGATGCCGTCGGCTTCCAGGATGGCGATCTCGCCGGCCGAGATGCTGCCGGGAAGTCTCACGCGATACCACCAGTCGCAGTCATCGACCCATGCGCCCGCGGCGATCCCTTCCGGCGTATCCACCGGCGGGATGCGGCCGGCCGCGATCAGGTCGGCGCGCACATCGCCGGGCACGCGCGCCGGCAGCCACTGGGCCACGGCCGCGCGGTCATCGGCCGGCCGCGGCCCGAAGGGCTGGCGGGGCGCCGCGCCCATCTGCCAGGAGAGGGCGCCGAGAGCGAGCACGTTGCGTGACATCGCGTGGATCATAGCACGAACGACGCGAAAATGTAAGTGGCCGAGGCCGCGTCCGTTTGACATAGGGGGGGCCGCATCGTATACTGGATAGCCGTAACGCAATCCGCTGGATTGCGTTCGTACACTGGGCAATCGTAACGCAATCCAGCGGATTGCGTCACTTGGTGCCTGGCCGTTTCCTGGGAGGTCGTTTGTTCAGTTTTGATTTGCCGTCTTTGCTCGCCAAGGCGGTCATCCTGCTCTTTGCATTGCCTGTTCACGAGTTTGCCCACGCGTTCGTGGCATATCGGTTAGGTGATGATACGGCCGCGCGGCAGGGGCGCTTATCGCTGAATCCGCTGCGGCACCTGGACCCGCTGGGATCGCTCATGATCCTGTTCGCCGGATTCGGGTGGGCCAAGCCGGTGCCGGTGAGTCCCTGGCGCCTCCGTAACGGGTCGCGCATAGGCTATGCGTTGGTTTCGGCCGCAGGTCCAGCCAGCAATCTGCTGATGGCCGCGCTGGTTGCGGTGCTCTGGCGTGCGGGGCTGCTCCAAGGGATGCCGCCGGCTGTCCGCACGTTCGCGGGCGTCTTCATGAGCATCAACGTGGCGCTGTGCCTGTTCAACCTGATCCCCCTGATGCCGCTCGATGGCAGCGGCGTTCTGGGCGGGATCGTTGGCGCCCAGGGCGCCCGGGCGTTGGCGAAGGTGCAGACGTATGGGCCGATCATCTTGATGGGCCTGATTCTGCTGGGTTATATCTCGCCCGAGCTCGATATCCTGGGCAAGGTGCTGGGCGGCGCTGTGGGCGCTGTGGTGAACCTCATGCTCGGCTACTGATGGGCGTGATCCCGCGTCGCGCTGCCTACCGAGTGCGCCAGTTTTTTGAGGCTGTGGTCTCTCATCTGGCTCCATTGAAGGAGGTTGAAAGGGCTGAGGCCCACGCCGTGTTGCCCGAACCGGCCAGGCGGCTGTTCGACGCCATGCCGCGCAACGATCAGCGCCATAGCCTGCAAGTTCTGCGAGCGTTGCGCGCCAGGGGTTACGGAGGCGCAACGCTGCCCGAGGCAGCGCTGCTGCAAGCGGCGCTGCTGCACGATGCAGCCAAGGCCGCGGGCGACGTGACGCTGCTGCACCGGGTGGCAGTGGTCCTCCTGAAAGCGTTTCGACCGAACTGGCTGGCGAGATGGCGCGACGCCACAGCCCCTTCGCGCAATGATCTGCGCTATCCATTCTGGGCGCTTGTCAACCATCCGGAGTTGGGTGCGCATTTGGCGGCTGAAGCCGGTTGCCTGCCGGAAGCGGTGTTGTTGATTCGCCGGCATCAGGACCCGGCCGCGGCCACAGGTGACGCGGCCATCGATGACGTTCTGGCTGCCTTACAGGCAGCCGATGATGATCACTAAAGCAAGAGAGAGCATAATTATGACTGATAAGCTGCAAATCACCGTCGTGGGCCTGGGCTTGATCGGTGCATCGGCCGGCCTGGCGCTGCGGCGCTACCAGGACAAGGTCACGGTCATCGGCCATGATCGCGATCCCGGTGCTGCCGCCCTGGCCAAGAAGCTGGGAGCGGTGGACCGCACCGAATGGAACCTGATCAGCGCCGTCGACAAGGCGGATCGCGTGCTGTTGGCGCTGCCGCTTTCCGAGATTCGCGAGACGCTCAAGGCGATTGCCGGCGATCTGAAGCCAGGATGCGTGCTGGTCGACACGGCCGAGGTGAAAGAACCGGTGTTGGCGTGGGCAAAGGAGCTCTTACCTCCGACTGTCAGTTTTGTGGGTGGACATCCTGTCGTGGTTTCGGAGAAGCTTGGCGCCGAGGGCGCCAGCGCGGACCTCTTCGACCGCAAGTTGTTCTGCCTGGCGACCGATCCGACGACCCCTGATGGCGCCGTCCACCTGGCGGCGGACCTGGTGCAGGCGTTGGGCGGGCAGCCGTTCTTCTTGGGTTCTACGGAGCATGACGGGATGGCCGCGGCGGTGGTGCAGTTGCCCGCATTGATGGCGGCTGCGTTGATGTCAGCGACGAGCCAGCGCACAAGTTGGAGCGATATGCGCAAGGTGGCCGGCAGCCAATTCTACAGCAGCACCCTGATCGCGAGTGACAGCGGCAAGTCGTTGGCTAACGGACTGCTGGCCAACCGCGAACATCTGTTGCGTTGGGTGGACTTGCTCGTCGAGGCGTTAGGTGAGTGGCGCCAACGCCTGGTCGTGGGTGACGAAGCAGCGCTTGCGGGGGAAGTTGAGAAAGGGCTGGCGACGGGCCGCAAATGGCTGGCCGACTACAGCAGGGGAACCTGGGAGCAGGCTGATACGGAAATGGAAATGCCTTCGGCAGGCGGGACGTTCCGCAGTTTGCTCGGGTTCGGCCGTTGGAAGAAGCCGCCCGAAAAAGAGAAGCGGCGCTGAGCAGCGGGCGATAACAGAAACCAGGTTTCTCCATCGACCGGAGGTCGCGAAACCTGGTTTCTTGCCTCACTTACTGACCATGACTTCTGTTGCTTTGATGACTGCGTATACCTCATCGCCGATCTTGAGGTCCAGGCTTTCCACTGAGCCGCGCGTGATCGCGGCCACGAATTCAAGCTCTCCGACAGCCACCACAACCTCGGCCATCACCGTGCCGAGCTTGATCGATTTGATCGTCCCCTTGAATTGATTGCGTGCGCTAAGCATGTTGTCCTCCTGTATGTTCACAATGGGCTGACTTGGTAGAACGAGTATAGCACACTACGGCGAGACTGCGGTAAGCTGCGTTACTTCGCGCTCATTCCGAGCTCTGACGGCGGCCCACGAGGTTGAGCAGGATGAACACCAGGAGTGCGCTGACGATCAACACGGCCGCCACCGGCTGCGCCGCCGCTAACCCAAACCCTTCGAAGCGTTCATACACCAGCACCGGCACGACTCTCGGATGGTAGGCCAGGATAACCACTGCGCCGAATTCGCTGACGCCGCGCGCCCACATCATCAGCGCGCCGGACATCACCCCACGCCACGCTTGCGGCAGCGTCACGTGCCAGAATGCCTGCCACGGCGACGCGCCATCGGCGAGCGCCGCCAGCTCGTGTTCCGGGTCAACCAGTGCAAACGCCTCGCGGCCAGCGTTCACCAGGAAAGGCAGGCCCACGAACGCCATCGCCACGCCGATGCCCCAGACGGTGTCGGTGAAGGTGATGCCGATCGGCGCGAAGGCGCGCCCGAGTAACCCACGCCGGCCGAAGACCATCAGCAAGGCGATGCCTGCCGCCGTGTGCGGGATCACCAGGGGGAGATTAATGAACGCTTGCACGAGCCGCCTGCCGGGGAAGGATCGGCGTGCGAGCAGATAGGCCAACGGCACGCCGGTGACCAGGCCGAAGATCACCGCGGCCAGCGCGGCCAGAAAGGTCAACCGGATCGAGTTGAGCACCTCCGGGTCGCGGAGGGTGTCCCTAAATGAGGTCGGCGTGGTAGCAAAGAGGGTGCTGGCAAGCGGCGCGGCCAGGAAGATCAGCAGCGCGCCGCCTGCCAGGCTGAAGAAGACATCGAGCGCTGAGCGCCGGTTCACGGCGTGCTCGCAGGGTGACAGAACGCCTGCAGCGCTGCGGGCATGTTCTCGCAACCGTCGGCCTGGGGCGCCTCGAACATGGGATGGTAGTTCGCCTCCATGACGGCACGTCCTTCCGGGCCAAGGAGAAAGGCAATGAACCGGGCGGTTTCCGCCGGGTGCGGCGCGTTCGCGGGGATCGTGATCCCATAGCCGATCCGTTCCCCGCGGAACTTGGGTTTCACCGTGGCAAAGCGTTGGAAGTCCAGATTGACCTGGACGTGATTGTAGGTTGCCTCATGCTCGGCGGACCCAAGGTTCTCTTCATCAGGCAAGGCTAACATGTTCAGCCCGTGCTGGCGGATCACCGATTCGTATTCGAACGCGTAATCCAGATCCCCGGACTCCAGCAGCGCCACCAGTTGGATGCTGGCCCCGCGCAGCACAATGTGCGCGCCGGTGCGCGTCTCCAACACCTCGGGCACGGTGATCGTTGCCAGCTCATCGTCCAGGAAGATCGTCACCGGACGGGTGAATTGGTCCTTGAACAAGGCAGAGAAGTAGGTGTAGCGCTGCGCACGTTCCTGCGCCAGCGCAACCGCCATGAGCGCGCGGTAGCCGGCCGCGTCAAAGCGTGGGTCTGCGATCCCCACTTTGACATCGGGCCGGGCCAGCACCTCCGGCCAGTTGTCGGCCGTCAGCTCGGCGGCGTATTTGCTGTTCCGGTTGTAGGCCAACGCCAGCCGGTTGCTGGCAAAGCGGATGTACCAGTCGGCGTAGGGGGCGCCCGTCTCCTGATCGATGACGCCCGTCATTAGCATCGGAATCAGCGAGGCGTCCGCTGTCGCAACCACGTCGATGGGTTCATGCAGCTCGGTGGCGTGGCGGATGACCTGGATGCTGCCGTGATACTCGGCGCGCACGTCGATCTGCGGATACTGCGCTTCGAAGGCGGCTTCCAGCGCGTCGAACGGTGCGATCAGGCTGCCCGCCGCGAACACGACGAGCGGAGTCCGGGATGAGGTTGAGGTGACCGTGGCCGGCGCCGCGCTCGGTGCAGGGGGCGGCGCCGACGTTTCACAGCCGATCACGAGCAGGGCTATTGCCGCAAGGATGAGCCCGATGGACCATGGCCTGCGCATTCGTGAGTCTCCCTGCTTACTTGAGCTCGATCTGGTTTACTTCCTTCACCCACAGGCCACTGGACAGGCCGGGCATGGCGAGCTTGAACTTGCCCGGCGTGTTCGTGAAGGCGATCAGGCAGTCGGTGCAGCCGAGGATATCGGCGAGCGCGGCCTCGGATGCATAGCCGTCCGCCGCAGTGAAGACGATCTTCGTGGCGGTCCCGGCCGGCACGGCAAGCGCCAGCAAATCGTTCAGGCGCACCCCCTCGTACTCCGCCGCCCCCGATTTCGGGTGCTCGGCGGTGATCTTGACCACCTGCAACCCGCGCAGGTCGGCTTCGGTCAGGCCTAACGGCTTTTCTACCGCGCCGATGACCACCAGATCGCCCGTCACGGCGGCCGCGGCTTGTGCGGGTGCAGCGGCCGGCTCTGGTGTTTCAGTTGGTTTCGGAGCCTCTGTGGGCTGTGAGGCGGCGTTTGCTCCGTTGAGCTTGAGATCGATCTCGCCGATGGCGCCCACCATCTCACCCTTCTTCAGAGAAGCGCCGACCAGCCGCAGCGGGGCGTATGGGTCGGGCAGCGGGTTCTCGTTGACCAGCGAAGCCACCAGGACGTCGTTCTGCCGGGCCAGGGGTGCGCTATCGAGGCTGACTGTGTAGCCGTCCTTTGCCACGACCTCAACTTTGTAGCCCGTCTGCGCCAGCGCCTCGTTGAACGCCGGGCCCTGGTGTTTGACTTCGTCGTCTGCATAACCCATCAGCAGCCACAGCGGGACGCCCGTCCACACCTGGGCCTTCTCATCGGTCCAGGTGGCTTTGTGGCATCCCACGCACGACTCGAAGGTGGCGCGATCGAGCGTCGCCTCGATGCCGCCCTTCAAGGCCACTGTCCAGTCAGCCACCATCGGCTTGACCTCTAGCTTGGTCACCCATTTCACCGACCAGTGGCCATCAGTCACCTGATCGCGTTTCGGGCTGATGATCACCACGCGCAAAGCGCCATCGCTGTCCTCAGCCAGCGGTTGGCCTTCTCGTTCGAAGGCTAACATGGCGGTCAAGCTGCCAGGCGATTGCAGCTCATCACCCGTGGCAGGATCATAGGCGATGAACGTCCCCTGGGTCAGTTGATCGAAGGAGAAGGTGATGGCATAGCCGTCCTTGGCGACCACGTTGACCCCCATGTCGGGACCCAAGGGGCCAACTAACTCGGCAAGGGTCAACAGGCTAACGCCTCGATGTGGCACCGGCGGCGTAATCTTGCCGGTGCTGCTCTTGGAGCCTGCTTCGCCTTCAATGACGGCGAGCGCCATGATGTCATCCAGGGTCAGTGATTTGGATCCGGCTGGCCCGACGACTTCCAGGATCGGCTGCGGCGCCGGGGCTGCAACGGCCGGGATGGCTGTGGCAGCCGGCGGGAGCGCAGTCGGCGCCGCTGCGGGCGAAGGTACGGGTGCACAGCCGGCGAGCGCAAGTGGAACGAGGAGCAACGAGAGACACAGAAGAGACATAAGGGCCGAACGCTTCATTGGAAGATCCTCCGTTGGTGTGAGGGCGGCATCTGTGCCGGTGGTTTTGGAGTGCAGGAGAGTCAGGTGCGGCGGGGCGAGCATCTGGGGATGTTCATTCCTCAGATGCTCACCCCGCCCCGCGAATCCGGTGTTACTTGACCTTGATCTCCACCACGCCCTTCACCTGCAGGTTCTTGGCGAAGCCGGGCAGCACCGTGCTGAACCCACCGTTGTTGCGGAACGAGACGATGCAGTCTTTGCAGGCCAGCACGTCGGCCAGCGAGGTCTCGGCAGCGTAGCCATCGTCCGCCACGAACTCGATCGTCGTGGCATCAGCAGCCGGAGCAGCCAACGCCAACAGGTCGCTGAGCAGCACACCGGTGTAGGTGGCAGTCTCACCCTTGCTGTTGGTGGACTGTACGTCGAGGGTCTTCATCGCCCGGACGTCTGCCTCGGGCCAACCCATCTCTTTGCCAACCTTGCCAGTGATTTTCAGCGCGGCCGCGGTGGTTTGGCCGGTCGACGCAGCCGCCTGCTGAGCAGCCAGATACTGCGCCGAGCTGGGGTAGAACAGCGGCTGGCCGAACTTGTCAGCTCCGTAGCCGGCGATCATCTTTTGGGTCTCGACTGAGAGCAGCCAGTCGATGAATTTGGCAGCCAGATCGGCCTTAACGTCGGGATGCTTCTCGGGGTTGACGGCCAGCACGCCGTAGGGGTTAAGCAGAGCCTTGTCCTTGTTTTCGGCCAGGTTTTCGCCGCCCACCAGGATGGTCAGGCCCGGCAGCTTATCGCGCATCGAGAGGTAAGTGCCGCGGTCGGCCAGGGTGTAGCCTTGAGATTCATTCGCAAACAGCAGGGTGTCGCCCATGCCCTGGCCGATATTGTTGTACCACTTCATCTCGACAGTGGGGGTGATGCTGAGTGACTTCCAAACGCTCAATTCCTTGGTGTTCGTGCCCGATTTATCGCCGCGGCTGACGAAAGGCGAGGAGGCATCCATGATTGCCTTGAACGCGTCTTTGGCCTTCTCCATACCCGCAATCTTGGCCGGGTCTTCTTTCGGGCCGACGATGATGAAGTCGTTGTACATCACGTCGAAACGTTCTTTGGCGAAGCCGTCGGCTACGAACTTGTCTTCTGCGGCGCGGCTGTGAACCAGGAGCACATCCGCATCGCCCTTAGTGCCGATTTCGATCGCCTGGCCGGAGCCGACGGCGACGACGCCCACCTTGGCCCCGGATTTCTGCTCGAAGTCAGGCAGGATGAAGTCCAGCAGGCCGGAGTCGGCGGTGCTAGTGGTGGTGGCGAGGACCAGGTCGCCCGGCACCCTGGTCGGCTCCGGAACGGCGGTCGGCTCAGGCGCCTTGGTTGGTTCGGGCGCCTTGGTGGGTTCGGCTTGAGCGGCCGGCGGCTGCGTGGCTGCGGGGGCAGCAGGGGCTGCTGTCGGCTGCGCGCATGCGGTCACCAGGGTGACGACAATGAGCAGGACGGTTAAGAGAGAGAACGCTCGTTTGGACATCTTTTCCTCCTTGGATGTGATGAGTTTGCTAATATACCATTTCCCCGCGCACGAAAGCGGCAGTGCGCGGGTCTTGGGGCGTGTCAAAAAAGGCGCGGTTAGCCGCGACCTCGATCAGGCGTCCCTCCAGGATCAATGCCACGCGGTGTGCCAATCGCTTGGCCTGGAAGATGTTGTGCGTCACCAGCACCAATGTGGTGCCATGTTCGTGGTTCAGCGTGCGAACGGTGTCCTCGATGGTGCTCACGTTGTAGGGGTCAAGATTGGCCGTCGGCTCGTCCAACAGCAAGACATCGGGCCGGATAACCATCGCGCGGGCCAGCGCGACGCGCTGCGCCTCGCCTCCGGAAAGGGTGCGGGCCTGCTGCTTTGCCAGCGCCCCTAACCCCACTCGTTCCAGCGCGGCCTGCACCTGGTTCTGCGCATCGTGTTCGCCACGCAGCCGCAAGCCGAATGCCACGTTGTCGGCCACATTCCGGTTGAGCAAGATGGGGCGCTGGGCCACGGTCGTCACGCGGCGGCGAGTAACCAGCGGCACATCTTGTGCCGGGCTGAAAGTCTCACTCCCGAACGTGATGGTCCCGGATGTAGGCGGCTCCAGGAAGTTAAGCAAGCGCAGGAGTGTGCTCTTGCCCGAGCCACTCGGGCCCACCAGCGCGAACACCTCGCCGCGGTTGATCGTCAGGGCATCCACGGCTACGACTTGCCGGCCGTTGTAGGATTTCGTCAGTGCGGCCAGGGTGTAGCAGGCGGCCGCGGGTGTGGCGTCGCTCATTGGTCGAACGTCCTCCCTTGCAGCCGCAGCATGAGTACGTTGATGATAAACGCGATAGACAGCAGGATGATGCCGATGGCCAGCGCCAGGTCGAAGTTCCCTTGTCGCGTCTCAAGGACGATCGCCGTGGTCAGTACGCGCGTCCGGCCTTCCACATTGCCGCCCACTAACATGACCGCACCCACCTCGGAGATGATGCCGCCGAATCCCGCGATCAAGGAGACGATCACACCGATGCGGGCCTCAATCAGCACCTCCAGTGTTGTCTGCCAGTTTGTGGCGCCCAGCGAGCGCACCTGTTGGCGCAATCCGGGATCTACGCCCATCACCGCCGCCATGGTGAAACCGGCGACCAGCGGGAACGCAATGATCGTCTGGGCAACCACCATGGCGCCGGGGGTGAAGAGCTGCGGGATGAATTCTGAATTGAGGCTGCCCAGCGGGCCGCTGCGAGATAACAAGAGGTAGACGAATAGACCCACTACCACCGGCGGAAACCCCATGCCCGTGTAGAGCAAAGCGATGACGAGCCGACGTCCGATGAAGCGGCTGAGGCCGAGCGCCGCGCCGAGAGGGATCCCGATCATCGTACTGAAGAGCAGCGCGATACCGGAGACGCGGAGTGACAACAGAACGATCTCGACCAGGGCAGGATCGCGTTGTAGGATGAGCTGGATTGCCTGGGTGATGCCTTGCCAAAAGGTGTCTATTGTTCATCGCTCCGAAACATGTTATAACTGTATATCCATATCGATGAGATTATAGTTATCTGAGAGTGAATGTCAAACGATGGGGCGTTGGGCGCCGGATTGACACGCCTGTCAGGACAAGTACAATGTTCAGGTTGGGCCTGGCCCGCTCGCTGGTTAGCTACATCATCTTCGGCGCTCTCGGCGGGCTATTGGGTGGTCTGACGCTCAAGGCGCTGCGCCGGGCTGGTTTCTTCACCTATTTGGCCGAGAGGCGTTGACAGGCAAGGATCGAAGGGATGCCCACAAATCCCAACATCGACAGTGCCACGGTCGATAGCGCTGATACGATGATCCCCGATGAGGCCAGCACGAGCAGCCCCATCGGGCGCCGAAACCGGCGCGAGTCTCCCAAGAAGACCCGTTTGCCCGCCCTGCCCGATCTAGCGGATCTCACCGCGCCTGCCGCGTCGCTGCCTGCCGCTGTCCCTCTCGACCGCGGGCGATATTTGCGCGTGGTGTCCTTTTTTGCACGGGCATTCCTCTCGTTCATCGGCTGGAATCTCATCCTGGGCCGCGTGCCGGGCTGTCGCGGCTATGTCCGCAGGACGAACTTGTCGAGATGGCGCGCATACGCGCACCGTTTTCGCCGGTTGGCAGTGACCAACGGCGGGGTGCTGATCAAGCTGGGCCAGTTCATGAGCATTCGGGTGGATGTCTTGCCGCCTGTGGTTACGAATGAACTGAAGGGCCTGCAGGACGAAGTGCCCGCGGAGCGAACGGAGGATATCCGGGCGCTTGTCGCTGCCGAGTTTGGCCGGCCGGTGGATGACGTCTTCCCCTGGTTTGCTCCAGCGCCTGTTGCGGCCGCCTCACTGGCGCAGGTGCACGCTGCGCGGCTGAAAGACGGCCAGGAAGTCGTGGTGAAGGTGCAGCGGCCCGGCATCGAGCGGCTGGTGGTCACCGACCTGGCCGCGCTGCGCCTGGCCATCAATTGGCTGAAGTGGTATCGACCCATCAGCCACCGCATCGACCTGGACCGGCTTTTCAATGAGTTCTCGGCCACCACCCGCGCCGAGCTCGATTTTGTGGCCGAGGGGCGAAACGCCGACCGTTTTGCGGCCAATTTCGCCGCTGATCGCGGCGTTTATATTGCTGACGTTTTCCAGGAGTACACCACGCGGCGCGTGCTGACCCTGGAGAACGTCGCCAGCATCAAGATCGATGACTTCAGCGCCATCGAAGCTGCCGGCATCAGCCGCGCAGAGGTCGCGCGCCGGCTCTACGATATCTATCTGGAGCAAATCTTCGTCCATCATTTCGTTCATGCCGACCCCCATCCGGGCAATCTCTTCGTATACCCCCTGCCGCGCGATCCCGGCGCCGAGGCCGGTTCGTCGACGCCCTTTCAGATCATTTTCGTGGATTTCGGCATGGTGGCGGTGATCCCTGACCGGCTGCGCGCCAGCTTGCGAGATTACGTGATCGCCGTGGGCACGCGCAACGCCCACATGATGGTGCAAGCATATATCGATTCGGGCGTGCTGCTGCCAAGCGCCGATCGAAAGCGGATCGAGGAGCTGCACGAGACGCTGCTCGCGCGCTTCGGCGGGGTGTCCATTGGCAAGCTTTCGGGCGCTGCAATGCACCAGGCGCAGGCTCTGATCCTCGAATACCGCGATCTGGTCTTCGAGATGCCCTTTCAGTTTCCCACCGATATGCTGTTTGCCGTGCGCGCGGTGGCCATCCTGTCGGGGATGGCGAGTGCGCTGGATGCTGATTTCGATCCCTGGGCAGCCACCCTGCCCTTTGCGGAGCGCATGGTCGGCGACCAGTTAGGGCGCGAATGGCACACCTGGTTGGGCGAGGTGGGCGACCTGGCGCGCCTGGCCTGGCAGCTCCCGGCCCGGCTGGACCGTCTGCTCACCCAGGCCGAGCGCGGGGAGTTGGTCAGCCGCAACGCGCTGTCGCCCGACGCCGCGAAGGCTTTTTACCGGCTGGAGCGTTCGGTTGACCGGCTAACATGGGGCATTCTCGCGACAGGGCTGCTGCTGTCAGGGGTGCTGATGAGGGTGACGGACGGGCCGGACGCAGCCAGCACCGCGCTGTTGGCGGGCGCGGCGCTGGCGTTTTTTGGGGTCTGACACGGCGCTAAATGGCGCGTCACCGCTGACGCTATGCGCGCTGCGGCTTTGGCTGCATTGACAGTCTCGCTGTTGCTTCGCGTTCCACATCCTGCCGCGCGTAAAGCATCGGATGGTAATCCCCGCTGAACCACGCGTCGATCTGGTCGTCGTAATGCCGGCTGCCCGGCCGGCCTGAGTTGCCCGGGACCAGCAGCCCCAGGCAGTGATCCAGATCACCGAGGTCGGCTATGAAACGGAACGGCGGGCCGACCACGCCCGTGCTGTCGGCAGGGGTCAGCCCATTGCCGGTGGCCCAGATGGTGCTGCCATCACCCCCCAGGGGAAAGGGGCCGCGATTGAAATGGCGTGAAAGCGCGGGGATGCGGCCAGCGATGTGCGCGAAAGTGATGGTGTGCAGCCGCCCCCAGGCCCAGGCCTCGAAGTGCGGCGGCCGGGCAGGCCCCAACCGGCCGCGCAAGTAAGCCAGCGTACTGCGCAGGGCAATGCGCATCACATCGTCGCGCTGTTCGCCGTGCCCGAGGTCGAACCAGCCGGAGTGCGGCAAGGTCAAAATGTGCAGCAGCCATTCCCAGGTCCGCTGGGAAAAGAAGCTCCACTCCTGGAGCGCCGGGGTAGGTCCTCGCCCCAGCGCACGCCCGGCCAGATCTCCCAGCTTGTGTTCCAGGATCGTCTGCATCATCAGCCGGCTGAAGACCTTGCAGATGGTCGCGGCGGGGCTGTCCGCGGTCAGCCGGCCGTTCCAGCGCCGGACCAACGCCACCACCGCGGCAAGATCGGCCTCATCGGCTTTCAACTGGCCCAGGTAACCGGCCACCGTGCGCATGCTGGACGACACCTGGTCGAACTGCATTTGGCGGAAGAAGTCTACATCGGCCTGCGGCCGGTGAGCGAGCAACTCGATAATGCGCTCAGCCCGGTCACCCGTGGCGAAATCGTGGCTCAGGAAGTGGGGGAAGGAAGCATCGGCCACGCGGTTGTTGGCGGACGCGATGTAGCCGCTGGCCGGGTTGAACTGGCGGGGCAATTCATCGAACGGCACATAGCCCAGCCACTCGTGTTCCCCGGTCCAGCCGGGGGCAGGAACGCGGCCGTCCCCCTGCGCCCGGATCGGCACGCGGCCGGGATATGAGTAGGCGATGTTGCCCTGGGTGTCGGCGTAGACGGCGTTTTGCACCGGCGTGGACCAATCCCGAAGTGCTTCTCCAAACTCGGTGCACGAGCGAGCCCGGTTCATGGCGCGCAGCGCGTGGATGATGTGATCCGGCTCCAACGCGGTCCAGCGCAGCGCCAGCGGGTAGCGGAGCGCAGCGGTCGGGTCGGCGGCATCGTCCGGCCCGGCCTGGCTGGGACCGAGCGAGGGCGTGAGCGCGGCAGCCAAACCGATCGCCAAGGCGTTGATGATCGGGCCATGGCCGGTGACGATGACTTCCTCGGTGACCGGCTCGCCGCCCTTGACCCGGATCACCTCCTGGCGCACCTCAGCGTTCAGCCACTCGTCAGCCACCTGATATTGCACGCGGCCATCGTCTGTCCGCCGCATTCGTTCCATAAACAGGTCTTGCACATCCGGGTAGCCGTTGGTGAAGCCCCACGCGACATGCCCGTTATGCCCGGCCACGACATAGGGAATGCCCGGGAGGGTTACGCCGGTGATGTCAAGATCACCCTCGGGCAGGGCCGCATCCTTCGACTGCGCCGGGGCCCCTCCCCCGGCTCCGCTCAGGATGCTTCCAAAATCATCCTCAGAGCAGCCGAGCGCAGTTGCAGGATTTGCACCTCCGTTGTTTGTCACCACCAGATGGTTCTCGTACCAGATCGCGGGTGCACCCATGGCCAGGTGCATGTCGTTGGCCAGCAGCGGCATGCCGGTTATTGAGCGCCAGCCGGCTACAACCCAGTTATTGCTCCCCAGAGCCGAGCCGGATGGCGGAAGATCCGCAGCCTCGCCTGCCTGGTCGGGAGTCCTTTGGCCGGGTGCACTCCGCACGGGGTTCGAGGCGCCTGGATTGACTGCGAGTTGCGGTTGTCCTTTTGAAGGCATGACCGTAGGCCAGCGAGGCGGCGGCGGCTCCAGTTCAGCCGCCAGCGCCGGGCCGAGCCGTTCAATCAACGCCGCGCGCAGCAACTCCGTTTCCCAGTTGGCCGACAGATTCCATGATAACACCTTGGCCCACGAGAGCGAATCCACGAGCGTCCAGCGCTCAGGGCGATAGCGCAACAGACCGAACTCGACCGGCAGCGGTTGATGCGCGATGCATGCGTTGACGCCGGCCGAGTACGCTGTCATCTCCGCGCGTGCGTCGTTGCTCAGCAGCCCCACTTCCACTTCGGCGACGCGGCGCAGCCCCAAGATGCGCATCCCACGATCAGATGGCAGCGCAGCCGGCCCCAGCACCTCTGCCAGCCGGCCCGCGGCCAGGCGGCGCTGGAAATCCATTTGCCACAGGCGGTCCTGGGCGTGCACAAAGCCCTGGGCGAACAGCAGGTCGCGCACGTTCCCGGCGTAGATGTGGGGCACGCCCCAGCGGTCACGAATGACCTCAACCGGCGCGGAGAGGCCGGCCAGGCGCACCTTGCCGCGCCGTGCAGGCAGCCGAAGCTTCCCGACGGCAGTCAGGCCCGTGTTCAGTGTAGCGCCGAGGAGGCTCTCAAGAGATGCCATTGCCGCGCCTTTGTTTTGTGTGACTGATTTCGTAGTTCATGCTGTGTTTGGCGTCTATTATAGCACCCTGGCGGGGCGACAAAAAAAGGATGCCCCCGGGACCTCCGGGGCCATCCTTTTGATCTTCAGCGAGTAGAAGCCCAGGTGCGCAGACTAGAAGTTCTTCTTGAACACCAGGCTGAAGGAGTTGTGGAAGAGGGTGTTGCCGCCCCCGCCATCGGAGCAGGTTGCCTCATCGGTGAAGTTGGCGTGAACGGGCTGGGCGATATCGCTGCTCGTGGGATTGACGCCATCTTCGGAGATGTAAACACCGTATTCGGCCTTCTTCCACATGACGAACTCGGCCAGGCCAGGCCCCTTGGTGCCCGAAACCATCTTGTCAAGCACGTTGCCGGGCTGGCCGGATGGCGCCTGCACCAGGGTCACGCCATCCACCGGATTGCCGGCCGCATCAACCACTTTGATGAAGATGTTGTGCATGCCGCGGTTTTCGCAGGGACTCAAGCGGCGCATCTCGATCAGAGAGTACTTGACCGAAGGGGCCGCCACCGGCGCAGCAGCCTGAACGGCTGAGGTCGACGTCCTCGCGGAGGCCAGACGCTGCGGCCTCGGCGTGTTGGTCGGCATGGGTGTATCGGTTGGCACAGGCGTCGGCGTGAAGGTTGCCGTCGGGATCGGTGTCTCAGTCGGCGTCGCGGTGGGCGTGAAAGTCGCCGTCGGGATCGGCGTCTCAGTGGGCCACGGCGTATAGGTCGGCGTCACGTCGATCGGCAGGTCGGCGGCCAGCGCCACCAGCATGGTGCGCTCGCTGATATTGACCTTACCGACCGTGCTAGACAGGCCGGGGCCGGCCGATTGTGAGAGCAGAGAGCGAATCACAGCCGATCCGGAGGCGAACGCAAGCCAGAGCAGCAGCACGATGAGCGCGATCAGCCGGAACTTGGCGCCCGTGCTGCGCGCTTTCCACCAGGAGGTTGCAGAATCGGCCGCGCGGTTGATTTCGACCAAAGGCGCCGCAGCAGGCACGGCAGGCTGGACGACCTGCACCGTCGCGCCGGGTTGGACGACCTGTACCGTCGCGGCCGCGCGCAGGGTGCGCTCGCGCAGTTTGTGGCTGACCATGCGGCTGAGGTTCAGCGCCAGGATCGGGAAGCGCAGAGCCAGGCCTTCGAAGTCGTCGCGGCCCAGCAGCCAAACTGTGGCGTCGGTCAGGGCCGTGGCCTCGGTGGCGTGTGTTTCGCCGGTCAGGAAGCCGCCTTCGCCGAAGCTTTCGCCCGATCCCACGGTTGCCAGGGTGCCGGTGGGTCCTGCGATCTGCACCTGTCCCTGATCCATGAGGTAGAGCGTATCACCTTCGCCGCCGCGGCGATAGATGGCCTGACCGGCGGTGAAGTGCTCGGGCCGCAGATAACCGGCCACCTCGTGCAACTGTTCGGAGCTCAGCCCGGCCAGCAGTTCCACACGGCGCAGATGCCGCACGAGCGATTGGTCTTCGCTGACGCCCAGGGCGCGCTTCAGTGAGCGGCCGATTTCGGGATAATCGCTGATGATGGCCTTGAGATCGTTTGCGCTTAACGCCCACAGCGCCAGGTCGGTGGCAGCTTCGGCTGAAGTGCTGTAGTTGCGCCCCGTGATCACATCGGCATCGCCGAGCAGGCTGCCTGCGCTCAGGTTGGCCAACACCGCAAACTGATCGGTCAGCAGGCGGGCCCAACCGGATTTGAGCAGGTACAGCGCGGTGGCAGGACGTCCCTGCATGAAGATCGTGTCACCGCTGCGCCGCGTCTCAGAACTCATTCGTTCGGCGACGACGGCGCGCTGTTCTTCGGTAAGTACTGAGAACAGCGGGGTGTTTTCCATCATAGATTCTTTCACGTCACATTCTCCCTTGCCAGGTCGACACACAAGTGCTAGTAGGTGCGCTGGAAGACGACCTCGTACACATAGTGACTCATAGGATAATTCTGGAAGTGTCGCGCTTCCCACCCGGCATGACAGCTATCAACGTCGGGGTAGGGCTTGCAGTTGCAGTAGCCGGCTGCCAGGAAAAGATCCCAATCGGGCAGGTTGGCGCTCATGCCGCGAGTTTGCGGGCTGATTGGGTTATTGGCTTCGTCTACGATTTCGAGCTGCCCGCCGCCGTTGGCATAAAGATCAAATTCGACCCGGCCGGGACCTTTGCCCTGAGCGCCGGTCACCAGGATTCCATCCTGTGCTCCTTGCTGCGCTCGCCAAATCTCACGTACGCGCACATAGTCCAGCGGGTTGCCGGCCGGATCGATCACCGTAACAAAGATATTGTGCTCGCCGCTTTCGCAGCGCTGAGAATCCTGGTTCACGGGCCGCACGATGACGCTCTTGACCACGAAGGCTGTCGACGGTTTTGGCGTCGCGGTTGGTCCGGCGGTCGGTCGTGGGGTCGCGGTGGGCTGTGGCGGCGGCGTCGGGATGTTCTGCGCCACCTGCACCGTGTCGATGGGCCCGAGCACGCTCACGACCGTGCCTGCAACCCAAGCCTGTCCCTGGCCCCCCCAGTCCAATTGCCACCAGTCGCCGCTGGCATTGCGGGCGATGATCGCCAGCTCCTGGTTGGCCCGCATCTGCCCTACCACGGGATATGCCCGCCCCGGCCCGCTGCGCAGGTTGACGCTGCTGGTGGCAACCACGCGCGCTTGCTGCGGCTCAGCCGGGGGCGTTACGGTGGGCTGCGGTGTGGGCGTGAGCGGCCTGGACGTGGCCGTCGGGAGCAGGGTCGCGGTCGGCGGCAGCGCGGTGGCGGTCGGCGGGACCGGGGTCGCGGTCGGCGTCGCGGTGGGCGCCAGATAGGCGACAAGCTTCGGGCTGTGTATCCCCAAGGCGTCGACCAACTGCGCCAGCGGTTCGATCTCGTCTCGGCTGCGGCCCGCGCTGATATCTGTCTCTGTCAGGGAGAGCAGCAGTTGGCCCGGGTTCGCCACGCCAAGCTGATCGAGCGCGGCTTGCGCCAGCGTCAAGTCCTCGGAGCGTGCATAGTCCGAGGCGATCTGTCTCAGCTTCGCTTCCCGATCAGAGGCGGATGAACTGGTGTTGTCTGCGGAGCGCGTACATCCCGTGCCGGCCACTGCGACGGCAAATAGGATGCACAAGGCCAGGAGGCCCGGCAGTCCGGCTTGGCGGATTCGTGCCCGTAAGCCGCCGGGCTTTGGGTGGTTCATGTGCATAGAGTGATGTCGTTGCCAGGACTCAGGCGCCTTTGCCGCTGATGCAATCTGCGGCTTAGCCGAAGGCTTGCCTGATACTATGAGCGTTTGGTCAGTTCCCATGTGTCTCAGTGCAGGCTTTGGATTGAATCGAAAAACACTGCTATAATGCCATCACATGGGCCGCACCGGCATTCAACGGATTTGTCACAGCGCCGGCGCTATGAAAGAAAGGATATGATGCCGAAGGTGGGATTCGAACCCACAAGGAGCAACCTCCAATGGTGTTTGAGACCATCGCGTATACCGTTCCGCCACTTCGGCTTTGGCAATAGGCGAGTATACCCGAAAACGGGGTGTCCGTCAAATCTGTTCTTTGCATCAAAGAGCAACCGGTTGAAGATATGCTAAGTGAAACAGCGTGCAGGCAAAGAAGGCTCAGCGGAGCGCAGTTGCAGATCATGCGCGTCGTGCATTGGGTTAAGCTCGTTCTATTCGCATTTACTGATAGCCAAGGCTGGAGTGACCGCCCTACGCGGCCGACTCCCCCCGGCCGGCAGCCGTATGACGAGGCTGCCCTGATCGCGGCCGCGCAGCGGGGCCACTTGCCCGCTTTCAATCAGATCATCCTGCATTACCAGAGCCTGGCGTACAACGTCGCCTATCGTGTCGTCGGGGATGGTGAGCTGGCTTCAGACGCCACCCAGGACGCGTTCGTCAAGGCGTATCAGCGGGTCAATCAGTACCGCGGCGGCTCATTCAAGGCCTGGCTGCTCCGCATCGTCACCAATACCTGCTATGACGCACTCCGCGCCCGGCAGCGTCGTCCCACCGTCTCACTCGAAAATGATGATGAAGAAGAGGACTCCGACTATAACCCCTGGCTGATCGACATGGGGGAACGCCCCGATGCACACGTGTTACGCCAGGAGTTGGCCGGGGTGCTTCGGGATGCCATTGAACAACTGCCGCCCGATCAGCGCGCAACGCTGGTTCTGGCCGATATCGAAGGATTGGATTATCAGGAGATTGCCGATGCCACCGGTACGGCGTTGGGGACAGTCAAATCGCGGCTCAGCCGGGCGCGCGCCAGGATGCGCGATTTGCTGCTTGCCCACCAGGAACTTTTGCCCGCTCAGTATCGTCTCAGTGACAGCTAGTGGGCTGCTGATCGCAACCATAAGCATGAAAAAGTTAAGAAGATGCCGATGAAATCGATATTTGGTAGGCCGGAGCAGGCGCACATTCGCGCCGAAATGCTATCTGCTTTCCTGGATAACCAGGTAAGCCCGGCCGAACGCGTTCGCGTGGAGAGCCATCTGCGCACATGCGCTGCTTGTCGGGGTGAGCTGGAAAGCTTGCGCCGGACGGCGGCGTTGTTGCACGCGCTGCCGCGCGTCGCTGTGCCTCACGCGTTTACTCTCAGCGAAGCCAGCATTGGCGTGCGGCGGCCTGAGCCAAAGTCCGTATGGCTCGGCGGCCTGGCGCGCGGTTTGGGTGCAGTGACCGCGATTGCGCTGGTGGCTGTAGTGGCTGTTACCATGCTGCGCCAGCCGGCAGCCACGCCGAGCGGCTCTGTGGCGCGCTCAGCACCTACGGCGGCGCCGGCTGCCAAGGAAGTAGAGGTTGTGGCTCCGGCTGAGCAGCCTGCGGCCCCTGCGGCCGCAGCCCCTGCGCCTGTCCCAACCGAGGAGCAGCCATCGATCATGGCGGCTGCTGCAACCGAGGCGGGGGAGCAAACGACTGCCGAGGCCGCGGCCAACATGCCTGCTGCTGATGCGTCAGCAGAGGTCGCCGTTGCTGCTGCACCTGGAATGGGGCAACCGCAGGCTACGGAAGCTTTGCCGCAAATGAGCCAGCCGGCAGCGCGCGGCATGGCGCCAACCGCGACACCGGAGGCGGCCATGATCGCGAGGGCGCCGTCTGAGCCGGAATCGACCACGGCTCCCAGCGCCAAGGCGTTCGGGATGGGCGGCGCCAGCGCTGAACCCGTTTTGCGGCCGGAGCTGTTGACCCCGGAGCCGATGCCGGCCATCGTACCGCCTGCGGACAGCTTGCTGACCTCGGCGCGCCTGGTCTATGCCGATCTGGAGGCCTTGTGGGCCGTGGATGGGTTGAACGGCGTGCGCCAGCTTGCGACAGGGGAGACGCTCAACACGCCGCTGCTTTCTTCCGATGGGACATATGTCGTCTATCGCACGCAGCGACAGGGCACTATGGAGTTGTGGGGCGTGGCCTGGAGAGGCGGCGCACCCAAGTTGTTGCTGAACGAGAGCGAGCTCTCCCGGGAAGGATTGGACGCGCTGCACACCGAGCGGCGTTTGCAGGACGTGCGCTGGGTGCCGGGCCGGTTGGCATTGGCGCTCAATATCGTTCAGGCGCCTTCTCCGACCGCGCCTGACGCTCAGGCGGTAGTGGAGTTGTGGGAGCTGGATGTGACGACCGGCGCGCTGCGGTATCTGACGCCGTTGGGGCGCGCCTACCGGCCCTACTACTCGCCCGATGGGGCGCAGTTTGCGCTGTTGGAGTACGGCACCGAGACCGATCCTCGCGGGAATCTGTACCTGGTCAGTGCTGATGGCAGGAATCGGCGCCTCGCCTTGAGTTTCTCTGGCATTCCGGCCAGCCTAAGCTACGACACCCAGGTGGCGTGGCTGCCCGATAGCAGCGCGTTATGGGCTGCCGTCCCGATCTCCGATTCGCTTGCGGCCGGCCGACTTTACGGCACGGCCCTGTACAAGGTGGATGTGACCGGTAAGGCGCAGGAAATGGGCTCGATCGATGCGTCCCAGGTGGCCTGGTCGCCCGATGGCAGGCGGCTTGCTTACATGCGCATCACGCCCGGCAGCATGGAAGATGGTGAGTTATACCTGGCGGACGCTGATGGCGCGAACGAGCGCCGCTATGCTGCGGTCAAGAACGGCGTATTCATGACCTGGTCGCCCGATTCCGTGCACTTCCTGTACCAGGACGATTACCAGACATATCTGGGCGCGGTCGATCAGGCGCCACAGCGCCTGGGCACCTCGGTCAGCTTTGTTGACCCACGCTGGGTGTCGGACACGCAGTTTGTCAGCCGGCACGACACCGGTACAGGCTGGTTGCTGACGGTGCGTGGGATCAATGGCGCTGCGCAAGGCTTGCTGCCGTTGCCCAGGGACGCGATGCTTGACGCCGCGCGGCCATAAGTGACCATGAAGGCCGGCGAGCCCTCTCCTGAGGGCTCGCCGGCCTTTTGTCTTTTTAAAGGCAGCCTATTCGATGCCGGAACTTCCTGAAGTAGAGACTATCGCCGCTGACCTGCGTGGGCAGTTGATCGGCCGGTGCTTCGCCGCGGCGCACATCTTATGGCCCCGCACCCTCGCCATCCCTGGCCCCGCGGACCTGAACGCGCGCCTGGCCGGTCGCGTCGTGTTCGATGTCGGCCGCCGGGGCAAGTACCTGCTCATCCATCTGGATGCAGGCGAGACGTTGATTATCCATCTGCGCATGACCGGCCAGTTGACGGTGGCGCCGGCCGGCAGTCCGGTGCTGGAAGACCGCCATACCCGCGCCCGGTTCGATCTGGCTGACGGCGCGCACCTGCTGTTCACCGACGCGCGCAAGTTCGGCCGCATCTGGTTGGTGCGCGATGTAACGGAGATCACCGGCAAACTGGGGCCTGAGCCGTTGGATTGGGACTTCACGCCCGAGGTGCTGGGCGAGCGCCTGCGCAAGCGCCGCACGGCGGTGAAGGCCGTCCTGCTGGATCAGAGCGTGGTTGCGGGCATCGGCAATATCTACGCGGACGAAGCATTGTTTTTGTCGGGCATTCACCCTTTGCGACCTGCGGCCGGCCTGACCGATGACGAGATTCGCGGCCTACACGTCGCCATCCGGTCTGTCTTGCTCGAATCGATCGACCAAAGGGGCACCCTGTTGCGTGACTACCGCACTCCTTACGGCCAGGACGGCGCCTACAAGAGCCGTTTGCGCGTCTACGGCCAGCCCGGCCGGCCCTGCCCGCGTTGCGGCGTCCCGATCGAGCGCATTCGGGTGACGCAACGCAGCACCCACTTCTGCCCTCGCTGCCAGCCGGCCGTCGCGCCAGTCAATCACGGATTCGTGTGAGATGAAGGCTCTTGGCGGCGCCGTCCATGCTATGCCAGGCGTATTGCTTTTTACGGCCGCAGGCGCATGCGCCTATCTCTTCCTGCTCAACCGCCTCCTGATCCAGATGCACGACGCGCGCCACAAGAGTTTTCTTGTGCGCGCTGGCGGCATTTTGTCGGTGGTGGTTTCAGGCGGAGTAGGGTATCTGGCGGCCGGCAGGGGTTGGATGATCCCGGCGTCAGTGCTTGCGGTGGCCGCGCTGGGCGAGGTCAGGCGCCTGGTGGTGCGCTGGCGTCATCGCGGTATGGCGCCGGTAGCCGAGGATGGCGCACCGATCAGCCTGAAGCGGCCGCGAACCACCACGGATCTTGTCGTGCGGCGCTATGTCATCACGACGCCCGCCTGGCGCGGTCCCGCGCTGCGCATCGCCCATGTCAGTGACTTCCATCTCAACAGCCACTTGCCGTTGGCGTACTACGAAGGGGTTATGCAGCGTGTCGCCGACGCGCAGCCCGATCTGATTTTCTTTACCGGCGACTTCATTACCTGCGCGGCATATGCCAACCAATTGCCCGGCGTGTTGTCTCTGGCAAAGGGCCGGTTGGGAACGTTCGGCATCCTGGGCAATCACGACTACTGGGCGGACCCTGTCGCGGTAACTGAGGCAGTGGCCGCGGCGGGCGTGTCTCTGCTGGGTGATGGCGGGACGCGCATTGCGGTTGACGGCAGTCATGCGGTATGGGTTGCCGGCTGCGAGCTGCCGTGGTCGCGGCAGGCGTTGCTACCGCAGCAGGCATCGAAGCCGCAACTGCCGCGGCCGCCGGCAGCAGGCGAGCTGGGCCTGTTGTTGACCCATACGCCGGACAACATCTACTCGCTGCGCGGCCTGGGCTACACGGCGATCTTTGCCGGCCACTACCACGCCGGCCAGATGCGCGTGCCTGGCCTGGGACCGCTGGTTGTGCCGTCAAACTACGGCCGGCGCTTCGATCACGGGCATTTTGTTTTCGGCGCTACGCACTTGTTCGTGACCGCCGGTGTTGGGTCGGCCGAGCCGCCGGTGCGCATCTGGTGCCAACCGGATGTTTTCATCGTGGACCTGAAAGGGATAGGCGGGTGATCTTTGCTTCCGTACTGGACCGGAGGCTTTAGCCGGTTACTGACTCCTCGGAGCCATGCACCAGACCGGCTAAAGCCTCGATTCCGGGTGCATTTGGAATTCCCGGTGACAGGAGTCTTACTGTCGGTCGAGAGTGATCGTGTCCAGTTCAACCAGGTCCGGATCGTCTGCCAGGATTTCCAGGGCATCGTCTACCGCGATGCGTTGGTACCCTTTAGCCCCGACGATCACGCTGTAGACCTCGCCCCGCGGCAGCGGCGTATTGATGGTGAAATACCCCCTGGCATTTGTGCTGCCGTAGGAGATCACCGTATCCGCTTTGCCGTTACTATCATCGTTATCGAAGTCATCTACCGTGGCGCCAGGGTAGAGGAAGACGATCAAAGCGCCCTGGATCGCCCGGCGGGTGCTGCTGTCAATGATCGTGCCGGAGACAACGACCCCCGTGTCCTCGGTGGCGGACGGTTTTTGCGGGGCGCGGCTTCCCTGGCTTTGTCCGACGGTGAACTGTCCTTCTTGCACCAACGCACCCTTCAGGAATACCTGCAGATTGTACTCGCCGTCCGAGAGGCCGTCCTCGCCGCGGAGGTAGAGATCCAGCACCCCGGATGTCCCGAACTTCCAGCGCAGGTTGTCCTGGCCGGTCGCGTCCTGGCCGTCAAGCTGCCACGTGTAACCCCAGGCCGTGCCAGCCTGCATACTGTCGTACGGGACGCCGCCGTGCACCTCGGCAATGCCGCTGGCGAAAGAGGTTGCCGCGCCAGTTACGCCGTTGGCATCATCGAACCCGCTGCCGAAGGTGATCGGGCCGATGTTCTGTCCGGCCGGCACGGCCGCGGGCGCGGCCGATTCTTCACCGAGGTCAGCGCTGCTGCTGCCGGCTTTCATCGCCTTATTGACGTATGGCACAGCGACGTTGGTGGGCCGAATCAGGTAGATGACGTTGCCGGCCTGGTCCTGCAAGCGCGCGGTCGGGATTCCAACCAACTCTCCGCTATCGTTGACGGCAGAGCCGCCGCTGTTACCCTGGTTCACCAGCACATCGGTCTTGAACCAGTCGAACTGGTTGTCGCCATCCTCATCCAGGAAGCCCGAGATCTTGCCTTCGGTGGCGGTCACCGAATCGCCGGCGATGCCCGGATAACCGATCACAAACACCTCATCCAGGGTCTCCACTGAATCCGAGTCGGCCAGGGGAATGGAGACCACCGGGAGGGTCGCCGGCAGCTTTTGCTTGCTGTTGTAGTAGGCGACGATCTTCAGCACCGCGATGTCCAGGTCGGAATCCTTCGCCATTACCTGGGCCACGTAAGTCGGCTTGGGCAACTGGCGCGCGTCGTCCGTGATGGCGACAACAGAAAGGCCCCGGCTGTTGTAGAAATCGCCAGGTTCCAGCCCCATGCTTTCCAGATCGCTCTCCGTGCCGCCGGAGGTGACGTAGCCGATGCAATGGAAGTTGGTCAGGATGTACCCCTCCTGGTTCAACATCGTGCCGGAGCACAGGCTGCCGCCGTTAGGGTCTGCATCGAAGGGTGTCATCAGCTTGACCGAGGCGCGTAACACCTGCTGCCTCACGCTTTTGTCCATCGCTTGAGCCGGCAGGCTGCTCACCAGGCTGAGGAGCAGGCTGCACAATAGAAGGACCGCTAGGCCCGTTGTTCGCATACGTGGGTTCATGGTTTGCTCCTCTACTTCAGCTTCAGCGAGGCGAGAATCCGCCCCCAGGTCGTCGCCAGGCCGTCAAATGCTGCAGCTTCGGCGGAGAAAGTCGTGACGGTCAGTGTATCACCCTGCCGCATAAGCAGGTCGGTGGCACGCGCGATCACCGGCATGCTGTCCGGCCCACCCATCGGCGGCTCCGCAACGTAGACATATTCGATCTTCACGGCTTCCTGCTCCTGCACTTTGGCCGGCTCCACGCTGAACACTTTATAACCCAGGAGCGCCTCGACCTGTTTGTTGCTCCACTTGAGCGCCAGGTCGCCCAGCGTTTGAGCCGTTGTGCTGACCTCGGTGACGGGCATCCGACGCACGCTGGCGCTGGCCGGGAAGGACGCAACCTCGAAAGGCTCGCCTACGCGAAGTAACTCGAAGGGATCTTCTCCCGCCATGTTCACCCAATCGGCCGGATAGCGCAGTGAGAGGTTGTCCAGGGTCGCGGTGTCGGTGCGGCGCTCGATAATAAAACCCACACCCCAGCCGATGATCAGCATCGCGGCCACCAACGCCCATACCAGCCATTCCGGCTCCTCTTCGCGCATGTGCCGGCGCAGCGACTTCATGATGCTTGCATTGCTTGCGGTCATTTCTTGCTCTCCCTTATGCGCCAGCCGCTGCAGTAAGCCGGTCACCGCGGCGTACGATGATGAACAGCACGATGAAAGTTAGCGCAGCCAGTACGGCCGCAACGATCAGGCCGTTCAACGGCGTGGCCCGTAATCCGGAACGCGTGATTTCACCCAGCACGGCCGTGACGATGCCGTTCAAGAGTGCAGCCAGGAACAGTCCGACCGGCAGCCAGAACGGTCCCCGATTCTCGAATTTGGCCCGACCCAGGAAGTAGCCTGTGATCCCGGCGAAGCTGGCGTGCACCAACGCGACGACAGCGACGCGAATGGCGCCGACCCCGAGATCGACACCGTGGTTGCCTATGACGTAGGAGATGTTGAGCATGGTCGCGTAGCCCAGGCCGGCCGCCGCGCCGTAAATGATGCCATCGATGCGCTCGTCGAACTCCTGGCTGTGAAAGACGCTGTAGCGGACGGCAGCGTACTTCAGGAATTCCTGGACGGCGCCCACGATCAGAATGCCGGCCACCAGTTTCAGGACCAGGCTATTGCTGGCCCATTGGTTCACACGAAAGACATCGTTGATCAACGGTTGGCCGATCGCGCTGGCCAGCAGCGCACCCAGCACAAAAACGCCGATCAGGAGCCCCTTGGGCTCCGGCTCGGTGCGATCCTGTAAGTAGAAGACTGCCAACCAGATGATTGCGGGCACCAACGCGAGGAGCACGCTGAGCGCCAACAGAGGCGCGCCGCTCAAGTTATCGCGCACGCCAGGCGCCAGCGCATAAATCGCCAGCACGAACAGCACCAGCCCGACGATCAGGGCCAGGGTTGCCCCCCACATACTCCAGCGATTGCGGCTGATGCGATTGTAGTGCTTCTCGCAGAAGGTCCGGCTCCCCAGTGTCTTGGCAGGGCCATCGATAGGCGTGTTGCACACGCAACAGATAGCATTGGGCATAAATGAGTTCTCCTTTCAGACACTACCAGCGGGTGCAAATCATTGCCCGCTGTCGGCGATATCACCGGCTGCGGTTGTGTTGGGCCGCAGTTGTCCGGTCTTGAACAGCCCGCCGGCCTCTTCGGAGCGACGGCGCTCGATCTCGCGCAGCTCCATTCGCACGCGGCGTCCACCGTCAGGCAGAGAGTCCTCCAGGCTGAGCGCACGGCGGAGCCATTGCTCGGCCTCGGCCAGGTTGTCTTGTTGCATCAGCAAGTGTCCCAGATTCCCCGCGGCGATCGCGTCTTTGGGATTCTTTTCCAATTGGCTGCGCAGGCGGATCTCCCGGTCTCCCGGCGTATCTTCGCGCGAAAACAGGCGCCCGACGTCGAATACCAGGTCGGTCACCAGGTTTGACAGGTCGTCAGCTCTGAAGTTCTCGGCGCTATGGCGCACCACGCAGTTGCTGCGCGGCACAATCATGTCCAATTCACGGATCACCTGCATGTTGAGCTTGAGTTGATCGGGGGCGAGTTCGTCCAGGTGCAGCTCGATCGTTTCACCGTTATCCACCACTGCGTTGATGGGGTGTTCCGCGGCGCCTGCTCTCTCCCATGATCGAATCAGGATCGGCCGTGGGTCGTTGTTGACGACCCGGAGGGTGTTATCCAAGGCGGACACACAAATGCTTTCGGACTCGAACGTCATGTCTGTCGCGAGCGACACAGCCTGGTCATGCGGAAACTGGATCTCGAGGATTTCGATGAAGTCGGCCGTGTAATCCTTGAAAATGCCGACGTGCTCATGAATCTCCTCGCCTTCCAGCAGCTCGATGACCACGCGACGGCCGATGTAGTATTCCAACAGGGGGTCGTAGACGCTGCCTACCTGGCCGAGCACTTTGCCTCCCAGGTTTCTGATGGCGGCGCCGCCATCAGCCGCCAGGTAGCGACTGCCGGGCTTCTGGACGCGTCCCAGGACCAAGCCGAAGACTTCGTTGAGGGAGTCGTTGGCCGTGCTCAGGAAGTTGCGTGTGACACGACCCAGGCGGCGCAGGGGGCCAGGGTGAAAGGATCGCTGGATGTCTTTCGCGCGCTGTTGTTTGCCCCATTCAGAAAGGCGATCCGGATAGCGGTAAATGGCCTGGATATCGCCATACTCGCTGGCATACAGCAGATAGGAAGACTCGATGTGCTTTTCGTCTTGAATGCTGTCCAGGTACGCCAACTCCATGCCGGTCGGCGCCAGCTTGAGCACCCCCCAGATCAGTTTGCCGTTGCAGCGTTCCAGCGTGACGTGAAACCCTTGCCAGGCGTTCAGACAGCGATCCTTGCGCTGCGAGCGCAAGTAGGCGCCGATCAGGGTGATCACAAAAATCAGGCCGATCGTGATCAGAAGCGAAAAATCCGCCATAGCCTTATTGCCTGTCTTATGGGTCGATATTCGGTGTGCGCGCTGGCGTTAGTGTCGTTTGGCCTGGACAAACTGTGCCTCAAGCTCGGCACGACGCTCGGCAGCCGCACGACGGCCTTCTTCCATGACGGATTCGGCCCGTTCCCGCACCAGGCGCTGGAAATCCTCCCCCGATTGGGGCGTCAACAGCAGGACGACCGCGCCTCCCACCAGCGCCCCGATCATCAGTCCACCCAGAAATCTTAGTGCACCCATGCTTCACCTCTTTGTTTGGAGTCGAGAATCGACCTCTTGACTTAGCAACGAACCAAGAACAAGTATAGCACACACCTCGTGAAGTACAAAGCCCTCACATTCTCGGTTCAGAGGGGTGCGATCATGTAGAGTTGACCGCGTCGAAATCCCAGGGCCTCATAGTAGCGCCGCGTGCCGATGGCTGAGATCACCGCCAACCGGCGAAAGCCGGCCGCGCGCGCCAGCTCGCGTGCCTCGGCGATCAGCCCCCGGCCCAGGCCCAGGTGTTGCGCCTCGCCGATGCTCTCCGAGCCGATACCCAGGGCCGGGCCGTAGATGTGCACCTCCCGGATCATCGCTGCGTCCGCGAGCTCGGGGATGGCCTCCCAGACCGCATGGGTGTCCGGCAATTCACTTTGTTGGCGGCCCTGTCCGGGCAGCGAAAGGCGCAGGAAGCCGGCCAGCCGGCCGCCTGTTTGGTAGGTCAGGAAGAGCTCACGGGTTTCGTCGGTATCGTAGGCCTCGTGTGCCAGGTGAAGGTCATCCTCACCTATGACGGCCGCGCGAATCTCACGACAGCGGATGCACTCGCACCGCCGCCCGGTGGCTGCCAGGTGTTGCTGCACCAGTTGTCGTAAGTTCGAGCGTTTACTGCCGGCGACGATGTCATCGGCCGGGATGTCGCGAAAGACGCGGTTGACCCGGCAATAGGGCGGGATGATCGCCTTACAATCAGCGACCAGGGCGATCAGTTCTTCGTCAGTGTAGGGCCGGTATTGGCCGGCCTGCCAGGTGCGGTAGAGCTCGGTGCCTTCGATGATCGAGCAAGGGTAAATCTTCAGCTCGTCCGGCCGCAGTGCGGGATCGGTCCACAGCCGGGCGAAGTCCAGGCGATCGGTGTCGGGCGTTGCGCCCAGCAGATTGGGCATCCAGTGGAGATGCAGCTTAAAGCCGGCGGCGCGCAGTAAGCGCACGGCTCGCCGTATGCTTGCTACGTCATGGCCGCGTTGGTTCAGGGCCAGGATGTGATCGTCCAGGCTCTGCACACCGAGCTGAATCTTGGTGACACCCAACTGCCGCAGATGGACGATCTCGGCGGGCGTGACCCAGTCGGGACGCGTTTCGATCACCAGGCCGACGTTGCGATGGGGCGCGGTTTCGTTGCGGGTTTGCGCGGCGGCCAGGTCGGCGGTCATTGCGTCATCGCTCGCGTCCAAATCGACCGGATCGTGAGGCTCGTTCATGGCGTCGAAGCAGCGCCGGACGAATTCTTCTCGGTATTCCTTGGAATAGGCGCTCCAGGTGCCGCCCAGGATCAGCAGCTCCACCTTGTCGGCGGTGTGGCCCATAGCGCGCAGCGTTGCCAGCCGCGTGTGCACCTGGAGGTAGGGGTCGAAGCCGCACTGCGCGGCGCGCCGCGCGCCAGGCTCGTTCGGTAGATAGCTTTTAGGCATTCCGTCCGCATCGGGGCAGAAGATGCAATGGCCCGGGCAGCCGGCAGGCCTGGTCAGCACGGTGACCGGTGCGACCCCCGATGAGGTGCGGATCGGCTTCATCTGCAGCCGGCGCAGCACGCGGCGCTCGAACGGCAACTCGCCCGCCGCGGTCAACTGCTGGTAAGCGGTGATCAATTCGATCTTGGAGAAAAAGCCGCCTTCCGGGCCATCGGGGACGCCTTTGCCGCCGCGGGGATGCTGTGCTAAGATGCGCGGCAGGGAGGCGTCGTCCCATGCAGGAGTCTCCCGCACGGCGGCAAAGATCGCCAGCAGGAGGTCGCGCTGCGCAAATGCATCGAAATGCCAGCCGCGGGGGCGCCAGGTGCGGGGTTGTGCGGCAGGCTCTGTCAGAGCCCCGCTTTGTCGAGTGTGTTCTGCCATGAATCCTTCAACGTGCGAAGCTTTGATCGCTCTCAACCGGGATTTTTACGCCAGATTCGCTGGTGCGTTTGCCCGCACCCGCCGGAGCTGGCCGCCCGGATTCATGCACATTTTACCTCAATTGCGGCCGGCAGCCAACGTGTTAGATCTGGGCTGTGGCAATGGCCGCCTACTCGCGTTCCTTGCGACCCAGGGATGGGCGGGCGATTACCTGGGGCTGGACAGCAGCGCAGGACTCCTGGCCGAGGCGCAAGCGGCGGCCGGGGCGTACCCCCAGGTGCGTGCACGGTTCATTCAAGACGACTTGTTTGGTGAGGGCTGGTGCGATCGGGTGCGGGCGGCCGGCGTCGAAGCTGCGGCGATTACCTGCCTGGCCGTCTTGCATCACATCCCGGGTGCGGCAAATCGGGTTCGTTTTCTGGCTCAATGCCGGACGCTATTGGCGCCTGGCGGGCGGTTTGTGCTGTCGACCTGGCAGTTCATGTCCTCGGAACGTCTGCGCGCACACATTCTGCCCTGGGAAACCGTTGGCCTGCGGGCGGAGGACGTTGAGACGGGGGACACCCTGGTATCGTGGGGCCCGGGCGCCGAGGGGAATCGCTATTGCGCCAGCCTCGATCGCCCGGCGATCGCCGCGTTAGCTGAAGACGCCGGGTTTATCGTGGATGAGACGCACTATGCCGATGGGCACGAGGGCAATCTGAATCTTTACGCGGTGCTCACTGCCAGGTGAAGCGGCGCCGGGCGCTGGCCGGACTGGTGGCGACACCCGGATTCTCTGCTGAGCCCTGGTGCACCTGCACCTGCCAGTTGAAGTCGATGCCGGCGCGGCTGGCGCCGCGATATTCGAGAGGCAGGCGCCATGTGGTGCTCTTGGTCCACCAGGTGGCGACAGGCCTGTCGACCTCTCCTGCCCTGAGCGTCACCACGTACCATTCATCCGCCTCCAACGTCCCCGGCGCCATCCAGTTCAGCACAACTTCGCTCTGGCCCGTCAAAATGCTGCCATCGGCGGGACTCAGCAGCACTGGCGCGCCCAGGGTTGGCTCCAGCGTGGGGGTCGGCGTCTGCGGAGTGAAGGCGACGGTAGGGGTGAGCGTCGGCGTCAAGGCTGCGAGCGGTATCAGCAGCGATTGGCCGACGCGCAGGAAATCGGTCGGGTTCAGCTTGTTCGCAGCCAGGATCCAGTCGATCTGTGAGCGGTAACGTTCGGCGATAGCACTGATGGTGTCGCCGGATTTGACGACGTACATCAGCGCGTCGCCCTGAGCCGTGGCCGTAGGACCGGGTCCGCCCGACGGGCCGGCGATCGGAATGATCAGTGCCTGGCCGACACTCAAGCGTCCGTCCGCGCTCAGGCCGTTGGCCTGGATGATATCTTTGATGGTGGAGCCGTATTTCTGCGCGATGGCGGCCACACTATCGCCCGAAACGACCGTATGGCGAACAGGCCCGGCCGGCACAGTGGCTGTCGGTTCGGGTGCAAGCGTTGGTGTTGGCGGCGTCGGCGTCGGCAGAGGGGTGGGGGTGGCTGTCGGCAGTTCAGCGCTGACAAGTGCAATCAGGGCAGTGTCGGTTCCGTCGGCGGGCAGGACGAGTTGGTCAGATTGAGAAGGATTCGGCGCTTCAGGCGCGCGCAACCACCACAGTGCCAGCACGGCGCCGATCACGGCAAACAGAAACAGATCGGCCCACGGCACGTGTATGCGACGCTGTGGTGCAGCATCGAGTGCCTGGCCGCAAAAGAAGCAGGTTTGAGCTTTTTGCGCCACCCGTGTCCCGCAGTGGCGGCATACCCGCGCACGACCATGGTGCGCTGGAGGCAAATCAGGCTGGCTCGTACTCATATCTGAATAAATCGTAACATCACATTTCGGTTTCGGCAAGTTCCGTAAGGCGCGAACGCGGGCGGAGCAGCGCAAGTGCGGCGATTCCCAGCAGTGTGGCGGCGGAGAGGGCGGCGCTGGCTCGTCGGATAGGTGTCGGGCCGAAGCGCAGCACCACCTGATGTTCGCCGGCAGGCACATCCAGGCCGATCAGGCCGTTAGGCGGGTCCGGCGCGATCTCGACGGGCTGCCCGTCCAATGTTGCGCGCCAGCCTGGGAAGTAGTAGGTGTAGAAACGCAGCCGCACGGGGCCGGCAGCCTGCACCTGGGCCTGCGCCGACAACGGCCGCGCGTCCTGCGCCGTGATCCTGCCCTCTCCGCTGACGATGGCCGCGCGACGGAGCGGCTCGCCGGCCAGGTATTGGTCGATCAGCGGCGAGTCTTCGTTCAGTGGGATGCGTTCCGACCAACGGGTCATGCCGCGCATATCGCTGAATTTCAGCTCGAACTCGATGACAGACACGGGGAGTTCATCTTGCGGCCGGGATGGGACCATATCGGCCCGGATGTAGAAGGAGCTGGCGAGGGTGAGGCACGCCGCTAACAGGAGCGCGGCCACGCTGGATCGCGGTTCCAGTCGATGCGCGACAACCCCGGCCAGCAGCGCCAGCGCGAATACCTCGACGGCTAACAGCCGCCACGGGAACTGGATCAGCTCAATCAGAGGGAGGGCGTCCCACAAGGTGACGGAGACCGGCATCATCAGAAACACCGCGCCAATGCTGGCCGCAATCAGGTAAAATGCTTCCGCGCGATGGGGCAGGCGCGGCGTCCGCCGACGGAGGGCGAGCACGGCGCCAGCCCCGGCGGCCAGAAGAAGCGCCCATCCCAACTGAAAACTCATGCCATCATCCGGGCCGGGCACCGAATAGCCGTAGCCCCAGGAGGGGTCAAGGAATTGGCCCGGATAGACAAAGTGGTTCCGGTAGCTGTAAAGGGCGTTGATCCATTGCCCTTCGACGACGATATACTTCTGCTCGAGCAGCAAGGGCGCCAGGAAGATGGCGGCCAGGAGCCCGCCCAAGACGATCCCGGCGGCGCTCCACAGCAACACACGCTTGACCGGGCGCCGGCCTTCTCCCGCGTGACCAGCCTGGCGGCCGGCCTTGAGTTCCTGCAGGAGCAGCACGAGCATCAGCCCGGCCACCAGCGGCACGAAGGTCACGAGGGAGGCCGTGTGCAACATCAAGAGTATGCCGACGGCAAGAGCGGCTGAGGCTGCTCGCCGAGGACCCGGTTTTTTCCACAAGGCCGCGAGCGCCAGCACGGTCCAGGGCAGCCAGGCAAGCGCCAGGAACTCGGCCAGCGCGGCTCGCACGTAGATCTGCACCAGGTGATAGGGCGCGTAGGTGAAGGCGACGCTGGCCACCACGCCGGCTGCGGGTCCCCACCAATGCCGCGCGAGCCGATACATTCCCAGCGCACCCAGGACAAAACCCAGCGCCCAGGTGGCCTTGACCGCGGCGACAAACCCCAGGCCGAGCAGATGGAAGGCCTCACCCACGAAGAGGGGCAGCGGCGCGTAGACGAGCCACAAGGGGTAGCCGAACCCGACGGCGAAGTCGGGCACCCAGATTGGCCAGAGTGCGCCCGCGCGGAAGGCTTGATCGAATTCCACCAGAAAGAATACGCTCTGCCGCGCATCGTGGGCGTTGAAGAAGTATCCGGGCCGGAAGAGCGGCAGCATAGCCGGTATCGTCAACAGAAGAACCAGCCAAGCGGAGCGGCGGGCAAACAGCCGGCGCAGCAACTGTGCGATGGATGCGCGCCAGGGGGCATGCGCCCTTTCGTTTTCAGCCACGGAACGACTCCGGAGTGAAGAGCGCCAGCGCCTGCTGCCAGGCGGTTTTCGAGAGCTCGGGATAGACTCCTCGCAGCCAGTCCAGGTCCTGGCGCATGGTGCGCAGGTCTTCCGCGGCGCAGTGTTTGCGGGCGATCCGATAGGCTTCCAGCGCCTCGGCGGAGCGGCCTTGGGCCAGGAGCGCGTCGCCCAGGTCGAGGTAAGCAAACTTGGGAAGGATGCCGCTGGCTACGGCCCGGCGCGCGGCCTCCTCCGCCGCGGCCGGCCGGCGCTGTGCCAGCCGCACGACCGCTTCAGCCAGATGGATGTGGGGATCGTCCGGTGCAACGCCGATGGCCGCAGTGATCTGCACCCGCGCGTCGTTGATCCGGCCCAACACGGCCAACAACTCGGCCAGGTTACAGCGCGGCGCAACCTCCAGGGGCAGCAGATCGATGACGCGCTCGTAAGCTGAGACCGCTTCGGCGGGGCGTCCCAAGCGCCAGAGGGTATTGGCCAAAGCCCACTGGATGCGCGGATCCCCAGGCGCCATCCAGGCCGCACGTTCGAACGCCTTCAATGCATCGGCATCGCGGCCCGCCTGCAGCAGGGCGCGGCCCTCGTCAGCATAGGACTGAGCAATCGTCGGATCGATGGCTGTGTCAGACATAAGGCTAATTCAATTCTTCATAAAGAGGCGAACTCGCGTTGTCATGCTTTCGTGTTGTCCGTCGATGGCTCAACAGTCGTTGAGCTTTCAATCGTACCGGTGCCTGAATTCGCGCCGGTATCCGATGTCTGTGCTGAAGCTGGAGAAGAGCCGGGAGCGCGCCTGGATCAGTGGATGGCGCCGCCAGGCGCTGAACCCGCGACGGAGAGTCTGGGCCGGATGGTAGATCTGCTTACACAGCCAGTCATAAGCCTCGGTCAACTCCTGCACGGTCATCCGTTTCGGCACAAAGGTGACATGCGTGGTGTCGTATTTGGACCACGAAAGCCCGTCGCCGTCCAAAGCTTCGTGCGGCAGTATCCGGCCGGCGGCGAGCAGCTCCTGGCGCTGCACGGTGCCGGGATAGGGCGTCAGCACGGTGGCGCTGACGCCGTCAAGTTCGCTGGTGTACACGAAGTCGCGCGCGGTGCGGAAGGTTTCGGGCGAGTCGTTGTCAAAGCCGAACACGAACAGGCCAACGACGCCGATGCCGTGTTCGTGGATGCGCTGGATCACCTCGCGATGATGAAGGGTGTCGCCCCGACCCTTGCCGCCCAGCTCCTTTCGGTTATCGGGATTGACCGACTCAAAACCGATGAAGAATTTGTCCAGGTGCGCTTCCCGCGCCAGATCGAGCAAATCGGGAAAATCAGCCACCAACTGCTCCGCCTGGCAGGTCCAGCCATCCAGCGGCAGCTTGGCCAACGCCCGGAAGAGCTGCTCCATGTAGGCGGGGTTGAGCCGGAAATTGAGCCCGAAGTTGTCGTCGGTCAGGAAGAAGCGGCGCAGCCGGCGCCGTTCGATCTCGGCCACCACTTCCTCCACCGGTCGCAGCCGCATTTTGGCGCCTGAAACGCGTATTGCGGTGCAAAAGGTGCAGTTGCGCGGGCAGCCGCGCGTGATTTCCAGGTACGGAGTCCAGTAATGGTGATGCTCATCTACCTGGCGGAGCACTCGTTCCTGTAGCTCACCGGCGCCTGTTCCGAACGGCATCCATTCCTCATCCACATAGCGGGAACGGAGCGCACCGCTATCGAAGTCGCGGATGATCTGCGGCCAGGTGCGGTAGCCTTCACCTACCACGGTGACATCGGCCCAGCGCGCTATCTCTTCGGGGACAAGCGTGGCGTGCGTTCCGCCCACCACCACGGTGGCGTTGCGCTGCCTGATCGACCGCGCCAGCATTTTGGCGCGGTCGATGATGAGCGTTTTGGCGCTGATGCCCACCAGATCGTGCGGGCCCAGGGTCTCGATAGGCAAGCGCATCAGGTCTTCATCCCAGATTTCCACCGGGATTTCCGGCGGGACCAGGGAGGCCAGGTGCATGAGCGTGTACGGTTGGGAAGTGCCGCGGCCTAATAAGCGGCCGTCGCGGCGAGGTTGGATCAAGATGGCTCTTCGAATCGTCATAGTCGCTATTATACCATACCGGTTTGCGGAAGGGAGCTAACGGCATTATGATGTGATCATACATTTCGTGTTCAGGAGACGACCTCCATGCCCAACGTTGACCTTTCACCCCTCCGCAGTCAGTTCCCCGCCCTTGCGCTGCACGATGCAGGCCGGACGGCGGTCTATTTCGATGGGCCCGGCGGCACTCAGGTGCCGCAGCGCGTGATCGATGCCATGGCCCACTATCTGATCCACGCCAATGCCAATCACGGCGGCGCGTTTCGCACCAGCCGGGAGAGCGATGCGTCGCTGGTCGCCGCGCATGAGGCGATGGCGGACTTGCTGAATGCGCCCTCGGCAAGGGAGATCGTATTTGGCGCCAATATGACTACCTTGACCTTCGCGTTCAGCCGGGCGATCGGCCGCGAGTTGGCGCCGGGGGACGAGATCGTGATCACACGGCTGGATCATGATGCCAACCGGGCGCCCTGGCTGGCGCTGCGCGAGCTGGGTGTGATCGTGAAGGAGGTGGACTTCGACCCGGCCGATTGCACGCTGCGGATGGATGATCTGGCGGCCAAGCTGAGCCCGCGCACCCGGGTGGTGGCGGTGGGCTACGCATCCAACGCGGTGGGCACCATCAACCCGATTGCCGAGATCGCGCAGTTGGCCCACGCGGCGGGCGCCTGGTTATGGGTGGATGCAGTGCACTATGCACCCCACGGGCCGATCGATGTGCAGGCGCTGGACTGCGATTTCCTGGTATGTTCGCCCTATAAGTTCTTCGGTCCGCACGCAGGCGCCGTGTGGGGGCGCTATGAGCTGCTGGAGCAGCTTCGCGCCTACAAGGTGCGGCCGGCCGGTGATCAGCCGCCGGATAAATTCGAGACCGGCACGCAATCCCACGAGGCCCAGGCCGGGGTGCTGGCGGCCGTCGAGTACCTGGCCGAGTTGGGCGAAGAGTTGGGCGCGGGCTTTGCCGGCCAGTTCCCCGGCTTTTCCGGTCGCCGGCTGGCGTTGAAGCAAGCGCTGGCCGCGATCCAGGCCTACGAGCGCCCCCTGTTTGAGCGCTTCGTCTCGGGTCTGCTGGCGATCCCCGGTTTGAGTTTTTACGGCATCCGTGACGCGGCTCGCTTCGGCCAGCGCACGCCCACGGCTGCGTTCCGGTTGGCCGGGCACACGCCGCAAGCTGTCGCCGAACACCTGGCGCGGCGCGGGGTGTATGTGTGGAACGGCAATTTCTACGCGCTGGCGGTGACCGAGGCGTTGGGGCTGGAAGAGAGCGGCGGCGTGGTGCGGGCCGGCCTCGCACACTATAACACGGCCGAGGAAGTGGATCACTGCCTGGCGTGTCTGCGCGAGTTGGTGTAGGAAGCGAGTCATTGATCATGGGTAAGCGTGAACCGACCGCGGCGAATGCACGAGCCGGCGCCGATCGATGGCTCTTCATCGGGCTGGTGTTGATCTGCGGGCTTGCCGTGATCTCCCCCTTGCTGCAGCCCGGCTACTTCTGGGGCGCACACGACGCGCGGCACAACGTCTACTTCGTCTTCCAGTACGACAAGGCGGTGCAGGACGGCATCTGGTTTGCCCGCTGGGGGCCTGACTGGGCCTTCGGTTACGGCTACCCGTTCTGGATCGTGTATGGGCCGCTGGCTACCATTACCGGTGAGTTGTTCCATCACTTTGGCGGGCTGGGGTATGAGGCCAGCGTGAAAGCCGTGTTGGCGCTTTCCATCATCGGCTCAGGGCTGGCCATGTACGGGTTCACGCGCTCGTGGCTGGGGCGGCGGGCGGGATTGGTGGCGGCAGTCGCCTACATGACGATCCCCTATCACCTGGTGGATGTATTTGTGCGGGCGGCCCTAGCGGAATCGGTGGCGCTGGCGTTTTTGCCGTTGGCGTTGTGGGGGTTCAAGGAGGCTGTGGTGCGCCCGCGGCCGGCTTCCGTGATCGGCGCAGGCATCGCCTATGCGCTGATCATGTGGACCAGTAACCTGGTTGCACTCGTTTTTACCCCCGCGCTGGCGCTTTATGTTCTGGCGTTGCTGTGGTGGCAGCGGCGAGACCGTTTCGCCCTTCGCCTGCTGGCGCCCGGACTGGCCTTGCTGCTTGGGCTTGGCCTCAGCGCCGCGTTCTTTGTGCCCGCCGTGGTGGAGCAAAGCTACATCAATCAGACACAATGGTTCGGAGAGTACTACGATCCGTCTCAGCACTTTGTGTATTTCCGCCAGTTGTTTGATCCTGCATGGGGTTTTGGCACCAGCCAGCCCGGCCCGGTTGAGGCGCAGCAAGGCGGGATGAGCTATCAGCTCGGCCTGGCTGCCACGCTGCTGTCGCTGATCGCCCTGGCGACTGCCCGGCGGCTGCGGCCGGCCCTGCGCCGCGAGGTCTGGTTCTGGTGCGCCTGGGCCCTGGTCAGCATCTTCCTGACGCTGAACTTTTCCGAGCTGGTGTGGCGATACGTGCCCATCGTGCCTTATGCCCAGTTCCCCTGGCGCTACCTGATGCTGACCATTATCCCGCTGAGCATTCTGCCTGCGACCTTGGTGGCAGATGCCGATGTGGCGCAATCGGATGCTGGTGTGGCGCAATCGGATGCTGGTGTGGCGCAATCCGCTGGATTGCGCGGGCGCGAGTCGCAATCCAGCGGATTGCGTTACAGGACAGGGCCTTGGCCGGCGCTGGTTCTGACAGCCCTGCTGTTGTTGAGCAGCGCGCCCTACATCAAGGTCCAGATGCGCGAGCCGACAAAGGAGCAAGGGCCGGTCTCGATGGCAGCGTTGATGCGTTTCGAGCGGACCAGCAACGAAATGACCGGGGTCACGGTTTGGGTCGATCCCGAGCAGATCCCGGTATGGTCGGATATGGCCGAGTTGTGGGTGCAGGGCCGGGAGGTCACGACGCGCGTCGATTACAGCCAGGTGCCGCAGACCGAGACATTGGCGGTGAACGCCGAGGGCATGGGGAGCAGTCACGAGCAGATTTACTTCTACGCCAAAGATCCGGGCCAAACGATCACCTTCAATTGGTTCTGGTATCCGGGCTGGACCGCCTGGCTGTTGGATGGAAAGGACGGCCAGCCCGTAGCCAAACTGCCGGTGACGCGCGAGGCGGGTCCGCTGGCGCGCATCGTGGTTTCGGTGCCGGCCGGTGAGGGGTACATCCTGTTGCGCCTGGAGGATACGCCGCTGCGCGCGGCGGCGAAGTGGGTCACGTTGACCACAGCGCTGTTGATGGTATTGGCGTTTGGCCTGCATTTGGGTCTGGCGCGGCGTCAAAAAACGCTTGACAAACCTCCTGCAGTCTTGTAGAATACGCTTGTACATCAGTTGTGCCGACTGAGTGTTCATTTTGAGCTTTTGCATCGAACGCTGTGATATGGCGTCCGATGCGGCGCCCGATGCGGCGCCCGATGCGCAAAAGCATCTGGCACGTGACACAGGAGGTTTGCACATGAAGCCCTTTCGCAAGAATGTAGCGATCGCCATCGACGGCGGCGGCATCCGTGGTGTGGTCATCACGCGCGCGTTAAGTCATTTGGAAGACCACCTGGGCAAGCCGATCCGTGAGGTCTTCCAGCTCGTAGCCGGCACTTCGACCGGATCGATCGTTTCGGCCGCTATCGGCGCCGGCCTCACCGGCAAGCAGATGCATGAGTTGTATGTCTCTCTTGGCGACATCATCTTTCAGAAGACCCTGCGCAGTAAGCTGTGGCTGCTGTTCAAGTATCGCTATCCGCATGCCCCCCTGGAAGAGGCGCTGAAGAAGCATGTCAGCGACGGTGTGATGGGGGATTTTTGGCGTGAGAATCCCATCGACGTGGTGATTACCGTTTTCGACCTGGTCGACAATCGCACGCGTTTCATCAAGCCGTGGAAGCCGGAATATGCGCATTGGCCCATCGTCAAGGCCGTGCTGGCGTCATCATCGGTCCCCACATTCTTCCCGGCCGTTGAGGACCGCTACGTAGACGGCGGTGTGGGATCTTACGCGAATCCCTGTTACATCGCGGCGTTCGAGGCCAAGCACGTGCTGGGTTGGGATCCTAAGGAAACAACGTTGTTGAGCCTCGGCACGGGACGCTACCCCCACGGAATGGAACCTGGCAAGGCCAACAAGCTGTGGCCGTGGCAGTGGATCGATCCGGTGATGGGCGCGTTCCTCCAGTCTGCCGATGAACAGCAGATGCAGGCGACCGCCACCATCTACGAGGGACTCGATTTTCGGCGCTTCCAGGTGGATATGCGTGAGAACATCGGCATGGACGGCGCGGATAAGATCCCCGAGCTGGAAGGCTACGGGGATGAACTGTGGAAGAAGATCCTGAACGACGAGACCGAGGGCACGCCAGACTTCCGCATGCTGCCGCCTGCATGAGCTGCGCATGATGCTTACTGAAAATATCTTCATTGGCGACCACGTGCGCCTGACCGCGGTCACCAAACAGGATGCGCCGGCCCTGGCCCGCTGGCACGATGATGCCGGCTTTTTGCGTTTGCTGAATGCTTGCGCGGCCAAGCCACAAACTCAGGATGATGTGACCAAGTGGCTGGAGGAAGCGCAGAAAGCCTCTGATGGCTACCTGTTCGCGATCCGGCAGCGCGACGGCGACGAGCTGCTGGGTTTCATCGAGATAGACGGCATCCTGTGGACCCATGGCGTCGGCTGGCTGGGCATCGGCATCGGCGAACGGGAGAACTGGGGGCAAGGCATCGGCGGCGAAGCGATGCGGTTGGCGCTGAATTTCGCGTTCAACGAGTTGAATCTGCACCGGATTCAGCTTACGGTGTTCGCTTACAACGAGCGGGCTATCGCACTGTACGAGAAGCTGGGCTTCGTGCGTGAAGGGGCCTATCGGGAGGCGCTGCACCGGGATGGGCAGCGGTATGATATGTTCCTGTACGGCCTGCTGCGGCGGGAGTGGCTGGATTCGAGGCTTTAGCCGGTTATCGGGTCAATGAGAGCAACCGGCTGAAGCCTCGAATCAGGATGCCTTCCTTACTTCTTCCTGTAACATAGCGATGCTTAATCGCGCCCAAAACAAACCAGGTTTCTCCGAGAAACCTGGTTTGTTTTGGGCTGTGCTTTGTTTTGGGCCTACTTGTCGAAGGCCACCGCGGCGGTCATGTTCCACCGCAGCCTGGGGTCTGTCTGCTCAAGCCGGATGGCGGCGGTGTAGCTGATGTCGCCCTTCTGGCTCTGGCCGATCGCCTTGATGCGGGTCACGACGCCGCGGAACGACTCGCCCGGCAGTGCATCGAAGGTGATCGCCGCCACATCGCCCTCTTTCACCCGCACCACCTGCAGCTCGGTCAGGTCGGTGGTTTCAACCTGCCAGGCCGACAGGTCGGCCAGGATCACGGCGGTGGCGCCGGGCAGGAGCTGCTCGCCGACCGCGGGCCTGATCTCGGCCACGACGCCCGTGAAGGGCGCGACCAGCTCGGCCTCGGCCAGGGCGGCGCGCGCCTGGTCCAGCGCGGCGGCTGCGGCCGCGACATCGGCCTCGGCGGCCGCGATCGTCTGGGTGCGGGCGCCCTGGGCGGTGAGCGCAAGCTGCGCCTGGGCCCGCCGCAAATCAGCCTGGGCCCCGGCCAGGTCGGCCGGTCGGGTCGCCTTCAGCGCGTCGAGCTGCGCCTGGGCCTGCGCCACCCGGGCGCGGGCGCCCGCGAGATCGGCCGGGCTGGCCCCGCGCTCCAGATCGGCGAGACGGGCCGCCGCCGCGTTGTAGGCATTGGTGGCCTGCTGCAGGGCCAGCGCCTCGGGCCGGGCGGCGATGTCGGCGTTGCCCTTGACCCGGTCATACGCGGCCTGGGCCTGCGCCACCGCGGCCTGCGCGTTCGCCTGGTCTGCCCTGGCCGCGGTCAGGACGTCGGCGCTGGCGCCCTCGCGCAGCTTCGCCAGGGCAGCCTGGGCCGCGGCCAGGTTGGCCTCGGCCGCCCGGATGTCATCCGCAACGGCCAGGCGGTCGGCGCGCGCCTGGGCCGCGTCCACGGCCGCCTGGCTTGCAGTCACTTCCTGGATCTGCGGGCCGGCCTTCAGCTCGTCGAGCCGCGCCTGTGCTCGCGCGAGCCCGGCCTCGGCCTGGGCGACCCCTGCGCGCAGCCTTGCATCTGCCAGGCGCAGGAGGGGCTGGCCGGCCGTGACGGTTGCGCCTTCCTCAACCAGGAGCTCGGCCACGCGGCCGCCCGCGGGCAGGCTCAATGACGCGCTGCGGGCCGGCGCCAGCCTTCCCTCGACAAAGGCCGGCTGGGTTGCGGGTTGGAGCGCGGCCGCGGGCGCTTCCTGCGCCTCGGCCGTGCGGGTGAACAAGGGGGGCAGCGCCATGGCCGCAAACACAGCGGCCACCAGCACCACAACGGCGATCATACCGATAATCAGCTTCTTGGATTTCATGGATCATTTCTCCTGCTCAGGTTCTCTCGTATCTTTAGTTCGCAACGACATAAGCGCCGGGCACAGGCAGCTCGACCGGCACGCCCGGGATCGATGCGCTCACGCTTTCCGGCTCGCGGTAGCCGCCCTCAGCCAGGGCGAAGATCTCGTCGCGTTCGCTTATCACGCTTGCCAGCTTGCCATCCTTCATCTGGAACACGCGGTCCACGTACTGGACCATGCGCAGGTCATGGGTGACCATGATGCCGGCGCGGCCCTGCTCGCGGATGATCCGGGCGAAGGTCTCGACGACCTGGAACGCGCGCTCGGTGTCCAGGCTGGCGGTGGGCTCGTCGGCGAGCACCACGCTGGGCTGGTGGATCAGTGCGCGAGCGATGGCGACGCGCTGCTGCTGGCCGCCGGAGAGCTGGCGCGGCAGGCTGTTGAGGCGATCGCCCAGCCCCAGACGCTCCAGCAGCTCCCTGGCACGCGCCTTGCCGGCCCGGTCTAACCGGCCGTTCAACCGCAGCATCAACTCGACGTTCTCCTGCGCGGTGAGATAGGGCGTCAGGTTGTTGGCCTGGAACGTAAAGCCGATTTTTTCCCGGCGAAACGCGGTTCGCACGGTTTCGGACATGCGGCCCAGGTCGTGCCCGTCGATGGTGATGCGGCCTTCGCTCGGCTTGAGCAGCGCGGCGAGCATCGCCAGCAAAGTCGTCTTGCCGGAGCCGCTGGGCCCCACCAGCGCCACGAACTCCCCCTGGCGCACATCAATCGATACGGCGTCCACGGCACGAATCTGCCCGCTGCTGCCGGTGCTATAGGTTTTGGTTACCGAGTCGGTTGCTAATGCTATTGTCATGTTGTACCTCGTGGTGCGTGGTGCGTACTGCGTACTGCGTACTGCGTACTGCGTGCTGCGTGTTGCGTGTTTCGCAAGCCGCTATTCGCTGATTCGTCGTTCGCTGATTCGCCAATTCGCTGATTCGCTGATTCGCTGATTCGCTTACGCCAGCCCCAGCGCGGTCAACGGCTCGACCTTGAGCGAGTAGCGAACCGAAACCAGGCCGCCGAGGGGGCCGATCAGCAGCAGGGAGCCGATGGCGGCCCAAACTGCCGATGGGGCAAAGACAATCGGGATGGTGGCCGGAAAGCCCAGCGATAGGAGCAGCGTCACCGCCGCACCGATGAATACGCCGCTGATGGTGACCGCCACGATCTGCACGATGGCAGCCAGCCCCACAGTGGCATTACTGGCGCCGATGGCCTTCAGCATGCCGATCTGCGCCACCTTCTGCAGGGTCAAAATCTGGAAAAAGCCGCCGATCACCAGGATGCCGATCAGCAGCGCAAAGTAACGCTGCGTGTCAAGCGTGCTCTGCTGGGCGCTGTAGCCGGGAGTCGCCTGGTAGGCGGTGACGCGATCCACCGCCACCACGTCCTTTACCTGCGCCGCGATCCGCTCCGCCACTGCGGCGGCCTGCGCCGGATCGTTCACCCGGATGCCTACTATGTTGGCCACGACCTCGGCGTCGGGCGAGCCGCCCACGACCGCCTGGGGCCGGATCTCATCCCAGGTGCGGATCGGCAGGATCACGGCGGGCTGGAGCGAGAACTGCCGGTCGTCGCTGATGCCGGCCACCCGCAGATCGTAGAACTGCTCCTCGGTGTCCTGGATCGACTTGACCGTGAAGATGTCTCCTACCTTCAGGCCCGTGCGCAGCGCCACCTGGCGATCCAGCACCGCCTCGTTGCCGCGGCGGCTGCGCAGCCCCTCGCCCGTCACCACCGGCGGTTTGCCCGGCATGCCAGGCTCCACCCCGATGAGCGCCACGTTCAGCGGCTCGCGGCCATCGGTGAAGACCAGCGTCGCGCTGGCCGCACCGATCGGGCCGGCCGCGGCCACCCCTTCCACGCGGCGGATTTGGTTCAGCCGGTTCTGCCCGATCCGGCTGGCGCCGATCGATAGGTCGACGTTCGCCTGGTACGCGATCAGGTCCGCGTTCAGCTTCTCGATATAGTTGCGGTTGCCCGCGCCCAGTCCCTCGGCCAGCGCGGCGACGAACAGGACGAGCACCGTGATCAGCGCGATGACCAGGCTGAACAGGATGAACCGCCCGCGTCCCCGCCAGATTTCTTTGAGTGCCAGATAAAGCGGCATAGTTGTTTCTCCGATTCGGTCTGTCGTTTGATTTGTACGATAACCTTATACACTACATTGTAATGTTTGTCAAGTCTTTGCATATGCTTATTGGGCTGCATTCGAATTTTTAAGATTCACAACCTCCTTTGCGAAGACCACAAGATGGTGTATGATACGCCTGTCAACGCTTGGATGGCTGCCCCGCCCAACGCGGTGTGTCCGGGGCGGCATTTGAACCAGGCCGGTGTTTCGCTGGCGCGCCGCGCCGGCGAGACGATCGGTCCCTTCGACCGCGTCATCACCTCGACCGAGTGTGTGCGAATGGCTTTCAGTGTTTGAAGTGTGACGCCAATGAACCGGGAAACCCTTAAACGCCTCGCGGCCAACCCGGACTACATCAGCGGCATCTACAACTACTGTGACCAGTGGTGCGAGCGCTGCCCGTTCACCGCGCGCTGCGGGAATTTCGCATTGGGGTGCGAGGCGTCTCCCGACGACGCTGGCCGGGATAACCGCAACGCTGAATCCTGGAAAGAGATTGCAGACATGCTGCTGGCGTCCATCGAGCTGCTGTACGATATGGCCGAGGAACGCGGGCTTGACCTCGACTCGGTGGACGAAACCGAAATCATGGCCGAGAGAGAGCAGCAGCGAGAGGACGATGAGTCCCAACCCTGTGTGGTGGCATCGAAGGTCTACGCGGATCGGGTGGGCGAATGGTTCGAGACCGCGGACGATCTGTTTCAGAAAAAAAACGAGGCCTTTGCGACCGCGCAGCGGCTTGGCCTTGCCGCTCCCACCACGGAGGCCGAGCGCCTCAACGACGCCGTAGAGATCATCCGCTGGCATCAATACCAGATTCATGTGAAGCTGATGCGAGCGTTCCACTCCCGGCACAACGAAGAGAGGCTTGCCCATGTGCTCGCCAGCTTCCCGAAGGATTCTGACGGCTCAGCCAAGGTGGCGTTGATCGGCATTGACCGCTCCATGGCAGGCTGGGGCGTGCTGCTCCGTGCGTTCTCCGCACGGGAGACCGAAACGCTACGAATCCTGGCGCACCTGGAGCGGCTGCGCCGCGACGTAGAACGCGAGTTTTCCGCGGCGCGGGCGTTCGTGCGGCCAGGGTTTGACACTGTCGACGCATAACTCGGCAGGTGATTTTTGCGTTATTTGGACCAAGGTGCAATAACAAGTGGCTGGATGATGCGGTGATGGAGGCGTTGGCTCGGCGCACGGGAAACCCGTCCCCATCGACGTGACGATCGGCGCCGTGTGTGTGGGTGGGTTTATCGCCGCGGCGATGGATTGTGGACGTATCCATTGATTGCCGCGGGCGGGTGGCATCCGTGGATGGGGGCCAAACCCGCCCCTACGATGGGGGGAATGCTGTGACCTATGATCCGAAACGCCATCACCGCCGGTCTATCCGGTTGCCGGGATACGATTATGCACAACCGGGCGCGTATTTTGTCACCATCTGCGCGCATGGCGGCGAGCCTCTTTTCGGTGAAGTCATTGACGGCGTCATGCGCCCTAACCGGTGTGGGCGCATTGCGCAGATGTGCTGGCTGGACTTGCCGCGCCATTACCCGCACGTGGTGCTGGACGAGTCCATCATCATGCCGACCCATGTTCACATGATCATCGTGCTGGTCGACGATTCCATCCAACGGGAGCCCGTCAACGAAGGCGCTCAGGTGGGCGCCCGACCTGCTGCCTCGGCGCGCCACGGGCTGCCTGAAGTTGTGCGCGCCTTCAAGACGTTTTCCGCCAAACGCATCAACGCGTTGCGTCGCACGCCGGGCATACCCGTGTGGCAGCGCAACTACTACGAGCACATCATTCGCGATGACTATGCCTTGCAGGCGATCCGCAAGTACATCCGCGATAACCCGTTGCGGTGGCATTTGGACCGCTATAATCCTGCCGCCGGCGGTCCGGACCCGGAGGCGGCCGCAATTTGGCGAATGTTGGATGATCTGTAGGGGCGGGTTTCTCCGCATGACGATGGGCGGTGGTTGCCCGCACGCAACCATCGTTACGGCGCCCGGTGGATCGGCGCACGTGAAACCCGCCCCCCGGCGTGCGTGGCGGTGCGGGGTAGGGGGCGGGTTTGGCGCCGCGACGATGGATTGTGGACAAAACCGCCGATCGCCGCGGGGCGGGTGGCGTCCGTTGATGCATGGCAAACCCGCCCCTACGGTGGGCGCGGGTGTCAAGGTGTAGGGGCGGGTTTCACGTCGTTGATACGGCATCGCCGGCAGACGGACATGCGCGGTCATCGATGGTTCGCCGTCAAACCAGGAAAACCCGCCCCTACGGTGGGTGCGGGTGCGAGGTGTAGGGGCGGGTTTCACGTCGTTGATACGGCATCGCCGGCAGACGGACATGCGCGGTCATCGATGGTTCGCCGTCAAACCAGGAAAACCCGCCCCTACGACGCGATGGGGGATTGTATTATGCGCACTATCGAGCTCCGCCGCCACACGATGCGGGCCAAGCCGGGGCAACATTTGACCCAGGCCGGCGTGTCCCTTGCGCGCCGCGCCGGTGAGGGCATCGGCCCCTTCGACCGGGTGATCACCTCCACTGTGCCGCGCGCGTTCGAGACGGCGCTGGCGATGGGCTTCGCGGTCGACGAGGAACTCGATGCGCTGGCTCAGATGGGCGAGGGCGTGGACAGGGAGATCGAGTGGCCGGCATCCTTCGGCCAGATTGCGGCCGTGATGCGCCGGGGCGGCGCGGCCGCCAAGTTCGGCCAGCGGCTTGCCCGGCTGCTCGCCGAGATCGCGGCCGTGTTGCCCGAGGGCGGCTCGGTGCTGGTGATCAGCCACGGCGGCATTGTGGAGGCCGCGGCGGTCGCGTGTCTGCCGGATGCCGATCATGCGGCGTGGGGCGACTATTGCGGTTATTGCGAAGGGGTCCGCCTCTTCTCCGACGGCGTGCGGTTTGTTCGCGGCGAGATCCTGCGCATGCCGTAGGCCGAGATTCTTGTCCTGAAGACCGTTCTGGACTGGAGGCTTCAGCCGGTTCGGCCCTTAACGCGAGAGACCGGCTGAAGCCTCGATTCCGGCGCGCAACCCGAAAGACATCACATCCTATCTACTATTTGCCATCAGCTATCTGCTGCCGCGCCCCTCCGTCAGTCAGGCGTCAGCTTTCGGTCCGCCAATTCTCCAGTATTCCCTCTTGACAACTCACTAAACCAATGATACAATTCATTCAATAATACAATTCATTCATTGGAACGGACATGCAGCTCAGCCTGGATTTCCAGAGTAAGGTTCCCATCTACAGCCAGATCGTCGAGCAGGTGAAGGGGCTGGCGGCGGCGGGCGTGTTGGCGCCGGGCGACCAGTTGCCCACCGTGCGCGAGGTGGCGGCCGAGCTGCGCATCAACTTCAACACGGTGGCGCGGGCGTATCGCATGCTGCACGATGAGGGGATCATCTCCACGCAGCAGGGGCGCGGGACCTTCGTGCTGGCCCAGGCGCCAAGCGATGCGGCCGGCGCGCTGCGCCACGCGCACCTGGCGGAGATGCTCGCGGGCTGGCTGGCCGAGGTCGGACGCATGGGGTTCCGGCCGGATGAGGTGGAAGAGGCGTGGGATCAGGCTTTCAAAGCGTGGGCCAGGAACGAAGGCCCCTGAGACTGTTTGTGGTCAACGCATCCTTCGACTGCGCCCCGCGGACTGCTGCGGGGCTTCGCTCAGGATGCTTCATAGTGAGGAGGAAACGTGATGGCTACCGTTGGTGCTAAATCTCGCAAAGCGGCCGAGCGCCGGGCGGAGGTTCGTGGTCCAAGCGCGATCGCGACGTTCATCTTCGTGGTGCTGGTGGGCGCGGCCGTGGGGCTGGCGATCTGGCTGGATGGCCGCGGGGTCAGCGACACTCTGATCCTGTGGATCGTTATCTTGCTGTCGCTCATCGCTACCTACATCCTGCTGGCCCTGCGGGTGGCCAACCAGTGGGAGAAGGCGGTCGTGCTGCGGCTGGGCAAGTTCCGCGGGCTGCGCGGGCCGGGCATGTTCTGGATCGTGCCCATCGTCGACAGCGTCCCGATGTGGATCGACCACCGCGTGATGGTGACGCCGTTCAACGCGGAGAAGACCCTCACCAAGGACACGGTGCCGACCGATGTGGATGCGGTGCTGTTCTGGATGGTATGGGATGCGCAGAAGGCCGCACTGGAGGTGGAGGACTACCGCACCGCTATCGCCTGGGCCGCACAGACCGCGCTGCGCGAGGTGATCGGCCAGAAGACGCTGGCCGACATCCTGGTGGGCCGGGCAACGATGGACGCCGAGCTGCAGAAGATCATCGACGAGCGGACCACGCCGTGGGGCGTCACCGTGCAGTCGGTGGAGATTCGCGATGTCGTGATCCCGCAGGACCTTGAGGCGGCCATGAGCCGGCAGGCGCAGGCCGAGCGCGAGCGCCAGGCGCGCGTGATCCTGGGCGAGTCTGAGAAGCAGATCGCGGCCAGCTTTGCCGAGGCCTCGGAGGCGTACGTCAATAACCCGACGGCGCTGCACCTGCGAGCCATGAACATGCTCTTCGAGAGCCTGAAGGAGCGCGGCGCGGCCATCATCGTGCCGTCGAGCGCGGTGGATACGATGAACCTCGGCGCGTTGAGCGGGCTGGTGTCGACCGCGGAGAAGGCGCAGCAGGGGTAGGGTGCGCTCTATGGACTGCATGTACAAACCAGGTTTCTCCGAGAAACCTGGTTTGTACATGCGGGGAGGAGGCATTATGGCGGAACAAACAGGATGGGAGTACCGCGTTCAGAGCGTCGGCGGCTTCTTCAGCACCAAGGATGAGGTGATCGAGGCTGCGTTGAACGAGTGGGGTGAGGAAGGCTGGGAGCTGGTCAACGCCTTCGTGACGCAGAATAGCGGCAGCAAGGTGACGTTGGTGGCGAAACGCCCCCTCTCCCGCACTGTGCGCCGACAGCGCGCCATGCCGGAAGCTTGAACTGCTTCAGCTCCCCAAAGGTGCGCCCGGTCATAGCGACAGGCGCAGTAAAGTGGTAAGATATACGCCGATATAAGCAGCCCTTCCAGGGCGGGGCGCCTGCGGGAGGGCTGTCGATTCTCGGAGATGATGGTGTAAGGATGGTTCGACCTCTGATTCTGCTTACGAACGACGATGGTATCCGCTCCCCAGGCCTGCTGGCGGTGGCGGAGGCGGTCTGTGACCTGGGCGAGCTGTTGATGGTGGCTCCGGCCGAGCAGCAAACCGGCATGAGCCGCGCCGTTCTGGCCATTCCCGGGCGGCGGATCAGCTCGCTGCGGCTTTCGGTGGGATGCCAGGAGTTGCCGGCCTATGCCCTCGAGGGCACGCCGGCTCAGTCGGTCATCTACGGTATCCTGGCGCTGGCGCCGCATCTGCACGGCCGCAGACCCGACCTGGTGATCTCCGGCATCAACTATGGTGAGAACCTGGGGACCACGGTCACGGCGTCGGGCACGGTGGGAGCCGCGTTGCAGGCCGCGGAGATGGGCGTGCGCGGCCTGGCCGTATCGCTGGAGACGGACAGGGCCTATCACTACAACCACGGCCACGATGTGGATTGGTCGGCCGCCGCGCACTTCACGCGGCTCTTCGCCGAGAACATGCTGGCGGCCAAGATCGCGGGGCGCCTGCCGGGCGATGTGGACGTCATTAAGGTGGATGTGCCGTGCGATGCAACCGCAGCGACGCCGTGGCGGCTGACGCGACAGTCGCGGCAGTCCTACTATGCGGAGTTACCGCCCCTACAACCGCAGACGGACGGCGAGGTGCCGCTCCTGGATTATGAGGTCGCGATCGACTGGGCGACGCTGGAGCCCGATTCGGACATCTGGGCGTTTGCTCATGATCGCGTTGTGTCGGTAACGCCGCTGAGCCAGGATCTGACCGCGCGGGTGGATTTCGGGGCGCTGGAGAGCGTGGTGCGCGGTGCGTAAAGCGTGGTGCGCGGTGCGTACTGCGTACTGCGTATTGCGTATTGCGTGAAAGTTGGCCGGGTTGCGCTTGTGGCGCGGTTTGTTTTTTGATCCAGAGGAATATTTTGGATTGGAGGCTCTAGCCGGTGTCGGCTGTGGATGCGAGAGACCGGCTAAAGCCTCCAATCCGGTTGACATGTGTGGGTTGTGCCGTGGCGCTACGCCCGGCGGACGAAATTCGGAGAGATTTGCCATGAAGCAATGGTCGCGGATGGCCCTGGTGGCCGGGATTGTTTTGGTTCTTTTGGTGGGATGCGGCGGGCCGGCTGTGCAGCCGCTGGTTTTCAACCCTGCGCCGTGGCAGGATGGCGAGGTCACCGGCTATGTGGTGCGAGATGCCAACGGTGCGGAGCTGGGCGCGGCCCAGTGGACCTGGCGGCGCACGGCTGATGGCTGGACCCAGGCCTACGAACTGAACCTGGCCGGCCGGATCGACCGCGGCGAGGCGGCCGTGGGAGACGATTTATCCATGCGCAGTGCCTGGCGTGAGGTCGGCGGCACGCGCTTTGAGGCGCTCTATGCCACCGACGGGATCACGATCTCGACCACGCCTTCGACTGCGCTGCCCTCCGCTCAGGATGGCAGTGGCGCGACGACGGCCAAGACGCTGAAGCCGGTCGCGTCTGCCATCGATAACGATGTCAGTCTGCAGATACAGCGCGCGCTGCCGTTGGCTGCGGGGTATGCAACTCGCTACACGGACGTGATTCCGACCACCGGCTTGACTGCACCGGTCAAGCTGACCGTCACCGCCGCGGCGACCATCACGGTGCCGGCGGGCACGTTCCCGACCTGGCGGGTCGAGCTTGACTTCGGCAGCGGCAAACACGACGCCTGGTACGGCCAGGAGGCGCCCTACCCGCTGGTGAAGTATCGCAATCGGGCCTCGGGCGCAGTCTTTGAGCTGAAGTCGCTCAGTGTGGGAACCGGCGGTGCGTCGATTGTTCCCGCTCCTGCCGCCGGTGTGGAGACGGAGAGCCAGTCCGCCAGCGCGGCATACATGCCGAGCGTCCCGCCCCTCAACATCCCGCTGCTCCTGACGACCTTCCTGGTGCAGATGCCGCTGATGATCGTCTTCCCGGTGGCCCTGGGCTGGTGGATCCGGCGCCGGTATCATGTCGGGTGGGGCGTTTTCGGCATCGGCGCGCTGACCTTCATCGCGTCGCAGGTGGTGCACCTCCCGCTGAACTACGCTTTGGGCCTGCTGGGAGGCGGCCGCGGGGTGGCATTGTGGCCGTTGGTCCCGATGGCCTTGGTGGCTGGACTCAGCGCCGGCATCTGCGAGGAGGGCGCGCGTTGGGTCGTGCTGCAGGTCCTTGCCAAGAAGACGCGCGGCTGGCGCGCCGGCCTGCAGTTCGGCGCCGGCCACGGCGGCGCGGAGGCGATCATTTTCGGAGTGCTGGCGTTGGCCAACGTCGTGACGTTCATCGCGCTGCGCTCAGCGGATGTCGCGACGCTGGGACTGTCCGAAGCTGCCGCGCGCCAGATGCAGGCCGGCGTGGCGGCCTACTGGAGCACTCCGGCCACGATGCCGCTGCTGGCAGGGTTCGAGCGCCTCTGTGCGATCGCGCTGCAGATCAGCCTGGCTGTGTTGGTGATGCGTGCGGTGACGCGGCGCAACCTGGCGTGGCTGCTGGCGGCCATCGGACTGCACACGGCGATCGACTTCTGGGCCGTGTGGGCCATGCAGACCCTGGGTACTACCTGGACAGAGGCAGGATTGGTTCCGCTGGCGCTCTTTGCGGTGTGGCTGATTTGGCGCCTGCGCGAAGCGCCGCCCGCGACCGCGCCGGAGCCGGCGTCCGCTCCTGCACCTACCGCCGCCGCTCTGGCGCCCCGCGCCCTTTCCCTCAATGAGCTGGTGCGGCGGGTCGAGGCGTCGAAGTACGAGTGAGCGCATCAGCGAATCGGCGAATCGGCGAATCAGCGAATCGGCGAATCAGCGAATCGGCGAATCGGCGAATCAGCGAATCGGCGAATCGGCGAATCGGCGAATCGGCGAATCGGCGAATCGGCGAATCAGCGAATCGGCGAATCAGCGAATCAGCGAGTGACGCAGTACGCAATACGCAAGCGATCCGCAGATCGCCCGCAATACGTGAGGTATCCATGATCCGCACTGAAGGACTTTGCAAATACTTTCAAGCCGATGGCCGTGAGGTCAAGGCGGTCGATGGGTTGGATTTACAGGTGCGCGAGGGCGAGGTGTTCGGTTTTCTCGGCCCAAACGGCGCGGGCAAGACCACAACCGTGCGCATGTTGGCATGCTTGATCGCGCCAACCAAGGGCCGCGCGTGGGTTAACGGCCTGGCCGTGGGCGAGACTGACCAGCAGATTCGTAGCCAGGTGGGCATCCTCACCGAGTCGCCCGGCCTATACGAGCGATTGAGCGCGGCCTATAACCTGGAGGTGTTCGCCGAGCTGTACGGCGTGAAGGATGTCAAGGGCCAGGTCGAGAAGTACCTGCGCCTGCTCGATCTCTGGGACCGTCGCGACAGCGAGGCAGGCGCTTTCTCTAAAGGGATGAAGCAGAAGCTGGCTATCGCCCGCGCGCTGCTGCACGAGCCGCCGGTCGTGTTTCTGGATGAGCCGACCGCGGCGCTGGACCCTGAGGCAGCCAAGACCGTGCGCGAGTTCATCGAGACGCTGCGGGGACAGGGCCGGACGATCTTCCTGTGCACGCACAACCTCGACGAGGCCGAGCGCCTGTGCGACCGCATCGGCGTGTTCAAGCAACGCCTGATCGCGGTGGACACACCTGACGCACTGCGCCGCCAGCTTTTCGGCCGGCAGACCGTGGTGCATCTGGCGCAGCTCACCGACCAGTTGGTGGCCGCGGTGCGCGGGCTGCCGTTCGTGCAACATCTGGATGTGGTGCAGGATGAGACGATGGCGTCCGGCGCCAGGCTGGTCATCGGCCTGGATGATCCGGTTGCCCGTAACCCGGTCATCGTCAATACGTTGGTCGGCCAGGGCGCGCAGATCCAGTTTGTCAATGAGCTGAAACATTCGTTGGAAGACGTCTATCTGAGCTTGATCCATAACGGTCACTAAACTCCCCCTGCTCCACCGCGGTGGGGCAGAGGGGCGGGGTGAGGGGGGTCTATGAACGCAATTCGTACGATCATGGTCAAGGAATGGCTGGAGGTCCGGCGCAACAAACTGGTATTCTCGGTGGTGGTGGGTGTGCCGCTGCTGATGGCAGCTATTCCGGTGGTGATGTTGATTCTCATGGGCCGGCTGCCGATCAGCCAGAGCGATTACCAGGAAATGGGGCGTATGCTGGAGAACCCGATCTTTGCGGGCCTCACGCCGGCCGAGGCGATGCAATCGGTGCTTTCGTCGAATTACCTGACTCTCTTTTTGATGATGCCGTTGATGGTGCCTGTCACTATCGCGGCGTACAGCATCGTCGGCGAAAAGATCACCCGTTCGCTGGAGCCGCTGCTGGCGACGCCGGTGTCCACGACGCAACTGTTGTTGGGCAAGGGCCTGGCTGCCGCGCTGCCCGGCGTGACCACCGCGTGGATCAGTTACGGCATCTTCTTGATCTTCGCGCGGATCTTCGCGGTCAGTGATCGGGTCTTCCAGATCTTCATCAATCCGATGTGGCTGGTGGCGATGTTCGTGTTGGCCCCCCTGCTCACAGTGATGGCGGTCAACGTGGGCATCATCGTCAGCAGCCGAACGTCTGACCCGCGCGCGGCCGAGCAACTCGGCTCGCTGATCATCCTGCCGCTGATGGTGCTCTTTATCGGTCCGATGGTGGGATTCATCGCCCTCAACAGCACCACCTTCTGGATCGCCTCGCTCATCGTGCTGGTGTTGGACGCCGGGCTGGTGTATCTGGGTGTGAAGCTTTTCCAGCGCGAGACGATCCTGACACGTTGGAAGTAGAGGAAGGCCGATGAGTTCAACACGCCGCAGCTACTTCTATGGGATGTCTTTGATCAGTTACCTGGCTCTGCTGGCGGGCGCCATCATCGTGAGCCGGCGCTTGATCGTTGGGTGGGCGGCGGGTGATTCGCTGAAAGCGGCTCTCTTGGGTGGGTCAGGCCTGTGGTGGCTGGTGCTGGCTCTCATTGCGCTGGCCGTCTGGCTGGGGCATTGGATCCCGGCTAACCGGTCCGCCCGGCCGTTGACGATGGCGGCCGCGGCCGAACGCAGCACGGACGAGCGCAAGGGTTATCTCTATCTCGGCCAGGCCGCATCTCTGGCCGCCGCCGCTGCGCAGATCGTGCTGGCGCTCCGGTTGGCTCTGCTGTGGCTCCTCGGCGACGCCGGGACGCCTGCCGAAGCCGCTGCGTTGGCCGGCGGCGGGGCTGTCGCGCTAATCGGCTGGGCCTATTTGCGCTGGGAGAACGCGCGTGACGGCGACCTGGGTCGCGAGTCCGGCCGGGCTTTGATCTTGCGGCGGTTGTACGTTTACGGTTTTGCCTGCGCCGGCCTGGTGTTGGCCTTCGGCGGTGCCGGCGAGACGTTACGTTCCTTGATCTCACTGTTGGTGCGGCCTTTGGACGCTGATACCTCCTGGCGAGAGCCGTTGGCGGCCGCAGTCGCCGCTTTGGGGGCTGGCTTGCCGTTGACGCTGGGGGCATGGCGCACCGCGCGTCGCGCGGCGAAGGCTGCACCGGCCGCAGAAATGAACGCTTTGAGCCGGGTAGCCCTGCGCTACGGCGCGCTCTTCGGCGGGACCGCTGTCACGCTTCTCAGTCTGGGCTATCTGATAGAGCAGCTCGCGCTGTTGGTTTTGCGCCAGCCGCGCAGCGTCCTGCCGTCGCTGCCCCTGCTGGGCGCATTGGATTGGACGCACGCCGCGGCGTATCTCCCCGCGGGAGTGATCACGTGGGCGAGTTATGGGGATGGCATCCGGGAAGACGCCGCACAGGGCGGCGAGAATGCGCGTACAGCGTCTGTCCGGCGCCTGGTGCGCACTGTGCTCACGGCCGGGACGCTGGCCGCATTCTGGTACGGCCTGACGGAGTTCGCCCGGCTGATCATGCAGGTGGTCTTGGGTTCGCCGGCAGGCGGGCTGGCGTCTGCACCCAACGGATGGGCCCGGTTTGCGCGCGCGACAGCCCTGGTGCTGGTGGCTGCGCCCGCATGGTGGGGACACTGGTGGGCTCAGCAAGCACTGGCGCGATCCGCAGGCCCGTCAGGTCAGGCGGAGCGGACCTCCTTGATCCGCCGCATCTACTTGTGGGCAGTGGTGGTTGCCGGCGCAGCCCTGGCGGTAGCCGCGTTGGGCCTTTCTGCGTTTCTGGCGCTGAATTGGTCCACAACGAGTGCATCGAGCGGCCTGCGCGGCGCTGTTGCCAGCGCGGCCGCGACCGCGATGATCGCTTTGTTCTGGACCGTGTCACATGCGTTGGTGCTGCGTGGGGATGCGGCAGCGCGATCTTCGGCGTCGGTCGTGCCGCCGATCGTTCCTCAGCAGGCGGAGTCCCCGCGGATGACGCCTGAATCGGACAAGCTGGCGGCGCCGGCGCCGGACGCCGCCGCGACTGCCGCGGCCGCGACTGCTGCCGCCGCGACTGCTGCCGCCGCATCGGTCGCGGCCCCCGGCCCGCGGCGCTATCGTCGCGAGGATCTGGACGCCTTCATCGCTTCCGGCGGCGGTGCGCCAACGTCGCGGCCGTTGGCAGTGATCGATGGCGGCGATGGTGCGATGGGCGCCGCCCTGGTGGCGGCGTTGCGCCAGGCGCGCCCCAATCTCCAAATCTGGCCCATCGGCCTGAACGCGGCCGCGCAGGTGGCCATGCTGGATGCCCTGGGTGATGCGATGGCTCCTGCCGTGCCGGCCGATGCCTTGAGCCGCGCCACCGCGATCTTGGGGCCTGCGGACATCCTTATGCCCGGCGGGCTGGACGGCGAAGTGACGGCTGAGCTAGCTGCCACCGTGGCCGGCAGCCCAGGCCGTGTGCTGCTTCTGCCTTCGCGCGACCCGCATCTGCGTTGGGTGGCTGCGCCCGAATGGCCGCTGGCGCGCTGGGTGGAGAACGCTGTGATCGAAGCGGTTGCGTTGGCAGGATGAGCGCTCTACCACGACTGCCTGGCGCATGGAAATCCCGCGCCACACGATTGAAGGCCGAAACCTATGCGCTGTATCTGGCCTACCGTGACCCGCGCGTGTCGTGGGTTGCGAAGGTTCTGGCCGCGATTGTCGTCGGCTATGCGTTCAGCCCCATCGACCTGATCCCGGACTTTATTCCGGTGCTGGGTTACCTGGATGACCTGGTATTGATCCCATTGGGGGTGGCGCTGGTCCTACGCCTGATCCCGTCCGAGGTGATGGCCGAGTGCCGGGTGCGCGCGGCCGCCGAACTGGCCGATGGACGACCCATCGGCCGGGCCGCGATGGTCGTGATTATTGCGATTTGGTTGGGCCTGGCTGCGTTGGCGGCTGCGCTGATTTGGCGCGTCGTGCAAAAGCCAGCAGTGGGAGTATAATAGCGCTATCTCACTCAGCAAAGGTGCTTCCTATGCGCTCACTGATCGTTTCGCGCAGCGGCCGGTTCCAGGACGGCGTTACGGCTGAGGCGCTCTCGGCCCTGCTCGCGGATTCACATAACCTTATCTGGCTCGATATCCAGGATCCGACCGATGAAGATGTGGCGCTGCTGCGCGATCAATTCGGCTTTCATCCCCTGGCGATCGAGGATGCCGCCCGTGCGCACGAGCGGCCCAAGGTGGACGCCTATGGTGTGCCCGGCGACTTCGACGGCGATGGCGTCGCGGATGTCTTGGAAGAACCCCTTTCCTATGCCGAGACGCCGGCCAGTGACGCCGCTCCTGTGGCAGCGGGCGCCGATGAGGCGCAAGCCGGCCCGGTGCTGCCGGAACCGGACAGCTCGATGGAGGATGCGCTGGCCGGATCGGTGTTGATTCCGTTGGAGCCAGCCCCAACCAACACCGCAGACGTCGATGCTCTTTTGCAGCGCAGCTACTACTTTGTCGTTTTCTACGCCGCCGCGTATCACCCGCAGGAAGATCACATCCAGACGCATCCCGTGAGCCTTTTTATCGGCGCCAACTACCTGGTCACGGTGCACACCGGCCCGATTGCGGACATCACCGCTACCCTGGCCCGCTGGCGCGCTCCGCGCAGCCCCTTGGCTCACCGCGTCGGCGCGTTGGTGCACGCGCTGCTGGACGCGATGGTGGATGACTACTTTCCACTGATGGACCAGGTGGCCGACCGTGTGGAGGATCTGGAAGACACCATCTTCATCAAGTTCGATGAGCGTTCCATCGAGACGATGTTTCGTCTCAAGAAGGATCTGCTTGCCATGCGCCGGGTCGTTGCGCCGGAGCGGGACGTGCTCAACGTGCTGCTGCGCCGCCAGCTTCCCATCTTCGCGGCCGAGGATGTGGCTTACCTGCAGGATGTCTACGATCACATCGTGCGCGTCACCGACAACATCGACACGTACCGTGATCTGCTTTCCAGCGCGCTGGACTCGTACCTGTCACTTCAGAGCAATAAGCTGAACCAGATCATGAAGACGCTGACGGTCGCCTCCATTATTCTGATGACGGCGGCGCTGATCACGGGCTTCTATGGACAGAACTTCAAGGTTTTCCCCGAGCTCAACTGGCCCATCGGCTCTCTCTGGGCTTTGATCCTGATCGCCGTAACAACCATCATCTCGGTGCTCTATTTCCGGCGCAAGAAGTGGCTGTGAGGCCGCACTTCTGCAACGCGCCGGACGCCGCACCCAACAGCGCGCCGCTCACCCCTGTGGGGTGGAAGGCGAAGCGCACGAACAGGGGATCGTGATCTGAGCTGCGGCCGCCGGCTGTGCTCGAGACGCGCACGTCGGGCGAATCGGCGTTGACATGCACCGCTCCCCCTGAGAGGAAATAAGCGTCCAACTCCGGTGTCATCACGAAGTGGTCGACGGCCTCGGCCCGACCCTGGTAGATGTAAGTGTAGCGATCGGCTGCAGCGACGTGACGTTCAAACAGGTTGACCGCAGCGGGAAACTGCGCCAGGGGCTGTGATCCCAACGTATCATTGAAGTCGCCCAGCGCCACTGAGAGCGGCTCGCTGAGCAGGGTATTGACGAAGTGCGCCTGCGCCACGCGACGGGGCAGACTGACCGTCTCGTCGTCGCGTTTGGATTTCAGGTGATTTACAACCACACGTACGTTCAGCAGCGAGTTGTCTGCTGCGCTGAGCACTGCGAAATCCGCCACGTAAGGCGGCCGGTCGAATAGCGGATAGGCGTCCCGGCTGCACAGGACGGGCCGGCTTCGTGGGCCGATCGCATAGATGTCCTGCACCCCGTAGTCGATGGGGCTGCAAGCCTGCGCCTGGTCGGCGCGACGCAGCCTGGTGCGGCTTGCATCGTAAAGCACGCCCACGGTGATGTCACGCTCATCCGCGCTCTCGTAATAATCGTAATCGTAGGCAGGCCCGACAGCTCGGGCCAGTTGTGCCCAGACGTCGTCCTTGCCCTCCACTTCCTGCAGGCCTACGATCGTGCACCCTTGCAGCGCCTCGCGAATGATCGCGGCGTCCGCGTCCAGGGCGGCTTGAAATGTACCCTCATCTTGCGGCGACCAATCCCCCAGGTCGCCGTCCCCGTCGTCGATGCTATCGAACAGGTTCGCGGCGTTATAGGAGCAAATGGCGAACTGGTCGGGCGCGATGGAGACCGGGGCAGCGGCCGTCGATGGCATATCCTCGACGCGCAGAGGGGTGGGGTCGTCCACAAGCAACACGTAGCGCCCGAACTGGTAAGCGAGAATGCCGGTCAAATTCGCTGCCGTGACGCGGTCGAGCGTGCCCACGTCAGGCAGATCGATCCCCGTTGCCCCTGAAATGCTGATCGTGCCGCGATCAGCCGGTAATTCGCTGCTCAGGATGCGTTGGCCGTAGAACGGGCTGTCGCGTTGGGCCAGCGTGATCTCCGGGTCTCCGGCGGGGTAGCGGGAGGCGTAGCGTTGGGTGGGGCCGACCACTGAGCCGTCGAGGCTCAGGCTGACCCGCATTCCCTCGAACGGTTCGAGACGCGCGGCCGGGTCTGTCTGCAGATCGCTTGGCGGTGCAATTCGGGCCGGTGCGGGCAACTCACAGGGGCCGAGCACACGATAGGATGCCCCGGTATCGTCGGAGAGCTTCACGATCTCGGTCTGGTTGTAGAATTCCTGCACCCCGAAGTTGCGTAATTCGACCCGCGTGCCCGGGGTCAGGCCGCGCGGGTTCTGCCAGCCGTTATACCGATAAACGTAGATGCCTTCTGACGAGCGCGGATTGGCGTCGGGCGTCACGCTCTGGACAAAAAAGCCTTCCGCGGTTACGCCGGTGATGCACGCCTCCAGGCAGCGGAAGCGTGCCCCTGCGTCAAAGGGGGTGGCATCACCCGGGCCCTGCAACTGCCACACATAGGCGTCGGGGCAGGCTGCCGCGGCGGGCGTTGGCAGCGGCGTGCTGGCGCTACATAGGCCCAGCAGGATATCAGTTTGCGAGCGCGGCAGCACCTGTGGTCCATCGTAGCTGCTGCTGAGGCCCGTCACGGTTACGGTGCAGCCGGCGCGCAGGCCGGTGAATGAGATGCCTGTCGTTTCGTAGGCGTATACTGCTGTGCCATCCACCCGGAAGCGGTTCTTTGCTACCTCCGTGATGGCGCCGGCGATCGTCATCAGCCGGCCTTCGTTCTGTTTTCCGATTTCTCCCGGCGATGCGATTTGGGCTGCCGGTGGCGCCGCCTGGCCGAGTCGGATAATCTGCGCCGTCGTGCGCGGCATCAGCTCCAGGAGGCCGTGATATGCAGCCAACTGGCCGGTCACGCACACCTCATCCCCCACCGCCAATGCCTGCCCGACCCCTGCCTGGCGGAACACATAGATGCCACCGGTGGCGTCCTGCAAAGCGAAGGAACGATCTACGGAGAACGCGCCTGTCGGGACGGTCACGACGCCGCGCACGGTGACTTCGGCGCCCGGCGCCAGCATGCGCGCTTCGGCGATGGCACGCGCGTCGGGGCAGGTCGCATCCAGGATCGGCGCGGCGATCACAGGCGAGATCGAAAGTACCAGCAACTCAATGACCACCAGCAGCGCAAGGCCAAGCCGGCGCATGATGGACCTCCGTGACGTGGTTTCAGGGGGACACCGGCCATATAACCACAGTTCATGCGCAGCGTCAAGACGCGAAACATGGGCGCATTGCATCTAAACTATGCTATAATGTATGTGCCGTGCATACTGCAGGCATGCACGATACCACATTGTCTGCTAAACCGACAGGCGTAGATTTCCGGGAGGCAGTTATGCGACTCGAAGATTACCCCCGCCCCAAAGACGATAACCGGCGCGGCATCCATTGGTCGGCCTCGGTCTATCACCCCACTGGCGCCGCATTGGATTTTTGGATCGGTGAGCTCCAGGCCATGAAGATCAAGTGGGTGAAGATCATGGATGATGGCGGTGGCTCATCGCTAGAGTTGTGCCAGCGGTTGTTGGCTGTCGATATTATGCCGATTGTGCGCTTCTATCGCCTGGAACCTAACCCGGGGCATATCGGCGGTCGCGAGGAGGATACCTTACGAACGTTGGTCGCCGCGGGCGTGCGCTATTTTGAGACCAACAACGAGCCCGATCTGGCGGCCGAATGGAAGGGCGGCCGCATGCCCTCCAACTGGTTCGATATCGTCATCGACAACTTCATCATCGATGCCGATAAGGTGCTGGCGGCGGGGGGATTGCCTGCACTGCCAGCGATGGGTGTGGGGAGCCGAAGCGATCCTGTGGGGACCGTGGTCGCCAAAGGCCGGGCTGACATTTTCGAGCGGGGCGCCTGGGTCGCCATCCATAATTACGCGATCAACCATCCGCTGGATTATCCGTATGACCCGGTGAATCAGGAGGGACAACCGGTCAGCCAGGAGGAGTATAACCGACTCGGCCCCTGGGCGTGGGATAGGCTGCCGCGGGAGCTCATCAACCAATGGCGGGAGTCCGATAAGAATCCCGGTGACACGTTGGCAGACGACGCGGTCTCCTGGTTCGCGTTTGTTCTGGCGGATCAACTGGCCGCCAAAGCACTGGGCTACCATGTGCCGATCATCAGCACGGAAGGTGGCGTGGTCACGGGTTGGAAAGAGGATCGGCGCTATGCGCGTATCGATCCCAATACACATGCCGACTGGACCATCGCAATCACCGAGTTCATGCAGGGCACGCGGGAGATCCATGGCCTGCATTGCCCCGATTACTACTTCGCAGTCTGCCATTGGTTGATCGCCAACTATCGCGCTGGTTTTCTGATGCCGACATGGGAGAGCCAGTCCTGGTACACCGATTGGTGGAACAATGACTTCAACCTCAAGGGCGAGATGCCGGTGGTGGCGCGGCTCAAGGCGTTGCCCAGTGTATCCATAGACCAAACACGCAAGGCCGTGGTGGCCGGGCGGGTCACGCGCAGTGATACCGATGAGCCGCTCGCGGGACTTACCGTGAAGCTGTCAGCGCAGGGACGCGATGTAGCCAACTCGCTCACAGGGGCTGACGGGCTTTTCCGTTTCGAGCGGCTGGCAGCCGGTATCTACGACCTATCCATCGCGCCGTGGGGTATGGTCCGCCAGGGTGTGACGGCCGCCGAGGAACCGGTCCAATCTGTGACAATCCGGCTGACCGGCGGCAGCAGCAGCGTTTTGACGGGCACGGTGCAGACGTCAGCCGCCGCACCGGTGGTGGGGGTTTCCGTGACGCTGCGGCGCGACAACAGCGACGTTGGCAGCGCTGCCACCGACGCCAATGGCGCATTTCGGTTTGAGGGCTTGCCTTTGGGAACGTATCGCCTGTCGGTGCCGCGCATCACGGTGGCGGGCATCAACCTGGATGGCTGGCAGACCAAGAACCTGCGACTCACGAGCGGCGCCGCGCCCGGCCAGCGTTACACCGTAGCGCGGCGCCGCCTTCTGCCCGTGGATGAGACGGCCGGCCGGCGCATTCTGTATGGCACTGTGGTGGACGCAGCCGGGTCGCCGTTGCGGCACATCAAGCTTGAAATGCGCTGGCAGGGTGCAGCCTCAGGCACTGTCTTCCCCACGACGTTATCCGGTCAAGACTCATCCAAACCGGCGGGCGCCTACGAATTCTTGAGCAGCCGCGGCGTCTTTAGCCTGCGCGTGATCCAGGGGGATTGGCCTAGCGATGTGGCCGATGGCCTGGACACGGCCACTGTTCCGGGCCGGGAAGGGCAACCGATAGCCTATGAGGTTGACTTTCGCCTGCAGGCCGTGGGTGGCCCGGCCCAGGTCGATGGCAGCGTGCCGGGCGGCCAGGCCGGCGCCCAGCTCACCCTGGAGGCTGCAACGGGCGATGATCCTGCGCCGCGCTCGGCTGCGCTGGCAGCCGATGGCAGCTTCGTGTTTTCGGATGTCGTCCCCGGCAATTATCGCCTGAGGATGGTGGATATCGGCATCCTGGCCGAAGATATCGCTGTCGAGCCGGGCAGCCTGTTCAAGCTGCTCTTCCCCATGGGCAGCCGGTTGGCGGGGCAGGTGCTGGCGCCATCGGATGGACTGGTGGCGGTGCTTCACGCGCCGGCGGCTTGGGGTTGGACGCGGCTTGCGCCTGTGGACTCACAGGGCGCTTTTGCGTTTGAGAACTTACCATCCGGCCGGTACCGGTTGGAGGTGGGCGCACAGACGATACCCGACCTGGTGTTGACCGGGGAGAACCAACTGCAATTGGCTGCTATCGATCTGACGCAAGGCTATCGCAGTGTCGTGCGCGGCCGGGTGGCGAATGGCGCAGGCCAACCGCAGCCTGAGGTGCAGATGATCTTGCGGCGGGACGGCGTCACCGTGGCACAGGCCAGCACGCTGCCGGATGGCGCCTTCAGCATCGCCAGCCTGCCTGCGGGCGTCTATACCCTGGAGGCAGTGGGGCTGGGCCAGGTCGCGGACAGCATCGTGTTGGACGGTGAGCGCGAGCAGATCGTCGATGTGTTGTGGCCTGATGTCGGGCCGCGCAGCGCGCTGCAAGGACGCGTGCTGGACGCTCACGGCTCCCCCGTCGCTGAAGCGCTGGTGCGGCTCCTGCGTGATGCTGCCGAAGTTGCGCGTATGCAAACGGACGATTTGGGTGCATTCCGGTTTTCCGGGTTGTACGGCGGCTTGTACGCACTGGCCGTGGGCGAGGATGCTCCCCTGGTGACCGACATCGCCCTGGATGAAGACGCCACGATGACCCGCGACGTAACGCTGCCGCCTGACACCACAAAGCTGTTGGCCCACTACTTGTTGCTCGGTGCACCACCCGAGCCAGGACAGCCCGGTCATTTTGAGGCGCGCCTGGTGTTGGGGCTGGTCAGCCATCACATGGCACGCGCAGGTGCGAGCTGCGGCTACAGCGTCGCTGAGGCTGGTCAAGCTGTCCGGGTGACGATCATCGGTGATCAGGTGTCTGCAGCGGATGAGCAGACGCTGCGCGCCGCCGGCTGCCAGGTGACGCGCCTGGGCGGAGACGGCTATGCACTTGCCGCAGCCTTAGAGAGCCTGTTCGCAGAGGGGTGAAACGATGAGTATCTTCCGACGGATCGCGATATCACTGGGCAGGTTGGGCGGCAAGAGGTCGCGCGGCCCAGCCGTGGCCGCGCGGCGGTCGGTTTCGACAGCGCCGCGTGAGGCGGTGAACGATGCCGCGTCCTACGGCGTGTCCATTGTAGGGGCAACGCCTGCGCCTGGGACCTGGTACTGGCAAGCGGTTCGCGTTCACCACCTTACACCGGAAGAGAACAGCGGAAACCATCATATCTACGTCGACCTGCGCGATCCTGAACTGGCCGGCGCCAACGACTCGGACGGCGGGCGGGTCTTGGGTGCGCGTGCGCGCATTACCTGGACCGATGGGGAGCAGCTCGTTGTGGTCGATAAGCCACTCAATGAACCGGGCACGAGTTTCCCGATGTGGAAGTGGCAAGTGTGTGCCGTGGAGGCGTTGGGTTTGTCGGGCCAGGAATTGCCATCCGACCGGGTGACTGGCCTGCATACAGGCCATCCGGACGAGGCGCCCGGCACCACGTTGTTTCATCATTCCTTCAGCGTGACGTTTGTGAAGGTGCAGGCGTTGGCGGTGGCGTACACCGACTCCGTCGTTTATGGGGTGATCCGTAACGCGGGCGGCCGCACGGCCACCTTGCAGCAGAGTGACGGCGCGGTGGCGCATCAGATTCTCAGCGCGGATGGCGCATTTCGCTTCACTGATCTGGGAGCCGGCGAGTGTGTCGTCGCGATAGAAGGCACGTCGTTGAGCTCCGCTCCGCTGCACGTGGATGGTCGCAATCAGGCCCAGGTCGATCTTGAATTGGTGTTGGCTGAAAGCATCATCTCAGGTCAGGTGCGCAACGGCGCCGGGCGCACCTTACGTTTGGTCCAGGGTGATGTTGAGATCGCCACCGCCGACGTGCCGGAGGACGAGTCCTATCGGTTTGCCGGCCTGGCCGCGGGCGAGTATCGCGTCTTGATTGCAGACACCGCAGCGGGCTCAGCTCCGTTAACCGTGGATGGGGCTAACGCCGTGACTGCCGACCTGGTGGCTCCGGCGCCGGAAAAACCGTTGGCCCACTACGTTCTGTTTGGTCCGGCGGGCGACAAGGCGACGTTAGTGAATATGATGTTGGCCCAGGACTACTTGTTGGCGTTCAAGCCTGCCTTCGGGTTCAGCGCGGCCGAGGCGGCCAACGCCGGGTTAGTCACGATTATCGCCGGTACGGACGCGGTGCCGGCCGAGGTGGCGGCGCAACTGGCCGCCGGCGGCGCGCCGGTGCAGCGCATCGCTGGCACAGTCGAGGAGGTGGCACAGGGCCTGGCCACCCGGATTGAGCGGCGGCAGGCGTTCTAATGGCGGACAAGACCCGGCCGGGATGGGTGGCTGCGGCCAGCCGCCGTTGGCTGCCGGCGGCCGTGCTGCTCTTGGTGACGGCCTTAGCCGCGCTCCTTCGCTTTTGGCGGCTGGATGCAGTCCCGCCAGGCTTCCACTACGATGAGGCTTATGAAGCATTGGAGGCCTGGCGGGTGCTGAATCAGCCGGGTTACCGCCCCATTTTCTTCCCCGGTAATTTTGGCGTTGAGCCCATGTTTATCTATCTGACCGCGCTGGCCTTTCGCATCTTTGGGGAGACGCCAGTGGTGATGCGCGGGGTCGCGGCGCTGATCGGCACCCTGACGGTGCCCGCGCTGTACGCCCTGGGGCGCGAGCTGGTTCGACTTGATAAACGTATGCCGTCAGGCTTGCCACTGCTGGCGGCCATGGCGCTGGCTGTCATGCGCTGGCACATCATGTTCAGCCGTGTCGGCATCGAGCCGGTGCTGGTGCCACTGTTTCTGGTGTTGTTGCTCTGGGGTTTTTGGCGCGGCATGCGCACGGGCAGCCCGCTCGCTTGGGCCGGCATGGGCCTGGCTGCCGGTTTGAGTCCATATACCTATCCGGCCGGCCGCTTGCTGCCGGTCCTGGCCGTGCTGTTGACCGGGTTAGCGCTCTGGTGGACGCGGCGCAGGGAGCTTCAAGGGCACGTCTCAATGCAACCGATCCGCAGCGTACGCCGCGGCCTGATTGTCGCCGGCGGCGTAGGCTTGCTCGTCTTCGCACCGCTGGCGCTTCAGTGGATGCAGCATCCGGATCAGTTGTTTCTTCGCAGCAGCCAGATCTCGGTGGGGTCGGAGAGCGTAGCCGCGGGCACGCCCGCCCAGAACATGCTGGCCACGTTGGGCATGTTCAACCTGCGCGGTGATGCTGACCCGCGCAACAACGTGCCGGGCCTGCCGGTGCTGGACTTGTTGATGGGGCTTCCTTTCCTGCTCGGCGTTGGGTTGTCCGCCTGGCGCGTGCGCCGGCCGGCGGCTCTTGTCTGGTGGCTGGCGCTGGCCCTGACGCTTGTTCCCACCATCCTCAGTGAATACGCGCCGCATTTTCGGCGTGCCTTGGGCGCTGCGCCGCTGGTCGCGTTGGCGTGCGGTCTGGGACTGGCCGCACTTTTAGGACGTCAGGGCGAGCCCGCGGCGGTGGCGCCTCTTGGCGGGGCAATGCCCCGCCTCCACGATCGGCTTCGATGCCTGGGCCGCGTGATCCCGGTCGCCGCCATCCTGTTGGGCAGCACCGTCTACAGCGTTACGGCCTATTTCGGCGTGTGGGGCCGCAGCGCGGCATTGTATTACGCGTACGATCAGGGATTATGGGAGATCGGGCAGTATGTGTTACAGTTGCCCGCCGATGAGCGCGTGTACGTGACACCCCGGCCGGCCGGCGATATGACCCTGGCCTTTGCCTGGCGCGAGGGACCCCCTGTACGTCATTTCGATGGCCGGCACGCGTTTGTGACGCAGGCTCAGGGAACGGCCGCAGCCACCTATATCGTGATCGAGCACGAAGATTTCCGTGGTGCGCGGGTTTTGCAGGAGCTCTATCCGACTGCAACCGAGGCCAAGACATTCTTGGATCGGGAAGGCCAGGTTTACGCCCGCGCGTATCACGTTTCGTCCGGGGCCAGTCCGGCCCGCGGCCCGCAGCATTTGCCGGAAGCTTGCTGGCCCGGCGTGGCGCTGGCGGGCTACGATCTCGACCGCCCGATCTATAAGCCGGGCGCGATCGTTTACCTGCAGCTCTGGTGGCAGGCATCGGCGTCTATCCCGACGGACTGGACCGTTTTCACCCATCTGCTGGGGCCGGCCAAGGCCGACGGGAACACGGTTTGGGCCGGCCAGGATGCGCGGCCCGGCCAGGGGAGCACACCGATGACCACCTGGGCGGCCGGTGACCTGGTGCTGGATGAGTACCAGCTTCAGATCCCGCCGGATGCGCCGGCCGGTGACTACCAGATCGAGATCGGGTTGTATGACCCGGCTGCGGGCGGCGCGCGGGCGATCCTGTCTGAGCCGATGGGCCAGGACCACGTGATCTTAGGCAAAATACGGATTCAATGAATTTGCCTTTCAGACTTACAGATGAGCGAAGCATGGCCGAGACCTTGTCCTTAACCACGATCCTGCCTACTTACAACGAGCGGGGCAATATCGGCATCCTGATCGAAGGCATCCTGGCCGCGGTGCAGAGCCCGGTCAAGGTGCTGGTGGTGGATGATAACTCACCGGATGGCACGTCGGAAGTTGTGGCGGAGGTCGCCGCGCGGGAGCCGCGCGTGCGCTTGATCCGCCGCACGGCTGAGCGCGGCCTCACGTCAGCCATCTGGGCCGGCATCCGGGCTGCGGACACCGACGCGGTCTCGTGGATGGACTGCGACCTGGCGATGCCCCCGGAGGTCATTCCGGCGCTGTTGGCGCGGCTGAACGCTGGGGCCGATATCGCGGTTGGTTCGCGCTATGCGCGCGGCGGCAGTGACCCCGGGCACAGCCTGATGGCGCGTGCCTTTTCGATAGTCATCAACACCTTCGCATCCCTGCTGTTGGGCCGGCGTGTGCGCGATTACACGAGCGGCTTCATTGCGGCGCGCCGGTCGGTTTTTGACAAGATCGTCCTGCGCGGCGATTATGGCGAATATTGCATCGATCTGCTCGCCCGCGCGCAGCAAGCCGGGCTTCGGGTGGAGGAAGTGCCTTACACCTGCGGGGCCCGTTTCAGTGGCGCCTCCAAAACCGGCGCCAGCTTCGCGGATTACATCCGGCGCGGCTGGAAGTACGTCGTGACCGTGGTGAGCCTGGCGGTGCATAAGAAGTAGCAATCTAGGAGTAACCTGCATGTTGCAACCGCACAATCTAACTTTTGACGAATTGGGCGACCTGGCTGAGATCATCCCCGGCCCCGAGCCGGTGCTTCAAGCCGCCGTGTATCCTATCCCACAGTTTGGCCCTCCCCCACGCCGATCTCTTATCCCCGTGTGCGAGCCGACATTGAGCGGCAATGAGCTGAAATATATCACCGAGGCTGTTGAGACGAACTGGATCTCCTCGGCCGGCAGTTATATCCCGCGTTTTGAGGCGCTCTTCGCGGAAAAGATGGGTGCGAGGTACGGCATCGCCTGCATGAACGGCACGGTGGCGCTCCATCTGGCGCTGGCAACGCTGGGTCTCGAACCGGGCGACGAGGTAATCATTCCCACCTTCACCATGATTGCTACGGCTAACGCGGTCAGTTACCTGGGCGCGCGGCCGGTGCTGGTGGACTCTGAACCGAATACCTGGAACATGGACGTCGCCCAGATCGAGGACAAGATCACGCCGCGCACCAAAGCGATTTGTGTGGTGCACACCTACGGGCACCCGGTAGACATGGATCCGCTGAATGCTGTTGCCCAAAAACACGGCCTGTTCGTGCTTGAGGATGCGGCCGAGGCGCACGGCGCGCAGTACAAGGATCGCCAGGTGGGCAGTTTGGGGGATGCGGCATGTTTCAGCTTCTACGGCAACAAGATCATCACCACCGGTGAGGGCGGCATGGTGACGACCAACCGGGAGGATGTGGCCCGGCTGGCCTGGAACTTGCGCGATCACGCATTCAGCACAGAACGCCATTTCTGGCATAAGTACCTGGGGTACAACTATCGCATGACGAACATGCAGGCCGCAATCGGGCTGGCCCAGACCGAGCAATTAGAGAAATTCGTGGCGGCGCGCCGGTCGAACGCGGCTCGATACACCAGGTTGCTCAAGCAGATCCCTGGCGTCGTCACCCCGCCGGAGGCTGAGTGGGCAAGCAACGTCTTTTGGATGTACGGCATCATGCTGGAGCCGGAGTTTGGGCTCACGCGCGATCAGTTGCGGAAGGGTCTGGCCAAGCGCGGCATCGAAACGCGTACTTTCTTCATTCCGATGCATTGCCAGCCGATCTACTACGAGCAGTATCGCGGGCAGCGTTTCCCTGTAGCGGAGGACTTGTGCCGGCGCGGCCTGTACTTGCCTTCGGCATCTAATCTCACCCGCCAGGACATCGAGGCGGTGGTGCAAGCCATCAGGGAGTGCCGGTCGGATATGGGATTGCCGGCATAAAACAAAAATGAGCAAGGAGCGCTGAAATGCACTCCTTGCTCACTGAGTAGCCGTATGACGTGGCCCTATTCGGACGCGGCAACCGGTGCGGATTCTACAGGAGCTGGAACGTAATGGCCGTTACCGGCCGGTTTGCTTTCAGCCACCGGCGCGGCACAGAAAGGACAGACCACCCAGTTCAGCTCCAGCGGCTTCCCACAGGTCATACACGTGTGGCGCAGCTCAGTGCGGCAACGGGGACAGACCAACCAGGCCGCCTCGGTAACGGTCTGGCAGCCCGGGCAGGCCCGGCGTTCCGTGATGTCGCGCAGCAGCGCCTCTTCCTCAAGTTGACGGTCGTAGACTTCTGCCAGGGTCTCTTTTGGGCGCAGCAACAGATAAAGCACCAGGCCGACAGGTCCCAGCCCCAACACCAGGAGCATGGATAGGGCCCAGGCGAAGATATCGCGCGTACGAGTGCGGATGTCGCGCAGGGTCCAGACGACCAGGCTGATCCAAAACGCAACGGTGAGCGCCGCGACGACCGCAACCACGATCTCCAGCGCGACACCGAGCTTGTTCAGTAGTTCAGGTGTAAAGTCCATGGTACAGCTTTCCTCAATTGCAGGTTACTTTGAGCGAAAAGAAATGATATCACAGGTTGCGGCTTTTTGCCAAAAGCGCATCGTAATCGGCCTGATTTGGCCGGTTGCCGTTCCAAGGGTATAATCGCACGCGAGGTGTTATCGTGCCTGAACTAGCTGAGACGATCGAAGGTATCCGCGCCGAGTTCACTGCCAAGAACGCGGTGCGCGATGTGACCTTGAACCGCAGCCGGGAACTCATCCGCTTCTGCGCCTTGAGTATCCGTGCGATCCACCGTCATGAATGGGACGATGCGGCCAGGTTATTGGAGACAGCTCGCCAGGCCGCCGCAGTGATGGTGGCTGATGTGGCGCTCTACCATGATCTTTTCGAGGCGGGCTATACCCAGGACGCGTTGAAGGAGCTGGTGGAGGCGCATGTTCTTCACGCCTTTGTGCGCGGCGCGGAACCGCCTGGCCCCGCCAATCTGGGTGTGCCGTCCGCGGCGTATCTGAATGGCCTGGCCGAAGCTGCCAGCGAGCTGCGCCGTTTTACCCTTGACTTGATCCGCCTGGGGCGGTGTTCGGAAGCTGAGCCTTACCTGGCGATGATGGATGAAGTGTATACGCACCTGGTCACCATGGACTTTCCGGACGCGTTGACCGGCGGCCTGCGGCGCACAACCGACATGCTGCGCGGCGTGCTGGAACGTACGCGGGGCGACTTGACGGTGGCTGTGCGCCAGGAAGAGCTGGAGGCTGCGCTGCAGGCCTTCGAACGCCAGAAGATCTAGCGCGCAGGTTGCTGTTTCACAGGCCCTGCGGTGAATTTGAACGATGGAAGAAAAACACTCAAATATCGCGGCCGCGTCGCGTCGCACAACCCTGGTGATCGGCCTGGCGCTGGCGCTGCTGGTGGCTTTGGCCGCCACCGTCTGGGCGGCCTGGGGCGCGGCTTGGCCCCTCGGAACGAATGTGTTGGGTTTCCTGAAAGTGGAGCCAACGGTGACGCCCACGCGTACGCCGCGCCCCGTTACACCAACGCCGACCCCCGTGCCCATCAACTTGATGATCATTGCACCCACCGCCACGCCGACGCGCCCTGCCTTGACGCCGCAGGCTCAGACGACGCCTGAACCGCTGCCTGAGTGGCTTATCGCGGTGGTGCGGCGCTACGGAATGGATCCCGACCGGCGTTTCATCGTGGTCGACCTGGCACAACAGCAGATGATTGTGCGCGACCCGGGGCAGCCGTTACGGGAGATGCCGGTGAGCACCGGTGACGAGACGCGCGGCTATCGCACCCTGGCCTGGTATGGCCTGGTGGGCGAGTACTGGGGCACGTTCAATTCCTTTGGGGTCTACGCTGATGAAGGTTGGTACCTGTTCGAGGATGCCGGCAGCATCCTGGTTCATGGTGCGCCGTACACGTTGGTGGATGGCCAGAAGGTCTACGAAGACATGCAGGCCCTCGGCGCCTATCCGGCCTCCCGCGGCTGCATCCGGCTCGCTCCGGAAGATGCGCTCTGGTTTACCCAGTGGCAGCCGCAAGGGGTGCCCATCGTCATCCTCCCCAAGGGCTGGAGCGACTCATGAGCGATGGCCCGCCCGAAAATCACGCGCTTGCGCGGCGGATCAGCCGGCGCGCCTTCTTGCGCGCAGTGGGCCTGGTCGGGACGACAACCCTGGCAGCGGGGTGCGGCGTATGGAAACAGGGCCCGACGGCGACTCCAACACGTACGCCTCACGCCCTGACGGCCACCGCGACCGGCACATCTACCGCTTCCGTCACCCCATCCGCCACTTTGCCGGCCGGCACAGCCACACCGACCCTCACGCCCTCAGCGACGCCCGCACCGACGGCCACGCCGACGCCCCCCGCCACGCCGTTTCCGCCCGGCCCCCCGACCAAGCTTGGGCTCTTTGTCACGCGCAACGATCCGCGGATTTTTGACCTGTTGCGAACGGGCAACGTGGCGATGATCAAGACGCTGGAGTACGACTCGAATTTCGCTTTGGAGATCAAGCAAAATGCGCCCGACGTCATCCTGGTGGGCCGGCTTGACCTGCCGCAGATCGATCTGGCGGGCCTGACCGATCCGCAGGCCGCGGCACAGTCGTTTGTGGACCGCCTGCTGCCCATCGCGACCGAGGCCAGGCGCCTTGCAACTTTCGATGGCTGGGAATCGTATAACGAGCCGGCTCCTTCGGACGCGGAGCAGATGGCCCGGTTTGCAGAGTTTGAGGCGCATCGCACGCGGCTGCTGGCAGCCGCTGGCGTCCGTTCTGTGATCGGCAACTTCAGCGCGGGCATGCCGCCGCTTGAATGGTGGCCCCAATTCCGGCCGGCGCTGGAAGCCGCCATCGAGCATCGGGGCTTCCTGGGGCTGCACGAGTATTCCGCACCCACCATGCAATATGGTACACCCCAGGAACTCCTGGGTTGGGGCGCCGACGTAGCACAGGAGGGGTGGCTGACGCTTCGGTACCGCAAGGTCTACCGGGGCTACCTGGAGCCAAACGGGTTGGTGCTGCCCCTGCTGCTCACCGAAGTCGGCGTCGATGGCCTCATCACGAACCGGCCGGGGCCGGCCGGCATGGGCTGGAAGGATTTCGCCGGCTATTGGGCCGAGCTGGGGATGGGCACGGATGCCCCCGGCAACTATATGGAGCTGCTGGCCTGGTATGACGCGCAGCTTCAACAAGATGCGTACGTGCAGGGTGCGGCGATTTTCGCCGCAACGGCCTCGCCCGGCTGGCAATCATACGAGGTGTTGGACGAGGTCTTCCCGTTCTTGAAGCAGTATCTCAGCGTTCACCCCCAACGCTGAGGCACTTTAGACATCCGCTCTGGAATACGCTATAATAGTGCACCGATCACTCCCGCTGATGCGGGGATGCCTCAACTTGGAGGAATATGGCGTATCAAGCCCCTCGCGGTACTCAGGATATCCTACCCGCCGACCGTCCCTACTGGCGCTATGTCACCGAGGAGATGCACAAAGTGGCGGCGTTGTTCGGCCTGCAGCAAATCGATACACCCATCTTTGAGGAGACCGGCCTCTTTGTGCGCGGGGTGGGTCAAGGCACTGATATCGTGGACAAGGAGATGTACTCCTTCCAGGATAAGGGCGGCGCTGAGATCACGCTCCGGCCGGAGTTCACCGCGGGCATCATGCGCGCTTATATCGAGCACGGCATGCATGTCTTGCCGGCGCCGGTCAAGCTCTATTCGATCGGCCCGATCTTTCGCTATGAGCGTCCCCAGGCAGGCCGCTTCCGCCAACACCATCAGTTCAATGTCGAAATGCTCGGCGAGCTGGATCCTGCAGTCGACCTGGAGGTCATGTCGGTGGTCTGGACGCTGCTCACACGCCTGGGATACAGGGGCCTCAACTTCCAACTTAACTCAACCGGCTGTCCGCAGTGCCGCCCCGCCTATCGGCGCGCCTTGATCGATTACTTTGCGGCTTTTGAGGATCGCCTGAACGACGTGGACCGTCGCCGCCTGGCTATCAATCCCTTGCGGCTCCTGGACTCAAAGGAGGAAGCGGCGCAGTCATTGCTGAACGGCGCACCGCACAGCGTGGACTATCTGTGCGAAGAGTGTGCCGTGCATCTTAGGACACTGCGCGCTTACCTGGACGGTTTGGGAATGCCTCACAGCATCAACTTTCGCCTTGTTCGCGGCCTGGACTACTACACCAAGACGGTGTTCGAGGCGTGGGCCGAGGGCATCGGCGCCCAGGCGGCAGTTTGCGGGGGGGGACGCTACGATGGTTTGATTGAGGAATTGGGCGGTCCGCCGACGCCGGGCATCGGTTTCGGCATGGGCATCGAGCGCGTGATTGCCAGCCTGAGGCAGCAGGGAGTGCCGCCGCCGCCGCTGCCAACTCCGCGCGTTCAGGTGCTGCCTTTGGGCGAGCCCGCGCGCACCGCGGGGCTGAAGCTGGTGCGAGACTTGCGGGAGGCCGGCATCGGCGCGCTGATCGCGTTCGGCGGGCGCAGTCTCAAATCCCAGCTCAAGAGCGCGGACAAGGTTGGCGCGACGTATGCCTTGATCATCGGCGATCAAGAATTGGCTCAAGGTGTCGTGGTGGCGCGTGATATGGCCAGCAGCCAGCAGACAGCGATCCCGCTGGCCGGGGTGGCCGACTGGCTGCGCGACCGCCTGTAAGGAGGCTGTATGGACCTGCGCGATTATCCCCGCCCCAAGAACGATACCGGCATCGGGGTCCATTGGAGCGCCGGATACCCGGCTGTCGTAGGCATGGGCAAGATTCGGGAGTATTGGCTTCCGGAGCTGCTTGCGATGGGCGTCAAGTGGGTCAAGATCGCCAACCACGACGGCGCGCTGGAATTTGCCACGCTGTTATTGAAAAACGACATCATGCCCATCGTTCGCCTCTATCGGCCCCAACCGAATCCGGGCGTATTGGACGAGAAGCTGTTGGCGGTCGTGCGCGATTTCGTGGCAGCGGGGGTGCGCTATCTCGAGTTCAACAACGAACCGGACCTGGGCACGGAGTGGCGGACTCGCGAAGTGCCGTCGGATGCGGTGACGGTTGTTGCGCGCAACGCCATCGTGGATATGGAAGCTATCCTCAAACTCGGCGGCTATCCGGCGGTGCCGGCGCTGGCAACCGGCACCAAATGGGATTTGGTGGGCGAGATTTGCCGCTTGGGGCGCCGGGATCTCTTTGCCGAGCCGGTATGGCAGGCAATTCACAACTACACCCTGAATCACCCGTTGGATTATCCTTACGATGCCGGCAACCAGCAAGGCGCGCCGTACACCGCCGATTTCTATGAGCGTCTGGCCGCAGAAAGATGGGATGGCGATGCCTGGCGCGGCCGGAGCCTGGAGCAGGTGAACGATGAGCGCCGGCGGAATGCCAACCCGGGCGCAACTGCATTGGATGACCCCTCTTGCTGGCGCGCGTACGAGCGCTACGACACGCTTATTCGGGACCAGATCGGGCGCTCATTGCCCATTTTAGCCACGGAAAACGGCTATATCGTCGGCGAGCAGCCGGATCCGCGTTACCCGGCGACAACGCCACAACTGCACATGGCTCAAACCCTGGAGGCGTGCCGGATCATGATGGGCACCAGCAGCCGCTTTGACCACGCGCCTGATTACTATTTTTGCACGGCGTTTTGGCTGTTGGGCAACTACAGCCTGGGGAGCTGGGCGCGGGAATGGGAGAGTCAGGCGTGGTACAGCAGCCGCTGGCCGGATGGCAGGCTGCCGACGATCGACGCTTTGAAGGCCGAGCCGAAACAGGAGCGCCGCTGGCGAGGAGAGGCCGGTATCGCCGGCAGGATCAGTGGCGCCGTTCGCGGCGGGGCAGGTTTGGCAGTTCGCGCCGCTCGCGGTGGCAGCATATCTGCCGATGGTTGGACCCTGGCGGCCCCGGTGGGAGCCGACGAGCGCTACGAGTTCACGGATGTGCCCCTGGATCACTATTTGATCAGCTTGCCGGATGCAGGCAAACAGCAAGAGATCGTGCTGACGCGCGAACGGCCTGCGGCGGTAGCGAATTTCGATGTCACCGGCCTGGTGCTGGCGGCAACCGCCAGCGTCGTGCGCGGCACGGTGCGCGGGGGCGCTGGTCAACGGGTGCTGCTCAGCCGCCCGGCCGATGGTTGGTCTCAGGAACAGATCGTGGCGGCCGGTGGCGCCTACAGCTTTGCGGGCCTGGCCGCGGGCGCCTACACGGTGGCGCTGGTCGGCGCCGGCCCTCAAATGGAAGCCACGGCATCCATGTCGGTGGTGTTGGATGGACGCAACGAGGTTGTTGCGGACCTCGCGGCGCCCGGTTGGGGCTGGGAGGTGAGCGACGGCGGCTCGGGGCCGGGGTTCGGCGTGGTGCGCTGTCGGGTCAAGGGCCGCGTCGATGTGCCCGTGCGACTCTGGACCGTGGGCTGGGAGGGCTTCACTCAGCGAACCGGCTCAAAGTCCGAGTATGGCTCCGACGTCTGTGAGTTTTCACCGTTGAGCGTCGGCAAATACTCTCTCCAGCCCCAGGGCATCGATGTGGCGGCAACCATGCCGGCGGCAACCATGCCGGTGGCCGAGGTGGTCGTTGATGGCCGCCGTGTCCATTGGGTGACGTTTATCGAACAAGCCAGCAAGGCCGCGCCAGCCGCGACCGGCGTGATCACAGGAAAGATAGGCCGGCCGCAGGGGTCCACGCTCGCCGTGTCCGGCCGGTCGCTGCGATTGCTGCAGCCCCCTGCGACCGCGCCCGTTGCTCAGGCCCGTTCGGCAGATGATGGCACATACGGGTTCGAGAAGCTGGCGGCAGGCCTCTATACCGTGCAGCTCCTGGAGGCCGGCCAAGGCTCGGCCGTGGTGGTGGAGAAAGCGGGCGTCAAGGTGGATGCTGGCAGTCGGGCACAGGTCGACCTGACGCTTCCAGGCGCCGCTGCCACCGGCTTAAAGGCGGTGGTTGAAGATGGCGGGGTCGGTCCGGGCTTCTGCGTGGTGCGCTGTCGGGTTGTGGGCCAGCCAGGCCGCGCGGTCAGTTTGTGTACTGATGGTTGGGGAGGCATCACCCAGGTGACGGGCAGCAAGCCTGAGTACGGTGCGGACGCCTGTGAGTTCTCCCCCCTGGGCGCAGGCACCTATTTTATCGAATTGGAAGAAACCGACGCGGCAGGCGCACGGCATACCGTGCGCACTGAGATCAAGCTGGCGCCTAACCGGGTGGTCTGGGTTCGGCTTGAGGGCGGAGCTGCGGCCCAGCCTCCGACCGCCGGCGAGGAACCGAGTGCTCCTGTGGAGACCACTCCTGTAGAGACCACTCCATCTGAACCGGCGACCCCAGCCGAGCCGGCCGAGCCCGTCACACCCAGGCAGAACAGCGTCATTGGCGGGGCAGTGTTCTATCCGGCGGACTTGGGATTGAGCAGTGATGGGCTGCAACTGGTGCTGACCGGTCCTGAAGAGGCGCTGCCAACAACGGGGCGCCAGACGACCGTCGTGAACGGTCAATACGCGTTTTTTGGCCTGCCGGCAGGCGCCTATCGCGTGGCGGTGCTGCCTGGCGATCCGGCCCTGGGCGACCTGGCCGTGCGCGAGAACATCATCCTGGATGGCAATAACCAGGCCACCGTTGATTTTGAATTGCCCGCGCCGGAATACAACGACGTTGCAAGCAAAAGCAGCCGCGTCACGGGGCGAGCGAAGGGCGGTGCGGGGCGCATTGTGTTGCTAGAGGGACCATTGGGGGATGACGTTGCTGGGAGAGTCGAGTCACTGACGGCCGTCGTCAACCAGGATGAGGTTTATGCGTTTGACGGCCTGGGCGCCGGCGCCTATCGGGCCACGGTACTTGACACGGAGCCGCCGACGGGCAGCACCCAAACACAGGCTGGCATCACTTTGGACGGGCTGAATGCGGTGCAGGTGGACTTTGACCTGGAGGCATCCCGGCCCGGCAAGACGGTTGAGCATTACCTGTTTGTTGGCAGCACCGCGCGCTCTAAAGAAGATTTCCTGGCGATCCTGCGCTACGTGGCTCGCTTCAGGCCCATGGTAGGCAGCGATGAGGCCGAGGCGCGCCAGGCCCGGCATGTCACGATCTTAGGCGGAGCATCGGTGGTGAGCGCCATGACCGAGCAAGGCCTGCGCCTCAGCGGCTGCCAGGTGCAGCGCATCGAGAGCGATTATGCGGTTCAGATCGGCAAGTATCTGGACGAAGGAAGGCCCTATTGATGGCTTCTTCGAAGCTGGGTGCGCCAAACGCCGCTGCGGATGGCGCCAGCCCCCCTGCTTTTCGTGCCATCGGTCTGCTGTACCATCCCAAGAAGCCGGAGTCGATTGTGCTGGCAGAGCGCATGGCTGACTTCCTGCACGGCCATGACCGTACCGTGTGGACCGGTTCCGCCTGGGACGAGCCGGAGGCGCTGGCCCATGTGGCAGGCCTGGACTTGTTGGTGACTCTCGGCGGGGACGGTACGATGTTGCGCGCCGCGCGCATCGGCAGCAGTTACGGCGTGCCGATCTTGGGCGTTAAGCTGGGCCGGGTCAGCTTTTTGGCCGAGATCACGCCTGATGACTGGCAGACGCCGTTCACGCAGATGCTGGCCGGGGATTATTGGCTGGAAGAGCGCATGTTGCTGGATGTGGCCGTGGCGAGAGGGGGACAGCCGGCCATCAACCACTCTTATCTGGCGCTCAACGACGTCGTTATCAGCCGCGGTGGTCTGGCGCGCATCATCACCGTCAAGACCTGGGTCGATCAAAGCTACCTGACCAGCTATCGGGCGGACGGGATGATCGTTTCGACTCCGACCGGCTGCACAGGCTATGCGCTTGCAGCAGGCGGGCCGATCCTGCCGCCGGAGCTCAAAAACATCCTGTTGATTCCGATTTGTCCGCATCTCAGCCTTGACCGGCCAGTGGTGCTGGCACAGGGCGCTACCGTAATCCTGGAGGCCCACGCCGATTATGCGCCGATCCTGACGGTCGATGGCCAGTTCGAGATCGCCCTGGCGGAGGGCGACCGTGTTGAGGTGCGGGCCAGCAATCACGTCAGCCAGTTCGTGCATGCGCAGGATCGGGCCTATTTCTACCGGACGTTGATGGAGCGGCTGCGATGGTGAGGATGTCATGACAACGCCACTGCAAACACCGGAGACGCCGCTGCCGTTATACTGCGCCAATCACCCCAACCGTGAGACACTGCTGCGCTGCAATCGGTGTGAGAAACCGATCTGTGTTCAATGTGCGGTGCTGACCGAGGTGGGCTACCGCTGTAAGGAGTGCGTGCGCGGCCAGCAGAAAATCTTCTATAACGGCGGCCAGCGCGATCTATTGACCGGCGGCGCGGTGGCGCTGTTTCTGGGCGGCATCCTGGGCGCGGCAGCCTACATGTTGTTGGGCATGTTCGGCTTCTTTAGCCTGATCATCGCGTTTCTTGCCGGGCCGGCCGTCGGAGGGCTGGTCGCGGAGGCGATCCGCCGCGCGGTGCGCAAGCGCCGGGCGCGCGGTATGAAGTGGCTGGCGGCTGGCCTTTTCGTCCTGGGGGCCCTGGCTGTCGGGTTGGTGTTGGTGGGCCTGCCGGGATTATTCGCGCGTTGGGATGTGCTTCTCGCAGTCGCCCTGGCTGCAAGCACCCTCTACGCACGGCTGTTGTGAGCATGATTTCCCCTTATCGACGGAACCTATGCTGATTGAACTTCGCATTCGCGACCTGGCGATTATTGACCGGCTTGACCTGACCTTCGCGCCTGGCTTCAACGTGCTGACCGGCGAGACCGGCGCAGGCAAGTCGATTATCATCGACGCGGTGAACTTGCTGTTGGGCGACCGGGCCTCCGCCGACATCGTGCGCGCGGGCGCTGAGCGCACCGAAGTCGAAGGCGTTTACCGCCTCAGCCCGGCTGCGGCTGATCGGCTGGCCCCGGTGTTGGCTGAGCATGGGCTCGAGGGAGATGCCGCGGACGAGGTCGTGCTGGCGCGCGAGGTGCGCGTGAATGGCCGTTCGATCGCGCGCGTCAACGGTCGCGCCGTAACCACGGGCCTGTTGGGTGAGATCGGTGGGCTGCTGGTGGATGTGCACGGGCAGGGCGAGCACCTCTCCCTGTTGCGCGAGCGCGAGCACATCGGTCTGCTGGATCGCTATGCCGGCGGCATACCTGCCGTGGCGGAGATCGCCGACCTGGTTCGCCGCGTGCGTACGGTGCGGCGGGAGCTGGAGGGTCTGCGCCAGGATGAACGCGAGCGGGCCCGCCGCATCGATCTGTTGACCTACCAGGTGGACGAGATCGGCGCAGCCAACCTGAGTCCGGGCGAAGAGGAAGAGCTGGAAATCGAGCGCAAGCGCCTGGCCAACGCCGAGCAACTGGCGGCGCTCAGCAACGAGGCGGTGGCGCTCCTCAGCGGTGGCGATGACCCTGCGGACCGTGAGCACTTGGGTGCGCTCGATGCCCTGACCGCGGCCGAGCAGGCAATGGCGCGCCTGGCGCGCATCGATCCGGGCGCCAACCCGCTGGCCGAACAACTCGGTGAGACAGCCGCCGTTCTGGCGGACCTTGCCCATGAGCTGGTGCGCTATCAGGAGAACATCGAGTTCAACCCGCGACGCTTGCAGCAGGTCGAAGACCGCATCTACCTGCTCCACAGCCTGCAGCGCAAATACGGCGACACCATCGCTGAGGTGCTGGCCTACGCCGAGCGCGCCGCAGCCGAGCTGGATGTCATCAGTCACGCCGAGGAGCGCATCGGTGCGCTGGAGGCCGAGGAAGCGGACCTGCTGATCGAGTTGGGCCGCCAGGGTGCAGCGCTTTCCGCGGCGCGGCGCGCGGCCGGCGAACGGATGGCGCGAGCCATCGAAGTCGAGTTGGCGGACCTCCACATGGCCCGCGCGCGTTTTGCCGTGGATGTAGCCTGGGAGCCGGATCCGGCCGGCGCGGTGGTGGGCGCCGACGCTGGCGCATTGGTGGGTCTTCCGGCAGGGAGCTATGCTTTTGACAGCTACGGGCTTGACACGGTTGCCTTTCTTGTCTCGGCGAATCCGGGTGAGCCGCTGCGGCCATTGGTGAAGGTAGCATCGGGCGGCGAAACGTCGCGCCTGATGCTGGCGCTCAAGACGGTCCTCGGTCGTGCCGATGAGACCCCCACCCTGATTTTTGATGAGATCGACCAGGGGATCGGCGGCCGCGTAGGAGGCACGGTGGGCCGCAAGCTGTGGGAGCTGACGGTCCGCAACGGGAGCGCGGGGCAGGTGCGCCACCAGGTGTTGTGCATCACGCACCTGCCGCAGTTGGCAGCCTATGGGGACGCTCATTTCCACGTGTCGAAGCATGTGACGGGTGCGCGCACCGTAACCGATGTCCGGCTGCTGGAGGGTGATGACCGGATGGTCGAGTTAGCGCAGATGATGGGCGCAGACTCCGAGGCTGGCCGCGCCAGCGTCGCGGAAATGATGGCGGATGTAGCAGGCGCCAAGGAGAGAAGATGACCGTGCTAACCCGGGTCGCGGCGCCCGGTGATGCCGCGCAGCTCGCGCGCATCAGCGTGGACACCTGGCGAACCGCTTACCGTGATATTCTGCCCACTGATTTTTTGGATGGGCTCTCGTATGAGAGCCGCGAGCAACGTTGGCGCGGGCAATTAGCGCAGGCCAGACCGCAGGGGCTCGACCTTGTGGCCGAGGATGATGCCGCCGGTATTGCCGGCGGTTGTGTGGTGGGTTTTGCCTGTAGTGGCCCTGAACGCGACGGGATCCCGGGCTACGATGGCGAAATCTACGCGATCTACGTGTTAGCCGAGCATCAACACCGCGGCATCGGCCAACAGTTGATGGCTGCCAGCGCTCGTCACCTGGCGGCCCAAGGGTTTCGCGCGGTGATGTTGTGGACGCTGGAAGGGAATTTACGGGCTCGCGCCTTTTACGAGGCGCTGGGCGGGCAGATCATTCGACATAAGCCGGTGGTGATCGGCGAAACGTCCTTGATCGAGGTGGCTTATGGCTGGCCGAGCCTGGACGCTCTTCTTGTTGAGGAGAGACCGGCTGAGGCCTCGAGTCCGGGATAGGGCGTGGCGGTTTCTTCGGCGGGGGGTGTCTCTTGAAACTGATCCGTTATGAAGCGGCCCCGGCGTTCCTGGCACGCGCACAGGCCTGGCTGGAGCAGAATGAGGTTGCGAATAACCTGATCCTGGGCATCGCCGTGCGCCTGGCCGAGCATCCCGAACGGATCAAACAGCCGCCCTATCTGGCAACCGTGGAGGCGGATGGCGCGTTGATCGCCGCCGCCGTGATGACGCCCCCCCATCGCGTCCTGTTGTACTCGGCTGCCGGCGGCGATCCCGCGCCTTTGCGCCCGGTCCTGGACGATGTGCGGGCTAGCGGCTGGCATCTGCCGGGGGTCATGGCCCCATCGGCCACATCTGAGGCTTTCGCCCGGCTCTGGTCAGCCGCCACCGGTCGCGCCTATCGTCCCGCCCTGGCTGAACGTGCTTACGAACTGCGCCGCGTGATCCCGCCCGCTGCTGTTTCCGGCTATCTGCGCCTGGCGACCGAGACAGACCTGCCTCTGGCCGCAGACTGGGCATATCGTTTCCTGCAGGACGCCGGCCTGCCCGGCGCCGCCGAAGAGGCGCACGAGATCGCAGCTCAACGCGTCGATGATCGTGATCTGTTCTTCTGGGACGACGGTGGACCGGTTTCGATGGCTGCCAAGACGCGCCACACCACCCGTGGCATCGTCGTCAGCCTGGTCTATACGCCGCGTGGGCTGCGCGGGCGAGGCTATGCGTCGGCCTGCGTCGCGGCCCTGAGCCAGCAGTTGCTCGACGCGGGCTGGGAGTTCTGCGCGCTTTTCACCGATTTAGCCAACCCCACTTCCAACGATATCTATCAGCGCATCGGCTATCGGCCGGTGTGTGACTTTAACGAGTACGATTTTGAGGCATAGCGTGTCGCGATACTGCGTACTACGTATTGCCTATTCCGGGCTCTCATCGGATCGGCGAATGCTGAGTGCAGAAAGACGAAGAGCGTAGGACGAACCACCCAACACGCAGTACGCAATACGCAGTACGCAACACCAACACAGGAGTTCCCAAATGTCTACCCAAACCATTCCTCCCCACAGCGATATCGATCCCAAGTACACCTGGAACGCGCCCAGCGTTTTCCCATCTGCTGAGGCATGGGATGCTGAATATGCCAGCGTCGCGCAGGATCTGGCCGGGCTGAAGGCGTATCAGGGCCATCTGGCAGAGGGGCCGGGTGTGCTGGCCGAGGCAGTAGCGGCAGTTGAGAAGCTCATGCAGCGCGTTTACAAGCTCTATACCTATGCAGGCATGGCTTATGCGGTCAATACCGTTGATCAGGCCGCGGCCAAGCGCAACGGCCGGGCCCAGGGGCTCTTCGGCCAGGTGTTGGCGGCCATGTCTTTCCTGGATCCAGAGCTGTTGGCGTTGGGCGCTGAGACATTGCAGCGCTGGATCGCGACAGAGCCGCGCCTGGCGTACATTGGCCATTATGTGGATGACCTCTTTCGCAAACAGGCCCACGTCCGTTCCGCAGAGGTGGAGGAGTTGCTCGGTTTGTTAGCTGATCCGTTCGGGAATGCCGGCATGACTCACAGCATGTTAGCTGATGCCGACTTCAAGTTCCCACCCGCAGCAGCCGGCGATGGCCGCTCGCTGCCCGTGACCCAGGGCACGCTGGATGAAATCCTGGCCGGCCCGGATCGGGAGGCCCGGCGCACGGCCTGGGAAGGCTACATGGACACCTACCTGGCCCACAAGAACACCTTGGCCTCGAACCTGCTGACCTCCGTCAAGAATAACGTCTTCACCATGCGCGCCCGCCGCCACGCTACCACCCTGGAGATGGCGCTGTTCCAGCAGAACCTGCCGGCGGCCGTGTTCGACAACCTCTTGGCCGTGTTCAAGAAGAATCTGCCCGTCTGGCACCGCTATTGGGAAGTTCGCCGCAAGGCGCTGGGCGTGGAAACGTTGGAGCCATACGACATCTGGGCTCCGCTCACCGGCGTTCAGCCGTCCATCCCTTACGAACAGGCCGTGGGGTCGATTTGCGAAGGACTGGCGCCGATGGGGCCGGAGTACGTCGAGACGGTGCGTCGAGGCTGCCTGGAACAGCGCTGGGTGGATGCCTATCCGTGCCAGGGCAAGATGGGCGGCGCGTTCTCGTCCGGGGCGCCGGGCACTTTCCCGTTCATCATGATGAGCTACACCGACGACGTGTTCAGCCTGAGCACCCTGGCCCATGAGCTGGGACACTCGATGCACTCCTATCTCACCTGGCAGAACCAGCCGATCCTTTACAGCGATTACGGCATGTTCCCCGCCGAAACCGCGTCCAACTTCCATCAGGCCATGGTGCGCGCCCATCTGTTGGAGGCCAACCCTGACCCGGCGTTTCAGATTGCGGTGATCGAAGAGGCGATGTCGAATTTCCATCGCTACTTCTTCATCATGCCCACCCTGGCCCGCTTCGAGTTGGCAGTGCACCAGGCCGAAGAGCGCGGCGAAGGGATGAGCGCCGACGATATGATCGGTCTGATGGCAGATCTGTTCGGTGAGGGCTACGGCGGCCGCGTGCACGTGGATCGTGAGCGCACCGGCATCACCTGGGCCACCTTCACGCACCTGTACATGGACTACTACGTTTTCAACTATGCTATCGGCATCTCGGCCGCGAATGCCTTGGCGCTGCGCGTCCGCTCGGGGGCCGGCGCGGCCGATGATTACAAGCGTTTCCTCAAATCGGGCAGCTCCCTCTATCCACTGGATGCGTTGAAGCTGGCCGGCGTGGATATGACCACACCTGAGCCGGTGGAAGCTGCGTTCTCTGTGCTGGCCGGGCTGGTGGATCGGTTGGAGAAGCTGGTGGGGTAGGGGAATTTCGATTTTCGAGTTTGGATTTGCGATTTGAGGGCGCGGCACACGTGCCGGCGCGCAATCCGACGGATTGCGATACAATTGCGGCACACATGCCGGCGCGCAATCCAGCGGATGGCGATACAGGTTTGTGGCGCAATCTGCCAGATTGCGTACGTGGCGAGTCGCAATCCAGCGGATTGCGATACAATTGCGGCACAC
>CAYYTK010000001.1:113087-252641 GCA_964474695.1 uncultured Anaerolineales bacterium
TGCGGCACACATGTCGGCGCGCAATCCAGCGGATTGCGATACAGGTTTGTGGCGCAATCTGCCAGATTGCGTACGTGGCGAGTCGCAATCCAGCGGATTGCGATACAATTGCGGCATGAATGCTGATCGCCAAGTCCGGTGCCGGGAGCAGGAGGCGCCTCATGAAGCGGATACTGGTGCAGGCCATCTTGTTGGCTTTCATCTTGACGTGTTCGATGCCGGCTGCACTCGGCATGCCGTATGCCGTTGAAGCGGGGGCTGCATTGGCCGGCGAACCGGATAGAGTTTCATCCGTGCAAGACGTGTTGCACTTCCTTTGGTTGCTTCAGGATTCACAGGACTCGGGCCTGGTGCCACTATATGAGGGCACTGACGACACAACCACCTATTCGAACGCGATGGCTGCCATCGCGTTCCTGGCTGAAGGCGAGACCGATCGGGTGCGTCGCATCTTCGACGCTTTCGCTGGTCAGACGGATTCCTGCCCGGCTTGCGCCTGTCAGGGCGCCTATCAGCAGTTCCGTCTCGCCTCGACCGGCCTCTCGAACCCGGCCGCCGACCCGAACGACTTCTGGGTCGGCGATAACGCCTGGCTGCTGACCGCGCTGAAGCAGTATCGCCAGGATACAGGCGATAGCCGCTACGACGCCCTGATCGGACGTCTGACGGCGTGGTTCATCTGCTTGGAGGACTTGACGCCCGACTCCGGCGTCTACAGCGGCTTCCGCAAGAACGGTGACCTGATGGACTTCCGGCACCCGGAGGGCAGCATTGACATCTACGGCGCGCTCAGGGGCTCCGGCGTGGAGGCCGTTCGGACATCGATCAAGGTATGGCTTGATGAGGCGGTCTGGGTTCCGAGAGACGACTGCTATGACATCGGCTATATGAACTGGCCAGCACAGGTCACTCATAACCTGCCGACCGACAACGTCTCCTGGGGCTACCTGGCGCTTGGCCCGGTTTACGGCTGCCTGCTCCCCTATGCCGAAGCGTTGACAGCGCGGACGCAGGACCCCTACCTGATCGAAGTTTTCGACTCACACACCGATACCTACTGGACGGCCGCTCGGCAGAACGACGATCCGTCCATCGTGGTCGACCTGGCGCGGGCGCAGCATGGGGAGGGTCACGATCTTGTCGTGCAGTACACCTGGGAGCCTGACCACGAGTGGTTCCTATTTCATCGTGAGCGGGAGATCGATCTGGCGGTCACGCCGGGTTTTGTCTACCACTTCTGGCTGAAAGGGGACGGCAGCGGCAACCGTTTCGAGGTCAAGCTGCAAAACAAAACCGGGGAATGGTATTGGTATTTCCTGCATCTGGATTTCGACGGTTGGCGCAAAGTTGAGGCTCGCTACGATCAATTTGCTGACTTCGGCAACAATGGCGGGGTGCGCCTGACTGAAGTCACCAAGATCGAGTATGCCATCAACAACCAGTCGCACCAGGCGGCGACCAACAGCGAGGTGCGGATCGGTCGGGCCTGGTATCACGACAGCGGTGCGCCGCGCAGCTACAGCGTCGACGGCTTTGCCGCCTTCGAGATGGAGCAGAACTGGCTGTTTGTCGAAGGCACTGGACAGATGGCCGCCGCTTATTGCATCGCCGGCAAGACTGCCGAGTGGCAGCACTACTTGGGCGAATTGACCGGTGCACTCCGGCCGGCATCCATTGGAGATGCCCAGGGGCTGCCGAACTTCCTGACCGGCAGCATCAACCGTCCGGTGATCGAGTCGGTGGCCTCCTCCTGGTACATCGTGGCCGCGCACTGTTTGAACCCATTTGGCTTTTCGGAGGCCCCGGTCTCATACTTGCCGTTGATTTTGCGGTCTTGGCCCAAGAACTGAAGGGGGCGTAGATGTTGTCTGATCAGATATGCGTCATGCCTGATGGCCGCCGGCTGGCCTACGCCGAATATGGTGCGGCGGACGGTGTGCCGGTTTTCTTTCTCCAGGGCACGCCCAGCTCGCGGCTGATGCATCCCGATGAGGATGTGACGCGCGATCTTGGTGTGCGGCTGATCGTGGCCGACCGGCCCGGGTTTGGCTTGTCCGATCCTAAACCCGGCCGCACGCTGCTGGACTGGCCTGATGACATGGTGGCGCTGGCAAAGTCGCTGGGGATTGATCGATTTGCTGTTGTAGGGATCTCCGGAGGCGGGCCGTACGCCGCTGCGTGCGCCTATAAGATCCCCGATCGCCTGATCGCCGCCTCCATCGTTGGCGGCAGCGGCCCCGTGGATTTACGCACTACACTTGCCGGCAGCGCTAGGGAGCGCCACGTGGGCTACGTGTTGGCCCAGCGCGCACCGTGGCTGCTGCGGCTGGTGATCCTGCTGGCGCGCAACCCACAACGCAATCCTGCCCGCTTTCAGGCGCAGTTCAGCCAGGGTGCGGCAGCGGCCGACCGCGCGATCATGGCGCGGCCGGGTATGCGGGAGATGTTTGTGCGCAGCTACGCCGAGGCGGCCCGCCAGGGCGTGACCGCCTTCGCGGACGAGGTGATCCTGGCGTCCAAGCCCTGGGGCTTCCCCCTGCAGGACATCACCGCACCGGTCCACCTGTGGCACGGAGAGGAAGATCCTAACACCCCGATCGCGATGGCGCAGGCGATGGCCGTCGCGATCCCGAACTGCCGCACGACCTTTCTGCCCGGCGAAGGACATCTGTTCCTGTTTGAGCGGTGGGGCGAGATTCTGAGTGATCTACTATCGGCAGCTTTTCCAGTTTTCTAACAGAGGACACAACGCCGTGACCTACGCTTACCCTTCCACCTTTGATGCGGCCCAGGCCGCGTTCCTGGCCGCGCATCCGTCTTACACAACCACAGCCGCGCTGGACGACCTGCGCCAGCGTGAGTATGCGCGGCTGGACGCGGCCGGCCAGATCTACCTGGACTACACCGGCGGCGGGTTGTACGCGGAGAGCCAGTTGCGCCGGCATCATGAGCTGCTGAACCACGGCGTCTTCGGCAACCCGCACTCGCATAATCCGACCTCCCAGGCCATGACGTGCCTGGTGGATGACGCGCGATCGTACGTGCTGGAATATTTCAACGCCCCGCCGGGCGAATACGTCGCGATTTTCACGCAGAACGCCAGCGGCGCGCTCAAGCTGGTGGGCGAGGCGTACCCCTTTGGCCCGGGCGACCACTACCTGCTCACCTTCGACAACCATAACTCGGTCAACGGAATTCGCGAGTTCGCGCGCGGCAGGGGTGCGGCTTTTACCTATTTGCCGGTTGTACAGCCCGAGCTGCGCATCGATCCGGTGGTGCTGGAGGCGCACCTGGATCTGGCGCAGCGCGGTCGCCACAACCTGTTTGCGTTTCCGGCCCAGTCCAATTTCACCGGCGTGCAACACCCGTTGGAGATGATCGCCCGGGCGCGAGCCAAGGGGTGGGATGTGCTGGTGGACGCCGCGGCTTTCGCACCGACCAACCGGCTTGACCTGGCGCGCTGGCTGCCCGATTTCGTGCCGCTGTCGTTTTACAAGATGTTCGGCTACCCAACCGGCATCGGCTGCCTGTTGGCGCGCAGATCCGCGCTGGAGAAGCTGGCGCGGCCCTGGTACGCGGGCGGCACCATCACGATTTCGTCGGTGCAGGGAGACGGCCACTACCTGGTGCCGGGCGAGGCCGGCTTCGAGGATGGCACCGTCAACTACCTTAACATCCCTGCGGTCGAGATCGGCCTGCGCCACCTGGCGGCTGTCGGTGTTGACGTGATCCATGAGCGGGTGATGTGCCTGGCCGGCTGGCTGATCGACAGCTTGACCGCCCTGAAGCACAGCACCGGCCAGCCGCTCGTTCATGTCCACGGCCCGGCTGGCCTGGAGATGCGCGGCGGCACCGTGACCGCAAGCTTCTACGATCGTGACGGCCAGCAGCTCGACGACCGGCGGATCGAAGAGTTGGCCGGCCACCGCCATATCTCGCTGCGCACCGGCTGCTTCTGCAATCCCGGCGCGGGCGAGGTGGCTCATGGCTTGACGCCGGAGATCATGCGCGAGTTCTTCCGCGGCCCTGCGCCGCTCTCGTTCCAGGAGCTGCGCGCGGAGATGCGGTCACGTTTCGGCAAGGACGTCAGCGCGGTGCGCCTGTCGGTGGGCATCGCCTCCACTTTCGCCGACGTGGATACGTTCATCCGCTTCGCGATCCGATTGCTGGATCACACCGCGGCTGAAATCGGCGCGGTGGAGGTGACCGATCCCGGCTGTTCGGTGGATCGGGACGCGGCGTAACGGCAATAGTAGGGGCGGGTCTTTCGCCATCTGCGTAGAGCTGCCGCTTGTGACGATTCCCTGCAATATCGAGCTCGCTGTTGAGTCAGTAAGACCCGCCCCTACTTGTTATGGGTAAACATATGGACAAAACTCCCCTCTATCTCCAGATCGCCGATGCGATCCGGCAGGAGCTGCTGGCGGGCAAGCTGCACCCCGGTGACCTGCTGCCGCCTGTCCGCGAGATGGCGGATCGCTGGGGATGCACGCCGGGCACGGTGCAGCAGGCTTATAAGGAGTTGGCGCAGCTTGGGCTGGTGATCAGCCGGGCCGGCCAGGGCACGCGCGTGGGCACGACGCTGCCGGGCGCCGATCCTGGCCAGGGACCGCTGCGACATGCCGCCCTGGTGCACCAGGCTGAGGCGTTCCTGCTGGAGGTGCTGGCTGCCGGCCATACACCCGCTGAAGCTGAGAGTGCGTTTCGCGCCGCGTTGGATCGCTGGCGGGCAATGGCTCAAGAGGTCGACGACACAACTCTCCCCGCCTTGCGTTTTGTTGGCAGCCATGATCCAGCTATCTCCTGGCTAGCAGCTCACTTTTCTGAAATTTGCCCCGGCCACGGGTTCGAAGTGACGTTCCGAGGCAGCCTGGGCGGGCTGATCGCGCTGGCTGAGGGCAAGGCTGACCTCGCGGGCAGCCACCTGTGGGATGCGGAGAGTGACACCTACAACGCACCGTTCGTCCGGCGCCTGCTGCCGGGACGCCGCGTGGCGCTGTTAACCTTGGCGCGGCGCCGGCTGGGCCTGGTCGTGCCGCCTGGCAACCCCGCCGGCTTGGCGGGCGCCGCGGACCTCGCGCGGCCCGGGTTGCGCTTTGTCAATCGACCGCGGGGCACGGGCACGCGCGTCTGGCTGGATGCACAGCTTGCCCGCCATGGCATCCGGTCGGAGGAGGTTGTGGGCTATGACCAGGAGGTGGTCACCCACGCCGAGGTCGCGGGCGCCGTGGCTGAGGGTCGCGCAGATGCCGGTTTGGGAATTGAAGCTGCAGCGCTGGCATATGGCCTTGGCTTCGTGTTCCTCACCACCGAGTCCTATGACCTGGTAATCCCCGCTGAGATGTGGGAGATGGAGCCGGTTCGGATGCTCGCGGCCTGGCTCGGCACTGAGGACGCGCGCAGTGCGCTCGCCGCGTTAGGCGGGTATGAGACGGCGCTGACCGGGCAAATGACATGGGAGGAGTAGCTGTGCGGAGCGGGAATGGGATGATCCGTGACTGACGCCATTTCAGCGTAAGGCTATGCTGTGATCAATCTTGTTTTGTGAGGTGAACCCTTGATCAACGAAGACCGTTTGTTGCAAACCTTTCTTGACCTGGTCGCTATTGACAGCCCCTCGGGCCAGGAAGAGGCCATCAGCCGTGACCTGGCCCGCCGTTTCGCCGAACTGGGCGGCGAGGTCGAGCATGACGAGCACTGGAACCTGATCGCCCGCTTTCCTGGCGGCGGCGACTGGCTGATGCTCAGCGCGCACATGGACACCGTGGGCAAGGACCTCGGCATCAAGCCGGTGATCCGCGACGGCGTCATCTACTCCGATGGCACGACGATCCTGGGCGGCGACGATAAGTCGGGTGTGGCAGCGATCCTGGAGGTCGTTCGCTCACTGACTGAGGATGGCCTGGCCCATCCGCCCTTGGAGGTCGTGATCTCGGTGGGCGAGGAGGTGGGGTTGAACGGCGCGAAGCGGCTGGATAAGAGCAAGCTGCGCTCGCAACGCGGCTACGTGCTGGACTCGGGCGGGCCTATCGGCGCCATCGTCACCAACGCGCCCAGTCAGGATGGGCTGGAAGTTTGGGTGCATGGCAAGACCGCGCATGCAGGCGCCGAGCCGGAAAAGGGAATCAACGCGATCCTGGTTACAAGCGCGGCGATTGCGGCCATGCCGTTGGGGCGCATCGACCCTGAGACCACGGCCAACATCGGCATTATCCAGGGCGGCGTTGCCACCAACATCGTGCCGGACATGGTCTACGTTAAGGGCGAGGCGCGCAGCCGCGACGATACCAAGCTGGCCGCGCAGGTGACCGCCATGGTCGCGGCGTTTCAAGACGCGGCCGAACGCTTCGGCGCGCATGCCGAAGTAAAGATCAAGCGGGCATACACGACCTTCAAGCTGGCCGACGAGCATCCGGTGGTGGCGGCTGCGGCCAATGCAGCTCGCCGGCTCGGCTTCACGCCCCTCATCAAGGGGTCCGGCGGCGGCTCGGACGCCAACATTTATGCCGAGCACGGCATCGCCTGCGCGGTGCTCAGCACAGGCATGGCCGATGTCCACACGACCGCGGAGCACATTGCGATTGCCGATATGGTCGGCGCGGCGCGCATGTTACAGGAAATCGTTGTTGGGTGAGGGAGGTTCCCATGTCCCGTCCACTTCCGGTGATTTTCATCCATGGGTTCAACGGTGATCCGGGCGATTGGACCGACGGTGGGTTCCGGCAGTACCTGGTGGAACACGGCGGCCTGGACCCGGAACTGGTGCGCATCTTTCGTTACGGCGTGGCCGAGGATGGCACCTACAACAACCGCGGCGACTTGCGCCAGATTGCGTCACGGTTGGCGGGCGTGGGGTTGAGCGATGCGGAGCGGCTGACATGCAGTGTGGACCAGCTCAGCGCGGACAGCACCGCGCGGGGCGGTCCCGCCCAGGTGACGCTGATCGCACACAGCCTGGGCGGCATCATCAGCCGCTACTATCTGAGCCGGCGCGAGGCAGACGAGTTTGGTGCGATCTATCGGGGCAACGTGGGCCGGCTGATCACCATCGGCTCGCCGCATCGGGGCCTGGATCTGCTGCGCCTGACCGCGCTGGCTCCGCGCAACTCTCTGATCTGGCGCTTCATCCGTTTGCTGGAACGGCTGGGGTTGGCGCCTGCGCTGCCTGCTTCAGCAGTGGAGGCCTGGGAGGCCGAGTTCAGCCAGGGCCAGAAGGAGGAGCGCGGCCGGCTCATTCCCGAGGCGTTGCCGGGCACGCGTGTGCTGCTCACCGACACGCCGCTCTACCAACAGCTCGCGCCTGACAGCCAGGTGTTGGCTGATCTGAACCGGCCCGGCACACTGCCCGCGCAGATCGAGGCACATACCTTCTACGGCGACATACGCGCGAGCGTGCGTATCACTGCCGCAGGCCTGAAGCTGGTGGACGAGACGGTCAGCTTCGGCGACATGGCGGTGCCGGTCTACAGTGCTCGGGAGATCCCCGGCGCACAAGCCACGCCGCATCCTTACGTGAGCGAGAAGCGGCTGGAGATGACGCTCAGGCTGCGGCCGCCGGAAACGGAGCGGTCGCTCGCCGCGCTCCTGCCCGATGTCGCGCACGCCAAGCTGTTGTCCAACCCCGCCGTGCACGACGGCGTTCTGGCGTTGCTGGCCGGTTGAGGGGCCTCGGTCTAGCCAAACAACCTGGTCACTTCGTCGGCAGCAAAGACCGGCCAGGCAACCGGTTGGCCGGCGCGGCGCGCAACCAGGCCGTCCGCTGCGGGTGTTACGGCGCCGATCGGGGTTGTGGGGTATCCGGCCGCGGCGAGGAGCGCGCAGAGGTGGCCGGCGTCCGCCTGCGCGGCCGTCATCAGGATCGCGCCGGACGCAATGGTGCCTAGCGGATCCAGGCCGAACTCCCGGCATAAGAGGGCGCTCTCGGCCGGAATGGGGATTGCGTCCAGGTCGATCGTCAGCCCTACCTTGGCAACGCGCGCAATCTCCAGCAGGCCGGTCATGACGCCGCCTTCGGTTGGGTCGTGCATGGCGTGCACTTTGCCGGTGGCGGCTGCCAGCAGTGCAGGGGCCACGACGCTGATCCCGGGATCGCGCAGATAGCCTTGAGCTCGAGCGATGAACTCCTCGCTGTAGCCGCGACGGCGCAGCTCCGCCCCTCGTTCCAACGCGATCAGCGCCGTGCCCTCGATCGGCGCCGGCTTAACCAGTAGCACCGCGTCCCCCGGCTGCGCGCCGGTCGATAGAATGAGCCGGTCGCGCGCCACCTCGCCAAGCATCGTGCCAGAGACGATGGGCCGGTTCAATCCGAGGGTGATCTCGGTGTGCCCACCGGCTAAACTCACTTCGAGCGCGGCGCAGGCATCGGCAATCTGCGCGAAGATGCGTTCGGCCAGCTCTGGCGTGGCCTGGCCCGCGGGCAGGAGCACCGTCGCCAGAAACCAGCGCGGCTGTGCGCCCATGACCGCGACGTCATTCGCGTTGACGTTCACGACATACCAGCCGATCTCGCTGGTCGCAAAGGTGATGGGGTCGGTCTTGGCAACCAGGCAGCGATCGCCGAAGTCGAACACGGCCGCATCTTCCCCCGCGCGCGGGCCAACGATAATGCGCGGGTCATCCGGCGCGAAGCGGGTGAGCAGGCTTTCCAGCAAGGGCAACGGCAGCTTGCCGGCAGGCAGCGGGGTGGTTTTATCGGTCACAATTTCGCTTTCGGTTGCTGATATCATCCTGAGGGCCGATCATGGCCATGGGCCATGATCGCAGCCCGAAGGATCTATGTCCGGAGTATAGTCCACGCACCCGGCGACTGCAAGTCGCGGCCACCATGGCGAAGTCGGCCTGCGCCGACTAGAAGTTGCACGAGAGGAGTTCGCATCTAACGCGCTGTTTCTGTGATATTCCGCTTTCAGTTATAATCAATCTGATGAAAACTGAATGAGGCTTTCATGGAGTCACAAGACTATGTCTGATTCGATCCAAGAACCTGAACGAAGGCCATCCGTTACTCATTTGTCGCCGGCCACTATCGCCTTGGTGGCGGTGCTTATTGCGCTCACGATGGTGCTCACCCTGTCGGTGCGTGTGTGGACGCCAGCGCGCGGGTACGCCAACCTGTCGGACGTCGCGATCACGTTTGCCAGCCTCGCTTTCGGGCCTTGGATCGGCATGGTGGCCGGCGGCGTTGGTACAGCCTTGGCCGATCTGCAAGGCTTTGCGGTGTTTGCCCCGTTGAGCCTGGTGGCACATGGCCTGGAAGGATTGCTGATAGGCTGGATTGCGCGCGGGCGACGCACGCTGCCCCGGATGATCGTTGCCTGGTTCGCAGGCGCAGTTGTGATGGTGGCCAGCTACCTGGTTGGCGAGACTTTCTTCTACAGGTTCCTGGCTCCAGAGGCCCAGGAGTTATCACTTTATGCGGGGTGGGTGTTTGCCTTGGGTGAGGTTCCCCTCAATATTGCCCAGGCAGTGATCGGTGGCCTGGTCGGTATCCCGCTGGTGCTGGCGGTGCGCAAGGCCTACCCGCCGATTGAGCGCCTGGGGCGCCGGCAGACCTGGACGGAGGATTGAGCGCGCTGTGTCTGGCGTCGATGCCCTGCCGATGATTCAGTTCACGGACCTGACCTTTGCCTACGGCGAGGCTGCGCCGGTCTTCCGCGGTTTCACCTGGTCCGTGGCAACTGGCGAGGCGTGGGCGATCATCGGCATGTCGGGCTGCGGCAAGAGCACGTTGCTTTATCTGGCAGCCGGCTTGCGCCAACCGCAGGCCGGGAGCGTGCTGGTGGATGGACAGCCCGTGCCGCGGCCGCGCGCCAGCACCGGGCTGGTGTTACAGGATTACGGCCTGCTGCCCTGGGCGACGGTCTGGGAGAATGTGGCCCTGCCCATGCGGATGGGGCAGTTCTATCGGCGTAAGGGAGGCGCCGACGATGTCATGCGGCCTTACCCTCGGCCGGACATCCTGCCTGCGCAGGTTGACCGGTGGCTGGAGCGACTGGGGATCGCGGAGCTGCGAGATAAATATCCGGCGCAGATCAGCGGGGGACAACGGCAGCGCACGGCCATTGCGCGCAGCCTTCTGCAGCAGCCCAAGCTCCTGCTCCTGGACGAGCCGTTTTCATCGCTGGATGCCGTCACCCGTGAGGATTTGCAGCGGTTGACCCTGGAGCTGCGCCAGGAGACCGGAGTCACGACGGTGGTGGTGACCCACACCATCGAAGAGGCGGCGTTCCTGGGCCCGCGGATCCTCGTGCTGAAGCAGCCGCCCAACACCATCGCGCGCATCATCGAGAATTCGGCTGCGGATTCGCCCGGCTACCGCGGGCAGCCTGCTTATTGGCAGAAGTGCGCTGAGCTGCGCTCGGCGCTTGACGAGGCGGCATACATGCCGGGTGACGACGATGCGGCGCCGTGATTTGGCCCTGGCTACCTTGTTTCTGGTGCTGGCCTGGCAGCTCCTGAGCTGGATACTGCGCGTCGAGGTGCTGCCGGGGCCGGTGGCGGTGCTGCGGGCCTTCGGAGCGGAGCTGTCGAAAGGGCTGGCCTGGCATTTCCTGGTCAGCGGTTGGCGCGTGGCGGTCAGCATCGTCATTTCGATGGCGCTGGCGGTGCCCGTGGGGTTGGTGATGGGGCAGAGCCGCCTGTTGAATCGTGTCTTTTCTCCCATCGTGTACATCGTCTACCCGATCCCGAAGATCGTCTTTCTGCCGGTGGTGCTGCTGCTGCTGGGCATCGGCGATACGAGCAAGATTTTCATCATCGTCTTGGTCCTGTTCTTTCAGATCGTCGTGGTCGTGCGGGATCAGGCGAGCGCGTTGCGGCCCGAGCTGATTTATTCCGTCCGCTCGCTAGGCGCGGGACGACGTGCACTGTTTCGCTTCGTCTACCTGCCGGCCACTATCCCTGCTGCACTCACGGCCTTGCGGGTCAGCATCGGCATCGCCATTGCGGTGCTCTTTTTCACCGAGTCGTTCGCAACGGTATCCGGCCTCGGGTACTACATCATCGTCCTGAGCTGGGGCCGGCTGGCCTATCCGGAGATGTATGCCGGCGTGCTGGCCATGAGTCTGTTGGGTCTGCTGTTTTACTTCTTGGTCGACTACTTGGAGCGCCGGCTGGCGCCCTGGATGTTTGCGAATGAGTGATTCGAAACCATCTTCCAGTGTCCTGCCCTCCGTGGCAGAAAAGCGATCCTACGTGCGGCGCATGTTCACGGCCATCGCGCCGCGCTATGACCTGATGAATCGCTTGATGGCCTTGGGCCGCGACCAGGTTTGGCGGCGCACGGTGGTGCGGTTGGCCGCGCTGCCCGAAGGTGGGCGGCTGTTAGACGTGGCCACCGGAACGGGGGACATCGGCTATGAGGCGTTGCGCCAGGATGCGACCACGCGCGTTGTAGGCATCGATCTGACCCGCGAGATGATGCTGCGCGGCAAGGATAAGCATCCCGGAATCACCTTCCCTTTCACGGAGGGAGACGCCCTGGCGCTGCCATTTGCTGATCATGTGTTTGACGCGGCCTGTTCGGGGTTCATGATGCGCAACGTAGTGGACATCCGGGCGGCCTTTGCCGAGCAAGCGCGCGTTGTGAAGCCGGGTGGCCGCGTGATCTGCCTGGAGATTTCGCTGCCGCGAACTCCGGTCTTCAGCCAGCTTTTCCGGTTTTACTTTTTCAAACTGGTGCCCATCATTGGCGGACTGATCAGCGGCCAGCGCGAAGCCTACACCTACCTGCCGCACTCCGCGGTGCCGCTGCCGCCTCCGGCTGAGCTCGTTGCGATCATGCACAGCGTGGGACTGCGCGATGTCCACTATCGTATGGCGATGTTGGGCACGGTGTCGATCCATTGGGGGACCGTATGAGGCGTCTGATCATCGGCATGTCCGGCGCATCCGGCCAGATTTATGGTATTCGGCTGTTGGAGGTGTTGCGCGCCGCGCCGGATGTCGAAACCCATCTGGTGCTCAGCCGGGCTGCGGCCATGACGATCCCCCAGGAAACCAGCTATACACCGCGAGATGTGGAAGCGTTGGCGCATGTGGTCCACCGTGTGACCGACATCGGCGCGACGATTGCCAGCGGCTCCTTCGAGACGGCCGGCATGATCGTGGCGCCGTGCAGCATCAAGAGCCTTGCGGCGATCGCGCACAGCTTCGACAATGATTTGATCTCGCGCGCGGCCGATGTGCAGCTCAAGGAAGGCCGGCCCGTCCTGCTGCTGGTGCGCGAAGCTCCGCTGCACCTGGGCCATCTGGAGCTGATGGCCCACGCGGCGCGCCACGGCTGCATCATCTTTCCGCCGGCGCCGGCGTTCTATGGCCGGCCGCAGACGGTGGACGACATTGTTAACGGCACGGTGGGCCGGGTGCTCGCGCGCATGGGTTTTGACAACGACCTCTACCAGCGTTGGTTGGGTATGCCTGGCCCGCAAATTGACAGATGATTTTCTGGACGGTCTGTGCTATAATCTAGCTGTTGTTGATTTCGATCGGAAGGACCCACGACCATCATGGGCACCATCATCGCATTGGCCAACCAGAAAGGTGGCGTTGGCAAGACGACCACCACGATCAATTTGGGCGCGGCTTTGGCGGAGAAAGGCTGCCATGTGCTGGTGGTCGATCTCGATCCGCAAGCGGCTTTATCCAACGGCCTGGGCATCCAGGCGGACGACCTTAACCGCACAATCTATAACGTTTTGATCGATCCGGCGCAGAGCGCAGCCGAGGTCATCATGCCGGTGCGCGATAGGATCGATCTGCTGCCCGCCAACATCGACCTGGCGGCTGCTGAGCTGGAGCTTGTCACGGCCTTCAGCCGAGAATCATTGCTGAAAGAGGCGCTGCTGCCGGTGGCGCCGCGGTACGATTTCATACTGATTGATTGTGGGCCGAACCTGGGTCTGCTGACGATTAACGCCCTTACTGCGGCGGATGTTGTGTTGATCCCGCTGCAGTGTGAGTATTTCGCTTTGCGCGCGTTGAGTGCGTTGATGCGTACGGTGAATCGCGTGCGTGCCCGTTTGAATCCGCAGCTCAAAATTGCTGGCATTTTCGGCACGATGTACGCGACCGGCACGCGGCACGCCGAGGAAGTGCTCACACAAGCAAGCGTTCTGTTCGATCAGCGTGTCTTCGACTTTTACACCAAGAAGAGCATCCGCTTTGCCGAGGCATCGGCAGCAGGTAAGTCGATTTTCGAATATGCACCTAGCCACGAAGGCGCACACGTATATCGCACTCTTGCGGAGGTGATCATCGATGACTACGGCCAAAAGTAACGCCGGTACTCCCGGGACCACACGTGGACGCGGGCTGGATGCTCTCTTTGAGGGCGCCACTGCACCGTCAAGTGCCAGGTCAAGCATAGACGCAGATCTGGCCGCGCTGCTTGATGATGAAGTCTCGGCGGCTGAGACAGGGCGCTCAACGGCCGCCCCCGCAACCGCGGAGCGAGCTGTGGCTGATAGTGTTCCGAGTCAGCCCCCCAGCAGCCCCCCAACAACGCCGGGCCTTCAATCTGAGGCTGTTCGCTCTGATTCTATCGATGTGCCGCCTTCAGCGGCCGAGGCACAGTCTCAGGCATCCAACACTGCGACGCAGGCATCCACAACTGAAGCTCAGCCCGCGCGACAGTTTCCGACAACGAAGCGATATGGAATGGGAGCTATCTTCATGGACGAGATTCCCGCATCCGTAACTCCTGAACAGGCGCCGCCAGACACCCTGGTGCCGGTCCTGCCTGGTGGGCGGGACGTGGCGCCGCCAGCGCCGGGCGTAGAGACGATCGATACGACGCCGATTGTGACGGTGGAGCGCACTGGGGACCAAAAGGCCATTATGATTTCGCGCCTGGACCAGGTGTTGGATAGGAACTGGCAACGCACATTCCACCGGCAGATCGATGATCTCTACAAACAGGTCGCGACGGAGTTCAGCAGCCCGCCCGCCTCCGCGGAGCGCGCCATGACATTGCTGCGCGAGGCCCGGGAGCTTATGGTCGGTTCGCCGGAAGAGTATGTCAACGCGGAGTACCGCATGATGCAGGTCACCGCCATGCTGGACCGCGTCAAAGAGAGCCGCAAGCAGTCGGTCTTTTATGGCCCGCGCATTCTTGCCTATGAAGCAGGATGGCTGGTGCTCCTTCTGATAGGACTGGTCTTCGCGACGCCGCTGACAAACTGGATCAAGGCTTTGAGTGGCATGCAGGGTGAGGCGATGCTGAATATCAACCCCATCTTGAATACCATGTTTTGGGGCGGCATCGGCGGGGTGGTTGGCGCGTTGTATGCCCTCTGGTGGCACGTTTCAGAGACGCAAAACTTCGACCGGCACTACATGATGTGGTACATGGTGCAGCCGTTGATGGGCTTGGTGTTGGGCGGCATCACATTCCTGATCTTGACCGGCGGCTTCCTGATCTTGCAGGTCGATATTTCCAGCGATAAAGCCTCGGTCGGCGCACGGCTGCTGCCTTATCTGACTGCCGTACTGGCTGGCTTCCGGCAGAATTTCGTTTATGAGCAGATAGAACGTCTGATTGCGCTCTTCACCCCGGCGACCAAGAAGGCGGAAACCGGCGGAGAGGGCCCTAGCGTGTGAAGTTGTATGGGAGTGCGTGAGTGTGGGAGTGTGGGAGTGTGGGCGTGTGGGCGTGTAGAAGCCCAGGCGCAACGCCCGCACTCCCATACCCCCATACCCCCACACCCCCATACTCACGCATTAATCCTCATCCCAAACAACCTCGTCCACGCGATACGCGGGCGCGCAGCTTACGATCAACACCAGGTCGTCCGGGCCGTCGTTCCATAACTTGTGCGGCTGCCCCGGCCGGATGATCACCACATCCCCTGGCTTGATGTCATGCGCTTCGTCCTCCAGGCGTATGCGGCCCTGTCCGGAATGCACGAAATACACTTCATCAGCCGTGCTATGATGATGGTCGCGGGTGGTGGTTCCCGGCGGGTGGGTGATCACGGCCAGGCTGTGACTGGGCAGCCCGGTGGTATTGCCGGACAACTCCTGGACGCACGCGCCATCGGCGCCGACGAACCCCTGGATATCAGGCAAAGAGCGGAATGTTTCCATGTTTCGACTCACGTGTTCGCGCGCTTCAAGTGCGCGCCCAATGCTTGCAGCTTGCTGTCGATGTTCTGGTAGCCGCGGTCGATCTGGTTGATGTTGGCGATGGCGCTGGTGCCCCTGGCGGCGAGTGCAGCGATCAGCAGCGCCATCCCGGCGCGAATGTCCGGGCTGCTGAGTTCTTGCCCGTGGAGAGCGGCCGGACCGACGATCACCGCGCGGTGCGGGTCGCACAGGATGATTTTGGCCCCCATACCGATCAGCTTATCCACGAAGTAGAGGCGGCTCTCGAACATCTTCTCGTGCATCAGCACGGTGCCTTTGGCCTGCGTGGCCACCACCAGCGCGATGCTCATCAGGTCGGCGGGAAACTGCGGCCAGGGGGCGTCGTCGATTTTGGGCACGGCGCCGCCGATATCTTCGCGGATCGTCAGGTCTTGCTCATCCGCAACGATCAGGGTGTCCCCTTGCACGCGCAGGTTCACCCCCAGCCGCTCGGCGAAGATCCAGTTGATCATCCGCATGTGTTCGGGCACGATGCCGTGGATGCGGATCTCGCCCTGTGTGACCGCGCCCAGGCCGAGGAAGCTGCCCACTTCCAGATAGTCGGGTGAGATGCGGAAGCTGCCGCCGCCCAAGCGATCCACCCCATGTACGATGATGGTATTGCTGCCGACCCCTTGGATATCGGCGCCGAGGCAGTTGAGCATCTGGCAAAGGTCCTGTACGTGCGGCTCTGAAGCCGCATTGCGGATGATCGTCGTTCCCTTGGCTAACACCGCAGCCATCACCGCGTTTTCGGTGCCCGTGACGCTCATCTCATCGAGCAGGATGTCAGCGCCGTGCAGGCCGGTCGTCCGCATGGTGAAGTCGCGGGCGTTGAAATCGACCTGAGTGCCTAAGGCTTCCAACGCCAGCAGATGCGTGTCCACCCGGCGCCGGCCGATGCGGTCACCGCCCGGAAGAGGCAGCACGGCCTGGCCGAAGCGTCCCAGCATGGGCCCGGCTAACAGCATGGAGCCGCGAATCTGCTGGAAGAGATCGGCGCGCGGGTGAGCAAAGCGCGCGTCGCCAGCGCACAGATGCAGCGTGCTCCCCTCGTCACGCACTTTCACCCCCATCTCGCCAAGCAGTTGCAGCATCGTGCCGACATCGCCGATGCGGGGTACATTGTGAAGGGTCACCTCTTTCTCGGTGAGGAAGACGGCCGCGAGAAGCGGCAACGCTGCATTCTTGTTGCCTGCCGGTGTCACGTCGCCGGTGAGCGGATGCCCCCCCTCGATGATGAATTTCTCCATTGAAATCACTCCTTCCAGAGTTCGATTGGCTGGCCGACGCTGATGCCCAGCATTTGCGCCGCGCTGCCCTCGCGCACTGCTACTTCCACCGTGCCCCCACTGCTGATCAGAACCACCAGCTCGCCCGGAGCGACTGCCGCGTAGGAGTCACTGATGCCGCGGCATGCATGCCGTGGGATGCGCTGGGAGGCGATGGTGCAAGCCCAGTTGCCGGTCGCGACCCAGGCGGCCGGTACGTCGCTGATCAAGTTGCCGAAGCGGTCTATGTGGATGACGTGTCCGATGATGTGGTTGTTCCCCGAGCCAGACGCCCCGCCTTCGATTGCCGGGGGCGGCCGCCGTGCTGCCAGGGGGATCGGGTCCGTGATGGGACTGCCAAGATCTTCGGGCGGCACGCCACATGCCAGGTGGGCCGCAACCGGTGCAAAGATATCGCGGCCGTGGAAGGTGCGACTGATCTCTGCCAACCAATAGCTGGGCCGGTCGAGGACCCATGCCTGGGCTCCAGGCGTCTCCAGCGCAAACGTCAAAAGGCCGTTATCCGGGCCGACGAATGCGGCTTGCGGGGTGGTCACCAGCAGGGGCCGCCGCAGGGCGCCCACGCCGGGATCGACCACCGCGAGATGCACGGCGCCGGCAGGGAAATACGGGCTCGCGCTTGCCAGGACGTAGGCTGCCTGGCCCACGTCTTGGGGCGCGATTTCGTGGCTCAGGTCTACCAGGCGTGCGGCAGGCGCAATGCTCAGGATGACGCCCTTCATGGCGCCCACGTAACCGTCTGAGAGACCGAAATCGGTGGTCAACGTAATGATCGTCATGGCAGCAATGCGTGAGCCTGGGTGCCCAAGATCATGATGTCAGGATTCTACCGCAGCGTGCCGGGAGCGTCAACAAAGCCTGTTGAGCGGTGACGCCGGGGTTTCTCAAGCGGACCGATCTGTGGTACAATGGTTCTCGTGAGAAGTGCGAGAACACAAACTACCCCGCGGGTCAGCTCCATCGACGCCCTGGCGGCCGGTCTGAGCCTGGCCAGCCGGCGTCTCTGGTTGATGATCATCCCGGTGGTCGTCGATGTGATGCTTTGGCTGATGCCGCGGCTTTCGGTGGAAAGCCTGCTGACGCGTCTGTTCACGCAATGGGATGCGTTGATCAAGGCGGTTTATACGCCGGCTCAATTGGCGCAGCTCGGCGATGCGATCGGCTATTTCCACGATTCGGCTGCGGAGCTGGGCCGACAAGTCAACCTGGCTATCGCCCTGACCGCCGGATGGCTGGCCCCGACCAGTGCGTTGGCCTCGGCGCAGTCCAACCGTTTATTGCTGATCAGTGGCGGGGTGTTGGCGCCGGCAGGGATCGGCTTGAACCTGCCCAGCGCGTCACCGCTTAGCTCGCTGACCGGCGTGATCGAAATCGATAGTATCTGGGGCTCCCTGCTGGTGATCGGTGGGCTTTGGTTGTTGGCCCAGGTATTGGCAACTTCGTTTCTTTCTTTGGCCGCCCTGAGCTTGAATGGCGCGGAGGTGCGGCATGGGGAAAAATCGCCATCGACCGGGCCGGCGCCCATCAGAGTTGTGCGGCCGCCGTTCTTCCGCTTGTTGGGCTTGTACCTGGTGTTGAACCTGCTGCTATTCGTCGTGCTGTGGCTGTTGCGCATACCCCTTGCAGCGGCAACGGCTCTGGCAATGATCTTCAACAGCTCACTGACAGCTTTCCTGTTTGTGCTGGTGGGCGGCCTCACGCTTTGGATGACGCTTTCTTTCCTGGTCTCGGTCTTTCTCGTCAGCGATGTGATGCTGATTGACGGCCAGGGGGTGTGGGCCAGCATCTGGCAGAGCATCGCCCTGACGCGCAGCAGCGGCATGCGGACATTCGGGTTTGTGATTTTGGTCAATCTTTTGATGTTGGGCGCGCGCGCCGCGTGGGGAATCATCGGTCAGACTCCGGCGGGTGCGTTGGTTGCGATTCTGGGCAATGGCTTCCTGTGCACCGCAATGGTGTTGGCATCGATGGTTTACTACGACGGCTTGCGACGTGAATGGCGGGCCGCCGCGGCCAGTAAAGCGGATGTCTAGGGATATGGGAGAAGGAATCAGGCTTCTTGCAGAAACTTGATTCCTGGAGCGTGGTCTTCGTCGGGGTAGTAGGAGTTTTGAAGTGGCAGAGCAGGTCTCTAATCGTCCTGATCATTATACCGCAGACGATATCCAGGTCTTGGAGGGTTTGGAAGCGGTTCGCCGCCGGCCTGGCATGTACATCGGCGGCACCGATTTCAAGGCGCTGCATCACATGGTTTACGAAGTGGTGGATAACTCCATCGATGAAGCCATGGCGGGTTATTGCGATCGGATCGCGGTCATCCTTCACAAAGATGGCAGCGTGACCGTACAAGACTGGGGTCGCGGCATCCCGGTGGACATCCATAAGCAGACCGGTAAGTCGGCGCTGGAAACGGTGTTGACCAAGCTGCACGCGGGCGGCAAGTTCGGGAGCGGCGCGTACAAGGTTTCAGGCGGCTTGCACGGTGTGGGCGTTTCTGCGGTGAACGCGCTTTCGGACTGGATGGAAGTCGAGGTGCGGAAGGAAGGCAAGCTGTACTTCCAGCGCTATCAGCGCGGCATTCCTCAGGATGATGTCAAGGTGATCGGGGTCTCCAATGGTGAGACCGGCACCCGGACTACTTTCCTGCCGGATAAGACCATCTTCACCGAGACCACCGAGTTCCGCTTCGAGACCTTGGAGCAGCGCTTTCGAGAGATGGCGTTCCTCAATCGCGGGCTGACCATTGAGTTCACGGACGAGCGCACCGACAACGGCGCCCGCTATTTGAATTTCTACTTCGAGGGTGGGGTCCGCAGTTTTGTGCGCTATCTCAATAAGAACCGCGCGGTGCTGCATGAGCCGGTCTATGTTGAAAAAGAGGCCGAAGGCAATATCATCGAGGTGGCTATCCAGTACAACGACGGTTTCAATGAGTCGGTGTTTGCCTTTGCCAATACCATCAACACGCCCGACGGCGGCACCCACCTGACGGGGATGCGATCGGCGCTGACGCGAACCGTCAACGATTGGGCCCGGCGCCAGGGGTTGCTCAAGGAATCCGATCCGAGCTTCACCGGTGAGGATACGCGCGAAGGGCTGACGGCGATCATCAGCGTTAAGCTGCCTGATCCACAATTCGAGTCCCAGACCAAGGTCAAGCTGCTGAATATCGAGATTCGCAACCAGGTCGAATCCGTGCTCGGCGAGGCGCTCTCGGAGTGGCTGGAGCGCAACCCCAAGGATGGCCGCAAGATCGTCGAGAAGTGCACCACCTCCAGCCGCGCGCGCGATGCCGCGCGCAAAGCCCGTGATCTGGTGATTCGCAAGAGCGCACTGGAGAGCCTGACGTTGCCCGGCAAGCTGGCGGACTGCTCGGAGCGCGACCCGGCCAAGTGCGAGCTTTACATCGTGGAAGGCGATTCCGCCGGCGGCTCGGCCAAACAAGGCCGCGATCGGCGCTTCCAGGCGATCCTGCCGCTGCGCGGCAAGATCCTGAACGTGGAGAAAGCGCGGTTGGATAAGTCGCTGGCGAACCGGGAGATCCAGTCGCTGGTGCAGGCGCTGGGCAGCGGGATCGGTGACGCGGTGGACCTGAGCAACTTGCGGTATCATCGGGTCCTCATCATGACCGATGCTGACGTCGACGGCAGCCATATCCGGACGCTGCTGCTGACGATGTTCTTCCGCTACATGCCAACCCTGATCGAAAACGGCCACCTGTATATCGCACAGCCGCCGCTGTACCTGGTGAAGAAGGGTAAGGAAGCGCGTTACGCGTACTCGGACGCGGAGCGTGACAAACTCGTGAACGAATTCGGCGGGATGCAAGGTCTCACACTGCAGCGCTACAAAGGGTTGGGCGAAATGAACCCCGATCAGCTCTGGGAGACCACCATGAATCCGACCAATCGGATTCTGCTCCAGGTGACGATCGAGGATGCGGCGGTCGCCGATCGTACGTTTGACATGCTGATGGGCAACGAGGTCGCCCCGCGCAAGCGTTTCATCCAGACCCACGCCAAGAAAGTCAGGAATTTGGACGTATGACCACACCTAGCTGGCCGGGCAAATCCTATCCGTTGGGCGCCACCTGGGACGGCGCGGGGGTCAATTTCGCGCTGTTCTCCCAAAACGCGACCGCGGTGGACCTCTGCCTGTTCGATGGGCCGGACGGCGTGCGGGAGGCCGAGCGCATCCGCTTGTCCGAGTACAGGGACCACGTCTGGCACGCCTACCTGCCATCGCTGCGCCCCGGCCAGCTCTACGGCTATCGCGTCCACGGCCCCTTTGAACCCGCGGCCGGACACCGGTTCAATGCGAATAAGCTCCTGATGGATCCCTATGCCAAGGCGATATCGGGCCATGTCCGCTGGCACGATGCCCTCTTTGGCTATACCATCGGCGACCCCAAGGGCGATCTTTCGTTCGATGACCGTGACAGCGCGCCCTATATGCCCCGCTCGATGGTGGTGGATCCGGCGTTCAGTTGGGGCAACGATGCGCCGCTGCGTACGCCCTGGCATCGGACCGTGATCTACGAGATGCACGTCAAGGGCTTCACCGCGCGCCACCCCGCCGTCCCCCCGGAACTGCGCGGCACCTACGCTGGACTCACGCATCCCGCCGTCCTCGAGCACCTGCTGAAGCTGGGCGTGACCGCGGTCGAGCTGATGCCGGTTCACCAGTGCCTGATCGATAAAACCCTGCTCGACAAAGGGCTCACGAACTACTGGGGTTACAATTCGGTCGGCTTCTTTGCGCCTGATTCGCGCTTCAGCAGCAGCGGTGCGTCCGGGGGGCAGGTGGCCGAGTTCAAGACCCTGGTCAAGACGCTGCACCGCGAGGGGATCGAGGTGATCCTGGACGTTGTCTACAACCACACGGGCGAGGGCAACCAGCTCGGTCCCACCGTCTGCTTCAAGGGCATCGACAACGAGGCGTATTACCGGCTGGTTGCCAACGACAAGCGCTATTATTTCGATTACACGGGCACCGGCAACACGCTGAACGCCCTCAACCCTCGCACCCTGCAGCTCATCATGGACAGCCTGCGCTACTGGGTGCTGGAGATGCACGTGGACGGGTTCCGCTTCGACCTGGCCTCAGCCCTGGCGCGCGGCCTGCACGACGTGGACCGGCTGGGCGCTTTCTTTGATATCATCCACCAGGACCCCGTGCTGTCCCAGGTGAAGCTGATCGCGGAACCGTGGGACACCGGCCCCGGCGGCTACCAGGTGGGCAACTTCCCCGTGCTGTGGGCAGAATGGAACGGCATCTACCGGGACACGGTCCGGCGGTTCTGGAAGGGGGACGGGGATCAAGCGGGCAGCATGGCCTATCGGTTGACGGGCAGCCCGGACCTGTACGAGAAGGGGGGCCGCCACCCGTACGCCAGCATCAATTTCGTCACCGCGCATGATGGCTTCACCCTGGCCGACCTGGTCAGCTACAACGAGAAGCACAACCAGGCCAACGGCGAAGACAATCGCGACGGCGCGAACGACAACAACAGTTGGAACTGCGGCGTCGAGGGCCCGTCGGGCGATCCCGCGATCGTGACGTTGCGCGGCCGCCAGATCCGCAACTTCCTGGCCACCCTGGTGTTGTCCCAGGGCATCACCATGCTCCAGGCCGGCGATGAAATGGGCCGCACGCAAGCCGGCAACAACAACGCCTACTGCCAGGACAACGAAATCTCATGGATCGATTGGAATCTCGATAACGCCAAGGTTGAATTGCTGGAGTTCACCCGCTACCTGATTAGCCTAAACATGAGCCATCCCGGCCTGCGCCGGCGCACCTTCTTCCAGGGTCGTCAAATCCTCGGCTCCGAGGCCAAGGACATCACCTGGTTCCGTCCCGATGGGCTCGAAATGGCCGATGCGGACTGGAAGGCGAAGGATCTCAGTGCGTTCGGCCTGCGCCTGGCCGGCGATGCGATCGATGAGGTCGACCGGCGGGGCCGGCCGGTCGTCGACGATACGCTGCTGATCCTGCTCAACCCCCATTGGAAACCGATCCCCTTCGTGCTCCCCGTGCAGGCGGGGGAAACGCGGTGGGAGGTGCTCTTGGATACCAGGGAGCCGCTGCCGCCATCCCGCCGCCACACGGTCAAGGGGGGCGCGAAGTACAAGCTGGAGGGCCGCAGCCTGGTCCTATTCAGCACTCCTTCATACGTGTGAACCTTCAATTGACCACCGCCGGGTGTTCATCCGCGTCCGCGGCTTCATGGTTCATCACTCGTGTGGTGCGGCGGCGGAGGCGGCTCAGGCCTGTCGGAGTCGGCAAGCCGGGCGCAGGTGACGTCCATCTGTTGTAAAAAGGCCAGCATCTGCTCGACCGTAAGGAAATCCTGTCGCTGCCCGCTCGGCACGTGCTCGATGCGGCCGCGCCAGCGCATCTCCGCGCCCGTCCACTCGCGCCAGAAGCGGACGACGAAGACCGTGGTTGCTGTCGTCTCGGTGGACGAGGCCATCGGGTTCTCCTGCGCGGGCTACCGCGGCCGCAGATGCAAGGTGTAGCGCAAGATGGCATCTTGCGCCACACCGCGGTGGAAGCGATCAGGGTTTGTGATGCCCGCGCTGCTACGGCTTGGCCAACGTGCCGTTAACGAACCTGCACCTGCCCCTGCGGCATGTCGAGCAGTTCATAGTCGGGCTGTTCGGTGCAGGGTACGGCGGGCGGGCCAACGAGATCTCCGACGCGGATCACACTGATCTGGTCCGGCGGTTGGTTCGCCGACACGCCGTTGTCACGAATCCTGCCGACAAACGGAAGGCCGACAAGGTTCAACCCCATCGAGGGAATCTCTCCCTGGGTCACTGTGCCGCTGAACCATGCCTCATTGCCCACCACAACCAGGCAGTCGATGGCGCCCTTGTATGCCGTAGAACCAGGGCCAACGTCAAACAAGGCGCCCATTCGATCAGTGAGCCAGCCCTGCACCGTGCCATCGGCATACTGATGCGCCGATAGTGCAAAGTTCTTGTCGCATCCGGGTGGCAAGCCCCATCCGGCGCATGCATCGGGACCGCCGGCATTTACGTGATGAACGACGGGGCCGTGACTGGCCAGTGATCCGGCGGATGCAGTGCCGCTGATCGCAAGCAGCAACAGCAACAGCATGATCTTTCCAAAGGTCTTCATGATGTGACTCCTTTCGTGTGGGTTTTGAGATACGAACTCTCAGGACGAGTCCGTATCTTCAACTTAGCACGAAGGTGTCAAAAGAGTGTCAAAAAAAACGCTTTCTGCCGCCCCAAGCGCGTCTGGGGTGGCGGAAAGCGTTCAACTGTTGCCAGTGAAGCAAGGATCGCCGCTGCCAACGATCCTTGCCGGTGAGCTACTCCGCTAGTAGCCAGGGCATGGCACGCAATACAAGACAGTGTCCGGGCACATGCGCTGGCAGATCGGCGGCGGTAGCGGTCGCTTGACGCCGCCGCCGACCGGCGATGACGCGGAATTGGCCGCCACAGCGGGCAACGCGATCAGGCAGACCAGCACGAGCACCACGAGCAGAACAATCAGCTTTTTCATGTTTTCCCCCTTGTTCGTCAACTAGAACACGTTCCCCCACTTCTTGCATAGCAGGTCTTTCGTGAGGGTGGTGAGATTCGAACTCTCAGGCCGAGTTCGTACCGTCAACTTAGCACGGGGGCGTCAAAACAGCATCAAAAAAGTGTCAAAAAAGCGCTGCCCGCCGCCTCAAACAACCGTGTTTGGGATGGCGGGCAGCACGATTACAAGGTTGCCAGCTTTCGGAAAGCGGGCAACCTTACGCAGCGTTGAGCTGCTGCATCATGCTGAGGAAATCGGCCACTGCCCAGTGCTCGGTGAGCTGGCCGTCGGCGACGGTGAAGATGTCAATGAGGTCGAAGGTCACCGGCTTGCCTGTGACCGGGATGCCCCAAAACGGCCCCTGATGCGTCGCCTGACAGGTTTTGTGGGTCATCACCTTGTCACCTTCCGCCACCTGCCGATGAATGGTGAAGTGCACGTCGGGGAAGGCGGCGAAGAACATGGTGAAGAACTCCCGGGCGCCTGCCAGGGTGGGCGGCTGGGCGAAGCCGGCGTGGTCAACGAAATCGGGGCCGAAGAACCGATCCAGGGCAGTCAGGTCGTGTTGGTTCTGCATTTCCTCGACGAAGCGGCGGACAAGGGTCTTGTTTTGTTCGAGTGACATTGAGAAGCCTCCTTATGCTGAACATGGCGCATTCAAGGTTCGTTCGTGGCGTAGGGGTGGGTTTTGCCCGGTTAAGTAGGGGCGGGTTTTGCCCGGTTAAGGCAAGCTCGCCTTGCTCGGGGGCCGCGTGATGATGGCAGGTTCCCCGTTGGTGCGGAGAAACCCGCCCCTACAATTCCGCCAACAACGCGTTGGCCGCCCGTAGATCCGGGGTCTCGAAGCCTTCGGCGAACCAGCCATACACCCCGGCCAGCAGCTCGCGGCCGGCCTGAGCTTTGCCCTGCCCCTGCCACAGCCGGGCCAGGCTCATGGCCGCGCGCAATTCCAGCATCCGCGCCTCCTGCCGGCGGGCTGTTTCCAGCGCTTCACGGTAGCACGCTTCCACCGTGCTGCCATCCTCTCCCGCAGCCCAGGCGAGCTCGCCGGCCAGCCGGTGCAGCTCGGCCAGCCAGTAGGCATCCCCGCCGCTGGACGCGATGGCCAGGCCGTCCGCCAGCGCCGCGCGCCCCGCCTCCAGCTCGTGCGCCACGAGCGCGGCCTCGGCTTGCAAGGCCAGCAGAAAAGGGGTCATATGCAGGGTGCCCGCGACGCGCCAGGCAGCCGCACCCGCGCGCAATTGGGCCAACCCCTGGCCGCACTCCCCGCGCTCGGCAAGCGCCCATCCGTGGAATGCAGTAGCCAGCCCCCCCCAGACGGAAAGGCCAAACGCCTGGCTCAACCGGATGCCTTCCCCCGCAAAACGCAGGGCCGCTTCACCGTTGCCGCGCATGCACGCGCTCTTGGCCAGCATGCACTGGGCGATGACCTGGCTGGTCGGGTGCACCATGGCCTGGGCCAGCGTCTCAAGCTGGTGAACCCGCGTGAGCGCCTGCGCCGGGTATCCCAGCAGCCACAGCGTCAGGTTCAGATAGTTCAGGATCGCCACGGCCGGATCGTGGCCGAAGCGGTAGGCGTGCCGCTCATGGTAGGCCGGGTCGTAGCGGGCAAGGCCGCGCTCCAGCACGGCTCGCGCCTCCTGCAACCCGCCCTGGGCGAACAGGAACCCGCCTTTCAAGCGACAGGCCTCCACGAGCCAACCGGCGTGCCGGGCGGCCTCGGCGCTGGTGATGAGCTGCTCCGCCAGCTCCGCGGCCGTCGCCAGATCCCCGGCCATGGCGTAATAGCGCGTCAGCCCCACCAGCGTGGTGAACAGGGCCTGGGTGTCGCCGTGCTGCTGGCAAAGCCGGCGGGCCTCCTCATACACGCGCCGCGCTTCGGGAGAAGCGTAGCCGTGGACGACCGTCGTCGGCAGCGCCAGGGCGACCTGCAGGTCGATCTCTTGCCGGAGGTGCGCGGCCGTCTTGGGCAGGGCCTGCACGATCGCGAGGCCGCGGCGGACATACGCAATGGCTTCCTGGCCGGCCGACTGCCGCAGGGCTTGCTGGCTGGCCTGCAGCAGGTAGGCGATCGCCTTGTCCGTCAGCTCCCCATCTGCTTGCAGGGCCTGTTCGAAGTGGTGGGCCAGCTCCGCGGCCCTGGCTCCCGCCGCGGGTCCCAGCCCGCGCTCCAACGCCAGCCCCACCTGCCCGTGCAGATGCAGGCGGCGGTGGCGCTGCAGCCCCGCGTACACAACTTCCTGGATCTTGTGGTGGGTGAAGGCGTAGTCGGCGCTGCTGCCCGCCGCACCCTCGGCGATCAGGCGGTGGCGCAGCAGATCATCCAGGGCCGCCAGCGTCGCCTCTTCCCCCTTGCCCCACGCGCCATGTAACAGATCGAAGTCGAACTCCCGGCCCGCCACCGCGGCCACCCGCACCGCGTCCTGCGTCGCCTCGCTCAAGCGTCCCACCCGCGCGGCGATCGTCTCGCTCACGCTGGCCGGCAGCGGCAGCCGGCCCCGGCCCAAGGCTGCATAATCGGCCCGCCACTTCCCGGCCTCGACCCGGATCGCGCCCTGCTCGAACAGCGCCTTGACGGTCTCGATCAGGTAAAAGGGGTTGCCCTCCGTCTCGCGGTGCAGCCGTTCGGCCAACGGCGCGGCCGCCGCGCCATCACCCGCCAGCAGCCCGATCAACTCGGCCACCGCGGCCGCTGAAAGGGGGGAGAGCGACAGCCGGCGCGCCAGCCCGTCCCGCTCCAGCCTCCGGCCCAGCGTCGCCAGGGGATGGGCCGGCAGGATCGCCTCGGGCCGCAGCGTGCCGACGATCAGCAGCGGTTGGCCGGCCCCGGCCCTGGTCATGTGGTGCAGCAGTTGCAGCGTCGAATCGGCCGCCCAGTGCAGGTCTTCGAGGATCAGCAGCAGCGGCGCCTGGTCGGCAAGCTGGGCCAGGAAGCGGGACACGGCCTCGAACAGCCGCTCCTGCTCCTCAGCCGGCGCGGCTTGCAGCTCAGAAGCCCGCCCGCTCTGGGCTTGAGGCGGTCTCCTGACCGCCGAGCGACCGCTCGGTCGGGAGACCTCGCTCAAGCTCGTTGATGGGACGTCCGACCCAGACAACGCGGGGTCTCGGTCGAAGATCTCCGGCGCCAGGCGCGCCACCTGGGCGGCGGTCCAGTCCGGGATCACGGCGAAGGCCGCCGCCGCCACGTCCGGGGCCAGAGACCGCAGCGCCTCGGCCACCGGCTGGTAGGGCAGCAGCCGCTCGAACTCGTAGCAGCGGCCCTGCAAGACGCGGCCGCTCTGCCAGCGCTGCTGATCCGCAAACGCCTCCACCAATCGCGTCTTGCCTACACCGGCCTCGCCGCTGATCAACAACAGGCTGCATTGCCCGGCCAGCGCCGCCTGCCAGCCGGCGGCCAGGAATGCCAGCTCCCGCTCTCGCCCCACCAGCGGAATCTGCCCGGCCGCATCCAGGGGGTGCCGCGCGGGCGCTCGTCGCGCCGCCGGCACCGTCGCCGGCGCCGCCGGGACCGGCGGCTGCGTCTCAGGCGCACATTCCAACCGGCCTTCGACGATGGCCTGGCGCAGCGCCGTGGTCTCGGCCATCGGCGGCGCACCCAGTTCCACCTTCAGGGTCTGCTGGCAGCGCGCATACTGGGCCAGCGCCGCGTTGCGTTGGCCCAGCCGGCAGTAGGCTCGCATGGCGGTCCGGTGCGCATCCTCGCGCAACGGATCCTGCTCCAACAGCCGCAGCGCCGCGGCCAGGCCGGCCGCGTGCTCTCCTCGATCTTCGTGTGCCGCCATCAACCCCGCGAGCGCGGCGCAGTACAGGTTCTCCAGCCGGTAGCGCTCGCTCAATATCCAATCGTCGTAGAAGCCGTCCAGAAAATCGCCGAGATATAGCTCGGTGGCTTGCTGCAGGTTCGAGACAGAGGTTGGAGAGCCCGGCCTGGAGGCCAGTCTCTCGAATTCGGCTACATCGAGCCAGTACGCGTTGTGAGGGTTGAATTGCGCGTGGGCAGTATCGGCGAGGATGAAGTCGTTCCCTGGCAGACAACGGCGAATCTGCCAGAGTGCGGTAGCGAGGGAACGGTGGGCGTTGTGCTCGGGCCGTTCACCCCAGAAGAGCTCCGCCAGGTGATCGCGGCTCTGGGGCCTGTCCCGATGCACAACCAGGTAGGCCAGCAGCGATTGGGCCTTGAGGGTGGCAGGGAGGGGCAGCTCGCGCGCGGCAAACTCAGGAGCCTCCCGGCAGGAGAGGCCCAACCTGCCCAGACAGCGGACTTGCAGCTCCGTCGCCATCGGCCCTCCCTCAGGCATTGTGGCAGCGACTCACTGGGGAAAGGCGGTTTTCTGCAAGAAGATTATAACTTAAGTGGTTGAAAAAGTCAATAGAACTTGTTCAAATCGATCCCCGCATATAGTCCCGCTACCTGCTCGGCGTAGCCGTTGAACGGCAGCGTCGGCCGGCGTTTCAGCTCGCCGATGCGCTGCTCATAGGCCTGGGACCAGCGCGGGTGCGGCACGTCCGGGTTCACGTTGGCATAGAAGCCGTATTCGTCCGGCGCCGCGATCATCCACAGCGAGGAGGGCTGTTCCGCCACCAGGTCGATCTTCACGATCGACTTGATGCTCTTGAAGCCGTACTTCCACGGTGCGACCAGGCGGAGCGGCGCGCCGTTCTGGGGCAGCAATTGCTTGCCGTAGAGGCCCGACGATAGGATCGTCAGGTCGTGCATGGCTTCGTCCAGGCGCAACCCCTCGGCGTAGGGCCACTCGAACGACGGGCTCCTTTGCCCCGGCATCTGCGCCGGATCGAATAGCGTCTCGAAGCGCACATATCGCGCGCTGCCCAGCGGCTCGACCGCGGCCAACAGATCCTTCAACGGGAAGCCCAGCCACGGGATCACCATCGACCAGGCCTCCACACAACGCATACGGTAGACGCGTTCCTGGCTGGGGAACAGGCGAAGCAAGTCCTCGATCCCGAAGGTCTTAGGTTTTCTCACCAACCCACCCACCGTCACCGTCCAGGGCGCAGTGCGGAAGCTCTTGGCCAGGCGCGCGGGGTCACCTTTGCCGGTGCCGAACTCGTAGAAGTTGGTGTAGCCGGTTACGTTGTCGTAGGGGGTCAACGCGTCCCCCAGCTCATCGGTCGGTTGTCCGGCTGCGGGTGCGTTTGCCGGGGGCAGAGTCCCCGTGGCGCCTCCTGTCGCCGGAGGGGTAACCACAGGGGTTGCGGAAGCGCTGCCGCCTGAGCTTGCCGAAGGCGCGATTGGGGCCGGCGACGCGCACGCAGCCAGCGCCACCGAGCCGGCTGCCAGGCCGAGCCCGCGCATGAAGCTGCGCCGGTTCAGGTAAACGCTCTCCGGCGTGATCTCGGACGATGGGATTCTTGGTATGTTGCCAGCCATATGACCTCGCCTGTAACGCAATCCGCCGGATAGCGGCGCCCGCCTGTAACGCAATCCGCTGGATTGCGACACTGGCTGCAACGATACTACAAGAGTGGCGCCGGTTCTGTAAGCTGGTTCCCGCACAGGCGTCTTCAGTGCACTTGACAGGCGCCCCGACTGGGTTTATCTTCCCCACAGACCGATCAGATGAGGATGGATGGCGCCATTGCGGGGTATCGTATGACCACACGTTTTATCCTGGTCCGGCACGGCCAGACCGAGTGGAACCGCGTCGAGCGCTTCCGCGGCCGGGCTGATGTGCCGTTGAATGCAGCCGGCCTGGCTCAGGCTGCCGCGACCGGCCGGCGCATCGCCGCCGAGTGGCAGCCGGCCGCTGTGTACGCCAGCCCGCTCAGCCGCGCCGTGGTGACGGCGGAGGCCATCGCCGCGCATTTTGGCCTGCCCGTGACGCGGCTTGACGGCCTGGCCGATATCGACTACGGCGACTGGCAGGGCTTGACGCCGGAGGAGGCTCGCGGCCGTTGGCTTGAGCTGGTGCACGCCTGGTACACCGCGCCGGCAACCGTGCAGATTCCGGGCGGCGAATCGTTGGCCGCTCTCCGCGCACGTGTCATGGCTGCGATCCGGGAGCTGGCGGCCCGGCACGACGGCCAGACCATCGCGCTGGTGAGCCATACGGTCGTGAACCGCGTGATCCTGCTGGCTGTGCTGGGCCTGGGCAACGAGCGCTTCTGGCGGCTAAGGCAGGACAACTGCGCCATCAACGTCTTTGAGTCCGATGGCGGCGACTTCACCCTGGCGTCGATGAACGACACGTGCCACCTGCACCGGGCGCGTTGATTAATGATGGAGTCTCTCGGAATAGCGGATGCGGCCGGCGGAGATGGCGATCAAGGGGACCATGAGCGCCAGTCCGATCCAGGAACGGCAGGCGATGGCAAACCCAAGGCTGTATAAGCCCTGGCAGAGCAGCCCCGGGTGACGGATCCACTTGTAGGGTCCCTCCGAGAGCATGGCGGGATCGCTCCGGGCGGATCCGGCTGCACTGCGCAGATGGCGGCTCCAGGTGAGGTTTGTCCAGATGGAGAGGATAACGCCAATCAAAACGATCCCCACCCCCACCCAGCGCAACGGCGGGTTTTCGGCCCAGGCCAGAATCGTGCGCCGGTCGCCATACGCGGCGAGGATGAGGATGACTTCCCACATGTGAGTCTGCCAGTCGAGCAGATCCCCCTGGCGCTCGGGTGTGGGCTGCGGCGGGGTCATCGCGACCAACCAGGCCAGGGTCAGGGCCAGCGCGATGCACACGGCGGCATAGCCGGCGCGCGCTGGCTCCGAGAAGAAGCCGGCAATGTCATCCATTCCCCAGGCCAGCAGGGGCAGCCCTACAAGCACAAAAGCGCGCGCGAAGAACTGCCACGCGGCGGGCCAGACTCTGCTGCTTCGAATGCCGGCGAGCGACATGCGTTTCTCTCTGTGTGAAGAGTTGGCAACTCCGCAGAGTTGCCAACTCTGACCTTCCTACGCGTGCAGCGCCCTCCACACGCGCTCCGGCGTCAGCGGGATGACCGGGATCTGCACGCCGATCGCGTTGTAGACCGCGTTCGCTACGGCCGGGCCAACGCCGTCCAGCGGGATCTCGGCCACCGCCTTGACACCGAACGGGTGGGTCGGTTCGTAGGTCTGCACGAAGCGCACCTGCATCTCCGGCATCTCGTCCGCGGTGAAGATGCGGTAGTCGCCGAAGCGCGGGTTGACCAGCCGGCCATGCTCATCGAACAGCATCTCCTCGCATACCGCGTAGCCCAGCGCCTGGGTCATGCCGCCCTCAATCTGGCTGACGGCGGCGGCGGGATTCACGATCATACCGCAGTCCAGCACCATCACCAGCTTGTTCACCGTCACCTGGCCGGTCCCGGTGTCCACCGTCACATCGGCGAACTGCGCGGCGAACGGCGGCGGGCTGCTCGGGCTGACGTAAGAGCCGACGGCCATGATCTGGTGTTGGCCGGTCTTGTGCAGGCTGTGCAGTGCGATCTCGGCCAGCGTGACGCTGCGGCCGTCTTCCGTCCAGGCCTGCCGGTCCGCCAGCATGATCTCCTCGGCCGGCGCGTCGAGGATTTGGCCGGCCACCGCCTTGATTTGCTCCGCCACCTTGCGCGCGGCTTCAACAACGGCGGCGCCGGAGATGTATGTCGTGCTGCTGGCATACGCGCCCACGTCGAACGGGGTGAAGTCGGTGTCGGAGGAATAGGTGATGAAGTCCTCCGGCGGGCAGCCCAACACCTCGGCCGCCATCTGGGTCAGCACGGTGTCGGAGCCGGTCCCCAGGTCCGTGGCCCCCACCAGCAGGTTGAAGCTGCCGTCGTCGTTCATCTTGATGCTGGCCGCGCCCATGTCCAGGTTCGGGATGGCGGTGCCCTGCATGACGAGCGCGACCCCCTGGCCGTGGCGAATGGTAGGTGGTAGATTGGTAGATGGGTAGATGGGTGAACGGCCCTCACCGTCTCCCAATTTACCAGATTTCCAATCCACCGATTTCCAGCCAATCAACTCCGCCCCCAACCGCGCACACTCGTTGATCGCGTTGGTGTGGATCATCTCGCCGTGTGCTTCGCGACCTTCGCTGAACACCTTGGACATGGGGTGTTCTTCGCCGGCCTGGAGGACGTTCATCAATCGGAATTGGAGCGGGTCGAGGCCCAGCTCATGCGCGATGCGCTCCATGTGGCTTTCGAGCGGGAAGAAGCCCTGGGGCACGCCGTAGCCGCGGTACGCGCCGGAGGTCGGCTTGTTGGTGTAGACTACCTCGGCCACGAAGCGGATGTTCGACTGGCCGTCAGCGCCCCTGTTCGCCGGGTAGAGCGACATCGCCTTGTGGCCGGTGTTGCCGTTCACGGTGAGCGCATGGTTGCCGAAGGCGCCCGTATCCGAGAGCGCGACCATTTCGTTGGCCACCATGCGGCCGTCCTTCATCACGCCGGTGCGCATGCGGACGATCATCGGGTGTCGCGAGGTGCTGGCCATGAACTGCTCCTCGCGCGTGTACTCCAGTTTGACCGGCCGTTTGGTGGCGATGGTGAGGTGCGCGCAGATGTCCTCGATCATCACCTCTTGCTTGTTGCCGAAGCCGCCGCCGACCCGCGGTTTGATCACGCGGATGCGCTTGATGGGCAGGCCCAGCACCGGCGCCAGGATCCGGCGGGCGTGGAACGGCACCTGTGTGGAGGTGCGGATGACCATGCGGTCGTCCTCATCCCAGTACGTGATGCAGACGAACGGTTCGATGGGGGTCTGCTGTACGCGCGGCACCTCGTATTCGCCTTCGAACACGTAGTCGGCGGCCTTCAGCGCGGCGTCGACATCGCCCAGCTCCATGTGGATGTGCGCGGCCAGGTTGCGCTTGGGATCGCACTCGGCGAACGGCACGTAGTCCGGCTCGTCGTGGATGATCGGCGCGCCCGGGTTCATGCTCTCGCGCGAGTCGAGCACCGCGGGCAGCTCCTCATACTCGACTTCGATGAGCGACAGCGCCCGCTGCGCGATCTCCTCGGACTCGGCCGCGACCGCGGCCACCCGGTCGCCGACGAAGCGCATCTTGCGGTCCAGGCTGACGAAATCCAGCGGGCTGGGGATGGGATGCGACTGGCCCGCGGTCGACCACATCACGCGCGGGAGGTCCCGGTAGGTCAGCACCGCATGCACGCCGGGCAGCGAGCGCGCCTTGCTGACGTCGATGTGCTTGATAGTGCCGTGTGCAATGGGGCTGTGCAGGATCTTGCCGATCAGCATGCCGCGCATTTCGACGTCAGCCACAAAGGCCGGCTTGCCCTGGGCCAGCTTGACTGCGTCCACCTTCGGCTCGGAAACGCCGATGTGCACCGTCTCCGGCGCGGCGACGACCATGGTCGGCAGCTCGACCTGGGTCTGGACGCGCGGTTCATGGTCCGTGGTCGGCAGTGTGCCGGGCTCGACCGGCGGCTCGGCTTCGGGTGGGGCCGGCGGCAGCTCCATCACGTTGATGGGCGGATCGAGGCGGCCAGGCAGCGGTGGGACCGCTTCTCCGCGCATCTGCGCGGCCGCGCGCAGCACTGCTTCCACCGGTTTGGCGTAACCGCTGCACCGGCACAGCACGCCGGAGAGGGCTTCGCGTACCTCGACCTCGGTGGGGCTAGGATTCTGTGCCAGCAGCGCGTCCGCCGCCAGAAGCTGCGCCGGCGTGCAGTAGCCGCACTGGATCGCGCCCACCTCGATGAACGCCTGTTGCAGGGGGTGCAGCCCTTCGGTATGCTTCCAGCCCTGGACCGGGTGCTCGCCCATCTCTTCAACGGTGTCCACCGTGTGGCCGGCCGCCTGGGCCGCCAGCATCGTGCATGATGTGACCGGAGTGCCGTTCAGCAGCACGGTGCACGCGCCGCACTCGCCCGTTTCGCACCCATGCTTGACGCCGAAGATGCCGTGACGCCGCAATGCGTCCAACAGCGATTCATTGACCGCGACATCCCAGGTTTGAGGGGTATGATTCAGGGTGAAGTTGAGTTGCATAGTTGGATCTCCCTATACGGACTACGCGGAGGCCTTTTCCCACGCTTGCGTCAGCACACGCTCTGCCAACACACCGGCCATCGCTTTGCGATACTCGGCGCTGCCGCGGAAGTCGCCTGCCGGTTGCAGCAGCTCCGCAGCACGCGCGGCCGCGGCCGCGATCAGCTCAGGGGTCAATGCTTCATCGGTCAGCAGCGCCTCCGCCTCCGGCACGCGGAGCGGCTCGCCGGCTGCGCCTCCCAGGGCCAACCGTGCGTGTTTGCAGGCGCCGTAGGCGATCGAGATCATCGCGGCCGCGACCACGATGGGCGCGTCGGCCGGCGTGCGCGCGACGTCAGCCAAGGCATAGCCGGTTAGGCGGCCGGGCGGCAGCGGCACAACCACGTCGGTAATGAGCGCCGGTTCGGCCAGGAATGACCGGCGGACGGGGATGAATGCGGCCAGGGGTATGGTTTGATAGCCCGCGCGGGAGCAGAGCAAAATGCGCGCGTCGCAGGCCAGCAGCGCGACCACCACGGGATCGTTTGCCGCGGCCGTGGCCAGCGCGCCGCCCAACGTCGCCCGGTTGCGCTGGATGTTGCCGCCCCAGCGCCGGGCGCCGGCCGCAATGATGCGCAGCGGCGTGTCCTTGGCAGCATGGGAAGCAGCCCCTGGGGTGGGCGGCGCCTGATCGAGATCGGCGAGCTGGGCGCGCGTGGTCATCGCCTTGGCGCTCAGTGCACCCAGGCTGGAGTCCAGCGAGAAGCCATCGAGGCCGAGGCTTTGCAGGTCCACGACCGCCTCAACGGAGCTGTCCCCTGAGCCGATCAGGGCATCGCCGCCGGCCAGCGGCACGGTGCAAATATCGGGGCGGGCGAGGAGCTCGAGCGCGCGCTGCAAGCCATCTTGCGCGGCATCATCTGTGGGTCGGAAGTATTCTCGTAGGTTCAACAGCATCGGGAACCTCCTGGGGATGAATCCGCCTGATTATAGCATAGCGGGGCGCCTAACTAAAATTGGCAGGAATGCTCATCCGGTCGTGCTGTGGTACAATGCCCGCCGAGAGAGGCCATGAACCGTAGATTTCTCAGGTGGTTTTTACCTGCTCTGGGAGCGGCCGGCGGATTGCTCTACGCACATTTCATCGAGCGCTCGCATGTCAGGCTGGACCGTTTCACGATCGAGGTCGATCGGGCCGGCCTGCGTCCGGATGGCCTGCCGCCGGACGGGATCGTGATCCTGCACCTGTCGGACCTGCATTGTCGCGCGGCCGAGCGGGTGCAGGCCATCAAGCTGGCGCGGCTGCGGCGCTTACTGGCGGCAGAGCAGTACGATCTCCTCGCGTTCACCGGTGACCTGATCCATGATATGACGGGGCTGCCGAAGGCCTTGGCTTTCCTCGGCGAGCTGCATCCCGGGTTGGGCGCCTTCAGCGTGCCGGGCAACCGGGATTATTGGGTGTCCGGTTTTCGGGCGTTGTGGGGGGGCGGCGAGGAGCGCGCCGGCCGTTCCGTCTGGCTGCAACTCAAAGGAACGGTGAGGCGGGTGCGCAGCTATTTTCATCGCCTATCTCGTAATCAGTTCTCGGGGCTGCAACTGCACCGCAACGATATATCGGCGATGCATGCTGCGCTGGCTGACATGGGGGTTCAGCCGCTCGTTAATCAGGCCCGGCACGTGCAACAGGCAGGGGTCGATCTCTGGGTGGCTGGAGTCGACGATTTGTATTGCGGGCATGCCGACCTGGCCGCGGCGTTGGCCGGTGTTCCGGCGGGAGCACTGCTGATTCTGTTGGCCCATAATCCTGACGTTTGGCTGGATGCGCGCGCCCAGCGTGCGGACTTGATCTTGGCCGGTCACACCCACGGCGGCCAGCTCCGGCTGCCAGGGCTGGGCGCGCTCTATCGCCAGGGCACGCATCTCGGCCGGCGCCGGGCGGCAGGTTGGTTTCGGCAGGGTGAGACGCGGCTGTTCGTCAGCCGCGGCCTGGGCGAGAGCTTTCCGCTGCGGTTTGGGGCGCCGCTCCAGGCCGTGCTGATCAGGGTGTTGCCGGGTGATCGGAGCTGTCAGCGATGAAATGGGTGCTCAGGACTGGAATTGTCGCACTGGGCGCAGGCGCGTTGGCTCTCGCGTATGCCACGCAGGTGGAGCGTGCCTGCGTACAGCTCGACTGCTATGAAGTTGAGGTCGACGCGCCCGATCTGCCGCCGGACGGCGTGCCGCGAGGCGGCTTGACGATCCTGCAGCTTTCGGATTTCCATTTTCGTGCCAACGGCAAGGTCCAGGCCCGCAAGATCGCCCGGCTGCGCGAGCTGCTGGCCGGCCAGCGTTACGACGTGCTGGCGCTCACCGGTGACTTGGTGCACGACGCGCCCGGCTTCACGGTCGCGCTTGACCTCATCCAGGGCTTGCAGCCTCGCCTGGCTGCGTTTTTTTGCCCGGGCAACCATGACTATGCCGAATACTCGGTGTGGGGCGTCTTCGGCCATACCTGGCGGGACAGCGGTGCACGCGCGCGGTGGCAGCCGGCAGATCTGTGGTCGGCCGCGGGCAAGCTGGCCGATTTCGTCTGGAAGGTGCTGCGCAACGAGCTGGTGCGCCTGCCGGTGGCGTTCAACGACGTGCCCGGGATGGTGGCCGAGCTGGCCGCTGTTGGGGTGACGCCGCTGGTGAACCGGGCGGCCCCGCTGTCTGTGGGGCACGCGACGGTGTGGTTCGCGGGTGTTGATGATCTGTTGGAGGGGCGGCCTGACTTCGATGCGGCCTTCGCCGGCGTGCCCGAGGGCGCGGCGCTCGTCCTGTTGGCCCACAACCCGGATGTCTGGCTGGACCCGCGCGTCGAGCGGGCCGATCTGGTGCTGTCGGGGCATACGCACGGCGGTCAGATGCGGCTGCCTGGGCTGGGCGCCATCCACACCCAGGGCACGCATCTGAAGCGCCGCCAGGCCGCCGGTTGGTTCCGCCGCGGGCGCAGCCGCATGTTCGTGAGCCGTGGTCTGGGGGAGAGCATTCCGCTGCGGATCGGAGCCAGGCCGCAGGCCGCGCTGATCCGCCTGGTCAATCCGCGCGGTTCATAAAACAAACCAGGTTTCTGCCAGAAACCTGGTTTGTTTTATGAATGTCTTTACTCGTCTTCGGAGTGCCAGAGCTCGGGCGGGCGCTCGTAGATCAGACCGCGCTTGGTGTCCATCACGATGCGCGCGCCGTCTACGAAAGGCTCCAGCCCTTCGCGCACGCCGATGATCGCGGGCAGCCCCAGTTCCAGCGCGATCAAGCGGCAGTGCGAGTCCGGCTTTGCATCGGAGCTGATCAGGCCGGCCGCCCGGCGCAGGACTTGCACGAAGGTGCGGTCGGTGCAGGAGGTGACCACGATCTCATCGGGAGCGATCTGCAGATCCGGCGGGATGGGCGCTTCCAGCCTGCGCACCCGGCCGATGACCCTTCGGCTGCTGAGCCCCTGGCCGTGCCCCAACACCCTCTCAATCAAATGCACCTTCATCAGGTTTGTCGAGCCGCCGCCCTCCACCGAGCCGCCGGTCACCACCACCACATCCCCCTCTGCCACGTAGCCGGCCCGCTGCGCCACTTCCACAGCGTCGCTGATGACGGCGTCTGTGGTGGCCTTGCGCTCCGTGAGCAGGGGATAGACGCCCCAGAACAGCACCAGCTCGCGTTGTGCGAACGGGCTGGGCGTGACCGCAACGATGGGGCACTGCGGGCGGAAGCGCGAAACGATGCGCGCGGTCACGCCCGTCACTGACGGAGTGACAATCGCGGTGGCGTTCAGGTCCTGCGCCGTCTCCACCGACGCGTGCGCGACGGCCTCGGCGAAAGTGCGGCCGGGGAGGGCCGCGTACTGGTGCTTGCCGCCCTGGAACATGAAAGCCTCCGCTTCATGCGCGATGCGGGCCATGGTCTGCACCACTTCCAGCGGGTACTTGCCCGAGGCAGTCTCTCCCGAGAGCATGATCGCGTCCGAGCCATCCAGGATCGCGTTGGCCACATCGCTGGCCTCGGCGCGCGTCGGCCGCGGGTTGCGGATCATAGAGTCCAGCATCTGCGTGGCGGTGATCACCGGTTTGCCGACCTGATTGCATTTCTTGATGAGCATCTTTTGAAGCGTCGGCACTGCCTCGGCGGAGATTTCGATGCCCAGGTCGCCGCGGGCTACCATGATGCCGTCCGATGCTTCGATGATCTCGTCGATGTTCTGGATGGCTTCCGGTTTTTCGATCTTGGAGATCACCGGGGTCTGCCGGCCGAACGCGGATAGTTCGCTGATATAGCCTTTGAGGTCCCGCACCTCTTGCGCTGAGCGCACGAACGACAGCGCGATATAGTCGAGGCCTTGTTCGATGGCGAATGCCAGGTTTTCCCGGTCCCGGTCGGTGATAGCGGGGATGCTCAAGGCGGCGCGGGGCAGGTTGAGGCCTTTGTTGGAGTTCAAGATGCCGCCGATGACCACGCGGGTCGTGATTTCCTGCCCCTGGACTCCGGTCACGACGAGCTCTAGCAGACCATCGTCGATCAGGATGCGGTCGTTGGGTTCCAGGACGCCGGGCAGCCCTTCGTACTGCACCGGCACCCGCCCCGGCGCGCCGGTGATGTGCTCGGTGGTCAGGATCAGGGTTTCACCGTTTTGGATGGGTACTCCCCCCTCTTGCATGACGCCCATGCGCAGCTTGGGGCCTTGCAGATCGCCGAGGATTGCAACCGGCTTGTTCATCTCGGCTGCGATGGCGCGGATGCGGCGGATGTTCTCGCTGTGGAAGGCCTGGTCGCCGTGCGAGAAATTCAGCCGGGCAACGTTCATTCCAGCTTGCATGAGCTGGGTCAGCATGGCCGGTTCCCTGCTGGCGGGACCGATGGTGCAGACGATCTTGGTGCGGAGTAGGGATGGACACATGGTAGTCTCCTCGTGCAGAAAAGCGAATCTATTATAACCCCAAATGATGCAGGAAATACGGCATCTGGCGGCGCCACCAGGGCCAATCGTGCGCCACATCATGGCCCCAGATATCGATCCAGCAGGGGATCCCCTTAGCGTCCAGGATGGCCTTCAACGCGTTTGCATCCTTCAACATGTCCTCGTCCCAGGCCCCCTGCCCGGCGCACACGATGATATTGCTCTGCCGGTATTGATCCAGGTACCAGGGATCGTCCATGCCAGGGAGATAGGCCAGGGGCGTGTTGTAATACACGGCGTCGTCCATGTAGTCGCCGACAAACATGCGCAACTGCAAGAGGCCGCTCAGGCAGATCAGGGTGTCGAAGACGTCCGGATGGCGGAAGAAGAAGTTGGCCGAATGATAGCCGCCCATGCTGCAGCCGGTGGAGATGCATTTCTGGCCCTCGTGGCCCTGCCCGCGGATGAAGGGAGCGACTTCTTCGACGATGTAACGATCGTAGTCGTTGTGCCGGCGGGCGCGGTCGGCCGGATGGGCGTTCCAGTTAACCCACGATTGGGTGTCGATGCTGTCGACGGTGTAGACCTGGATGCGGCCGCTATCGATGGAGGCCCGGCAGGCTTCGATCATCCCGAAGTCTTCATACTCGTAGAACCGGCCGCCCTGGGTCGGGAAGACGAGCACCGGCTTGCCGGCATGGCCGTACACCTTCAGCTCCATGTCGTGCCCCAGGCTGGGGCTCCACCACTTATGATACTCGATATTCATGCGCCTTCTGTCTCTCCTTATTCGGTAGTGGGGGTCGCATCGGACGGTCCTACACCGCCTGAATGAACTGCGTTGCCGCCATGAGCTCGGCCAGGTCGGGCGTGCGTACAAAATAGACATAATCGCCCATTGCCAGGGCAAATATCGGCGGCATGGCTGAGTGGTGTATGATGCAATAACCAAACGCGTCCATGATCTCTTCGTGAGAGTGGATGTACGGCTTGTTGTACTTTCGGCCGACAAAGCAGACGTGGTATTTGCGGCTGTAGTCCGCGCTAAACCGGTTGTTCACCACGATGTTGGCCCATTCCCAGTACAGATCGATGTCGTGAGCATAATTGAACATGTCCAGGATCGGGCCGCCGGGCGGCCGCATGTTAACTTCCAGCGCGACGATCTGGTCATCGTCGTGCTTGCGAAAGAACTCGAAATGGAAGAAGCGCTCGCGCACGTCGAAGGCCTTCAACAGCCGGCGGCCGGCGTCTTCCAGGTCGGCGGGGATCTCGCGCTGGTTGTAGAAGTACATGTCTAGGTCGTTGTTGACGACTTCCATCACGCCCCGGTTGTAGTGCATCGAGGTGTAGAAAACCGGGTTGCCGTTTTTGTCGGTGAGGCCATCGAAGGTATTGATCGTGCCCTGGATGAACTTCTCCAGCAAATACTCCGCAGGCGGCTTGGTCGCCATGAAGCGCTCCAGTTCCGCGTCGTTCTCGATGCGGAACGTATTTGCGGCGCCCACACCGATATCGGGCTTGGCTACCAGCGGATAGCCGACCTCGTGCGCGAAGTGACGCGCTTGATCGAGGGAGCGCACCAGCGTGCCGGGGGCTGCTGGCACCTTTGCCTGGGTGAACATCTGCTTCATCAATGATTTGCGCTTAATCACTGCCAGTTCGGGGACTTTCGGCCCGTACACGTTGAAGTCGCTGCGCAAGCTGGCCTCGGTGTCCATCCAGTATTCCGTGTGCGAGTCGATGCGGTCGATCTTACCGTAGCAGTGAGTGAAATGGCCGCACGCGCGCAGCATTTGATCGTAGCTGTGCATGTCATCCACGCGGTAGTACTCGGTCAGGGCATCCCGCAACTCCGGGAGCAGCCACTCGTACGGCTCGTCGGCGAGGCCCAACACGTTAACGCCCAGCCGGCGCAGGTGGACGCAGAAGTTGTGGTAGTTGGGCGGGAAATGCGGTGACAGGTAGACGTGATTCATGACGGCTCCTGCGAATGAGCGAATCAGTGAATGAGCAAATCAGCAAGAAAACGAAGGGTGCGATGATTGTAACCGGATACAGGCTTGCTGTCAACGCGGCGGGCGGCCCGGCGGGGATCCCAAATACACCCGCTGAGCGTTTGACAGGGCCGGATGAGTTCTGTATGATGCGCGGTGCTTGTTGGGTTCAGCCAATCAGCCTTCTGTGGAGAACATCATGCTCGAACCTGCTGATCCGCGCGAACTGGCCGCGGAAATCCACCGCCGTTTGCTAACAGCCTATGGCGAGCCGGCCTGGCGGCCGTATTATCAGCCGATGGATGAGTTGGTGCTCACGTTTCTGAGCCAGAACACCAGCGACATCAATTCGGGCCGCGCGTTTGCGGCGCTGAGGGCGCGTTATCCCGACTGGCAGGCGGTGCTGGACGCGCCGGTGGAGGAGCTTGCCGAGACGATCCGCTCCGGTGGCCTGGCGCAACAGAAGGCCCCGCGCATCCGGAAGGCGCTGCGCCGCATTCTGGACGAGCGCGGCGCGTTCAATATCGATTTCCTGGCCGATTTGCCCGTCGAGGAGGCCGGCCGTTGGCTGACCTCGTTCGACGGCATCGGCCACAAGACCGCGTCCATTGTGCTGCTGTTCTGCTTCAACCAGCCGGCGTTCCCGGTGGACACCCACGTGGGGCGGGTGACGCGGCGGCTGGGGCTGGCGGGTCCGAAGGATTCCGAGGAGAAGATCAAGGGGATCTGGGAGCGGCTGGCGCCGGCGGCGTGGTTTTATCCGCTGCATTTGAACCTGATCCGGCACGGCCGGGAAGTGTGCCACGCGCAGCGGCCGGCGTGCGCAGTGTGCGTGTTGAGCGATGTGTGCCGGTACAACGATTTCACCACAAAGACACCAAGACACGAAGACGAAAGGTGAAGCCGAATCTTCGCCTTAATGGCTTTGTGTCTTTGTGGTGAGTGTCATAGGGCGAGCATTATGCCGCCTTGATGAACCGTCCCCACCCCGGCGCCGGAGCGAACGCGCCATCGCGGACCAACGCGCGGCCGCGCACGAAGACATCCCGCACGGCGCCCTGCACCGGCATCCCCTCGTAGGGGGAGTAGCCGGCCAGGTTGTGCAGCCGCTCCGCCTGAATGACCCCCGCCGGCCGCGGATCGTAGATCACGACGTCGGCATCCATGCCCGGCGCCAGCGCGCCCTTGCTCCGCAGCCCGAAGATGCGCGCCGGGTTTGTGCTGCACACCTCGACCAGCCGCGACCAGGTGATGCGCCCAGCCGTGACCCCCGCGGTGGCCAACAATGGCAGCAGCGTCTCCAAACCGGGGATGCCACCGGGTGTTTTGGTGAATTCTGTAGCACTGTTTTTTTGTTTTATCGTGTAGTCGCAATGGTCGGTTCCTATGGTGGAAATGAGGCCACTCGCGACTTGATTCCATAATAGTATTTTTTGGTTGACTTCGCGTAGCGGAGGTTGCATGATGCCCCAACGTGAATTTTTCCCGGCATAGAGCGTTTCATCCAGTAATAGGTATTGCGAAGTTGTCTCCGCGATCGCGTCCTGACCGCGCGCCCGCGCGGCAGCGACCTGGTCAACGGTGGCGGCCGCCGAGCAATGGACGATATAGATGCGGGGCTGCAGTGGGGCCAGGCTGCCGGCAAGGAACAACATCCGGTTCGCGGCCTCCACTTCGGCCAACGCGGGCCGCGCCTGGCCGTGATATGCCAGGCCGGTTTTGCCTGCCTTGACCAGCCGTTCGCGCGCCGCCGACACAATGGCGTCGTTCTCGCAGTGGATCATCACGACGACGTCGTGCCGTGCGGCGGCCTCGAAGACGCGCAGCACCGCGGCATCATCCTGGTAGTAGTTCGGGCGGTAGGTGGTGTACACCTTGACCGCGTTGATGCCGTCCGCCAGCAGGTCGGCCATCCATTGATCCAGCTCAGCGTCGGTCTCGGGCAGGGCGGTGAGCATCATGTGCAGGCCGTAGTCGATCTGGGCCAGCCCGCCGATTTCTGCCTCGCGGCCGGCCAACGCCTGGCGCATGTCCTGGCCGGGGAACTGCGTGGCAAAGTCGATGACGGTGGTGACGCCGCCGCAGGCCGCAGTGCGCGTGCCGACCTCCCAATCGTCCGGGGTTTTGTAGATGCCCGTGTCGAGCATGATGTGGGTGTGGGGGTCGACCAGGCCGGGCAGCACGATGCAGCCGCCAGCGTCGATGACCTGGTCGGCGTCTTCGACGGGTAGGTCGGGGCCGATGGCCACGATGTGCTCGCCGGCCAGCAACAGATCGCCGTTCATTTCACCGGCAGGGGTGATCAGGGTGCCGTTGTGGATCAGTGTGATTGAAGTCATGTGTGCCATCCTAAGCGCAATTGGTAAGGGCCTATTCTGAAGTGCCATGCACGGTCGCACGCAGGGCGGTCACTAATCTGGGCAGCACGACTCCGCCTGTGCCCTGGAGGAAAATGCCCGCCACGCGCGCGATCTCGTCCCGGTCGGGGTTCACATCGATGACGGTTGCACCGGCGCGGGCGGCCACGAACGGCAGCGACGCCGCGGGCTGCACCTGGCCTGACGTGCCCACCACGAGCATGGCGTCACAGCGCTCGCTCAGCTCGTAGGCTGCGGCCAGCACATCTTCCGGGAGATACTCCCCGAACCAGACCACGTCCGGCCGCAGCAGGTCGCCGCAGTGGGGGCAGCGCGGCGGCCGCTCCGTGACGGCGGCCAGGTCGGCGCGGGTGAAGCCGGTGTGCCGGCCCGTCAGGCACTTGTAGCGGCGGATGCTGCCATGCAGTTCGTATACGCTCCGGGAGCCGGCCGCCTGGTGCAGGCCGTCGATGTTCTGGGTGATCACCGCGGTCGCTGGGATGAGCCGTTCGATCTCGGCAATCGCGATGTGGCCAGGGTTGGGCTGCGCAGCTTCCACCATGCCGAAACGATACTCGTACCATTCCCACACCAGCTTCGGGTTGCTCAAGAAGCCTTCGCGCGAGGCCATCAGCATGGGGTCATAGCGCGCCCACAGGCCGTCCTGCGCCTCGCGAAAGGTCGCGATGCCGGATTCCTTTGACACCCCCGCGCCCGTCAACACGACCAGCTCTTTGACGCCGGCCAGGCGCCGCGCTGCTTCCTGGATTAGTCGCTCCATGTTATGCCTTGGCCGTCAGATACCGATCCGCCTTCTCCAGCCACTCGATGATCGCGATGTGCTGCGGACATTTGGTCTCACACTCGCCGCAAGCCAGGCACTTGTCTCCGCGTGCCGCCTCCGGCATCCAATTGGCGTAGGCGTACCGCCCGTATCCCGGCGCGTTGAACATGATCGCTTCGTTGTAGAGATCGAAGACGCCGGGGATGTCCACGCCATTAGGGCAGGGCATACAATACTTGCAGCCCGTGCAGGGGATCGGGGTGAGGCGGCGGTACTCGTCGCGCACGCGTGCGACCAGGGCAAGCTCGTCGTTGGTGAGCAGGCCCGGCCGCGAACGGTTGGCGCTGACTACGTTTTCTTTGACCTGCGCCAGGGTGCTCATGCCGCTCAGCACCAGCGACACCTCCGGCTTGTTCCACAGCCACTGGAACGCCCATTCGGCCGGGGTGCGCTGCTGAGGCGCCGAATCCCACAGCGCCTGGATCGACGGCGGCAACCCTCTGCCCGGCCGTTGCCCCGACCGGCCCGCCAGCAGGCCGCCGCGCAGCGGCTCCATCACCACGACGCCCAGCCCTTTGGCCGCGGCGTACTCGAGGCCGCGTGTGCCGGCCTGGTTCTCCTCGTCCAGGTAGTTATACTGGATCTGGCAGAAGGCCCAGCCGTCGTACGCGTCGATGATCTCCTGGAATGCATCGTAGGTGTCATGGAACGAGAAGCCGAGGTGGCGGATGCGGCCGTCGGCCAGGGCGCGCTCGGCCCAGGCGGTCACGCCCAGGTCGCGCATCTGGCGCCAGCGCGCGCCATCCAGCGCATGGAGCAAGTAAAAATCGATGGCTGGCGTGTCCAGCCGCGCCAACTGCTCGTTCAGCAGGCGGTCGAAGTCGGCCGGTTCCTTCACCAGCCAGCAAGGCAGCTTGGTCGCCAGCTTCACCCGGTCGCGATAGCCGTCTTTCAGCGCACGACCCACGAAGGACTCGCTGGCGCCGCGGTGGTACGCATACGCGGTGTCGATGTAGTTCACGCCGTGGTCAATGGCATAGCGCACCATTTTTGTCGCCTTCGACTCGTCGATGCGCCCCGGGTCGCCATCCATGACCGGCAGGCGCATGCAGCCGAAACCCAAGGGGGATGGCTTCCAATTAAGTTTACCGAAGGTGCGGTATTGCATTTAGGCGTTATCCTTCCCGTGCCAGGCAGCGCACGATTTCGCCGACGTACATCCGATGGAAATCCCCCTTGCTGTAGATTTCGGCCGGCAGCGAGGGGTCGGTGAACGCGGCGCCGCTGAGGTCGCCGCCGTAGAGCTTGCGGCAGACCAACACCAGCCGCGCCTCGGCGAAGTAGACCGCGCCGGTTTCATCGGTAATGGGGGTCAGGCCGGTGGCCGCGACCTTGTCGACGTCGCGGCCCGAGCGGCTGCCACAGTAGTCGAGCGCGGCCCGGTGCGCCTTGTCGAAGAAGCTGAGGGTGAAATGGTCCGCGCTTTCCATGAGGCTGTAGGTGTGGCGCTGGGGTCGTACGAAGCAGAAGCAGACATCCCGGTTCCACAGGTAACCCAGCCCGCCCCAGTTGGCGGTCATGGGATTGAACGAATCTGTCGTACCTGCGGTGACCAGCATCCAGTCGCGGCCGATGAGCTTGAAGGTGTTGTCTTTGATCGCGGTCGGTGCGATTTCAGTGAAGTTATCGCTCATGTTCGTTTCTCCAGGAGGGGATTTCACCACCAAGACACCAAGACACAAAGATGCATCACTGGAAGATTGCGGTTTGTACTTGGTGTCTTTGTGCCTTGCGGTGAGTCATGCTGTCAGAACCAGCTTGCCCGTCGTCCCGCGGCCGGCCAGCGCGATGTGCGCGTCGGCCGCCTGGGCCAGGGGATAGATGCCGCCGATACGGAAGGTCAGCGTCCCAGCGACGGCCATATCGAACACGGCGCAGGCGTAGGCCAGGTATTTCTCACGCTCGCGGACATAGGCGAACACGGAGGGCCGGGTGACGAACGCCGAGCGCATCCCGCCCAGGCGCTGGATGTCGAGCGGCGCGGGGAAACCGCTGGACTGGCCGAAGCTGATCAACATGCCCAACGGCGCCAGGCACTCCAGGCTGCGGTCGAAGGTGTCTTTGCCCACCGAATCGTAGACGACGTTCACTCCTCCGCCGCCGGTGATGCGCTTAACCTCCGCCAGGAAGTCGTGCTCCGTGTAGAGGATGACCTCGTCCGCACCCGCCGCGCGCGCCAGCGCGGCCTTTTCCCCGGTGGAGGTGGTGCCGATCACGAACGCGCCCGCGGCCTTGGCCATCTGGCACAGCAGCAGGCCGACCCCGCCGGCCGCGGCGTGCACCAGGCAGCGGTCGCCGGGCTTGAGCGGATAGGTGATGTGGCTCAGCACGTAAGCGGTGACGCCCTGCACCATGGCCGCGGCGCCCTGCTCGAAGCTGAGCGCGGGAGGCAGCGGGGCCAGCTTATCGGCCGGCGCGAGTGCGTACTCGGCGTAGCAGCCGGACGCGCCGAAGAAGGCGACGCGGTCGCCCGGCGCGGCCTCACTCACGCCCTCGCCGACCGCCTCCACCACGCCCGCGGCCTCTCCGCCCGGGATGGCGGGCAGCGGCACCTTATACCAGCCCGCGCGCTGATAGATGTCGATGAAGTTGACGCCTGCGGCGGCCACTCTGATCAGGGCCTGGCCCGGCCCCGGGACCGGCGCGGGGCGCTCTTCGAGCTTTAGTACTTCGGGTCCGCCGAATTCGGTGTAAACGATCGCTTTCATGGATGCTCTCCATTTTTGAGGTCAAACGATGCGAGTATAATTATAGCATAGTCTGCGCAGGCGCAGATACCTTGTAGCGCAATTCGCTGGATTGCGGCCCGTCACATGCCGGCGGCCGCATGCGCAATCTGGCAGATTGCGCCACATACCCGTACCGCAATCCGCTGGATTGCGCCTGAACAATCCAGCGGATTGTTCTACAAGACTGCTGGCCCATTTTCCAGGAGGGGACCCCCATGCAACCCAGTACCTGCATCGGCTGCAAGACCTTCCCGTGCACGGACGTCAACCACGCGGGTTACGCCGTGCCGGGCATCGACCTCGATCCTGCCCGAGTTTCGATTATCCTGATCTCCGAGGCCGCGCCGGCCGATCCGGCCGACGCCTACTACGCGGCCGCGAATCCGCTTTTCGCGCAGACCACCGTGCAGGCATTCCGGGACGCGGGCGCGCAGGTTTCGTCGATCGGGGAGATCCTTGACCTGGGCATCTACCTCACCACCGCGGTCAAGTGCGCCAAGACCGGCTACGGCATCGCGACGGCCACGGTGCGTGAGTGTTCACAGATCCTGGCGGAGGAGATCGCCCTCTTCCCGAACGTGAGGGCATATCTGCTGATGGGGGATGTGGCGATTGGGGCGGTCAACGCGATCGCGCGCCGCGCCGGGGAGCCGCGGGCCATCCCGGCCGGCTCGACCTACAAGATTCGCGGGCCGGCGTATTTCTTCCGCGGGGCGCGAGTCCTCCCATCCTACTTGCAGGCGGGGCCGAGCTTCTTCATCGAGAAGAGCAAGCGGAAGATGATCGCGGAGGACATTGCGGCCGCAATGCAACTGCTGCGGCCAGAATGAGTGGCCTGCGGCCGCAATGACTACTTTGCTTCCACCGGGATGCCGCTTGTTACAGCCTGGCAAGTTCGATAGCGATTTCCGCCCCCACGCGGGCATTGTTGAACACCAGTTGGATATTCGAGTCCAGGCTGTCCCCGCCGGTGAGCTGCTGGACCCGGTCCAGGAGGAACGGCGTGACATCTTTGCCCTTGATGCCGCGTTCTTCCGACTCGGCAACAGCGCGCGCGATCGCCGCGGAAATGATGGCGGGATCCATGGCATACTCGGCCGGGATGGGATTGGCGATAATGATGCCGCCGTTGAGGCCCAGGTCCCACTTGGCCTTGAGGGCTGCGGCTATTTCCTTGGGGGAATCAACCCGGTAATCGACCTTGAAGCCGCTTTCGCGGGTGTAGAAAGCCGGCATCTCCTCCGTCTGGTAGCCCACCACCGGCACACCGTTGCTTTCCAGGTATTCCAGGGTCAGGCCGATATCCAGGATGGACTTAACGCCTGCACAGATTACGGCGACATTGGTATGCGCCAATTCCTGGAGGTCGGCGGAAATGTCGAAGGTTTCGGGGGCGCCGCGGTGCACGCCGCCGATCCCCCCGGTGGCGAAAACCCGGATTCCGGCCAGCGCGGCGATGATCATGGTGGAAGCCACCGTGGTGGCGCCATCCTCCTTTTTTGAGACGAGGAACGGGATGTCGCGGCGAGAGGCCTTGTGGACCTTGAGACCCAGCTTGCCGAGCGTTTCGATCTCTTCCGGCGCCAGGCCCACCTTGAGCCGGCCGCCGAGGATGGCGATGGTGGCGGGAACCGCGCCTCGCTCCCGGACGATCTGTTCCACCTGGAGGGCGGTTTCCATGTTCCTGGGATAGGGCATGCCGTGGGAAATGATGGTGGATTCGAGGGCGAGGACGGGCTTGCCGGCGCGGAGCGCTTCAGCGACTTCAGAGCGGATGTCCAGGTAACCTTCTAGCATGATTCGAGCTCCTTCACTTTGTCATAGAGTAGTTGTTCCGACATGGCCGGATTGATGGTGCTCTCGCTGGACAGTGCGATGATGGAGGCGGCCAGGGCCAGCATCCCCAGCTCATCGATGCTCTTTCCGCGGAGATGGCCGAAAGCCAGGGCTGCCAGGGCGGCATCGCCCGCGCCTGTGGCACTGACGACCTTGACCTGCGGCGTCCTCAGGCGCCCGGCAATTTCGCCGTTGCTGTAGAAAAGCCCCTCTTCGCCCAGGCTGATGAAGATGTTCCGGACCCCTTTTGCGTGCAAGATCCCGGCGGCCTGTTCAAGGCCGGCCGCGTCCCGAATGGGCATCCCGCTCAGGATCTCCGCTTCGAGCCGGTTCGGCTTGATCGTATGGACGCGGCCGACCAGGTCCTTCACCTTGCGGGCTTTGACGGTGGAAACGGGATCCAGGAAGAAGACGGTGTTCCGGAAGGTGGTCAGCACATAGTCCAGCACGCAGGCGGGGACGTTCGTGTCGAGGATGCACAGGGCCGCGCGTTCGATGACCTGCTGTTTGCTCTTGACGAAATCCACCGTCATCCGGTCCATGATATCCATGTGGTTAATGGCCAGCACCATGTCCATGGTATGGTCGAGGATGGATAGATAGATTGAGGTCTGTTCTCCCCGAAGGACCAGGGTGTCTTCCATGTTGAGGCCGATCCTCCGGGCTTCGTCCAGGATCTTCGCGCCATAGGCGTCGTCGCCGATGACACTGATCAGATGGGTGGCGACCCCCAGCCGGACCAGGTTCTCCGCGACATTCCGTCCGACCCCGCCAAGCGAGAGCTTGACTTTGCCCACGTTGGAGTCTTTGTAGATCAGCTCGCGATCGGGAAAGCCCTGGATGTCCACATTGGAGCCGCCAATGACGCATACGTAGGGGTCTTTCCTTTTGCTGTTGGTCACTGAAGCCTCCTGACTAACATCAGGAACTCGCACAAGACCATCGCGGTCGCGCCCCAGACCTTGTGATGGCCGATGGTGTAGAATGGCACACGCACGTTTTCCCCGCGTATCGGCCAGATCTCTTCCTGTCGCGTCGCCGGATCGAGCAGGTGGTCCAGCGGCGCCTCGAGCACCTCGGCGACCTCAAGCGGGCTTGCTGCAAACGCAGGGCGCTCCGGGGTGTAGGCTACGACTGGAAAGATGCAGAAGCCGCTGGGGGGGATGTAAAGGGGGGAAAGCTGGCCCAGCACCTGGACCCGCGCGGGGTCAACGGCCAGCTCCTCATGCGCTTCCCGCAGGGCGGTCGCGATGGCGTCCTCGCCCGGGTCCATGCTGCCGCCGGGCAAGGAGATTTGCCCGCGGTGGGTGTCCACCGAATCGGTGCGCCGGGTGAGGACGATGTGTAGGGGCGAGGCATTCCTGGATGGATCTGCCGTGACAGAAGGCTGTGCATTGTACGAGCTATCTGCCGCAGCGGCGCGTCGTGGAGGGAATGCCTCGCCCCCACCGGGATACAGCAGCGCCAGCACGCCGGCCCGCCGGCAATCCAGGGCAGGATCGAAGCTGCGCTCGGCGCCGGAAATCGGCAGGGGCGCCATGCCCATTTGCGCAGGGAGGCCGGGGAGCGGGTTGCTCAGGGCGTCGCGTAGCGCTTGTATGATGGCGGGAAGTTGCGTAGCAGTCACATGATGATTCCTGGCGGATTGGGCAGAAGGCGTGATTCTCGTCCATTCACCGCCGTTCTCTGGCTGACTCCGGCTCAACACGATGGTTTACGCCGACGACCATATCACGCGGGGCGTCGCTCATGTTTGCCCTCCTGTGCTGCGCCTGGCTGAATTGACAGATAGCTGGCTTCAAGTATACTTGGTCTATGCAGTTCGTACAACTCGGTGATTCTGTGCTTCCGCTGCCTCGCATTGCGTCTTGGGGGGCGCCTGTATAGTTCAACGCGCCCATCGTTCGGATTTTTATGGTAACTATCAAGCCGTGGGCGCATCGCCTGCGGCTTTTTTGTGACGCGGGTCTCTAGTTGGGTATCTACACGCACCACGCATCACGCAACACGAGGTTCTCATGGCAACCGTGCTCATCAACCTGACCGACGTCAGCTATACCTACTTCGATAAGCCCATCCTGCAGAAGCTGAGCTGGGAGATTCAGGCCGGCCAGAAGATCGGCCTGGTCGGCGCCAACGGCGCCGGCAAGTCCACGCTGTTGCGATTGATCTTGGGTCAGGATGCCCCGGACGCGGGCGCGATCTTTCGGCAGAAGGATCTGACCATTGGCTACCTGCCCCAAGAGGCCCCCCTTACAGAGTCAGAGAGTGCGGAGCCTCGAACTGTCTTGGAGGCTGCGCTTGCGGGCTCGCCCGAGATCGCCCGGCTGCGGGGCGCCCTGGCCGAGGTTGAGGCGCGCATGGGCGATGCGGCCGTGTACGGCAACGCGGCGCGACTAGGCCGCGCCCTGGACGAGCAGGCGCGGCTGCTGCACGAGTACGAGGTGGCCGGTGGGCTGACTTACGAGAACCGGGTGCGCTCCACGCTGCGCGACTTGGAGTTAGGCGATGAGACATTCGATCGGCCGCTGGACGTGCTGAGCGGCGGGCAAGCCAAGCTGGTGGGTCTGGCGCGGCTACTGGCCTGGGGTCCCGACGTGCTGCTGCTGGATGAACCGGATAACCATCTCGACGTGGAAGGCAAGGAGGTGGTCGAGCGGTTGGTGCGCGGTTATCCGGGAACGGTGATCATCGTCTCGCATGACCGCTATCTGCTCGACCAAGTCGTGGATCGCATCGCGGAGCTAGAGCGAGGCCAGATCACGGTCTGGCCGGGCACCTATTCGACCTACGCGGTCAACAAGCAGTTGGCCCGGCTGCGCCAGGAGCAGCTCTACCGGGCGCAGCAGAAGCGCATCAGCCAGATCGAGGCGGCTATCGCCCGGTTCGAGCTGTGGGCCAGCATTGTGGTGGACGAGCGGCACGCGCGGCAGGCACGCGCGCGCTACAAGATGCTGGAGCGCATGGACAAGATCGCGCGTCCCGAGGAGGGGCGGCGCATGCGGCTGGAACTGGGCGGCTGGCGCGGGAGCAACAAAGTCCTGGAAATCGGTAGATTGGTGAAGTGGTATGAGGATGGCGAAGACATCAATGTCGTTTTGGATGGCGCAGACCTGACGATCTGGCACGGCGAGCGGGTGGGGCTGGTGGGGCCGAACGGCGCGGGGAAGTCGGTGCTGTTCCGGTGCATCTTGGGGGCGGCCGGCGAGGTTGGAGAGCATCCGGACGGCGGCTTGATCAAGCTGGGTCCCAGCGTCACGGTCGGCTACTATGCTCAGCAGCACGAGACGCTGCACCCCGACTGGACGCTGGTGCAGGAGATCAGGGATGCCCGGCCGATGTACGAGGATGACGCGATCGCGTTCCTGGGCCGCTTCTTGTTCGACTACCTGGCGTGCCAGAAGCAGGTGCGCCAGCTCAGCGGCGGCGAGCGGAGCCGGCTGCAACTGGCCCGGCTGATGCTCTCCGACGCCAACTTCCTGCTGCTGGACGAGCCGACCAACAACCTGGATATCCCGGCCGCAGAGGTGCTGGAGGCCGCGTTGGAGGAGTTCAACGGCACGGTGCTGGTGATCTCGCACGACCGCTACTTCCTGGATCGCATCGTGGACCGCTGCGCGGCGCTGGAAGGCGGCCGGATCAGGGCGTTCGATGGGGGGTACTCCGACTACCTGGGAAGATCAGGAGAAAAGGTTTGACAACCATCGCAGGACATCCCCTTTTTCAAACGCTGCGGGAGCTCAAGGGCAATCCGCGCGTTACCGTGCTCACTGAGCCGGTGTTCGGTATTCCCTATAATCTGTTCGCTCCGTTTCTTTCGGTGTATATGCTGGCCCTAGGGGTGACGGACCAGGGGATCGGAACGATTGCCAGCCTGGGGCTGGTGGTCCAGATCTTCAGCGCACTGCTCAGCGGCGTGATCGTCGACAAGGTCGGCCGCCGCCTGACCCTGTTTCTCGCCGACCTGCTCTCGTGGAGCGTGCCCTGCCTGATCTGGGCGGTGGCCCGGGATATGCGCTACTTCCTGGTCGCGGCCGCGCTGAACGGCCTGTTTCGCATTGCACACACCGCCTGGACCTGCCTGATGATCGAAGACGCTGAGGAGCGTCACCTGGTGCACATCTGGACCTGGATTGCGATCTTCGGCGCGGGTTCGGCTTTCTTCACGCCGCTGGGTGGGTGGGTCGTGGGGCGTTTCGGCCTCGTGCCGGCGATGCGCGGGCTGCTGGTGTTCGGCAGCATCATGATAACGGCCAAGGCCGTAGTGCTGTACTTCTATTCGCACGAGACCGCGCGCGGCCGGCAGCGCATCGCAGAAACCCGCCACCGGTCCGCGGTCAGCCTGTTCGGAGAGTATCGCGGCATCTTCGGCCAGATCTTGCGCTCCAAGCCGATCCTGGCTGCCTTATCGTTGATGGTGATTACGAGTATTTGGTATACCGTCAGCGGGAGTTTTTGGGGCGTGCTGTTCATCGGCAAGCTCGGCTTCCCTGAGTCGCAGATTTCCATCTACGTGATGCTGCGTTCGCTCATCATGGCGCTGTGTTTCTTCGTGATCGGCCCGCGGCTCACCACCTTGCAGCGCTTCCGGCTGCCGTTGTGGGTGGGGTTCGCGGCCTTCTTCGCCAGCCAGGCGCTGCTGGTCTTCATGCCGGCGCACGCGGCGCCTTTGTTGGTGCTCAGCGTGCTGCTCGAGGGGGTGGCTTCGGCTCTGGTCAACCCGATGACCGAATCGCTGCTGGCCGTCGCGCTGGACTCGCACGAGCGCGCGCGTATCAGCGCTATGGTCTATGTGGCCATGATCCTGTTCACTTCGCCTTTCGGCTGGATTGCCGGGCAGCTTTCGGCCATCGACCGGGCCCTGCCGTTCGCGCTTAGCATGAGCCTGGCTGTGATCGGGATGGTGCTGGTGGGGCTGATCGGCCGCTGGCGGCCAGCCTTGGCGCCTAGGGCCGAGTAGCTGCGGCACGAAGGCGGGAAGATCACGGCTTACCAGATCGGGCGATGATTGCCAGATAGGATGTCAGAAGTATCAGTCCTTACTGGAGTACTACGTTCAGGGCGAAAACACTCTCGAACCAGCGCGCCTTCTTCTGCCCCGCCCAGCGCTCGCCGTCGTCGCCGGCGCCGGGCAGCAGGGTCACGATCAGCCGGTTGCCGTCCAGCTCGCAGCGCAGGTCCTGCACCGCGTCGGTGTGGGTGCGGTCCAGCCCGTCGGCGAAGCGGAGGATCGCACCGAGCTGTTCCACCAGGGCCCGGTCCGCGGCCGGCAGCGCGGCGAAGGCGGTGTGTTTGGCCGGATCGGGTAGGCCGCCGCGGTGGTAACGGGCGATGTGGGCCACCAGCGCCTGGTCGCGCGGGGAGAGGCCGGGGATCGGCTCGGCCATGATCAGCCGGAACGCGGTCTTGTGGTGCTCCTCGTACCCTTCCACGTAGCCGATGTCGTGCAGGATCGCGGCATATGAGAGCAGGTCGCGGGGTGTAGGGGCGAGGCATTCCTCGGTCATGCGTGAGCCGCGCGGTTGGTCTTCGAGGGAGCTGAGATCGCGGCTATCGGCAGGTTGTCCAGGGAATGCCTCGCCCCTACTGAGCTCATCGAACAGCCGCAGGGCAAGCCGCTCATCCTGCAGCGAGTGGCCCTCCTCGAAGTCGTAACGACGGGCAAGGGCGAGGATGGCGTCGCGCAGCGTTGGCTGTGGCATGGTTCACCCGCCTTCAGCAGAGGAAATCGGTGAAATTCTCATGCGTGATGGTCGTGACCTCGGCGTCCGGATAGGCTGCCAGGAACTCCCGCCGTGTCGCGTCGCGGACCTGGCCCTGCCACTTGAACTCGTAGCCGAAGAGCCGTCCCTCCCGCTCTTCCACGTAGTCCAACTCTTTCTGGTCGTAGGTGCGCCAGAAGTACGCGTTCGCGCCGCGGCCGGCGTATTGGTTCGCCTTGCGTCGCTCGACCATCAGGTAGTTTTCCCAGAGCTGTCCGATGTCGTTGCGCAGGTTCAGCCGGTTGAAGTTTTGGATGAGGCTATTGCGCACACCGTTGTCATAGAAATAGTAGCGCGCGGTCTTGGTCACTTCCTTGCGCAGGTTCCGCGCCAGCCCGCCCGTCCTGAAGATGACGAAAACCTTTTCCAGCAAGTCGAGATACCGCTCCACCGCCTGACGGCCCAACGCGAGGGTGGTCGCCAACTCGGAGATCGAGACCTCCTGCCCGATCTGAAAGGCGAGCAGGCGCAGCAGGTCCACGATCTTGTCGGCCCGGCGCACGCCATCCAGTTCCAAGATATCGCGATACAGATAGGAGCCGACGAGCTCGCCCAACAGGCGCTCCCGCAGGCCGGGCTCCGCGGTGATGATGCCCGGGTAGCCGCCCCAGATCAGCCAGCGCTCCAGCTCGGCGTGAGCTTCGAATGCACCCAACGTCCCTGCAAGCTCGCCGTAACTTGCAGGATACAGCGTGAGGGTAAGCTTGCGACCGGTGAGTGGCTCGCTCACCTTATTCGCCAGGTCGAACGACGACGATCCCGTCGCGACAATGGCTACGTGCGGGTAGTTGTCTACCAGAATCTTTAGGTTTAGGCCGATGTCGGGCACGCGCTGGGCCTCATCAACGACCAGCAGTGCGCTGTTCCCCAGCAGCTCGCCCAGTGTGCGGCGATTTTGGCTGCCCAGGGCCTCGCGATAGGTCAACTCATCGGCGCTGAGGTAGGTGTGCGCCAGGGATGTTTCGGCCAACAGGTCTTGCACCAGGGTCGTTTTGCCCACCTGGCGCGGCCCGTAAAGGACGACAACCTTGCCCGGTTGAATCGCCTGTTGGAGTTGAGACAGGAGGCGGCGCTGTATTTTCATAAATAGATACTACTATACCATCTGAATTTATACAAATATGTGATACTAGAGAAAACTAACAGGTTTCGCATCTTCACGCGTCACGAGATTCTTCGCTGGCGGCTCGCCGCGATGGGTGTTGAGCGGCCAACCCGCTCAGAATGACACGCACCACGCAATACGCACCACGCAACGACCCGCAGGTCGCCGCACCACGTTTCACTCATCCCGCAGCATCATCCTGCTGATCTCGTTATGCTTCTTAACCAGCGCGGGCAGATCCAACCCCACGATCTCGCCGTCCTGCACGCGCATCTTGCCGTTGATGACGCTCAGGTCCACCTTCGGCGGGGTGCAGAAGACCAGCGCGGCCAGGGGGTCGTGCAGCGCGCCGGTGAAGTCGAGCCGTTCCAGCCGGTAGCCGATGAAGTCCGCGGCCATATCAGGGGCAAGCGCGCCGATATCGCTCCGGCCGAGCACGCTGGCGCCGCCCAGGGTGGCGATTTCCAGCGCCTCCGGTGCGCCCAGCGCGGCCGGGTTACCCAACGAGCGGGCGCGCGCAACCTCGAGGGTCTGGTCGGAGACGAAGGTCGAGCCCATGCGCTGCAACAGCATTGCCTGCCGCGCCTCGGCCAGCAGGTGGCTGCTGTCGTTGGAGGCTGAGCCGTCAACCCCCAGGCCCACGCGCACGCCCGCGTCCCGCATGGCTCGGATCGGCGCGATGCCCGAGGCCAGGCGCATGTTGGAGCTGGGACAGTGGGCCACGCCGCAGCCGGTGCGGGCGAAGAGCGCGATTTCCTGCGCGTTCAGGCAGACGCAGTGAGCGTGCCACACGTCCTCGCCGATCCAGCCCAGCGACGCCATGTAGTCCACCGGCTTCGCGCCGAACTTCTCCAGGCAGAACTGATCCTCGTCCATGGTTTCGGCCAGGTGGGTGTGGAGGCGGACGCCGTAGGCACGAGCCAGCTTGGCGCTCTCAGCCATCAGGTCGCCGGTGACGCTGAAGGGGGAGCAGGGGGCCAGCGCGACGTTGACCATGCCGAAGCGCTCCCGCTGATGATATTGCTCGATGGCGCGCTGGCTGTCTTTCAGGATGTAGGCTTCATCCTCGACGCAGCTATCCGGCGGCAGCCCGCCCTTGGAGCGCCCCAGGCTCATGCTGCCGCGCGTGGCGGTGAAGCGGATGCCCAGGTCGACCGCAGCCTCGATCTCGTGCTCGATTTTGCAGCCGTTGGGGTAGATGTAGAGGTGGTCGCTGGAGGTCGTGCAGCCGCTCAGCATCAGCTCGGCCAACCCTACCTTGGCCGAGACCGTCACCGCCTCCGGCGTCAAGCGCGCCCAGATGGGGTAGAGGGTCACCAGCCAGTCGAACAGCACGCTGTCCTGCGCAATGCAGCGGGTGAGGGTCTGGTAGAGGTGATGGTGCGTGTTGATCAGGCCGGGCAGCACGATCATGCCGCGGCCGTCGATGATCTTGTCCGCGGCTGCGGGCAGCTCGGACGTCGGCCCCACCTGGACAATGGCGTTGTCGCGGATGAATAACCCGCCGTCAGGGATGCGCCGGCGTTCAGCGTCCATGGTGATAAGCAGATCGGCGTGTTGGAGAAGAAGGGTTGACATCGGCATCTCCTTGAAACTATGTTTCACTTGGTTCCATGTGAATCACAACCCGTCCCAGGTCAGGCATACTGCTGCGCAGCAGGCTTTCGATGCGCTCAGACAGGGTGTGGGCGTCGGTGATCGGCATGTTGGCGGCCAGGGTGCAATGGAAGGTCAGTTGAAACTCGCCGCCGGTCTTGCGCACCATGATATCGTGCGGATGGCAGTCGATGCCTTCCGTCTCGGATAATTCTTCCAGGAGGCGGCGCACCAGCGCCTCGTCGGCGGCGGTGGATTCTCGACGCGCGATCGCGTCGCCGGTCGGCTCGATATGCGTGACAACCCGGTCGATGCCGGCAATCGCCTCGCGCAGCGCCTCCTCGAAGGCAGTTGCCTGGGCGTGAGCCTGTTCCAGGCTTAAGCCATCGCTGACTTCCAGGTGCAGCTCCACCGAGTGGCCGCCCGCGCCCAGGTCATAGATGCGGATGCCGTGCGCGCCCAATCCCTGGCGTGCGGCCAGCAGGCGCGCCGTGGTCACCCACCCCTCATGGTCCGCCTTGACCGGCTCGACTTCCACAACCACGTCTGCGCCGGGCAGCACCTTCTGGATCGCTTCCTGCGCCGCCGCCGCGATGTCGTGCGTCCGTTCGAACGAGACGTCGCGGTTGACAGTCAGTTGAACGTCGGCGAACGACTCGGGACCGCTGCGGCGCACCCGCACGCGTGTGACGTCCAGCACGCCGGGCACGCGCGCTGCGGACGCGACCTTTTCTCGCAGGGAAGCCGGCACGCCGTCCAGCAGTGCCGTGACCGTGCGTTGCCCCAACTGCAGGCTGACCCACACGACGATCCCGGCCACACCCATTGCTGCGACGGCATCGGCCTTCGCCAGCCAAGGGATGTCGAAAAGTTCGGAGAGCTTGACGAGCCCCAAGCCGGCGATCACTACTGACGACGACCAGATATCGGTGGAGAAGTGGAGCGCGTCTGCTTCTAAGGCCTGGCTATCGTACTTCTTGGCGACCCGATAGAGCAGGCGCGATCGGCTATAGTCGATCACAATTGCGACGATCATGACCGCGAAGGCCCAAATACTGGCCTCGACCTCGACGCTTTTGAAGAACAGGCGTTGGATCGCCTCCGCGATGATCCACACACAGGTTGCGAGCAATAGCAGGGTTTCAAACAGGGCGGAGAGATTTTCGATTTTTCCGTGCCCGTAGGGGTGTTCGCGATCGGCCGGTCGGCCGGATATTCGCACCGCAAACAGCGTCACGGCGGCAGCAACCAGGTCAAGCAGAGAGTGCAGCGCCTCTGCGAGGATGCCCAGGCTGCCTGTCAACACGCCAACCACCACCTTGAAGGCAGTCAGGAAGATCGCCGCAAACACCGAGCTGAGCGCAGCCCACAGTTTTTCCCGTTCACCTGAACGGTGCACGGGATTTCCTATCGCAGCAGACATAGACGTGATATGCTCCTTAGCAACGCACGCGTTCGCTGGCACGCGCAGTGTTGCATAGCATTATATGCCAAGACCGGCGCGAGCTGAATGGCGCGCGTCATGTTGATGGGCTTGGCGTTTTTTCGCGCTTGCCCATGTGTCAAACTCGTGCTATGCTTACCCTTGGTCTTTCGCTGAGGAGCACACGCGTAGATGGTCACCGGCACACTCATCAATGTAGCATCTGTAGCTATCGGCAGTACGCTTGGCGCCTTGCTGGGCAATCGGCTGCCTGAGCAGATGCGCCAGACGGTGCTGCACGGTTTGGGTCTGATCACTCTGACCATCGGCGTGTCGATGGCCATTGGAACGCGGAACATCCTGATCCCGCTTTTCAGCATCCTGGTCGGCGGCATCCTGGGTGAGGCCTTGCGCATTGAGGATGCCTTGGAGCGGCTGGGCAAGTGGAGCGAGGCGCGGCTGGGTAAATTGCTGGGCGCAGGGGCAGCCGCCGGCGGGCGCACCGCCCAGGGCTTCATTACCGCCAGCCTGGTCTTCTGTGTCGGCCCCATGGCGATTTTGGGTGCTATCCAGGATGGCTTGATGGGTGACTACAATCTACTGGCGATTAAGTCGCTGATGGACGGTTTCGCAGCGATGGCTTTAGCTGCTTCGTTGGGCTTTGGCGTCATGCTGTCGGCAGGCACCGTGTTAGGTTATCAAGGCGGCCTGAGCGTGCTGGCGATGTTTTTCGGCGCTGCGCTCGGCGGCGTAACCCGAGAGACTCCGTGGGTGGTCGAGATGACTGCCACCGGCGGGGTGGTGATTCTGTGCATTGCCTTTCTCTTGTTGGATATCAAACGCATCCGCGCGGCGAACTTGCTGCCTGCGGTATTTGTTGCGCCGCTGATCGTGTTGGCCTTGGGATTGCTGGGAGTGAATTTCTGATGCCTGATCGCCAACTCATCGTTTTTGCGGGCTTGCCCGGCACAGGTAAGACCAGCCTTGCCCGCACGGTGGCGCGAGAACTGCACGCGATGTACTTGGACAAAGACACGATCAAGGATATCGCGATCGCTTTGGGCCGCGAAATGAAGCTCGAGCGGGCTGCCGAACTTGCCGGCCCGCTCTCATATGAGCTGCTGGTGAGCATTGCGCGTGACAACTTGAGCCTGGGCCTTTCGGTTGTGCTGGACAGCCCAGCGGGGTATCGCAAGTTCCGCGAGAACGTGGAGCAGTTGGCGCGCTCTGCCAAGGTCGATCTGAAGCTGATCGAATGTATTTGCACCAATGAGGGGTTGTTGCGAGATCGCATCGAGCGCCGCAGCGAGGAGTCCCCTGAGCACCGCACGCATGATTGGGCGACTTATCAACGAGAACGCGCCCAGTTCGAGCGCTTAGTGGGTCCCCGGCTGATCGTTGACACGGCGGAGCCGCTTCAATTGAATGTCCGTAAGGTGATGAACTATCTTGGTCTGCAAGCTGCGTCTTAGCTTTCGCTGATTTTCTGTTCTTTTGAGAGGTTCTCATGCCAGCCCTTCAAGTGGTTCTATTCGATCTTGGTGGTACCTTGCTGCATTATGAGCAGCCACCCGAGCACACCTTTGACGCCCTCAACGCTCGCGCGCTCGGCGCTTTTTTGAAGGTGGCGGTCAAGGCCGGAGCCAGGGTGCCGGATCCGGAGCTGGCGATCCGTGCCGTGGGCCGCATGGCTGCGGCAGTGGAAGCCAAAGCCCGGCGCACGCACTATGCCAGCGATGCCGACCTGATCATCCGCGAGGGATTGGAAGCCGTAGGGATCAGTGTGCCCCAGCGCGGCTGGGAAGGTGCGCTGGAGGCGTACTATGCGGCGATTTCGGAAGTGGTGAAGCCGGTTGCCGGGGATGCCGTGGGGGTGCTGGCGAAGCTGGTCGGGCAGGGCCGCGCTCTGGGGTTGGTCTCTAACACTTTTTGGGCTCCTGCTATGCACGATGCCGACCTGGCTCGTTTCGGGTTGATCGACTATCTGCCCGTGCGCGTCTATTCGTGCGCGGCCGGTTATGTGAAGCCGGACCCCCGTATCTACAGGCAGGCCCTGGACCGCTTGGACGTGGCGCCGGCTGAGGCAGTCTTCGTTGGCGACAAGTTGGAGGTGGATATCGCAGGCCCGCAGAAGCTCGGTATGCGCGCGGTGTTGGTCGCTTCGCCGTTTCGCGTTGAGGCCGATCCTGAGATCAAGCCGGATGCGTGCCTCGACTCGATCGACGAGCTGCCTACCCTGTTGGAGGAATGGGATCGGGTGTTGGATCTGCCCCTTGGGTGAGGGGGCGTCGGCAGGATGCAGCCAGCATTCTGGCTCGCCGGCCCGAAAGGCATGACCGGCCAACCCAGGGACGTCTGCGTCCTCCGGTTCTCGGAGGTCTCAGTCTGACAGGGCTTGCGCCAGCAGTTCACGCACCAGGGTGGGGTTCCCCTTGCCCCTGGTCTCCCGCATCACCTGGCCCAGAAGCCAGTTGAACACCTTTTCTTCGCCGCCCCGATATCGGGCCACTTCTGCCGGATATCTGGCTAAGGCCGCGGCTACTGCTGCCGCCAGCGCATCCGTGTCGCTGACCTGGGCCAGCCCCAGGTCACGGACTACCCCACTGGCGGCCTGGCCGGTCTCGAACATGACGCTGAGCGCCTTTTTGGCGCTGTTTTGATTGATCTGGCCTGCGGCGATCAGCCCCAACAGTTCCGCCAGTGAGGCCGGTGTCACTTTGACCGCCTCAATCCCCGTGCCGGCCGTGTTCATCAGCCGGAAGAGTTCGCCGGTGATCCAGTTGGCGATGGTCTTGGCATCCGAAACCGGGTCGTTTGCAGCAGCCTGGCTGTGAAGCGCCAGGAAGGCCGCTTCGAAGTATTCTGCCACCTTGCGATCAGCCGCGAGCACCTGGGCGTCGCGTGCGTCCAGGCCCAGGTCATTCACATAGCGCGCGATCTTGACATCCGGCAGTTCCACCAGGCGGCCACGAATCTCATCCACCCATGCACGGCCGACGACCAGCGGCGGCAGGTCTGGCTCCGGGAAGTAGCGGTAATCATCGGACGATTCCTTGGAGCGCTGGATCACCGTGCGCCCTACCTCCTCATCCCAGCCCATGGTGACCTGGACGATCCGCCCGCCTTGTTCCAGGGCGGCCATCTGGCGCGCCTGCTCGTATTCCAGCGCCAGCTTGACGGACCGGAACGAGTTCAGGTTCTTGACCTCCACCTTGGTGCCGAACTGCGCCTGGCCGACCGGGCGCACGCTGATATTGGCCTCGCAGCGCATCGCACCCTTCTCCATGTCGGCGGTGCTGACGCCCAGATAGCGCAGGACCTGTTGAAGTTTTGCCAGATAGGCGTAGGCCTCGTCCGATGAGCGCAGGTCCGGCTCAGTGACGATCTCCAGGAGCGGCACGCCTGCGCGATTGAGGTTCACCAGCGTGGCTGCGCCGCGTCCCTCGCTGAGCCGCGCGCCGGCCGCGCCTTCCGTCATATGCGTCAGTTTGCCCGTGTCCTCCTCCAGGTGCGCCCGCGTGATCCCGATCCGCTTGACGGCTCGGCTGATCTCACCGGAGTCCTTAGCCTCAACCTCGATTTCGATCCACCCATTTTGGCAGAACGGCAGCTCGTACTGGCTGATCTGGTAGCCTTTCGGGAGGTCCGCATAGTGGTAGTTTTTGCGGGCAAAGACGGCCAGCTCGGCGATTGTGCAGTTGAGCGCCAGGCCTGCGAGGATCGTTTTTTCGACGGCCACGCGGTTGATCACCGGCAGGCTGCCCGGCAGCGCCATACACACGGGGCAGACATGCGTGTTAGGCGCGGCGGACGCGTAGTCCGCACTGCAGTCGCAAAACATCTTGGATCGCGTGAGGATTTGGGCGTGGACTTCCAGGCCGATGATGGTTTCGTAGGCGGTCATGCTTGGATCTTCACTATCTCATAACGATCGGCAGATAGAGTTGGCGGTCACCCCACAGCCGCGCGATGCCGCGCCGCCCCACACCGTCGACCGTGTCGAAAGCACCGCCGATGAGCACCCGGCCATCCGGCTGTAATGTGACTGCAAAAACCGTCCAATTCGCACCTGAGCCGGGATCGAAGCTGGTGTCGAGTTCCCCGTCCGGCAGGAGCCGCGCAATGCGCAGGCGCGGCACGCCGTTCATCGTCTTGAACCTGCCGCCGATCAGGATCTTGCCATCCGGTTGCAGTTTGATGGCAGTGGGCCATTCAGTGACGCCGGCGGCGCCGGCCTCGGGATTGAACTCGGCGTCGAGCGTGCCATCCGCCAGAAGCCGGGCGAGCTGTTTACGCGGGGTGTTATTCGCCTTTGTAAACGCTCCGCCGATGAGAATTTTGTGATCTGTCTGCACGGCGATGGTCATCACGCCCCCATCGACGTTGGCGATGAACGCATCATCCACGCTGCCATCCGTGTTGAGTCGGGCAATGCCGTAGTGTGCTTCACCGTTAACAGTGGTAAATGCGCCGCCAATCAATATCTTGTTATCCCACGGTTGGATGGCAATCGTGGAAACTTCACCATCTGTGCCCCACCCGGGATCGAAGGTTGTGTCGAGCGCGCCGCTGGCCGTGAGGCGCGCAATCCCGCCGCACGGTGTGCCGTCAAAGCTTGTGAAGAAGCCGCCGATCAGGATCTTGCCGTCGGTTTGGAGCTTTATCACGTCGAGGTATTCGTACTCGTCGGCGATTCCCGCACCTGGGTCGAACGTCGCGTCAAGTGCGCCGTTCGCTTCCATTCGCGCGATGCTGGCGCGCGGCTCGCCGTTGACCTCAGTGAATGAGCCGCCAAAAACCGCGCTGCCATCAGGTTGGAGTGCGATGCTTGTCACGCCGGTAAGGTCTCCGCCAATCACGTTTGGGGTGAAGGCGTCGTCAAGCCCGCCGTTAGCCATGAGCCGCACGAAGTTGTTGTGTGGGACGGTGTTGAATTGCGTGAATTGGCCGCCCACCAGCACCTTTCCATCAGGCTGTAGCGCCATCGAGAACACTACGCCCGCACCTGTGCCCGGATCGAAGGTGGTGTCGAGCGCGCCGGGGCCGGTCGTGCCGGCCGCGCCCGCTGCGGCCGGCATGGCGACCAGCGCGCACAGGAGCATGATCAGGAAGCCGTGTGAGAGAGAATATGGTCTGCCGACGGCTTTTGGTTTCATATTAGCCTCCGTTCGATTGCCTCAAGCCCAACGGATTTGGTTCTTAACCCTTCAGATCCTTGTCTCAGCCAGAAAGGCGCTCACTACCTTCATATAGCTGCTGAACTGCTCGCGGCGGATGTTGTGACCTGCGCCTGCGATGTGGACGACGCGCATCTGCGGCATCAGCGCTCCCAGAGAGGCCGCGATCTCGGGTGTGATGATTGCGCCCTGGGCCGGATCCGCAGTGATCAGGAGCGCCGGACAGGTGATGCGATGTACGATGCCAGGCCAATCCAGGGCCGGCGGCTCGTCGGCGAGGAGGGCGTTGAAGCTGAACCGTAACTTGGCATCAGCCCAGGGACCCAGCTCGGCCTCGGGCCAGGGTGGCGATTGGCGGGCTGCGTGGGCCAGCAGCTCGTCACGCGTCCTGCGTTTGAGCTCGATGATAGCCTGGTGGATCGGGGCAGGCCGAGCTGGCGCCGGGGCAGCCGGTATCCATCTTGGGGGCGGATCCTCCAACAGGATCGCCCGCGGTAGATCGGGGCGCATCCCCGCGAGCGCCAGGGCGGACACCGCACCCATTGAATGGCCTAAGACCGCCGGGCGCTGCAGGCCCAAAGCCGTGATGACGCCGGCCAGGTCACTTGCGTGATCGGCCGTGCCATAGCCCTGCTCGGGCGCATCCGAGCGGCCATGGCCGCGCGCATCCACCATGACGACGTCGTAGTCAGCCTCCAACGCTTCGGCGACCGGCGTCCAGCACAGCCCGTCATCCGCTAAGCCATGCGCCAGGACGATCGGCGGCTTGAAGCTGCTGGTGCGGCCGCCAGTGCGGGTGTAATGTATCTTCACACCGTTGACGGCAAGATCACCGAATTGCCAGGATGACATTGGGACGGCTCCTTATCACCCGTGTCTTATCACAAAGCGATGCATGCGCTCCAACGCCTCCTCGATCTTGTCCTTGGCGGTGGCGTAGCACATGCGCACGTAACCTTCACCGCCCAGGCCGAACGCAGGACCGGGGACGCAGGCCACCTGCTCCTCTTTGATCAGCGCCCAGGAGAACTCCTCGGAAGTCATGCCGCTGATACGGATATCCGGGAATGCGTAAAAAGCGCCGCGCGGCTCGAAGGCGGACATGCCGATGCTGCGCAGGCCCCCCACCAGCAGATTGCGGCGTTCGTCGTACGACTCGCGCATCGCCAGCACGGCTTCTTCGGCGCGCGGATCGGTCATTGCCGCGATTGCCGCTACCTGCGCGGTGGTGGGTGCAGACATGATGGTGTACTGGTGGATTTTCCGCATCAGGCCCAGGATATCGGCCGGGCCCAATGCGAAGCCCAGGCGCCAGCCGGTCATCGCATAGTCCTTCGAGAAGCCGCCGATGACGATGGTGCGCTCGCGCATGCCGGGCAGGCTGCTGAAGGTGATGTGCGGCGCCGCATAGACGAGCCGATCATAGATCTCGTCTGAGATCACCAGCAGATCGTGCTTTTCTGCAACAGCAGCGATCTCCAGCATGCGCGCCCGGTCCAGGACCGCGCCGGTGGGGTTGTTCGGGTAGTTGATCAGGATCGCTTTGGTGCGCGGGGTGATCGCGGCTTCGAGATCGGCGCCGGTAACCTGGAAGGTGGTCTCGACGCGCGTGGCGATGGGCACCGGGACGCCACCGGCAAAGATCACCTCGGGCTCATAAGACACGAAGCAGGGTTCGGGGATCAGGACTTCCTCTCCCGGATTCATGATGGCGGTCAGGGCGAGATAAAGCGCCTCGGAACCGCCAACGGTCACAAGCGTTTCCTGGTCTGGGTGGTAGGAGATGCCATAGAGTTGCTCCCATTTGGCGACAATGGCTTTGCGCAGCTCCAGGATGCCGGAGTTGGAGGTGTAGCGTGTTTCGCCGCGCTCGAGGGAAGCCATGCCGGCCCCGCGAATCACTTCAGGGGTGACGAAGTCGGGTTCCCCGATACCCAGGGAGATCACGTCTTGCATGGTGGCAGCGATGTCGAAGAATTTGCGGATGCCGGACGGGGGCACTGCGACCACTCGGGTCGAGAGACGATCGGGCATGATGTGGAACCTCCATTATTTGGCGTTTTCGGCAATGGTCCAGTTGTCAGCTGCAACCTGCCAGGTTAAACGATAGCATACGTCATTTTCCGCCAACACCCAAAACACCAGCGTTTCCGGCGTGCGCGCCTGGCGGATGATTTCGGTCACTTTGAGCCAGGAGCCTTGCCACTCGAACGCGACGGGCCGTTCGGGGAAACTTGCACCGGCGTAACAACGAACGCGTGACATTCCAGGGTCGCCAACTCTAAAGATCGTATATCCCTGCGAGCGTTTCGCCGGCCGGGATGTGGGCGGGGTGTCCCGTTGTGTTGTTTACTGTTACGGCCCCGCGGCAGGCAATGCCGCGGCCAAAGCGCACATCCCCCGTCACCGTTAACCGCTCGCACAAGATCAGCGAGGGCGGCCCATCCGGGAAGCGCGCCTCCAGATCATCGATCAGCTTGTAGCACCGCGGATCAAGGCTCACCACCGGCGGGTGCAACAGGCGCGTCGGCGCGGGAACGACTTGCCAATCGTCGGTCAGCACGTACGCATCCGAGCGCACGGCGAGCAGATCGTCGCAGGTTTTCACCGGTGCGAAACGCGTGCGCGGCACGCGCAGTGCACCCGCGCCCTCAAACCGGGCAATCGCCGCGCCCATCGCGGTTTCGAGCTGATATACCTTGGGCGAAGCCGGATCGCGCGGGTCCAGGGTTTTGCTGTTGCGGATCATGGGCAGGCCGAGCAAGCCATCGCTGCGATCCAGCAGCCGTTTCAGCGCGGGCAAGTTCAGCCACAGGTTGTTGGTGTTGAAATAGCGGTGTCGGCCGATGTCCTGGAATGCATCCAGGTCTTCGTTTGGGCATTGAGCGGATTCGCGCAACACCAACCGGCCATCGGAGATGCGCAGAGCGAGGTGCCCGCCCTTGCGGTCAATCCCCGTGCGATCGGCCACTTCCATTAAGAAGGGCAGGCCTTCGGCGACAAAGTAGCCGAGGATGGTGGGGTCAAGTGCGGCGCCCAGGTTATCTACGTTAGCGATGAAGGCAAACTCGTAGCCATGCGCCAGCAGCGTCTCCAAGGCGCCGCTGGTGACAAGCGCCGTGTAGATGTCACCATGGCCGGGCGGACACCACGTTAACTCCGGCTCTTGCGGCCAAACGGCCGGAGTCAGTTCAGCTTGCAGGACTTTGGGCACCCTATGCTGGAGGAAATCGGGCGGAATAATGCCTTGCAGCCCCGGGTAGCGGGCCAGGGCTGCCAACGAATCATCACGGGTGCTGAAGCTGTTCATCAGCAACAGCGGCACGCCCACATGCAGCGCTTGCCGGGCGATGATATCCAGGAATGTCAGCCCGTCTTTGACCACCAGCAGAGACTTGGCTTTCGTTAACCCCATGCTGGTGCCCAACCCGCCGTTGAGTTTCAGCACAACCGTCTTCGCGAGGGCCGCGCGGCCCGTTTGTTTCAGCGCCGGCGAGAGCTGCTCCAGGTCGGGCAGCGACTCGACGGGGTGGATTTCGGTCTCGGGAATGAAGCCCGTGCGTCCCTCAGCGAGCTGCTCGTAGTAGAAGCGGAAGCTGCGGATCACGATGTCGGGCAAGCCCTCGGCGTGCATCTTCTCAGCAAAAGGCGTGAAGTCAGCGTCAGTCATCATAGGATCGGCTTCCGGGTGTGCCATTCGGTGGCCTGCTCGTAGATGTAGCCGGTGCGCAGCAAGAGCTGCTCCTGGAACGCGCCGGCAATGAGCTGCAGGCCGATGGGCAGGCCGTTCGTATCAAATCCACAAGGCAAAGACATGCCGCAGATGCCTGCAAGATTCAGCGCCAGGGTGAAAACGTCCGATAGATACATACTGAGGGGGGTATCAGCCTTTTCCCCTATACGAAACGCGGTGGTCGGTGAGGTTGGGCAAGCGATGATGTCTACTTCGCGTAGCGCAGCATCGAAATCGGCTTTGATCAAGGTGCGCACTTGTTGCGCTTTGAGGTAGTAGGCGTCGTAGTAGCCGGCGCTGAGCGCATACGTGCCGAGCATGATGCGTCGCTTGACCTCCGGCCCGAAACCCTCGCCGCGCGTCCGGCGATAGGTGTCCCACAGAGAGTCGGCCGGCGCGGCTAGCCCATAGCGGATGCCGTCATAGCGCGCCAGGTTGGCCGAAGCCTCGGCGGGGGCAATCAGATAATACACCGGCAGCGCCAGCTCGGTGTGCGGCAGGCTGATCTCGTGCACCTCGGCGCCGAGATCTTCCAAGATTCGAACAGCCGCGCGCACAGCCGCCTCGACTTCGGGTTGCATACCCGGGATGAAGTATTCCTTCGGGATGCCGACGCGCAGGCCGCTGACCTGGTTGGACAAACCCTCGCTGAACAAACCAGGTTTCTCGAAGAAACCTGGTTTGTTCAGCGAGTCCGGCACAGGGGTGTTCATGCTGGTGCTATCGCGCGGGTCGTAGCCGGCAATGGCTTCCAACAGAATCGCGGCATCGGTGACATCCTTGGTCATGGGGCCGATTTGATCCAGGGATGACGCATACGCGGCCAGCCCGTACCGGCTGACGCGGCCATACGTGGGCTTGAGCCCGACGATGCCGCACAGCGCGGCCGGTTGGCGCACGCTGCCGCCGGTGTCGCTGCCCAGCGCGGCCAGGCACTCGTCCGCCGCCACCGCAGCGGCGCTGCCGCCGCTGGACCCGCCCGGCACCCGATTCAAATCCCAGGGATTATGTGTGGTGAAGTAGGCGGAGTTTTCGGTGCTGGAGCCCATGGCAAATTCGTCGGTGTTGGTCTTGCCCAGGATGACTGCGCCGGCCGTGCGGAGGCGGGTGATGACCGTCGCATCATAGGGCGGGACATAGCCTGCCAGGATTTTCGATCCTGCCGTGAGAGGAACCCCCTGAACGGTGATCACATCCTTGATCGCCAGCGGGATGCCGGTCAAGGGCGGCAGTTCGGCCAGGGCGCCTTCCCGGCGCGCGGCCGCCAACGCCGCATCAGCAGCGGCCGCCTGCTGCCGGGCCAGTTCCGGGGTCAGCGTCAGATAGGCCTGGACCGCGCCGTCCACGGCGGAGATGCGGTCCAGCACAGCTTGGGTCAGTTCCGAGGCAGTGATATGACCCTTATGCAGCAGGTCAGCGGCTTCATGGATCGTTAGTTCAGACAGCACGAGCGAATCACCTTTGTCCGGTCTCTAGTTCCCGGCCTCCAATATCGTGCGGACGCGGAAGCAGTCGTCTGCCGCGTCCGGCGCATTGGCCAAAACATCTTCGCGCGGCAGCGAGGGGCGCGGTGCATCCTCCCGCATGACATTCCGTAGCGGCAGGACGGTGGCCGTGGGCGGGATATCTGAGGTGTCTACGGCCTGCAGGGCCGCTGCATGGTCCAGGATGGCCGAAAGTTGCTCTTGAAAGAGGGTGAGTTCGGCAGCGGTCAGGCTCAACCGTGCCAACTCGGCGATATGTTTGACCTGGGCGTGAGACAGCGACATCGTCTGTTTCCTGGAGCGTTCTGTTACTTCGCCGCATGGTCGCAGCAAAGCAAATCGTGGCGGCATTATAGCACTGTGGGGACGAGAGAACAAACGATTGGCGCACGCTGGGCCTTATGCTATACTGGTGAAAATCCCTCGTCTGGTTGCGGAGGCCCAATGGCCGATATTGCTCGCCGGGGTGTGCATCTGAGGATGCGAAATCAACTGCTGCTCGCGACGGTGGTGTGCCTGTTGCTGTTGAGCCTGCTGGCGGCAGGGTGCAGCTTCTTCGCGCCGGCCCCCGATTTGTACGCGGATTTGCGCACGAGTTGGGCGCCGGGGTTCACGGTAAGCGATGCGACATTGGACGCACTGCCAAGCTACAGCATCACCGTGCGGATTGCTCCATCAGAGAAGCAGTATTCGGGCACCCTTGAGCTGCACCTGCCCAACACCGGCGCTGTCCCGCTGGAGGAGCTGTTCTTCCGCACCTATCCGAATCTGTATGCTTTTGGCGGCACACTGAGCGTCACCGGCGCCAGCGTGGATGGGGCGCTCGTCAACTACGGGACGGCTGCCGAAAGGACCGCCGTGCAGCTCAGCCTGGTTAAGCCGCTGGAGGCGGGTAAGACAGCCGATGTCCGTCTTTTGTTTACCGGCATCTTGCCTGATCCTGCCCAACCGGGCCAATATACGATCTTCGGCACGAACGAAGGCGTCCTGAGTCTGACTAATTTCTATCCGATCCTTGCCGGGCGGCGCGGCGAAGCGTGGGCGCTTGATATCCCCCATCCGCAAGGGGATGTGGGCTTTCACGATGCAGCGTTATATCGGGTCGATGTGACTTACCCTGCTGACCAGGTGCTGGTCGCCACCGGCGCCGAGATGACACGCACGATGGCTGCGGAGGGCTGGGTGACGGCGCGCTATGTCCTTGGGCCGGCGCGAGAATTCACCGTGCTGCTCAGCCCGTATTACCAATTCCTTGAAACCGAATCGTTGGGGACGCGCGTGCGCTCTTATTTTTTGCCTCAAGATGCCGCAGCGGGCAAGTCAGCGCTGTATGAGGCGGTGACCGCCATGCAGATTTACAGCGACACCTTCGGCACGTATCCGTACCGGGAAATGGCGGTCGTCGAGGCTCCGTTGCTGTACCATGGGATGGAGTTTCCGGGCGTCAGCCTGATCGGCAGCCAGGACTACAACCGCTTCACCCAGGACCTGGAGACGCTGGTGGTTCACGAGGTCGCGCACCAGTGGTGGTACAACCAGGTGGGCAGCGACCAGGTGCTGAACCCCTGGCTGGATGAAGGACTGGCCGAGTTCAGCATCTATGAGTACACTCTGAAGCGCTATGGCGAGCCGGCGGCGGAGAATCTGCGCCAATTGCGCTGGCAGCTCCCGGTGGCGGTGGTGGCAGCTGGCGGGAATGATGCACCTATCGGCCGCGCGGTGGTCGACTACGAAAGGGACTACGAGACGCTGGTTTACGGCAAGGGGGCGCTGTTCTTTGCTGAGCTGCGTGATCGGATGGGGGTGGCGCGGTTCTCCACCTTGCTGCGGACGTATCTGGAACGCTATCGGTGGCAGATCGCCACGCCGGCACAGTTTCAGGCCCTGGCCAGCGAAGTGGCTGGCCAGGATCTGAGCGCACTTTTCGAGGAATGGGTCGGGAAGTGAGGCGCGGCCGTACCTGTTGTCAGGAGCCGGCCGGTTTTTGTTGCCCGCCGGTGTTTATGGTCAGGCGTCGCACCACCCTGATTTTCGCCTCCCGCAGCCGGCCCTTGATGTGCGCCGCGGCGATCTCGGCTTGTGAGGCCTTCTGACCGTACAGGATCATGCCGCGATTGGCCGGAACGGTGCAGGTGCAAACAGGCGAGAGACATGGCCACGGCCGGTCGAATAACTTGAAGGCGCCATCGGTGACGTTGCCCAGGTCGTACAGGGGTTGCGGGTTGTAACAACGCGTGGCTTGCCCCGTGACGCCGACCCGGAAGAAGAGTTGGCCGGTGTGGCACTTGGTGCCGTACAGGCTCAACCCGCGTATCATGTCGGTGTTGTCGATCAGGCGCCCGCGCAGGTAGGGCTCGATTTCGGGGTTGCTGTACGCAACGTATTGCCCATCGATCTTCAGCGCCTGGAACGCGAAACGGACCCCGGCGGCCTCCAGGCGTTCTGACACCCCCTTCAGGGTCTCGAAGGTTTCCTCCAGCGCCACCGATGTCACGACGAAATCGGTCGCCGGGTTCTTCGCCGCGTTGAATGCGATGGCCTTCTCGACGAATTCGTCCAGGCTCCTGACCTGCTCCAGATGCAGGCTGGCGGTGATGTAGGCCAGCTTGTCGCCCGTTTCAGCGATCAACTGCTCCAGCCTGCGCGCAGGCAGCGAGAAATTGGTGGTCATGGCAAGCCGATGCCCGTGCGCCGTGATCTGCCGGCAGATTTCGGCGAAGCGCGGATGAATCATCGGTTCCCCGCCGATGACTTTGATAAGCCATTGCCCCGGCAGTTTGCCCAGCAGATCATACACGGCGTCGATGATCTCATCAGAGCAGTGCTTCGACACTTGAAGCTGATAGGCCTTCTGGCAGCAGTAGGAGCAGTGGTAGTTGCACTTCGTCGTGATTTCCCACTCGAAGCTTGGTTCCGGCTTGGTCATGACTTGGAGCTCGTAGAGTCAGTGTGTTCGGCAACCGCGCGTGCGGTTGCGGAGACGGCTTTTTGCCTGGGTTCCGCCGGCGCAAAGAAGCGCAGCGCGTTAGTGACGGTGTTCGGCAGCTCCGTCCAGGTGCTCTTCATCGTCACTTTCTGCCACACGCGCTTTGGCCGGTAGAGATAGAAGCGGCGGTACGCTTCCTTCCATTTTTTGACGACCAGATCGGCGTCATAGCCGGGCATGGCAAAGCGGGCCTTATCGGAGTGGATGGCGTAATCTTCCCATTTATCGGCGAAGATGTTGCCGTACTTCTTGATGTAGTCGTACATCTCGGTGCCCGGGTAGGGCGTTGCCAGCATGAAGTTCGCCAGATCCGGGTCAAGCTCCAGCGCCAGGCGGGTCGTTTTCTCCATGGAGGCTTCATCCTCGCCGGGCATGCCGAAAATGAAGAAGCCCATGGTCTGTAGCCCGGCCTCTTTGGCCCAGCGGAACGCATTGCGCACCATGCCCAGCGTCTGAGACTTCTTGATCACGTCGCGCAGGATCGTCTCGTCGCCGCTTTCCACGCCGAAACCGACGCGTTTGCAGCCGGCTTGCTTCATCAGTTGGAACAGCTCAGCGTCCGCGTGATTTACCTTCATGCCATGCACGGTGACCCACGGCACGGTGTTGAGCCCTTCCGCGATGAGCCGGCGGCAGAGTTCCTTGGCCCGGTCGAGCTTCAGGTTCCAGATGTCATCGGTCATGCCGATCTCGGTGGCTTTCAGATCGTGCACCAGCCAGCGCCACTCGCCGATCACATTATCCACGGAACGGCCGCGCCAGGTGTTGCCCGTGATCGGCTTGGAGCAGTAGGTGCACTTGTAGGGACAGCCGCGGCTGGTCATGATGGTGTAGGCGCGGGCGTGTTTGTCCAGGCCATCGGTCAGCGGTTGGAGATTCGTATAGCGTTGAATCTTGTACAGGTCATGCGCCGGGTAGGGGATGCTATCCAGGTTCATGATCAGGCCGGCCGGAGCATTGGCGACCACGCTGCCCGCGCGGCGCCAGAAGAGGCCGTGAACCGTCTCCATGTCCCGGCGTCCTTCCAGGGCGTCAATCAGCTCGATGATGCTCTCTTCGGCCTCTCCCTGCATGACATAATCTATTTCTGGGTGCGCCTCACTGATCGATTCTTCGGGCATCAAGGTCAGATGGGGGCCGCCCAGCACGGTGATCAGCCCCAAGCGCTTGGCTTCTTTAGCCATGTTCCAGGCATCGACGATCAAGGGGGTCACGGCAGTGATGCCGATCAGTTCGTAGCCGCCGCGACGGATCACTGTTTCCAGCGGCTCATCCTCGATCGCCGCATCGTACAGTCCGACCGGATGATTGTGCTCCCGCAGCACTGCGGCGAGATACCCCAGGCCCAGGGGGATATGCTTGCGAGATGACCAAACCCCGGATTCGGGACTGGCGAGCAATACGCGCATGGTGTCTTCCTTAAAACTGTCTTACACACGTCAGAAGCTTGGCTTGTTACTGGCTGCTGCCCGCTTCTGGATTGACGCGTTTCTGGTTCTCTTCCTGCCGGGTCACATTGGCATTGCCCCATGATCGCAACGGGGTCGGTTTCCACCAGGCCCATTCGGTGCAGGTGTTGCAAGGTGAGACGGCGTTCAGGTCGTTTTGGACATGCTGCCGGCGCAATTGCTGCATCTTTGCGCCGTTCCAGTTTTTCAGCACCTGCACGGAGCCATCTGCGTTGCGCACGTTGCCCAGATCCTGGGTCAGGTTGAAGTCGCGATCGCACATCGCAATGCTGCCGTCCCAGTAGATGTGTGTGTGATACCACAGGTTCGGGCAAGGATACCGCCTGACCGGCAGATTGTCCTCCCCGGCCTCCAGCTTGTTGATGTCTTCGATCTGGCCGCCCCACGAATCGAACGGCTTGACATTGATGCGATCCACGCCGGGCAGGCGCCACTCTCTGACGAAATCATCGATCTCGCCGACCGTTTTTTCCATTTCGATGATCTGCAGGTTGACGAAGGGACTGTGGTAACCGCCTGCCTGCTTGAGTTCGATGAAGCGGCGAATATTGGTGTTGGTTTGCTCGTAATCCGCGTTGACGCGAATCTGCTCGTACGTCTCCGGCCGCATGCCGTCGAGGCAGAGATAGATGGCGCCCAAGCCGGCATCCAGGATGGCGCGCGATCGCTGCTCATTCAGGAGCGTCGCGTTGGTGCTGATCTCGCTGCGCAGCCCTTTCTTCTGGCAATAGGCGATCATATCCAACAGCCGCGGGTGCAACAGCGGCTCGCCCCATATATGGAGGGTGGTGGCCTGCACCCAGGGCGCCATTTCATCCACAATCGCCTTGAAGAGCGCAAAGTCCATAAAGCCCTTCTTGCGGACCTGTTCCTTGCGCCCGGTGGGGCACATGATGCAGTTCAGATTGCAGATATTGGTGGACTCGATGTAAAGCCGGTCCGGCGGCAGCACCAGGCGCGTTTGGCCGGTTTCATAGGCTAACCACTTGATCGGGCGCAGCAAGGGATTGCGTTTCCAGCGGGTGGCGATTTCGACACGTTCGAGGATGCTTCTGCGGCCGTCATCCGGTGCGGATTGCTGTGAATCATTCATGTGCTTGTTCGTATCCATTTGGTTCAGGCCCACGCCTCAGATTCGCGTTTGGGCTGCAACTGGCGAAAGCGCGGGAACAGGCCGGAGTTCAGAACGGCCCGCCCGACGCGGTGGATCATCGGGTTCTGTGCCACACGATAAAGTCGTTCGCCCCACGCCGGCCCGAAGTAGCGGACGTACTTGCGCTTGGCCTTGCTTTCCAGGAAGCGCTGGCGCGCCAGGATAGCCATCTTGCTCAGCCTCTCGTCGCCGACGTCCGAGACGTTCATGAAGGGCGCGATCTCGCTGGTGTATGAGTTGTAATAATAGCTCTTGGTGAAATCCGCGTTGTAGGCCGTAGCGGGATTCTTGCGGACCAGCTCCTCCCAGAGCTCTGTGCCGGGCATGGGGGTGGCAATAGAGAACATGGCCTCGCTGAGGCGCAGGCTGGCCGCAAACTCGATCGTCTCATTCATGGTCTGGTCGTTGTCGCCGGGCAGGCCCAGGATGAAATAGCCCTTGCTCATGATGCCCGCGTCTTCGGCCCAGTCGATGGCCTGGCGCACCTGGTCCAGATTGATGTGTTTCGCCGTCCGTTTCAGGATCTCCGGATTGCCCGACTCGATGCCGAAGTGAATCTGCCGGCAACCGGCCCGGTGCATTTTCTTGAGCAAATCGGGGTTCACGCGGTCCACGCGCGCCAAACACTGCCAGCGCACATCCAGGCTCTGCTCGATGAAGTAGTCGAGGATCGCCTCCAGGCGTTTGACGTTGATGGTGAACAGGTCATCCTCAAAGTAGAAGTTGCGCACGTCATAGTCATTGATAAGTTGGCGCAACTCGGCGACGATGTTCTGCGGGGAGCGCTGGCGGTAGGTGCGGCCGACGATGCCTTTGAAACAAAACGAGCAATGGTAGGGGCACCCGCGACTGGACAGCACTGTGATCATGTGCTGGCCGTTCGGCGCGTACAGCGGATAGGCCTTCAGGTCGAACAGGTGACGCGCCGGGAATGGCAATTCATCCAGGTCAGGGATCAGTGCGCGTTCTTCGCCTTGAATGATGTTGCCTGCCGCGTCTTTGTACCACAGGCCGGCGATGCTGCTCCAGTCTGTAGTGCCCGCCGAGATCTGGCGCAACCAGTCGCGGAAGATATACTCCCCTTCACCGTAGGCGAGGAAGTCGATGTGCGGGTTTTGCAGCGTCAACTCGGGCAGCGCTGTGGCGTGCGGCCCGCCGATGATGATCGGAACGGCAACTCCCAGTGCTGCCTTCAACATGGCTACCGACTCCTCTACACTGCGATAGGAGGTGGTCATGGACGTGAAGCCAATGACATCGGGCTGCCAGGCAGCTATTTCCTTGACTTCATCCGCAATCGGCTTTTGCGGGCGCAGCCCCATGTCAAAGATCGCTACGCGGTGCCCTTCTTGCTCCGCGATCGCGGCCAGATAGCCCAGCCCCAACGACGGGTACGAATTGACCTTGGCGTGCCACTTGGGGCCGACGAGTGCAACTTTCATTTAGCTTCTAATCTCCACAGCGCTTTCAGCGCACGACGCGCCCGGTCACAGCGAAACTTTCGCTGCCTCGCGCAGCTCCGTCTTCTCTTTGCGCGGCACCACCGTGCGCCAGGCGAGGCGGGCGTTGCGGCCGATATTCATCCAGAAGTCCTTGCGGCGCATCGCACGCATCACGTACTTGGGGCGCCAGTAGAACTGCCGGTAAGCCTTGCGATACATCTCTTCCATCAGTTCGGCGGTCAGGTCACCCATTTCGTAACGCGCTTTTTGATCGAAGAAGACGTAATCTTCCCAATCTTGCACCAGGAAGCGGCCGTTCTGCTTGACCTGCTCGTAGACGACCGTGCCGGGATAGGGCGTCATCATGCTGAAGTTGGCGATCATCGGGTCCAGCTCGATCGCGAAGTCGATAGTCTTCTGCATCGATGCGCGTGTGTCGCCGGGCAAGCCGATAATGAAGAAGCCGATGGTCTCGATGCCCGCGGCCTTGGCATTTTTGAAGGCCTGGCGGATGGTGTCATGGTCGACATGCTTGTCGATCTTGATGATCATCTGTTCGTCGCCGGTTTCGACGCCGAACGCGGTGCGCCTCAAGCCGGCTTGTTTCATCCGGGTCAGCAGCTCAAGGTCGGCCAGGTTGGCGCGAATACCGTTGACGAAGATCCACGGCACGTGATTCAGCTTGTCGGCGATCAAGTTGTCAGCCAGTTGCATCAGCCGGTTGCGCCGGATGTTCGCGCTGTCATCGAGGACGCCAATTTCCAACGCACCGAGATCGTGCACCAGGTGCCGCCACTCGGCGAGGACGCTCTCTGCAGAACGGGCGCGCCATTTGATGGGCATGATGCTCTGCGAGCAGAAAGTGCAGCGATAGGGACAGCCGCGGCTGGTCATGATGGAGAAGCTGCGTTCGCCTGGGATCGCATCCGTAGCGGGCTGCAAATTGGTATAGCGGTCCATTTTGAAAAGATGGTAGGCCGGCCAGGGCAGGCTGTCCAGATCGGCGATGACCGGGCCATCCATGTTGCGATGGAGCTCGCCATCGCTGGTCTTATAGCTTGTGCTCTTAACCTCACCGAAGAGGTTCAACTCAGGGCTCATCAAGCGGCGAGCGAAGTTATCGCTTTGAAATCCCTGATCGCGCATGTACTTGTCCACGATCTCGCTGATGGCGATCCACGGGCCTTCACCTTCGCCGCGCACGACCATGTCGACCGGCGGCTGGCGCAACGACTCGAAGTCCAGGTCTTCGACCACGACGCTGGGGTGTGGGCCGCCGAGGACGACCGGGATATCCATCTCTTGTTTGATGGCTGCGGCCGTGCGCCAGGCTTGCTTCACCTGGGGCGTGTTAGACGTGATGCCAGCCAGGTGCGGGCGGAATTCGTTCAGGAACTCCTGCAGCGGTTGGTCTTCCACGTCTGCATCATAAACGCGCACCTCGTCGCCGCGGCGCTCGGAAACCGCGCCCAGATAGGCTAACGCCAGGTGCGGCGATGTGCGCGTGTCGATCGGCAGGTGAAACTTAGGGTTGATCAGTGCGACTCGCAACGATACCTCCGAAGTGAGTGGATGGGCGAATCCCGCTTAGCCTTTGATGACAGCCAGCGGTTCCAGTTGAGCGACAATGCGCGCGAGGCCGGCTGCTTCAACCACGGCGACCACGCGGTCGACGTCTTTGTATGCGGCCGGTGCTTCTTCCGCGAGCCCGGCCAGGCTGCCGGCTCGGATGGTGATACCGTCATGCTCCAGTGTGCTGCGCAACTGCTCGCCGCGCACCTGGCGTTTGGCTTCCGCCCGGCTCATCACCCGGCCCGCGCCGTGACAGCAGGAGCCAAAGGTGTGCGTCATGCTGCCGGCGGCGCCTGCCAGGATATAGGAAGAGGTGCCCATGCTGCCCGGAACGAGCACCGGCTGGCCTACCGCCCGGTAGTCGCCGGGCACGTCGGGATGGCCCGGCCCGAACGCGCGCGTGGCGCCCTTGCGATGCACGCACACCTTCAGCTCACGGACGCCGGCGCCGTCGGCGCGACCGACTGTGTGCGTTTCCAGCTTGGCCATGTTGTGGGCAACGTCGTATACCAGGAAAAGCTCCCAATCGTGCACCTTGCCGGCCAGCATCTCTTCGAACGCCTCGCGCACGCGGTAGGTCAAGACCTGTCGGTTTGCCCAGGCATAGTTGGCCGCGCAGTTCATGGCGGCGAGATAGCTCTGGCCCTCAGACGAATCTAACGGTGCGCACACCAGTTGCTTATCGGGAAGCTCATATCCATAACGTGTGCCGATCCGTTGAAAGCATTCGATATAGTCGGTGGCAACCTGGTGGCCCAGCCCGCGACTGCCGCAATGGATCTGCACGACCGCCTGGCCCTGGCGTAAGCCATATGCAGCAGATGCTTCGGGGTCGAAGATCTTCGAGACTACGTCAATCTCTGCAAAATGGTTGCCTGAGCCCAGCGTGCCCACCTGCTCCAGCCCGCGGCGTTTGGCCTCGCCGCTGACTTTGGCGGGGTCCGCTCCGCCCATGTGGCCGTTTTGTTCCGTGTGATCGATATCGGTGCGGGTGGCGTACCCCTCGCGCAGCGCCCAAAGGCTGCCATCCGCCAGGATGCGGTCCAGCTCACCCTTGTTGATGTGCAATTGGCCCTTGACGCCGACACCACTGGGCACGTGACGATAGAGTGCATCGGCCAGGGCCTGCATGTGGGGCCTGATCTCATCGGCATCGAGGTGGCTGGCCAACAGGCGCACACCGCAGTTTGATACAACGAACCCATCGGCGACGAAATTGTGATCGCGATGCGCCACCGTGAAGTCGTAGACATCCCCCGCGTAGTCCGTAAGTAGTTCGATTTCGCTCACGCGATCCCACGCCATGCCCGAACGTCCCAGGCCGGCTGTAGCCTCTTCCACAAACCGGGCAAACGGCACGAAGCTCTGGCCCACGCGCGCGCCAGTGGCGCGGCCTTCCCACAATGAGCGCTGGATGAACCGTGCGTTTGCCAACGGCCCGGCCAAAGTAGCTTCGATTTGTGCAACACTCTGACCGGATTCCCGCATCGCCACGGCCTCGGACGCGATGGCATCTCGGCCTTGCACCACCTGTTGTTTCAGGCGCAGATAGGTGACGGCCAGGCTCGCCAGTGCGCGCTTCTTGCGATGGCACTCGAACCCGATCTGGCTCCAGAGTCGGATGAGATTGTCTGGTTCGGTCGAAGCGGCCAAGCGAAGGCGAATCGAGCGCGTTCCATCGGCGTTCGTTTGCACCATTCGCCGCTCAACCGGCCGCGTGATCACATCGAACTCGGTCAGCAGGTCGGCGATGTCAGCCAGCCAGTCTTGTCCACTTGCAACCCATGTCTCGCCCTTGTTGACTGAGAGAGTCGGCGGCTGGAAATTATGGTCGTGGCCGGTGACGGTGCCCGGCGCGTTCACTTCGGCCCCAAAAAGCGCAGCCAGGAACAGCCGCTTCTGCCAGAGCGGCGCCTTTTTAATCCACCCCGGCATGCGCCAGTCCGAACGCGCCTTGATCCCCAAGGGCAGACCCAGCGCAGCCAGGACAGCGACCAGACCTGTCGCGCGCACCTTGAACCAGGTCTCGACCCTTTCGAACTCGTAAGAGCGGTATTCGGTGTTTATCGCATGCCGCCGCGTTCGAGCATAAATGCGTGAAGGTCGGAATCCCAGCGCCTTCACATCTTCACGCAGGGCTTCCAGGTCTTCGACATCTCCGTAACATGCCAGCACGCCTTTGCCGCTGGCCTCGAAGTACAGTATCCCATCGCCCCATGTCAGGCCCATCAACCGCAGCAGGTGTGGCAGTTGCGGTGAGGAGTACCGCAGCGGCAGCAAGCCGCTGCGGTCAAGATGAGCCAACGTTTGAGCAAGCGCGTTGCCAGCCCGACCTTTTCCTTGTTCAGACAGGGTCGTCTCTACATCGCCGCGGGTCAGAATGATATCGTCAACAGGCGCCACATACGGCACACCATCGAAGCCCCAGACCGCCACCTTGCTGCCCAGCGCAAGCTGCGCTAACGCAACCATGCCGTCCGGTGTCCAGAACGGGTGATCGCCCGTCGCAATGATCTCCTGACCGCTTTGGGTACACAGCCTGTACACACGCTCGGCCGGGCGACTCAGATAGCGGAGAATTTCGGTGGTAGCTTCACGCTGGGCGCCGAAGTCCTGGCAAAGGAGTCTGACCTGTGCCCAATCGTTCGCCATTCCTGCGATCGACTGGGTGTAGCCCAGGGCATTCAATACCCGACTGTCCCCGGCAAGGCAGTTGATATCATATCCCACTCCCCCAGGGGAGATCACGCCGCCGGGCGTTCGGGTTGCCACGACGCCGCCGATTGGAAAGCCATAACCCTGGTGGATATCCGGCATAGCCAGGGCTTGCCCTACGATGCCGGGCAGGGTGGCCGTGTTGACCAACTGCTCCAGTGAGCGGTCAGCCAACGCTTTTTCCAGGATATCCTCGTCGGCGTAGAAGTGCGCCGAGACGCGCATGTCCTGTCGGAACGACTCCGGGATCTCATACCGATAGTCGCCGACCAGTCGCAGGTCATGGCGCGTCACTGGCTTCATACTACTTCCTTAATGGCAGCCGCTGCATCCCCCGCTGCTGCAGCTAGAAACGGAGTTGGGGTTTTCGATGTGGAAGCCAGTGCCGAACTCATTATCGATGAAGTCAATTTGCGAGCCGGTCATGTATTGGAGGCTCTGCGGGTCAATGATCACGCGCAGGCCGTGCTGCACGAAGACCGCGTCGACAGGCCGTGGATTATTGTCAAACGTCATTCCGTACTGCAGGCCGCTGCATCCGCTGCCGCTGACAAATACGCGCAGAGCGTGTGTCTCGCGCACACCTTTCTGCTCCATGATTTCTTCCAGTTTTGCGGCTGCGGCATCGGTCAAGGTAATGGCGGCAGGCGCGGTTGCTTCTGCGGTGGCGGTCTCTTCGTTAATTGCAACAGACATAAAATCCTCCGTGTATGGTTAGTGAGTTAGTGAGTTAGTGCGTTAGTGACCTGCCGACGGTCGCACCATCGTACTATGTCACTATCGCACTCTCGTGTTATCCGCCGATCTCGCTCATTTCTCGGGACCTGGCGATGTCGTTTTCTTCCAGTCGATGCCCCCAGGGCTTGCGATAAGCAGCTTCGGCCATGATGCGCTGCAAGGTGGCGAAGTCGGCGCCGGTGCGCAACGGTGAGAGCAGGTCCACCTCGTCATCGCGCAACAGGCAGAGGCGCAGCTTGCCATCGGCGGTGAGCCGCAGGCGGGTGCAATTCGCGCAGAATGGTTCGGTGACACTGCTGATGAAACCGATCCGGCCCTGCGCCGGTCCGGCGGCCAGCCGGAAGGAGCGCGCCGGGTCGTGACCGTCCTGTCCAACTATCGGTTCCAACGGGCCCAAGGCGGCTTCAATGCGGGCACGCGTTTCGGCCGATGGCACCACCTGTTCCTGCTGGAATTCAGCCACGCTTCCCAACGGCATCAACTCGATAAAGCGCACTTCCCAAGGATACTCCAGGGTCAGGCGGGCCAGGTCGACGACTTCGCCGTCGTTGAATCCGCGCGTAACGACGCAGTTGATCTTAATCGGGGCCAACCCTGCAGCGGCAGCGGCCACGATGCCGCGCTGCACATGCAGCAGCGCGTCTCGGCGCGTGATGTGTTTGAACTTCGCCGGATCCAATGAGTCAACACTGATGTTAACCTGATCCAGCCCTGCTTCGGCCAGCGGCCCCGCCAGCTCGGCTAACCTGATCCCATTGGTGGTCATGGCGATGCGCCGGATCCCGGGAACGGCGCGGATTGCGCGCACCAATCCGACCAGGCCGGGGCGCACGGTCGGCTCACCGCCGGTCAGCCGGATTTTGTCCACACCAAGGCTGGCGGCTACGCGCACCAGCGTCAGCACCTCATCGTCTTGCAGCAAGGCCGCTGAGGGCCGGAAGGTGACGGATTCCGGCATGCAGTAGATGCACCGCAGGTTGCACGCATCTGTGAGTGAGACTCTGAGGTAGTGCAGGCGCCGTCCGTAGGCGTCGATCATGACGCTGGAGACATCGACGGGAGCGTTGTTGTTCATGGGTCGGTTGAGCCGGTCAGCCTTTTTCAGCCGCGGTCGCGTGATCGGTGATCACGTGATCGGCGGCCACCACGTATATGCAGTGCAGTGCGCCGTCGAGGGCGCGCGACTGCACCCGAATCGCTTTTGGCAGAAGCTGGTTCATCATGGCCTGGTCCATGGAGCAGACTTCCGAGTGCTCGTCCGACACACCCGAGTAGGGGCAGTTGTTGGTATGGATTTCGTAGTGGCCATTGCGCTCTTCCCAACGGGCGCCGTAGCCTTTCCGGCACAGGAAGTCGGTTACCTCATCCAGGCGTTCTTCAAGCGTTTGGTCCGGCGAGGCCGCAGGCGCTTGCCTGGCCGTCTTCTCCCCTATCGACTGCATGAAGCGTTGCACTTCACTGCCAGGCAGAGCCGACTTTAGCTCGATCAGAATGGCGCTGGCAAGCGCGTCATGATGCTGGGGAAAGAGCTTCAGGGCATTCGGCGTCAGCGAATAGACCAGGCTGGGGCGTCCGGCGCTGTTTTGCCGGCGCACCCCGCTTAACTCGACCAGATCCTCGCCCACCAGAATGTCCAGGTGGTGACGAACGGATACTTGTGCCATGTCGAGCTGGCGCGCCAATTCTGCGACGGTGGCCGTGCCATGTTCCTTGAGCAACTCCGTAATGCGACGTCGGACCGGTTGCACCCCTCTCTCCTTGCATGAACGATCAATTTGCGCCCAGGGTGTCACATTAATCAGGGCGGATGATAGCACAGTCCGGGCCTCTTGTCAATTACTATGAATTTATTGATATTTATCCGTTTGCTGCTAAGCCATAACTTTAGCGCGATTTATTCGTCTACTTTATCGTGCGACGTTTGGTAGAGGGGCGTGCGGTTTTGCGGGGTGTGGGCGGGGCGATCTCGTCACGCAGCTTTTGGAGGCTGATCCCGGCGGCCTTCAGGTGCAGGCGAATGGTCTCCGGGTCGACAGCGATGTCCGTGACCGTGGTCATGTAGTTGGCCAGGCGCAGCGCCGTCCAGTGGGCGTGAGGCAGATTGACGGTGCCAGGAGGCAGGCTGGCCACGCGGAGAAGCTCGGCCAGATAGGTCTCGGTCACTTTGCGGGGCCCGCCTGGGCGGGGGGCGTCAGCAAGCCCATTCAGGCCCTGCGCCAGATAGCGTTTGAGCCACCGGCGCACGGTCTGGGCGTCGGTGCGAACGATCTCGGCTATCTCTTCCGCAGGGAGCGATTTCTCCGCTGCCAACAGCACCATGTGAGCGCGCATCCGCAGGCGAGGATCGCGAGCCGTGCGGTACAGCCGATCCAGGCTTTTGGTGGCCTCGGGGCTCAATGGGGGGAGCGTCAAGGTCTTCATGAGAGCGTTTCCAGTAAACATATTGTATTCCGCAGGATTCTTTTGGTCAAATCAGCCAAGCGTCACTTCTCCAAATAAATAGTATTTATTTGTCGATTTACATCACGGCCAATACAGGGCGCGCGCGGATTGTCCTGCACGTTTTTGTGCCGCGCCTTTGCACTGAACAGCCTTGGACGAATTGGCCTTCAACGAATAGTGCTATATGTTTTTATGCGAACGCGATCTGTAGGGGTGACAGGGGTCGTACAGCTCAGCATGGCGGTGCGAGTATAAGTTGGCCCACATGTGCAGCAAGAACTGCCCGGCGGCCGAGATCGACGATGCGTGCGGGTTCTATGCCAGCCTGATCGCCTGCATCTAGCTCTGGGGGCGTGTAGACGGAATCGAGCCTTCAGGCGGTCAGTGTGGGTGCGGCGAGTGACCGGCCGAAGCCTCGATTCCGGTAGGAGGGGTTGTTATCAGTGAGCCAGCATGCGCTCGACTTCAGCCTCAGCGATGCTCGGCTCCAACTTCAGGAACAGGGGCTTGGGCTCACGCAGCGGTTGGCCGGGCGCGAGCTGGCTGATAGCCCAACTGCCGCTGGCGGAGCTGCCGTCGTAGCGGATGGCAATGTGCGTGCGCGTGGCCTCGCTCAACTCCTCGGCATAGAGCCGCCCGAACAGGTCGCCCTCATAGCCGAAGTAGCCGTGCAGCGCCTGGCAGGTGAACGGCAAGAACGGAGCCAGCAGCGTTTTCAACGTGTCAATCACGCGCAGCGCCACGAAGGTCGTGGTGGCGGCGGCCTGCGGATCGGTTTTGATCTGTTTCCACGGTTCCTTGAGGTTGAGGTAGCGATTGGCCTCGTGGGCCAGGCCCATTGCCTCGGTGAGCGCCTGCTTCAGCTTGACCGCTTCCAGCAGCGCGGTGACCCGCTCGAAGGTGGGCGTCAATTGGTCCAGCAGCGCGCGATCAGCGTCATCCAATACACCCGGCTGGGGCACTGCGCCCTCGAAACGCTTGTAGGCGAAGCCCAGGACGCGATTCGCCAGGTTGCCCCAGGTCGCCACCAGTTCGTCGTTGTTGCGGCGGACGAATTCCTCCCAGGTGAAATCGGTGTCATTTGACTCAGGCGCCCCGGCCGCCAGGGCGAAGCGCCAGGGATCGGGGTCGTAGCGGGTCAGCGCATCGGCCATCTCGATCATCCAGTGCCGGCTTTTGCTCAATTTGCGGCCCTCGACGTTCAGATACTCGTTGGCGGGCACGTCGTAGGGCAGGTTCAGACTGCCGTCGTAGCCGATCAGCATGCCGGGCCAGATGATCGAATGAAACTCGATGTTGTCCTTGCCGATGAAGTAATAGCTGCGCACTGCCGGATCCTGCCACCAGGCGCGCCATGCCTCGGGGTCACCGACGATTTGGGCCCACTCCTTGCTGGCGGCCAGGTAGCCGATCACGGCATCGTACCAGACGTAGATGCGCTTTCCCTCAAAACCGGGCACCGGGATGGGGATGCCCCAACTGATATCGCGCGTGATGGGACGGCCGCGCAGCTCATGGCTCTCCAGCCGCGCGCGGGTGGCCCTGACGACGTTGGCGCGCCAGTGCTCCTTGTTGCCATCATTCATCCAGGTCAGCAGCGGTTTGTTTAGCGCGCCCAGATCCAGGAAGAAGTGCTCGGTCTCGCGGACCTCGATGTGGCTGCCGCCGCAATACTTGCAGCGCGGCTTCAGCAGCGCGATGGCGTCGTAGGTTCGGCCGCAGTTGTCGCACTGATCGCCGCGTGCACCGTCGTAGCCGCAGTGCGGGCAGACGCCCTCCACGTAGCGGTCGGCCAGCCATTTGGCGCAGTCAACGCAGTAGAGCTGCTCCATGGTGTCGCGGTAGACGTATTCGTGCGCCAGGTGAGTGGTAAAGATCTCCTGGGTGACGGCCCAGTGGTTCTCGGTGTCGGTCTCGGTGAAGAGGTCGAAGCTGATTCCAAGCTGGCGCATCATCTCCACGTTGCGCGGATGATAGCGATCTACCACCGCGCGCGGCGAGATTCCCTCCTCTTCGGCGCGCACCGTGATGGGCGTGCCATGAGTGTCGGAGCCGGAGACCATCAGCACGTCGTTCCCGCGCAGCCGGTGATAGCGCGCGAAGATGTCGGACGGCAGGTAGGCGCCGGCGATGTGGCCGATGTGCATGTCGCCGTTGCTGTACGGCCATGCCACGCAGACCAGGATCTTTTCTGCCATTGGGTCAGCTCCTTGCGCCTTGCGTCGCACCGGGCAGGCAAGAGCGCCGTGCTGACGGTTTGCGCAATGCGCCTGATATGATGCTAGACAATTATTGTATCACAGGATGGCGGGCGGGGTGAAACTGGCAATCATCTAGGGGGCGTCGATGCTGCGCTTGACTCGATCTTGACCCCGGTCAACTGTGTGGGGAGCGGGTGTTTGCTGTGTTTCCAGCCGCCATCCGCTCCCCCTGGCGCACTACTGCGCCTGATCGCCGGTTGTGTCGGCCGGCGGTTCCACCGGCCCGCCCACCTCAGGCTCCAGGGGCACGACGATCATCAGGATCACGTACACCAGCAGGCCTGAGCCGACCCCGAAGAACACCAACAGGGCGAAAAGCAGGCGGATCAGCGTCGGGTCGACGCTCAGATACTTGCCTAACCCGCCGCAAACTCCGGACACCACCTTGTCGGTGCGACTGCGATAGAGCTTCTTGCCTTCCATAACTCCCCTCCAGAAACAGCAGGCCCGAATGTCGATACAGGACATTCCCGGTATCGAATGGTTTGCCTCATGCTATACTTTACGCAGTCGATGCGGAGAAGTTGCAGGATAAATCAGGCGCGTGGATCAGGATCGGTTCTCGCCACAGATGTCATCCCCCTAAGCCTCAGGCCGCGCGCGTTTGCTGACATAGAGGATATCATGGCGATGATAGCCCGCTGCGTCAAATAGGGCCTGCGATGCCAGGTTGTCCTCTTCGATCAAGGCTGCCCATACCTCAAGCCCCAGGTCTTGGGTAAACCAGCGTTCGGCCGCGGCGATCAGTCTGTTGGCAAGGCCCTGCCGGCGATACGCCGGGTCCACGGCCAGCCGGTTGATCCAGCCTTTACGGCCATCGTGCGTCAGCACCGCCACTGCTGCGAGTTGTGCTCCGTCGCGCAGGCCGATAACGCGCTGGTGGCCGCCGCGCTGCTGGCGCCTGAAAGCCTCCGGGGCGTCGCGGCCCTCCGCGCGCACCGGCAATCCGGCGCGGCGCCACAGGTCGAGGATCTCGTCATAGTGCTTGGGCGACAGATCGCAAAGGGTCAAGGTGTTCCTGCCAGTGTCCATAAGCGCTCCTGCTGATATTGGTGTATGGAAAACGTATAGTAAACGTCAAAAAGGAGTAGCGTTTACATGGGCCGCGCGTCGAGCGATCTCTCAGAAGCTATGTTAGAATACTTCACGAGAGATGTAAAAAAAGAGTTCTCTCCTTCTCCTCCTTTTGAGAGCGTCGGGGTTAGGGCAGCCCCGACGCTCGCGCGTTAACCGGCCAGCGTGGTTCAGGACGCAGAGTGGCCTGATGGCCCTGATTAAGGGATCATGTAAATCAGGTAGATCAGCGTCCTCACTTCTCGCCTTCGGATTGTTCCCCTCTCATGGTTGTGGTACGATGGCCATCATCAGAATCCATCTGGAGGTCCTACATGGCGCCACTCTGGGGCGGCCGGTTCAGCGCCGCGAATGATCCGCTCATGGTCTCTTTCAACGCGTCGCTGCCGTTCGACTGGCGGCTCTGGGACGCCGACATCACCGGCTCGGAGGCCTGGGCGGCCGCGATCGCCCGCGCCGGATTGCTGACCGAGGACGAGCGGGACCGGATCATCGCCGGCCTGGCGGCAGTGCGCAGCGAGATCGCTGCCGATCCGCAAAGTGCTTTTGCCGGGGCCACCGACGAGGACATCCACAGCTATATCGAGCGCCGGCTGACCGAACGGATCGGCTCTGTGGCGGGCAAGCTGCACACCGGCCGGAGCCGCAACGATCAGGTGGCCACCGACGTGCGGCTGTGGCTCAAGTGGCAGATTTCGGGACGTGGTTCGGCGCCGGCGGAAGGGGTCGGTTCTGTCGCCGGGGATCTGGTGAATCTGATTCGCAGCGCAGTGGATCGGGCGGAAGCCGAGATCGATGTGCTCATGCCGGGCTACACGCATGTGCAGCCGGCCCAGCCGGTGCGCTGGAGCCACTGGCTGCTGAGCCACGCCTGGGCCTGGCAGCGCGATCGCGAGCGGGTGTTTGATCTGCTCGACCGCGTGGATGTGCTGCCGTTGGGCGCCGGTGCGCTGGCCGGTTGCCCCTTCCCGATTGACCGCGCTGCGCTGGCATACGATCTGGGCTTTGCCAGGGTCAGCCCTAACAGCATCGATGCGGTCAGCGACCGGGACTTCGTTGCCGAGTTCCTCTTTTGGGCCGCGTTGACGGGCGTGCATCTCAGCCGCTGGGCCGAGGATTTGATCATGTGGAGCAGCCGCGAGTTCGGATTCGTGACGCTTGCCGACGCGTACAGCACCGGCTCCAGTCTGATGCCGCAAAAGAAGAATCCGGACGCGCTGGAGCTGCTGCGGGGCAAGGCTGGGCGCCTGATCGGCGGCCTGACAGGGATATTGGTGCTGCTGAAAGGTTTGCCCAGCGCGTACGACAAGGACTTGCAGGAGGATAAGGAATCCCTGTTCGACGCGGTGGCTACGCTCGGGCTGGCGCTGCCGGTGGCGCAGGGTGTGCTGGAGACGTTGGCCATCCAGCCGCAGCGGATGACCGCAGCGCTGGGCGATGAGCTGCTGGCCACCGACCTGGCCGATGCCCTGGTGGCTGCGGGCGTATCGTTCCGGCAGAGCCATCACCTGGTGGGGCAGGCTGTGCGGCGTGCTGAGGAACTCGGTTGCGCGCTGCGCGCCGTGCCGTTGGCTGACTTGCAGGCGATCAGTCCGGCTTTCACCGCGGAGATGGCGGCGATCTGGGACTTCGAGCGTTCGGTCGAGCAGCGCAGGGCCACGGGCGGGACGGCGCGGGCGTCGGTGGAGGCGCAGATCGGTCGTTTACGCGAATTGTTGTAGCCGTGTCGTCTGCCTGCCTGCCTGCCTTTGCTGCTTTGCATTCCGATGGGCTCTATGCTACAATCCGCACGCATTTTCAGAGGGGGAGTCCCGTTCCCTTTTTAGTTCAGCACGCCCACAGACGAATGACTCTAAACACGTGCCTGCTCCGCGAGTGCTGGCTTGTGTCGCCCGAAGGAGGGTAAGCTGTGCTCTCACAATATGCGTTTATCGGTATATTCATCATCATCTGCGTCGCGCTGCCCGTCATCGGCCTCTTCTTGGCGGGATTGATCCGACCCAAGAAACCAAACCCCGCCAAGAATTCGACTTATGAATGCGGCATGGAAACCATCGGCGATACGTGGGTGCAGTTCAAAGCCCAGTACTACCTCTATGCCCTGATTTTCGTTGTATTCGATGTCGAGGCGGTCTTTGTCTTTCCTTGGGCGGTCGCCTATAACAAGCTTGGCGTGTACGCGCTGGTCGAGATGGTGCTTTTCGTGGTCATCCTGTTGGGCGGGCTGCTTTACGCATGGGGCGTGAAGGCATTGGATTGGCATTGACAGAGCGTAGCGCCGCGTAGCGGGCGATCTGGGCTTGCTGGTGGCCGCCTGTTGCCGCTTGGGACTATGGGGTGTCTATGGACTACATACGCGATTTTTTCATCAACTTTGCCCATTCCTGGACCACCTGGCTCAGTAGTTTCCTGCCCGGTTGGGCTGTGACGGTGGTGAACTACCTGGCGGTGGGCATCATCCTGATCATGATGCCTGTGGTGGCCACCCTGGCGTTCACCTGGATGGAGCGCAAGGTCATCGGCCGCATTCAAAACCGTCCTGGTCCCAATCGGGTTGGCCCTCGCGGCATCTTCCAGCCTATCGCCGATGCCGTCAAGATGTTTATCAAAGAGGACATCATCCCTGATAGGGCGGACAGGCCGGTCTTCAACCTGGCCCCGATTTTGATCTTCGCCGGCGCCGGCTTGCTGTGGGCGGTGATTCCCTTTGGCCGCCGGATGATCGGCCAGGATCTCAACATCGGTGTGCTGTATGTGGTCGCGGTCGGCTCCATTACGACGCTCGCACTACTGATGGCCGGCTGGTCATCCAACAACAAGTACGCACTGTTGGGCGGGTTCCGCGCGGTGGCGCAGCTCCTGAGCTATGAAGTGCCGATGGTGCTGGCGATCGCCTCGGTGGTGCTGCTGGCAGGCACGATGAGGATGGGGCAGATCGTGGAGTCCCAGAGCGTGCCGTTTGGCCTGCTGCTTCCGGTGGCGGCGCTCACCTATTTCCTGGCTGCGACGGCCGAGAACGGGCGTGCGCCCTTCGATCTGCTGGAGGCCGACTCGGAACTGGTCGCCGGCTACATGGTTGAATACAGCGGCCTGAAGTTCGGTTGGTTTTATATTGCTGAATACAGTAACCTCTTTGCCGTATCGTCGATCATGACCACCCTGTTCCTGGGCGGCTGGCAGGGGCCTTTTGTATCGGCCGTGCCGGCGTTGGGGCCGCTGTACTTCATTGTCAAGGTGGTGCTCGTCGTCTTTGTGATGATGTGGGTGCGCGGCACCTGGCCGCGATTCCGCATCGATCAGATGCTGGCCTTTGCCTGGAAGGTGTTGGTGCCATCCGCGCTGGTGAATTTACTGTGGGTGGCCGCGGTGCTGAAGCTGCCGGTCCCGGCGCCCGTGCAGTGGCTCCTCCTATTGGGCGGCAACGTGCTCATTTTGCTGGCCGCGGCTACGCTGTTGGGCCGCGCCGCGAAGCGGTATGCTGCTGAGCACGCGCTGACTCAGGCCTAGGTTGCTGCAAGGGACAAGAGGTCATTATGGAACGAGTGGTCTTCATCCTTTTGAGCGCAATCACCCTCGGTGCGGCGGTGGGGGTTGTTGCGACCAGAAAACTACTGCACAGCGCGTTGTGGCTGGTGCTGGCCTTCTTCGGCATTGCGGGGCTTTTCGTCTTGCTGCACGCAGAGTTTCTGGCGGTGGTCCAGGTGCTGGTCTACATCGGCGCCATTGCAACGCTGATCATCTTTGCTATTATGCTCAGCCGCGGGATGATGGATCCGGGGCAGCCAAGGTTCAACGATCAGTGGCGCCCGGTTCTCGGCGTTGTGGCGGTGCTGGCGGTTGCGTTGGCCGCTCTGGTAACCCGGATCGCCTGGCCGGTGGCGGCCGGTGAAGTGCCGGCAGACGCCATCCAGCGCTTGGGCGCGGATTTCGTCGGGCCTTATGTCGTTCCCTTCGAGGTCGCATCGGTGCTGCTGGTGGCCGCCATGATTGGTGCGATCATCATTGCTCGCGAACGGGAGTAGTTTGAACCCATGATTCCACTCACCTGGTATCTGATTGTTGCAGCCCTCCTTTTCTGCATCGGCATCTTCGGCGCACTGGCCCGGCGTAACGCAGTCGGCGTCCTCATGGGCGTCGAGTTGATGCTGAACGCTGTTAACATCAATCTCGTTGCATTCTGGCGCTACACCGCCGTGAGCCAACTGGTCGGGCAGTTGTTTGCCGTTTTCGTCATCACCGTAGCCGCAGCCGAAGCCGCCGTCGGCCTGGCGTTGATCATCGCCATCTATCGGCAGCGGAATACGGTCAGTGTGGAAGAGATCGATACGATGAAGGGGTAGGGCGTGATATGTCTGAAACACCAGCTATTTTCAATCTCGTTCCCATCCTACCATTCCTGCCGCTGGCGGCGTTCGTGCTCATCGTGCTGTGGGCGAACCGCAGCAAGAAGCTGAGCGCAGGATTGGCCTTGGGCGGCATCGGGCTGGCCTGGATTCTGGGTTGGGCCATTGCCTTTACCTCCTTCGGCATCGAGCACTTCGGGGAGCACCCGTTTCGCGTCTTCCGAGACTGGCTGCCCACCGGGCGCACATGGCAGGCTTTTGGCTTCGCCTTGGACCCGCTGACGGGCGCCATGCTGGTTATGGTGCCGTTCGTCTGCTTCCTGATCTTCGTCTACTCAGTAGGCTACATGGGGGTGGGCAAGCCTGAGAGCGAGCATGACCAGCGTGGTGCACCGGCCGAGCCCGGGCATGTGGACCGGCTGGCCAGCCGCTTTTTTGCCTACATCGCCCTGTTTGCCACAGGCATGATCGGCTTCATCCTGGCCGATAACCTGATTCTGGCGCTGCTGTTCTGGGAGATCATGGGGCTGTGCTCGTATCTGTTGATCGGCTTCTGGTTTGCCCGCACGTATCCGAACCCCAAACAGATCACCCCGAAGGAGGCCGGGCTTAAGGCGTTCCTGACCACGCGCATCGGCGACTCGGTGATGTTAGCCGGCATGTTCTTGCTCTACGCGCAAACGAAGTCGCTGAGCTTCGCCGATATCTTCGCGCCCGCGATGTTGGAGCACCTGGCCACAACCACGGTCAATTTGCCGCTGGTCGGTGCGACGCCGTGGGCCACGATCATCGCCATCCTGATCTTCTTCGGGGCGATCGGCAAGAGCGCTCAGTTCCCGCTGCACGTTTGGCTGCCCGATGCGATGGAAGGCCCGACCCCTGTCTCGGCGCTGATCCACGCGGCCACCATGGTGTCGGCCGGCGTCTATCTGGCCATCCGCACCTACCCATTGATTGCCGCGGTTGAGCATGGTGCTGCGCTGCAGTTCGTCGCGTTCACCGGGGCGTTCACGGCGCTCTTTGCCGCCACCATCGCGTTGGCGCAGAACGACATCAAGAAGGTGCTGGCCTACTCCACGATTTCGCAGCTCGGCTATATGTTCGCAGCGTTGGGTATCGGCGCCTATGTTGCAGCCACCTTTCACCTGCTCACCCATGCGTTCTTCAAGGCGCTCCTGTTCCTCGGCTCCGGCAGCGTGATTCACGGCATGGAGCATGGGCATCATGCGGGGCATGGGAGTGTGGGGGCGGCGGAGTATGGGAGTGGGGGAGAGCACACGCCCACACACCCACACACCCACACACCCACACCCGCGCACTCCTTCGATCCCCAAGACATGCGCAATATGGGCGGGCTGTTCCGCAAGATGCCGCGGACGGCCTGGACCTTCATCATCGGCGGCCTGGCGTTGAGCGGGTTCCCCATCGTTACCGCGGGCTTCTGGAGCAAGGATGAGATCCTGTCCGACGCCTACGACGCCTACATCAACGGTCACTCGGTCGTGTTCGTTGTCCTGGCACTCGCGGCGCTCTTGACGGCATTCTATACCGCGCGACAGATCGTGATGACCTTCTTCGGCAAGCCGCGCACCGACGCGGCGCAACATGCCAGCGAACACGATAGCATCTTCCAGTGGATGACGATCCCGCTGATGGTGCTGGCGCTGTTCGCCGTGGCCGGCGGTTGGGTGGGCATCCCGAAGGAATTCCCGGTTTTGGGCGCCCTGTCAACCAATCCGTTCCATCACTACATCGGCAGCCTGGCCGAGGCGCTGCATATCCATGCAGAAGAGCTCCCCTTCAACGCGGTGCCGCTGGGCACATCGCTGCTGGTGGCGTTGGGCGGGCTGTTCCTGGGTTGGCTGGTCTACCGGGGCTATGCGGCGCGCGGGGTTCGGCCCGGCGAATCGGCCCTTTCGCAGGCCGACCCGATGGCGCGGCCGCTCGGCAGGCTTTACCCTGTGCTGCAGAACAAATACTACTTCGATGAGCTGTATCACAAGGTCTTCATCAAGGGCACGCAGCGGCTCTCCAACTGGCTGTTCAAATTCGATGATATGTGGGTCATCGATCCTATCGTGGACGGCGTCGGCACGTTGGGGCGCAAGCTTTCGGAGATCGGCCATTGGATCGATGTGCACATCGTTGACGGGGCAGTCAACGGTGTTGGCGCTGTTGCTGACTGGTTTGGCGCCGCGTTACGAACGATTCAGACTGGCAAGGCCCAGAACTACCTGCTGGTAGGGCTGGTTGCAATATCGGCATTGTTAGGGGCGTTTTTGCTGTTGCCGAAGTGAGCTTGGCTTGATGCCGGGGCAGATATGTCGCCGGCATTTATGCCGCCGGCATTTATGCCGCATTGACTCCTGACGGAGGTTCGTATTCATGACCAGTAACCTTCTTACCATCGTCACTTTTCTGCCTCTGCTGGGCGCACTCCTGGTGCTGCTGCCCTGGGGCAAGTGGTTCAAGCTGGACAAAGCGCGCGAGGAAGCGCTGATCAAGAACGGCGCGATTGCGTTCAGCTTGCTCCCGCTGGCCCTGGCCATCTTGTTGTGGTTCACCTACGACAAGACGATTGGCGGTTTCCAGTTCCAGGTCAAGGCGTCCTGGATCTCCGCCATCAATGTCTTCTACCATATGGGTGTAGATGGCCTCAGCGTGCCGATGATTTTTCTGACGACCTTCCTGACGACCTTGGGGCTGTGGTACTCGGCGCGGGTCATTAAGACGCGGGTGCGGGAGTTCTTCTTCCTGTTCTTGCTTCTGGAGATGGGCATGCTGGGCGTGTTCGTCTCGCTGGACCTGGTGTTGTTTTACGTGTTCTGGGAAGTGGGCCTGGTGCCGATGTATTTCATGATCGGCATTTGGGGCCAGCCCAAGGACCGCCCCCAGTACTCGGCCATCAAGTTCTTCCTATACACCCTGGCCGGCTCGGTGTTCATGCTGTTGGCGATCCTGGCGATCTACTTCACGACCGGCACATTTGATATCATCGAAGCGGCGCAGCGGCATCCTTTTGCCGACAACGTGCTGCTATCGGGCCTGGCGTTTTTTGCCTTTTTTGTGGCCTTCGCCATCAAGGTGCCGAGTTGGCCCTTCCACACCTGGCTGCCCGACGCCCACACGGCCGCTCCCACGGCTGGCTCCGTGATCCTGGCCGGCATCTTGCTGAAACTGGGTGCGTACGGCATCCTGCGCATCGCCCTGCCGGTGTTTCCAGATGCAGCCAAGCGCTATGCATTGGTGATTGTGGCGCTAGGGGTTATCTCGATCGTGTATGGCGCGCTGGTTTCGATGGCGCAATGGGACCTCAAGCGCCTGATCGCGTATTCATCGGTGAGCCACATGGGCTACGTGCTGCTGGGCGTGGGCGCGGCAGCAGCAGCCATCGGCGTACCGGGGTCGATCGATGCCGGCGCGATGGCGTTGAACGGCGCAGCGATGCAAATGTTCACCCACGGCCTCAGCACCGGCGCCTTGTTCTTCTTGGTCGGCGTAATCTACGAACGGGCGCACCTGCGTGACCTGAAGATGTTCGGCGGCTTCTCATCCAAGTTGCCTTACTACTACGGCCTTTTCGCCGTCACAGCGTTCACATCGCTGGGTCTGCCCGGCCTGGCTGGCTTCTGGAGTGAGCTGTTCGTGTTCCGGGGTGCTTTCGAGATCGTACCGATCTGGGCGGTAGTCGGCGTCCTGGGTTTGGTGCTCACCGCCGCCTATATCCTGTGGAAGATCGTGCAGTACACCTTCCTGGGGCAGTATGATCCGCACAAGATCGCGCACTGGACCGATGTGGAAACCGGCGCCGAATTGCATGAGCCCAAGGACCTGGCTTTCTTTGAGAAGGTCACCTTGTGGCCGTTGGTGGCGCTCATGGTGCTCTTCGGCGTCTATCCCGCGCCGATCCTGAACTTCTTCAACACGACGTTTGTTGCCTTGATGAATGGGCTTGCTGGCAAGTAAGCAACGGTAGGTTACGGGAGGTCGATCCCTTGAACCTGAAAGACCTGATTTATCTCTTGCCCGAGCTGATGCTGCTGCTCGGCGCGGTTGTGGTCATTTTGCTCGACCTGGTCTGGCTCAAGCGTGAACAGGCTTCACACCGGCGCGCCCAACTGCTTCCAGCGATCGCACTGGCATTTCTGGCCGCGGCCGCGTTGGGGTTGCTGCCGAGCCTGGGACTGAAAACCGCAACACCCGTGGCGACCATGTTGGTGGCGGATGGCCCGGCGGTGTTTTTCAAGGTGCTGGCCATCGTGGGTGTGGCCCTGGTGGTCCTGAGTGCTGCACCCTACCTGCACGGCCGCACCCCCTATGCCGGTGAATTCTATGGGCTGCTGCTGATTGCCGGCCTGGCCGTCTGCCTGGCGACCAGCGCCACGAACCTGGTGCTGATCTACCTCAGCATGGAGTTTCTGAGCATCACGAGTTATGTGCTGGTCGGCTATTTGCGCGAAGATAAGAAGTCGGGCGAGGCTGCGCTGAAATACTTCTTGTATGGCGCGACCGCTTCAGCGGTGATGCTCTACGGGATGTCTCTGCTCTATGGCGCCACCGGCGCTGTCGATTTGCAGCAGCTTTCTCGCGGCCTGGCTGCCCGGGCGCCGGGTCAGCTTGCGCTGCTCACCACACCGGCGATCATTCTGTTGTTGGCCGGCCTGGGGTTCAAGGCGAGCCTGGCGCCGTTCCACCAGTGGGCGCCGGACACCTACGAAGGCGCGCCCACGCCGGTGACAGCGTTCCTGTCGACCGTGTCTAAGGCGACCGGTTTCGCCATCCTGATGCGCGTCTTCATGATGGCTCTGGATCAGCGTACTGTCGTCGTGCAGTGGGTTGCTCTGTTGGTGGCCGTTTCTGTTGTTACGATGAGCCTGGGCAACCTCAGCGCGCTGCGCCAGACCAATCTCAAACGGCTGTTGGCTTACTCGTCCATTGCGCAGGCGGGCTATATCCTGATCGGCGTGGCCGCAGTGCTCGCAGACCCGAACCGGACATTCACCGGCGTCAATGGCGTGCTGATCTATCTGTTGGCTTATGTCTTCACCAACGTAGGCGCTTTTGCGGTGGTCACGGCGATCGAGACGGCGACGGGAAAGGTCGAGGTGAAGGACTATGCCGGCCTGGTGCGCCGCTCGCCGTGGCTGGCGGCGCTCATGACGATCTTCCTGCTGTCGTTGACCGGCATTCCGCCTACCGGCGGTTTCCTGGGCAAGCTTTTCGTGTTCGGCGCGGCCGTGCAGAGTCAAATGTGGATCCTGCTGGGGATTGCGGCCATCAACAGCGTGGTGGCGGCTTTCTACTATTTGAACGTCGTTCGCTATATGTTCTTCACGCCGACGGACGAGGTGGCCGAGTCGGTGCCAGTTGCGCTGCCGCTGCGGGTTGCCTTGGGTGTGACGGCGCTGGTGACCCTGCTCCTTGGCCTGGCGCCCGGCCCGTTGATCGCCTGGGCCTCCGATTCGGCCCGCACACTGCTGTTCGCTCTGCGCTGATCGGTCGTCTGTTCGACACCCGGCAAAGGAATCGCCGTGCCAGAAATCCGTCATCGAAGTCACAAAAAACCGAGCGGCTTCCGTCTCTTTTTGCGTCAGTATCGGTTCGAGATCATCTGGTTAGCAGTCGTTGCCCTGGGCGTGTTCTTGCTATTCGAGCACTTGAACATCCGCCGCACTCTTTTGCGGTGGATGGGCACGGCGACTTCTGAGGTATTCCGCGGCCTTGGGCGCCTGGATAACGCCGTTGCTGAGTTTCTGGCGCGCACCACTCTCTCCGACGCTATCGGTTACGCGCTCATCCTCGGCGCCTTGTTGGCCCTCGTGCTGCGCATCCGCTGGCGTCTGCTGCGAAGCCCACGGGCGACCGACTTGCGCTGCCCGCGCTGCGGTGGCGCCATCCACCGGGTTCATCGCACCGGCATGGATCGCATGATTAGCCTGTTTGTTCCGGTTCAACGCCACCGCTGCACCAACCGGGAGTGCCGCTGGCAGGGGTTGCGAGTCGTCGGACTCAAGACTCCATCCGCCGGCGGAGCCCCAACCGTCCGGGCCTGATGCGTGTCTGACTCCATTCGGCTTTCTGCACTTCTTGCTGATTTGCCTGGCTTGCTTGCCTCCGCCGGTGCAGTCGATCCCGCCATTGCCTGTATCGTCGCCGACTCTCGCCAGGCCGCGCCCGGCGCGCTGTTCGTGGCCTATCGGGGCGTCGATCTTGATAGCCATCGCTATATCCCCGATGCGATCAAACGCGGCGCGGCCGCTATCGTCGGCGAACAACCCTCCCCTGGCGACTATGCCGTGCCCTATGTGCAAGTGGCCGATGGTCGCGTCGCGCTGGCCTGGTTGAGCGCGGCCTGGTACGGCCATCCCAGCCGCAGCCTGGCCCTGGTCGGCATCACCGGCACCGATGGCAAGACCACTACGGCCACTATCTTGCACAGTGTTCTGCGCGCTGCGGGCCGGCGCACCGGACTCATCAGCACGGTCAGCGCCATCATCGGCGAAGTCGAATACGACACCGGCTTGCACACCACTACACCCGATGCGCCCGCTGTCCAGCACTATCTCAGTCAGATGCGTGCTGCCGGCGCGGAGATCGTCGTGCTGGAGACAACTTCGCATGGGCTGGCGCAGCATCGCGTCACCGGCTGCGCCTTCGATGTTGCTGTGGTCACTAACATCACGCACGAACACCTGGACTTTCATGGCAGCTACGATGCGTACCGCGCGGCCAAGGCGCTGCTGTTTCGCTCCTTGCTTGAACAGAAACCGGGCTGCGCGCCGAAACCCGGCTTCCCCCAACTCCCCAAGACCGCCGTGCTGAACCGTGATGACAACTCCTACGCATACCTGGCCGCGATTGCCGCGGAGCGGACGATCACGTACGGGCTCGTCCGGTTGGGAGGGGGAGCGGACAGGCCAAGCGCCCTGCACTTGACCGCGGTCAACATCTGTCACACGCCTGCCGGCACCGAGTTTGATGTTGTCTTATCCGGCTCGGGGACAGCAGCGGCCCGGGGAGCTGCGGAGACGACGCCCCATCCCTCTGTTCCCGTCTCTCCAGTTCATTTCAGCACCTCCCTGGTCGGTGACTTCAACGTCTACAACATCCTGGCAGCCGCCGGCGCAGCGCTGGCGCTAGCGATCGATCCGGTCGCGATCCGGGCCGGCGTTGCCGCGGTGAAGGGCGTGCCCGGCCGCATGGAGCGCATTGACCGGGGTCAGGATTTTATCGCCATCGTAGATTTCGCCCATACGCCCAACGCGCTGACCCGTGCACTCGAAACGGCGCAAGGGCTGGCGCGTGCAGGCGGCCGGGTGATTGCCGTGTTTGGTTCTGCGGGCCTGCGTGACCGCGCGAAACGTCGCTTGATGGGCAGCGCAGCCGCGGCGCATGCTGATCTGGTCGCGATAACGGCAGAGGATCCGCGCACCGAACCGCTGGCGGAAATCATGGCGGAGACCGCGCAGGCAATGGCGGAGGCAGGCTGCGTGGAGGGGCGGGACTTTGTCCGGATCGCTGATCGGCAGGCCGCGATCCTGTATGCCGTTCAACAGGCCGCACCGGGCGACGTGGTGCTGGTCTGCGGCAAGGGCCATGAGCAGTCGATGTGCTTCGGCACGGTGGAGCATCCCTGGCAGGATCAAGACGCGCTGAGGTGGGCATTGGACAGGCGCCGCGGCCGTGGAGCACCTGAGCCCCCCTATGTGCTGCCGACGTGGACTTCAACTTGATTGGGACGAGGATTTGACTTCCCGCGGTTGCGGAGTAGAATTAATTCACTCAGATGCGAATTGCTTTACGAAGCGCTGCGGAGGAGTGTGGGGGAGGTATAATCTCCCAAGGATGTAACCTAAGGTCTATGGACACAGACATACAGCCTGGTAGTCAAAACGAGGCAGATCAGCCTGATCAAAAGGCGATCGGCAAATCCAAACACAGCAGCAGCCGGCGCGATGCCGGGACTCATGCCTGCTGGACATCCTCTGCAAGGTCCCCCATCCTGGCCTGATTGCCGGCCACCGTTGGGTCGCCCGGTGCATGGGTGAACCGGCGGCCCAAACCTGCTCCTGCTGTTATCTAGAACCGACAAACGACCCGGTCGCCAGGTCCTGTTCCTGCGCTGCCGGGTAACAAGTATTGGCTTTTAAGCCGGTGCAGGAGCAGACGCCATGATCAAGATTTATAAAACAGGGGAGCAGGGCCTGGAGACCCTGGAGGAAACCACCAAGGGCTGCTGGATTAATGTCGTAGATCCGTCGCCGGCTGAGATGGCGTCACTCCGCGACTTGGAGATTCCGCCCGAATTCCTCACGTATCCGTTGGACATGGATGAGCGTCCGCGCGTAGAGCGTGAGGATGGCTTCACCATGATCCTGTTGCGCGTACCCTATTACCAGGGACAGACTGTCGACGTGCCCTACACAACGATTCCGCTGGGCATCGTGATGGATGGTCAGTGGATCATGACCATCTGCCGGCATAACCATGACCTGCTCCAAGAAATGGCAGCCGGCCGGATGCGCGGACTGAGCACGGCCAAGCGGAATCGATTCATCCTGCAATTGTTGTTAGCGGCAGCCAACAGATATCTGATCTATCTGCGCGAGATCAACCGCAGCGTGGACGCCCTGGAGGATCAGTTGCAGATGTCGATGCAGAACCGGGAGCTGTTGGGCTTGCTGAAGTATCAGAAAAGCCTGGTGTACTTCACCACAGCGCTGAAGGCTAACGAGCTGATGATGGAACGGCTGCACCGCTCAGGTTTCTTCCGCACGTATGCGGATGACGAGGATCTGTTGGAAGATGTAATCACCGAAAACCAGCAGGCCATCGAAATGACGAACATCGCCAGCAACATTCTCAGTTCCATGATGGATGCGTTTGCCTCCATCATCTCGAACAACATGAACGTGGTGATGAAATTCCTGGCCGCGGCCACCATTGTGATCGCCCTGCCGACGCTGATCGCCAGCCTGTTTGGGATGAACGTCAGCTTGCCGCTTCAGGAGCATCCGTTGGCGTTTGTGTTTGTCTTGGCCCTCGCCCTGGGTGCGGCGCTGCTGGTCACGCGGCTGTTTATGAAGCGAAATTGGATGTGAGCGGAGAGGAGTTTATGCGCGGCGTGCGGCATCCTCGGATGCCACACGTTGCTCAAGATAATGCAGCGGCCAGCGTTCTCTCCAGATCCGTCAAGCGCTGCTGGACTAATGTCAAGCCTTCATGTGCGACCTGCTGGATCTCGGGGTCGGGGTCGTTGGTGTGCTCGCGATAAGCTTCCTCTGCCTGGTGCAATGTCTGGCGCCAGGCGAACAGCGTGCCACGGTCAGCCGATGTCCAATCCTCGGCGAAGGTGCGGCTCGTTTGGAGAGAGTCGCGCAGCGCGGCCAGGCGCTGCTGTTGGTTCACGGGATCCAACGCTGACCTGGCTTGCGTGTTCTGCGGCAGACGGCAGATCACGCCATCCGGCGCATGGGTGAAGATCACCGGCGCGACCCAGCCCCGGCCGTCCGGGTTCAGCACCGACAACATCCCCCGCGCATAGGCCGTCGCCACATCCACCTGGCCCGCGTCCTCTCCGAGGCACAGGCGCTTATAGAACTCGCGCGCAAACAGCGCACCTGCCTCATCGGTGATCGAGAACTGCATCGCCACCACTGCCGGCACACCGTAGCGCACCATCTGCGGCGCCAGCCCTTGAAAGGCGCGGCTGTCGTCCACCCTACCGCCGCGACAGGTGTTCAGCACCACCAGCTTGATGCTGCGGTAGTTGACCGCCAGCCGCGCGATCGCTCCGCTGTTGACCCAATCCATGCTGCCATCGGGTTTGTTCAGCCCCACGTAACCGACGCCGGCCATAAAGTCGCCGTGCCCGCTGAAATGGATGATGTCGTAGTTTCCCATGAGCAACGCATCGGCCAGGTCCGCACGGGTCACAATCCCGTCCAGGGCGCGTATGCGCAAGATCGAGGGCATGGCCGCCGCCACCCGTTCGAGATTGCGACGCTCCTGGGCCAGGTTCAGGTCGGGCGCGGCCGGCAGCACGTGCAGGAGGTTCAGCGGCAGTTCCGTCTCTTGCTGCGCCAGGCTGCCGAAACGGTTGGCCTGATCCAGGAAACGCACCAGCGGCGTGATGGGGGAGACTGCGAAGGCGTGATCACGCTCTGGGTCGTGCAGCAGTTCCCACGGCCAGCCTGCCAGTTCCGGCGCATCGACGCTCAGCCGCAAGCGCAGGCCGCACCCGCAGCGATCGGCGCGGTCCCACGCCAGGCGGAGATGGTTTTCGATAGGGCCGCCTGTGAGCCAACGAAACAACGCTTCCCCGGCGGCGCGCAGCTCTCCCTCCGTATCATCCAGCTCGGCCGTCTCAGCCACGGCCGCCAGCCTGGCCTGCAACTCAGGGTCAGGTGCGCGCTGCTCGGACGCTGCCCGCCCGATCTCGTCGCTGACGGCGGTGACGAGATAGCCGCCACCTTGCGCCTCGGAGATGGTGATGGTGAAGTCTTGATAGCGCATGGACGCCTCGATGACAGAATCGTCTAGTAATCCTGATATTATTTTAGCATGAGGATGGCCGGACGTCAACACAGGGGCCCGGGAGGGATGAAAATGCAGCCATCTGCGTTCATCCGCGCTCGTCCGCGTTCCATTTTCAGATCAGGGATGGGTTATGTCGCGTCCCGTTCCTTTGGGCCTGATGCTTTTACCGATAACGCGTTGGTATATTGCCGATAACTTGCCGATAAAGTCAGGCCCAGGACGGGGACGGAGTAGTCGGAGGACTTGTCCTTGGAGTTGGCGCGCAGCTCATCGGCCGCGTCCCAGAGGCGTTTCTCGATATCGGTGGTGTTGCCTGTCACACCGGATCAACTGGACGTGAAGGCGATGATGCGATATGATGACTCCAGATCAATTGTCGAATTCAAGGGTCTTCAGGTGGGAGGCGCCCATGCTCAATGAATCGATCCAGCAGCGCGCGGCGGCGCTGCGCCGCCGCGCAGAGGCGCGGGCCAAAGCCATGGAAAACACACAGCCCAGCGTCTCTACGCCCGAAGAGACCGACCGCCTGCTCTACGAGTTGCGCGTGCGCCAGATCGAGCTGGAAATGCAGAACGAAGAGCTGATCCGGGCGCAGGTCGAGCTGGCTGCATCGCGGGCGCGTTATTTCGGCCTGTATCACCTGGCGCCGGTGGGCTATATGACGCTGAGCGAGAAGGGCTTGATTTTGGAGGCCAATCTCCGCGCTGCCAGCCTGCTGGGGTTGCCGAGTGACACCCTGGTCAGGCGGCCGCTGGCCCGCTTCCTCCTGCCCGCGGATTCCGAGGTTCTCCGCCGCTGCCACAAGCAGCTTTTCCGCACCGGCGAGCCGCAGGTGTGCGAGGTGGGCCTGCCCCCGCGGCGTAGCGGCGCGGCGATCACCTGGGTGCGCCTGGAAATGGAGTTGGCGCAGGATGAGAAGGAGCAGGCCACCGTCAGCCGCGTGATCTGCAGCGACGTCACTGAACGGAAGCTGGCCCAGGAAGCCCTGCGCGAGAGCGAAGCGCGCTATCGTTTGATCTCCGGCAACGCTGCGGACGTCATTTGGCTGCTGGACCTGGCCGCGCAGCGCTTCACCTACATCAGTCCTTCGGTGTTCCGTTTGCGCGGCTACACCCCCGAGGAGGTCATGACACAGTCGATCGAGGCGGTCATGACGCCTGAGTCCTACCAACTCATTTCACACGGGCTGCCCCAACGTTTGCGGGCGTTTGCTGCCGGTGATCCGGCCGCACGAGTGCAGACATTCGAAATCGACCAGGTGTGTAAGGATGGCTCGACTGTGCCGACCGAGGTCGTCACCACCCTGCTCACCGACGCGGCGGGTCAAGTCACCCAGGTCGTGGGCGTCTCGCGTGACATCAAGGCGCGCAAGGCGTTGGCCGCGGAGCTGGAACGACATCAGCTCCACCTGGAAGAACTGGTGGAGACGCGCACGAGCGAACTGCGCGCTCAGGTTGCCGAACGGATAGCGGCGCAGGCTGCGCTGGAGCGCAGCGAGGCCTGTTTGAGAGCGGCCGAGCGCATCGCGCACATTGGCACGTTGGAACGAGACCTGACGACCCGCCAGATCTACTGGACGCCCGGTCTCTATGACATCTTCGGCATCGACCCTGCCACGCCGCCGGATGCTGCGCAGCAGATGGCTCGAGGATTCATACACCCGGACGACGACATCATCGTCCAGACCGGGATCGATCGCGCCCTCGAGACAGCGCAACCCCAGGAGGGCGATTATCGCGTCATCCTGCCTTCCGGCGAGACGCGTATGTTCCATGGGATCGTCGTGGCCCAGCGCGATGCCGCCGGACGGCCGGTGCGTCTCCTGGCCACGGCACAGGACATCACCGAGCAGAAAGCCGCAGGGGGCTAGAGGCGCCCCGCCGGGATGCCTCTACGCCACCAGCTCATACCCGCCGTCGATGATGAGGGTTTGGCCGACGATCATGGCTGCGTCGTCGGTGCAGAGCCAGGCAACGAGTCTCGCGACTTCCTCGGGGGTGACGAGGCGGCCGGCCGGGGTGCGCCGCACCCCTTCGGCCAGGATTGCATCCTTGCTGGGAAAGAAGTTCAGCGCCTCAGTCTCCACCACGCCGGGGCTGACGGTGTTGCAGACGATGCCGTGCGGCGCCAACTCCACGGCCAGGTAGCGGATCAGCGCCTCGATGGCGGCCTTGCTGACGCCCACGAGGCTGTACTCAGGCAGGACGCGGCGCGAGCCAACGCTGGTGAGGCCGATGATGCGGCCCCAATGGTTTTTTATCATATATTCGGCCGCGGCCTGCGCGCCGAATAGGATAGAGCGGGCGTTGACGTTGATGGTCCACTCCCAACCTTTCGGTTGTTGTTCGCGGACCGGCTTGAGCACGCCCAGCGCGGCGTTGCCCACGAAGATATCGACGCCTCCGAAGGCCTCGGCTGCCGCGTTGACCAGCCGCTGCACCCCTTCCACCTCTCCCACGTGCGCCTTGACGACGATCGCCCGGCCGCCGGCAGCCTCCACATCAGCCGCGGTCTGCTCGGCCTGGGCTTGATGGCGGAAGTAGTTCACTGCAATCTGCGCGCCATGGCGCGCCAGCTCCAACGCGATCGCCCGGCCGATCCCGCGGCCGCTGCCCGTAATGACCGCGGTCTTCCCGCGGAGAATCTCATATGAGGCCATCTTTTTCTCCTCCGGCGTGGGTCAGGCTGACATGTAATACGAGATCCTTCGACTCCGCTGCGCTTCGCTCAGGATGACGCACAATCCGCAATCCCAAATCCGCAATCGCAAATCAAAAATCGAAAATCCCTAGTCCCCTACCAAGGCGCGCACGAAGAACAGCAGATTGGCTGGCCGTTCGGCCAGGCGGCGCATGAAGTAGGGATACCAGTGGGTGCCGTAGGGCACGTAGACGCGCACCTGGTGGCCGCGCCGCACCAGGCTGGCTTGCAGCTCGCGGCGGATGCCGTAGAGCATTTGGAACTCGAAATCCGAGGACGGGATGTCATGCTGGTAGGCGTAGGCGCGGGCGAAGTTGATCACTTCTTCGTCATGCGAGGCGATGCCGACGTAGGCGCCTTTGGCGCGACTCTCGGGTGACAGGCAGGTGCGGGCCAGGGTGTTGTACGCCTGGGTCACGCGCGGCCGTTCGCGGTGGGCGATGTCTGCCGGCTCATCATAAGCGCCCTTGCATAAGCGGAAATGGCCGATGCCTTCATCGATCAGCGCCGCCACATCGGCCGGGGTGCGATGGAGCGCGGCCTGCACGACGATGCCCACGTTGCTGTAGCGTTGGCGCAGCCGGCGGTAGAGGTCGATGGTGCGCTGGGTGTAGGGCGAACCTTCCATGTCGATGCGCACGAAGTTGCCCAGCTCGGCGGCCCGGGCAACGATGCGGCTGACATTGGTGAAACAGAAGTCGGCGTCCAGGTCGAGGCCCATCTGAGTGAGCTTCACGGAGACGTTGCAGTTTGCCTTGGCCAGGAAGAGGGCTTCCAGGGCCGTCAGGTAGTCATCCGCGGCCGCCAGCGCCTCGGCCTCTCCGGCCACGTTTTCCCCCAGGTGGTCGAGTGTGGCCAGCATGCCCTGGTTATTGAGGCTCTGAACGGCTGAGAGGGCCTCGTCCAGCGTTTCACCCGCGACAAAGCGCCGCGCCATGCGGCGGGACATCGGGACGCGCACGATGAGGTCCTGAAGCGTCTTGTTCTTGGAGAGTGCGATCAGTGCGGTGCGCATGATGGGCATGAGTCATCTCCTTAAAATCAAACCTCCAGCACCAGGGGCAGCACCAACGGCCGCCGTCCGGTGCGATTGTAGCAGTATTGACTGAGCGCGTCTTTGATCTTGTTGCGCGCCGAAGACGCGGCGCCCGGCATGCGCAGCACCTGCGCCACGCGCTCCTTGGCTCCCTCGAGCAGCTCATCAGCCTCGGCGACGTAGACGAAGCCCCGCGTGAGGATCTCGGGCTCGCTGACCACCTCGCCGGTGGCGCGATCGATCGCGACCATGGCCACCAGGAAGCCGTCATTGGCCAGGTGTTTGCGGTCGCGCAGCACGGCGGCTCCCACATCACCGACGCTGAGGCCGTCCACCAGCACGTGCCCGTTACCGATCTCCGGGCCGGGCTGGATGCGCTCTGGCCACACCTCGATCGCCCGGCCACTCTCGACGATCGCGATGTTCTGCGACGGCACGCCCATCTCGCGAGCGATGCGTCCATGCAGCACCAGGTGACGGTACTCGCCGTGCATCGGGACAAAGAATTTCGGTCGCGTCAGCGACAACATCAGCTTCAGGTCTTCCTGGCTGCCGTGGCCGGAGACGTGGACGTCGGCGAGGTCCGAGTAGATGACATCCGCGCCCAGGCGGAAGAGATCGTCGATGATGCGGTTGACCAATTCTTCGTTGCCGGGGATCGGCGTGGCTGAGAGCACCACGGTGTCGGTCGGCATGATCTGGAGCTGTGCGTGTTCGTTGGCGGCCAGGCGCGCCAGCACTGCGCTGGGTTCGCCCTGGCTGCCGGTGCAGACGATCACGACCTGCTCAGGGGGCAGATTGTTCATCTCAGACGTGCTCAGCAGCTCCTCGTGGGTGATATCCAGGAACCCCAGGTTGATGGCCATGCGCACGTTGTTGATCATGCTGCGGCCGATCACGCCGACGCGCCGGCCGTGCCGCCTGGCGAGCTGGTGCACCTGCTGGACGCGCGAGATATTCGAGGCAAAGGTCGCCAGGATAATGCGGCCCGGCGCGTTGGCCATCACCTGTTCCAGCGTGGCGTTGATGCTCTGTTCCGACGGGGTGAATCCGGACGTGTCGGCGTTTGTGGAGTCGGACATCAGCAAAAGGACGCCCTGGTCGCCGATCGCGCGCAGCTTCTCTACATCGGTCAGCTTGCCGTCCACGGGGTGCGGATCGAACTTGTAATCGGTGGCATGCACCAGGGCGCCGATCGGGGTATGCACCACCAGGCCGATGGCATCGGGGATGCTGTGGCAGATGTGGAAGAACTCCACCGTGAAACAGCCGAATGTCAGCCGATCGTCGGCCGTGATGGTGTGGATCTCGCTGTCCGCCAACAGGCCGGCTTCCTTCAGTTTGATTTCGGCCAGGCCCCGCGTCAGCGCGGTGGCGTAAACCGGTACGTCAAGGTAGCGCAGCAGGTAGGGTAGGGCGCCGATATGGTCTTCATGGCCGTGGGTCAACACAACCGCCTGCACCCGGTCCGCGCGCGCGGTCAGAAATGTGATGTCCGGGTAGACCAGGTCGATGCCGAGCATGTCGCTTTCGGGAAACATCAGGCCGGCGTCGATCACCAGGATGTCGTCGCCGCATTCCAGTGCCATCATGTTTTTGCCGATTTCGCCGAAGCCCCCCAGGGGAATAATGCGAAGCGGTGCCTCTGTCAAGTAGTGCCTCCTGGCTACAGAAACCAGGTTTCGGAGAAACCTGGTTTCTCGCCTATGATTCGAAACAGCGTTTGAGCTTGTTCAACGCGTCCTGCCTGGCGCTGGCCAGGCGCTCTTGCAGGGCAGGTTCATCCAGCCGGGGCGTGGTCATGATCAGCGCGGTCTCGCCGTCGCGGTAATAGGCCACGCGCTCCCCTGCAACGAGGAAGCCCAGCTTGTCGTAGAGCTTGATGGCCGGCGCATTGCCTGCGCGCACCTCCAGCGTGACGATCGCTGCACCGCGGGATTGCGCGGCAGCCATCAGCTCGAGCATCAGCCACTGGCCCAATCCGCAGCCGCGGTAGTCGGGATGCGATGCGACGGTGGCAATATGCGCCTCGTCCACCATCAGCCAGAAGCCGCCCCAACCCAGGATCGGCGCCATAAGCTGCATCTCAGTTCCTGCCGGATGGTCCTCCGATGCGGCAACAGTGAGCACGGGCGCATCCTCGGCAGCGACTGTCGCGCCCGGAGGGACTGCACCCTGCTGCCAGTCGCCGGTGGCCCAGCCGGCGTCCGCAACGATCGCCGGCGCAGGCCGCACGGCGAGATAGGTCGCAAGCTCGTTTTTCGTCAGGTCAGACAGATACATGCGCCGGGTCCACGGCTCGGTGAAGATCTGGCGTTCCAGGAGCATGACGGCATCCAGATCATCCGGCGTCAACGGTGTGATGATGGGGAGAGCCACTCCGCGATCCTCCTGCTCAAACCTTGGCCGGCTGCGCACCGTCGGGCTGCTGCGCATAGATGGGGCTGAGGCTGGCAACATCGTCAGCTTCGCCGTTGAGATATCTTTGCCATGCGAGCTCGGCGAGATAACCGGGCCGGCGCATCGCCAGGGCGGGCGGCAGAAAGTGAGTGCACCCCTTTCCTGCGCACTGCGCCAAGGTTTCCCGGTCGGCCGGCGACACCTCGCCCACGAACAGGGTGGGTCGTGCCGCCCAGCCTGCGTCGGCGATGCGCGCCGCGATTTCCGCGGCCGTCGCCAACGCGGCCGGCTCCTGGGCTGTCCAGCCGCCCGTGCCGTGTGCGTAGGCGGCCCAAAAGACCCGGCCGCGGCCGGCCTGTACCAGCGCGGTCACCGGCAGCGGTTGGAACCGCTGGGGATAGGCGGTGAACTCCAGCGTCGGCACGCCGATCAGGGTCAATCCGTGCACCAGGGCCAGCCCCTTGGCCGCGGCCAGGCCCACCCTGAGCCCGGTGAACGAGCCCGGCCCCAGCGCCACCCCGATGGCGTTCAGGTCGCGGCCGGACACCCCCGCTTGCGCCAGCATATGGGCGATCGCGGGCACCAGTTCCTCGGTATGGCGATTCGCAGACTGCCAGGTGAATTCGGCCAGCAGCCCGCGCGCGCTGTCATAAAGCGCGATCCCGGCCTGGCGGGTTGACGTGTCCAATGCTAGTAGCATGATATCCTACGATAAAAGGTGCAGCAGGGCTTCGTAGTGAGCGCCGTGCGCCCGAAAGGTGAGCCGGCGCCGATCTTCATCCAGATATTCGAAATGAACCTCCAGGTGCTCGCTTGGCAGCAGGCCCGGCAGCCGGTCAGCCCACTCGATGATGACCATGTCATCGTTGTTCATCAGATCGCCCAGCCCCGCATCCCACATCTCCAGCGGCGCGTTCTGCAGCCGATAGCAGTCAGCGTGCTGCAAGATGCGTCCCTGGGGGGCGCGGTAGCGGTTGATCAGCACGAACGTCGGGCTGGTCACGGGCACAGAGATGCCCAGGCCGCGTGCCAACCCCTGCACGAACGTGGTCTTGCCTGCGCCCAGGTCGCCGGACAGGGCCAGCACATCGCCGTCGGTCAGGCCGCGCGCCAAGCGACCGCCCAACGCCTGTGTCTGTTCGGCTGAATCTGTCTCTAGCGTCAGTTCTGTCGTGGTCATTGTTGCCGGCTATTATACCGCAACGAAAAGGCGCGCCCAAAAGCTATGGCCGTGCTCATGCACTGGAACGAATTCAGGGCGTAGACGGACCTGATTGACCCGATCAAAGAATTATGCTCTGCCCTCTGGGTTGGCCTAACACCGCGGTCGTGATATCATATTGAACCGAATCCAGGAGGATTTCTTGACCAGAAACGGTAATCAGGTAAATGAGGCAAATCTGCGTCCCGCTTCCGTCCTGGCGTTTCGGTAAGGAGTTGTCTTAGTGCGAGTGCTTGTGCTTTCCGATATACACGCCAATCTGGCCGCGCTGGAGAGTGTGCTGGACGATGCGCGCGGCGCCTACGATGTGGTGTGGTGCCTGGGCGATACGGTCGGTTATGGGCCGGAGCCCGACGAATGCATCACACGCGTCCGCCTGTTGGATCCGGTTGCTGTGGTGGGCAATCACGATTGGGCCGTCTTGGAGCGGATGAATGTCGATGACTTCAATCCCGAGGCGCGTCGCGCCGTGTTGTGGACGCGCGAGCACATCAGCGTCGAGAACCTGGCCTGGCTGATGGATCTGCCGAGCGTGCCCGTGGCGCACGACGACTTCACGCTCACCCATGGCAGCCCGCGCGACCCCATCTGGGAGTATGTGCTCTATCCCGCGGTGGCCCAGGCCAGTTTCGAATATTTCGTGACCCGGTTTTGCCTGGTCGGACATACGCACGTCCCGGCGGTGCATATGCTGCAGGGCGATGGCTCCAAGGTGCGCTCGTCGAGGTTGTTGCCCGACCAGATCGTCTCGCTCGCGAACGGTTGGCGCGGCATCCTGAATCCCGGCAGCGTCGGCCAGCCGCGCGATGGCGATCCGCACGCCTCCTTTGCCCTTCTGGACACCGAGGCGCTGACATGGGAGAGCCGCCGTGTGTCTTATCCGATTGAGGTGACCCAGGCCCACATGCGCGCTGCCAGGCTGCCAGAGCGGTTGATCAATCGGCTGGCGTTTGGGTGGTAGCGAATGACGAATCAGCGAATGAGCGAATGTGCGGGGAACTTTGCATGATGCAGGGGCGTCTCAAGGGCAAGATGTGGGGTTTTCTGCAGGAGGAGCAGCTATGAGAAAGTTCGTCTCAGTCATGATCTTATTGGGCCTGTTAGTTGGGGTGGTGGGGTGTGCGGCCGCGGCCCGGCCGACGGCGGCGCCAGCGCCGCAAGCCGCGCCGGCTATGGCCGACAAAGTCGTTTCGCAGGAAGTCGAAAAGCCGATGGCCAGTGCCTCGGCCGGCGGCAGCGGCGCCCTGGCGGACGACACGGCGCGGATGATCATCCGCACGGCCGACCTGAGCGTCGTCGTCACCGATGCCGCGCAAGCCCAGCAGTCGATTGTGGATACGGTGCAGGCCCTCGGCGGCTATGTGGCTGACTCGAGCGCCTGGCGTGAGGGGGAGCAGTTGCGCGCGCGCCTGACCGTGCGTGTCCCGGCGGAGAAGCTGGATGCGCTGCTGGCGGCGATCAAGGCGTCCGCCGTGCGGGTGCAGCAGGAGAACGTCACGGGGCAGGATGTCACCGAGGAATTCACCGACCTTAACGCCCAGCTTACCAACCTGGAGGCCACCGAGGTGGAGCTGCGCGAGCTGTTGGCCGAGGTCCGGCAGAAGACGCAGAAGGCTGAAGATGTCCTCGCGGTGTATCGCGAGCTGACCAGTATTCGCGGGGAGATCGAGCGGGTCAAGGGGCGCATGCAGTATCTCAGCACGATGACCGCGATGGCGACGGCGAACGTGGACCTGATCCCCGATGTGCTGGCCAAGCCGGTGGTGGAACCTGGCTGGCGGCCGTTGGAGACGCTGAAGAACGCCAGCCGGACGTTGGTGAACACGCTGAAGGGGCTGGTGGATGCGGTGATCTGGTTTGTGGTCGCTGTTCTGCCCGTGCTGCTCCTGATCGCGATCCCGATCGCGGCGATCGTCCTGCTGGCCCGGTGGTTGGTGCGGCGGCGGCGCAAGGTCTAGCTGAAGAAGGACCCTGGATCAGAAATCAAACATGAGGGGCGGTTGCTTGCTGAGCAGCCGCCCCTACGCTTGCGGTTAGTTTTCTAGAAGCGTCTCTCGTTTCTCCCTCGTTCCCCCATATTCCGGATATCGTCGTAGACCTGCAAGCTCTCGATCATTTCCCGCTGGCGTTCTTCGGCCTTTTTGGCCTCTTGCCGCTCTCGCAGGGCATCGAGCTTTTGAAAGACGATCTCTTGTACACGTTTGGGATTACCGATCTTAATGAAGTCGTAGCCTTCATCCGCCGCCGCGGTGCGGATGATGACGGTGCCATAATCCAGGATCACGGATAATAACCCCAGGCGTTTGAAATCGACAGATTGCACGCGTTCGAGGTTGCCTTCTCGACGCCTGTAGTCCAGGCCCAAAGGCTTCATCTCGATATCGATGATCTTGTCATCGGTAAGCACATAGAGGTCATTGAAGTAGTCTGCCACCTGCCAGGCCAGGATACTGATTGAGATCGCAAACAACAGCATCCACGGGAGGAACAGGGCGCCGGCGGGCGGACCACCTATCATCCCTCTCAATGGTTCCAAGACAAATAGCGCGCCGATCAGCAAGCACGTCGTTAGGAAGGGCAGCCCCGCGCGTTCGATCAGCACGATGGGATGCTTGCGCCAGATGATCTCTCCGGAGAGCGGCTGCGGTGGGGGAGGTGGCGCGCCCACTAGCGCTTTGCGCAATCGTGCTGGCAAGGGCCGGGTGATCCAGCGCGAAAAGCGTACGGGCCAGGCGCCTTGGGATGTAGGTAAGGTGCGCGGTGCGCTGTCGCGGGAGAACAACGACAGCCGGAAACGTTTTAGTAGTCCCTCGTCGGAGGGCCGCACATCATCCCCGAGCGCCCGCTTGCGTTCGGGGATTGGCAAAACCAGGCGCAAGTTGGAGATCAGCAGCCGGCGGAGAACTTCTTTTTGCTGGCCGCGGGCCACAGCTACGGCCTGAGCCTTGCCTTCCAGGATCTCCCGCTTGTGGGCCTCGGGGCTGGACACATTGGTAAAAACGATTGCCCCGACCTTTGCCGCCGTGCGGATGGTGAGATCGCCCCAGTCGAAGAAACGTGCCCAGAAGCCGGCTCGCACCGTCACGTCCTGGATGGTTTCGATCGGCGCTTCCATCAAGGTCTCGGAGAAGAGCAGCAGTTGGCGGTCGTAACGTGTGACGCGGCGATTGGTCACGACGTAGTGGTCATCGAAGTAGTTGACCCAGAACCAGATGGCGGCCAGCGCGAGGATTACAAATAAAAAAATCCAGATTGTCAGGCCGGGGCCGCTCAAGGCCGACAGGCTTGTTGACATTGCGATCAACAATAGCGTTGCGAGCATCGCCAGCAGGGCAAGTGGCCCGAGCAGCCAGAAGAAGTGGCTGCGGCCCTCCCAAATGATCGTCTCATCATCCCCCTGCCACGAATAGCGGCGCTGCGTCTCCGTGATCTTCTTGAAGCGTCCAAGTAAATCAACCCCTTCCTTCCAGAGGTCCCGGCGTTCGCTGAACGCGCATTGGAGATCGCGTCGATCGAGGGTCAGTACGTCGGCCCCGCGCAACCCCGGAATCGTGAGGCTGCCCGGGGCAATGACTGCGCGCACCGAGGCATCGCGTGGCCGCCCTTCCAGCAGCGAGGTTTCTCCGTAAGCGCTGCCCGCGTGCAGGTAATTCCTGGGCCGCGCTCGCCCTTGCTCATCGAAGTTGGTCACCACGGCGGCGCCTTCGCGTAGGATCACGAAACTGTGGCCCAGCGCACCCTGCGTGGTGATGTTCTGCTGTTCAGGGACGAACTCCCACCCGAAGAACTGCGCTACGTGGCGCCGGTGGTCATCGGTCAACCCACTGCCCCGAAACAAGTCCACCAGCGCCAAGGACGGCTCGATGTCCAACGGACTCGCCACCAGGCGCCCGGTGTCCGAGAATGCATTGACCAGTCTTTCGGCGTGTTCTGCCGGCAGATAGAACAGATGCGAGGGCAGATACGCCGTGGCGGCAGTGGCGGCACAGCGCGCCCCGCGCTGCGAATCCGGGGAGAAGAAGAAGTTGCCGGCAGACAGGCGCCAGTCCGCGCGGCCCAGGCCGGCCGCACCCGTAACCGCCACCTGGCCGAAGTCGATGATCCATAGCCCAGGCTTCTCGCTCAGAGGGATGGGTTCATTGCGTTTGAAGCTGTGCTCCTTTACTTCGAGACAGAGCCTTGAGATCTGGCTGTCGGTCAGGCTGCGCAGAAGCGGGATAGATCGGAGCCGGCTGGCAAGTTTTTCCCGCAAGAGGGTCTCATACAGCCCGGGATTGCGCTCCAGGGCCATACGCAGGTCGCCGGCAAACATCTTGTACAGCCTGCCGTCGCTGCCAGCCACGGCGTCGGAATGGTGGTGATCGCCGAACAGGGCGTGTTGGCCGAAGTAGTCTCCTTTCGTGAAGCGTCGAAGCAGCCATTCGACGCCATCCTCTTTCGAAGACTGTATGATGGCGCCTTCGCCAACCAGATACAAGAAATCGGCAGCGTCCCCGGCGCGAAAAACGATCTGGCCGGATTTGAAGTCGACTTGCTCAAACTGCCCGCTGAGTACGGACTCGGCGTCTTTCCATTCTTTGAAGAGCGGTGAGTCTTTGAAGGTTGCCCAAAACTCCTTGCGTTCGGTCTCGTTGAGCATCTCACAACCTCTCCCGCACGCTTTGCGCCGCGGCCTGCGTCATGCCAGGTACGGCGGCCAGTTCCTCCACGGATGCCTGCCGCACCGCCTCGAGCGAGCCGAAATGGCGGAGCAGCGCCTTGCGCCGCGCCGGGCCGATGCCGGGCACCGCGTCCAACTGGGACGCCACCGCCATTTTGCTGCGCTTCTCCCGGTGCGCGGTGATCGCGAAGCGATGCGCTTCGTCGCGGATGCGCTGGACCAGGAAGAGCCCCTGGCTGCCTGGCGGCAGCAGGATGCTGTCCCCGCGGCCCGGCAGGAAAAGCTCCTCGCGCTGCTTGGCCAGCCCGGCCACGGGCACCACTTCGGTCAGCCCGTATTCGGCCAGCACCTCTGTCGCGACGCTCAATTGCCCCTTGCCCCCGTCGACGATCAGCAGGTCGGGCAGCCGCTTCCACGCCTCATCGGATTTGCGGGTTTTGGCCCCCGGATCAGCTACTGCCTCCTCGACTGCCCGGCGGAAGCGGCGGCGCAGCACCTCACGCATTGAAGCGAAATCGTCGGGTTCGCCCTGGCTGCCGCGGCCTTTGACGTTGAAGCGCCGATAATCGCTCTTCTCCGGCGCACCTTTGGCGAAAACGACCATGCTGCCGACCGTGTTGGTGCCTTGCAGCGTCGAGATGTCGAAGCATTCGATGCGGCCGGGCGGTTCCGGCAGCCCCAGCGCCTCCTGGATCTGGCCCAGCGCCTCGGTCTGGCGGTTGGTGTCAGCCTGCCACTGCGCTTGCAGCGCGGCCAGGGTGGCTGCGGCGTTCTCGCCGGCCAACTGCACCAGTTCCGCCTTCGTTCCGTCTTGCGGGACGGATAACAGCACCTTTTCGCCGCCGCGGCGGCTGCGCAGCCACTGCTCGATGATCTGGCGCTCATCCAGATCTTTCTGCAGCAGGATGCTGGGCGGCACGAACGCCGCCTCGTCGTAATACTGCTTGACGAACGCGGTAATGAGCTCGCCGTTGGCGTCGGCCTCCACCCCTTCCAGCACGAAATTCTCCCGGCCGATCAGTTTGCCGCGGCGGATGAAGAAGACCTGCACGCAGGCCTCTCCGGTGCGCGCATCCTGGGCAAAGGCGATGATATCCTCGTCCTCCTGCGTGTTGCTGACCACTTTTTGCCGCTCGATGATTTGGGCGGCGGCCTTGATCTGGTCCCGCAGCAGGGCCGCGCGCTCGAACTGGAGGGCTTCGGCCGCCGCCTGCATCCGGTCGGTCAATTGGGCCAGGACGGCTTCGCTGTCTCCTTCCAGGAACGCGGCCAGCCCCGCGATGATCTGCCGGTAGCCCGTGCGGTCCACCGCGCCGATGCACGGCCCGGCGCAGCGCTTGATATGATAATAGAGGCACGGCTTGGGGTCCTGGCCCGTGATATCGCGCGTGCAGTCGAGGTAGGGAAAGACCCGGCGCAGCACGTCCAGCGTCTGCCGCACGGCCCAGGCTGATGTGAAGGGGCCGTAGTAGTGCGCGCCGTCCCGTTCCATCCGCCGCACGATGCTGATCTTGGGGAAGTCCTCCTGCCAGTGGATCTTGATGTAGGGGTAGGTCTTGTCGTCTCGCAGGCGGACGTTGAAGCGCGGGCGGTAGCGCTTGATCAGCTCGTTTTCAAGGATCAACGCCTCCAGCTCGGTGTCGGTAACGATCCATTCCAGGTCTGCGATCTCGGCCACCAGCCGTCGCGTGCGCGGCTCGTGGCGCGCGCTTTCGTGAAAATAGGACCGCACGCGGTTGCGCAGCACCACCGCCTTGCCGACGTAGATCACCTTGCCGTCGGCGGAGCGGTAGATGTAGCACCCCGGCCGCTCGGGCAGGGTGTCGAGCTTTTGGGTCAGATCGGGTGCGTGCGCGGTGTTCACAGCGTGATTATAACGGAAACGGGGGCGCGAGACAAGCCCTCACCCCCCTGCCCCCTCTCCCGACCCGCAGGTCGGGAGAGGGGGTGAGGGCCCAACCATCCACCAACCTCACACCTAGTACGCGCCTTCGCCCCGCACCACCGCGGGCAGCGTCCGCAGCAGGATCGCGAGGTCGCGTCGCAGTGAATACGCGTCGATGTACGCCAGCTCCAGCGCCAGCCGTTCTTCGAACGACAGGTCGCCGCGGCCGTTGATCTGCATCGGGCCGGTCATGCCGGGCTTCACCGCCAGGCGGCGGCGTTGATCGTCGGTGTAGCGCGCCACCAGGGATGCCTCTTCGGGCCGCGGGCCCACCAGGCTCATCTCCCCGGCCAGCACATTGAAGAGCTGCGGCAGCTCGTCTAAACTCCAGCGCCGCAGGATGCGGCCGACGCGCGTGACACGTGGGTCGGCGCGAATCTTGAAGGCCGGCTGCCCTAACGCGTCCAGGTCCATCAACTGCGGCAGCAGCGCTTCGGCGCCCTCGATCATGGTCCGGAATTTCAGGATGCGAAAAGGCTTGCCGTCCTGCCCGATCCGCGTCTGGCGGAAGAGGGCCGGCCCGGCCGAGTCCAGCCGGACCGCCAACGCGATGAGCGCCATCGGGATGGCCGCGAGGGTCAAGGCCACTGCACCCACAGCCAGGTCCAGCAGCCGCTTGGTCACCCGTTGCAGTCCGGAGAGCGGCGGGCGTCGTGCGCCCGCCTGGCTTCGGAAACGCAGCGTCCCCAGGGCGAACCCCGCGCCGAGCGCTACCGCACGCACCCACAGCAGCCCGGCCGCCGGCAACAATACCCCGCGATCCTTGCGCCAGACCTTGGCCAGGAAAGTGACCGTGGTCAGCATAAAGGCCAGGGCCGCCAGCCCGCTTCCGATCAGGGCCGCTTCCCAGGCCCACGCACCCACCCTCCCCCCTGACAGTGCGACAACTGCACCCGACACGATACTGATCGCCGAGGCGGCCAAGGCTGCGGCGGCCAGGACCATTTGGACCTTCAGCACCTGGGGCGTATGCGAATCCTTCACCAGGCGGGCCGGGTGGCGGTGTGCCAGCAGCGCCTTCCAGTAGCCGATCCCGAATTTCCGGCGAACGTAGGCGCGCAGGGTCGGGTTGTGGCGGTGGTAGACGCGCGCCTGGGGCACGAATACCAGCCGGTAGCCCTTTTCCGCCAGGCGGAAGGAGAACTCCTGATCTTCCACTGAGGCTGTGGGAAAGATGGTGTCGAAGCCGCCGTTAGCCTGGAAAATCTTGCGGCGATACGCGGCGCTGTAGGTGTCGATGAAGTCGATCGTCTCGGCGCCTGCCATGCGATCGTAGCGGTCTTCATACTCCAGTTGGGTGAAGCGCGGGACGCAGCCGGCCTGCTGGGTCAGGTAGGCGCCTTTGGCGCCGGCTACCGCATTGCCCGTTGCGCGGGCCTCCGTGTGGCCGGCGTTGGCAAAGGGCGCGACGAGGGCGGAGATCCAACCGGGCACGGGGGCGCAATCGGCATCTGTGAATAACAGCAGCTCGCTCTGCGCGAGGGCCGCGCCGGCATTCCGCGCGGCCGCGGGACCGGCATTGGGCTGGCTGATCACATGCACGCCCGCAGCCCGGGCGAGGGCGGCTGTATCGTCCTGTGAGCCGTCATCTACGACGATCACTTCGTAACGGTCGCGGGGATAGTCTTGCTGAGACAGTGCTGCCAGGCACAGCGGCAGTGTGGCGTGTGCGTTGTACGCGGGGACGATGACGGAAACGGATGGCGGCGAATGGTTAGGCATGATCCGTCAAGAAAGGCTGTTGGGCGTCTATCCTTCCGCCCAACAGCCCGCAGAACTCAGCTCCACTCGTCCTGCTCGTCCTGTTTTTGGCTCCGGCGGATCATCCACCAGGCGAACAAAAACAAGAGGCCGATGATGATAGCCGCAGCCAGGGCCGGCGCCAGCACTGAGACGGTAGCCGTCACGCCGGAGACCACGTCTTCGCCGGCGCTTACCACCGAATTGCCTACCCCAGCCGTGCTCGCGGTGATGACTGGCCGGGCAGTCGCCTTCACGGCATGGATGCCGCCTGCCACCAGCAGACCGCACACCATCGCCAGCACGGGGCTCATGTCGCTGACCACATTGCTGCTCGAGGCGAACAGGACCGCGCCTGCAGCCGGCCGGACGACCGTCTGAATCACGTCGTTAACCGTGTCGACCGCAGGGATTTTGTCTACGGTTATTTCGATGACCAGCAGCACCGCCAACACGCCGAGGACCCAGGGGTTTTCCAGGGTGTTCCACGGCGCCTTCAGGTTGACCAGGTCGGTGAAGCGCGCCAGCAGGCCGACGATCAACAGCGGCAGGTAGGCATTGAGGCCGCTGGAGGCCGATAGTCCGAAAGCGGAGAGTATATCGATCATAGGTCACCGTCCTGGCCGGGCAGCGCGCTTATTCGATGGCCGATACACTGCTGGCGCCGATCTGGCCGAACAAGTGTGCCTGCACCAGGTACTGCCAGAGATTAGCGAAGGGGAGCGACACCAGGATGCCGATTCCCAGGGCGATGATGCCCAGGCCCGCGATCACGGCGGCGATCAAGCCCGCCACCCAGGTGAGCAGGAGCGCGATGACCACGTTGCCGATATTGTCGCGGGTGAACGACCACAGCTTGCCGAGCTCGAAGGCGGCAGCAAACCGTTCCGTGCGGGCCACCCGGGCGTAGATCGCGGGGGTGAACAGGGCCAGAACCAGGCCCCACAGGAGCAACAGGCACGAGCTGCAGGTGATCAGGATAGCGCCGATTGCCTCTGTGCCGCTGCTGTTTTGATCGGTCAGGGTGCCGCCGACGGTCAACGGCAGTGCGATCAGTATGATGGGGAGGGCCCAAATGAAGAGCGCGGCGCACAGCCTGAAGCCGCGCCTCAGAAATCCGCCCCAATCTTCCCAGTCGGGCAGGGGATGCGCACGACCATCCATGACATTGCGCAGCGTATCCAGGGTGTAACCGAGCAGCATGATGAGCGGAATAAAGCCGATCAGAAGCGGAGAAAACAAGATGCCGGCCAGCCCAACCAGGGTGCCGATCCCCAGCTTGCGCAGCCAGTCGGGGTCCTCGAACATAAAAGTGAATGCCTTACCGAAATCCATGTTCATCCTCCTTGAACAACAGTCGCTATTAAACACTTAACGCAGAATCGAGCGCAGAGTTTCCGCTGCGTGAGTGGCATCCAGGACAGTATACCATATTCCGCGGGGTTGTGCATCCAAATCCAACGCGCAGCCAGGATATCTCAATACGGGCACTTGGATTTTTGAGTTGTGGCTTGACAAGCTTAAGAGAGCATGATATAAGTGAAATCTCAGCCTACTTAGGGAGTGCAGCATGGGAAGCATCGCTCGATTTGATCCGTTCCGAGCCCATCCCTGGCATGGCCTCTCCGCCGGCAAAGATCCTCCCCGCATCGTTCAAGCCTATATCGAAATCACTCCTTTTGACAGCGTCAAATACGAGATCGACAAGATCACCGGCTATTTGCGGGTGGACCGCCCCCAACGTTCATCCTCCGTGCCGCCAGCACTGTATGGGTTCATTCCGCGCACCTACTGCGCGGCAAAGGTAGCTTCGCTCTCGCCGGAGGTGAGTAAAGCCGACGGCGATCCTCTGGATATCTGCGTGCTCAGCGAGCGGCCCATCAGCCGGCCGGAAGTGCTGATAGATGCCGTGGTGGTTGGCGGGCTGCGTGCCATCGATCACGGCGTGGCCGATGACAAAATCATCGCGGTGCTCTACAATGACAACATCTGGGGCTCCGCCGATGACATCTCCGATATCCCTCCGCGCTTTGTAGAACGGCTTCAACACTACTTCTCGACCTACAAAATGGTGCCTGGCGAGCCCTCCCCCATGGTCATCCAGGAAGTCTACGGGGCGCCTCACGCGCGCCAGGTGGTGAGCGCGGCGATGGATGACTACGAAGCAAGATTCGGCTGACCAGGCGACAAGGGCGAGATGGATTGCGGGCACCCCATGCTGGCAAAGCATGGCAGACGGGCTCCATCCGACGGTGCTGCGGACGAGCGAGCGCACTGTGCGGACCGCGTGCTGCCGGTGCTGTGAGGAGAGAATTATGAACCAAGGTACCAGGGTCGTCACTGTCACCGTTAACCCGGCTATCGATCAAACCATCTCGATCCCGAACTTCTCGGCCGGGACCGTGAACCGGGTGCAGGACTCTCGGATGGACGCAGGCGGCAAAGGCATCAACGTAGCTTCGTTCCTGTCCGACTTCGGCCAGCCCGCCACGGTCACCGGGTTCCTGGGCCGAGATAATGACGAGATCTTCCGCCGCCTGTTTACGAAGAAGGGGATCGAAGATCGTTGCGTGCGCATCGCGGGTTCCACCCGCATCGGCGTGAAGATTTCGGATATGGCCCAGCATCGCACCACTGACATCAATTTCCCCGGTCAGGCGCCCGAGCCGGCCGATATCGTGCGCCTGTTCGAGATTCTCAAGGAGCTGGCGGCCGACCACGAGTGGTTCGTGCTCTCTGGCAGCATCCCTGCCGGGGTGTCCGCGGGGATCTACGGGGAGATGATTAAGACGCTGGCCGGTAAGAAGGTTGTGCTCGATACCAGCGGCGAGGGCTTCCGGCAGGCGATGGCCGCAGGGCCGTGGCTCATCAAGCCGAACGCCGATGAGCTGGGCGAATTCGTCGGTGAGAAGCTGGAGACGGGCGATGCGATCGTGCGGGTCGCGCGTTCCCTGATGGAGCGCCACAACATCGCGAGCGTGGTCGTGTCCATGGGCAAGGAAGGCGCCATCTATATCGAAGGCAACGAGATCGTCTGGGCCGTGCCGCCTCACGTTGACGTCAAGAGCACGGTGGGCGCCGGCGATGCGATGGTTGCCGGCACGGTCGCGGGCAAGATTCGCGGCCTTTCGCTGGCCGAATGCGCTCGCCTGGCGACGGGGTTCTCGATGACCGCCATCAGCCACATCGGGCACGGGTTGCCTTCGCTGGCTGAAGTTGAAGCGGCACGGGCGCGCGTCACCCTTCGCAATCTATAGAAGCGGATGCGGCCCGTTCGCGTCGGGAGCAGGGGCCGGATCAGATCGGCAGTCCCATGTATTCCGTCAAGGCTGCGCGGCCGAGGCCGATCAGCATGATCTCGACAAGCGCCAGCGCCAGGCCGAGCAGCAGCGGCGCGGCGATCTGCTGCCAACGCGTCGCGCACCCTTCTCGACGCAGAACGATGATGGCCAACATGGTATTCACCAGCCCCAACAGGAGTACTATCGTGGCCCCGCTGACGAGGGCTAACGGGTAGAGCAGCGGGGGCCATTCGCTGAACACCAGGCCGGCGACGACCCCTCCGCCGGCCAGCAGCCAGGCCAGGTCGGCCCAGGAGTCGACGGAGCACGCCGGGGCAGGCGTCGTCCACAGCGCCAGGTTGAGCACCGGGAGCAGGAAGGCGGCGATGGTCAGCCCTTCCAGCATGCCCGTGATGAGCCGGAGCAGGTTGCCCGGCTCATACAGGTGCGGCAGGTCCGGGAAGAACGTCAGAAACGAATTCGCGCCATCGACAGCCCAGGCAGCCAGAAACACCGCCAGCACGGCCAGATACCGGCCCTTCGGTAGTCCTGCAGCGCGCCCTCGCCCGCGCACAATCAACACCATCAGCCCTGCGAGCGCCCCCAGATAGGTGCCGCTGCACCGGGCGCACAAAGGTAGCGGCCGGCCCGCAAAGATGAAAGTGCGTTCGGAGATGCGATGGCAAACGGCAAACGCCGCATGGTCGGCCTTGTCCAGCAGATTGTGCGGGGGCGCGGCCAGAAGGGCCAGGATGGTGACTCCGGCCAGCAGCACGAGCAAGTTGTCCCGCCGCGTGAACTTCCTTTGGGGGTGACGTAGGTCGATGTCTGAAGGTGTCATGGTGGGAATTATAACACGTTCGCGATTTCTGGAATTTGCAGGTCTGGCGCGCCTATGCTAGACTTAGCCCGTTGCCGGACATACAGTGCTGATGCGGCCAGGCATCGCGTGTTGTGCCGGAAGCAGCTTCATTCCCCGCTCCGGGATCTATGTGAGACAGGAGGTGCACCGCCAGGGCTGAGCCGTGTGCAGAGGGTTGACACGCCTTCGCGTGTGAAGGCGCGTCAGTGTTCCTGTTTGTGTCTCAGTTCGCTTCATGATACCCCCATGATCCTTCTTATGCCTATTCGATACTTGCGCGGCCGCGGCAGAGCGGTTATGGCTTGCGAGCCCGGTGTGTCGTACGGAGCCTGGTCTTGGCCATTGGGTGTGCGGAGGCGAGGCCTAGCCATCTAGTCGGGAACGTCGACACTCGACCGAACAGTTCTGTCTGCCCGGCTTGCCTGGACTGCACGGCAGTTCCAGGTTTGCTTTAGCATCTTCAAAATCTGCGTTAGGAGTTTAACACCCATGGCCAGTGTATCCTTTGAACACATCTACAAGCGCTACGGCGATGTGGTCGCCGTCCGGGATCTGAACATCGAGATCGCGGACAAGGAATTCATCGTCTTCGTCGGCCCGTCGGGCTGCGGCAAGAGCACCAGCCTGCGCATGTTGGCGGGCCTGGAAGAGATCTCCGAAGGTCAGATCAAGATCGGTGATCGCGTGGTCAACGACGTGCCGCCCAAGGATCGCGATATTGCGATGGTGTTCCAGAGTTATGCGCTGTACCCGCACATGAGCGTGTACGACAACATGGCGTTCGGCCTGAAGCTGCGCAAGACCCCCAAGGCGGAGATCGACAAGAAAGTCAAGGAAGCCGCTGAGATTCTGGGCATCACCCAGTACCTGGACCGCAAGCCGAAGGCCCTCTCCGGCGGCCAGCGCCAGCGTGTGGCCGTCGGCCGCGCCATCGTGCGCAGCCCCAAGGTCTTCCTCTTCGACGAACCGCTCTCGAACCTGGATGCGAAGCTGCGCGTCGAGACGCGCGCCAACATCAGCAAGCTGTGGCAGCGCCTGGGCACGACGTTCATCTACGTGACCCACGACCAGGTGGAAGCGATGACGATGGCCAGCCGCATCGCGGTCATGAAGGATGGCTTGCTGCAGCAGATCGACTCGCCGCAGAATCTGTACAACCATCCGGGCAACATCTTTGTCGCGGGCTTCATCGGCAGCCCATCCATGAACTTCTTCGAGGCAACGTTGGTGGAGCAGGACGGCAAGCTGTTCGTGGACGGCGGGACGTTCAAGCTGCCGGTGCCGGAGAACAAGAAGGCCCAGTATCTGCCGGCGAAAGGCCAGAAGGTCGTGTTCGGCATCCGGCCCGAGGACATCTCGCCCAAGCAGTTCCAGGCGCCCGGCATCACCCCTGCGCCGATCACAGCCGAGGTGGACGTCACCGAGTTGATGGGCAACGAAATCTACCTGTACCTGTTGACCGGCAAGAAGCAGTTCATCGCCCGCGTCGATCCGCGCACGACCGCGCACATTGGGGAGTCGCTGGACCTGGTGCTCAACATGGACAACATGCACCTGTTCGATCCCCAGACCGAGAAGACGCTGGACGCGATCTGATCCGGCTCAGTCAGGGGTTGCCAACTTTTCCGCAAAGTTGGCAACCCTACAACGCAAAAAGACCAGGTTTCGATGTGAAACCTGGTCTTTCGCTTTCAAAAGCTGATCCGTTTGATCCTATGATCCCTGCTTTCCCATCAGCGCCACCGCTTCGGCGGCCTCGCCCGTGGCCTCCGCAGCTTCTTCTTCGGTGATCTTGTGGATCTTAGCCGGGTCGGACACCCGGTCGATGAACAGCACCCCTTCCAGGTGGTCGATCTCGTGCTGGAAGATGCGGGCCAGGTAATCGTAGGCCTTGATCCGCTGCGCCTTGCCGTAGACATCCTGGCCGCGCACGATGATTTCTATGCTGCGCTCCACCTCGCCCAGGTAGCCGGGGATCGATAGACACCCTTCTGTGCCCTCTTCGACTTCACGGGAAGCTCGGATGATCTCCGGGTTCACGACGGCGTACAGCTCGGCCGGATCGCCGGTCTCCTCATCCGCGGGCAACTCCACCACGATCACGCGCTCAGGTACATTGACCTGCGGCGCGGCCAGGCCGACCCCGGGCGCGGCGCGCATCGTTTCGATCATGTCGTCGACCAGTTGCTTGATCTCCGGCCCGAACTTGGTGACCTTATGCGCTCTGCGGCGCAGGGTCGGATGTCCTAAAGTGACGATTTCCCGGATGGCCATACTGCATTCCCTTAATTTCTCTATAGTTCTGTAGAAAAATTATACTCGCGGATGCGGAGACTGTCAAAACCTGCCGAGACATGATTTGCGCTGAAGCCGATTTGCGAAGCGGCTTGACCTTGGGTATAATGATTTAGACTTGAATGGTGGCACGTCTCACCGTTTATCGCTTCTGAGAATCTGCCGTAAGTGCCTTGGGCAGACGCCCATTCATGAAATTGCTGACGCAAGGTCGCGCAGCGCACCTCAGCTCAAGTACGGCGCTGCATAGCTGTCTCACTGAAGGGAGGTGATCACCTGGTTTTGATGGCAGGGATGCTGCGTTCACTCTTCAGAAACGAATCGTGGGCCAGCCACTCCTTGTCAAACGATGCCCCTGAATTGCACCACAAGACGTTACCCAGTTGAATTCCACTAAGGAGGAGACTTTCACATGCGTACCAAACTGTTTTCGATCTTGAGCCTGGTGCTCATCTTGTCCATGGTCTTGACCGCCTGCGGCACGAAGGCCACCCCGACGCCGGCCCCGGTTGTTGAGCCGACCAAGGCCCCGGTTGCCGAACCGACCAAGGCCCCGGTCGTTGAACCGACCCAGGCCCCGGAGACTAAGCCGGCCGGCATCACCGTCGGCCAGGTGACGGACATGGGCGGCATTGACGACAAGAGCTTCAATGCGACCTCGTGGAAGGGCATCCAGGATGCCGAGAAGGAATTGGGCATCACCGGCAAGTACCTGGAGTCGCAGCAGCAGGCGGACTACGCCAAGAACGTGCAGCAGCTTGTCAGCGAGAAGCTGGACCTGATCGTGACGGTTGGCTTCCTGTTGGGCGTGGACACGGCGGCGGCGGCGAAGGCGAACCCGGATCTGAAGTTCGCGATCGTGGACTACACCTATCCCGACTGCTGGCCGGGTGCGGTGGTGGGCAAGGACTGCGGGTCGGACGTAGCGCTGGACAACGTGCTGGGTCTGACCTTCCAGACGGACGAGGCGGGTTTCCTGGCCGGTTATGCGGCGGCGGCGGCGACGAAGACCGGGAAGGTGGCGACGTTCGGCGGGCTGAATATCCCGACCGTCACGATCTTCATGAAGGGCTTCGAGGCCGGCGTGAAGTATCACAACCAGGTGAAGGGCACGGCGGTCGAGGTGCTGGGCTGGGACACGGCCAAGGGTGAGGGCGTGTTTGCGGGCAACTTCGAGTCGACGGATGACGGGAAGAAGATTGCCGAGTCGTTCGTGGATGAAGGTGCGGACGTGATCATGCCGGTGGCCGGGCCGGTGGGCCTGGGTTCGGCGGCGGCCTGCAAGGAGAAGGGCTGCATGATCGTCGGCGTGGACTCCGACTGGTACGAATCCTCGCCTGAATTCAAGGAGACCTACCTGACCAGCGTGATGAAGAACATGGACGTGGCCGTGTTCAACGCAGTGAAGGCGGTGGCCGATGGCTCCTTCAAGGGCGGCACCTACGTGGGCACCCTGTCGGATGGCGGCGTGGGCGTTGCGCCGTTCCATGATTTCGAGAGCAAGGTCCCGGCCGGCCTGCAGACCGAGCTGGATCAGATCACGAAAGACATCATCGGCGGCCGGATCAAGATCGATGACGTCCTCGCTGCCGCCGCGGCCCCCGAGCTGAAGAAGGTGTCGGTCGGCCAGGTGACGGACATGGGCGGCATCGACGACAAGAGCTTCAATGCGACCTCGTGGAAGGGCATCCAGGATGCCGAGCGTCTGTTGGGCGCCACCGGCAAGTACCTGGAATCGCAGCAGCAGGCGGACTACGCCAAGAACGTGCAGCAGCTCGTCAGCGAGAAGCTGGACCTGATCGTGACGGTTGGCTTCCTGTTGGGCGTGGACACGGCGGCGGCGGCGAAGGCGAACCCGGATCTGAAGTTCGCGATCGTGGACTACACCTATCCCGACTGCTGGCCGGGTGCGGTGGTGGGCAAGGACTGCGGGTCGGACGTAGCGCTGGACAACGTGCTGGGTCTGACCTTCCAGACGGACGAGGCGGGTTTCCTGGCCGGTTATGCGGCGGCGGCGGCGACGAAGACCGGGAAGGTGGCGACGTTCGGCGGGCTGAATATCCCGACCGTCACGATCTTCATGAAGGGCTTCGAGGCCGGCGTGAAGTATCACAACCAGGTGAAGGGCACGGCGGTCGAGGTGCTGGGCTGGGACACGGCCAAGGGTGAGGGCGTGTTTGCGGGCAACTTCGAGTCGACGGATGACGGGAAGAAGATTGCCGAGTCGTTCGTGGATGAAGGTGCGGACGTGATCATGCCGGTGGCCGGGCCGGTGGGCCTGGGTTCGGCGGCGGCCTGCAAGGAGAAGGGCTGCATGATCGTCGGCGTGGACTCCGACTGGTACGAATCCTCGCCTGAATTCAAGGAGACCTACCTGACCAGCGTGATGAAGAACATGGACGTGGCCGTGTTCAACGCAGTGAAGGCGGTGGCCGATGGCTCCTTCAAGGGCGGCACCTACGTGGGCACCCTGAAGGATGGCGGCGTGGGCGTTGCGCCGTTCCATGATTTCGCCAGCAAGGTGCCGGCGAGCCTGCAGACCGAGCTGGATCAGCTCAAGCAGGACATCATCGGCGGCAAGATCGTGATCGATGACGTTCTGAAGTAACTCGGGTAGGACCAGGGCCAGGGGAGCGCTCCCCTGGCCCTCATCTATCGTCAATGTAGGGGCGAAGCATTCCGGCGCACTCCATTCGCAACCGGAGATCGCGCATCAGCTCACAATCCTCTCGAAGCGGCAGATCTGCCCAGGAATGCTTTGCCCATACCAGGCATCAAACTAGGAGATCGGCATGCCACCAGTACTGGAACTGCGCGGAATCACCAAAGCCTTCCCAGGCGTGCTTGCCAACGACCACATCGACCTGACTCTGGAGCAGGGCGAAATCCTGGCTCTGCTCGGCGAAAACGGTGCGGGCAAGACCACGCTGATGAACATCCTCTACGGCCTGTACAAGCCGGACGAGGGCGAGATCCTGGTCCGCGGCGAGAAGGTGGATATTCACGGGCCAAACGACGCCATTGCGCGCGGCATCGGCATGGTGCACCAGCACTTCATGCTCGTGCCTGTGATGACGGTCACCGAAAACGTCATGCTCGGCGTCGAGTCGACGCGCGGCGTGTTTCTGGACCGAGAGCAGGTGGCGAAGCGCATCGAGGAGATCGGCAAGGAACACGGGCTGGAGGTTGATCCCAATGCCTATGTCAAGGATTTGTCGGTTGGGACCCAGCAGCGCGTCGAGATCATCAAGGTGCTCTACCGCCACGCCGATATCCTGATCCTCGACGAGCCGACCGCGGTGCTGACCCCGCAGGAGGTCGAAGGCCTGATCGCCGTCCTGCGCTCGCTCATCGCCCAGGGCAAGTCCATTATTTTCATCACGCACAAGCTCAAGGAAGTGATGGCCGTCGCCGACCGGATCACCGTGTTGCGCCTGGGGCGCACCGTGGGCACGGTCGACCCGAAAGCAACCGATCCGCAGCACCTGGCCTCCCTGATGGTGGGCCGCGACGTCAACCTGGTCGTGGACAAGAAGCCGCCCACCCCCGGCGAACCCGTCCTTGAAGTCAAGGACATGGTGGCGCTGGATGATCGCGGCAACGTCGCGGTGAACGGGGTGACGTTCGATGTGCGAGCCGGCGAGGTGCTGGGCGTGGCCGGCGTGCAAGGCAACGGCCAGACGGAGCTGGTCTACGCATTGACCGGTCTCCGCCTGCCGGCGACAGGCTCCGTGCGCATCCTGGGCGCGGACATCAGCAAGGCAAATCCGCGCCAGGTCACGGAGAAGGGGGTCGCGCACGTGCCCGAGGACCGGCAGAAGCACGGCCTGGTGCTGAGCTTCCCGGTTTCCGACAACATCGCGTTGAACACCTATTACCTGCCGCCGTTCGCCAAGGGCCTCAACATGCAGCAGGGAGCGATCATGGCAACCTCAGAGGAGCTGGTGGACCAGTTCGACGTCCGCACGCCGAACGTCCATGTGAACGTGGGGACGTTGTCGGGCGGCAACCAGCAGAAGGTGATCATCGCGCGCGAATTCTCGCGGCCGATCAAGCTGTTGATTGCGTCTCAGCCCACGCGCGGCCTCGACGTCGGGTCGATCGAGTACATCCACTCGCGCATCATCCAGAAGCGCGATGAGGGCGCGGCTGTGCTCGTCGTTTCCTCCGAGCTGGATGAGATCTTGGCGCTGTCCGATCGCATCGCCGTCATGTACAAGGGTCAGATTCTGGACATCGTGCCTGCCGCGGGGGTCACCAAGGAGTACCTCGGGCTGCTGATGGCCGGCATCAAGCCTGCTGATGCTGCGGCTGCAGCAAAGCCGGTCAGCGATCAGGGCGTCATCGAGCGGGTATTCTAGGGACACCGTCCGAGGAGGCACCGTTGAACAATACTCAACCCACAGTCGCTCCGGCGCCGCAAGCCGCCCCGGCGAAGGCCGGCGGCGGGCGCAAGCAGCCCGTCCGGCGGGGTTCAGCCCTGCAAACCATGCTGATTCCGCTGTTGGCCGTGCTGACGGGCTTGATCATCGGCGCGATCGTCATTATCGTTACCGATCCCGCGGTGGTGGCTGCCTTCGGTAAGTTCTTCCAGGCGCCTGGCGCAGCGTTCGCCGCGGCCTGGAAATCCATCTCGACGGCGTATGGCGCGCTTTTCCGCGGCTCGTTTGGCAGCGTGCCCGAGATGATCCGTGCGTTGGGGAGCGGGGACGCCGCTGCCATGCGGCAGGCCTTCTACCCCATCACGGAGAGCCTGACAGCCTCGACCCCCTATATCTTCGCGGGGCTTGGCGTCGCGCTGGGCTTCAAGGCCGGCCTGTTCAACATCGGCGCCGAGGGCCAGTTCTTCATGGGTTCGTTGGGCGCGGCGTTTGTCGGCTACAGCCTGGTCGGCTGGCCGTGGTACCTGCATCTGCCGTTGGCCATCCTGGGCGGGTTCGTCGTCGGCGCGCTCTGGGGCGCGATTCCCGGCTGGCTGAAGGCAAAAACCGGCGGCCATGAGGTGGTCAACACCATCATGATGAACTATATCGCCTATCGCCTGAGCGATTGGCTGATCAACGGCCCCATGAAGGCGCCCGGCTTCCGGCCCGTAACCCCGTACATCCAGCCATCCGCGGAGCTGCCGCGGCTGTTCGGCGATCCGCTGCGGATCAATGTCGGGTTCTTCCTGGCGCTCATTGTGGCGGCCATCGTCTTCTGGCTGCTCTTCAAGACCACGGTCGGTTTTCAGATCCGGGCCGTGGGCGCCAACCCGGACGCGTCCCGCTACGCCGGCATGAGCATCACCCGCACCATTGTCCTTGCCATGACGCTGAGCGGCGGCCTGGCCGGGCTGGCTGGCGCCAGCCAGGTGTTGGGCGTGGACTACTGGGTCGGCCAGGGCTTTTCCGCGGGTTACGGCTTTGACGCCCTCGCCATCGCCCTGGTCGGCAAGAGCCATCCCGTCGGTGTGGTGCTGGCCGCCTTGTTATGGGGCTTCCTGCGCAGCGGCGCGACCACCATGCAGTCGTTGGCCAACATCCCGATCGATATCATCTCGATCATTCAGGCTCTGGTGATCGTCTTCGTCGCGGCGCCCGACATCATCCGCGGGCTGTATCGCCTGCGGAAGCTGGCGGCTGAGAAGGTCGTGCTCAGCCGTGGGTGGGGATCGTGAGGCTGACAGGGAGGAGATGACCACATGACTACTGCAACTGCAACCAGGGCGCTCCCTGCCGAAATCCGGCGCAGCCGGATCACGGGCGTCGTGCTTCTGCTGATCGGCCTTTCGATCTTTTTGCTCTTCGGCCTCGGGCTGGAAGGCGGGTTGGTTACGAAGTTCGGCATGAATCCGGGCAGCGGCTCGCAGGCGCTCAAGATGCCTGACCTTAAGCTGCCGACCACGGCCACGATCTATCTCCTGTCTGCCGTGTCCATCTTCCTGGGCGCGGCCCAGATCGCGCGCGGCTTCAAGCGTGCCGGCCTGATCATCGGGCTGGTCGCCGGGTTCTTCATCATCGCCTTCCTGGTGTGGGCGGCGCGCGGCAAGTCGTTCAACCTGGTCGGCATGTTGAGCAGCTCGCTGGTGCGCGCCACGCCCATTGCGCTGGCCGCGCTGTGCGGCGTGATCAGCGAGCGCGCGGGCGTGACGAACATCGGCATCGAAGGCATGATGCTGCTGTCGGCGCAGACGGCTGTCGTGACCGCCAGCGTCACCGATAGCCTGTGGGTCGGCTTGATCGTCGCCATCCTGACCGGTGCGCTGCTTGCCTCCGTGCACGCCGTCCTGGCCATTCGCTACAAGGTGGATCAGATCATCAGCGGCGTGGCGATCAATATCTTCGCCACCGGCACGACCAGCTACCTGTCTTCGCGCTTTCTTGAGCGCAGCGGCGACCTGCTGAACAATTCGGGCACGTTCAAGGCGATTCCCATCCCGCTGCTCTCCAAGATTCCGGTCATCGGCCCGATCTTCTTCGAGAACACCATCATCGTGTACCTCATGATGCTGTTGGTGGTCGCCCTTCACATCTTGCTGTTCTACACGCCGTGGGGGCTGCGGACTCGCGCGGTGGGCGAGCATCCGAAGGCGGCCGACACGTTGGGCGTCAATGTGTTCAGGACCCGCTACATCAACGTGATCCTCGGCGGCGCGATCGCGGGCCTGGGCGGCGCGTATTTCAGCATCGGCTCGGTCGGCCGCTTCGACGAGGTGATGACTGCCGGCAAGGGCTTCATCGGCCTGGCGGCCATGATCTTCGGCAAGTGGACGCCCATCGGCGCCTTCTTCGCGTCGCTGCTGTTCGGCTTCGCGGACTCGCTGCAGGTCAAGCTGCAGATCTTGCGGGTGGGTATTCCATCCGAATTCCTGCTCATGGCCCCGTACATCGTGACCATGATCGTGTTGGCCGGCGTCGTTGGCCGCGCTGCGGCCCCTGCCGCGGATGGCGTGCCGTACGAGAAGCAATAGGTTGTTAGTGAATTCGAATCGAGGCTTCAGCCGGTTGCTCTCACCGTCTGAGGAAACCGGCTAAAGCCTCGAATCCGGAAGATTATCTGACTATCCAGTCAACGCCGGTTGGCAGGGCTGCTTTTCTGCACCCAATGCCAATCGGCTGTTTTTGCCCACGAGACACAGCCTTGGAACAAGATGTCCTTTCTTGAGGTTTTCCTGATTGCCCTGGGCCTGGCGATGGATGCGTTTGCGGTGTGTTTGGGCGCGGGTACAACGCGGCACATTGAGGGCCCGCGTCCCGCGTTCCGCTTGTCGTTTCACTTCGGCCTGTTCCAGGCGCTGATGCCGGTGCTGGGCTGGCTGGCCGGGACCTCCGTCGCGGCCTTGATCGAAGGCTTCGATCACTGGATCGCTTTCGCGTTGCTGGCGTTCGTCGGCGCGCGCATGATTCGTTCGGGCCTGGACCCTGATGGCGAGTCACACCCGGCCGATCCCTCGCGCGGCGCCACCCTGGTCATGCTCTCGATCGCGACCAGCATCGACGCGTTTGCCATCGGTCTGTCGCTGGCCATGTTGCGCGTTCAGATCCTCTATCCCGCGGTCGTGATCGGAATCGTGGCCGCCGGCATGTCGCTGATCGGCCTGCGGCTCGGCCGGCGGTTGGGAGATGCGTTCGGTAAGCGCATGGAGGTGATCGGCGGCCTGATTCTGATCGGCATCGGGGTTCGGGTGGTGATCTCACATCTTTTGTGAGACGGGTGTGTTATAATACCAGTGATCCATCTCAAGAGGAGAACAAGTACGATGCGGGGTCTGTTTGCGGGTCTTCTGGTTGCCTTGCTGATCGCTGCGGTGGCCCTGATTGTTGCTGCCGCCGGCTCGTTAGGTGTGGCTGCTATCGGGCTGCTCCTGCACCACTGGTTTGATTTGAGCCAGTGGCAAGGCACCCTGGTCGCGTTGGTTGTGACTTTGGGTTTGGGTTACCTCGTCTATAAACTGACAGCGCAGCCGTCCGTCTCGGCCTGGGAGCCGGAGTGGGAAGATTGGGAGCCGGAAGAGGAGGCCGAAGAGGTGGGCGAGCCGCCTGTTGTGCCCTGGCGCCGCAGCCGGCCCACGCCAGGGGAGCTGCCCAGCCAGAAACCCGCGCCGCCGTCGTCGACGAGCGGCAAGCGCAAGTAGAGATCGCACGACCGTGAACGGCTTGTGCTGCGCTGGGGCGCCCGGTCAACCGGGCTGATTTGTGTGCAAGCGATCTGGCCCCGTTTGACGTGAGGACCTTGGGAGTAGGAGAGAGATGTCCAGATTGTTTCGTATCGTGAGCACTTGTCTGATATCAGTCGTCTTGCTGACCTCCATCCTGACCTCCTGCGCGCCGGCGCCGCCGGCTGAAGATGGCAAACTGAAACTGGCATTGATTCCGGTGCTGGATGTGATCCCCATCTTCATCGCGCAGCAGAACGGCTATTTTGCCGAGCAGGGCATCCAGGTGGAAACCGTGCCGGTGAAGAGCCCGCAAGAGCGCGATGTCTTCATCCAGACGGGCCAGGCGGACGGCGTATTGACCGATCTGCCGAGTGTTGGTCTGCTGAATAAGGATACGGCCAAGGTCAAGGCCGTCTACACCGCGCGGCGGCCATTCCCGGATGCGCCGCTGTTTCGCATGTTGGCCAGTCCGCAGAGCGCGATTTCCAGACCGGCGGATGTGAAGGGGGTGCCGGTCGGCGTCAGTTACAACACCGCCATCGAGTATTTGACCGACCGCATGCTGGTTGCCGAGGGCCTGAAGCCGGAGGAGATCGTTAAGATTGAGGTCGGCGCCATTACGGTGCGCTACGAGCAGTTGATGAGCGGCAACATCCAGGTTGCGGTGCTCCCCGATCCGCTCGCCCAGGGTGCGATCGCGGCGGGCGCCAAGGTGGTGGTGGAAGACTCGAAGTACGCAAGCCTTTCCCAGTCGGTGCTCATTTTCACCACGGACGCACTGAAGGCCAAGCCGGCAACGATCAAGAAGTTCCTTATGGCCTGGGAGAAGGCCGTTAGCGAGTTGAACGCCAACCCCGAGAAGTACCGCGGCGTCCTGATGGAGCAGGGCCGCGTGCCGGCCTCGATCCAGGACAGCTATCGTATGCCGCCGTTCCCCGGTCGCGGCGTGCCCACCGAAGCCGAGGTTGCTGATGTGGCCGTGTGGCTGAAGGAGAAAGGGCTGGTGGCACGCGACCTGACGTATGCGGATTTTGTGGATGACTCGTTCTTGCCGAAGTGAGGACGTACTGCGTATTGCGTACTGCGTGAAACTTGGGGCGTGAATGGTCGTCACTCGACGGCGTGCCGGAATAGAGGCTTCAGCCGGTCACTGGCTTATCTGGACCGTGCGGTAGACCGGCTAAAGCCTCGAATCCGGATAGTTTGGAGTTTCTGACGCATCACGCATCACGCATCACGCATCACGTAGTACGCAATGCGCAACACCCATGATCTCTCCCACCCCGCCCGCCATCTCCATCACTGACCTGCACTACGCCTACCCGCCGCTTTTGTCTGACGCGGCGGATGGGCCGGCCGCGGACGTTTTGCAGGGCGTGACCTGCCAGGTGGACCGCGGGGAGCTGGTTGCGCTGATCGGCCGCGTCGGCTGCGGTAAGACCACTTTATGTATGAGCCTGAACGGCCAGGTGCCCCAGGCCACGGGCGGCCGCTTTCGGGGCCAGGTGATCGCGGCGGGCCTCGATACGCGGCGGCACCCCGTTGCGGCCCTGGCCCGGCGGGCCGGCCTGGTGTTTCAGGATCCCGAGGCGCAGCTCACTCAGATGTGTGTCGAGGATGAGGTCGCGTTCGGACCGGAGAACCTCGGCCTGCCGCCCCATGAGATCGATGAGCGTGTAGCCTGGGTATTGGAAGCCGTGGGGTTATCTGCCTACCGGGACCGCTCTCCCCTGCACCTCTCAGGCGGCGAGAAGCAGCGCGTTGCCATCGCTGCCATGCTGGCCATGCGTCCCACCGTGTTGGTGCTGGACGATCCCACCGCCAACCTCGATCCGGCCGGCAAAACCGCGATTTTCAACGTCCTGATCGAGCTGGCGCGGCGCTGGCAGTTGGCCGTGCTGGTGGCCACCCAGGATCTGGAGCTGGTTGCCCGTCTCGCTGATCGTGTGCTGGTGTTGCATGAGGGCCGGATCGGTCTGTCCGGTCCGCCTCATGAGGTTTTCGCGCAGGTCGCGCGCCTGCAGGAGTGGGGCATCGGCGCGCCGCAACTCGCTGAACTGGCGCATCTCCTGGGCCAGCGGACGGGGCGCGTGTACAGCTTCTGCGCCGTCGGCCAGGCCTACGCGCAGCTCAGGGCGGATCTGTTGGGCGCTAATTCAGGAATTTCAAATGGAACCGCCGACGAAAGCATCCTGAGCGGAGCCGAGGGCGGGGCCCCGGCGCAGTCGAAGGATGCGGCCCTACGCGATGGCCGCTCCGCCCCTTCGACTGCGGGGCCGGAACCGCACGGCCCCGCCGCTCAGGGTGCTCCGCTCCGTTCGGAGTTCCCGAGGTCGCCCTCCGGCGACCGGCCTGCCGCGGGGCGTGTTGAGTTACCCAGCGACAGTCATTGCGAGGAGGGCCGCAGCCCGACGAAGCAATCTCATTCCGGCGGCCCGCAGATCAGCCTGCAGGGGGTCGCGTACCGCTACCCGGATGGCACGCCTGCGCTGCAGGGGGTCGATCTGGCGGTGGCGCCGGGTGAATTCGTCGCGCTGCTCGGGCCCAACGGCTCTGGCAAGACAACCCTGGCGAAGCTGCTCAACGGGCTGCTGCGGCCCACGGCCGGCCGGGTGTTGATCGATGGCCAGGATACGCAGACCACGCGCGTGCCTGTGCTGGCGCGCACGGTGGGTTATGCTTTTCAGAACCCGGACCACCAGATATTTGCCTCTACGGTGGCGGAAGAAACAGCTTTTGCCTTGCGCCTGCAAGAATTGCCCCGGGCAGAGGTGGCCCAACGGGTGGCCGAGGCGCTGGACCGTTTTCGACTCGTCGGCAAGTCGCATTTGCCGCCAGCGGTGTTGGGAACAAGCCAGCGCCGGCAGGTGGCCCTGGCCGCAGTATTGGCCGCCCGGCCCCGCGTGCTGGTGCTGGATGAACCGACCGGCGGGCTGGACAGTCGTGGCCAGCAGGAACTGATGGCAGCCGTGTCGGAATTCAACCGCCAGGGGGGCACGGTGCTCCTGATCACCCACGACATGCGCCTGATGGCGGAATACGCGACCCGTGCGGTGGTGATGCTGGCTGGAAAGGTGCTGTTCGACGGCGCGCCCGCCGCCCTGTTCGAATGCCCCGACGTGCTGATGCAGGCGCACCTGGCGGTGCCGCCGGTTGTGCGTTTGGCGCAGCGGCTGGCGCCGCTCGGCTTGAGCACCGGCCTCCTGACCAACGCCGATTTTGTCGCGGCCTGGAAGGTGCTCTCGCAGGCGCAGGCCCGTCCGGCCGCGCAGGTTGACGCCGCGAAAAGGGGGGGGCGCGATGCCGGCTGAGTTCGATGCCTACGTGCGCCGTGCGACATGGGTTCACGCCCTCGATCCCCGGGTGAAGCTGGCGTTTGTGGTCGTGGCCTGCACCCTGACCTTCTTGTGGTCCAGCTTCTGGGCGAGCCTGGCCGTGAGCGCGTTCGGCTTGCTGCTCCTGGCATGCGCCCAGGTGGGCTGGTCGCGGATTTGGCGCTTCCTGCGCGGCATCGCGCCACTGCTGATCTTCATCTTTGTGCTGACCGCGCTGTTCGGCATCGGCGCCGGGCCGGTCTGGTTGAGTTGGGGGCCGCTGCGGGTGACGGACGCCGCGGTGCAGCAAGGGGGAGTGCTGGCCGGCCGCCTGCTGGCGCTGGGCTTGATCTTCTTCCTCTGGCTCAGCACTACCGATCAGCGGGGGATGGTCAGCGGCTTTACCGCGCTGCGGATGCCCTATAGCTGGGGCCTGACCCTGGCACTGGCGTTGCGTTACCTGCCGATCCTGGCCGGCATGTATCAGCAGGTAGTCGAGGCACAGCAAGCCCGCGGGTTGGACCTGGCGCAGCGCGGGCTGTGGGCGCGGCTGCAGGCATACCGGCCCGTGCTGGTGGCAGTGGTGATCGGCGCGCTGAGGCACGGTGAGCGGCTGGGTTGGGCGTTGGAAGCCCGCGCGCTGGGCGCACCGGGGGTCCGGCGCACGCAGTATCGTCCTCTAAGCCTCAAAAGGCTCGATGTGATCGTGCTGGCCGCGCTGGCTGTGCTGCTGGCAGCCGGGCTGGCGACGCGGCTATTTCGGTAGGGGCGATCCCCTCATGGTCGCCCTGGGCGCGCATAAGGCACTGCCCCTGCCCCTTTTTGCCTCATAGCGCGGCTGGTGCTATAATCCTACATGTAAATGCCCCCATAGCTCAGTGGATAGAGCGCTAGCCTCCGGAGCTAGAAGCGTGGGTTCGAGTCCCGCTGGGGGTACAGATTGAAGCCGAGCATGCTCGGCTTCCTTGTTTGGGGCCAATCTCACCTTTTCTATTGATCCTGCAGCCGTTTCTCCCACTGCAGCCACCCCGGCAGCCGCCGGTACCCCAGCCTTTCGTTGAGATGCAGGATCGGCGGATTGGCCGTATCGTTCTGGGTGCGCGCCTCGGCGTAACTGCGTTTTTGTAGCGCGGCGAGCGACATGACCTTGAGCGCCAGGGCGATGCCGCGGCCACGGTATTCGCGCAGTACGACAGTCGAGCTGGTGACCGCAGGGCCCTCTTTCGGCAACATGATGGATGTCATGCCGATCATACGCTCACCATCCAGCGCTACGAAGATGAACTCCGGCTCGTTCGCCGGGCCATCCAGCATATCGCTGCGCCAGGTGTCGTATTCCGGCGTCAAGCGTGCGCCACCTGGGAATGGCACGTCACCGACGGCTGCCCGATACAACTCGAACAGGTTGCGGTCGGCTTCGGGCTGGGCGGTGCGCATCCGGGTCAGGGTGGTGAGCGTATAGCCGGCCCCCGCGACGCGTTCGAAGGCCGTGGCCCAGGCGGCCGCGTCGAATTGCTTCAGATCCAGCGTTTGTTCGAATCGGATGCCATAGATGGTAAACCCCGTCCCTTCCAGGAAGCGGATGCTGTGCGCCTGGCTTTCGCGGCAGTCGGTCCAAAGCCTCTCAGCCCCCTGACCACGAGCATACGGCTCCAGCTCGGCCAGCAGTGCCTGCCCGATCCCGCGGCCGCGCCATGCCGGATCGACGATGCCGTAAATCTGGTAAACACCCGGCGCCTCCATCCAGAACGGGAACATGCAAACGCCGAAGCCGATGAAGCGGCCACCATCAGTCTCCACGGCAAAGCGCAGGCGGGGGTTGCCCGCCGGGTAGCTGCGCTCGTCGTGCTCCTCCTGCTCGACCGTCATCGGCTCGTCCGGGTATTCGAGATTGAACAGCGCAACCAGGGCCGGGATGTCCGTGTCGGGGCGATAGTCGCGCAAGCGAAAGGGTGTCGGTGCAGTGTTATCCATGATGCCTCTTTAACAGAAAATCCAAAATCGCAAATCGAAAACGCCGCGATGTGCAATCATGCCGTATCTGCGGTATGATACCCCCTGGATGAAGATGATCCAAATCCAACCAGCGAAAGGAGCGTCATGCATATCACATTCCACGGGGCCGCGCAGGAAGTCACCGGCTCTATGCACCTCATCGAAGTTAACGACCAACGCATCCTGTTGGACTGTGGCATGTACCAGGGACGTCGCGATGAAACTTACGCGCGCAACCTGCAGTTCCCCTTCGACCCCAAGACCATCAACGCAGTCGTGCTGAGCCACGCGCATATCGATCATTCGGGCAACCTGCCGAACCTGGTCAAGCAAGGGTTTGGCGGCAATATCTGGTGTACGGCGGCCACGCGCAATCTGTGCGTCTATATGTTGATGGATAGCGGCCACATCCAGGAAAGCGATATCGAGTACCTGAACAAACAGCGGGCCAAAGAAGACCTGCCGCCGGTGGAGCCGCTGTACACGCGCGCCGATGTCCAGACTGCCCTGGGCCAGTTCATCGGCGTGGGTCTGCATCGTCCGATCCCCGTCGCGGATGGCGTCCAGGCAACCTTCTACAATGCGGGCCACATCTTGGGTTCCGCGTTCGTCGTGCTGGACATCAAGGAGTTCGCCACGGGCAAGGCCTGGCGCTTGATCTTCAGCGGCGATGTCGGCCGGCCCAATATGGCGATCTTGAAAGACCCTGAGCTGCCGGACGCCGCGGATATCCTGATCCTGGAGAGCACCTACGGTGATCGCATCCATCAAACCCATGGTGATGCGGAAAAGATGCTGCGCAACGTGATCCGCGACGCGGCCCGCAAGCGTGGCAAGGTGATCATCCCGGCCTTCGCGGTGGGCCGCACTCAAGAGGTCGTCTACGCGCTCAATCAACTGACGATCGAGGGCGACATCCCCGCGGTGCCGACCTTTGTGGATAGCCCCTTGGCTGTCAGCGCGACGGAGGTCTTCCGCATGCATCCGGAGGAATGGGATGCCGAAGTGCGCGTCTTGCTGTCAAGCGGCAACCGGGCGAACCCGTTCGATTCACCGAACGTCGAATTCGTGCGCGAGGCAGTGCGCAGCAAGCAGCTCAACTACCTGAACGGCTCGGCCATCATCATCAGCGCCAGCGGCATGGCAGAAAATGGCCGCATCCTGCACCATCTCATCAATAATCTCGAAGACACCGAGAACACCGTGCTCTTCATTGGATTCCAGGCGGAGAACACCTTGGGCCGCAAGTTGTTGGATGGCGCTCGCCGCGTGAAGATCCTGGGCGGGGAGTACGATGTGCGGGCGCGCGTGGTATCTATTGATGGTTACAGTGCACACGCGGATCAGGCCGAGTTATTGGCTTGGGTGCGGCCGTTGGATCGAGATCGGCTGCAAAAGGTGTGCCTGGTGCACGGGGAGTCTGAGGCGATATCGACACTCAGCGATAAGCTGCGTAATGTGGGCTTCAAGCAGGTCATCGCCCCGCAGCGCGGAGAAAGCATAGAGTTCTAGGGGCTTGCGTTCCCAACCAGGTTTCTGCAAGAAACCTGGTTGGGAACGCAACGTTTTGATCGACGCTACTCAACTGGGGTCAACCAGCGATTCGTTCCGTCCCCCTCCGCGGCCCAACCCTTAACGGCCTCGCCCTCCAACTTCCACCAGGTCAGGCCATCTTGTTTGAGAGGTCCGCTGAGGACGGTAAACAGGGCTCCCTGCTTCACCTTCGCCACGGGCGTCGCGCCTGTCCCGGCGTAATCGCGTATCGTCAACACCTGGGACGGGTCGGTCGTCACCTGCACGCGATCGCCCACCTTGATGGCGCGGTCCACCAGCCGGGGCGCTCCGGTAGGTTGGTTGGCAGGTTGTTCGTTGGTGGTGTAAGGAATCAACCAGGGGTCGTTTTGAGGGCCGGCTGCGACCCAGCCGCTCAGATCGCCGGCCGACACCTTCCACCACGAATAGCTGTCTGCTGTGCTTGGTCCCTCGATTACCGTGACGATTGCGTTCGCATTGAACCGCCCAATCTGTTTGGCTTTGGCGGTCGGCTGTTCGCGCACGTTCACCCCGCCGGTCGCAACCACTTTCATGAGCGCTTTGGGTGCTGGGGTAGCGGTGGCGCTGACCAGGGTCGGCGTGGCAGTCGGGGCGGATGTTGCGGCTGGAGCCTTGGTTGCAGTCGGCGCCGTGGTCGGTTCTGCGGTCTTGGGCGGTGCAGCGGTCGGCGTCACCCGCACCTGAAAGCCGCCGCAAGCCAGCATCGCCAGGATCAACATCGTATATGCCAGCAGGATCGGCCAACGTGACGTCCTCGCGGACATGATGGTCTCCTTAGTCTTGTGCCGCAATCCGCTGGATTGCGACGGCCCACAAGCCAGCGGCATGTGTTACCT
>CAYYTK010000001.1:252741-320326 GCA_964474695.1 uncultured Anaerolineales bacterium
GACGGCCCACAAGCCAGCGGCATGTGTTACCTGTACCGCAATCCGCTGGATTGCGACGGCCCACAAGCCAGCGGCATGTGTTACATGTGCCGCAATCCGCTGGATTGCGACGGCCCACAAGCCAGCGGCATGTGTTACCTGTACCGCAATCCGCTGGATTGCGGGCGGCCCACAAGCCGCTGGCTTGTGTTACATGGTCTCTGGCGCGGTCACGCCCAGCAAGCCCAGCACGCGGGCAAAGACTGCTTTGGTCGCGGCCATCAGCCGCAGCCGGGCGCAGCTCAGGGCGGCATCGGCTGGATCAGCCGAAATGACGCGGCAATCGTCGTAGAACGCGGTGAGCGTGCTCGCCAGATCATGGGCGTAGAATGCCAGGGCATGGGGCGTAAGTTGTACCGCAGCTTTTTCGATCACTTCCGGCAGTTCGGCGATCTTGCGCAGCAGCGTCAACTCGGCCGGATGGCGTAAGAGGCTCAGATCGCCGTCCGCCCAGGCATCGGCAGCGAAGCCTCGCTCGGCCGCCGTACGCAGGATGCTGGCGATCCGCATGTGAGCATACTGCACATAATAGACCGGATTCTGGTCGTTTTGCTGTACCGCGAGGTTCAAGTCGAAGTCCATCACCGCCTGGTTGGAACGGGTGAGCAGCAGGAAGCGCACCGCATCCGCACTCACCTCATCTACAACCTCATCCACGGTGATTATATCTCCGGAGCGTTTGGAAAGCTTCACTTCCTGGCCGTCGCGATAGAGCCGCACCAGATCATAGAGCACGATGTCGAGCCGTTTGGGATCCAGCCCCAACGCCATCATGAGGTAGGGCATGCGGCGGGCTTGATTTTGGTGATCCACTGCCCACACGTCGATCACCCGGTCGAATCCGCGCAACACAAACTTGTCATAGTGATACGCGACGTCGGATGCGTAGTAGCCAGGCTGTCCACTTGAACGAATCAGCACTTCATCGCGATCCGAGTTGAACAGGCTGGTGCGCAGCCACTCGGCGCCTTCCTTCACCTCGGTCATGCCGGCTTGCCGCAGGCTGGCCATCACGTGTTCGAACACACCCTCAGGTTCGTATAGGCTTTTTTCCGAGTACCAGTTGTCGAAGTAGATGTGCAGTTTTTCAGCTGATAGGCGAATCCAGGTCAACGCCTTCGCCCGACCGATCTCAGCCAGCGCGTTGATCGCATCCTCCGCAGGCATGCTCAGGAAGCGGTCGCCATGTTCGGCGCTGACTTCTCGGGCCAGATCGTGCATGTACGCGCCCTGATAGTGGTGGCTCTCCAACGGCGCCTCGTGGCCGAGTGCCTGCAGATAGCGGCGGTAGAGCGTTTCCGCGAAAGTGCGCATTTGCGTGCCGGCGTCATTGACGTAATACTCTCGCTGGACTCTCCAGCCTGCTGCCTCCAAGATGCTGGCGACGGCATCGCCCAACACCGCGTTGCGCGCGGAACCCATATGCAGCGGGCCGGTAGGGTTGGCGCTGATGAACTCAACCTGGCACGTCTTGCCTTCGCCCAGGTTGACGTCGCCGTAGTGGCCGGCCGCAGCCTCGATCTCGGCCACTTGTCCGGTCAGCCAGGCCTCGCCCAGTCGGAAGTTAATGAAGCCCGGCGCCACCGCTTCCACGGCAGCCAGCATATCCCCGGTCGGTATACGTGCGGCGATGGCCTGTGCGATCGCAAGCGGCGCCATATGTGCCGGTTTTGCAGATTGCATGGCGACCGAAGTGGTGTAGTCACCGTGCTTGAGGTCTTTGGTGCGGCCGATCTCAACCGCGGGCGGATCGAAGGCCGGCAAGACGCTGGCAGCCTGGGCGTCCCTGATGGCTTGCGTGACGAGGGCTGCAATTTCGTTACGAATCACAAAAGCTTCTCCTGCTCATACCAGTTCGGCCCGGCTTCCATGTCCACCTTGAGCCTGGCATCCAGCTTGTAGGCCGCTTCCATCGTCTTTTCGACCAACTGAGCGACCGGGATCAACTCATCCTCCGGCGCCTCCAGCACCAGCTCATCGTGCACCTGCATGATGATGCGGCTTCTATAACTACCCGCGTTCAAGGCGGCGTACAGCCGGATCATGGCGATCTTGATGATGTCGGCTGCGGTGCCCTGGATGGGATGATTGATGGCTGCGCGCTCGGCAGCCTGGCGGATGGCATTGGCCTGCGCACCGGTGGCCTGGGTCCGTAACACCGGGAAGTAGCGCCGCCGGCCCAGCAGTGTTTCGACGTAGCCCTGCTCGCGTGCCGTTTTCTTTGTCTCTTCGATGTAGCGTCTTACACCAGGATAGGTGGCGAAGTAGCGCTGCATGAACTGATCGGCTTCGCTCCGGCTCAGGCCGGTCCGTTGGGCCAGCCCGAACGCAGTGACGCCGTACGAAGTAGCGAAGTTCATCATCTTGGCGACCGAGCGCTGCTCCTTGGTCACCTGATTGAGCGGCACGCCATAGACCTTGGACGCCGCGCTGGCGTGGATGTCCTCATCGCGATCGAACGCGGCCAGCAGATACTCGTCGCCCGAGACATGCGCCAGGATGCGCAACTCGACTTGCGAGTAGTCTGCTGACAGCAGCCGCCATCCCGGCTCGGCCACAAACGCGCGGCGGATTTCGCGGCCCACCTCGCTGCGGACCGGGATATTCTGCAGATTCGGGTTGCTCGAGCTGATGCGCCCCGTCTCCGCGCCGGTTTGGTTGAACGATGTATGCAGCCGGCCGGTGGCCGCGTTGACCATGCCGGGCAGCGCGTTCACGTAGGTGTTCAATAGCTTGCTGAGCTGACGCTGCTGGAGGATCAGGTCGATGATCTCGTGCTGGCCGCGCATCCCTTCCAGCACATCGGCTGCTGTGGAGTAGCCGCCGGCCTGGGTCTTCTTCAGCCCTTCGGTGGGCAGTCCAAGCTTGCCGAACAGCACATCCGAGAGCTGTTGGGTGGAATTGATGTTGAACGCGTAGCCGGCGATCTGCTGGATCTCGCGTTCCAGCTCGCGCAATCGTTTGGTCAGGTCGACGGACATCTGGCTGAGGAACGGTGCGTCCAGCTTGACCCCGGCGCTCTCCATAGCCACGAGCACCGGCACCAGCGGCATTTCCACATCGCGGAAGAGTGGCATCAGGCCGCGGGCCTCCAACTCCGGCAGCGCGACATCGACCAAGCGCAGGGTCATCTCGGCGTCCGCACTGGCATACGCGCCCGCGGCCGCAGCCGGCACCTGATCCATCGTGATCTGGCTCTTGCCTGATCCGATCAGCGCCGAAATCGGCGTCATCTCGACGCGCAGCCGGGTCCACGCCAGGTCCTTCAATCCAAGCCCGCGACTGCCGGGGTCGATCAGGAACTCCGCGACCATCGTGTCGATGAAGTCGCCGGCCATCTTGAGGCCGTTGCGAGTGAGCATGGCGATGTCATAGCTGGCGTTGTGCGCCACCTTGGCGATCTTGGGGTCAGCGAAGGCCGGTTGCAGCGCCGCGCGAACTTCCTCCCACGGCAACTGCTCGATGTCGGGGTGGCGCAGCGGGATGTAAGCGCCTTGCACGCCGGACGGCCCGGGTTTCTCCGCGAAGCCTGGTTCGTCCGGGAGGTCCCAGGCCACTGCCAGGCCTACCAGCGTTGCCGAGTGTGGATCCGTGCTGGTGGTTTCCGTATCGAACGCAATGCGCGGCGCGGCCGCCAACTTTGCAGCCACTTCAGCAAGCGTCGACGCGTCCGTGACGAGGAGGGAGTCGGTATGGGGGGGCGGGGGTGCAGGCGTCACGGCGGCTGCGGGCAACTCGAACAACGCCATCTGCCCCTCGGCTCCCCTACGCGCCTGCTCTTCGGCCTTCCCGTCCGCTTCAACCGCGGGCAGCTTCTCAACGAGTGACCGGAACGCCAGGTCCTGGAAGAGCGCAATCGCTTGACCCCGGTCATAATCACGTAACCGACAGGCTGCCAGGTCGAGCTGGACTGGTACGGCGGTGATGATGCGACCCAGCTTGCGGCTGAGGTCCGCGGACTCTCGCCCGTCCTCCAGCGCTTTTCTGGTCCTGTCAGGCTTGATCTCGTCCAAGTGGGCATAGATTGCGTCCAGGGTGCCGTACTCCTGCAACAGGCCGGTGGCGCCTTTTTCACCGATCCCTTTGACCCCAGGGATGTTGTCCGACTTATCACCCACCAACGCCTTCAGGTCCACCAATTGATCGGCGCGCAGCCCATACTTCTCTTCGATCGCGGCCAAATCATAGATGATGGTGTCGGAGAACTGGCGGCCCGAGGTGAGCACGTGAATCTGCTCGTCCACGACTTGCAGGATATCGCGGTCGCCCGTCACGATGAGCGCATCCACCCCCTGTCCGGCCGCCTGGCGCGCCAGCGTGGCCAGCACGTCGTCGGCCTCGTACCCCTCTGCGGTGAAGATGGGGATGTTCAGCGCGTTCACCACCTCTTTGATGCGTTCGACCTGCGACCGCAGCTCATCGGGCATCCGTTCGCGGTGGCCCTTGTACGCGTCGTACATGTCGTGCCGGAACGTCTTGCCCACGTCGAACGCGACGGCCACATACTCTGGCGCTTGGTCGCGCAACACGTTCAGCAGCATGGAGGTGAAGCCATACACGGCGTTGGTGAGCTCGCCGCTGGGCGAGGTGAGGGTCAGCGGTATCGCATGGAACGCGCGAAACGCCAGGCTATGGCCATCTATCAGGACAAGGGTGGAATCAGGCATGTTATTTGCGCAGCTTGTATTTTTGCACTTTCACGGCTCCCTGTTTGATCAGCTCGGCGAGCTGGGGGTTCTCCAGGGCGGTGGCAGTGAGTCGCAGTGTGCGGCCGGCATCCAGCCGCAGCCGGCCACTATCCAGCTCCAGCAGCACGTTACCGCTGCTGGTGTTAGTCACCTCGACGATATCGGTCGGCTTCCAGGTGAAGGGTGATTTGTTGGGCATGCACGATTCTCCGTCTATGGGCATCCAGCGTTACGCCATTTTACCCTGTGAGGGCTGGAAAGTCAACGCGTCGCGGGCGCGTGCAGGAAATCCGAAACCAATCGTTGATGGGCAAGGGGAGTTTGCAGAGGAGCTCAGAGCTTTCGCGCGGCGTCACATCCCCACGTATTTCGCATATAGCGTCGCAGCCACGGCCTCATCATGGGTGCCCTTGATGATGGCCCGGCTATCGGCGAAAACGGTTAACTCAAAATCGCCGATATATGCGCGTACTAAATAGGGATTGGCGTGGACGACGCCCACCTGAGCTGAGCGCAGGCGTTCGGCCAGAGCTGCCAGATCGAGGTGGCGCCCGGGGAGGCTGACCTGCACCGCGTCGCGGCCGCACAGCGCCGTCGTGCGGGCGCCGGCCTCCGCGCTCAGGAAATCGAACTGGCGCCGGCCACACGTGGGACAATCAGAGCTTGGACTGCCGAGATCGAACCGCTCGTATGTGCCGTCCCATAGATCAATGTGCACCATGCCATCGTTGAGCGTGCCGCGGCCCACGATCAGCTTAAGCGCCTCGGCTGCGGCAATGGAGCCCATGAGCGCCACGATGGGGCCAATGATGCCGGCAGTGTCGCAGGTTGGCACGGTGCCTGGCGCGGGCAGCTCACCCATGATGCAGCGCAGGCACGGCGTCACGCCTGGGCGAATGGTGTGCGTCATGCCATAGGTGGCAAGCACGCCGCAATAGACCCACGGCTTGCCCAACTTCACACAGGCATCGTTGATGAGATAACGCGTTGCAAAGTTGTCGGTGCCGTCCAACACGACATCGGCGTCCGCAATCAGGCCGGCGATATTGGCCGGCCCAACGTCGGCGACGATCTCTTCGATGTTGATCTGGCTGTTGATGCGTCGGAGTTTGGCTGCTGCGGCCGTTGCCTTGGGCAGCATGGCCGCAACATCTTCTTCGTCATAGAGGAGCTGGCGTTGCAGGTTATTCAGCTCGACGAAATCACGATCGATCAGGCGCAGGCGCCCCACGCCGGCCCGCACCATATGGTTGGCCAGCACCGAACCGGTGGCGCCTACGCCGATGATTGTGACCCGTGCAACTGCCAGGGCAGCTTGTCCGTCCTCACCGATGCCGGGATAAATGATCTGTCTAGCGTAACGTGCGAACTGTGCGTTCATCAGAATCCAGGCTGGTTACTCGGCCTCGCGCAGTTTGCGAGCCAGCGTCCGCAGCATGTCGGACTCCGTCACGATGCCGATGACCTCGTCATCCTGATTCACCACGGGCAAGCCGCCGATCTTGTGCTCGGTCATCAGCTCCGCCACATGCCCCAATGGCGCATCGACGGTGACGGTGAACACCTTACGGGTCATCAGCTCGTTCACAGTCAGCCGGCTCAACATGAAGTTCAACTCGTATGAGTTGGCGTTCATGCTGGTGCTGATCGAGGCCTCGCGCAGGTCCCCACGGCTCACGATTCCCACCAACCGGCCGTTAGCCACAACCGGCAGATGCCGGATCCGCTTTTCCCGCATGAGCGCAATCGCAGCAGGTACGGGCATGTCTGGCGGCACTACCAGGGCTGGCGCAGTCATGATGTCGCGCACGCACGTTCGTTTCATGCGGTTACTCCTTGGACAGGCCGATCACGGCTTCCAGGCGGTTATGCCTGCTGACTTTCTCCTTGAGCAGGTTTCCCAGGCGCCGTATCCCCTCTTCAATCTGCTCCGGCTGCGCATTCGAGAAGTTAAGGCGCATCGTGTTGTGGCCCCGGCTGGCATCAGCGTAGAACGCGAACCCGGGCACGTAGGCCACCTTTGCAGCGACGGCATCTTGCAACAGCTCAGTGGTATCGATCCATTCGGGAACGCGCGCCCATAGAAACAGGCCGCCCTCCGGATGCGTCCAGGAGCAGCCGTCGGGGAAGTAACGCTCCAGCGCCCTTAGCATCACATTGCGCCTTTCACCGTAAACCTGGCGAATCTTGCGGATGTGTTCGTCAAGGAAGCCGGTGCGGAGCGCTTCATGTGCCAGCATCTGGTCGAAGGCGCTGCTGTGCAGATCGGTGCCTTGTTTGCTCATGACGAGATGGTCGATGACCTCGATCGGCGCCACCACCCAGCCCAGCCGCAAGCCCGGGGCCAACGTTTTGGAGAAGGTCCCCAGATAGATGACGTTCCCTGCCATGAAGCCGCCGCCGTTCAGGCCGACTTCCGTCTGGAAATCGGCATCCAGCGCCACCAACGGCGGGAGGTGCTCCCCCTCGTAGCGCAGGGACCCGTATGGATCATCCTCGACCAACGGAACCCCGTATTTGTTGGACAGGCGCACCAAGTCCATGCGGCGCTCCATCGGCAGGGTGGTGCCGCCTGGGTTCTGGAAGTTCGGCAGGACGTACATGAATTTCGGCCCGATGCGCAGCGCATCCTCAAGCAGGTTAGTGCATAATCCGTTGTCGTCGCTGGTCACCGAGATATACTCGGCCTGATAGGCGTTCCAGGCCTGCAGTGCGCCCAGATAAGTCGGCTCTTCCACCAATACCCGGTCTCCGGGATTGATCAGCAGCTTGCCGATCAGGTCCAATGCCTGTTGGGAGCCGGTGGTGACGAAGACGTTGCTGGGCTGGGATTTGATCCCGTAGCGGTTCATGCGCTCACAAATGAACTTGCGCAGCGGCAGGTAGCCTTCGGTCTGGCCGTACTGCAGCGCCTGGGCGCCGTGCTCGCGCAACACGCGGTCGGCTGCCTCGCGCAACTCCTCAACCGGGAATAGCTCCGGCGCCGGCAGTCCGCCGGCAAATGAAATGATCTCGGGATCAACCGCGAACTTCAGCAACTCGCGGATGATGGAACGCCCCATGCGTTGAGTGCGTTGGGCATAACGGCTTTTCCAGGGTGTCGCCATCCCTCAACCTCCTTGTTGAGTGATCTGAGTGATACAGGCCGCGCCTCGTTGCAGGGCCTGCTTGTTGCTTGCCAGAAACTTGCGTTGGCGTTCCGGCAGGTGATGATCGAGGGCATCCTCCACTGCCGCTAACGGCAGCAAGCCCGAGGCGGCCAGGTATGCGCCGAGCAGGACCACATTGGCCTGGCGCACGTTCCCCAGCTCTTCAGCAAGCGTGTTGGCCGGCACCGGCAGATAGCGGATATCGGTGCGCAAGAGCTGGTTGGGCACCAGCGACGCATTGTAAACGAGCAGGCCGCCGGGTTTGACCAGGGACTCGTATTTGTCGAACGACGGCAGGTTGAGCGCAACCACCGACAGAGGCCGGTGCACCAGCGGCGACCCGATGGGCTCATCCGACACCACCACCGTGCAGTGTGCCGTGCCCCCGCGCATCTCCACCCCATACGAGGGGATCCAGGTGACATGCAGCCCCGTGTCCAGCGCCGCATATGCCAGCAATTGGCCGGCAAAGAGCGCGCCCTGCCCTCCGAATCCGGAGAAGATAATCTCATCGTGCATACTTGTCTCCTTTGACGTTCACACGTTCCAGCAGGGGCGGGATCACCCCGCCCCTACTTCAACGCCAGCACCGCGTCGCTCACCTTGAAGTCGCCAAGCGGGTAGTAGGGCTCCATGCTTTCCTTGATCCACGTGAGCGCATCGGCCGGCTGCATGTGCCAGTTGGTGGGGCAGCTCGACAGGAATTCGACCATGCTCAGGCCGAGGCCGGCAAGCTGGGCCTTAAAAGCCGTCACGATGGCTTTCTTCGCCTGGCGGATGGTGCGTGCATCATAGACGGAGCGGCGCACGACGTAGGCTGTCCCCGGCAGGCTGCCGATGATCTCGGCCATGCGCATCGGATAACCGTGCACCTTGACATCGCGGCCTTTAGGCGACGAGGTTGTCGCCTGGCCGGGGAGTGATGTCGGGGCCATCTGGCCGCTGGTCATGCCGTAGACCGCGTTGTTGATGAAGAAAACGGTGATCTGCTCCCCGCGATTCGCCGCATGCAGGATTTCCGCGGCGCCGATGGATGCCAGGTCGCCATCGCCCTGGTAGGTGAACACCACCTTGTCGGGTTGCGTGCGCTTCAGGCCGGTGGCCATGGCGGGCGCGCGGCCATGCGCGGCCTCCACGGCATCCACATTGAAGTAGTAGTACATCAGCACCGAACAACCCACCGGCGCAACCATTAGCGTCTTACCTCCGATGCCCAACTCATCGATTGCCTCGGCGATGAGGCGATGGATCAGGCCGTGGGTGCAGCCGGGACAATAATGTGTGTGCGTCGATGTCAGTGCATCAGGCCGCTGGTAGACGAGCTGGCCCGAGGCAATGATCTGTTCTGGGGTGAGTCCATTCTCGTCCGTCATCGGGAACCTCCACCGCCCGTAATACTGTCTAGCGCTTCCCGGATCTCTTCGGGCAGCAGCAGGACGCCGCCCATGCGCCCGTGAAACTCCACCGGGCAACGCCCCTGGACAGCCAGGTGAACATCTTCCAGCATCTGTCCGGCGCTCATCTCCACCACCAACATCGCCTTCTTGCCTGACGCGAGCTCGCGCAGCCGCGCCTGCGGGAAGGGCCACAGGCTGATCGGCCGGAACAGGCCAACCTTAATGCCCTGGCTGCGCGCATCCTTCATCACCGTCCGGCAGGTGCGGCCAACGGAGCCGTACGCCACTAACAGGTATTCCGCATCCTCGGTTTGCACCTCTTCCCAGCGCTGTTCCTGGGCCTGGATTTCCGCGAGTTTGGCCTGGAGATTGAGGTTGAGGTTTTCGAGTTCAACATCCTTAAGATACAGCGACGTGATCAGGCGTTTCGGGCGAGCGGTGTTGCCGCGCACGGCCCAGGCCCCGCGCTCTTCCTCTGTCAGCGGAGGACGCATGGGCGGCATTTCGGCCGGCTCCATCATCTGGCCCAACGAGCCATCCGCAGCGATGATCACAATGGTACGATACTTTTCTGCCAACGGAAAGGCGCCGTACATGAGGTCGACCGCTTCTTGAACCGTGGACGGGGCCAGAACGATAGGATGAAAGTCGCCGTGGCCTGCCGAGCGGGTCATCTGAAAATAGTCAGCCTGGCTGGGCTGGATATTACCCAGACCGGGGCCGCCGCGCATCACATCCACCAGCACGGCCGGCACTTCCGACGCGGCGATGTAAGATAGGCCTTCCTGCATCAGGCTGATGCCAGGGCTTGAGGATGAGCTCATGGCCCGTGCGCCGCCACAGGCTGCACCGTACACCATATTTATGGATGCCACTTCGCTTTCGGCCTGCAGGAACGTGCGACCCAACTCCGGCAGGCGTGCCGACATATATTCCAGGAGTTCCGTTTGCGGCGTGATGGGGTAACCAAAGTACGCCTCTACCCCCCCGCGGATAGCGGCCTCTGCAATGGCTTCATTGCCTTTCCAGAGTTCTTTGGGCATTGCGATCTCTCCTATAATGCAGAACGCCCAGGTCACTCGACCGTGGGCGCACGACGGGAGTCATACCGGTAGATGGTAAGAACCACATCGGGGCAGATCAGCGCGCACAGGGCGCAGCCCGTGCACTTTACCTCCGGGTCAACCAGCTCTACCGGGCGGTAGCCACGCGCGTTAAAGCGGTCGTGGCTCATGTGGAGGATGTGCTGAGGGCACATCGAGGTGCATAGTTCGCAGCCCTTGCAGCGGTCTACTTCAATGACGACCGTCCCTCTAACCATTGCTGTCACCTCCTTGGGACAGTATGTAACACAAGCTGTTGGCTTGTGCCCGTTGCAATCCGGCGGATTGCGTAGCGGTATTACTGTTCTTCCGGTGCGTACACGGGCGCGGGAGCCAGGCGCCGGAACGGCGTGGTCAGGCGCGCGGCAATGTTACGCACAGTGTCGTGTGCTAACATCTGCGCAACTTGTCCATAGTTGAGCTTCGGCCCATTTACGTTCAGATTCAGTTCCCGCTTATCGCACACGGTGGACATGTTGGCTTGTTCGATCTGCGGGCGCAGTTGAATCATTTCGCGCTGAAATTCATCAGGCGTAGCGTGCAGCAGCAGCCGATCGATTTCGGCGATCAGCCGGATTGCTTCCCGCACGCGTCGTTCCGTTGCTTCAGCCTGCTCTGCCGGTACCTGGCCATACTCCGCCTTGATGCGATTCAACCGGCTGCCAGCAGCGTAAGTTACATCGACAAGCTGATGCCGGTTCATCCACCGAGTTTCGTAGTTCAGCACGTACTTCCAACTGGGAGCCACCAGGAGCCGGCGGTGCTCCTCCAGCGTATGCGCCGACAGAAGATAGCCGTGTTCGTCAGGATTTTCATATCCGCGACTGCCTGGATCAAGGAAAGGCGCCAGGGGCGAGATAAAGGGCGCCAGACGGCCATCCCGGCCAAAGCGATTCAGCAACTGCTCGCAGTAGTCGATCGTGCCCAGCACCGACTCGGCCGTCTGCTTGGGCAGGCCGGACATGAAGAAGACATCCAAACGTTTGGCGCCCAGATCCAGAGCGTCGGCGATGGTGCGCTCCATCGGCGTGTTGTCGTAGTGCTTGCCGAATGCGTGGCGCACGACCGGATCGTGGCTCTCCAGCGAGACCTCGAGCGTGAAGTTGGGCAGCGCGGCAGCCATTTGAGCCAGGAATTCGCGCGAGGCCGGCGAAAAAAGCTCGGTAATCACCTGGCCTTTGAAGCCGCGGATTGCATCGAAGAAGCGTGTGACATAATCGTGCCCTGCCTGGCGCAGGTCGCCCAAGATGAAAACCGGCCCGCTGCTCATGTTCGAAATAGTGCGCAGGTCCTTGGCCAGCAGTTCGGGGTTGCGAAATGCCGGGCGCTCGCGGCCGTGCATCTGCTTGAAAGCGGCCCCCGACCCACCGCAGATGACACAACTCTGGGTGCAGCCGCGACAACTCAGCGCGGCCATGATCGGGTAGTCCAGCCAGTCCTTGAAGGGCACGTAAGAGCTCAGGTTCAACTCGCGCGCCGCAGCCCGCACTACATAGCGGTAGTCGAGCATTACGTAGTCCAGGTTATCGGGCCGGTACGTGTGTGGATTGACCTGGACTTCGCCAGCGCGATCTTTCCAGGTCAGATTGGGGATCGCCGCGAGTTTTGGCGCGTTTCGAGCGCCGGTCAGATAGGCCACTAACTGGCGCAGCGGCTCCTCGGTCGAATCGCCGCGCACCACATAATCTACAAACGGGTAGCGTATCAGCTCCTCATGGAAATAGGTCGAAGAGAAGCCGCCGAAGATGACCGGCGTATCCGGATGGAGGCGTTTGACCATCTCGGCAACCGCCAGCGCGCCGTGCGCGTGGGGCAACCAATGCAGGTCGATGCCGAATGCAGCCGGATGCAGCGTCTTGACCAAGGCCTCGGGGTCAAAGCGTTCATCATTGAGCATCCGCACCGCCAGATTGACGATGCTCACGCGCATGCCATGTCGTTCGAGATACTCAGCCATGGTCGTGAAGCCGATGGGGTACATCTCGAAGACCGGCGTGGATGGTACTAAGTCGCTGACAGGCCCGTAAAGAATCGAATGTTTGCGAAAATCATATACACTCGGCGCATGCAGAAACACTAGATCAGTACGACTAAACATATTGCAAGGAAATCCTTATCCCTTATGAAACAGACACCTGCGGTCACGCGCAGGTGCTTGTCAAGAGTGCAGCATCATGTGCTGATTCGACATCTATACTGGTTCGGGTTCGACCACCAGAATCTCGATGAGAAAATCCAACAAGTTGGTTTCTGTGATGATGCCCACCAACTGTCCATCCGCCATCACCGGCAGACCGCCGATCTTATGATTGCGCAACAGGCGTGCCGCGTCGACAATCGAGTCAGACGGAGCAACTGTCAGTGGGTTGGGCGTCATGCATGACCCTACTTCGATATGGTCCAGAATGAAGTTATCGTACCACTGTTCGCGTACGACAAACGGGGAATTAGCCGCACGGCGCAGATCGCGATCCGTAATGATGCCCACCAGCCGTCCACGATCGACCACCGGCAAACGCCGATAGCCGCCCTCACGCATGAGATTGATGGCGGTGCGGATCGCGTTGCGTGGCGTAACTGTGACCGGGTTGGGGGTCATGATATCCGCCACCAGGCGCTTACAGTACATGCCCAACCTCCCTCCACCGGCTGGCAATTAACTTATAGGTTCGCCGGTGCATGCTCAACTGCAGATGCAGCTCCCAGCATGGCATCATTCTAGCACCGACACAGGCTGCCAGGTATGATGCGGGTCATGTCGCCTTGGCCCTGGAGGAACGATTGGTTGAACTCAAAACTCAAAAGCAAAAACGCCCCGACCGCATGGCGCGGCAGAGCGTTTCAGCGGGCAGCCGCAACCAGGGTTCGCGATTTGCAGTCGTTACGATCCTGGCTGCGATGCTGCCAACTTTCAATCACAGGTAATAGGTCATGCGCTGCAAGCCCACGACCGGATCGATGTATTGCACCCGGATGTTCGCCGGCAGCGTCAGGGTGATGGGCGCGTAGTTAAGGATTGCCTTGACCCCTGCGTCAACCATGGTCCGAGCAAGTGCCTGGGCTTCCTCCGCTGGCGCGGCGATGATCCCGACCACGACGCCTTTTTCTTTGATTGTGGCGGCCAGTTCCTGCACCGGCTGCACGATCAAGTCATCGATGCCCATGGGCGTCCCGATTTTTGTCGGCTCGCTGTCGAAGATCGCCCGGATCACGAAGCCTTTGCCCCGGAAACCGCCGTAATCGGCGATGGCCTTGCCCAGGTTGCCTGCGCCGACCAGCACCATATCCCAGGGTTTATCAACTTTCAGGATTTGGCGTAACTGCTCGTACAGGAAGTTGATATCATAGCCCGTGCCCTGTTTGCCGAACTCGCCGAAATGCGATAGATCTTTCCGGATTTGGGCCGAAGAGATCCCCAAACGATCGCCGAGTTCCTGTGACGACGTGATTTGTCGTCCCTCGGTGATCAAGAATGTCAGCGCCCGCAAATAGACGGGCAGCCTGCCAATCACGATATCTGGAATGATACGTTTAGCCATCCGCATCTCCTTTGCTTGCAAAGACATTGGGAGTGACTTTTGCCGCAATGTCGCACAACGTATGTGGTTGCTTCGTGTTTTGCTTGTGACGCTTATGGAACATGATAACACACATGTGTCTTTTGTGCAACTCTAGACAAGGCGAACAAGGCGAAAAGGCGCATCTTGTCTTGGACAAAGCCGCCCATTGCGTGTATAATTTTTTAAGATTGAACACGCAGATTGCGAGGAGTAAAGGTATGCGGAAGACCCTCATCATACTCGCCGTGCTGGCGGTTTTGGGGCTTGCCGGTTGGTTCGGTTATCAACGGTTCATCGCTGCACGAACGGCCGTGGCCCCTTCCTGGGATGTAGTGCTTGTTGAACGCGACACGATCAAGTCTACGGTGAGCGCTACGGGCGCGATCCTGCCTGAGAAAGAGGCTAACCTCACTTTTCTATCGACCGGGACGGTCAAGCAGGTTGATGCCAAGGTAGGCCAGCAGGTAACTGCTGGCGAGGTGCTGGCGCAGCTCGATACGACGGACCTGGAATTGGCTGTGCGGCAGACCGAAATTGCTTTGCGCCAGGCCCAAGCCCAGCTTCAGCAGTTGGACGAAGGCCCCAGCGCGAGTGATGTGGCGGCCGCGCAGGCAGCTCTGGACAGCGCCAAGGCGACCTATCAGCAGTTGCTGAAGGGCGCGGACAAGGACGAGCTTGCCGCCGCCGGCGCACAGGTGGAACAGGCGCGCGCGGCCCTGACCCAGGCTCAGCAGGCGTATGATAAAGTGGCTAACCGGCCGGACGTTGGCCTGTTGCCCCAGTCTCTGCAGCTCCAGCAGGCCACCATCAATTTCGAGACCGCACAGGCTCAATACCGGGTGGCTGCGCGCGCGGCCACGGCCGCGCAGTTGGCGCAGGCGCAGGCCCAGGTCGTGCAGGCGCAGGCAAGTCTGGACCGGCTGAACAAAGGCCCCTCCGAGGCTCAGCGCGCCATTGCTCAGGCCGGAGTTGACCAGGCACAGTTGGCGCTGGAACAGGCGCAGCGGCGGCTGGGCGACGCCACTATCAAGGCGCCGTGGGATGGGGTCCTGACTGCCGTGAACCTGGTGCAGGGGACCCTTACGCAGCCGGCCATGGCCGCGATCCAGATGGCCGACCTCAGCAGGTTTCATCTCGACGTGCAGGTAGATGAGGTCGATGTGGCCGGCCTTATGTCGGGCCAACCCGCCACCATCGAAGTGGACGCGCTGCCCGACACCGCGCTGGCCGGCGCTGTCGGCAGTGTTGCGCCGGCAGCCCAATCCTCGGCGACCGGTGGGGTGACCTACAAGGTGCGCATCGACATCGACATGGGCTCCGGCCAGATCACAGCAGGATTACTGAAGGCGGGCATGAGCGCGACCGCGACCATTATTTCCAGCACGCGTGAAAATGTCCTGTTGGTCCCGAATCGGGCCGTCCAGATCAACCGCGAGACCAGCCGCACCTTCGTGGAGCGCCTGGTGAACGGCGAGCCACAACAGGTGGAGGTGCGCCTGGGGCTGCGTGATGAGCAGCGCGTCGAGGTGCGCGAGGGCCTGGAGGAGGGTGATCAACTGATCATCCGTTCGCGCACCGGCCTGCAACAGCTTCAACAGACCTTCAGCGGTTTCTGATACAGGATGTGATGAGGTAACGCGATGACATCCGACTTCACCGGCCCGGTGATCCACTTGCAGGACATCACCAAGGTCTACCAGATGGGCGATGTGCGCGTGGAGGCTTTGCGCGGGGTGTCGCTCACCATCTGCCAGGGCGAGATGGTGGCGATCATGGGCCCCTCCGGCTCCGGAAAATCGACCTTGATGAACATCATCGGCTGCCTCGACCAGCCAACCGCCGGCATCTACCGGTTGGCGGGCGATGATGTCTCGCGGTTGGATGACAACCGCCTGGCCGAAATTCGCAGCCGGCGCCTGGGCTTCGTGTTCCAGAGCTTTAACCTGCTGGCGCGCACGACCGCCCTGGCAAATGTCGAGTTGCCGCTGGTCTATGGAGGGACGCGGCCCAACGATCGCCGCGAACTGGCAAGGGCCGCATTGGGGGCCGTGGGGCTGCAGGATCGTATGCACCACCGCCCCAACGAGCTTTCGGGCGGCCAGCAGCAGCGCGTGGCCATCGCCCGCGCGCTGGTGAACAATCCCAGCATCATTCTGGCCGACGAGCCCACCGGCAACCTGGATTCAAAGGCCGGCGCCGAGGTGATGGGCTTGTTCCAGAAGCTGAACATCGAAAAAGGCATCACCGTGGTCCTGGTCACGCATGAGCCCGATATCGCCGAGCACACCCGGCGCATCCTGCATACTTATGATGGGCTGGTCGTGAGTGATGAACACGTTGCTGAACCACGCATCGCCGGTGAGTCAGCCTACCAGCACCGGCTCGGTGTCCCCACAGGCTGTTGAAAGATGGACGTATCAGAACAAATCCGTATTGCCTTGCGCGCGCTTTCCGTGAATAAGCTGCGCTCTGCGCTCACGATGCTCGGCATCATCATCGGCGTGGGCGCGGTCATTACCTTGTTGTCGGTCGGGCAAGGGGTGCAGAACCTCATCACGTCTCAGTTGCAGAGCATCGGCACCAATCTGCTTTTTGTCGTCGCAGGCAACCTGGACTCGCCGAGCATGAGCCGCTCCGGCGGCCTCACGTTGAGTCTCGAAGATGCCGAGGCTGTCGCTGATCCCTTCAGTGTGCCGGACGTCAGTGCCGTCGCGCCGGAGGTGATGGGTAACACCAACGTCAGTTATGGCAGGGTTAATCTGCGTGTCACCGTGTCCGGCGTGACGCCAGCTTATACCTACGTGCGTAACTTCCCGGTGGCCGATGGCAACTTCATCGATGACACGGATCAGAGCACCCGCGCTCGCGTGGCCGTGTTGGGCAGTGCCATTGCCGAGAAGCTGTTCGAGAACGGCGTTTATCCCATCGGCGCGACCATCAAGATCAATGACATTCCCTTCAAGGTCATCGGCGTCCTGGAGGCGAAGGGCGGCAGCGGGGGGCCGGGCGGCAACCAGGACGAGGTGTTGATGGTGCCCCTCAGCACCGCGCACGAAAGGTTGTTCCCGCGATACCGCAACTATCGGGGTGATCCGATGGTGTCGGTCATCTATGCCCAGGTGACCAGCGAGGATCGCATGGAGGCTGCCGCTCAGGAAATCGCCGAGCTTCTGCGCCAGCGCCACAACATTCGTTTTCAAGACGATGATGACTTCACTGTGATCAACCAACGCGATCTGCTGGCCATCTTTGGACAAATCACTAACGTCTTGACTGTCTTCCTGGGGGCGATCGCGGGCATCTCCCTGCTGGTGGGCGGCATCGGCATCATGAACATCATGCTGGTGTCGGTGACGGAACGCACGCGCGAGATCGGCTTGCGCAAAGCGGTCGGGGCCAAGCGGCGCGATATCCTGACCCAATTCCTGATTGAGTCGGTGATACTGGCGCTGTTGGGCGGTGCGTTGGGCATTCTCTTGGGCGCGGCCGGTGCGCTTGGCATCTCGCGCCTGCAAAGCGACTTGACCGCCGTTGTGACCCCGCAATCGGTGCTGCTGGCAACGGGCTTTTCGGCCGCGGTAGGTCTGTTCTTCGGCATTTATCCTGCGACCCGTGCTGCCAGGCTAAATCCCATCGAGGCGTTGCGGTACGAATGACAGCACTATCTCATGCAAACGCAGCGGAGCACCCTGAGCGGAGCACCGCAGTGCGGAGTCGAAGGGTGCGGAGCGGCCTGTTATCTCTCGTGCTCCTCGTCGCCCTCTCCGGCTGCCAGGCCCTGACCCCGCGCGTCGCAGCGCCGACTCCCACCCCCATCTTGCTGCCCGCGCAGCCGGCGACGCCGCAACCGGTGGCCGTCCCTGAAACAACGGGCATGTCCGCAACCCGGCCGGCAGCCTCGTCGGCTGCCGAAGCTGCCGTTGCAACCCGGCCGGTAGCCGCTGGCGCCACGGTCACCCCAACCGCTGCCGCCGCAGACGGCCTGCTGGCACTGGGCACGCGGGCCGCCATCGTGTTGCGGGCGCAGGCAGCCGCCGATGCCGCTATCGTCGGCCAGGCGCCCGGCTCGCAGGTCCTGCGGGCTTACGGCCGCTCCCCGGACGGCAAGTGGCTGTGGGTTAGCTACGATGATGCCGGCCGGCAGGCGTGGGTAGCGGCCGGCCATGTCAAGCTGATTGGTGATATCCTGAGCCTGGAAGTGATTTCTCCGACGACTGCTGCAGCGACTGCATCAGCAGTCGCCGCGACGACGTCACCGCAGGCCGCGCCGCGGCCGGCCGCGACGGCGATCCCGCCGCGGGGCAAGATCGCCTTTCAGACCGCCATCGGCGGCGCGATCTATGTCGGCAATGCCGATGGCACGGGCCTGCGCCAGGTTGCCGTTGGCTTCGATCCGGCGCTGTCGCCGGATGGCGCGCAGCTTACCTACGTGCGATGGGGCGCCCCAGATGGCCTCTATCTGCTGGATCTCAAAACGGGCGCGGAGCGGCAGCTTGCGACCGCCCAGCGCCCGCGCAGCCCCGTGTGGAGCCCGGACGGCGCTCAGATCATCTTCAGCCATACGACGGGGGAGCGGACGTGTCTGGACTCCCCGTTCGGCTGCATGTCGGAAGAGGAGCTCCGGGCCATTTTCGGTGGCCAGGAGTGCATCGACACGCCGCGGGGGCGCTTGTGCATCGGAGATTTCGGGCAGCGCCGGATTGAGCTGACCGATCTGGTGCAACTGACCCTGGCTGATGGCAGCCAGCTAGACCTGCCTGCAGAGCGCAAAGCGCAGTCTCCGACCTGGCGCCCGGATGGCAGCGAAGTCGTCTATGTCGGCGAGAATGGTTTGCAGGCCCTCCCGTTGGGGCAGATCCCGCGTGTGCTGCTGCGCGGCGGCACGCTGGGCAGCCCGATCTGGTCGCCTGACGGGCAGCGCCTGCTGGTGCAAGACTACAAGCACGACCACTGGGAGATCGTCCTGCTGGACGCAGCCGGCAACGTGTTGGCACAACTGACCGCCCCGGCAGCGTCGGCCGCGCGCAAGCCCAACAATGTGGCCCCGGCCTGGTCGCCCGACGGCAAGTCGGTCCTCTTTCTAAGCGATCGCGACGGTGCATGGCGGCTTTACCGCATGAACGCGGACGGTTCGGGGCAGGAGCTCTTCCTGGCAAGCGTCCTCAAAGATATTCCTTTCAATTACGATTTTGCGGCGGAGCGCGTGGTGAGCTGGGTCAGGTGACACCTGCGGCCAAAACCCCCTTGCTGAGCGTGTTGAAAGAACACTTGTTCTCTCGCCGTGCAATTTGCGTTTTTCGCAAGGCTGATGTAAACTTCGGCATGGGTTTGCAGCCTACCTTGTCAGGTATGGGCTGCTCAGACGTTCGTTTGATCGATTTCAGGTGGTGACGCATGGCGGAAGCGGGCAAGCTAAAGGCACTGGACACGACTCTGGCGAGTCTGAAGAAGCGTTTCGGTGAGGGCACCGTGATGAAGTTGGGCGAGGCAGGCCGCTTGAAGGTCGCGGTGATCCCCACCGGTTCCCTGTCATTGGATCTGGCTCTGGGTATCGGCGGCGTTCCTCGGGGCCGCGTTACGGAAATCTACGGCCCGGAATCGTCCGGCAAGACAACGATCTGCCAGCATATCATCGCGGAAGCTCAGAAGATGGGTGGGATCGCGGCGTTCATCGATGTCGAACACGCGCTGGACCCGGACTATGCGCGGCGCTGCGGCGTCAATGTGGACGAGTTGTACATCTCGCAGCCGGATACGGGCGAGCAGGCATTGGAGATCGCTGAGGCGCTGATCCGGTCGGGGGCGGTGGATGTCGTGGTCATCGACTCGGTGGCCGCGTTGGTGCCGCGTGCTGAGATCGAGGGCGAGATGGGCGATGCCCATGTCGGCCTGCAGGCTCGTCTGATGTCCCAGGCGCTGCGTAAGCTCGTTGGTGCGATCAAGAGCAGCAACACGGCCCTTATCTTTACAAACCAGATGCGCCAGAAAATCGGCGTGATGTTCGGCAACCCGGAGACAACCCCCGGCGGCCTGGCCTTGAAGTTCTACGCGAGTGTGCGCATGGATGTGCGGCGCATCGAGAGCGTCAAACAGGGCGGCCAGACGGTGGGCAATCGAACGCGCGTGACCATCAAGAAGAACAAGGTCGCGCCGCCGTTCCGCCAGGCCGAGTTCGACATCATGTACAACAAGGGCATCAGTAAATCCGGGGACCTGTTGGATCTGGGCACGGCGATGGAGATCGTGGAAAAGAGGGGTGCATTTTACACCTTTGAGGGAACGCGTCTGGGCCAGGGCCGGGAAAATGCCAAGGAGTTTCTGGAGAAGTCGCCGGAGATTTCTCAGCGCATCGAAGCTGCCATCCGCTCTGCGTCGGTGTTGACAACCGGACAGGTTATCGAACAGCCGGAAGACGAGACTGACGAAGAGATGGAATAGATCGGCGCCGGTTCTTGGTGGCGCCTCGTTGGGTGACTGACCACAGTTAGTTTGCGGATCATGGTGATACGTCGCGCAGCGGCGTTAGCACACAAAACTCGCTGGAGTGGATCGTGTTGACCGATCGCCCGATATCCCGGAGCAACGAGGGGGATATGATGGGCGCTCTATCTTATGACCATATTCTGCCGCTCGGCGCAGCAATGAGATAAGGCGCGGCCGGGCGGCTGGAGCGGGTTGCCGATAGCGTATTGACTCCCCCGAAAGGCACGATCGGGGGAGCGGACGCTTTTTGCGAACTTGGCGCGTGCTCATGTTGCTGCACCCGTAAGTTCGATTTTTGCGCGCAAACGGAAGCTGTGGCCCAGTCCCTCATTCGGGGAGTTGTGGTCACGGCTTTTTTGTTATGGCTGGCACCATCACTGGTTTGAAGTATCAGCAGCACGCACCCGATCGGGTCAACGTCTACCTGGACGAGGCCTATGCTTTCGCGCTGCCGGCTTTGACAGCCGCGCGGCTGCGCGTGGGACAGTTCCTGGACGACACGGCGATCGAGAGCCTGCAGGCCAGCGATAGACAGCAGAAGGCGTATGACCGTGCCATCCGCTATCTGGGTTACCGGCCGCGCAGCGTTGCGGAAGTGCGCCGCCACCTGGCCAGCGCGGAGCAGGATGCGGACGTGGTTGAGGCTGTGATGGCCCGTCTGGCTGAAGCCGGCTATCTTGATGATGCGGAGTTTGCGCGTTTTTGGGTCGAAAACCGGCAGCAGTTCCGGCCCAAGGGGGCCGCTGCCTTGCGGCAGGAGTTACGCGCGCGTGGGCTGGACCGGGAGGCCATCGCTGCTGCCCTGACCGAGCTGGATGCCGCCGAGGCGGCCTACCGGGCGGCCCGTCCACGAGCGGAACGGTTGGTCGGCCAGATGCAGGCGGATCCGGCTTTGTGCCAGCGGAAGCTGAGTGAGTTTTTGCTGCGCCGCGGCTTCGAGTACGCCATCGTGCGGGATGTGGTGGCCCGATTGATGGCGGAGCTGGGCACGCAATCATGATTCGGGAATCATCATGCGCGGCTCGTTGAGCCGTTTATCCATTGAATTAGTTCAATTGAAAGCGAGGAAACTATGTTCCCAGGAAGTCCAGAGCTTCGTCTGCTCTCGGACCTGCTGATTTTTCTGGTAGCCGGCATCGCCGGCGGGGTCATCAGTTATCTGGTAGTGAGATCCCGCCAGCTTCAGGCCCGTAATGCGGCCGAGACCTTGCTGCGGACGACGGAAAACGAGTCCAAGCGCATCTTGGCTGAGGCGGAGAGCAAGGCGAAGGGTATTGAGCTGGCAGCCCAGCAACAGCGCGTCCAGATGGTGGAGGAAGTCGAACAAGAGCTGCTGCGTCGGCGGCGTGAGATGGATCGCGCCGAAGAACGTGTTCAACGTCGCCAGGAAACGCTGGATAGCCGTCTTGAACAGGCCGAACAGCGTAATCGGAAGCTTGACCAACGCCAAGCTAAGTTGGACAAGCGCGATGCCGACCTCGTGAAGCAGGAAGAGGAGCATCGCGTCGAACTGGAACGGGTCGCGGGCATGAGCCAGGAGGACGCCCGCCGCGAGCTGCTCCTGGTTGTTGAGCAGAACAGCCGGCAGGAGATGGCGCGCAAGATTCGCGAGATCGAGAGCCAGGTGACGGCCGAGGCCGATGAGCGCGCACGACACATCATCAGCCGTGTCATGGAACGTGTCGCCTCCGATCACGTCTCTGAGACCACCGTGTCCAGCGTGCCACTACCTGCTGATGAGATGAAGGGCCGCATCATCGGCCGGCAAGGCCGCAATATCCGTGCCATCGAGCAAGCCACCGGCGTCGATCTGGTCGTCGATGACACTCCTGAAGCCATTATCGTATCGAGCTTTGATCCCATCCGCCGCGAGGTTGCGCGCATTGCCCTGAGCCGCCTGGTGCAGGACGGCCGCATTCACCCGGCCCGCATCGAGAAAGAGGTCGAGAAGGCACAGCAAGAGGTTGACAAATCGATTAAGGATGCGGGCGAGCAAGCCGTCATCGAGGTCGGCCTGCAGATGCTGCATCCGGAACTCGTCAAGCTGTTGGGTCGCTTGAAGTATCGCACCAGCTACGGCCAGAACCAGCTCGCTCATGCGGTGGAGGCGACCCACATTGCCGCCATGCTTGCCGCTGAGTTGGGTGCGAACGTTCAGACCGCAAAGATGGGCGCGCTGTTGCACGATATCGGCAAGGCTGTCAGCCACGAGGTGGAAGGTGCGCACGCTCAGGTGGGCGCCGACATCGCCAAACGTTACAACGTGCCGGTCGACGTCGTCAACATCATCGCGTCGCATCACCATGAGGTCGAGCAGCAGTCGGTGGAGGCAGTCATCGCCACCACGGCCGACGCCATCTCAGGCTCGCGTCCCGGCGCCCGCCGCGAGGCCATCGAAACCTACGTCAAGCGCATTAAGGCGCTGGAAGAGATCGGCAATTCGTTCCAGGGCGTGCAGCAGACGTACGCGATCCAGGCCGGCCGCGAAGTCCGTGTGATCGTCAAGCCGGAAGAGATCGATGACCTGGCCGCGCTTCGGCTGGCCAAGGACGTTGCCAAGCAGATCGAGGATAACCTGGAGTACCCGGGGCAGATTAAGGTCATGGTCGTCCGCGAGACGCGGGCGGTCGAAACAGCCAAGTAACAATAAAATGCCCCCTCTCCCGCGCACGGGAGAGGGGGGCAGGGGGGTGAGGACTCCTACCCCTGCGTCACCACCGCCACCACCATCGGCTTGCGCCGCGTCTCCTCATAGAAGAAACGCCCCAACACCTCTTGCGTGCGTTCGACGATCGCCTGGCGCTTGCGCAGTTTGCTTTCCTGAAGCACGCTCCAGGTCCGCTGCGCAGCGCGCTCCAGCAGCTCCGCGTTGTCGCGCAGGTAGACGAACCCGCGCGTCACCAGCTCGGGCTTGCCGTTCACCTCGCCGGTCTCGGGGTTGACGGGCACCACCGCGATCACGAATCCATCGCGCGCCAAAACCTCACGCTCGGCCATCACCTTGGGTCCGATATCGCCAACGCCGGAACCATCTACGAACACCTCGCCTGCCGGCGCCTCTTCGATCACGCGTGCCGTATCGGGCGTCAGCTCCAGCACCGCGCCGTTGCCGGCGATCACGATGTTTTCGGCGGGGATGCCGACCTGCCGCGCGAGACGGGCGTGCGCGTGCAGGTGGCGCAGCTCACCGTGGACCGGCACGAAGAAGCGCGGCCGGACCAGCGACAGCATCAGCTTCTGCTCTTCCTGGCTCGCATGGCCCGAGACGTGCACCGCGGCCAGGGGCGGATAGATCACCTGCGCGCCGCGGCCGAACAGCTTGTTGATCACGCGTGCGACCTCTTCCTCGTTGCCTGGAATGGGCGTCGAAGATAGCACCACGGTGTCGCCGGGCTTGACCTCAATCTGGCGGTGCGTGCCCTCGGCCATGCGCGCCAGCGCGGCCTCGGGCTGGCCCTGGCTGCCGGTGGTCACGATGGCGACGCGGTCGTCGGGCATACGCAGCGCCTCGTTTAGTTCCACCAGGACGCCTGCCGGCGCCTCCAGGTGGCCCAGCTTGCGGCCGATCTCCGCGGTCTTAAGCATCGAGAAGCCTGCCAATGCCACCACGCGGCCGTGCTTGACCGCCGCGTCGATCACCTGCTGCACCCGGCTGAGCTGGGAGGCGAAGGTGGCTACGATGATGCGGCCGGCCGCCTCCCGGAAGATCTGGTCGAACGCAGGCGCGATCACCGACTCGGACGGGGTGGAGCCGGCCCGTTCCGCGCCGGTCGAGTCGCTGAGCAGCGCCAGCACACCCTGCGCGCCCAACGCACCCAGCCGCGCGAAGCCCGGCCCGCCCCCGCGCACCGGCGTGTAGTCGAACTTGAAATCGCCGGTATGAATCACGCGGCCGACCGGCGTCTTGATCGATAGGCCGACGCCATCCGGGATAGAGTGGGTGATCGCCAGGAATTCGACCTCGAACGGGCCCGCGCGGAATCCCTCGCCGGCCGCGATCGTCCTGATGTTGGCAGGCCCCAGTTTCGGGAACTCGGCCAGTTTCGCCTCGATCAGCCCGCCGGCGAGCCGGGTCGCGTAGATCGGCGTGTCGGCCGGCAGCACGTCGCCCAGCAGATAAGGCAGCGCGCCGATGTGGTCCTCGTGCCCGTGTGTCACCACGATCGCGCGCACCCAGTCCGTCTTGTCGCGCAGGTAGGTGAAGTCAGGGATCACGACGTCGATCCCCAGCATGTCGTGCTCTGGGAACATGATCCCGGCGTCGACGACCAATATGTTGCGGCCATGTTCGAACAGCATCATGTTCTTGCCGATTTCCCCCAGGCCGCCCAGGGGGATGATGCGCAATGGTTCAGTCATGGAAACAGTGTAATCTGGAAGGAGGTTTTTGTCAAAGATCTTGAGAGAAATCTCTCACCTGTTCACGCCGCGATGTTGTGACACCTGCCCATAATTGACCCGCTCCACGGCCTGCCCTATACTTAAAGTATGAATATCCAACCTGTAACTCTGCTCGGCAGGCATGTCCGGCTTGAACCGTTGGCCGAGACGCACGTGCCCGACCTGGCCGCCGTCGGCCTGGATCCCGACATCTGGCGCTTCATGCTCTACGGCAACATCGACAACGAGGAGAAGATGCTGGGCTTTGTCTGTGACCTGCTGGCGCGGCAGGCGCGCGGCGCGGACCTGCCCTTTGCTGTGGTCTCCCAGGAGTCCGGCCGCGCCATCGGCTGCACGCGTTACCTGGACATCCGCCGCCATGACCGCGGGCTGGAGATCGGCGGCACATGGTATGGCGCGGCCTACCGGCGGACTGCGGTCAACACCGAATGCAAATACCTGCTCCTCAGGCACGCGTTCGAGGCGCTGGGCTGCATCCGCGTCCAGTTCAAGACCGACCTGCGCAACGAACGCTCGCAGCGCGCCATCGAGCGGCTCGGCGCCGTGTGCGAGGGCATCCTGCGCAACCACATGATCACCCCCGAGGGTGTCATCCGCCACTCGGTCTACTACAGCATCCTCGACGCCGAATGGCCCGCCGTCAAGGCGCGGCTGGAGGGGTGGCTGGAGGAAGCAAGCATCTCGTCACGCCCCCTGGCTCGGTCGGAGTGACTTCCAAATCCCCTAATCCCCTCATCCCCTCATCCCGGCCGTGCTCGGAGCGGCAAAACCGTAAAAAAGTAAAACAGTAAAACCGTAAATATACCCTTAAATCTTTTACTGTTTTTAATCGTAAAGCGTGGAGAGCCTTTTTACGGTTTACGGTTTTACGGTTCATACAGTTTTTACGATTCACACACGTTATTGCTCTATGATTCGCTGACACAATACCGTGGCGTGTCCTTCTGGCTCCTTTCCGCGATCTGCAGAGCTCCAGCCCGCGTCAGGCGATCCAGGATGCCCACCGCCTCACTCGTCGAGATGTCCGGCGCACGCCGGTGCACGTCGGCCGGCGTCGCTTTGCCCAGCCGGCGCACGATTCCGATCACCCGGTCCTCCCGCTGCCCTTCCTCATCCTGCTCGGCGTTGATCTCCGTGTAGAGGTTGTGCAGGCTCTGCCGCCAGCGTTCGGCGATCTCCTGGCCACGGGCCCAGTGGCGCAGCTCGATCACGTTGCTGAACGCCGGCCCCGGCCCGCGGTCGTCGAGGCTGGCGAGCAGGATCGCCACCCGCAGCGCCTTTTCGCCGAAGCGGGTATAGTTGGCGTCCAGGTCGGTGTTGTCGCTGGCGGCCGCCAGCCTGCGCAGCTCGTTGTGATAGCGGTAGAACGCCTCCCACACGCCGGCGCCCAGCGTGCACGCGTGGGGTGGCCGGGCAGCCACGGTCACGTCGAAGTCGCGCGTGGGCTTGCCGTCCGCGTCCTTCCGCTGCACGATCTCGACGGCGGGTGCGCCGAGCCGCTCGTGCCAGGCGCGCAGCGGCAGCAGCAGGCCGTCCGGTATGACGCGCTGGCCCTCGGGGAATTCTCCTTCCGGCGGCTGCGCCCCGCGGGCGGGCGCCACGAAGGCGAAGCGCGCCCAGAAGCCGTCGTGCCATAGCGCGCCGCCGCGCCTGGCATAGGGGGCCATGTTGGCCGGCGGCATCGACGCCAGCAACGCCAGGTAGGGCCGCGCCAGGCGGTTCTCTCCGCGCGCCACGGTATCGTAGATGTAGCGCTCGGGCGCATCGTCGAAGCGCCGCAGGATCCCCCGGAAGTCGGCCATCGGCCCGCTGTCCCGCATCATGGCCGACACCTTCGACCCGAACTCGTCGTAGTCCCACCCTTTCTGCCCGGCGAAGGCCAGCGCCAGCCGGGCCCGCTCCCGTTCCTCGACGGGCCGGGCGTCCCAATCGGTCACGGTCGGCGGCACGCTCATGCGGTACAGCAGCGCCTGGGGGGTGCTCTCGTCGGGCGCCAGCAGGAAGGACAGCCCGCACGACTCCAGCAGCGCCGAGCCGATGTGATGGGCGGTCGATTTGGTCCAGAGCGACGAGCGCGCGACGTTGGCGATGTAGAGGCTGGGGTAGCGCTCGCCGCCGAAGTCGAGCTTGACGCGCCGCGCGGCCACGGTGGAGAGCACCCACAGCCCCACCGCCTCATGGAAGCCGTCGTACGCGGCCGGCGCCCACCGCCGTGAGAAGTCGATGTAGGCATCCAACCAGGGGGAGGCGTCCCGGCCGAGCTCCGGGCCGAGCCGCGCCGCTTCGGGCAGCGGCGGGCACAGGCTGAGGTCGGGCGCAGGCGCGGCCGCAGCCGGTTGCGCAGCCGCCGCGGGCGCCGGCTCGGACGGCGGGAAGAACGGCTTCTCGCCGAGCGCGCCGTTTTCGTCCGGCCACGACGGCGGCCCTTCCGGCTCCCACGACTCAGCGAAGGAAAACTCATCCCGCGGCATGCCGTTTTCGTCCAGCCAGGCGGGCGGTTCGTCCGGGGCGGGTGTTCCGGAAACGGGTGCGGCGCGCGGGGTGCGGCTGCCGGCAGCCAGGCCGCTTCGGATGGTGACCAGGGCCTCATGCTCGTCCAGGCCGCACGCCTGCGCTGCGGCGAGAAGTTTCTGTTCCACGGCGATGCGGCCCAGGTCGCCGCCGGCCACGATCTGGCCCAGGCTGTAGGCGGCGTGATTCAGCGTGTCGTTGCGCGCGCCCACCGCGGCCCGGCTGACCGCGCTGAGCTCGCTGCGCAGCGCGGCCGCGGCCCAGCCCGGCCCCCGCAGGTCGGGCGCGGGGGGCGCCGATGCGCGCGCCTTAGGCGCCAGGCGTTCCAGCAGCGCCCGCAGGCTGTCCGGCAGCATGAGCGGCTCGCGCGTGAGATGCTCCGGCTCCCACCGGTAGATGCTCCCCGACGGGTGCCACGACGGCGGCGCGATGATGTAGCCGCCGTCCGCGCGCACGTCCAGCCCTGGCCCCAGCTTGCCGGCCGAGTTCCGGCCGCGGAAGCCTGCCGGCGCACGATACACCAGGTGCTGGCCGCCGCCGCCCGTGATGCTGGTCCAGGTCGCGTCGTCGATGCCGTGAGCTTCTTTGAGTTTCTTCCACCCCTCCAGGCCGCCGTACTTCGCGTCGATGTCGATCACCACCAGCCCGGACGGTCCGCAGGCGATCCCGATGCTGGCGTTGGGATGCGCGATCCACCACCGGCGGACCTGAACGGCGTCGATCGTCGCATCCTTGACGCCGTGCTTTGTTGCCGGGGTCTTGTCCCGGCGGCAGGGGAACACGTACCACGCGCGGCCGGCGTAATCCAGCGCTGCCAGCAGCAGGCCGCCGCCTGTCTCCCCGGGGCTCACGGCGCCACCCCGGCCGGACATCCGTCGTAGTGCACAGCTTGTTTGGACATACGCCAGGCCTCCTGATGTGAGGTGCGAAGCAGCTTCGCCTCAAATAGAAACCCTCGTCCGAGATTGCTCGAACGAGGGCTTCCCCCGCTAAGGGAATGGTCGCGCCGCCGATCCGCCGGCCCGCGCCATTGTGGTATATTTTATCATCGAACTTGTGTTCTGTCAATCCCCCAATTGCAGTCAGGAATCCGAAATCCCAAATCAGAAATCCAAAATCCCCCGTTTGACAGCCTCCGCCATCTGTGCTATCCTCTCCCCCGGTAAAAGATGGCTGGCGGACCGCGCCATGCCAGAAGCATAGCACTGTTTGGAGCAGGTAAGTGGCGTTTAGTCTTCGGTTCCCGCGTCGTCGTAGCCAGGTGAAATAGCACCCGGTCGAGGGCAGCGCGTCAGCCGAACGTCTAGGGCAGATTTCAGGCGAACCAGCACCCAGATCCGGGTGCTGGTTTTTTTGTTCCCGGAGTATTCATGTGATCAAGATCGGCATCATCGGCGCCACCGGCTACACCGGGCTGGAGCTGCTGCGCATCCTGCAGCGCCACCCCGAGGCGCACACCGTCTGGCTGACCTCCGAGCAGTCGGCCGGGCAGCAGTTCGGTGAGGTTTTTGCGGTGCCTCCGGCCCTGGGCCGGCACGAGCTGATCAAGCTGGCTCAGGCGGACTTCACGGCGGCCGACCTGGTCTTCTGCTGCTTGCCCCATGCGGCATCGCTGGCCCCGGTGGCCGCGGCCCGTGGTGCAGGGGCCCGCGTGATCGACCTGAGCGCCGACTACCGGCTGCACGATCCCGGGGTCTATGAGCAGTGGTACGGCCATGCCCACACCCAGCCGGAGTTGCTTGCCCAGGCGGTCTACGGCTTGCCGGAGCTGCATCGCGCTCGCATCGCGGGCGCCGGCCTGGTCGCCAATCCGGGCTGCTATCCCACCAGCGTGATCCTGGGTCTGGCGCCGTTGGCCGCGGCCGGCTGGCTGCGCGACACGATCATCGCCGACAGCAAGTCGGGCGTATCGGGCGCGGGACGGTCGCTCTCCCTCAAGAGCCATTTCGTGGAGGCCAACGAGAACCTAAGCCCGTACAGCATCGGTCGGGCACACCGGCATCTGCCGGAGATGGAGCAGGAGATCAGTAACCTGGTAATGGGTAAACTGATAGATTGGAGCATGGCTCATTCTGATGGGGCGCCGGCCGATCAATCTACTAATCTACCAACTTACCAGTCTACCAATCTACCAACCTACCAGCTCATCTTCTCGCCCCACCTGGTTCCGGTGAGCCGGGGGATGCTGTCAACGATCTATGTGACGCTGCCGGAGGGGGTCGGGGAGGCGGAGGTGCGGGCCGCTTACGAGGCGCAATATGCCGGCGAGCCGCTGACCTACGTCCTGCCGGCAGGCCAGGGTGCCACCTTCGGCCACACCGCCCACACCAACACCTGCGCCATCGGCCTGACGTTCGTGCCCGGCGCTCGCACCCTGATCGTCACGTCCAGCATCGACAACCTGGGCAAGGGCGCCTCGGGCCAGGCGGTGCAGAACATGAATGTGATGTACGGGCTGGGAGAGACGACCGGGTTGCTGTGAGGCGTATTTCGTACTACGTAATGCACCGTTCTGCCCACAGCTCACGCAATACGCAATACGCAGTACGCAGTATCCAACAAAAGCGAGGCAAGTGCAATGAGTCCTAGCGACAAATCCATCCTGGTCCTCAAGATCGGCGGCAACCAGGTGGAAGATGAAGCGTTCCTGGCCGGCTTCGTGGCCGCGGTCAAGGGACTGCTGGCCGAACATGCAGTGATCATCGTTCACGGCGGCGGCAAGGAGATCACCGACCTGCATGCCCAGTTGGGCGTCCTGACCGAGACGATCGAAGGGCTGCGGGCCACCTCCGAGGAGAGCCTGCGCCTGGTGGAGATGGTGCTGAACGGCGTCGTCAACACCCGTCTGGTCCGTTGGCTGGTCAACGGGCGGGTGGACGCGATTGGGCTCAGCGGCATCGACCTGGGCCTGGTGCGGGTGACGCCGTTGGCGGTCAACGGCCGCAGCCTGGGCCGCGTGGGCCAGGTGGGCCGCGTCAATGCCGAGGCGCTGCTGCAACTTCTTGACCTGGGAATGACCCCGGTCATTTCGCCGGTGTCGTTGGGCGAGGATGGCCTGGCCTACAACGTGAACGCCGATCACGTGGCCGCGGGGATTGCGGCGGCGGTCGAGGCCAGCAAGCTCATTTTTGTCAGCAACGTGCCGGGGGTGCAGGTCACCGGCCGCACCATGCGCGCGTTGACGTTGTCGCAGATCGAAGGCCTGATCACCGACAGCCACATCACCGGCGGTATGTTGCCCAAAGTCCGCTCGGCCACCGACGCTGTGATGAGTGGCGTCCACCAGGCCGTGATCACTGACCTGGCCGGGCTGGCGAAGGGCGAAGGCACAGCCATCATACGGTCGTAGGCAACCGCACGACTGTAAACGGTTCGTACTACCAGGTAGTTGACCAAAGGAAAGGATCAAATGGCGGAGAACATCATCGAGCTTGAGAAGAGGTATGTCGTCGGCACCTACGCGCGTGCGCCGTTTGTGCTGGAACGCGGCCAGGGCTGTTGGGTGTACGACACGGAGGGCAAGGCCTACCTGGACTGTGCAGCCGGCATCGCCGTCAATGCGCTGGGCCATGCTCACCCTGACCTGGTGGCGGCATTGGTTCAGCAGGCCAACACGTTGTGGCACGTCTCTAACCTTTACCACACCGCGCCCCATGCGCGACTGGCGCAGCGCTTGTGCGAGTCGAGCTTCGCGGACAAGGTGTTCTTCACCAACTCCGGCGCGGAGGCCAATGAGGGCGCGTTCAAGTTCGCGCGCAAGTGGGCGCGCGAACATTTCGGCCCCGACAAGACCGCGATCGTGGCGTTCACCGGCGCGTTCCACGGCCGCACCTTTGCCACCCTGGCCGCCACCCCGCGCGAGAAATACCAGGCGCCGTTCCGGCCCCTCCTGGCCGGGGTGCGCATCGCGCCGTTCAACGACCTGGCCGGTGCGTCAACCGTGATCGGCGACGATGTTTGCGCGGTGATCGTCGAGCCGATCCAGGGCGAAGGGGGCATCCATCCGGCGACGCCGGAGTTCCTGGCCGGCCTGCGCCAGCTCTGCGATCGCCATAACGCCCTCTTGATCTTCGACGAGATCCAGTGCGGCTTGGGCCGGAGCGGGACGCTGTGGGCGCATCAGGCCGGCGGCGTGACGCCCGATATCCTGACTGCGGCCAAACCGCTGGCGGGCGGCTTGCCCATGGGCGCCATCCTGATGACGGAACGCGTGGCTGAAGTGATGCACGTCGGCGAACACGGCACCACCTTCGCGGCTTCGCCCCTGGTGGCCGCAGTGGCCGAAGCGGCCTTCAGCCTTATTAACCGCCAGGAGTTCCTTTCGGAAGTGGCCGCCAAGGGCGCCTACCTGAAGGAGCGGTTGGAGGAGCTGAACTCGCCCCATATCAAACAGGTGCGCGGCCGCGGCCTGATGATCGGCGTGGACCTCGATCTGCCCGCTGCCAAACTAATAGCCGCCGGCTATGGCCAAGGCCTGCTGCTGATCAACGCCGGGCCGGACACCCTCCGCCTGGTGCCGCCGCTGATCATCACGCGGGCAGAGATCGATGTGCTGATCGAACGCCTGGCCTCGGCCTTCCAGACCCTCTGAGTCTGTTCTACAAACCAGGTTGCGACCTTCGGTCGCCCGAGAAACCTGGTTTGTAGAACAGAGTGAGGCTGTATGATATGAAAATGCAACCCGAAATCGCAATCCGGCCGGCCGTCGAGGAGGACATCCCGGGGATCCTGGACATCGTCAACGGCTACGCCGCGCAAAACATCATGCTGCCGCGCACGGATGAACAGATTCGCCGCGTTCTCCATCGGTTCCTGGTGGCGGAAGAGGGCGGCCGCGTGATCGGCTGCGGTTCGAACGTCGAGCTGACGCCGCACTTGACCGAGTTGCGCTCGCTGGCCGTGGCGCCCGAGCACCGCAGCACCGGGCTGGGATGCCGGCTTGTTGCCGCGCTGGTCGAACGGGCGCGCGCTGATGGCTACGACCAGATTTGTGCGCTGACTTTGAGCGAGGGGTTCTTCAACCGCTGCGGCTTTGTGACGATCGATCGTTGGTCTCTCTCGACCAAGATCTGGCACGAGTGCATTTACTGCCCGAAGTTCGATGCGTGCGACGAAATCGCCGTGTTGATGAACCTCACCGAACCGGCAGCCGTGCCCCAGCAGCTCGCCCCGGAAATCCGCCTGGAGTTGTGGCAAGCGCTGAAGCTGCGGCAATTGCAGACGGTGGGGCGCTAAGAAAAGAAAGGATACCATGACCCGTCCAATTCGCATCGCCCTGATCGGCCTGGGCAACGTGGGCCGTTCTTTCCTCACCCTCATGGTCACCAAGGCCGACCTGCTTCGTGCGCGCGGCCTGGAGTTGGTGTTGACCGGCGCGGCCGATTCCTCTGGCGCCGTGATGGACGATGCCGGCATCGACCCTATTGCCCTGGCTGAGCACAAAGCTCGCGGCGGCCGCGCGGCCGATTTCGTGCGCGGCGTCCCCGGGATGAGTGCGTTGAAGCTCGCGGCCCAGGCGCCGGCCGACATCCTTCTCGAGGCTTCGGCGGTCAACCTCGTGACCGGGCAGCCTGGCCTGGATTGCGTCCGCCGCGCGATTCGCCGGGGGATGAGCGTGGTGCTGGCCAATAAAGGGCCGCTGGTGCACGCGTTCGGTGAACTGGAAGCTGCTGCAGCCGCGGCAGGAGTCGGCCTGGCCTACAGCGCCACCGTCTGCGGCGCTCTGCCGGTGGTCAACATCGGCCGGCGCGACCTGGCCGGCTGCGACATCCGCGCGGTGGCCGGCATCTTCAACTCTACCAGCAACTCCATCCTGGCCGCGATGGCCGAGGGCGGCAGCTATGAGCAAGCTCTGCGCCAGGCCCAGCTCGACGGCATCGCCGAAGCCGATCCCAGCTTGGATGTGGAGGGCTGGGACACCGCGAACAAGCTCGTCATCATTGCCAACAGCATCCTGCGCCAGCCGGCGACCCTGGCCGACGTGACCCCGGTCGTCGGCATCACCGGCATCACCGCGGAGCAGATCGCGGCAGGCAAGGCCCAGGGCCAGGTTGTCAAGCTGGTGGCGCGCGCCGAGCGTGCGCCGGTCACCGCCTCTGCTGCAGCAGCGCGGCCTTACACGCTGTCGGTCCGACCGGAATGGCTGCCTGTCGGCGACTTCCTGGCCGGCGTCAACGGCTGGGAGATGGGCATCGTTTTCGATACGGATATCATGGGCTTGCAGCAGTTCAAGGTGGACGAGCGCGGCCCAACGCCAACCGCCGCAGCCATGCTGCGGGACGTCATCACACTAACCTTGTAACGCAATCCGCTGGATTGCGCTACGTCATTTATCATTCAAGGAGTTACGTATGTCTGCCAAGAAATCATCAGTCAATAAGGTCGTCCTCGCTTATTCCGGCGGCTTGGACACCTCGTGCATCGTGCCGTGGTTGGTCGAGAACTACGGGTGTGAGGTCGTCTGCTTCTGCGCCAACCTGGGGCAGGAAGATGAGTTGTCGGGTTTGGAGGCCAAAGCGCTGGCTTCCGGCGCCAGCAAGCTCTATGTGGAAGACCTGCGCGAAGAGTTTATCACCGACTACATCTACTCGACCCTCAAGGCCGGCGCGATTTACGAGCGGGAGTATCTGCTGGGCACCAGCTTCGCCCGGCCGCTGATCGCCAAGCGCATGGTGGAGATTGCTGAGTTGGAGGGTGCGGATGCGGTCGCGCATGGCGCCACCGGCAAGGGCAACGATCAGGTCCGTTTCGAGCTGACTGTGATGGCGTTGAACCCCCGGCTGAAGATCATCGCGCCCTGGCGCGAGTGGCATATCCGCAGCCGCGAGGATGCCTTGAAGTATGCGGCCGAGCATAATGTGCCCGTCACCGCGACCATCAAGTCGATCTACAGCCGCGACCGCAACCTGTGGCACCTGAGCCATGAAGGCGGCATCTTGGAGGATCCCTGGCAGGAGCCTGAAGAGCCGATGCACCAGCTCTCCGTGGCCCCCGAGGCCGCGCCGGATCAACCGGAATATGTCGAGGTCTACTTTGATCAGGGCGTGCCGAAGCGCATCAACGGCGAGGCGATGGGCCCCATCGCGCTGGTGAGCCGCCTGAACCAGATCGGTGCCAGACACGGGATCGGCCGCATCGACCTGGTGGAGAACCGGTTGGTGGGCATGAAGTCGCACGGCGTCTATGAGACCCCGGGCGGCACGATCCTCTACAAAGCGCACCAGGCGCTGGAGCAGCTCTGCCTGGATAAGGAAACGCTGCACTACAAGCAAATGATCGCACTCAAATACGCGGAGCTGGTCTACAACGGCCAGTGGTTCACGATGCTGCGCGAGGCGCTGGACGCCTTCGTGAACGTGACGCAGGAGCACGTCACCGGCGTCGCCCGGCTGAAGCTCTACAAGGGCAACCTGATCCTGGTGGGCCGCAAGTCGCCCTACAGCCTCTACCGTGAGGACTATGCCACCTTCGGCGAAGAGGACGTTTACAACCAGAAGGACGCGGAGGGCTTCATCAAGCTGTTCGGCCTGCCAATGAAGGTAGCCGCGCTGCTCGACATCGAGGGCACGGGGCGCAGCAAGTATCGCGGGCCGGACTTCTCCGCGTTCAAGCGGGACTAATGACCAATCAACTCCCCTTCGGCTTCACCTTTGCCGGTGTCGCGGCCGGCATTAAGAAGACGGGTGCGGCCGACCTGGCGCTGATCGCCAGCAACCGGCCTTGCGCGGCGGCCGCCGTGTTCACCAGGAACGCGTTTCCGGCCGCTCCGGTCCTGTACGACCGCGCCCTGGTGGCGGAGCATCCGGCTGGGCTGCGGGCAGTCGCCATCAACGCGGGCTGCGCCAATGCATGCACCGGCGAAGCCGGACTGCAGGATGCCGCGGCGATGGCCGCGGCCGTCGAGGCAGCCCTGGATCTGCCCTCGCGTTCGGCCGCGGTGATGTCCACCGGCGTCATTGGCCCGCGGCTGCCGCTCGCCAAGATTGTCTCAGGGCTGGCTGATGCCGCAAACCAGATGTCGCCTGGCGGCTGGGATGCTGCGTCCCGCGCCATCATGACCACCGACACCCGGCCCAAGGTCGCCTTCCGCCAGGTAGGGGCGGGCCTCGCGCCCGCCCGCCTCGCGCCCGCCCCTGCATCGCCTGTCCGCCTGTTTGGCATGTGCAAGGGCGCGGGCATGATCCACCCCAATATGGCCACCATGCTTGCGGTGATCGTTACCGACGCGGCGATTGCGCCGGCCCCGTTGGCCGAGATGCTGCGTGCCGCCGTGGATGTGAGCTTTAACGCGATCAGCGTCGATGGCGACACATCGACCAATGACACCGTGCTGCTGCTTGCGAACGGCGCCTCAGAAACCGAAGAAACTCGGTTTCTCGAAGCGTTGACCTCCCTCTGCACCGACCTGGCCCAACAGATCGTGCGCGACGGCGAAGGCGCGACGAAGTTCATCACCATCCAGGTTGCAGGCGCGGCCTCGGATGACGATGCCCGCAAGGCGGCCAAGGCCGTAGCCAACTCGCCGCTGGTGAAGACCGCCTTCTACGGGGGCGATGCCAACTGGGGCCGTATCCTGGCCGCGGTCGGCTATTCCGGTGCCCTGGTCGATCCCGCCAAGGCCGATCTGTGGATTGCGGCGGACCGTAGGGGCGAGGCATCCCCTCTACAACCCGCCGCAACGGCAGCTATCTCGTGCGATGCATCACTCTCCGTCACAGCAGATTCACCAAGGAATGCCTCGCCCCTGCAACTGGTGCGCGCCGGGCAGCCGCTGCCGTACTTGGAGGAAGCCGCCACGGCGATCTTCGCCGGGCCGGAAATCGTTGTCACCGTGACGTTGGGCTTGGGGGCCGGCCAGGCCACCGTCTGGACGTGCGATCTGAGCCACGACTACGTGGACATTAACGGCCACTATCGGACCTAGGGCGGCTGTTGCTCTGGCGCAGACAGCGTGAGTTTTGACAACCCCCTCACGTCCGTGATAAACTGTACTGGCCCATAAGCATCGGGCCGGGACGCCAGGTGCCTGGTTCCTCACGGCGTCTCATAAGCACTGGATCCGGTCAATATCTTGGAGTGAGCTATGCCACAGGGCTATCTGCCCATCCTGGTGATGGTTGTCATCACGTTCGCATTTGCAGCGATCGCTCTTGGTGTCTCTGCGTTGCTGGGCCCCAAACGTCACAATCCCGCCAAGGCTGAGCCGTATGAATCCGGCATTCTGCCGTTCGGTGAAGCCAAACGCCGGTTCCCCGTTCAATTCTACATGGTGGCAGTGTCCTTCATCCTATTTGACGTCGAAGTGATCCTCCTGTATCCCTGGGCGGTCGCTGCGCGCAAGTTGGGCGTATTCGGACTGGTCGTGATGGCCACCTTCTTGATTGTGCTGGTTGTGGGCTTCATCTACGAATGGAAGAACGACGCGTTCAAATGGCAATGAACGTGATGCGTGCTACGTGACTGGCCCTGCAGAGATCGCCTTCTTCACGCACCACGCACCACGAAACACGGAGCAGTTATGGGCATCGAAGAACGTCTCCCCGATAATGGATTCATCACAAACGCCCTCGAGCAAGCAGTCAATTGGGGCCGCAAATGGTCGATTTACCCGGTAACCTTCGGTCTGGCTTGTTGCGCTATCGAACAGATTGCCGGCGGCGCCAGCCGGTTCGATATCGCCCGATTTGGCTCCGAGGTGTTTCGCGGCTCTCCGCGCCAGGCCGATTTGCTGATCATCTCCGGCCGCGTAAGCAACAAGATGGCCCCGGTGGTCAAGCGGCTCTATGACCAGATGTTGGAGCCCAAATGGGTGATTGCGATGGGCATCTGCGCCAGCGCAGGCGGCCCTTTCAACAATTACGCGATCGTCCAGGGCGTGGATAAGCTGATTCCGGTGGATATCTATGTGCCCGGCTGCCCACCTCGCCCCGAAGCGCTGTTCTACGCGTTGACACTGCTCCAGAAGAAGATCCAGAAGGAAAAATTCCGCGATCGAGCATATGGACGAATGACTGATGAGCCAAGCAAATCTAGCCGTTGAGAAGCTAATAGCGCAATTTCCGAATGCCGTGCAGGCGGTCAACCAGTTTCGGGGTGAGACTACGGTCACTGTTCGGGCGCAGGATCTGGTGTCTGTCGCGCGCTTTTTGCGTGATGACCCCGAGCTGAAGTTCAGACATCTGGCAAATCTCACCTCGGTGGACTGGAGCCAGTACCCCGGTCATGCCGCCTCCGGCTCAAACGCCAAAGAGCGCTTCACGACCGTGTACAATCTCCTCGCGCCTGACACCGGGCAGCGTTTGAACTTGAAAGTGCCGGCGCCCGGCGGTGACACCCCTGTTGTGCCCAGCCTCACTAATCTCTGGCCGGGCGCCAACTGGCCCGAGCGTGAGGTGTACGACCTGATGGGCATCAAGTTTGACGGCCATCCTGACCTGCGCCGCATCCTGCTGCCGCTCAATTGGCCGAACCATCCGCTGCGCAAAGAGGTGCCCCGCGGCGGCGAGCCCGTGCCCTTCTCCATGACCTGGGAGGATGAGGAATTCGCGTCCTTCGGCAAGCAGATCATCGAAGCCAAGGCGGTGCCCCAGGTGCCGCCCAAGCAGGCCGATGCCAACAAGCACATGATCCTTAATTTGGGGCCTCACCACCCCGCCACCCACGGCGTCCTGCGCGTCGTGGTCGAGTTGGACGGCGAGACGGTGGTCGCGACTTATCCGGATATCGGTTACCTGCACTCCGGCTTCGAAAAACAGGGCGAGACGGTCCGCTATAAGGATTTTACGATCTATACCGATCGCTCCGACTATGTATCGTCGATGAGCAACAACCTGAGTTATGCCCTGGCGGTCGAGAAGTTGATGGGCGTCGAGATCCCGCCGCGCGCCCAGGTGATTCGGGTCATCATGGCCGAGCTGCAGCGTCTCGCCTCGCATCTGCTCTGGCTGGGCACCCATGTGATGGACGCGGCCGGCATGAGCCATGCGCTGCTGATGTACTGCTTCCGCGAGCGCGAGCAGATCCTTGACATCCTGGAGTTGGTGAGCGGCGCGCGCTTGACCACCTCATACGTCCGGCCCGGCGGCGTCTGGAAGGATGTGCCGCCTAGCTTCGTTGACCGCGTGCAGGATGTGCTCAAAGCTTTCCCCAAGCGTATCGACGAATACGAGCGCATGATGACAAACAACCCGGTGTGGAAGGCGCGCACCATCGGCATCGGCAAGCTGACCGCGGAGCAGGCGACGTCCCTGTGTGTCACCGGGCCCATGCTGCGGGCATCAGGGCTGGCGTTCGACTATCGCAAGGTTCGTCCGTACAGCGGCTACGAAAACTACGATTTCAAGGTTCCCACGGCGACCGAGGGTGACACTTTTGCGCGGTACATGGTGCGCCTGGAAGAGATGCGTCAAAGCCTGCGCATCATTGAGCAAGGTCTGAAGAACCTGCCCGCTGGGCCGGTGTGGACCGCAGACCGCAAGATGGCCCTTCCCCCCCGCCAAGAGCTGGACACCAGCATGGAGGCGCTGATTCATCACTTCAAGCTGATGACCGAGGGGCTTGTGCCGCCTAAAGGCGAGGTCTATGAGTGCATCGAAGGGCCACGCGGCGAGGTGGGCTTCTACCTGGTCAGTGACGGAACAGCGAATCCTTACCGGTTGCGCTACCGTACGCCGTCATTCCACAACTTGCAGGCCACCAACACCATGGCCGCCGGTGGCTTCATCGCCGACCTGGTCGTGATTATCGGGACGATTGATATTGTGTTAGGGGATGTAGATCGGTAGCGGTTGTCTGATGAACCAGAGTAACCTGGTTTCTGATGCGGAGGTGCGAGTGCTGTCTGAACAAGCTAAGAGCGAAATCCGGGCCCTGCAGGCTCGATATCCCGTGGCCCGCTCGGCGTTGGGGCCGGCGTTGTATGTGGCCCAGCGTGAGGCGGGTTGGCTGCCGCCGGATGTTATGGCCGAGGTCGCCGCATTGTTCGGTCTTGACGTAACCGAGGTCGGCGAGTTCGCCAGCTTCTATCACATGTACAACACCCACCGCAGGCCGGGGCAGTACAACATCGAGCTTTGCGATAACGTGCCGTGCATGTTGGGCGGCGCGGCGGGCCTGGGCGATCTGCTCAAGGAACGGTTGGGCATCGATTTCGGCGGTACCACGCCGGACGACAAATTCAGCGTGGGTCACATCGAATGCCTGGGCGCCTGCGCCTCCGCACCGATGTTCATGTGTACTGAGAGAGCCACGGGCCGTATCCGCTACTTCGAGGAACTGAATACGCCGGAGAAGCTGGATGCGGTGCTGGCGTTGATCGGCGCGGGCCAGGGATTTGACACCTGCGAACGCTGGCCGGTGGGGCCGGGGCGGCACGGGGGCAAAGAGGAAACCAACTTCCTGTTGGCCCGCGTGGACAAGCCCGATGCGCATCGGATCGAGACCTACATCGCCGATGGCGGGTACGCGACAGCCAGGGCCATCGTCACGGGTGAGAAGACGCCGCAGCAAGTGATCGATGACGTGAAAGCGGCGGTTGTGCGCGGCCGCGGTGGCGCCGGTTTCCCCGCCGGCTTGAAGTGGAGCTTCCTTCCTGCGGGCAAATACCCGCGTTACCTGGTGGTGAATGCTGATGAATCGGAGCCGGGCACCTTCAAAGATCGCATGATCATGGAGTATGATCCGCATCAACTGATCGAAGGGATCATCCTCACGTGTTATGCGATCGAGGCTGAGCGCGCGTTCATCTACGTTCGCGGCGAGTACTATTTCGCAGCGCAACGGCTCGAGGCCGCAATTGCCGAAGCAGAGGCCAAGGGCTTCCTGGGCGACAATGTGTTCGGCTCCGGCAAGAAGCTGAAAGTGGTCGTTCATCGTGGGGCCGGCGCGTATGAATGCGGCGAAGAGACTGCGCTGCTTTCATCGCTCGAAGGCTACCGCGGCCATCCCCGCCTCAAGCCGCCCTTCCCCGCTGTCGAAGGCCTTTACGCCAAGCCGACCATCGTCAACAACGTCGAGACGATCGCTAACGTGCCGCACGTGATGCGTAACGGAGTGAGCTGGTACCGGCTGTGCGGCACCGCCGAGAGCGCCGGCTTCCGCGTCTTCTGTCTCAGCGGGCAGGTGAAGTATCCCGGCTTGTACGAACTGCCGCACGGTGTCACGCTGCGTGAGCTGATTTACGAGTTCGGCGGCGGGCCGACCGAAGAAGCGGGAGAGGTGAAGGCCGTGATCCCAGGCGGCCTGTCAGTTCAACTGCTCGATCCCAGCCAACTGGATACGCCGTTGGCCTACGAAACGCTCGCTAAGGAGGGGTCGTCCCTCGGCTCTGCTGCGGTGATCGTGATCGGAGCTAACCAGAGCCTCGTGGAGGTCGCGCGGCGTACGCTGGCGTTCTACCGCGAGGAGAGCTGTGGCAAATGCACCCCCTGCCGTGAGGGCGTGCCCTGGCTGGAGGCGATCCTGGAACGCATCGAACGCGGCGAAGGCCGCGTTGAAGATGTCGCTCTGATGACCTACATCGCGGACATGATCGGCGGTAAGAGCTTTTGTCCGTTTGGCTATGCGGCGGTGTGGGGTTTGCAGAGCAACCTGGGCAAGTTCCGGTCCGAGTTTGACGCCGAGATCGCTGCTGCTAAAGCTCAACCTGTAATTCCCGTCCGGCCGACCTATCGGCCCGACACCGGCGTGTCGTCCGGCGTGACCGAGCCCAGCCTGCCGTTGGAAGAGAAGTACAACGCGCCGACGCACGGGCGTTGATTCGCTGATTCGAGGGTTCCTATGCCTGACCTGGTCAACGTGACCATCGATGATATCAAAGTAATGGTGCCTGCCGGAACGCTGGTGGTGGATGCCGCGAAAACTGCCGGGATCGAGATACCCGTCTTTTGTTCGCACCCCAAACTCGATCCGTTGGGCGCGTGCCGTATGTGCCTGGTCGAGTTCCCTGGGCCGCGCGGCAGCAAGCTGGACACGGCTTGCACGGTGCGCGTCAGTGAGGGGATGGTCGTCCGCACCGACACCGAGCAGGTAAAGGCGGTCCGTGAAGCCAACCTCGGCTTCATTTTGATCAACCACCCGCTGGACTGTCCCATCTGCGATAAGGGTGGCGAGTGCCCGCTGCAGGATCAGACGGTGGAATATGGTCCGGGCGTCAGCAAGTTCGTGGAGCCCAAGCGTCACAAGAACAAGCATTATCCCATCAGCGACCTGATCGTGTTGGACCAGGAGCGCTGCATCCTCTGCTGGCGCTGCATCCGCTACCTGGAAGAATGGGAGGACAAGCCGCAGCTCGGCCTGTTCGAACGCGGCGGCGAGACGATGATCGACGTTTTCCCCGATCAACCGGTGGATGCCAAGACCTCGGGCAGCATCGTCGATATCTGCCCCGTGGGTGCGCTGACGAGCCGGGTCTCCCGCTTCAATTACCGGCCCTGGGAATTGACCAAGACCGACAGCATCTGCACGTTATGCCCGGTCGGCTGCAATCTGCGGCTGGATGAGCGCTCACATACGCTGCGCCGCATCGTGGCGCGCGAGAACATGGCCGTCAACGACGAGTGGATCTGTGACAAGGGCCGGTTCCTGCACCAGTACGTCGATCATCCTCAACGGCTGCGGACGCCGCTGGTGCGCGATGGCAAGGGCGCCGCGCTGCGTGAGGCTACCTGGGATGAGGCCCTGGGCCGCGTGGCAGCCAGCCTGGATGAGTTGGCAACAATGCAGGGGGCCGGCGCGGTCGGCGGCGTGGCCTCGGGCCGTGTCAGCAACGAGGCTGCTTACCTGTTCCAGAAATTCTTCCGCGCGTTGGTGGGCACGAACAACGTCGATTTCCCGGACGGTTCTGCGGTCAAGGCTCAACCCAGCGGCCTTTCGGCGATCACTGATATCGCTAAGAGCGATGTGATCGTGCTGGTGGGCATCGATCCCAGCGAAGCCGCCCCTGTGCTTGCGCTGCACATCAAACGGGCTGTCCGCCGGTCGGGCGCCAAAGTGGTGATCATCAACCCGCGGCGCATCGAGCTGGCGCGTTACGCCCCCGCCAAGGGCGCATACCTGCCCGTGCTGCCAGGCAATGAAGCGGTCGTGTTGAGCGAGCTGGCCGTCGCGATCCAGGCCAGCAAAACAGCCCCGCGAACGGGTGAATCAACGAACCAACGGACGCCGCGCGGCGCGGGTCAGGCCGCGGCTGCGCAACCTGCTAATGTGCGGCAGGGCGCACCCGCCACGCAAGCAGGTATGCCGCCTGTGGTGCGTAATGCGCAATATCTCCCTGCGGTGGATATCCTGGCCGCTGCCAAATCGCCCCTCTTCATTTACGGATCCGAAACAGCCCGCGGTGAACGCGGCAGGGCGGCAGTGACTGCGCTGAGCAACCTGGCCCTCCTGCTGGGCTTCGGTGACAGGCTTGCGTACATCGGCGCCGAGGCCAACAGCCAGGGCGCACGCGATATGGGCTTGCTGCCCGATATGTTGCCAGGTCACCTGCCGGTCAATGATGCCGCAGTCCGAGAGCGGTTGGGCAAGCTGTGGGGCGTGCAGCCGCCTGTCGAGGCGGGCTTATCCTACGAGCAGATGATCTCAGGCGGGGTGAAGGCGCTGTACGTCATGGGCGCCGACCCCGCTGTTATGGCAGACAGGGCCGGGGCGCTGACCGGGCTTAAGTTCCTGGTCGTCCAGGATATGTTCCTTACCGCGACCGCGCAACTGGCTGATGTGGTGCTCCCGGCGTGCAGCTTTGCCGAGGCAGATGGCTCCTACACCAATCTGGAGCGCCGTGTTCAGCGTGCGCCGCGGGGCATCCGGCCGCAGGGCGACAGCAAGGCCGACTGGGCTATCCTCGCCGCGCTGGCCGAGAAATGGGCGGCCGGCCAGGCCCCAGAAGGTACTGAGGCCGCCAAGGCTGCTCCCGATCAACCTTATTGGAAGCGCAAGAAACGCGCCAAGGCAAAGACCGGGCCGGTTGCCCGACCGTGGAATTATCCCACTGCCTCGGCCGTGCTGGAAGAGGTCACCAAGGCAGCGCCGGCATACAACAACATCCGCTGGGAGACCCTCGGTAAGGCGGGTGTTCAGTGGCCGTCCGCTGCATTGTCCCGCGCGGCCCGGCGCGTCGAGCCGGTGGATGTGACCGCACTGGGCGCAGCGGAGAAGGGCAGCTACAGGCTGGTCAGCGGCCCGGTGCTCTGGGACGGCGGCATGCTGATGCAGCAGGGCGCCGAACCCATCCGTCATCTGATCCCAGCGCCTTTCCTGGCGCTCAATCCGGCAGATCTGGCTGCCGGCGGCCTGGTTGAAGGCAGCCAGGTCACCGTCACGTCGGCCCGCGGCGCCGTTGTGGTCGCTTTGAAAGCAGATCCGGCTGTGCAGCCCGGCACGGCCTGGATGCCCTACTGCCTGCCTGGCTCGCCCGCAGAAACCTTGGGCGCCGGAAGCGGCGAGATCACCGTAGCAGTGAGATAGTGCGATAACGAGGTAGTGCGGTATGGATTGGATCAGCTTGATTCTCATCCCGGCGATCACGTCGCTGGTGTTCATCATCATCTTGTTGACCGGCTTCGCGTATCTCACGTGGGTCGAGCGCAAGCTAATCGGCCGCTTCCAATTGCGCCTTGGACCGAACCGGGCGTGGAAGTTCGGCTTGGGTCATCCCATCGCGGATGCGCTCAAGATGATCTTCAAAGAGGAGACCATCCCTGCCCATTCCGATAAGGTGCTTTTCGTGATGGCGCCCGGCGTGGCTGTTGCCTGCGCGTTACTTATGTTCGCGGTGGTGCCGGTGGGTCCCGTCCTTAAGCTCTTCGGCAGGGATGTCCCTCTGATGATCGCCGATGTCAATGTCGGTGTGCTATGGGTGTTGGCGATCGGTGGCGTGGGCACCCTGGGCATCATTCTGGGCGGCTGGGCCAGCAACAACAAGTATTCGTTGTTGGGCGCATTGCGGACCAGTTCGCAGATGTTGTCCTATGAGCTGCCGATGGGCGTCTTGTTGCTCTCGGCGCTTCTGGTCTACGGCACCCTCAATCTGAATGAGATGGTCATCTCGAACCAGCCGTGGTATCTGCGGGGTTGGTTGTTGCTGGCTTTCCCGCTCTACTTCATTGCCATGCTGGCCGAGACCAGCCGCAAGCCCTTCGACTTTCCGGAGACCGAGAACGAATTGGTGGCTGGTTTTGGGACCGAATACGGCAGCATCAAGTTCGCGCTTTTCTACATGACCGAATACCTGCACGTCCTTGGCGCAAGCGGTGTCGCCGTCTCGGTCTTCTTTGGCGGCTGGCGCGGGCCGTTTGTTGAGCAGGTGCCCGTGCTGGGTGTGGTCTACTTCGTGGCCAAGATCTTAGCGATGATATTTTTGTTCATCTGGGTCAGCGCCAGCGTGCCGCGGCCCCGCTATGATCAATTGTTGAAGTTCTGCTGGACTTTCCTCCTGCCGGTGGCGTTGGTCTACATGGCGATTACGGCGGTAATGGTTGTATTGCTTTGAGGTGTTTCGATGCCAAGTGTGAGTGATGTCTTCCAGGGGATCGGCGCAACTGTTCAGGCGATGGGCCTGACGCTGAAGAATCTGCTCGCCGGCCCCTTGACGGTGCAGTATCCTGAACAGCCTGCTGCGGTGTACCCGCGGTTTCGCGCCCGGCACGAGCTGCGGCGCTACGAAAACGGTCTGGAGCGCTGCATCGGCTGCATGTTGTGTGAGGCGGCTTGCCCCACCGGCGCGATCCATGTTGAGGCGGCTGAAAACGACCCCCGCCATCCCGTGAGTCCTGGCGAGCGCTACGCCAAGGTGTGGGAGGTCGACCTGATGCGCTGCGTCTTCTGCGGCGACTGTGAGACCGCCTGCCCCGTGGAGGCCGTTGTTTTGGGCCATGACTTCGAGTTGGCCGTCACAGAGCGCAGGGCGTTTTTGTATACCAAAGAGATGCTGTTGCAGCCGACCCGGCCGAATGTTGTGGTGAGAGCTGAATAGTCCGTACTGCATACTACGTACTGATGTGATGTCGGGCCTGATGGATCACGCAGCACGCAATACGCAATACGCAATACGTAGCACGTGAGGCATGCATGTTCCTGTTTATCATCTTCGCCTTGATCGCCGTTGCCGCCGCAGTCGGTGTGGTTGTCAGCCGTAAGCCGGTGTATAGCGCACTATTCCTGCTGTTGAATTTTGTCACTTTGGCCGGGCTGTACATCATGCTGGAAGCGCAGTTCATTGCTGCCGTGCAGGTCATCGTTTATGCTGGCGCCATCGTGGTGCTCTTCTTGTTCGTGGTTATGCTGATCGGCGGCGGCGAGTTGACCGATATTCGCGACCCACAAAAGACATTGCGCCAACGGTTGACCGCACCGCGCATCGCTGCATTGGTGCTGGTCCTTCTGCTGCTGGCCGGCATGGTTTTTGGCCTGGTCACGGGTCAATTGAGTGCGGCGCAAGGCAGCGCGGCGGCGTTCGATCACGGCAGCGCCCAGGCAATCGCTTCCGTGCTCTACACAGATTACTTGCTGCCCTTTGAGCTGGCCGCGGTCCTGCTGCTGGTCGGCCTGGTGGGCGCGGTCGTTTTGGCGCAGCGCGAGGCGTGATGCGTGATGCCTGGCGCGGCAACGCGTCATGCGCACTACGCAACACGCAACACGGAGTAACAACATGGTCCCAACATCCTATTACCTGATCCTCAGCGCGATCCTTTTCACGCTCGGCGTTACTGGCGTGATGGTCCGACGCAATGTGCTGATCATCTTTATGTCCGTGGAAATGATGCTCAACGCGGTTAACCTGACCTTTGTGGCTCTGGCGCGCCATTTCTTGAGTTTGAACGGCCAGATCTTCGTGTTGATGGCCATGGTCGTAGCCGCGGCTGAGGTTGCCATCGGCCTGGCTATCGTGATGACGATTGTCCGCAACAAGGACACGACGAATATTGAGGATGTGAATCTGCTGAAAGGCTAACGACTTAGCGAATGAGCGAATGGCGCTTGAGACCGCTCATGAATTCGCCAATTCGCTGATTCTATGATTCGCTGATTCGCTTGGGGAGCTCTCATGCTTGACACTGCCTGGTTGATGTTAGTTTTTCCCGCCTTGGGGACTCTGATCATTGCCTTGTTCGGCACACGGCTGGGCAAACGCGTTGTGGGCGTTTTGGGGCCGACAATGGTGCTGGCGAGCTTCGGTGTGGCCGTCTGGATGTTCGTCACCATGCTCGGCTTGCCTGCGGAAGAACGCAGCCATGAGATCGTGCTGTGGCAATGGATGGCGTCCGGCAACTTCAGCGTGGACATCGCGCTGCTGCTCGATCAGCTTTCCATTACGATGGCGCTCGTGGTGACCGGCGTGGGGTTCCTAATCCACGTCTATTCGGTCGGCTACATGCACGACGACCCCCGCTTCCCGCGTTTCTTCGCCTTCCTCAACTTCTTCATCTTGATGATGTTGACGCTGGTTCTGGCGAACAATTACTTGCTGCTCTACGTGGGCTGGGAGGGCGTGGGCCTGGCTTCGTACCTGTTGATCGGTTTCTGGTTCGAGAAGCCCTCCGCGGCGGACGCCGGTAAGAAGGCGTTCATCGTCAACCGCGTCGGCGATTTTGGCCTGGCCCTGGCCATCATGTTCATCTGGACCTCCCTGGGCACGCTTCAGTTCAGTGATGTGTTCAAGAGCGCGCCCGCCGCTTGGGGCGCTGGCAGCACCATCGCCGTCACGGTGACCATGCTCCTGCTGCTGGCAGCCACCGGCAAGAGCGCACAGCTCCCGCTCTACGTCTGGCTGCCCGACGCGATGGAAGGCCCCACCCCTGTCTCGGCCCTGATCCATGCCGCGACCATGGTGACGGCCGGCGTCTACATGATCGCCCGCTCGGCCGTCCTGTTCGGCCTGGCGCCCAGCAGCGCCATGTGGGTGGCGGTCATCGGCGCGATCACTGCGCTTTTCGCCGCCACCATGGCGCTGACGCAGGTTGATCTCAAGCGCATTCTGGCCTATTCCACCATCTCGCAGCTCGGTTATATGTTCCTGGCGGTGGGCGTGGGTGCATACGCTTCGGGCATTTTCCATCTGGCCACCCATGCATTCTTCAAGGCGCTGTTGTTCCTGGCCGCCGGCAGCGTCATGCACGGCCTGCACGGTGAGTTGGACATCCGCAAGATGGGCAATTTGCGGGCCAAGATGCCGACCACCTATTGGACTTTCCTCGTTGGCGCGGCCGCTCTGGCAGGCGTCCCGCTCCTCTCCGGCTTCTTCAGCAAAGACGAGATCCTGTGGTACGCGTGGCAGAAGTCGCCGGTGCTTTGGGGCGTGGGCCTGGTCACCGCAGCCATGACCGCAATCTATTCGTTCCGGGCGGTCTTTGTGCCGTTCTGGGGCCAGGAGCGGGACAAGAAGCTCCACCACCACGCGCACGAGTCGCCCAAGGTCATGACCGTTCCGCTGATCATCCTGGCGATCGGCGCCGCGCTGGCCGGCTATATCGGCCTCCCGCGGCTGTCGCTGATCGAGGGTTGGCTGGAACCCGTCTTCCATGCCGGTGAGGCAGCAGTCGAGGGCGCGGCCGCAGCGGCGGCGCATGGCGCCATCGAATGGGTATTGCTGGCGGTATCTGCGCTGGTGGCGCTGGGTGGTGCATACTTCGCCTACCGGGCCTACGTTGTGAACACCGACATCCCGAAGCGGGTGCGCGAGTCGCTCGGCTGGTTTGCGAAACTGGTGGAGAACAAGTACTACGTCGACGAGTTGTACAACATGGTCATCGTGCAGCCGCTGCGGGACCTTGGCGGCTGGCTGGCGCGGGTGTTCGATCAGCGCGGCATCGACGGCGCGGTCAACGGCATTGCGGGCGCCACAGGCTGGATGGGCCAGCAGGCGCGCAAGCTGCAAACCGGGCTGGTGGGCATGTATGCACTGTCGATCCTGCTGGGCGCAGTAGCGCTGTTGGCATGGTTAGTGATCAGGTAGTGAGTGCTCATGAATCCAAACTTCCCATTACTCTCAATCATCACCTTCCTGCCGTTGGCAGGCGCGCTGGTGCTTCTGTTCCTGCCGGGCGTGAAGCTGCAGAAGTGGTGGGCGCTGCTGGTCAGCCTGGCCACGTTCGCCGTCTCCTGTCTGCTTTTCGCCTGGTGGAAGGCAGGCGAGGCCGGCATGCAGTTCGTTGAGCGCTTTAGCTGGGTGCCGGAGTTCAACATCCAATACTTCCTGGGCGTGGACGGGATCAGCCTCTTCCTCGTGTTGCTCACCACCTTTCTGACGGTGTTGGTGCTGCTCTTTTCCTGGGAAGGAGTTGAGAAGCGCCTGAAGGCCTACCTGTTCCTGATGCTGCTCCTCGAAGCGGGTATGATCGGCGTCTTCCTGGCGCTGGACCTGGTGCTGTTTTACGTTTTCTGGGAGCTGACCCTGATCCCGATGTACTTCCTGATCGGCGGCTGGGGCGACCCGCACGGCGCCTACACCTTCCTGGGGCGGGTCATGCCGTGGCGCATTTATGCGGCGCTCAAGTTCTTCCTTTACACCCTGGCCGGCAGCGCGTTGATGCTGGTCGGCATCCTGGTGCTCTATCGTCAGACCGGCACCTTTGATCTGTTGGCGCTGCAGAAGATGGGGTTTGATCAGAACCTTCAGTTCTGGCTCTTCCTGGCGTTCGGCCTGGCCTTTGCCATCAAGGTGCCGATCTTTCCGTTCCACACATGGCTGCCCGATGCTCACGTGGCGGCGCCGACCGGCGGTTCGGTGATCCTGGCCGGCGTCCTGCTGAAGATGGGCACCTACGGGTTCGTGCGTTTTTGCTTGCCCCTCTTCCCGGCCGCCACTCGCCAGCTCCTGCCTTGGGTGCTGGCCCTGGCCGTCATCGGCATTCTCTACGGCGCTCTGGTGGCGTTGGCGCAGAAGGACCTCAAGTCTCTTGTCGCCTATTCCTCAGTGGCGCACCTGGGTTTCGTGATGCTGGGCGTCATGGCGCTGAGTGCCCAAGGCATCGCGGCCGGCACGCTGCAGATGGTGAACCACGGCCTGAGCACCGGCGCCCTCTTCTTGATGGTCGGCATGCTGTACAACCGCCGGCACACGCGCTTGCTGGCTGACTTCGGGGGTTTGTGGAAGCAAATCCCGTTGTATGGATTCCTCTTCGTCATTGTGGTGCTTTCGTCGGCCGGGCTGCCCGGCTTGAACGGCTTCGTGGGTGAGTTCAACATCCTGTTGGCTGCGTTCCAGGCCAATCGGGTTTTTGCCATCTTCGGCACAGCCGGGATCATCCTGGCCGCGTGGTATCTGCTGCACGCGGTGCGCCAGATGCTGCACGGCCCGCTTACCAAGCCCGAGAACCAGAGCGTGCGTGACCTGAGCGTGCGTGAGGTTCTCGTCCTGGCGCCGATCATCCTGCTCTTCTTTGTCATCGGCCTGTTCCCGAACCTGTTCCTGGATAAGATCAATCCATCGGCCCAGGCAGTGGTGGATGCGTTGAACGCGCCGCGGTCCGCGGTGACCATGGTGGTGCAGAAATGACAATCCCGACTCTCAATCTTGTCGCTTTGCTGCCCCAGATCATCCTTGTGGTGGCGGCATTGGTCGTGCTGATGCTCGACCTTGGGCTGCGCGATAAGCGGCCGTTAGCGTGGCTCAGCTTCCTGGCGGTGGCGGGCGCGCTGGCTGCGGTCCTGTTCGTCAGGCCGGCGTCCCCCGATTTTCAGGGTATGGCACTGGCCGATGGGCTCGGCCTGGTTGCCGCCGCAGCCGTGCTGATCGCCGCCGGTTTGGCGATCCTGCTGGCCGGAGAGCGGGCGGCGGATTTCACGGCCCGCCGCGGCGCATATTTTGCACTGCTCTTGTTGGCCAGCGCCGGCATGCTGGCCATGGCCCAGGGCGCCGATTTTCTCACGATCTTCCTGGGGCTGGAGATCTTCTCTCTGGCGCTGTACATCCTGGTGGGGTTCAACCGCAAGGACCTGCGCTCCGGCGAGGCGGCGCTGAAGTATTTCCTGCTTGGCGCATTCGCCAGCGCGTTTTTCTTGTACGGCATCGCGTTGATCTACGGTGCGACCGGTTCCACCAACCTGGCTGCTATCAGGCAGGCGATTGCGCCGCTGTCGGTGTCGCTGCCGTTTGCGCCGCTGCTGCCGGTCGGCATCGGCTTGCTGTTGGTGGGCTATGGCTTTAAGGTGGCCATGGTGCCGTTCCAGATGTGGACCCCCGACGTTTACCAGGGCGCGCCGACGCCGGTCACCGCGTTCATGTCGGTGGCCACTAAGACGGCGGCGTTTGTGTCGCTCATCCGCGTGCTGGCGGCCATCATCACGCATGACAGGCCGTGGTTGCTGGCGCTGGCCGGGCTGGCCGTGCTGACCATGACGATCGGCAATCTGGCCGCCCTGCGCCAAACCAGTCTGAAGCGCATGCTGGCCTATTCCAGCATCGCGCATGCGGGCTACGTGCTGGTGGGCCTGGCCGCGGGGAACCAACGCGGGATTGAGGGCGTGCTCTACTATTTGCTGGCGTACACTTTCATGAACCTGGGCGCGTTTGCGGTGCTCCTGGCAGTGCAGCGCCGGGATGAGAACGACGTCGCGGGCGAGCGCATGGTGGGCCTGGCTGGCCGGCAGCCGATCCTGGCCGTGTTGATGGCCGTATTCATGTTCTCGCTGGCCGGCATCCCGCCGCTGGCCGGTTTCTTCGGCAAACTGTACGTTTTCAGCGGCGCAGTGGACGCCGGCCTTATTTGGCTGGCTATCATCGCGGTGATCAACAGCGCCATCGGCGCTTACTACTACTTGCGGGTCACGGTTTCGATGTTCATGGCCGATCCCGCAGCCGGGGCCATCGAAGCGGCGAAACCCGGCTCGGCTGTATGGACCACGGTGGCTGTCGCCGCGGCCGCTACGCTGCTCCTCGGCCTGTGGCAGTGGCCGTGGACTGCGATCATCCAAAAGGCCGTGAGCGCCCTGGCGCAACGGTAATCGGGCGACGCCTGGCACTGAAGTGACTTTCCATCCATAGAATTTCCAAATGTATCCAGAATCGAGGCTTCACCCGGTCTGACCCGCGGTCCTGAGGGGCCAGAAACCGGCTAAAGCCTCTAGTCGAGACGTACTAACGGTTATCAGATGAACCACCAGGGCGCGAGGGAAAGCCTCCTTCGTGCCTTTTTTATTAGCACGCGTTCCTTTCCATCCAAAATCCGCTTGACACAGTCCAAACTTGCTATATAATTAAGGCACTGATGATTGTGCCTATGGAGTGTGCTATGACCCCTATCTCCACTTCCGTGCGCATAAACGTTCTGCTTCCCGCCGACGTTGCCAGGACCCTGCGCGAGGTGGTGCCTCCGCGGAAACGTGCGCGTTTTGTGGCCGAGGCAGTCGAACGCGAGCTGCGCCGTGTACGGCTTGAGGCTGCGCTCGATGCCAGCGCCGGGGCCTGGCTGGATGCCGATCATCCCGACCTAGCTGACGGCCCAGCTATTGATCGCTGGATCGCGGAAGGACGCGCGCAACTGGATTGGGATCGCAGCGAGGAGAAATAGAATGCCCGCGTACCTGCTGGATACCGGCATTTTGATTCGCCATTTGCGTAATCGTCCTGGCTATCGCGAGCTTGTGCAGCGGTTGAACCGGAACGGTGATATTTACATCTCAGCCTTCACTCGCGTCGAAGTGCTGCGCGGCACGCGGGATCATGAACGCGAGCGCACCTTCGCTTTGCTGGATAGCCTCGTTACGCACTCGATTGACTGCGCGACCGCCGATCAGGCGGGCGAATGGCTGCGAGTCTGGCAAAGCCGTGGCATCATCTTAGGCGGTCCGGATGCTGTCATCGCCGCGTCGGCTCTGGCAGTGGGCGCTGCACTGGTCACAACCAATGCCCGGCATTTTCCCATGCCGGAGCTGGTGCTGCTGGGCGCGGACGAAGCCGGTCAACTGACGCTGATCGATCGTTGACGTAGGGGCGCACCCTTGCGGTCGCCCGGCCGGGGCAGGTGCAAGGCACTGCCCCAACAGGAATGGATGCCTCTGGGAGAGGAGTTACTGTGTCAACTAACCCTATTCTGCTCACCAACGCCATCGTCGTCACCATGGACGACACATTATCCCAATACGAGCCCGGCGCGGTGGCCGTGCAGGACGATCACATCGTCGCGGTCGGCCCCGCGGCCGCGCTCGCTGAGCGGTTCCCCGCGGCCGGGGCCATCGACTGCGGCGGCAAGGTGCTGATGCCGGGCCTGGTCAACGCGCACGGTCACGCCGCGATGACGCTGCTGCGCGGCCTGGCCGACGATCTGCGGCTGGACGTGTGGCTGTTGGGCTACATGATGCCTGTGGAGCGGACATTCGTCACCCCGGAATTCGTGCGCCTCGGCACGCAGTTGGCTTGCGCCGAGATGATCCGCTCCGGCACCACTTGTTACGCCGATATGTACTACTTCGAGGACAGCGTGGCGCAGGCCACGGCTGACGCGGGGCTGCGCGGCGTGTTGGGCCAGACCGTGCTCAAGTTCCCCGCGCCGGACGCTGCATCCTATGAGGAATCGCTGGAACTGGCGCGCGCATTTCTACAGGCGTGGAAGGGCCATCCGTTGGTCGTCCCCTCGGTCGCGCCGCACGCGCCCTACACCTGCCCACCTGAGATCTTGCGCGCGTGCACGACCCTGGCTGTCGAGTTCGACGTGCCGCTGCAGATCCACCTGGCCGAGACGAGCCAGGAGGTAACCAACTCGCAGGCGGAAAACGGCATGACTGTGATCCCCTGGGTTGAGCAGCACGGCATCTTCGGCGCCAAGGTCGTGGCAGCCCATTGCGTCCACGTGGATGGCCGCGAGATCCAGACGCTGCGACACTATAATGCTGGCGTCAGCCACAATCCATCCTCGAACCTCAAGCTCGCCTCCGGTTTCGCACCGGTCAGGGAGATGTTGAAGGCCGGACTTGCCGTGGGCATCGGCACCGATGGTGCGGCCTCCAACAACGACTTGGATATGTTCGAGGAGCTGCGCCTGGCTGCGCTGGTGGCCAAGAGCGCCAATAATGACCCCACCGTGCTCCCTGCTGGACAGGCAGTCGCCATGGCCACCCGGCTGGGCGCGCGGGCGCTGCATATGGATGATCTGATCGGTTCACTCGTGCCGGGCAAGCGCGCGGACCTGATCCTGGTGGATCTCGACCAGGCCCACAACGCGCCGCGCTTCCGGCGTGACCCCCAGGGGATCTACGCCCAGTTGGTCTACGCAGCCCATGCCCACGATGTGACCGACGTGATGGTGAATGGCCGCTGGCTGCTGCGCAACGGACAGCTCACCACCCTCGACGAGGCGGCCCTCCGGGCTCAGGCCCAGGAATACGCCGGCCGCATCGACCGCTTCCTGATCGAACGCGAGCAGTCGGTGCTCTCCAAGCTGGTAGCCATCGGCGGCGCGCGGGAGGGAGAGAGCTTTGAAGTGCAAGCCAAGGCCCGCCTGGCCGACCCAGCCCCGGTGCTGGCCGCGCTTGCCAGACCTGACCTGGAAATCCTGTACGAGCGCCACTATCGAGAATACGACACCTACTTCGTCTTTGCTGACCCGGCCCAGGGGCAATTGCGCTACCGCGAAGATGAATTCATCGACGCTGAAGGCAAGGTGAGCAACGTGCGCTACCGCCTCACGCTGCTCGGCCCTGCGCGCGAAGGCCGCTTTGAGAGCGACGTGCTGCTCTCGCGCTCCCGGTTCCTGGCCCCGGCCACGCACAGCCTCCGTTTCTACCGCGAATACTTCAAACCGGTCCGCGAAATCTTCATCCAGAAGGATCGGCGGCGCTGGCGCGTCCTCTTCCGCGGCACCGAGTTTTACCTGAACCTGGACCGCATCGAACAGCCCGATCTGGGCTATTTCATCGAAGCCAAGAGCCGCACCTGGAGCCGCCGTGACGCCGAGCACAAGGCCGAGTTGGCCCGCGAGCTGCTGGCAGGCCTGGGCGTTGCCGCCGGCAACACCGTCGCCGAAGACTACGTCCAGATCGCGGGCGGGGAATAGGACCAAAAAAGGGGGTTCAAAACAGACTCATCTGCCCGCTCTCCGCCTTTCGCTCTGGCGGTTTATATTGCCGCTCCCGCAGTTCCTTCAGCGCGGCCTCGATGTCGCCCACGAAGCGCGACGGCGCGTTCTCCATGAACTGGCCGAAAACGACGCGCTTGGCGGCATGGACCAGGACGAGCTTGCGCGCCGCCCGCGTCAGCCCCACGTAGAACAGGCGGCGCTCCTCTTCGACCTCCACAGCCTCGCCCTTGCGCTCGTATGGCAGCAGCCCCTCCTCGCATCCCACGATGAACACCACCGGAAACTCCAGCCCCTTGGAAGCGTGCAAGCTCATCAGCGTCACCCGGTCGGCGCGGGGATCGTAGGCATCGGTTTCGCTTTGCAAAACGGTTGCCTCAAGGAAGTCCGCCAGTCGGTCGCCAAAGTCAGTCGCCCGCAGTGTGAGCCGGTGCAACCGCTCTGCGTCGACGGCGTCATATGGCTTACCCCGCTGTACGGCAAGCTGCTCGATAACCTGCTCGATCAGCCGCACCACCTGGATGCCCGACTGCCCCAGGCCACCCTGCAATCCGCCGGAATGTCCCGGATCGTAACGCAATCCGCCGGATTGCCCCGGATCGTACCGCAATCCGCTGGATTGCGTCAGGCCGTCACGCACTCGGCTGGATTGCGTCAGGCCATCACGCACTCGGCTGGATTGCCCCGGATCGTACCGCAATCCGCTGGATTGCGTCAGGCCATCACCCAATCCGCCGGATTGCGATTGCGGTTCGCTTGGCTGCACATGACGCAAGCCAGCGGCTTGCGTTACATGGATCCGCGACTGCGGATTATACAGCAGCCAAAGCTGCGCCAGCACCTCCCGCACGGCCTTATGGCTGGTGAGCGGCGCCTGACCTACGGTCTGGTAGGGGATGCCGGAGCGGTCGAACGCCTCGATCAAGAGCCGGCTCTGCGCGCTCAGCCGGTAGAGCACCGCAAAGTCAGCAAAAGAGCGGGCCGCGGCCGGCGTCTCTCCCGTGACGCGGGCCGAATCCAGCGAAAAATGGCTGGTGCCGCCCACCATTCCCTCGATCTGGTGGACGACGTACTCGGCTTCGGCTTTGTCGGTGGCCGCATGGTGGACATCGAGCTTCACCTCGTCCGCGAACTCCGCCAGGATAGCGACCGCCTTGCGATCGGGGTTACGTGCAATCACCTGGCTTGCCGCGTCGAGGATCGCCTGGCTGGAACGGTAGTTGCAGCTCAGGCTCAGCGAAACCGCGCCGGGAGTGTCCTGCTCGAACTGCAGGAAGTAGCGCCGGTCGGCCCCACGGAAACCGTAGATCGCCTGGTCGGGGTCGCCGATGACACATAGATTGATGGCTGCCGGTCGGTTGTTTTCAACCACTAAGGCACTAAGACACGAAGCCTCACCGGTGGACATCTCGGCCGGCTCTCTTTGTGTCTTCGTGTCCTTGTGGTGATCCCCGTCGTCGAGCCGGGCAGTCACATCGGAGGTCAACAGGCGAAGCAGCCGATACTGCGCGGCGTTTACATCCTGGTACTCGTCCACCGAAATCCAGCGGTAGCGCGCCTGCACCGCGGCCAACACGTCCGGGTGCTCTTCCAGCAGCCGGACGGGCAGCGCGATCAGGTCATCGAAGTCGACCGCGTTGCCGGCGCGCAGCGCGGCCTCGTAGCGATGTAGGGGCGAGGCATTCCTGCACGCGCAGTCCGCCACAACATCTCTTCCTTCCGAGGACAGCAATCTGCCGGCAACAGACTCCCCTGGGAATGCCTCGCCCCTACCTTTCGCCGCCGAAATCTCCGCCAGCGCGGCATCCGCCTCCGCTGCCTTCAACTCCGGGCACGCCTGCCGCAGCAGCGCAGTCCGATCCTCCTCAGCCAGGATGGTGAAGTTTTGGCTGAGCCCCAGCCGTTCGGCGTGCGCCCGCAGCAACAGCGCACCGAACGCGTGAAACGTCTTGATGGTCACGCGGCCGGCGACAGCACCGCCCAGCAGTCCCTCCAGCCGCTCCCGCATCTCCTCCGCGGCCTTGTTAGTGAAGGTGATGGCCAGGATGTTCTCCGGCGCGATCCCCTTTTCCTGAACCAAATAGGCGATGCGCACCGTCAGCGTGCGCGTCTTGCCCGTGCCCGGACCCGCGACGATGACCAGCGGTGCGTCTGTGCACAGGACCGCGGCGCGCTGTTGCTCGTTCAGGCCGGCAAGAAGCGGCGATGCGGATGCACCCTCGTGCGCTTGCGTGGTGCGTGGTGCGTGAGCCGGGATTTCAGGTTCGCCTGCATGGGCTGGGCTCGCCGTTTCGCCAGGCGCGACGGGATGCGCTGGCGCGCGGGCGGGCTGCAAGGCTTCAACTGGCGTCTCCACCCCTCTGCTCTCTTCCTCTCCCTTTCCTTTTCCCTCTCCCACACGCCCATACTCCCATACTTCCTCTCTCCCGCTCTCCCCTTCTCCCACACGCCCATACCCCCGCACACCCTCTCTCCCGCTCTCCGCCTCTCCAAACAGCCCCATCTGTCCCTCGGCCTCGCGCGCCGTCGCGCCCGCAAACACCCGGATCACGCCGTATTCGCCGTCGTAGCCCGGCTGAGCGACCACCTCCCCGCGGCGCATGCGGCCGATCGCTTCGGCCAGGCGCTCGCCGCCCGCCGCTGTGATATCGGCCAGGGGCGCATCGCGCAGGATCGCCAGCTCCGGCCCCAGGCGCGCCAGCAGCTTCATGTATTCCGCCTGCACCTGCTTCGAGCTGCCGCCTACGCCGTGGACCTCGCCCAGCACCTCGGGCAGCGGGATCAGGCTTACAAATGGGCGCGCGCTTGCCGGCCGGCTGCCTGCCGGGCGGTCGGCAAGCTCCTCGACGCGATGCATGACGCCGATTGTCACTTCTTTGCCACAGATCGGGCACCGGCCGTTGTGCGCCCGCGTGGTTGGTGGATCCCAGGCCACGCTGCAGGCGCGGTGACCGTCGAAGTGATACTTACCTTCCTCGGGGAAGAACTCGATGGTACCTTGTAGGGGCGACGCATTCCTATCCGCTTTCGTCGCTAAGGAGTGAGACTCGTTCGAAGAGCGTTCCTGCGCAACGGCGGGTCCCTGTGAGAATGCGTCGCCCCTACCATGCAATGCGTCGAACAACGCCTCATACGCGAGTTCGCAGTCGAACAGGTTCGCCTCGCGCCCCAGCTTTTCCGGTGAGTGCGCGTCTGAGTTGGAGACCAGTGCGTAGCGATCCAGCGCTGAGATGCGCCAGTTCATGGGCGGATCAGAGGAAAGGCCCGTTTCGAGTGCGAAGATGTGCGGCGTGAGGTCCGCGTAGCACTCCTCGACCGAGTCGAAGCCCGACTTTGAGCCGAGCAGCGAGAACCAGGGCGTCCAGATATGCGCGGGGATCAGGCGGCAGGCGGGGTCGGTCTCCAGCACGATCTCCAGCAGATCGCGCGAATCCAGCCCCAGGATCGGCCGGCCGTCGGCGCGGATGTTGCCGATTCGTTCCAGGCGCGCCTGAAACTTCTCCACGGCCTCAAACGACGGCGCGAAGACCACGTTATGGACCTTGCGCGTCCTGTCCCCGCGCTTGTAGATATTGCTGATTTCGCCGCTGAGGATGAAGCGCACCGGCCCCCGGCATGCCGGCGGTGTATCGTTCCCGACCAGGGCCGACAGGTCATCGCGCAGCCGGAACAGCCCTTCTTCGGCCGGGACCAGTTTCTCACGCATCTCGGCCAGCCAACCGGGGTGGCTGATATCGCCCGTGCCCACAACCTGGAGGCCCTTGAGCTGCGCCCAACGCGTCAGATGCTCGAAGGTGAGATTGCCGCTGGTGGCGCGCGAGAAATGAGAATGGATGTGGAGGTCGGCGACGATCTTCATGATGAACGTCATTATACGCGAATCAGAACGATTCGTCTACCGCAGCGCGAAATTCGCGGCGCAAAATATGAAAACTTGCTCGATGGTGTTCCAACTTGGGACTTGACTTTCCCCCCACAGGAGGGTGTATAGTAGCATCAACGCTGCCGGCCGGCAGAGCGTTCTGCGGTGGAGAGATGAGATGCTGAAGATTGGCGAGTTCTCAAAGCTGGCCCAGGTGTCGGTGAAGACCCTGCGCTACTACGATGAACTGGGACTGCTGCGGCCCGACTGGGTGGACCGCTACACGGGTTATCGTTACTACACGGTGCAGCAACTGCCGCGGCTGAACCGGCTGCTGGCCCTGCGCGACCTGGGCTTCCCGTTGGCGCAGATCGAGCGCCTGCTGCGGGAGGATCTTCCGCCGAGCGAGCTACAACGGCTGATGCAGCTCCGCCAGGCCGAGCTGGCCCACCAGGTGGAGGCCGAGCAGGCGCGGCTGGCCCGTGTGGCAGCCCGGCTGCGCCAGATCGAGCAGGAGGGGCGCCAACCGCGCTACGAGGTGTTGGTGAAGCCGGTCCAGCCGCAACTGGTGGCCGGCATCCGCGATACGATTGCCGAGTACCGCGACGTCGGCAGCCTCATCGGCGAGCTGTGGAGCTACCTGGGCGGCCGCGGGGTGGCGCCTAGCCCCACCGCTCCCAGCCTGGCGGTCTACTATGATGCCGAGTATCGCGACCGGGGCGCTGACGTGGAGGTGGCCGTGCCGTTGGCAAGCCGGCTCCGGGGCAACGCACGGGTCGCCGTGCATGAGCTGCCGGGCAGCGTGAATGTCGCGAGCCTGGTGCATCCGGGCGGCTATGACCGCATCCCGTCTGCGTACAGGGCGCTCATGGTGTGGACGCAGGCCAACGGCTACCGGGCGGCCGGACCTAACCGCGAGATCTACCTGCAAGGCTTCGAATCAGGAACTGATCCCAGCAACTTCGTGACTGAGCTTCAGCTTCCCATCCAACAGATTGCGACATTTGCCATGACTGGACACAAGGAGGGACACCCTATGGAACCGCGCATCGTCACGAAACCGGCGTTTACCGTTGCCGGCCTGCCGTACACCGGCTTCAACAGCAACCCGCCCGACGAGGGCCCGAACGAGATCAGCAAGGTATGGGACAAGCTCATGGTGCGCTTCGGCGAGATCAAGAACATCTGCGGTGCGGCCTACGGGCTCTGCTTCGGCATGCCCAACGATAAGGAGCCGTGGTACATCGCCGGCTTCGAGGTGTCGAAGGTGGAGGATCTCCCGGCCGATATGCTGAGCCTGAGCGTGCCCGCGCAGAAGTACGCCGTATTCCCATGCACCCTGGGCACGATCGGCGCGACCTACCGCTACATCACCGAAGAGTGGCTGCCCCGGACGGGCCACGAGCATGCCGCGGCGCCTGACTTCGAGCTGTACGAAGAGGGACCCAACCCGAACGAGCCGCCGGAGGACATGAAGCTGTCGATTTACTTCCCGATCTAGTCGGCCGTAAGCCGGCGCTCAACCGGCCAGGGTTACTACCTGGCCGGTTTCCGCCGACCGGTATGCCGCCATGACGATCTCCACGGCTCGCAGGCCGTCGTCGCCGGTGATGGCAGGTGGGCGCCCCTCGCGAATAGCGGAGACGAACTCCGCCATCATCCCCCGGTCGGCATCTGAACCCCACGGCAGCCAGGAGGTGAGGACGTCCTGGCTGCCGTAGTTGATCAGGTTCTGGCGGAAGCCATCCGCCGAGACGACGCCTCGTTCCCCGATCAGCTCCAGCGCCAACCCACCCCAGGTCGGGTAGCCCAACGGCCGGCTCCAGCTACAGTCGATTGTAGCAAAAGTGCCGTCAGTGAAGGTCAGCATCACGAGGCCGCCCGTTTCCACCTCGACCTTGTCGGCGTGCAGAATACGGTTGAATTGGGCGTAGACCGTCGCCACTTCGCTCCGCAGGTACCATCGCAGCAGGTCGGCCAGGTGTACGATGTGGTCCATGCCGGCGCCGCCGCCTGCCAACTCCCGGTCCACGAACCAGGCGCGGTGCCGCGCGGGCATCTGCCCGTTGTTCGTCGAGCTCACCGCGTACACCTTGCCGAGGCCGTTGCGGTCCAGCAGCGCCTTGACTTCCATCATCACCGGGCTGAAGCGCATGGGGAACGCTGTCATCAAGATCACGCCGGCTTGTGCGCAGGCCGCGACCATGACCTGCGCGTCCTCGGCCGTGATCGCCAGTGGCTTCTCGCACAACACGTGCGCGCCGGCGCCCGCGGCAAGCTCGATTAGGCGGCGGTGCCGCGCGTTTTCCGAGCAGACGATCACACCGTCGGGCCGTTCCGCCAGCAGCGCCTCGTAGGAGGGGAAGAGACGGATGCCATGCCTCGCCGCAAAAGCCTGCCCGCGGGCCGCGTCTTCGTCTGCAACGCCGAGCAGCGCGACGCCGGGGAGAGGGGCCGTGACCCGGCTCTCTGACCAGGCGCGCGCGCCGGGTTGATGCGTTTCGCCCCTCTCTGCCAGCAGGCGCACATACGCGTCGGTGTGGACGTGAGCCGCGCTCAGGATGCCGATACGGAGCGCGCCCTCTTGCGTCTTCATGGCTGCACCTCCGGCAGTGGGGCGAGGTCAACCGGCGCCCCGCCCTGGGCCGACTGGATCGCTGCCAGCGCGATCTGCACCGCGGCCAGCCCATCGGTGGCCGTCACAGGGGTCGGTGCATCGTCGGCAATCGCATGGTAAAACGCCTTGATCTCGGTCGTGTACGGGCTTTCGGTCAGAGGGCTGGCGGGCAGAGGCACATCGCCGGCTTCATCCCCCCGTTTGTGGGCGTGCACGCTGATGGGCGCAGTCGCAGCCGAGTCGTGGACCAGCAGGCCGCGCTCACAGGCGATCTCAAACGCCGTGCGGAAGGTGGGCGGTGGATAGGCCCACGAGCCTTCGATGTGCGAGATGGCGCCGTTCCTGTGCGTCAGGATTGCCAGGCCGTGATCTACGCCCACGTCCGGGCTTTGGCTCAGGATGCTCCTGGCGTAGACCGTCGTTACATCCCCCGCCACCCAGCGCGCATAGTCAAAATCGTGGATCATCAGATCCATCATCATGCCGCCCGATTTCTCGAAGTCTACGAACCAGTTATCTTCCGCCTTGCGCGGCTGGAAGACGAGGCGTTTCAGCCGGATCACTGCGGGCTTGCCGATGCTGCCGGAAGCCACCGTCTGCTTGGCCAGCGCATACTCCGGGAAGAAGCGGACGACGTGAGCGACCAGCAGCTTCACGCCGGCCCGTGCGCACGCGGCGATCATCTCCTGCCCCTGTACTATGCTGCGCGCCAGCGGCTTTTCGCAGATCACCTGCTTGCCGGCTGCCGCGGCCTGCAGCACCATCGCATGGTGCAGGTGGGTCGGCGTGCAGATGTCCAGCACGTCGACATCGGGCAGCAGGGCCTCCAGCGACGGATAGACGCGGCATCGATGGCAGTCGGCCAACGGCCGGGCCAGATCCGGCGTCTTGGCCACGACGCCCACGACCTGCGCCGGAGTGTACGACCACGCGGCGGCGTGGGTCATCCCCATCGCGCCCGCGCCTATGATTCCCACTCGCATACTGTTGCTCCTATTTCAGCGCCCCGGCTGTCAGCCCGCGGGTCAACTGGCGCGAGAAAATGAGATAGAGGATCAGCACCGGCAGCATCGCCAACGTCAGCGATGACAGCACCGCGTTCCAATCAGTGACGAACTGCCCCAGGAACTGCTGCGTGCCCAGGGTGACGGTCTTGGTTGCGTCGCTCGGCGCCAGGATCAGCGGAAACCAGAGGTCGTTCCAGATCGGCATCATGGTGAAGACGGCTACTGTGGCCACAGCCGGGGCCACCAGCGGCAGCGCCAACCGGTAGACGTAGTACTCGCTGGCGCCATCCACGCGCGCCGCGTCCTTCAGATCCCTGGGCACCTGCCGGAAGAACTGCTGCAGGATAAAAATCGTCATGGGCAGGCCCATGGCCGTGTAGACCAGGATCAGCGCGGTCAGGGTGTTGACGATCTTCAGGTTGACTGCCAGTTTGAGAATGCTGACCGTGCCCAGGCGAATGGGGATCATGATGCCGATCGCCATGTATAGGCCCATCAACGTATCGCCCGGGAACTTGTACTCTGACAGCGCAAAGGCTGCCATGGATCCCAGAAACAGGATCAAGAACATCGCGCCCAAGGTGACGACCAGGCTGTTGCCGAAATAGATCTCGAAATTGGAGCGTTTGAGCACCGTGTCATACCCCACGGTGCTGAACGTGCCGGGCAGCGGGGGCGCCAACGGAGCACCGAAGATGGCTTTGCGGCTCTTGAGCGAGTTCATGATGACCAGCACGATCGGGAACAGGCACACCAACGCGGCCGGGATCAGAACGAAGTGCGTGCCGATCCGGCTCAGGAAGTGGCGTAATCTGGAAGTTCCGACGGTATTCATCAGCCCCCCTCACAACTCGTAGGTCGTCACGCGACGCGCCCAGGCGAACATGTAGAACAACACGCCGGTGAGAATGATCAGGAACATCATGCCGGCCACGGTCGCGCCCATGGTTGGGTTGCCGAGCTGCAACTGCTGGCCGAAGAAGGTCCGGAAGAACAGCGTGCCCATGATGTCGGTCGAGAAGTTCGGGCTTGCCAGTGCACCCTCGACGACATAGATCAGGTCGAACGCGTTGAAGTTGCCGACGAAGGTCAGGATTTCCACGATGCCGATCACGGGCAGAATCAGCGGGAACTTGATGCGCCAAAAGATCTGCCACTGGCTGGCCCCGTCCACCGTTGCTGCCTCGACGAGTTCATCGGGGATGCCGATCAGCGTGGTGTAGAAGAGCATCATCGGGATGCCGATGAACTGCCACACCGAGACCAAGGAGAGCACGATCAGCGCCGAGCTTTCCAGGCCTAGCCAGGGACGGAAGAGGCTTTGCAGGCCAAGAATCCCCAGGAACCCCTTGCTGATGCCCCACAGCGGGCTTAAGATGAGCTGCCAGATGAAGCCCACCAGCACCACGGACAGCATCGTGGGCAGGAAATAGATCGTTCGGTAGGCGCCCCGCGCAAACAAGCGCCGGCTGCTCAACAAGGCGGCCAACAGCAGGCCAATCGGGTTCTGCACCAACGTATGGACTAGAAAGAAGACGAAATTATTGCGCAGCGCGCCCCAGAACCGCGGCGACCACAGCTCATCGGTCAACAGGGTCACATAGTTGCGGAGGCCGACGAACATATCGCCACCCTGCGCGCTGGAGAACAGGCTCAAGCGCAGCGAATCGACCAGCGGATACACCATGAACAATGTATAGATGAGAGCTGCGGGCACGAGAAAGACCAGGATGTGAAACGGGAACGCCTTGCGAGGCTGTGGTGAGCTCCTGGTGGTTGCTTGCATGAGGAATTCTCCAGCCACAACGGGGGTGATGAGCCCCGGCAGCCTTTGGGCGCTGCCGGGGCTCCGGCGGTGTCAATACGTCGCCCGCCAGGCGCCTTTATTGCGCCGGCTTGTACCACTTATCCAGGCCATCCTGGATTTGCTTGGCGGCTTGTTCCGGCGTGAGCGTGCCGTTCATGACCTGAGCGCTCACCGACCACAGCTCGTTCTCCAGGTTCGGCTCGCCGCGCGACAGGATCTGGTACGAATTGCGGATGGTGGATTCACATTCACCGCGCCAGCTCATGAACGTCTGCGCGACCGGATCGGTCACGTTGATCGTGTGGTTGGAGAGGGTGAAGAAGCCCGGCAGTTGGTTGGTATACAGCTCAGCAAATTCCTGCGTCGTCATCCACTCCAGGAACTTCCTGGCGGCCTCGGGATTCTTGGCCTTCGCGTTCATGCCCAGGGCGATGTCAGTGTGGTCGCTGATGTAGCACGTGTCGGAGCCTTCGGGCAGCGGCGGCTTGAACGCGCCCATCTTGAAATCGATCTGCGGATTGAAGACGCCGATCTCCCAGGACCCGGTGGGATAGATGGCGGCCTTGCCCAGGGTAAACAGGTTCTGCGAATCGGAATAGGTTTGTGCCTCGAAGCCGTCTGACAGGTACGGCTTCCACTTGGCGAGCTGCTCCCACACCTTCACGTACTGGGGATCGGTGAACTTCTGAGTACCCTTGATCAGGGCCAGGCGGCCCTCTTCGCCCTTCCAGTAGTTCGGACCGATGTTCTGGAAGCCCATGGTGGCTGCTTCCCACAGATCCGTGGTGCCCATATCGAGCGCTGTGATACCGGCCGCCTTGATCGTGTCCAGCGCGGCGTAGAACTCCGTCTCAGTCTTGGGCTCCGAGATGCCCAGCTTCTCGAAGATGTCCTTGTTGTACATGAAGCCGTGGATCACGGATGCCATGGGCACGCAGAACACATCCTTGCCGTCGTCGGTGATCCACGCGCTTTTCGCCACAGCACTGAAGTTTTCCATGCCGGGCAGGTCATTCAGAGACGACAGGTAGCCTGCCTGGAATAGCTTCAGCGAGGCGTCGAACGGGCGGCAGGTAATCAGATCACCGGCGGTGCCGCCTTCAAGCTTCGTGTTGAGGACGCCGTTGTACTCAGCCGGCGCCTGCGGCTCGAATACTACCTCGATGTCAGGGTAGTGCTTGTTGAATGCCGGGATGATGACGTCCTGCCAGATCTTCAGATCGTCATTGCGCCAGCTCTCGATGGTCAACTTGACTTTTTCAGCCGGCGCGGCCGGTGCAGTGGTGGGTGCGGCGGCTTGAGGCTGCGTTGGCGCCGGGGTCGTTTGCGTCGGCGCGCAGCTTGTGATTACCATGGTCAGCATGATGATCAGGGCAAGAACTACGAACTTGCGGGACATGGGAATTCCTCCTTGTTAACATAGAATGTCGGTCTTTTACATCAAAGAAGGCGAGCGAAGTGGTCAGCCAGAGAATTCGGGTGGATCACTGCATGGCACGTTCCTCCTTCATTAGAGAGCCGCACGTGCAGACTGCGCAACGATGCGCTTCTGGGAATCGCATTGAGATAGGTAATTATGCGTTTTCCACACCATATTGTAGACAGAATGATACCATTGTCAAATGAGCCTCGAAAAAGGGTCCTGGCTGGCCCTACCTGCGATTTGCGAGCTGCGGCTCGGCTTGCGCCGCGATGTGCGCCGCGATATATGCCGCATCCTCTCCCATTCCCAGCAGCAGGCCGGACTTCTGCGTGTGCATCCACGGCAAGCCGACGAAATACAGGCCGGGATAGGCTGTAACCCCGCGCACCTGCACCGGGAAGCCGTCACCGTCGGTTACGGGCAGCTTGACCAGGTTGAAGTCGAAGTTGTAACCGGCTGCCCAGACCACCGTCCTGATCCCCGCCGCCCGCAGATCCAGCCCGGTGATGACCGGTTGGTCGTAGCCGTCTCGCAGCGCCGGCCGCTGTTCTTGCGGCGCGGCAAGTCCGTTACGGGCGATGTAACCGTCAATCAGGCTGAGCACCTGGGCCTCGAACTGGTCGGCCTTTGTCAGCCCTTCGTACAGGTCGGGCGCCAGGCTGAGCTGGCCGGCCTCCGCGGCGCGCAAATGGCCGAGCAACGTCATGCCGTCGCGCGCAAACTGGTGCAGATTGAGGTCATGCCCGCCCCCCGCACCGGAGAGATGCGGATTGGCCGCGAACCGTGCTCTGGACGAGGGCAGCATATCGGGGGTGCGATCGAAGAAGCCGGTCAGCGCCAACCACTCGTAGGTGTCTTTGCCCCGGTAGCGCCGCGGCGCGCGGCCTGCGCTGCCTACACTCAGGTACACTTGCCGGCCGGCCTTGAGCAATTCCTCGGCGATCTGGCAGCCTGATTGGCCGCTCCCCACGACGAGCACCGCGCCGGGCGGCAGGCCGGCCGGGTTGCGGTATTGTTCGGAGGCCAGTTGCAGTACATCTGCCGGCAGCCCGGCCGCAAACACTGGGATTCTCGCGCGTTGGTAGATGCCCGTGGCGATCACCACCTGGGCCGCCTCATACGTCGTGTCCTGCGTGTGGATCTGGTAGCCAGGCCGATCGGCCAGCGGCGCCACCGAGGTCACGTCGACATTGAACGCTATAGGCAGGCTGTTGCCCGCCGCGTAGCGCTCAAACGTGGCCACGACCTCATCGCGCGGCATGAACCCATCGCGGTCGGGTCCGCTGTATTCTGCGCCCGGCAGCCGGACCGTCCAGTTGGGCGTTGCCAGCGTAAAGCTGTCCCAGCGCTGTCGCCAGGCGTGGCCGGGCCGATCGGCTCGCTCCAATACCAGGTGCTCCCGGCCGTTCTGCTTGAGCCAGTAACTGGTAGCCAACCCGGCCTGGCCGCCGCCGCCGATGATTGTGTTGATACGCACCATACGCTGCCTCACATGCACGATGATCATGATGGTACTAGTGTAGCTTAAGTATGGCACAAATGTCAAACGGCAAAAACGAGCACACCACGCTTGTTTTGGGAGTGCTCGCTATGGTAGAATTCTTCCCGGAGGCCACCATCAAACTGCGCGTCATCACCTGGAACTGCAACATGGGGCTGCGCCGTAAATTCGACCGCTTGCTGTCGTTGCGGCCGGACGTGGCCGTGATCCAGGAATGCGCGGATCCCGACGCTTCGGGTCCCAAGGGCTGGCGGCCTGAATGTGCAGCCTACGACTGGATCGGTTTCAACCCGGACAAAGGGTTGGGCATCTTCACGTTCGGTGACCTGGCGTTGGCCAGGAACCCCGGGTACTCGCCCGATTACGCCCTCTATCTGCCCGTGACGGTGACGGGACCGTGTCGTTTCAACCTGTTGGGCCTCTGGGTTGCCGATCCGCGCAAGATTCCAGCAGGGACCACCAACGAGCCGCTGGCGGCACTGCACTACTACCGATCCTTCCTGGCTGCGGGGCCGTCCATCGTGGCCGGTGACTTCAACCGCCTGCCACAACAGATGTCGGTACGCCCAAATAGCGTCGGCTGCTCGGTGCTCGACTTGCTGGCGCAGGCCGGCCTGGTCAACGCGGACACCGTGATGGGGGATAGGACTGGAGGCGCCGCGTTGCGGCGCACGCACTACCATCAGCGCAAGCCCTCGCGCGGCTTCGTGGTTGACTACATGTTCATTTCCGCCCGCGAAGCCGCGCACCTGTCAGCATTCGAGGTTTGTGGTCCCCACGATTGGATCACGTGGAGCGACCACGTGCCGCTGGCAGCCGAGCTCGACCTGCCGTAACGCAATCCGCCGGATTGCGTCCCCGTCCACACAATCCAGCGGATTGTGTTACATGTGCCGCAATCCGCCGGATTGCGTCCCCGTCCACACAATCCAGCGGATTGTGTTACATGTGCCGCAATCCGCCGGATTGCGTCCCCGTCCACACAATCCAGCGGATTGTGTTACATGTGCCGCAATCCGCCGGATTGCGTCCCCG
>CAYYTK010000001.1:320426-353006 GCA_964474695.1 uncultured Anaerolineales bacterium
TACATGTGCCGCAATCCGCCGGATTGCGTCCCCGTCCACACAATCCAGCGGATTGAGTTACATGTGCCGCAATCCGCCGGATTGCGTCCCCGTCCACACAATCCAGCGGATTGAGTTACATGTGCCGCAATCCGCCGGATTGCGTCCCCGCGACACAATCCAGCGGATTGTGTTACGGGATCGCCACGTTACTGCGTTCGTCCCCACACCTCGATCTCCGCGATGCAGGTGTCCTGGAAGCGCTCGCCGCGATAGATCTCATCGATGATCAGCCGGATCGTGGAGGTCACGATCGGCCCGTTGGGCGCATCGGCCAGGGACACTTTCTGCACGCCGCGGACGTCCTCGAACACAACCATGGCCTGCTGTGCATCGGTGAAGATCAGGCTGGCCTGCTTGAGACGCTGATTGTCGGTGAACAGCCGCTCGGGGTGTTCGGCGTCGTCGGCTAGCCGGTCGTATCCTACGTCCACGCCGATTGCGGTCAACTCCACCGGCCCGGGGAAGGTCAGCTCGATCCATTCGCCGGCGCCGTCCCCAGTTGCGCCCTCGCACCAGGGTGTGCCTACGGAGCCATCGATGGCCGAGGCGGCTCCGTAATCCCCCAGGCGGTCGGCGCGCAACTGCGAGGAGGCATTGACCACTGCCAAAGAAGCCAGGTTGCTGGGCTCGGCCGGTTCGGGAGTTGGCGTGGCGTTGGCCGGCGCGGGGATATCCGTCTCGGGCAGCAGCCCCGTGCACCGCCAGTTCACTTCGGCCGTTCCGGCTGCCGCGTCCACCACGCATGCCGGCGCGCAGCCAGGCTTGTCGGCCGCCAGGTCGATCCACCAGGCGCCGGTATTTGCATTGAAGAAGGCGGTCTCCTTCAGCGCGCCGATCTCAGCACAGGCGCTTTGACCGGCGATAGCGCGCGCCTCAGCCTCGGTCATCGTTGGGGACGATAACGGCGAAGTCGCCTCGTTGGGGACCGTGGTCAGGCATCCGGCCAACAGCCCGGCCAACAGCACCATCAAGGCCATAGCCAGCGATCTCTTTGGGGCGCCTATCCCGATCTGCATGGCCTACCTCCTTTGTTCCTGAGTAGTGTACGGCTGTATGTTACGGCCGTATTATACGGCAGATCGCTCAAATTGCCATCCTCATGATTCGGCGCGATACTCATGGCTGCCAGTACAAAACCCAGCAGTTCCAAATGTAGGCACTAAGGAAGCATCCTGAGCGGAGCACGGCGGTAGTCTGGCCGTGCGTAGTCGAAGGATGCGGCCCCCGGCAAGGCCGGGGGTGCGGCCCCCGGCAAGGCCGGGGGTGCGGCCCCACCTGCCCGCTCCGGCCTCCTTCGACTGCGTTCCGGCCGGAAAGATGGCCGGAACTCCGCTCAGGATGCCTCCGCTCGCGTTTAGATTTGGAACTGCTGGTACAAAACCGGTCAACCTTGTGTGAAGGCCATACGCGATGTTCGATGCGCTGAAGCATCTTATCATCGGTCCCCCACTTCCAACCAGGCAGCTCGCCGAGACACGGCTGAACAAAGTGCGCGCCCTGGCCGCGTTTTCTCCCGGCGCCCTCTCCTCTATCGCCTATGCCAATCAGGAAATCTACCTGGCCCTGGTGGTCGCCGGCAGCTTGGGGCTGGCCCAGGCCTGGCCGGTCAGTTTGGCGATCGCTGCCCTCCTCTTGATCGTGGCGCTGTCCTATTTTCAGACGATCCACGGTTATCCTTCGGGGGGCGGCTCCTATGTGGTGGCGCGGGAGAACCTGGGCACGCTGCCCGGTTTGTTGGCTGCATCGGCGCTGCTGGTCGATTACCTGCTGACCGCCGCAGTGAGCCTGACGGCCGGTGTAGAGGCGATGGCATCCGCCCTGCCGATCCTCTGGCAGTATCGCGTCCCCGCGGCCCTGCTTTTATTAGGCATTGTGACCCTGATCAATTTGCGCGGATTGCGCGAGACAGGCACGGTGATGACCGTACCTGTTTACCTGTTTCTGCTGTGCTACTTTCCCATGCTCGGACTGGGCCTGTGGCGCGTGGTGACCGAGGGGCCGGGCTCGCTCGCCGCGAGCGCGCCGCCCTCCATGCAACCTCTGACGCTGCTGCTGATCGTGCGCGCATTCGCCACCGGTTGCACTGCAATGACCGGCATCGAGGCGGTCAGCAACGGCGTCCCCGTGTTCCGGCCGCCGGAGGCTCGCAATGCCGGCCGCACGCTGTTGGTCATGGCGCTCCTGATGGCTGCGCTGTTCGCTGGGAGCATCTGGCTCACGCAGACGCTGGCAGTGGTGAGCGGTCCGCAGGAAACGATCCTCTCCGCGCTGGCGCGACGCATCCTTGGCATCGGGCCGGCCTATTGGCTGATCCAGGCCAGCACGCTGCTGATCCTGGCAGTGGCAGCCAACACGAGTTTCGCCGGCTTCCCGCAATTGGCCGCGCTGTTGGCCCGCGACGGATTCCTGCCCCGGCAGTTGAGTGGCCTCGGCGACCGGCTGGTGTTTGTCAACGGCATCCTGTGGTTGGCGCTGGCGACCGGCGCCTTGATTGTGATCTTTCGGGGTGATAGCCATGCGCTCATCCCTCTGTTTGCGATCGGCGCGTTTCTGGCCTATTCCCTTTCGCAAGCAGGCATGGTCATTCATTGGCGGCGGGCACGCACGCCGGGCTGGCACCTAAAAGCAGCGGTGAACGGGATAGGCGCCTCCGTCACGTCTGTCACCCTGGTTGTCGTGCTGGTAAGCAAATTCATCGATGGCGCGTGGCTCACGTTGATCGCCATTCCTGCCCTGGTGATAGCCTTCCTGCAGGTGCGCGGCCACTACCGCGCGGTCGGCGAGCAGTTGTCCTTGCGGGGCCTGCCGCCATCGCTGAAGCCGGTGCCGCCGGCGCGCGTCGTGGTGCCGATCTCCGGGATCCATCGCGGCATCGTGGATGCCATCGGGTTCGCCCGCGCGATTGCCGACGATGTCACCGCGGTCTACGTGGAACTGGAGCCGGGCAGCGGCGAGCACGTCCGCGAACAATGGCGGGCCTGGTGGCCCGACGTGCCCATCGCCATCGTACCGTCGCCCTACCGTGCCATCGTCGGCCCCCTGCTCGACTTCCTGGATTGGACCGACCATGAGCATAACGACGGGCAGCTTGCCGCGATCGTGCTGCCGGAATTCATCCCCGCGAAGCGTTGGCATGCGCTGTTGCATAACCAGAGTGCACGCCTGCTGAAGGCCGCCCTCCTCTATCGCCGGTATCGGCGGCAGGGCCCCCAGCGGGTGATCATCGACGTGCCGTATCGCTTGAGAAGCTAACCAATACCCTGACCCATCTCATAGACGCGCCCGGACGCGAGTGCTAAACTCTGAACGGTCGCTTTGGGAACAGCGGTTCAGGGAACTCCGGTTCCCGACAACGAAGTCAGCGATCCAGGAGCATTCATGGCTGAATATCGCATCGTCTCGCATCCGATTCTCAGTGCAGCGCCGCGCGCCAGCGTGGCGTTTTATTGGCAGGGGCGGGAATTGATGGCTCAAGCAGGGGAGACCATCGCTTCCGCCCTTTTCGCGAACGGCATCCGCGTCTTTGGACACCACCCCAAGGATGGCTCACCCCAGGGCATCTTCTGCGCCAACGGCCAGTGCGCCCAGTGCCTGGTGCTGGCCGATGGCATGCCGGTCAAATCGTGCATGGAGCCGGTCCGGCCCGGTATGCGCGTCGAACCGGTCGAAGGGCTGCCCGTGCTGCCAAAAACAGCCAGAAACCAGGTTTCTCCGGAGAAACCTGGTTTCTCTCCCATCGAGGAGCTTGAGATCTCCGTCCTGATCATTGGCGGCGGCCCGGCGGGCATGTCCGCGGCGATCCAGCTCGGCCAGCGGGGGATCAAGACTCTGCTGGTGGATGACAAGGATCGCCTGGGCGGCAAGCTGGTGCTGCAAACCCATCGCTTTTTCGGCTCGATCAACGCCGTCTACGCGGGCACGCGCGGGATCGACATCGCAACCAGGCTGGAAAACCAGGTGCGTGAGCACGACGCGATTGAGGTCTGGCTCAACAGCACGGCGCTGGCGGTCTTCAGCGATGGGAAGGTGGGGGTGTTGAGGGGGGGATCCTATGTCCTCATCCGCCCCCAGGTCCTTCTGGTCGCTGCGGGCGCGCGGGAGAAGTCACTGGCCTTCAAAGGCAACACCCTCCCCGGCGTCTACGGCGCAGGCGCATTTCAGACGCTGGTCAATCGTGACCTGGTGGCCGCGGCCGAGCGGCTCTTCATCGTCGGCGGCGGGAACGTGGGACTGATCGCCGGCTACCATGCGCTGCAGGCGGGCATCCAGGTGGTGGGCCTGGTGGAGGCGCTGCCCGAATGCGGCGGCTACAAGGTGCACAAGGACAAGCTGCACCGGATGGGCGTGCCCATCTACACCTCGCACACCATCCTCAGCGCGAACGGCGCCGACCAGGTCGAGTCGGTGACCATCGCGCAAGTGGACAGCGCGTTCAAGTCGATCCCCGGCACGGAGAAATCGTTCGCGTGCGACACGGTGCTCATCGCGGTCGGGCTGGATCCGGTGAGCGAGTTTTACGCCAAGGCGCAGCAGTTCGGCATGACTGCCTTCGCCGCGGGAGATGCGGAGGAGATCGCGGAGGCGTCCGCAGCCATGTTCTCCGGCAAGATCAAGGGGCTGGAAATCGCGCGGGCCTTGGGACACGACGTGGGCGAAATCCCGTCCGACTGGTACCACACGGCCGAGCTGCTGCGCTCCAAGCCGGGCAAGACTTCACCGGAGGCGATCCCTGAGGACGAGAACGACGTCTTCCCGGTGTTCCACTGCACGCAGGAGATCCCCTGCAATCCTTGCACCTCGGTGTGCTCGCAAGGCGCCATCTACATCGACCCCAACGATATCCGCGTCGTGCCGCAGTACATCGCGCAGCAGCTTGAGAAGCACTGCATCGGCTGCGAGAAGTGCGTCACCGTTTGCCCCGGCCTGGCCATCACACTGGTGGACTACCGCAAAGACGCGCAGCACCCCATCGTCACGATCCCTTATGAATTCCTGCGGGAAAGCATCAAAGCCGGCGACACAGTGACGGTGTTGGATACCGAGGGAGAGCCGTTGGGAAACGTGGAAGTCTCCAAGGTGCGCGCGGCCAAGGCCAACGATCGCACCATCCTGGTGCAGGTGAAGGCCCCGCGTGAAATCGCCAAGCGTATCGCCGGCATCCAGGTGCAAGAGCAGTGGGTCAGCGAGCCGATGAGTCACTATGTCGACCGCATCACCGACGACACGGTGGTTTGCCGGTGCGAGCGCGTGACCGCGGGCGAGATTCGTGACTTGATCCGCCGCGGCTTCCGCGACATCAACGAGATCAAGGCAGTGACCCGCGCCGGGATGGGTTCCTGCGGCGCCAAGACTTGCAACGCCCTGATCCATCGCCTGTTCCGCGACGAAGGCATCACGGTCGGCGAAGTCACCGACGCGACCAAACGCCCGTTGTTCATGGAAGTCCCGCTCGGCGTGTTCGCAGGTGTCACGCCGGAGTACGTAGTACGCAATACGCAGTATGGAGAGCCTCCCATCCCCGAAGATCATCCGGTCAAGGAGGTGTCGCATGCCTAACTACGACGTCATCATCATCGGCGCGGGGAGTGTGGGGGTCCCGGCGGCGTTCAGCCTGGCCGGCGCGGGCCAGCGGACGCTGGTGCTGGATGGTCGCGCCAGTCCCGGCCAGGGCTCCAACAAGGCTGCCATCGGCGGAGTGCGCGCCACGCACTCTGACCCTGCGAAGATTCGCCTGAACCTGCGCAGCCTCGAGATCCTCAGCACATGGCAGCAGGTCCACGGCGATGATATCGAGTGGAACACCGGCGGCTACGTCTTCGTGGCTTATCGCGCGCGCGAGGAGCAGATCCTCAAAGAGCTGCTGGTCATCCAGCACGGCTATGGCCTGAACATCCGCTGGCTTGATCGCGAAGCCATGCTTGAGCTGCTGCCCGACCTCAACCCCGTCGATCTTCTGGGCGGCACGTACTCGCCCGACGACGGCCACTGCTCCACCCTCCTGACCTCTCACGCGTTCTACGATCATGCGTTGCGTCGCGGGGCCGAGTTCCGTTTCAATGAGCATGTGGCCGGGTTGAAAGTCGAAGGTGGCAAGGTTACGGGTGTGGTGACGGATCAAGGGGTGTACAACGCACCGGTGGTGATCAACGCCGCGGGCGCGTGGGCCAACTCGGTGCACAAGATCAGCGCCTCCGTCCCCCAATCCCCAACCTACCAATCTACCAATCTACCAATCTACCAACTTCCCGTTCTACCCGTCTACCCTGACTCCCATGAGGCCGCGATCACCGAGCCGGTGGCCCGTTTCATGCACCCGATGGTGGTGGACATCCGGCCGGCGCCCGGTTCGACCAACTACTACTTCTACCAGCATTACACCGGCCAGATCATCTTCTGCATCACGCCCAGCCCGAATATTTGGGGGGAGGATTGCCGCGAGACCAGCACGTTCCTGCCGATGGTTGCGCAGCGCATGGTGGATTTGATGCCGCGGCTGGCTAACATTCGCGTGCGGCGCACCTGGCGCGGCCTCTACCCCATGACGCCGGACGGCTCACCGTTGGTTGGTTGGTCTCAAGAAGTCGAAGGTTACCTGCTCGCCGCCGGCATGTGCGGCCAGGGCTTTATGCTCGGGCCGGGCCTGGGCGAGCTGTTGGCCCGCATGGTGCTGCGCCAGACCACTGCGGACGATGCCGAATCGCTGGCGATCCTGTCGCCGTATCGCGAGTTCAAAGGGATGGAGAAGTTGAAGTGAGATAAACAAACCAGGTTTCTCGCAGAAGCCTGGTTTGTTACCTCAGGAGCATCGGCATATAACAAGGTTGGGCCGCCGATCTTTGCTCGATCACTAGCGGCTGGTGATTGCGGTCATACGTGGTCCATAACGTGTAACCGCCGATGGTGCAGCCTTCCCACAGATACCAGCTTCGCACGCGTGCAGCCACAAGCAGATTGTGCCGTGTATTCGGCAGCAGCGTCACATCCACCAGTGCCGGATTGCTGTAGGCATTGAAGCTGCCGGTGGTCGTGAAAACTCCCGACTCCAGCGTCACCGTCACCGCCTCGCCGTTGCCGATGTGAACCCGGATTGTCTGCTCCAGCAAGTCAGTCGGTGAGGTCACCGGGTCGACCCAAAACGGCTCCGGCGTCAAGGTGGGGCACCACCGAGCCGTCGGGGTGGGCGTCACGGTGGCGGTGGGAGTGGCGTCGGAGATCTGTGCGAGCGCGACGGTGCGCCCCCCGGCATCCATTGCCGGATGGGCGGTAGACAAAGCCAATGCTGTCAGAGCGAGGAACGTTAGCGTGGCAGACACGAGCGCAGTCTGACGTTTCATGAGCCGCGATCTCGATAAAGGGTGAGGTCTTCCGGTGATAGCTCTTCCGGCAACACCAACCGATAGTGTTGTTCTGTTGAAACGACGATGCCTCTGTCGCTATCCTCAAACGCGAAGAGCGCGATCAGGTCGTTTCCCATAAACTGGGCTGCCACAGGGCGGCACACCAGGTTCGGGAACTTATTAGCGCACATGGCAAAGTCTTGCTCGATCTGGACGATGCTCAGCGTATCTCGACCGCCTTTCGCCTGCACGGGGATGACGTAATGTGCGCCGCGGCGATCGACGCCGACATAGATTTCGTCCGTCTCGATCTGTCCCACACCGGGTGCGGTGGTGCGCAGATGGCTCTGGAGCGAGTAGCAAGTCACGCCGGTGAAAACATCAATCAGCCGATTGTAACGCAGTTTGGCTAGAAGCGCTTGTTCATCGTTCAACGCATACATCTCTATGATGCCCGGTGTTGCGTCCGGCACCTTGGTCTCAGCCAGGATCTCGGAAGGCACGATGACAGTGACCGCACTCGCCACAAAGCAATATTGCGCCCGGCCAGCAGGACGAATAATCCATTCCTGGTCTTGAGGCGCTTTTGCGCGCACGGAGTCGGGTAATCGGCCGCGATATCGGAAGGTGTATACTACGTCACCCAGGTTTTTCGGGAGACCAATCTGTAACTCCTCGGCCACCCGGGTAATATCCTGACGATCGAAGCAGACTTCAGTAGCGCCTTCGACATAATGGTCGAAAAATACCCGCTCGATGATGAGTGTATAGCGATTGGTGGACTTCATGATTCTGCCTTCCGAGCGCGGTCTTCGCCCGGCCACTTAAGGACGACGACTTCCTCGCGGAGTTGTTCTCGTGTTGCTGTTGCGGCCCGAGTGCGAAACAAATCGATCCCCACGACCTCGTAACCTAGCGATGCCGCCAGCTCCGCCAGGATTTGGCCAGTGCGGATCATCACGCGCAGATACGAGGCTTGATCTCCTACCACGTATGCCAGCCGTGCGCCCGGCCGCAGAATCGGCCGCAGATCAGCCAGGTGCCGGACCATCCCTCCAAAATAAAGCTTAGTTACCCGGGCATACATCCGCTCGAAACCGGAGGTCTTGCCTAGCTCAATGCGACGTGCTTCGATAGCTTCGGCAATGCGTTGAATCTCCGGGTGGTGTGCCACCCAATCATCATCATTGTCGTCCCGATATACGCCGCGGGTATTGGAGCGGATCAGGCCTTGTTTCAGGCGCCGGAGCTCGGCCTTATTGGCAATGAAACCCAGCAACACGCTTTCCAGCCGCGTGGTGCGGGTGTAGTCCTTCTCATTGGGGTAGGGCGGCGATGTGATGACGACATCGACGGTGGCTGGCGCCAGGACTTCGCTCAACATGCGGGCGTCGGCGTGATGGACCACGGCCGGCGCAGCGATGCCATTGCTCTGCGATCGCAAGTCAGCGGCCATTGTATGCACCATGTCGAGCCAGGGGGCCACAACTGCTGCGTCCGGCTTAATGGGTCCGACCCCTACCTCCGGCCCGAACTCCAGGTTGCTGATAGACGCCACCAGTGCTTTGGCCAGGGCGAGGCGCTCATGCGATTCATAGCGCACATCCGAGCGGCGCGCCATTTGTTCCAGCAAGACAAGTGCTTTGTGTAGGGGCCGCGGGCTGATGGAGTCTGCCAACAGCAACTGAGCCGTTTCTTCGGGCAATGTCCGTAATGCACCGGTTCCATTCGCCTGCGGATCGTGGAAGAGAGGCAGAATCTCATCGGGCACACCCTCGTGTTCAAGTGTCTCCTGAGCTGCCTCTGCTATCCTGTTTGCGTGTTGCACTAGCTCGTCGGGGCTGGGCGTCCAATCCACCTTCACCTGGCAGGCAAAGTGGGCCATGGGGTTGGCTTCGATGCCCACACTGGGGATGCCCTGCTTCTTGCATTCCACCAGCGTGGTGCCGGTGCCGCAGAACGGATCGAGGACGCGTTGAGAGGCGTCGACCTGGAAGCGCTGCAGATAGTCCCGCACCAGGTGCGGCGGGTAGGACAAGATGAACCGGTACCAGTCGTGCACCGCCCGGTCATCGGTCGCCAGTCGGTTGATCTCAACGCCGTTCAAGATGTGCAATCTTCACCTAAAGCGGCATCCTTCGACTACGCACGGCGCAGAGTGTGGACTGATGTGATATCGTCGACCTCATGCGCCGTGCTCCGCTCAGGATGATTCCAGTGTCATTTCTGTCGCAGCTTCCAATACTGCAAATTGGGCGGACCGAACGAGGGATAATCGAATTCGATGCCGTCCTTCACCAGCACGGTGCGGTCGTAATATTGCAGCGGGATCGCCACGACGGCATCGTTCAGGAGGATCGCTTCGGCCTGGCGGTACAACTCGGCGCGCGCGGCCTCGTCAGGCTCGGCCAGCGCTTCGGCCAACAGACGATCGTAATCTTCCGAGGTCCAGCCGGTGTATTGGAAGCGGGACTTGGGGCTGAAGATCTTCAGCAGGCTGGATGCGTCCGCGTAATCCATCACCCAGCCCATGCGATACAGGTTGTAACCGCATTCGGCCGGGGTCCGGGCTGCGGCCGCCTCGATCGGTTTATTGCATCCCTCCAGCGCATCCATGTAGAGCGTCCACGGGCTGGAAACCAGCCGCACCGGGATGCCGGCCTGCTCGAGCATCGCGCCCACCGCCTTGAAGATCAGCTCGTTGTTGCCTTCGCGGTTGTACCAGAGCTCCACGGGTGGAACCGGCTTTTCCGGCCCGTAACCGGCTTCTGTCAGAAAGCCGCGGGCGGCCTCCAGATCATACGGATAGCCTGCATTTCCGTCGCTGGCGCCGAGTGTCTCAGGAGGCAGGAGCCCCTGTGCTGGCACGTGCCACGGCTGCTTCAACACCTGTTCCACCAGCGCCTGGCGGTCGATCGCGCTGGCAATGGCACGGCGCACGTTGACATCGTTCGTCGGCGCGGCCTGCAGGTTGAGTCCCAGGTAACTGGCGCCGGGCTGCACCAGGACGTACATCTCCTGCTTGAAGGCCGGGTCTGCTTCGATCTGTTCGGTTGCCTCCGCGGGAAACTCGGCTACCTGCAGGTCACCCGCTTTGTAGAGCGCGAATTGCTGCGCCAGGTCAGGCACGATTTTGAACTCGATACGTTCGATCGTTACTGCGGCCGCGTTCCAGTAGTTCGGGTTTTTTGTTAGCAGGATGTGATCCCCGGGCGCCTGCTCGGCCAACAGGTACGGGCCGTTGACCGGCATGTTCGCCCCGGCGACTGGCGCGGCCGCGGTGGTGTCTGTGATGGGTTGCGTCGCCGCGGGCGCCGGCCAGAAGATCGGCATGGTCAACAACGCCGGAAGGTGCGCGGCCGGCCGCGCCAGTGTGAGGCGCAGGGTCACATCATCTACGGCCGTGATGCCTATCTTGGCACAGTCGGCCTCGTCACCGCTGGCGTATTCCGCAGCCCCCTGCAGCGGCACCACGTCGGTCAGCAACGTGTAGAAGGGGTCCCCTACCGCCGGGTCCAACACCCGGCAGACGCCATTGACATAGTCCTGCGCGGTCAGCGGTTGGCCATCGGACCAGGACAGCCCGGAGCGCAGCGTGACCGTGTAGACCGTGCTGTCGGCCGACACCGTGAACCCGGTCGCTGCGGCCGGGACCGTGGAGCCATCACCGCGCAGAACGAACAACCCTTCGTAAAGCTGTCCGGCCACCAGTTGGCTGGTCGTATCGATAGCTTCCTGCGGGTCCAGGCTGAGCGGATCGCCGGCGAGAGGATAGACCAACGTGCCTGGCGCGGCGTTGATCGGTGAGGTGTATGCCGGGGTGGGCACGGGCGTGGCGGTCACGACGACGGTGACCTCGACCTCACGCGTCACCTCGACGATGCGCGTCTCGACCACCGGGACGGTGACAATCACCTCCGTTGGCTGCGCCGTACTCTTCGAGCAGCCCAGGAGAACCACGGTCAAGCACGCCAGCACCAGCCCGATCGCTAGAATGCGTGTTGTCTTCAAAATTACCTCAATTCCTCAACCCTTGTCCAAGAGAGGCGCCCTCAAGCGCCTGTTCCATCCTCATCTTACACTTCGCGCAATCTGGTGTCAAACTGTAGGGGCGAGGCACCAGCAGTTCCAGATGTAGGCACAAGCAAGCATCCTGAGCGGAGCACGGCGGCACTATCGCCGTGCGCAGTCGAAGGATGCGGCCCCAGCTGACGCCGCTCCGGCTTCCTTCGACTGCGGACGCCGGGCCACGGCCCGGCGCCTCCGCTCAGGATGCTTCCGCTCGCGTTCACATATGGAGCTCTCCTGGAGTGCCTCGCCCCTACCTTACACACAAAAAAGGGGGAAGAGATCCTGGTCCCCTCCCCCTTGATTTATTCGCTTCCCGATCTACCAACGCACTAACTCACTATCTCACTAACTTACTCCGTCCCTGCCAGCCGCGGGTCCAGCGCGTCGCGCAGGCCGTCGCCCAGGTAGTTGAAGGCCAGCACTACCAGCGCCACGCAAGCCGCAGGCGCCCAAAGCAGAGCCGGCTGGGCATTGATAGCGGATTGGCCGTCGAGCAGCAGCGAACCCCAACTGGTGATGAAGACCGCCTTGAGATCGGTGGCAGGGATTAAGCCTAGCCCCAGGTAACCCAACACCGCTTCCGTGATGATCAGGGCAGGAATGCGGAACGCGGTCGAAACGATAATTGGGCCGAGGCTGTTCGGCAGCAGGTGCTTGAGCATGATCCGGCCGCTTGAGGCGCCGATCATGCGGCCCGCCTCGACAAATTCTTTCTCTTTGAGCGAGAGGACCGAGCCGCGCACGAGGCGTGCCAGTCCGACCCAGTTGACGATTGACAAGGCAGCAAATAGGAGCAGCAAGCCGTTCAATGCCTGGCCGATGGCCGTATCTCGCAGCGCCGCCAACACGATGATGAAGAACAGCAGGTCCGGGAAGGCGTAGATGATGTCCGCAAACCGCATCAGCAGGTTATCGATCCAGCCGCCCCTGTACCCCGCTATCAATCCGATCGAGACGCCCAGAATAAGGATGATGAGAGTCGGGATCAGCCCAACGACCATCGAGACGCGGGCCCCATAGATCACGCGGCTCAACACATCGCGACCGATGCTGTCTGTGCCGAGCAGAAAGTTCGGGTTGCCCGCCTTGCCGCCTGGCCCCACCTCCTCCCAGGCGGGCGGGAGATAGCGACTGTTGGAGAAAACTTGTATGGGGTTGTGTGGCGCCAGCAGCGGCGCAAAGATAGCCATCAGCGAGAACAGCAGAATGACGATGGCGCCGCCGATGGCAGCCTTGTTGCGCAGAAGACGATGCCAGGCATCGCTCCACAACGAACGCGGCGGCCTGGTGATGGTTGTTTGAATCACAAATGACTGATTGCCGGTGGTTGATTGGGCTGTCATAGTCTCAATCTCCTACCTTGATCCTGGGATCAAGGAACCCGTAAACGATGTCCACCGACAGATTCGCAAACGCCACCAATACGGCATAGATCAACGTTGTCCCCATGATCATCGAATAGTCACGCTGCGAGATGGCCGTCACGAAAGCCCGACCGCTGCCTGGGAAGGAAAACATTTGCTCGATGATGAAGGACCCGGTAACCAGGCCGGCCAGGGCGGGCCCAAGGATCGTCACAACCGGGATCAGCGCGTTCCGCAACATGTGCCTCAGCACAACCACACGCTCGGCAAGGCCTTTCGCGCGTGCCGTCCGCACATAATCCTGCTGCATGATTTCCAGCAGTGAAGAGCGGGTCAGGCGGGTGACGAACGCAAACGTGCCGAAGCCGAGAATGGTAGCTGGTATCAGCCATGCCCCTGGGCTGTTCCAGTCCTGCTGTACGATTTTGACCAGCTTCAACTTGCTGGCAAAAATGATAATGAAGAAGATCGCCAGCACGAAGTTGGGCACCGAGACACCCACTGTGGACAAAAACAGCGAGATATAGTCGATAATGGTGTTCCGCTTGAGCGCCGCCGCAATCCCTAGCGGGATGCCGAGAATAGTGGCTAGACCTACGGCCAGGAGGCCCAGGCGCAGCGAATAGCCAAACTTGGCGTTCCAGAAGGGTTTCCCTTCGGGGGGTCGGAAGAGGATATCCTGTACGTCGAGCCCGCGTTGGCGATATGAAGGACCCAGGTCACCCCGCACGGCGCCAAAAATGTAATTGAAGAATTGGCTGTCAAACAGGTTGCCGCCGGCAGTGTTAAAGAACAAGGGCTTGTCGAGGCCGAAGCGCCGGTTAAGAATGTCTTGGGTCGTTTTGTCCACCTGGCGCGCTTCAAGGTCGCGGTCCCAGGGACCGCCGGGCGCCGCGTGCATCAATGTGAACGTGATCAGCGCCACGAAAAACAGCGTGGGAATCATGTACAGAAGACGTCGGATGACGTAGGTGGTCATACCACCGATCCTCCCTGAGCTGCCAGGCCAGGCGCCAGTAGCACCTGGCCTGGGTTATGCTCGTTCGTCCGCTATCGGACTGAAACGGGAGCCAGCGGCACACATAACTGGCTCCCGTCGATGGACAGATTACTGGGCGGCCTTGAGCGCCAGATCGATATCGATCATCTGCGTATCGGCGGTGGCGCCGGGGAAGGCAGAGTCCTGCGGCGTAGTCACGATGCCCTTGACCCACGGCTTGACCAGGTAGTTGTTCTGGTTGTTCCATGCGAACGCCACCGGGGCGCCGTCGGTCAACAGCGTCTGCGCCTGCGCGTACAGTTCCGCGCGCTTGGCGGGATCGAGCTCAACATCCGCCAGGTCGCACAGCGCATCGAAGTCCTTGTTGGAGTAGCCGATGCGCTCGCCGAACGCGCCGGTCTTCCAGTACACGCTCAGCCAGTTCTGCGGATCCGGGTAGTCAGCGCACCAGCCGAGGATGAAGGTCTGCGGCGCGGTGTTGATGTCCTTGGTCAGCGCGGTGTAGGTGGTCGACTCGACCGGGTTGAGTTTCAGGTCAACGCCAAGCGAGGTCTTCCACATCTGCGCCAGCCACTCGTTGCGCTTGCGGTTGCGCGGGGTGTCGCTGAAGGTCAGGGTGATCTCCGGGAGCTTATCGACGCTGCCATAGGAGGACTCAGCAAGAGCCTTCTTGGCGGCCTCGGGATCGTAACCCCAGCGGTTCTCGTTCGCGTCGTAGCCAGGGAACCCCGGCGGGATCCAGGTGAGGGTCGGCATACCGAGGCCGGCCAGCACGTCACGCACCCAGGCTTCGCGGTCGAAACCCATCGCAAACGCCTCGCGCACCTTCTGATCGGTGAACGGTTCCTTCAACTGATGGAACATGACGGCGTAGGTGCAGGAGCCGGGATACTGCATCAGTTCCTTGCTCAGGACCGGGTCCGTCTTGATGACATCGATATCCTCAGCGGCTGCGCCGACGATGTCGAATTCGTTATTCTTGTAGGCTTCGAACGAGACAGCCGAGTCGGTGATGTAGGAGTACTCAATGTTGATCTGAGCCTTGTCGCCCCAGTAATTGGGGTTCGGGACGAAGACGGCCTTGACGTAGGACTCCAGACTCTTCAGGATGAACGGGCCGTTGCCGACATGGTACTTGGATGAGGTCCACCAGATGTCGCCGCCCTCGGAGATGTTCTCTTCCTTGGCCGGGTAGGTGACCCACAGGCTCATGACGGTGTGGAAGTACGGGGCCGGCTTGGAGAAGGTCAGCTTCAGGGTGTCGCAAGCCGCGTCTTCGTAGACGTTCTCAGCCGCGCAGGCCGTGCCATCCGCATGGAGCGGCTGGATGCTGGCGTCGATGGCTGCTGCAGCGGCGTCGCATACCGCCGCATCATCACCGCAACCGCGCCATTCCGGCGCGCCCTTGATCTCGTCGGTGATCTGGGCGTATTCGCCGGCGGTCGCAGGGTTGATGTTGCGCTTGATCGAGTAAGCATAGCGGGCGGCGTTCAGCACGCTGCCATCGCTGTACTTCAGATCCGGCTGCAAGGTGAAGGTCAATTCAGTCGCGTCCGCATTGTACTTCCATTCCTTGGCCGCGCCGGGGACCGTGTTCAGGTCCTTGTCCAGTTGGGTCAAGCCTTCGTACATCATGCGCAGGTGCGCGATTTCGTTGACGAACGAGCTCTTCTGCGGGTCGATGATGTCAGGGAAGGAGCCGAGGTTGATGCGGAGCACTTTCTCCTCAGCCACCGGCGCCGGGGTCGCGACGACCTCGACGGTCTCGACGACCTTGACCTCGACGGTCTCGATGACCTTGACCTCTTTTTCCTTCTCGACGACCACGGTCTGGACCACGGTCTGCGGTGTTGCAGGGGCCGGGCAGGCGGTCAGGATCATGCTGGCGACCAGCAAGACGCCGAGAATGATCGACAACTTCTTGACAGACATTGTTCTCCTCCTGGTGAGATATGTTGATGTGGAATTGACGATGTTACGTAACTGCTCTAGTTTCTTCAGATTGTCACCTCCTTGGTGTACTGCGTATTGCGTACTGCGTATTGCATACTGCGTATTGCGTATTGCGTATTGCGTATTGCGTACTGCGTATTGCGTACTGCGTATTGCGTACTGCGTATGATTCACCTTCTGCGAGAACTGCAGTACGCAGTAAGTAGTACGCAGTAAGTAGTACGCAGTAAGTAGTACGCAGTAAGTAGTACGCAGTAAGTAGTACGCGTTACTTCTGATACAGCCAACACGCCACATAGTGGCCGGAGCCATAATCCCGGAATTCCGGCTCCTGGTCCTTGCAGATGTCCAACACTTTCGGGCAGCGCGTGCAGAAGTTGCAGCCCTTAGGCGGATTAGCGGGCGACGGTACATCGCCCTCCAGGATGATGCGCTTGCGCTTCTCCTCGATTACCGGGTCGGGGATGGGCACGGCGGACAACAACGCCTGGCTGTACGGGTGCTGCGGGTTGCGATACAACTCATCCCGATCAGCCAGTTCCATGATCTTGCCCAGGTACATGACGGCGATGCGATTTGAGATATGCCGCACTACCGAAAGATCGTGGGCAATGAACAGGTAAGTCAGATCGAACTGCGACTGGAGGTCTTCCAGCAAGTTGATCACCTGGGCCTGGATAGAGACATCCAAGGCGGAGATCGGTTCGTCGCAGACGATGAAGGATGGGTTCACGGCCAGGGCGCGCGCCACGCCGATGCGCTGGCGCTGCCCGCCGGAGAACTCATGCGGGTAACGGTTGATGAAATAGGGATTGAGGCCCACCACGGCCAGCAGCTCGCGCACCCGTTCCAGCCGCTCCGCCTTGGTGCCGATGTTGTGCACCTCCAGCGGCTCACCGACGATGCCGCCGACGGTCATGCGCGGGTTGAGCGAGGCATACGGATCCTGGAAGATCATCTGCATCTGCCGGCGCATGCGGCGCAGCTCTTCACCCTTCATTGTAGTCAGGTCATGGCCAGAGAAGTGCACTTCGCCCGCGGTGGGGCGATAGAGCTGCAAGATCGACCGCCCGGTCGTGGATTTGCCGCACCCCGACTCGCCCACCAGGCCGAGGGTTTCGCCCGCATAAACGTCAAAGCTCACCCCATCCACCGCTTTGACATCGCCGACGTGGCGCTGGAAGAGGCCGCGGCGGATCGGGAACCACATTTTCAGCTCACGCACTTCGAGTAGTTTTTCGTGTCCGTTCGTGCTCATTGCGGCAACTCTTTCTCGGCGCTGGGTTTGCTGACATCCACCCAACAGGCGACCTTATGGCCGGGCCCGATCGGTTCGAGCTTCGGATTTTCGGTGGCGCAGCGTTCGAGGCGGGCGTAGCAGCGAGCGTAGAAGGGGCAACCCTTGGGCAGGTCAACCAGGTCCGGCGGCAAGCCTTCGATGGAGGTCAAGCGGTGCGCGCGCCCCGCATCCAGGCGGGGCAGTGACCCCAACAGGCCAATCGTGTAGGGATGACGAGGATGGCTGTATAATTCCTTGACCGCGGCTTCTTCCACGATGAAGCCGGCGTACATCACAATCACCCGGTCGGCCAGGCCGGCAACCACTCCCAGGTCGTGGGTGATCCAAATAATGGCCATGCCGATATCGTCCCGCAGCCGCTTCACCAGGTCAGCGATTTGGGCCTGGATGGTGACGTCCAATGCGGTCGTGGGCTCGTCCGCGATCAGAAGCTGCGGGTTGCAGCTCAGGCCCATAGCGATCATCACGCGCTGGCGCATGCCGCCGGAGAATTGGTGGGGGTAGTCATCCAGGCGTTCGGCAGCGCGCGGGATGCCGACCAGTTCCAGGAGCTCGACGCTGCGTTTGCGGGCCGCGGCCTTGTCCATGCCCATATGCAGCATGAGGGCCTCGGAGATCTGGAACCCAATGGTGAGCACCGGATTCAGCGAGGTCATCGGATCCTGGAAGATCATCGCGATCCGATTGCCGCGCACCTGGCGGATCTCGTCCTCCGACAGCTTCAGAAGATCCTTGCGATCTTCGCCGGCGCCAAACATCACCTGGCCGGCCGTGACTTTACCGGGCGGCATGGGGATCAGGCGCAGCAATGACATCACGCCGACGCTTTTGCCGCAGCCGCTCTCACCCACGATCGCCAGGGTCTCCCCTTCGTCCAGGTGATAAGAGATGCCGTTGACTGCGTTAACGACACCGTCTTGGGTGAAGAAGCGCGTTTCCAGCCCCTTCACCTCCAACAGTCTACTCATCCAATGCCTCCGCGCTGCTTGATGGGGTTGGTCTTGGAGCGCAATGGATAATAGCACAGCGGTAAGTTGGTGTCAAGTCACTTGCGAATTCTGTGGGGGAGAAGACCAAAAAAGGGGGCGGGAAGTGCTGGACGCCAGCACTTCCCGCCCCCTTCGTGGTTGAATCTTATTGTGCGGCGCTGGCGGCCACCAGGTGGCAGGCCACCCAATGGTCAGCCGCTTTCTGCTCGAACGCCGGCTCGGCCTGCTTGCAGATGTCCACGGCCACTGGGCAGCGCGGGTGGAAGCGGCAGCCGCTGGGCGGGTGGAGCGGCGAAGGCACGTCGCCGGTGAGCACGATCCGCTGCCTTCTGAGCTTGGGGTTGGGTGATGGGATGGCGGACAGCAGCGCCTGCGTGTAGGGGTGCAGGGGGTTGTGATACAGCGTCTCCCGATCCGTTACTTCGACCATCTTGCCCAGGTACATCACGCCGATGCGGTCGCTGATGTGCTCCACGACGCTGAGGTTGTGCGCGATGAACAGATAGGTCAGCCCGTACTCAGCCTGCAGCTTCTTGAGCAGGTTGAGCACCTGCGACTGGATCGATACGTCCAGCGCAGAGACCGGCTCGTCGCAGACGATGAACTTCGGCCGCAGCGCGAGGGCGCGCGCAATGCCGATGCGCTGGCGCTGGCCGCCCGAAAACTCGTGCGGATACCGGCGGGCGTGGTAGGGGTTCAGGCCCACCTTGGCCAGCATCTCGGTCACGATGTCGGCGCGCTCCTTCGTGCTGCCGATGCCATGGATTTGCAGGCCCTCGTTGATGATCTCGCCGACCGGCATGCGCGGGTCCAGCGAGGAATACGGATCCTGGAAGACGATCTGCATGTTGCGCCGCAGCGCCTTCAGCTCCGCCCCGCGTTTGCCGAACACCTCTTCGCCGTCGAAGAAGACCGAGCCGCCGGTGTTCGGCGTCAGGCGCAGCACCGTGCGGCCGATCGTGGTCTTGCCGCAGCCCGACTCGCCCACCAGGCCGAAGGTCTCGCCATCACGCACGGTGAAGTTGACGCCATCCACTGCCTGCACCCAGGCGGTGACGCGTTGGAACAGGCCGGAGCGAACGGGAAAGTATTTCTTCAAGTCCTGGACGACCAGGAGATCTCGCTTTGCTGTGGTGATCGTCGTCATACGCTTCTTTGCTCCCGTTTCACGCAGCCGCCATGATTTCATCGCCGAAGAAGTGCCAATCGGCCCGCTGCACTTCGCCCCACTCTGCTTTGGTCTCAGGCAGGCGCATGTAGCAGCGCACGCTGTGGCCCGATGCCACCTCCACCAGGGGAGGGACTTCTTGTGAGCACCGCTCTTTGACATAGGGGCAGCGCGGGTGGAACTTGCAGCCGGTCGGTGGGTCGATCAGGTTCGGCACCGAGCCGGGGATGACCGCCAGGCTCTCGCGCACCTCGCCCAGCACCGGGATTGCCGCCAGCAGGCCCTCGGTGTAGGGATGCAACTGCTCTTCGAACAAGGTGGCGACGTCGGTGTATTCGACGATCTGGCCGGCATACATCACCGCCACGTTGTCGCACATCTCGGCGATCACACCCATGTCGTGGGTGATCAGCAGGACCGCGGTGCCGGTCTCGGTGCGCAAGCGGCGGATCAAGTCCAGGATTTGCGCCTGGATCGTCACGTCCAGCGCGGTGGTCGGCTCGTCCGCGATCAACAGATCGGGCATGCATGCCAGCGCCATGGCGATCATCACGCGCTGGGCCTGGCCGCCGGAAATCTCGTGCGGGAAGGACTTGGCCCGCTTCTCCGGGTCTGGGATGCCCACCTTGCGGAACATGTCCACGGCCTGCTTCCAGGATTCCTCTTTGTTGATGCTGTGATGGATTTCCAGCACCTCGGCCACCTGCGCGCCGATCTGAAACACCGGATTGAGGCAACTCGTGGGCTGTTGGAAGATCATGGAGATATCGCTGCCGCGAATCTTCACCATCTCCTCTTCGGTGATCTGAACCAGGTCACGCCCCTTGAACAGCACCTGGCCGTCCACGATCTTGCCCGAGGCGCCGAGCAGGCGCATGATGGACAACGAGGTGACGCTCTTGCCGCTGCCTGACTCGCCGACGAGACCCATGATCTCGCCTTCCCGGATCTTGAAGTCCACCCCGCTGACCGCCTGGACGACGCCGTCTTCCGTGTAGAAGTAGGTCTTCAGGCCCCGCACATCCAGCATCGGGAGTTGTTCGTCTTTGCTGTTGTCTGCCATAGGTCGTTACGCCTTTCTGTACTCAGTAGGGGCGAGGCATTCCCAGGCGCACCTGCCATTACGGGAAGCCTCTGCATGATAGCAAGTCATTCCTCAACGGCGAACTTGGGTCGGAATGCCTCGCCCCTACATGGCATTTATCTCTTCAACCGCGGATCCAGCGCGTCGCGCAAGCCGTCGCCGATGAAATTGAACCCGATGGAGACGATCACCAGCGGGATGCCCGGCACCAGAGGCAGCCACGGGTTCTGGAACATGAAGCTCTGCGAGGTGGCCAGCATGTTGCCCCAGGTCGGCGTTGGGTCCTGGACGCCGAGGCCCAGGAAGCTCAGGGCCGACTCCGTCACGATCACGCCGCCCAGCGAAAGGCTGGCGTTGACCAGGATCGGCGCGATCCCGTTGGGGATGATGTGGCGCAAGATGATGCGGCCGTGCGACGCGCCCGCGGCGCGCAGCGCTTCTACGAAGTCCTGCTTGCTCAGCGACAGCGCCATGCCGCGCATCAAACGCGCCGCGCCCAGCCACCCGAAGATCACCAGGATGAGCACCAGCACGACCACCTTCTGCGCCTCGCGCTCGGGCGCCAATAACAGGGCGCTGAGGAACCTGTTCACGAAGGCCGGCAAGGGGATCACCACGTCGCGGCGCAGCAGGATCGCCGAGATGATCAGCAGGATCGGCAGGGTCGGGATCGTCAGCATGAACTCGATCACGCGTGATATGACCATATCCACGACGCCGCCGAAATAGCCCGCGATCGCGCCGAGGAACGCGCCGAAGGTCTCGCTGATGATCACCACCAGGAATGCAATGGACAACGACACGCGCGCCGCGTACAGCAGCCGCGTGAAGAGATCGCGGCCCAGGTGATCGACGCCCAGGATGTGCAGCCGGCCCTGGAGATCATACGTCCCTGGCGGGGCCGGGCGGATCTTGGACGAGATGTCCACAGCGTCGCGCGAGAAGGGCGCCAAAATCGGGGCCAGCAGGGAGATCACAAAGATGACGGCGATCAAGGCCAGCGAGATCACTGCCAGCTTGTGCCGCCGGAATCTGCGCAGTATTACCAGGAGCTGGTTCTCCTGCTTTTCTTCGTGGGCTCTGTCCTTGGTCAGGATCGGCCGTGCAAGAGTGGTCATGGCGGTTGCTCCCCGTTACGAGTACTTGATCCGCGGATCGACGACCGTGTATAGGATGTCGCCCAGCAGGGTGGCCATCACGGTCAGCAGCGCAGTGATGAAGATGAAAGCCAGGGCGATCGGCCAATCGCTCCGCGTCAGGGCGTCATAGTAGAGCCGCCCCATCCCCGGCCAGGCAAACACCGTCTCGGTGATGATGGCGCCGGAAAAGAAGCCGGGGATCGTCAGCACGGCGATGGTGACGAAGGGGATCAACGCGTTGCGCAGCGCGTGCTTGATGATCACCACGCGTTCCCACAGCCCCTTGGCGCGGGCGGTGCGCACGTAATCCTGCCGCAGCACCTCCAACATGGACGAGCGCACGAAGCGGCTCCAGGTGGCCATATAGAAGAAAGTCAGCACCGAGACGGGCATGAGCAGGTGCAGCAGGTAATCCAGCGTCGTGCCGGGCTGAACCTTGGGCAGCCAGCTCGCCACCTCGTACGGCCGCACGGCCACCCGCGAGCCCGGCGGGATGCGCGGCAGCCACGGGAAGGTGTCCTGCAGCAGGTTCGGGAAAACCGAAAACACCAGGATCATCAACAGCGCGAAGAAAAAGGTGGGCATCGCCGAGCCGATGAAGGAGATCGTGGTGAACGTATAGTCAAAGCGCGAGTACTGCTTGATCGCGCTGTAAATGCCGATGGGAATGCCGAACAGGAACGACAGCAAGGTCGAGATGATCATCAGCGTGAGGGTCGCCGGCAGGCGGCTCATCATCTCATTCCACACCGGCCGCCCGGCGCGCACCACTGTGGAAAGGCCGAAATCGCCGCGCAGGATGCCGCGGCTCGATTTCACCGCCGGATGGAGCTCCGGTATCTCGGAGAGGTAAACGTAGTCGTCGCAGCCGGCCGGGATCACCACTCGCTGGCCGTCCTGGATCGCCACCTGTTGGTCGCGCCGCAAATAGCATCCCACCGGGGTGTTGGCGAACAGATCGCGGCCGCCGACGACGATCGGCCCCTGGGGCACGCCGATCAGCCAGCGCGAGAAGCGCACCGGCCAATAGAGGTCGAGCTCGTAGTTCGCGCGCAGCCGCGCCAAATCCTCGCGCGTGATGCGGCGCTGCTGCTGCTGGATGCCTGCCAGCGGGCCGCCCGGGGAAACGTTGAACAGGAAATAGGTAAACAGCGCAGCGAGCAGGATGACCAGGGCCATCTGGAAGATGCGCCGGATCAGGTAGTTCGTCATCGCCAGCCTCCCGATATGACCGGGGAATTATGAGCAGTTCTGCCGAACGGAGGGCTTCAGCAGCCAGGCGCGACACCGCCGGTGGAAGCGTCGCGCAGTCTGGGTCTCGTGATCCGGAATGGAGGCTTCAGCCGGTCTCTTCAGGCCTCGAGCGTAACCGGCTGAAGCCTCTATTCCGGAAGACCATCCGAGTATCTATGAGAATAACGGGAGAACAACGGGCGGGCAAGCCATTCGGGCCGTACCCGCCCGCCTGTCGCAGTATGTAGGGGCGGGGTTACGCCTTCCGGAACGGATGGCGCTCCCGCCCCTACGATGCGTGACCTGTTACTTGGTGAACAGGTTGATGTCGATGTGCTCCCAGGTGCTGGAGCCGCTGATGTCGTACTTGATCTTGCCGGTCGAATTGGCGGCATCGATCACGGTCTGCACCTCGGCGCCCGCGCCCAGGGTCGAGTCATCCAGGTAATCCACGTCGCCGTTGATGAGCTGCGCGACCGCCTGGTTGGTGTCGGCCAGGAAGACGTAGATCACGTTCGGGGTCGCGACCTCGCCCGCGTAGAACTCGTTCTTCGCCAGGGTCAGCGACTGGCCTTTGACCCATTCCTTCACGTAGTACGGGCCGAAGGACAGCGGGGTCTCGGCGATCTCGGGCAGGGTGGCCCACTCGGCGGCCGGCACATCGGCCAGCATGCGGCCATCGGCCAACTTCTGCTGGCTGGGGTAGAGGTTGAAGCCATACACCATGTAGGTCGGATCCTGGTAGCCAGGCGCGTAGGTGACCTTAACTTCCAGGGCATCCTTGGCGAATTCCTTGTTCATGATCGCATCGCAAGTGATGAAGGAGGTGGCGCCCGATTCCTTGTCGCAGTCAAACTTCAGACCCAACTCCATATCGGCGACCGAGCCCTTGGTGCCGTCGCTCCAGGTGTAGTCCTTCAGCTTGTAGGTGACCACGAGCTGCGGCATCTTCAACGTGGCGGCGCCGTCATACTCGACCGGGTTGCCGTCGGCATCGATAACATTGACGCCCTTCTCCAGCGCCACGGTCTCGCCGTCAGCGCTGTAGACCATGTCGCCGGCCTTGACCTCGACCGGGGTGTTGGTGGCCAGGCCGCTCTCCAGGGTGGAGAGCCCGTCCTGCAGCACCGGCTGGTAGTCGTAGTCGTATGTGCTGTAGACTACACCCTTCGCCGGGCGGTCCACCAGGCGCTGCGCAGCCATGCTGGAAACCAGCGACAGCATGCTGTCGGGCTCCTGGGTCATGCCGATGACGATGGTGTCGCCGCCGTCCGCCAGCTTCCACTCGTGCAGGTTAGCGGTCGCGTATTCGTTCGCATCCGGCCGGATGCCGGACAGGTCGGCGCTCCAGGCCTCGGCCTCCGCGCGCTGGAACACCGGGATCGACACCACGTCCTTGGCGAATTCCTTCTGGACGATGTCGTAGGCCGCGATGCGCTCATCCTTGATCAGGGTGTTGGTGGCCTTCACGATGGCGTCGCTGGCGGTCTTGTTGCACCAGCCCATGTAGTTCTGGCCTTCCCAGTTGTTGCTGGGGAGCGGGATCTGCTCGCAGTTGTAGAGGGTGCGGCCCGCAGGATCGACCTGGCCGACCCAGGCGAAGGCGCCGAGCTCGAAGTCGCGGCGGGCCAGGCCGGTGGTGTCACCGAACCACCAGGACGCCGGCACGTACTGGGCCAGGATCTGGATGCCGCAGGCGGCCAGGTTCTGCACCATGACGGCGGACCAGGTCTGGCGGAACTGGGCGGTGGTGGTGGCGAACTTGATGACCAGGGGCTCGCCCTTGTCGTTCACGCGGACCGACTCGCCCTCGGGCAGGGTCCAGCCGGCCTCGTCCAACAGCGCCCCGCCCTTCTCGGGATCATACTGTGGCAGGTCGGTGTAGGGTCCCTTGTACGCCCAGTGGGACTTGGGCAGGAAGGAATCCATCAGCAGCGCGCTGCCATCTTCCACGTAGGGATAGACCGACGCGATCAGGGCCTGGCGGTCGATGCAGTACGCCAACGCCTGGCGGACGCGGACGTCGCTCAGGATCGGGTGCGGGGTGGTGTAGTCTTCGGCCGCAACTTCCTTTACGACCTCGACCGGCTTTTCGACCTCAACGGTCTTCACCACCTCAACGGGCTTCTCGACCTCGACGGTCTTCACGACCTCAACGGTCTGCACGATCGTCTGCGGCGCCGCAGGGGCCGGGCAGGCGGTCAGGATCATGCTGGCGACCAGCAGGACGCCGAGCAGGGCAGACAACTTTTTGACAGACATGTTTCTCCTCCGTGATTGAATGTGGATGGAATCCGGTTTTCTAAACGAACCGTGTTGCAACAGCGTGCATCGGCGCTGAGGAGGGCCTCCCCAGGCGATCCACGACGGCCGATAACGATCTGTTTTTTAAGAGGCGCTGATCATCACCCCCTTTCCAACAGATGCCAGAAATGCGGCATGGCCGAACGGTTGTGTTCGCGTTCTACTGCCCGGCAATGCTCACACGCCGCAAATGCAGTATTCGCAGCTTGCAAAACCAGCAGCCTAAAAATACCATAAGGCGGGTAGTCTGTCAAACCATGTGAGGACCTAGATGGGTGTCGTTTTTAAGGAACCTGGTTGCTAACCCCCCAGCGGTAATGGGCATTTGCACCTTTTGATACTGTGTAGTAATATCTACAATGTTGCATTGTCGGGAGCCGCGCGTTGTCCCACGCGCGGGCAGTCCGGCGCTTCGATGTTTGCGCGAGCCCTCCTGTGGACCATCGCGCCCTCGCTGCTTTGGCTGCTTATCTGTCCCAAACACCCGGCGAAGCGGTCGAGGAAATCATGCATCCGGCAAAGGAGGTGATTGCCAAACCACGACCCAGTTTACTCCAGTCCACAACAATTCAGTTTTGACACATTGTTAAGGAGGAACCCATGAAACACTGGCCAAAGCTGGCCGCTGTTATCACCATCGTATTGCTGCTGGGTGTCTTCGCAGTTGCGAACGCCAGCCAGCCGGCCGCACCGGCAGCCCAAACCACCGCTGCTGCCACCCCGGCCCCGGTAGTGGTCGACACAGAGAATCCCGTCATCCCCGCTCTCGCGGATTGGAAAGCCTCGCCGCACGCCGACGCAAAGTCGGAGGCGTTCCGGCATTGGGATGGAGATGATCCGCAGGAAGTCCCCACCTCCTGCGCCAAGTGCCACAGCTCCGGCGGCTATCAGGACTTCCTGGGCGCCGATGGGAGCGAGGCCGGTAAGGTCGATAAGGCCGCCGCGGTCAACACCGTGGTCGACTGCGTCGCCTGCCACAACTCGGCTACCATCGCCAAAGATAGCGTCGTCTTCCCGTCCGGCATCGAGCTGACGGGCCTGGGCGACGAATCCCGCTGCATGGAATGCCACCAGGGCCGCGAATCCACGGTCAGCGTCACCAATCAGATCAGCAACACCTTCAAGCTCACGGCCGCGGATGACGACACCGTCGTCAAGCCGCTGGTGACCAAGGATGCCGCCGGCAAGACCGTCACCACCACCTTCGGTTTCCGCAACGTGCACTACTTCGCGGCCGCGGCCACGCAGTACGGCACCCAGGTCAAGGGCGGCTACGAGTACGAAGGCATGGTTTACGATGGCAAGTTCGAGCATCCCGAGCCGTACAACACCTGCAGCGGCTGCCATGACTCGCACAAGCTCGAGCTGAAGATCGAAAACTGCACGATGTGCCATGAAGGCGTCAAGACGGCCGAGGACCTGGCCGCGATCCGCATGGCCGGCTCGCTGATGGACTACGACGGCGACGGCGACGCCGAAGAAGGCGTGGGCGAGGAAATGGCCGGTCTGCAGGAGAAGCTGCTGGCCGCCATCACCGCGTACGGCAAGGAAGTCGCCAAGGCCGACATCGGCTACGACGCGACCACTTACCCCTACTTCTTTGGAGACAAGAACGCCAACGGCAAGCTGGACGAAGGCGAAAGAGCCTACAGCGCCTGGACCCCGCGCCTGCTGCGGGCCGCATACAACTACCAGGTCGCGACCAAGGACCCGGGCGCCTTCGCACACAACGCGAAGTACATCATCCAGCTCCAGCACGATTCGATCGCCGACCTGAACACCAAGCTGGCCAAGCCGGTGGACATCGCGAAGGCCGCACGCAACGATGTCGGCCATTTCGACGGCACCAGCATGGCGTTCCGCGACTGGGATGAGTCGGGCATGGTGCCCGCCGACTGCGCCAAGTGCCATTCGGCCGTGGGCCTGCCTCAGTTCATCAAGAATGGTGGCACGGTTGCAGTCGCCGGTTCTTCGATCCGCACCACCGGCGTCGTGGGCGCCGATCCGGCCAACGGCTTCGCCTGCACCACCTGCCACGATCACACGGCCTTCCCGGCCCTGTACAAGGTCACCAGCGTGCCGTTCCCCAGCGGCAAGAGCGTCACCTTCAGCACCGAGAAGGATGACAAGGGCAACCTGAAGCCGGTGGACGCTAACCTGTGCATCGAGTGCCACCAGGGCCGCCAGTCGACGGCCGCCTTGAACGCCCGCATCGGCAAGGCCGAGGACGACAAGGTGCCCGAGAAGAAGCTGAGCTTCGCCAACGTGCACTACTTTGCCGCGGGCGCGTCGCTGTTCGGCAACGATGCCCAGGTCGCGTACCAGTACGCCGACAAGGAATACGTCGGCAGGAACATGCACGCCCCGGGCTTCGACACCTGCACCGGCTGCCACAGCGCGCACGCACTCGAGCTCAACCTCGAGAAGTGCACCACCTGTCACGCCGGCGTCAAGTCGGCCGCTGAGATTCGCTTCACCGCGACCGACCTGGATGGCGACAAGGATATGAAGGAACCCATCAAGGCCGAGATCGCCGGGATGGAAGAGAAGCTCTACGCCGCGATCCAGGACTACGCCAAGACGGTATCGAAGGCCGCCATCGTCTACGATGCGAACGCCTACCCGTACTTCTTCGCCGATGCCAACGCCAATGGCAAGATCGACGCCGGTGAGGCGAGCTACACCGAATGGACCCCGCGCCTGCTGAAGGCTGCCTACAACTACCAGTACTCCCAGAAGGATCCGGGCGGCTTCGCGCACAACCCGAAGTACATCGGCCAGATCCTGTTCGACTCGCTGGAAGACCTGGGCAAGGGCGGCATCAAGGTCGATCTGACCGGCATGGTCCGGCCAGAGGTCAAGAAGTAACCTCGACTGCATCGTACAAAAAACAAACCAGGTTTCTCAACGACCGTAGGTCGCGAAACCTGGTTTGTTTTTTGTCGCGCCTGATTTTTTCCTCTCCGTACACTGTGATAGAATGTGTGCGGCTATTCCGATCATGTATCGCCCCGCGTCAAACATCTCAGGAGGAAAGTTCGCATGTCTACCATGATTACCGATGTCATCGGCCGCGAGATTTTGGATTCCCGCGGCAATCCGACCGTTGAAGTTGAAGTCTGGCTGGACGACGACGTGATGGGCCGCGCGGCCGTGCCGTCCGGCGCGTCCACCGGCATCCACGAGGCGCTGGAGCTGCGCGACGACGACAAGGGCCGCTTCGGCGGCAAGGGCGTGCTCAAGGCCGTCGAGCACGTCAACGAGGAGATCGCCGAGGCGCTGTTCGGCATGGATGCCCTGGACCAGGTCGCCTGCGACCAGGCGATGCTGGATCTGGACGGCACCCCCAACAAGGCCAAGCTGGGCGCCAACGCCATCCTGGGCGCCAGCATGGCCATCGCCCGCGCCGCGGCCGAGGCCGTCGGCCTGCCGCTCTACCGCTACCTGGGCGGCGTCGGTGCGCGCCTGCTGCCCGTGCCCATGATGAACATCATGAACGGCGGCGCGCACGCCAACTTCGAGAGCACCGATTTCCAGGAATTCATGATCGCGCCCGTGGGCGCGCCCAACTTCCGCGAGGCCGTGCGCATGGGCTCCGAGACCTACCAGGCGCTGAAGGCGCTGCTGAAGAAGAAGGGGTTCAGCACCGGGGTCGGCGACGAGGGCGGCTTTGCGCCGAAGCTGGGCGCCAATGTCGAGGCGCTCGAATTGATCATCGCCGCCATCGAGAAGGCCGGCTACAAGCCCGGCGAGGATATCTGCATCGCGCTCGACCCGGCCGCCAGCGAAATCTACCAGGATGACGGCACCTACCTGCTGCGCCGCGAGGGCGGCAAGAAGCTCTCCTCCGCTGAGTTGGTCGAGATGTGGGCCGGCTGGGTCAAGCAGTTCCCCATCGTCTCTATCGAGGATGGCCTGGCGCAGGATGACTGGGATGGCTGGAAGCTGATGACCAAGGTCCTGGGCGACAAGATTCAGCTCGTGGGCGACGATCTGTTCGTCACCAATGTGAAACGCCTGGCGACCGGCATCAAGGAAGGTGCGGGCAACTCGATCCTGATCAAGCTGAATCAGATCGGCTCGCTGACCGAGACCATCGCAGCCATCGAGATGGCGCGTAGGGTCGGCTGGACCGCCATGGTGTCGCATCGCTCTGGCGAGACCGGTGACACCTTCATCGCTGACCTGACCGTCGCGATGGGCACCGGCCAGCTCAAGACCGGCGCGCCGGCCCGCTCGGAGCGCGTGGAGAAGTACAACCAGCTCATGCGCATCGAGGATGAGCTGGGCGACGCCGCGGTGTACGCCGGTTGGGGCGCGTTCCGCAAGTAAGTGAGTATGGGGGTATGGGGGTATGGGGGCTGCGCGTGGGCTCCCACACTCCCACACTCCCACACTCTGTTATTGCGTCAGGAAGTATGTGTGTTTGTCAAACACTTTCGTGAGTTACGCGTCTATCGTCAGGCGTTCGATGCTGCCATGCGTATCTTTGAGCTTTCCAAGACTTGGCCCAAGGAGGAGCGTTACTCGCTGACTGATCAAATTCGACGCTCATCACGCAGCATATGCGGCAACATTGCTGAGGCATGGCGCAAGCGGCGCTACGAGGCGCATTTTGTCAGCAAGCTCTCGGATTCGGATGGCGAAGCAGCCGAAACGCAAAACTGGCTTGATTTCGCATTGCAGTGTGGTTACATGACACCACAGGATCATGCTGAGCTTGACCATACCTACGAGACGATCTGTGGGAGCCTGGTCAAAATGATGAATGCGCCGGAATCCTGGTGTGGTCCAGCGCAACTGCGCGAGGAAGGGCCGGTATATGGGATTGAGGCGCGTGAGTAGGTGAGTAGGTGAGTATGGGAGTATGGGAGTATGGGAGTGAAACTTCCACACCCCCCCACTCCCACACTCCTACACCCCCACACCCCCACACCCCCATACCCCCACACTCCCAAATTCCCAAACTCCCAAACCAAAATGTCCGAACATGATGTCCTCTACCATGAACTCCTCGAAGCTTTGCAGGCCGGTGGGTGCGCAGTCTGCCGGTTGGCGCAGCGGGCCAGCGACAGCTATCTGCACGCATTGATCTACGAAGGGGTCAACGATGTCAAGCTGCGCGAGGCGTTGCGCGACGCGCGCGGGCTGTGTCACCGTCACGCCTGGCGCCTGGGACACCAGCGCGGGGCCGTGCTCGGCACGGCGATCGTGTACCGGGATGTGATCAACACGCTGATCAAGGTGTTGGAGGCGCAGGCGGCCGCGCCGGCTCGGGTTCGGCTGCCGGGCCGCGACCAACCCGGGGTGGCGCGGGCGTTGGCTCCCACCGCGCCTTGCCCTGCTTGCGCCCTGGAGGCCGACGCCGAGCAGCGCACAGCCAAAATCCTCCTCAAGCACTTCGAAGACGCTGCGATCCTGGATGCTTATCGCGCCGCAGGCGGCCTGTGCCTGCCTCATTTCCAGGTGACTCTGTCCCATGCCAGTCCGGCTGCCGCCAGGCTGCTGGCCGAACGGCAGGCGCAGGCCTGGGGCCGCCTGCGGGATGAGCTGGACGAGTTGATCCGCAAACACGACCACCGCTTCCGGCATGAGCCCCTGACCGAGGCAGAGAGCGTGTCGTGGCAGCGCGGGATCGCCGCGGCTGCCGGCGAAGACGAGGACCGTTTCGCAGGCGAGACCGGCAAATGAACATATCCGTCACGGAGACACAGGTTGCCGCGTTTCTGCGCGTTTTGGACGCGGCCGACGCCACCACCGGCGGGGGGACTGCCTCCGCGCTCGCGGGCAGCATGGCGGCCGGGCTGGTTGGGATGGTTGCACGCCTGTCGCTTGGGCCCGATGCGGCGGAGCCCGAGGCATTCTATCAGTCGATCATTCAGGCCGGCGCCGAGCTGACTGCCGCGTTGTTGTCCGGCGCCGAGGAGGATGCGCGCTCGTTCGATGGGGTTATGGCCGCTTATCGCCTGCCCAAGAGCACGCATGAAGAGCGGCAGGCGCGCAGTGTTGCGATCCAGGCCGCCTTGACACACGCAACGCGCATACCGTTGCGCAACGCCGAGCACTGCGCTGAAGTGTTGGCGCTGGTGGCTCGTTTACAGGGGTGTGCGAACCCCCGCACCCTATCGGATCTGCAATGTGCAGGCTATCTGGCCCTTGCCGGCCTGCAAGGATGCCTGGCCAACGTCGATATCAACCTGCCCGGCATCAAGGATCCTGCTGTGGCGGAAGAAATCCGGGCGTGCGCCGGGCGCTTGCGCCCGGCGGGAGAACAATGAGAGAGCATCATGCGCAAGATCCTGCTGTGTGAGCCGAACATCAGCGAAGGCCGCAACCTGGCGCTCGTCGAGCAGGTGGCGAATGAGGTGCGCGCGGTCGCCGGGGTCAAGCTGCTGGATATTTCGAGTGACCCCGATCATAACCGTTCGGTCTTCACTTACTTGGGCGATCCGGAGGCGGTGCTGGAGGCGACGCAGCGCCTGGCCGCGAAGGCGTATGAGTTGATCGACATGACCGCCCACCACGGCGCGCATCCCCGCCAGGGCGCGCTGGATGTGGCGCCCTTCATCCCCATCCGCGGCATGGAGCCGGCCGAGGTCGTGGCGATCGCCCGGCGCTTCGGCCAGTTCGCCGGCGCATTGGGTGTGCCGGTCTACTACTACGAGGATGCCGCGACCCGGCCCGAACGCAAGAGCCTGCCCGACATCCGCAAGGGCGAGTACGAGGCATTGGCCGACAAGCTGAGCAGGCCGGAGTGGGCGCCCGATGAAGGCCCGGCGCAGTTCAACCCGAAGGCGGGCGCGACCGTCACCGGCGCCCGCTTTCCGCTTGTGGCATTCAATGTCAATCTGTTCACCACGGATGTAAGCATCGCGGAGCGCATTGCCAGGGCAGTGCGCTCCGTGAGCGGCGGTTACCGCTATGTGCGTGCGCTGGGCCTGCCGTTGGAAGACAAGGGCATGGTTCAGGTCTCCATGAACCTGATCAATTACGTCAAGACTCCGGTCTCGCGCGTATTGGAGACGATCCGCAGCGAGGCTGCCCGTTACGGCGTCGCCGTTGCAGGAACCGAGTTTGTCGGGCCTGTGCCCCTCGGCGTGCTGGAAGAAGTGACCAGGTTCTATCTGCAACTCCACGATTTCTCGACCGAACAAATCATCGAAGTCGCGATAATTGAATAGGTGTAGCGGAGCATCCTGAGCGGAGCCGGGGTAGGGGCCCCGGCGTAGTCGAAGGATGCGAAGCGGCTCATAGGCAAAGCCGCACCCTTCGACTACGTCCCGCGGACTGCTGCGGGACTCCGCTCAGGATGCTTTGTTCAGAAAACGATTGATTTTATAAGGAAGGACCCATGAAGCCCGAAATCCTCTATTCGGTCAAAGCCCAGCGGGGCCCCACACTGCGCTGTAAAGGCTGGAAGCAGGAGTCGCTGCTGCGCATGCTGGAAAACAACATGGAGAACGCGGAAGCGCCGGAACGGCTGGTCATCTACGGCGGCATCGGCAAGTGCGCGCGCAACTGGGAATCCTATTACGCCATCGTGGTATCTTCTCAATAATCCGGGGGAACCGGTTATGCCGGTTCCCAGGATGCGCC
>CAYYTK010000002.1:0-305852 GCA_964474695.1 uncultured Anaerolineales bacterium
ATCGTCCCCACGTTAATGTGCGGCTTCGTCCGCTCGAATACTGCCTTCGCCATGGTGATATGCTCCTTCCAAGATGTGCCGCGCAGTGCACCAGCCAGCGGGCGTTCTTGACATTCATGTTATTTACAAAACAACTGCCCCGTCACCTGGAGGCTGACGAGGCAGTAAAAGACTTCTCACCGCCGGTCTGGTAATCGGCGGCCACAAGCTCTGCTCTACGTCGGCACCTCGCTGTAAGCTGAACAAGGCACCTAATGCCCACCCGAGTCACGGCGCCAGATAGCGCTCTTCCAATCGGAGGCAACTTACTTATTATACTGAATTCGGCCTATTTGCCAAATTGCACCCTATGCGCTGTTGCAGCCAGGGGGTGCGAGCAACCCGTCATTCAACCTGGCGTTCTCATGCCAGGCCCAAAATCTGGTTAGCGCGCTCGGTGGGTGCAGGCTCATAATGGTCGAACTCCATCGTGAAGGTGCCGCGCCCCTGAGTCACCGAACGTAACACGGTCGCGTAGCCGAACATCTCAGCCAGCGGCACAATGCCCCTGACTGCCTGCAAACCCACGGAATGCATTTCCAAACCGGCGACTTGCCCGCGGCGCGCCACCAGATCACCGATGACGTCACCCGTGGATTGATCCGGCACCACGATCTCGACGTGCATCATCGGCTCCAGCAGCACCGGAGCGGCTTTCTCCATACCTTCACGCAGCGCCATTGAGCCGGCGATCTTGAATGCCAATTCGGAGCTGTCTACCTCGTGAAACGATCCGCCGAGCAGGGTCGCCTTGATGTCGACAATTGGATATCCGCCGAGCGGCCCGTTTTCTAGCGACTCTCTGATGCCCTGCTCGACTGAAGGTATGAATTGCTTGGGGATGGCGCCGCCAGTCACCTTATCCACAAAATCAAAGCCCGTCCCACGTGCGCGGGGCTCGAATTCGATGATAACATGAGCATATTGGCCCCGACCGCCGGTTTGACGCACAAAGCGCATCTCGACCGGCGCCTTGCGCGTGATCGTCTCACGATAAGAGACTTGCAGGCGCCCAACGTGAGCTTGCACACCGAATTCGCGCTGCATCCGATCAACCAATACTTCCAGGTGCAACTCTCCCATGCCACTCAGCAACGTTTGCCCTGTCTGATCGTCAACGCGCACCCGGAAAGTAGGATCTTCCTCCGAAAGACGTTGCAGGGAATTGACCAGCTTATCCTGATCCCCCTTGGTTTTCGGTTCGACAGCAATGGAGATCACCGGCTCGGGAAAGTCAATCGCTTCCAAGATGATCGGCGCATCACTAGCGCACAGCGTCTCACCCGTGAAGGTCTGTTTGACCCCTACAATAGCGCCGATATCTCCGGCCCGAATGGTCTCGATGTCTGCACGCTTTTCCGCGTAGACCTGCACGAGCCGACCGATGCGCTCTTTCCGATCCCGGTTGGCATTCAGCAACATTTGACCGGTCTGCATCGCCCCGGAATAAACACGAACATAAGCCAGGCGGCCAATATAGGGATCAGTCTGAATCTTAAAGACAAGGGCAGAGGTGGGAGCGTTGGGGTTGGCTGGTCGTTCTTCTTCCTCGTTCGTCGTCAGGCTGGTGCCACGCACGGCAGGGATATCCAGCGGCGAAGGCAGATAATCAACCACAGCATCCAGCAACAACTGCACGCCTTTCGTACGCAACGAAGAGCCACAGAGCACCGGCACTAACTGACCGCTGATGGTGGCAGCGCGCAGTGCACTGCGCAGCTCCGCCTCTGAAATGGTTTCCCCTTCCAGATACCTGGTGGCCAAGATATCATCCGTCTCAGCAATCCTTTCCACCAGGTTCTCGCGCATGGTTTCCACTTGCTGCGCCAACTCGTCCGGGATAGGAATCTCCTCAGGATTAGCGCCGAGAATATCCGGAAAAGTCCAGGCTCTACGGGTAATGAGGTCCACCATACCCGAGAAAAGATCCTCAGCACCCAGGGGGAGTTGCACCGGCAGTGGACTGGCCGCAAGCCGATCCCGAATCATGTCGATGGTGCGCCAAAAGTCAGCACCCATCCGATCCATTTTATTGACAAAACAGATACGCGGGACGCCATAGCGGTTCGCCTGACGCCACACCGTCTCCGACTGCGGCTCGACACCGGCGACGGCATCAAACACAACCACCCCGCCGTCCAAAACCCGCAGACTCCGTTGGACTTCTGCGGTGAAATCGATATGCCCGGGTGTATCGATGAGGTTGACCTGATAGCCGTGCCATTCGCTGGTAATGGCAGCCGACTGGATGGTGATACCGCGTTCGCGTTCCTGCACCATCCAATCTGTGACGGTCGTCCCCTCATCGACATTCCCCATCCGATAGGTCTTGCCGGTATAGTAGAGAATGCGCTCAGTTGTCGTTGTTTTTCCCGCGTCGATATGCGCGATGATGCCGATGTTACGCAATCGCTGCAAACGGTCCAGATCTGCTGGCGGTATAGTCTTAATTGACATTCCGAGCATCCCACCTTGTCCGGTTGCTCAAGAACAGGACAAGCACATTGACAGACAACTAACGAGCTCTCAACTGACAGAAACCCGGCACACCGCGCGTGCGGAGCCAAACGCGGATGCCGGGTCCCATCTCAAACATTGCGCCACAACCGATGGCGCAACCAGAACACCGCCGACTAAGCGCCTACCACCGATAGTGCGCAAACGCCCGATTGGCGTCAGCCATCTTGTGGGTATCTTCGCGCTTCTTGATCGTGTTGCCCTGATTGTTAAAGGCGTCAAGCAACTCACCTGACAACCGATCAACCATGCTCTTGCCAGGGCGCTTACGCGCGTACTGGATCAGCCAGCGGAGGGCAAGCGCCAGGCGCCGATTTTCCGGGATCTCCATCGGCACCTGATAGGTAGCGCCGCCCACGCGGCGGGGACGGACCTCGATCATCGGGGTGGCATTGCGGATCGCCTGCTCCAAAGCCTCTAGCGCCGGCTTCTTCGTGCGGGTTTCCAGCACTTCCATTGCGCCATAGACGATCCCCTCAGCCGTTGATTTCTTGCCACTGAGCATCACACCGTTGATCAGATGTGCCACCAACTCATTGCTATAGCGCGGATCAGGCACAACCGCGCGCTTCTCAGGACGATTACGTCGGGACATGACTCACTCCGTTATCTTACTTCTTTCCACCCTTAGCGGCTGCGCCCTTTGCAGGAGCGCCCTTCGTGGCCTTCGGCACCTTGGCGCCATACTTGGAGCGCCCACGCCGGCGAGCATCAACACCGCCCGTATCCAAAGCCCCACGCACGATGTGATAGCGCACACCAGGCAGATCCTTGACACGACCACCCCGAATCAACACGACTGAGTGCTCCTGGAGGCTGTGTCCCTCACCCGGAATGTACGCCGTCACCTCGATGTGATTGGTCAGGCGCACGCGCGCGATCTTGCGCAACGCGGAGTTCGGTTTCTTGGGCGTCATGGTGCGTACCTGCGTGCAGACGCCGCGCTTGAATGGGTTGCCCTTCAACACACGCCGCGAACGGCCGCTGATAGCATTGTGAGTGAACTGCAGCGCCGGTGACTTTTCCTTCTTGGCAATCGGCTTTCGGCCCTTGCGCACAAGCTGATTGATGGTCGGCAAGATGTCCTCCACTGTATAGATCAAAACATACAGCCCGGTAACACAACCAGGCAACAAGCGCATCGTGGGGCCCGCAAGCGGACCCACGATCTATTAGTTTATCACAAATGGAAGCCTGGGTCAAATTGTCCGAGTTTACACCATCAGGCTGGGCATTGCGGCAAACGCGCAGCGCCCAGCCTCCAGGCGCAAATCAAGCGGCTTCAGCCAAATCGGCATCATCGTAGTCGATGCCTTCATCCAAATCCTCAAGGAACTCGGCATCCAGGTGTTCATCGCCCTGGAGCAACTCGGCCACATCCTCATCTGATTCGATGTCTTCAAGCGAAGGCTCGTAGCTGACACCGGTCGTATCCAAGGGTCGTCGCCGCGTTTCAAAGCCGGTGCCGACCGGGATCAATTTGCCGATGATGACATTCTCCTTCAGGCCGCGCAGACCATCCTTGGCTCCACGCACCGCAGCATCGGTCAGCACCCGGGTGGTCTCCTGGAAGGAGGCCGCAGCCAAGAAGCTATCGGTATTGAGAGATGCCTTGGTAACGCCCAGCAGCACCGGTTCGCCACGCGCCGGCTCCCCGCCTTGCGCCACGATTGCCTCGTTGGTCTCTTCGAACTCGAAACGGTCAACCAGCTCACCGATCAACATATCCGTGTCACCGCTGCGCAGCACGCGCACCCGGCGCACTAGCTGCCGAACGATCACCTCGATGTGCTTGTCGTGGATACTCACGCCTTGAGAGCGATACACCCGCTGGACCTCATCCAGCAGGTACATCTGCGCGGCTTCGCGGCCCTGGATGCGCAACACCTCGCGCGGGTTCTTGGAACCTTCTGTGAGTTGCTCGCCCACGTCGACGCGGTCACCCTTGTCCTTCTTCAAACGGGCAGAAGCCGGGATATCGGTTACCCACTCATCCACATCCTCGCGCCTGATGATCGCCTTGAAACCGCCATCATCCTCCGGCTCGATATAGATGTTGCCATCCATAGCGGCCAGAAGCTGCGGAGTCTCAGCATCGACCGCTCGCGCCTGCGCGATCGGCGTGGATGCCTGAACGCGATCATCACTGCGCACCAACATCTCATAGCCGGCGGGAATCATATGGGTCTTGCGCCTCAAGCGTGAATTGGTCACCTTGAGCTTCCGGACATCACTCTCCCAATACACATCGACGATGCCGGCGATCTCGCTGATGACCGCTTCACCCTTGGGCGTGCGCGCTTCAAAGAGCTCCTCAACGCGCGGCAAGCCCTGTGTGATATCCTCAGCGCCTGCCACACCACCCGTGTGGAAGGTGCGCAGGGTGAGTTGCGTGCCAGGCTCGCCGATCGATTGCGCGGCGATGATGCCGACAGCTTCGCCCATTCCGACCATGCCGCCGCGCCCCAGGTCGCTGCCATAACACTGCTTGCATAAGCCAAACCGGTTTTCGCAAGTGAGCGGCGATCGAGCAAATACCTTCTTTACCCCTGCTCGCTCAATAGCAGCCAACGTCATCTCATCGATCAGTTGGTTGCGCTCCACCAGGATTTCCCCGGTGTGGGGGTCGGCAATGGGTGCGGCCGTGATACGCCCGGCAATGCGTTCTTTAAGCTTCACACCGGCTTCCCTGGCATCAGCCTCGGTGAGCCAAATGCCTGCCTGAGTGCCGCAGTCATCGCTGGTGATGATGACGTCCTGAGCCACATCCACCAAGCGCCGAGTCAGATAACCGGCATCAGCCGTGCGCAGCGCAGTGTCAGCCAACCCCTTACGAGCGCCGTGCGTACTCAAGAAGTACTCCAACGCCGTGAGGCCCTCACGGAAATTGGACCGAATCGGCAAGGCGATGATGCGTCCAGAAGGATCAGCCATCAAACCACGCATGCCGGCAAGCTGACGGATGGGCTGGATCCCGCCTTTGGTCGCGCCCGAAGTCGCCATCGCGCCCAGGCCAGTCAGCGGGTCCAGAAGATTCTTCACCGCCAGCGTGATCTCATCAGTGGCACGCGTCCACAGCTCGACAACCTTATTGTATTGCTCTTCCTCAGTGATCAGGCCGCGTCGATACTGGCGCTCCGTATCTTCCACACTATGCGTGGTCTGGTCCAGCACAGCCTGTTTGGTTTCCGGCACCGTGATGTCACTGACGGCAATCGTCATGCCAGACACAGTGGCATACGTGAAGCCCAGCCGCTTAATCTCATCAACGACCTGGGCTGTGGCTTCGGAGCCCATGAGCTCGTAGGCGATTCCCACGAAGTCATTGAGCTTCTTCTTATCCATGACATCGTTGGCATACTGCAGCGGGCGAGGCAACGACATGTTGAACAGCACGCGGCCCACCGTAGTATCAAGCATGCCCGTTTGCGGCTCTTTATCGGGCCGAACATGCTTCGCCAGCAGCTTGGAACGGATATCCTCCAAAGCCCGCACGCTGAGTCCTAACGTTTCGGACAACATCTTGCGATCATGCAAGAGCGCGCGAACGATGTCACCCGCGGTGCGCATTTTGTGAAGCTTGAGCCGTTGGTTCACATCGGGATCCAGGGCAAGATCGGCGATGGTCAATTCATCCGCCCAATCAGTGAAGCGGAACTTGATGGGTGCGCGCAGGTCCACAATGCCCAAGTCATACGCCAACTTGACTTCGTCGGCATCGGCAAAGACCTTGCCGGAGCCTTTGGTGTTTGGCGCCAAAACCGTCAGGTAGTAACACCCCAGCACCATGTCCTTGGACGGACCGACGATGGGCTCGCCCGAGGATGGTTTCAGCAAGTTGGCCGAGCTGAGCATCAGTTCGCGGGCCTCACGCACCGCAGCATCAGACAAAGGCACATGCACAGCCATCTGATCGCCGTCAAAGTCAGCATTGAACGCAGCGCAGACCAGAGGATGGATCTGAATTGCGCTTCCTTCGATCAGGATCACCTCGAACGCCTGGATGCCCAGGCGGTGCAGCGTCGGTGCACGGTTGAGGAGCACCGGGCGCTCACGGGTGACTTCTTCCAGAACATCCCATACTTCAGGGCTTTCCCGGTCGACGATGCGCTTGGCGCTCTTGATGTTGTGAGCGAAGTTCTGTGCGACCAATCTGCGCATGACGAAGGGCTTGAACAACTCCAACGCCATTTTCTTGGGCAGGCCGCACTGATCCAGCCTGAGCTCCGGCCCAATCACGATCACGGAGCGCCCAGAATAGTCGACGCGTTTACCGAGCAGGTTGCGGCGAAAACGACCTTGCTTGCCTTTGAGCAAATCCGACAGGCTCTTGAGCTTACGCTTGCCGCTCCGGCTGACGGCGCGTCCCCGGCGTCCGTTATCAATCAAGCTATCGACCGCCTCCTGGAGCATACGCTTTTCATTGCGCACAATGACATCCGGCGCGCCTAGTTCCAGCAGTCGCTTGAGACGGTTATTGCGATTGATGACACGCCGATAGAGATCATTGAGATCCGAGGTCGCAAACCGGCCGCCATCCAACTGCACCATGGGCCGCAGTTCCGGTGGCAAAACCGGCAGCAGAGTCAGAATCATCCACTCTGGGCGATTACCGCTCTTGCGGAAGGACTCTGCGACCCGCAGCCGCTTGGCGGCCTTCTTCTTGCGCTGTTTAGATTGCGTCGTGATGATCTCCTGGCGCAACTCCTTAACCATTTGATCAAGCTCAATCTTGCCTACCAGCTCGCGCACGGCCTCGGCGCCCATACCCGCTCGGAAGATGTTGCCCCACTTCTCTTGCAGTTCCCGATATTCGCTTTCGGTGAGCAGATCGCGCTCGCGCAACGCCTTCAGCTCTTCAAATGCTGCGTTAAGTTCCGCACGCATCTGGGCTTTATGCGTTTCCGTGGCTTGACGCTGGCCCTCGATCGCCTGCTCGGTCTCACGGCGCCGTAGATCACGCTGCGCGGCGGTCAGGTTTCGCACAGACTCCCGTTCGCGAGTCAGTGCGTCCTCGATGTCGCTCAGTTGATGCTGAATAGCATCATTCAGCGCTGCCAACTTGTCGCGCGTGACAACCTCACCCTCAGCGACCAAGGGCCGATCTTGCGGCAGCCACGGCAAGGAAAACGCCTGGGGCGCAGGTTTGCCCTGCACTTTTTCCATCGCAGCTTGCAGGTGTCGTCCGGTAGCGATCACTTCGCCGGTCTCAACCGTCATGCGCTCCGAAAGGGCCTGCAACTGGGCCCCTTCCTTGCGCTCCAACTCAGCCAGACTCGCGGCGCTTTCCGACGTCAGTTGATCCAGCTTGGCCTGGGTTTCCCCCTCGTGGCGCGCGATCTTCAGATTGAGATCGCGCTCAGCGCGCGTGATGGTGCGGTTGCGAGCATCCTCATCTACGTGAGTGATAACATACTGAGCGAAGTAGAGGATCCGCTCCAGGTTGCGCGGGCTGATGTTGAGCAACAGCCCCAGACGGCTCGGCACGCCTTTGACATACCAAATATGGCTGACCGGGCTGGCCAGCTTGATATGTCCCATACGTTCTCGCCGCACCCGGCTGTGCGCCACTTCGACGCCGCACTTATCACAGATGATGCCCTTGTACCGGGTGCGCTTATACTTGCCACACGCGCATTCCCAGTCCTTGGTCGGCCCAAAGATCCGTTCGCAGAACAGGCCATCCCGTTCAGGGCGGAGCGTGCGGTAATTGATCGTCTCCGGTTTTGTGACCTCACCGTGCGACCACTCCATCACCTGTTCAGGTGAGGCCAAAGAGATACGGATGGCATCGAATTCGTTGACTTCCATCAGTCCAACCCCTTGCTCATCGGTCCAGGCAGGCTCAGGCTGAAGCCCAAGTTCGGCAGTTTCTCCTCAGTATCCTCACGACCGAATTGAATGATCTCTTCCTTCGCATCCACGACCTCGACCGCTAACCCAAGTGACTGCAATTCCTTGACCAAGACGCGGAAACTCTCGGGGACGCCGGGCGATTCGATAGGCTCACCTTTGACGATAGCCTCATAGGTCTTGACGCGACCGGTGACATCGTCCGACTTGACCGTGAGCATCTCCTGAAGGCTGTGCGCGGCACCATAGGCTTCCAGTGCCCACACCTCCATCTCACCGAAGCGCTGGCCTCCGAACTGCGCCTTGCCGCCCAGCGGCTGCTGGGTCACCAGGCTATAGGGTCCCGTGGAACGCGCATGCACTTTATCCTCAACCAGGTGGTGCAGTTTCATCATATGGATGATGCCGACCGTCACGGGAGAGGAGAACGGAGCGCCCGTCTTGCCGTTGAAAAGCATGGTCTTGCCCCAGGTTGGCAGCGGTTCACCCCGCTCGCGACTTACCCGCAAAGCCTCTGCAACGGCTTCCTCGTCCGTGAGGCGCGAGATGCGGTCCATCTGCGCGTACATGGCCGCTCGTTCCTCGGGCGTCTCAGGGACTTCGCCAAAGCTAGGTAACTCATCCCCATTCCCATCAGCGGGAGCGATGGCCTGCAGGCGCACCACGCGCAGGCTTTCACGCACCACCCACTTGAGCCATTCGCGCAAGCAGACCAGCCGCGCCAACTCATCCGACGCCTCACGATCACCAAGCGAGCGTGTGTCATCAGCGAAGAACAGGAGCGTGTCCGGATCATAGTTCTGCGGTTCTTCGCGCAACCACTCGCGCAACATCGCCTGCCGCGCATAGCCCGGGTCGCGATACACCCGTTCCGGCTCATACCCGCGCTCGCCCAGCCACTCAGCCAGGTACAGCGCACGCACCTCATCATCATCCTGGAAATCGGCCTCGGTCTGGCCGTGGCTGGTCGCCCAATCCCAGGCCCGCTTGCTCGCTTTCTCCCAGGCACGGTCAGCCAGCCAGGCACGCGCAAGCTCGGCCTCGATCTCCAACTCAGTTGCGCCATCGAACACCGGCGTCTCAGCCCGGAACCCCAAACGGCTGGCAGCCCAGCCCAGATGAGTCTCCAACACCTGACCGATATTCATACGCGCCGGCACGCCCAACGGATTCAAGATGATATCCACCGGCGTCCCATCCGGCAGGAAAGGCATGTCCTCGACGGGCACGATCCTGGAGATGACACCCTTATTGCCGTGACGCCCGGCCATCTTGTCGCCTTCCATGATCTTGCGGCGCTGAGCCACGCTAACGCGAACCATGCGTTCCACACCGGCAGGCAAATCACGGTGCTCATCGCGGCTGAATTCCTTAACGTCCACCACCTTCCCGTATTCGCCGTGTGGCAGCCGCAAGCTGGAATCCTTGACCTCACGCGCCTTCTCGCCGAAAATGGCACGGAGCAACTTCTCTTCAGGGCTGAGTTCCGTCTCGCCTTTCGGCGTGATCTTGCCGACCAGGATATCGCCAGGCGCCACCACCGCGCCGACGCGCACTACCCCGTACTCGTCCAAATCCTTGAGCGCATCCTCGCCAACATTGGGGATATCGCGCGTGATCTCCTCTGGGCCAAGCTTGGTATCGCGCGCCTCAACCTCATGCTTTTCGATATGAATCGAAGTGAACTTGTCCTCTTGCACCAGGCGCTCACTGATCAAGATGGCGTCTTCGTAATTGCCGCCTTCCCAGCTGAGGAACGCAACCAGGACGTTCTGCCCCAGGGCCATCTCACCCAGGTCGGTCGAGCTGGAATCCGCGATCACCTGATCCTCGTCGACCCGATCACCCTTCTGCACCACCGGCCGTTGGTCGATGCACGTGCTCTGGTTCGATCGCTGGTATTTGCGAAGCCGATAAACCCGCCGCGTGCCATCATTTTCGAGCACGACCACCTGGTCGCTTGCCGCCATAACAACTTCACCGGGATGCTGCGCGACGGCTACTTGACCGGAGTCGACCGCAGCCTGGCGCTCGATGCCGGTGCCGACCAGAGGCGCCTCAGGGCGCAGAAGCGGCACGGCCTGGCGCTGCATATTGGAACCCATCAACGCGCGGTTCGCATCGTCATGTTCCAGGAAGGGAATCAACGCTGCGGAGACCGAAACGATCTGCTTGGGCGACACATCCATATACTCGATATGGTCAGGCTGCTCAAAAAGGAACTTTTGCTGGCGGCGAATCGACACGCGCGATTCGGTGAAATGCCCATGGCCATCGGTCGGCGCGTTGGCCTGCGCGATCGCATGGCGGTCCTCTTCGTCTGCCGACAGATACGCGATCTGGTCGGTGATTTCAGGAACGATGTGCACCTCAGGCAGCAAGTCGCCAAGCTTGGCGATCTCGGCGGCAAGTTGCGCATCTACTAACGTACCGGGTTTTGCCAACACTGTGCCATCAGGCAGCGCGATGCGCTCACGCACGATTTTGCCGACCAGTTGTTCGGCCTGATTGGGCACACGGTTCAGCACCCGCCGATAAGGGGTCTCGATGAAGCCAAATTCATTGATCCGCCCGTAGGTGGCCAGCGAACCGATCAAACCGATATTCGGACCTTCCGGCGTCTCGATGGGGCAGATGCGGCCGTAATGGCTGTTATGCACATCGCGCACATCGAACCCAGCGCGCTCGCGGCGCAGACCCCCGGGACCCAGAGCACTCAACCGGCGCTTATGCGTCAACTCCGCCAACGGGTTCGTCTGATCCATGAACTGACTGAGCTGTGACCCGCCGAAGAACTCACGGATCGACGCGACCACCGGACGGATGTTGATCAGCGCCAACGGGCTCGTCTGATCCGCATCTCGGATCGACATACGCTCGCGCACAACGCGCTCCATGCGCAGCAACCCGATTCGCAACTGGTTCTGGATCAGCTCGCCAACGGTCTTCACGCGGCGATTGCCAAGATGATCGATGTCGTCTTCGCCTTCGATGCCGTTGTTGATCTGAATCATGCGGCGCAACACAGCAACCACGTCATCATTGGTCAGCGTGCGTTGGCTCAGCGGAACGTCAAGGCTCAGGTGCCGGTCCAGCTTGTAACGGCCTACCTTGCCCAGATCGTAGCGCCGCGGCGCGAAGATCAAATTCTGCATGAAGTTCCTGGCATTATCCAGGGTGGGGGGATCACCTGGGCGCAGTTTCTTGTAAAACTCCAACAAGGCCCCATCTACACCCTTAGCAGAATCCGAGCGATTTGCGGTGCGGGTGGTGTCGCGTTCAAGAGTCGTCGCAATGTAAGCGTGATCAGGGTCGTTGTCCACTTCAGTGAACAGATCCAAGATCTCCTCGTCCGAGCCGTAGCCGATTGCGCGCAAGAGCACCGTAACCGGCAACTTCCGCTTACGGTCGACCTTCACCGACAAGATGTCACGTTTCGAAGACTCGAACTCCAACCAGGCCCCACGGTTCGGGATCAACTTGGCGAAGCACAACCGCCTATCTGTGACCCGATCTTCTTCCACCGTGAAATACACGCCCGGGGATCGGATGAGTTGGCTCACGACGACACGTTCGGCACCATTAATAATGAAGGTGCCGTTCTCGGTCATCAACGGAAAATCGCCCATGAAGACGTTCTGCGCACTCACCTCACCGGTTTCCCGGTTGATCAACTTGGCACGCACCCATAGGGGCGCCGAAAAAGTCATGTCTCGATCCCGGCATTCTGGTTCAGAGTATTTGGGCGTGTCAAACCAGAAGCCTTCCGAGCCAGGCATCGCGCCGAAATGCAGCTCCAGATTCTTGTTGAAGCTGACGATCGGCGAAATCTCCTCGAAGAGCTCCTGCAGACCATCCGTCTGGAACCAGCGGAACGAGTCTAACTGCACCTCAATCAGACGCGGCAATTCAAAGACATCGCGGATACGCGCATACGTTTTACGAGGAGCGAGTTCGCCACCATTCCGGAGAAGCGTCATGAAGCTGTTACTCCTTTTACAGAAACAAAGAAGGCCAAGTCCCACCGACCTGGTTCTTCTCGTGCGTTGAGAACGCGGGGGATAATTGACGCTAAACTATGCTAGTCTATTTCGCAACATTCGGACAGCAATCTCTAATGCTATCACCAGAACCCAAACATGTCAAATACAGAGGGGGCTCATTTCAATGAAGCAGGCGCCGCAAGTCAATCATATGCCTCAAATTTGGGATATCCGAAACGATGTATCTTAAAGTTTGCGATATTTGGGAAACAGGCACCTTTTGAGCTTGCAAATGCAGCACAAGTGGGTTAAAATGGCGATTAACTGTAAATAGTGGTAAAATAGGGTGACCACATCCACTAGGAGTCGAAATGTTCCGCGGCGAGTCTGAATGCACCCTCGATGACAAAGGCCGCCTGCTCATCCCGATCAAGTACCGGGAAGAGCTGGGCGAGGTCGTCACACTCGCCCGCGGCATCTTCGGCCAAATCAACATCTATCCCAAAGCATTATACGACAAAATGCTGGATTCTGCACAAACATCCGAGGAAAGGGGCGAGTTCCCAAATGCCACCCGTTTCCTGGCTGCGGGCGTCGAATGCGAAGTCGATCGGCAAGGGCGCATCGGCGTGTCATCCTTGCTGCGGCGATCGGCCAAGCTGAACAATGAAGTAGTAGTCATGGGCAATGTCGATCACCTGGAGATCTGGAACCCAGATCTCTGGCTTCAATCCTATGATAACTGGGTAAGCCAATTTCAGAACTGCGCAGACGACCTGAAGAAGATGCAGCAGGCCGGCATACGCCTATAGGTGCGCCGTGGAACACATACCCGTCCTACAGCGCGAGACTCTTTCCGGACTGGGGGTGCGACCTGGCGATGCGTGCATCGATGGAACGCTCGGCGGAGCGGGACATGCAGCAGCATTACTGGCGGCCATAGCCCCGAATGGCCGTTTGCTCGGCCTGGACGCCGATCCGGCGGCCATTGAACTAAGCGGCATCAGGCTGGCGGCTTCTGCGGGACGGACGGTATTGCGCCAGTCAAGCTTTCGGCAGTTAGCCGAGGTGGCGCGGGCGTCTGGTTTCGCCCAGGTGCACGCCGTGCTGCTCGATTTGGGGATTTCGTCTTACCAACTCACCGAAGCCGATCGGGGATTCAGCTTCCTGGCGCCAGGGCCGCTAGATATGCGCATGGATCCCAACGGCCGGCTCACAGCAGCCGATATCGTGAATGAATGGCCACAGGACGAGCTGGCTGACTTGATCTACCGCTACGGTGAGGAGCCACGATCACGACGTGTGGCACAGGCGATTGTGCAGGCTCGGCCCTTTGCCAGCACAACGGATCTGGCGGATGTGATCAGCCGGGCATTGGGGGGACACAAGGGGCTGCGCATCCACCCGGCAACCAGGGTCTTTCAGGCACTTCGCATCGCGGTCAACGACGAACTGGGGGCATTGGAGGCGGTGCTGCCGCAGATTGTGGAATTGCTTGCACCAGGGGGTAGGTTCGCGATTATCAGCTTTCACTCCCTGGAAGATCGCATCGTCAAACAGTTTGTTCAGCGGGAGACGCGCGACTGCGTCTGCGACATCGAACCGAGGATGAAACGGGTGGCTGGCGCGACAGCGTGCACTTGCGGGCACCATGCCACACTGAAAGCAATTACTCGCAAGCCGATTCAGGCGAGCGAAGCAGAGGTGCAGTCGAATCCGCGAAGCCGCAGCGCGAAACTGCGCATCGCTGAACGGCTTTCATCTGCGCACGAAAGCTGAGCCGGAGAGAACCATGCAACACCGCACAACATCGACATCCACCTGGTGGCCTGGCCGCATGACCGGATGGCAGCTCGGTTTGTGGGCCGGCTTTAACTCCGCCCTGTCCCGTTATCTGTTGGCCCTGGCAGTCATCTGTGCCTTGGGCTGTGCCTATCTCTGGCAGACCAACAAGCTATCAGAACTCCAGCAGGCGGCGGCTGAATTGGAGTACAAAGCGGATGGGCTGGAGAAGGAAAACATCCGGCTCGCCGAACAATCAGCGCACTGGAACACGCCGGCCTACATCGAGAAACGAATGCACGAAGAGGGATATGTGAACGCGCAATCTGTCGTCTATGCACATCTCCCAACAGCACTGGTCCCATCTGATAGCTTAACCCAACAGGTCGCCCACACCCAGGCGCCGGGCTCGCAATGAAGCGAAGGGATCAATGAGCTCAAGGTCACAATGGCGGCGTTTCAACGAATCACTTGAGGCCGAAGAACAAGAACCCGAAAGGGCTGATCAAACCGATCAACTGGCCGACGAAAGGAAAACCTTCGCAGGCCGTGTTCGGTTTCTGGTGCTGCTGTTTGCTATCTTCGGCCTCGTCGTATTAACGCGGCTCTTGCTATCACAGGTGATTGGTGGCAACTCGGATACAGATCGGGTGCTGGCACAGACGGTCGACACATCGCGCGGCCGGATTGTCGACAGCAACGGCCTGCTGCTCGCCATGGACACTTTCTCTTGGGAGATTTATGTAGACCCCCAACTGGCTGAACGTGAGCAGCCCAACGCAGAGGAGATCAGCGAATACGCGGCGTTGATAGGCGGCATCACGCCCGCAGCGCTCACCGAGGCTTTGTCCGAGTCCGGCACCGTAGCCGTGGTCGCGCGGGGGGTCACTGAGCAGCAGTGCCTGACGGCCAGCAATCACGCGGATATACCACGGTGGATCTGGTGCGATGGCAAGCGCAAGCGCCTGTACCCGCACAGCTCACTGGCTGCCCACGTGCTCGGCTACGTGGATGCTGACCAAAACGGGAGCGCCGGCATAGAAGCCAGCTACGATGGGTGGTTGCGCACCACCGGCACGTGGGCGAGCAGCCGCTTACCCGGCAGTCCTCAGCCGCTGCCTGAGACCTTAAAAACCTACCTGCCCTCGGCCGGCGGCCGCGATCTCGTGCTAAATCTCAACGCGGCGCTGCAATATCGGGTGGAACAGGCGCTGGCAGCGGCACTCATCCGCTACGAAGCGAAGTCAGGCACGATCATTGTCATGGATCCTCGGACAGGCGCGATGCTTGCGTTGGCCAATCTGCCTACGTTCGATCCAAACAACCTTGCTCAGTTTACGCAGGGAGAGTGGAAGAACATCGCCATTAATGAGTTTTACGAGCCTGGCTCGGTATTCAAGCCCATTACCTACGCGGCGGCCGTCGACAGTGGCCGTCTGTCGCCAGATGAAATGCTGTACGATGATGGCAGTCTGTCCTTGGACGGTCAGACAATCACCAACGCGGAAAGCCTGGTCTACGGTCGCATCACGGCCAGCCAGGCATTGGCGAAGTCGGTCAATGTCGTCGCTGCCAAACTATGCCTGGACATGGGCTCGGATACCTTCTATCGCTATGTGCGACAATTCGGCTTCGGCAAGGTTACCGAGGCTGACTCAGACATGGAAATCGCCGGGATCGTCAAATGGCCAGGCACGAAGTATTGGAGCCGCTACGATCAGGCGGCGAACTCCTTCGGACAGGGCATCTCCGTGACACCGCTACAGATGGCCAATGCCATCGCGGCGATTGCCAACGGCGGGAACCTGATGCAACCGCAGTTTGTGCAGGGGTTGGTGTATGATGGCCAACTGTATGCGTTACCGCCCAGGATGTTAGGCCGGGCCATCAAGCCGGAGACTGCCCGCTCCCTGACGGAGATGATGACCTTCACCGTGGACAGTTATGCCTTAGGGCCCACCCTGGTGCCTGGCTACCGGGTTGCCGGAAAGACCGGCACGGCCGAGGTTCCGGGAAGTGAAGGCTACACGTCGTCGCTGACGATCACGAGTTTCGTTGGCTTCTTGCCGGCCGCTAAACCGCAGCTATTGGTTTTAGTGAAACTGGCCGAACCCAAGAATTCGCGCTGGGCCGAACAAGTGGCCTTGCCGGTGTTCAGCGAGGTGGCCCAAGACGCCGTGGAGATCCTGAAGATCGCACCTGACGACCGCCTTCCACAAGATGTTCGTTAGGGCAGGTGACCAACAAACATATGCTCACTATCGACAACATTTGCCACGCTCTCTATGGTCGCACAATCGCAGCGCTGGGACCCGCATTGCAGGTGTCGCTGCACGACGTAATCATCGACTCACGCCATGTCGGGCGGCACAGCTTGTTCGTTGCATTGCGCGGCCAGCGAACGGATGGCCATCTCTTCCTGAGGGAGGCCTTCCAACGCGGAGCCGCTGCGATTCTTGCGGAATCGGCTGCGCTGGACCTGTGCTCTCAAGCGACTTTCATCTTGCCGGATGGTTCAATACGCGTGTTGGCCGGCTCTGAGGCAGTCAACCCAACAGAAGCTGCGCTGACAGATCAGGAAACTTGCCGCCTGATCTTCATCGTACCCGACAGCCTGCAAGCCTTGCAGCAGTTGGCTGCCTGGTGGCGCACGCAGATGCCCGCCGTCGCCGTCGCAATTACCGGCAGCGTGGGCAAAACAACCAGCAAGGAAACCATCGCCAATGTGCTGGCGCAGCGCTACAAGACGCTGCGCAGCGAGGGCAACCTGAACAATGAAATCGGCCTGCCGTTAACCCTCCTGCACTTGACGCCAGAGCATGAGCGCGTTGTGCTGGAAATGGGTATGTACACGCTGGGCGAGATCAGCCAGCTTTGTTCGCTCGCACGGCCGCGGATCGGAGTGGTGACCAACGTTGGGCCGGTGCACATGGAGCGCCTGGGCACCATCGAGCGCATCGCCCAGGCAAAGGCAGAATTGCCGCAGGCATTGCCGGCGGCCGAGGAAGGCGGGATTGCCATCCTGAATGCAGACGATCCCTTGGTGCGGGCTATGGCCGGTCTGACACGCGCCCGGGTCTACACTTATGGACTGAACCCTGAGGCTGGGCTGTGGGCCGATGATATTACCAGCCAAGGGCTGGATGGCATCCGCTTCCGGCTGCACGCCGGGCCTGAGGCCTTTCACCTGCACTTGCCGATGCTCGGTCGTCACAGCGTTCACACGGCCCTGCGCGGCGCTGCGGTGGGTCTGGCCGATGGGCTGCAATGGCCGGAAATCATCAGCGGTCTACAAGAAGTGCGCGGACAATTACGCCTGATGGTCGTTCCCGGCCTGCGGGAGACTACGCTGATCGATGATACTTACAATGCCAGCCCTGACTCGATGCTGGCTGCGCTTAATCTGCTGGAAGACGTCGCGAATACGTCGCATCGTCCAATTGCCGTCCTCGGCGACATGCACGAATTGGGCGCCTATGAGGAAACGGGGCATCGGCGGGTCGGCGGACGCGCGGCTCAGGTGGTAGCCAAGTTGGTCACTGTCGGCGAGCGGGCGCACTGGATTGCTGACGAAGCCTTGGTGTGCGGCATGCACCCCAATGATGTTTATGCGGTGCAGAGCAATGAGGATGCGATCGCCGTCTTGGCCGACACAATCCGCCCGGGAGACGTGATAATGGTTAAGGGTTCACGCGCCGCCGGCATGGAGGCTATCATCGACGCACTTTCTCAGCCGCGCGATATAGGAGCGAACCACCTATGATCGAACAAGCACCGATGCCGTTCGCCTTGGGCCTGGCTTCGGTTTCATTTCTATTAACCGTGATCTGGGGGCGGCCGCTGATCAACTTGCTGCGGCGGCGCGGCATCGGCAAGCAGATCCGCATCGAGGGGCCGAACAGCCATCAGACCAAACTCGGCACGCCTACCATGGGAGGCGTCTTGTTCCTGGTGCCGGTCTTCATCATCACGGTATTGATGAACACGGCGAACTTCCTCAGCGGCTTCGCGTGGGGCAAGGCGATCTTGCGCATCTTCAACTTCGCGGAAGGCAGTTCCCTGATCGGCAAGTCGATCCTCGTGCCGTTGCTGGTGCTGCTGGGCTTCGGTTGGCTGGGCGCACGCGATGATTTGACAGGCATCTTTGGCCGGCGTAACAACGGCCAAGGTCTCATCGCCAAAGTAAAGGCCTCCTACCAAACGATCCTGGCGTTGCTGACAAGTCTGGGGCTGTACTTCTTCCTGGATTTGCACAGCGTTGCGATACCCGGTCTGGCGGAGAAGATCGACCTGGGACTCATCTACATCCCGATTGCGACGTTTGTCATTGTCGGCTTTTCCAACGCAGTGAACCTGACCGATGGGCTCGATGGGCTGGCTGGCTCAACAACCGCGGTGGCTTTTGCCGCCTATGGCATCATCGCCAACCTGCAAGGCCAGTACCCGCTGAGCTCGTTCTGTTTCACCATGGTAGGCGCGCTGTTCGCCTTCCTGTGGTACAACTCGCATCCCGCGCAGCTTTTCATGGGGGACACAGGCTCGCTGGCGCTGGGCGCAGCCCTGGCTATCGTGGCGTTAATGACCGGGCAATGGCTACTGCTGCCGGTGATCGGGCTCATCTTCGTAGCCGTTGCAGCGTCCGACATCATCCAGGTGGGTTATTTCAAGTGGACAAAGAAGCGAACCGGTGTAGGAAAGCGTGTCTTCAAGATGGCGCCACTTCACCACCATTTCGAATTACTCGGCTGGTCGGAGACGCACGTCGTCTGGCGCTTCTTTCTGATCAGCATTCTGGCCGGTATGGCCGGCATCGCGCTGGCACTACTGTAACGAGGACCGGGCGGTTACTTGGAATCGCCCCTATGGAAGGACATCCGAATGGCGCTGTCCACGAGTGAGGTCACCCAATTCAAGGGTACGCTGCTGCCGCGTCATCAGGCGGACGCTGGCAGAAGGCATGGGACGGCAGTACCGCCCAATCGCAACACAGTAGGCGGGTTGATTCTGCATGCCTTGGACCCACTGCGCTCTGATTTGGATGCACTCCTGGCACACGACAATCGCTCGGCGGCGTTACGCCTGGCCTACAACGCGTTGGCACAAGTCGCCGATGCCTTGGCCGCCTATCGTGGGGATACGCTGCGGCCGGGACAGATTCACATTCATGCCCTGATGGTGGAGCTGGAGACCTTGCCGCTGGAACCGCAGCCCGACGGCACCCTTGCTGAACGCGGGACGGCGGTGAAAGTCAGTTATCGCAACTGGGCAGTAACGCGCAGCCAGGCCAGCTTCTATGCACAGGCACTCACCGAACGCCTTCTTACGCTGTGGCCAGGCACCTGGATCGTTATGCCTCCTGCGACCGGACCCGCCGAAAGCCAGGAAGGACGAGGTGCGCAATGACACGCCCGCCTGTCACTGACTATGCCGGTCGTCGGGTGGCCATCTTGGGAGCGGCACGCCAGGGAACTGCCTTAGCTCGCTTTCTACTTGCGCACGGTGCTGAGGTAACGCTGAGCGATCTGCGCACTGAGCATCAACTCGCTGACACCTGTGCAGCTTTGCGCGATTATGCAATCGAGCATCGGGGTTCTGCTCCCCGCTTCGTGCTGGGCGGACACCCTGACGAGCTGCTGGATGGCACGGACCTGCTCTGCCTGAGCGGCGGTGTGTCGCCAGCGCTGCCCGTCGTCCAGGAGGCATTACGCCGGGGGATCGCCCTGACTAACGACGGCGCGCTGACCCTGCGGCACTGTCTGGCCCCAGTCATTGGCATCACCGGCTCGGCCGGCAAGACCACTACGACTACGCTGACCGGGCTGATACTGGCAGCGGCCGGCTACACCGTACATGTTGGCGGCAATATCGGCACGCCATTGATTGATCGGCTGGAGGAGATCGGGGCCGGCCACAAAGTGGTGATGGAACTGTCCAGCTTCCAACTGGAGTTGTTCACGAGCAGCCCGGCCATAGCGGCGGTGCTGAACGTTACGCCGAACCACCTGGATCGACACCCGTCCATGAGTCATTACGCTGCGGCCAAAGCCAACATCATCCGCTACCAACAGAAGGGTGACACCTGCATCCTGAGCGCCGATGATGCGTACACCGGCGCCTGGCTGCGCAGCGGCCGTTGCGAGATCGCGGCCGGCGAGGGGCAGCCGGCCGTCTATTTCCCGCTGCACGGCACGCGGTGGGCCTTCAGCCTACAACAGGAGGTCTCCAACGGCGCCTTTCTGGCCGGCAACCGCTTGATCTGGCAGCGTGTCGGCCTACCTGCCATCGAGATCTGCCGCACGGAACAGGTGCGCTTGCGCGGCCGGCACAACCTGGCTAACATCCTGGCCGCCTGCTGTCTTGCCGGTGCAGCCGGCGCCACGGCAGAGGCGATGTCGGCGGTGGCAACCAGCTTCGGCGGCGTCGAACATCGCCTGGAGATTGTGCGACAACGCGACGGCATACTCTGGGTCAACGACTCCATCGCCACTGCGCCGGAACGCACCATCGCCGCGCTGCGCTCATTCACAGAACCGTTGGTCCTTCTGCTGGGCGGACGTGACAAACACCTTCCCTGGGAAGAATGCAGCGTCGAGATTCATGCCCGCCGCCCTGATGGCACGCCGCGCGTGCGTCATGTCATTCTGTTTGGTGAGGCCGCCGGGCTCATCGCCGAAGCGCTCGCTCGCGTGCGCGCTTCAGGGACCGCAGCCGTGTCCGTAGCGCATTGCGCCGATCTGCCTGAAGCCGTTGCCGTTGCGAATCGAGTTGCGTGCCCCGGCGACACTGTCCTCTTGGCGCCGGGAGGAACGAGCTATGACGCCTACGAGGATTTTGCGGCGCGCGGACGTCACTTCAAGGAGTTGGTGGAGGCGTTGCCATGAGCGGCAAAGTGAAAAACCGCGCTTCAGTAGCGTCCGTCCAGACCGTTCCCTCTCGCAGACGCACCCCGGCCGCCAGCCTATCGACCGCCGCTGGAGTAGACTACCAGTTGATCGGGGTTGTGGGCACCATGGTGTTGTTGGGGTTGGTGATGGTTTTCAGCGCGAGTTTTCCCAGGGTGGGCACCTACTTCTTCCTGCGCCAGTTGCGCTGGCTGGCCCTGGGCGCTATCGTGTTCGTCGTGATGGCGGCCATCCCATATCGCTTTTGGCAGCGGAAGGCGCTGACCATCATCATCCTGACAGTAGGTGGTCTGCTGGGCGTGCTGGTCGTTGGCAAGGTTGTTTTCGGTGCGACCCGCCACCTCGTCAATGGCAGTTTTCAGCCCAGCGAGATCGCCAAACTATCACTGACGATTTACATTTCGGCCTGGGCCGCGACTCGCAGCAAGAAACTAACCCGGTTGGAGGATGGCCTGCTGCCTTTTGGCGTGCTGCTAGGGCTGGTGGCAGCCCTGATCGCTGCAGAGCGCAGCTTCAGCGTCACAATCATCGTGGTCCTCATCTGCCTGACCATCTACTTCGTGGGCGGTGGCAGACTCAAGCATATCGGGGCCATCCTGCTCATCGGTGCACCGATCCTGTTGTTAGCCATGTCGCAAGCCGACTATCCCTTCGACCGGATCATAGGCTGGTATAATGTATGGTTCAACCCCAGCGAAGCGCCGGAGGACTTGATCAAACTGACATGGATGCTGCGCGAAGGTCGTGGCAGCATCGCCGATCCCAACATGTGGAATCTCAAGGCTTCGGTGACCGGCCTTTGGAACGACTATCTATTCGCTAACATCGGTGCTGACCTGCATATCCTGGGCACCTCCCTGGTGGTGGGGCTATATGGTTGGTTCGGTTATCGTGCCCTGAAGATCGGGCTGAACGCTCCCGATCGGTTCGGCGCGTTAACTGCTATCGGCCTGACCGTCTGGATTCTCGTGCAGGCAGCCATTCACATCGGCACATCGCTCGCCTTGCTCCCTGCAACCGGCCAACCGCTACCTTTCATGAGTTATGGTGGGTCATCGCTGTTGTCTTGCCTGGCCGCAGCAGGGCTGCTGGTCAGCATTTCACGAGCACAGCAAGAGAAGAAGGCCCCTTATGCGCATTTTGCTCTCGGGTGGGGGGACTGGCGGCCACGTCTATCCCATTCTCGCAGTAGTGGACGCACTCACACGGATGAACGCGGAAGCGGCCGGCGGAATGCAAATCAAAGCCGCACGATCAGGCGGCGGACTGCCCGCCGAACGGCTACCACAACCAACCGAGGCCAGAACAGAACGAGCCGTTCCCGCTGAAGCCAACGCCTCCGACTCGATTTCGTCGGCCTACTTTCGCCCTGGCCAGTCTTCGGCTGAACCGACAACAGCATGGCTGTATGCCGGGGAGTCCGATGGCATCGAGGAGGCGTTGACAGCCCGCGCGGGAATCCCGTTCAGGGCCATCGCCACCGGGCAGATTCGCGGCCGCGAGTCATGGGTCGCAGCACGCAACCTGATCAAGATGGCCCGCGGTGCGCGCCAGTGCCGGGCCATCATTCGCGAGTTTCGCCCCGACGTCGCGTTTCTGACCGGTGGATATGTCGCCGCGCCGGTAGCGTGGGCTGCCTGGCGCGCGCACGTACCGATATTGATTTACCTGCCTGATCTGGCGCCGGGGCAAGCCATTCGCCTGACCAGCCGCCTGGCAGCTCGGGTGGCCGTCTCCTTCCCTGAGGTCGCCACCCATTTCCCAGGCAAGGCAGTGGTGACTGGCTACCCGGTGCGGTCGGAACTGCTGACAACCGAAAAGGCTCCCGCCCGTCAGCAGTTGGGGCTGACTGATGCGGCGCCGGTGCTGCTGGTCTTCGGCGGCAGTCGCGGTGCGCGAAGCATCAACCGGGCGCTGATAGCTGCTTTGCCGCAATTGCTGCCGCGCTGCCAGGTGGTGCATGTCAGCGGCCAGCTTGACTGGGCGTGGGTGCAGAACGCAGCCGCGGGGCTGGAGACCGCTTTACAAGCGCGCTATCATCCTTACGCGTATCTGCACGATGAGATGATACAGGCCCTGGCCGCAGCGGATCTGGTTGTCGCCCGCGCCGGGGCGTCCACTTTGGGCGAATTCCCGGCTTGCGGCCTGGCCAGTATCCTGGTACCCTATCCGTATGCCGGCCAACACCAGGATACAAACGCAGCCTACCTGGCTGAACGTGGCGCGGCGCTGGTAATCGAAGACGCCAAACTGGAACAACAACTGGCGCCAGCCGTGTTGCAGCTATTGAACACACCGGCAGCGCTGGCAACCATGGCGCAGGCAGCAGCTCGCCTGGCCCGACCTGATGCTGCGCGCAACATTGCCGCGGAATTATGTCATCTAGCGGAGTGCTAAGATGGAAGTGCTCATCTTTCTAGCGACTATCATGGCGATATTTGGGGTAATCGGTTTCCAGCGCGGCACCAAGTTCGCGGTGTTCTACATTGCCCTCGCTCTCTTGGGCATCGTCGTGCTGGAACGGATCGGCGACACCCTGGTAAGCATCATTAACCTGCTCTATCGCGTCAGTCGCGCCATGCTGGGAGGCGGCTTCAAAGCCTTGAGTGGGGGCGAGGGTGGGTTTGGCAAGTTGGGCGAGCTGGTCGAGAAGGTCCCATCCCTGGTGGGCAAGGATGACAAACAGATCGCCCTGGCTCTGATTCTTCTGTCTATCATGATGCTGGGCTTTTTCTTGGGCGGCCTCAAGGTTTTCAAGAGCAGGGCCTCCTTGCTTGGCTTAGCACTGGGATTGCTGACTGGCTATATCGCGAGCGCGTATCTGCTACAACCGCTGCTTCCGGGGACTGGTGTTCGATTACCCCTGTTGGCCGGGCTCTTTGGTGGCACGCAGCAGGCCGCTTCAACCGCGGTCACGACAGGGTCATCCATCAGCAGCGTGTTGATAGCTAAGGTCGTGGCATTCCTGAACTCCCTGGCCAACAGCGGCCAGATCGCGATCATCATCGCCATCGCGATTGCCCTGTTCGTCTTGCTGGCAACACGCACAGGCAATCGAGGAATCAAGAAGGGGTAAGATATGGGGGCTGTTGAGCTCATCTTCCTGACAATGTTCGTGATCTTCGGCATTATCGGGGTGGTCCGCGGTTACGGTCGCGAGCTCGGCGTCACGATGATGTTATTCATCGCGCTGTTTGTGCTGGAATTCATCGACGAACGCTATAAGGCCAAATTCACCAGCCTGATCACAGTTTTCACTGGTCCCTCGGAAGCGAACCAAATGGCGGCCCGGGGCCTGATCTACTGTGCGATCCTGATCCTCGTTGTCTTCATCTCCTATGAAGGTGAGACCCTGAGCTTTCCCGGTAAGCGCGGCCGCGTCTTCTTCGACCTGGGCAGCGGCCTCCTAAACGGCTATCTGTTTGCCGGCAGCCTGTGGTATTATCTGCAAGCGGCCAACTGGCCCATCCTGCGGCCAACGGGGGACTTTTCGAGAGTTTACACCACTCTCGTGAATTTTCTACCCCCGGCCATCTTCGGGTGGCAATATCTGATCGGGCTGGCCATCATCATGCTCATCGCACGGATCTGGAAATGAGCGAACTTCCCATTCTGAACTCACCACCGCTGGCTGGCACGGCCGCGGACCGACCGATGGTGACGCCCGAAGAGCCGGCCTGGGTTGATTTGCTCAGGCGGCCGCAGGCTCAACGCGGCTCCGTGCATATCCATCTGGTGGGGATCGGTGGCGCCGGTCTATCGGCCATTGCCGACCTGCTATTGGCGCGCGGCTATCGTGTCTCGGGCTCGGACCGCAGGCCCAACGAAGTCACCGATGAGTTTGCCGCGCGCGGCGTGAAGATCTATCGGGGCCATGCAGCCGAGAATGTCGTGGGGGCCGACCTGATGCTCATCTCATCAGCCGTCCCTGAAGATAATCCAGAGGTGGTCGCGGCCCAGGCAGCCGGCATCCCGGTTGTCAAACGCGCCGCCTTCCTTGGCCCGCTCATGGAGGGATTGCACGGCATCGGCATCGCAGGAACTCACGGCAAGACCACTACCACAGGGATGATCGCGACGATCCTCTTGCGTGCCGGCATGGATCCCAGCCTGATCATCGGCGGCCGACTGGCGGTCGGCCCGGCTGAAGGGTTGCCCACTTCGACCATCGCGGCGCTTGCCGGAAAAGGTCCTTTCGTGATTGAGGCGGACGAATACGACCGCATGTTTCTCGGCCTGCAACTAGAGATTGCGGTAGTCACCAACGTGGAATGGGATCACGTCGATTGCTATCCTACGCCGGCTGCCTTTGCTGATGCCTTCCGCCAATTCGTGGGCCGGTTGCCCCACAACGGCCTGTTGGTTGCTTGCGCAGATGATCCTGGCGCCGCAGACTTGCGCGCCGCAGTCAGGCCTGATGTCCAAGTTTGGACCTATGGCCTGGCCGAAGGCGCAGACTGGCAGGCCCGCAACCTGACTACGAACGCACTGGGGGGCCTGGATGCCGAGGTTTGGTTTGCCGGCAAGCAGATGGCCGCACTCAGCCTGCCGGTGCCCGGGCGCCACAATGTGCGGAATGCGCTGGCCGCGCTGGCCGTGGCGCATTGGCATGGCATCAAGGATCAACGCGCGGCGATGATGCTGCGCGACTTTCGCGGCGCCGGACGGCGCTTCGAAACAATCGGAGATGCCGACGGTGTACAGGTGATCGACGATTACGCCCACCACCCCACCGAGGTTGCCGCCACACTCTCTGCAGCACGGCTGCGCTTCGCCACCAGGCAAATATGGGCAGTCTTCCAGCCGCACACTTTCAGTCGCACCCAGGCCTTACTGCACGACTTCATCCACAGCTTCGATGACGCCGATCACGTGCTGTTCCTGGACATCTACGCGGCTCGCGAAAGAGTCGATCTGGGTATGCATAGCCGAATCCTGGCCGAAACCGTGGATCATCCTGATGCACAGTATATCGGGACCATCGAGGACGCGGTTGCCTACCTGCTGAAACGCGTCGCCCCGGACGACATCGTGATCACCATGAGCGCTGGCGATGGTAACCTGGTTGGCCGACTGCTCTTGGATAGCCTGCGCAAACGCGAAAGCCAAGGCGCCGGAGTATGAACAAGGCATCCGATGTGAGTGATTTCGTCGCAGCAGCCGCGGCCCTGGGGGTGCGAATTCGGACGGATGAACCGCTGGCCAAGCATACCACGTTTCGCATTGGTGGGCCGGCCGACCTGTACATCGCAGCCACAACCACGGAACAACTCGAAGGGTTAGCTGCGCTGGCAACTGAACGCAGCATCCCTATCACCATTCTGGGGGGTGGCAGCAACGTACTGGTAAGCGATGCCGGAATCCGAGGACTGGTGATTGCCAATCAGACACGAACGTTAGGCGTTGCGACGCTCAGCGGTCCGGCGAAGGAGGCGGATGCGAAGGGTGAGCCATACCTGGTCGCTGATTCGGGGGTTCTGCTTGCTGGCCTGGCACGCTGGGCCATAAAGAACGGCTGGGCCGGGCTGGAGTGGGCTATCAGCATTCCCGGCACGGTCGGAGGTGCGGTCATCGGCAACGCGGGCGCGCACGGCGGAAACATGGCCGGGAATGTGGCTTGGGTAGTCGTTACCCGCCCAGGCCGGGGACGCCAGGTGCTGTTTGTGGATGAACTGGCATACACCTATCGAAGCAGTTGCCTGAAAGAACAACTGGCGAGTGGCAGCGCACAAACCGATGGGCTTGCGCAGACGCAAGATCCGGCGGCAGGCCCGACGCCGATCGTCTTGACGGTCGGCCTGCATGCCGCAGCGGGTGATACGGCTGACATGGAAACCCGTGCAGAAAGCTACCTGGCCCGGCGTCAGGCCAGCCAGCCGGTAGAGCCCAGCGCAGGCAGCATCTTCCGCAATCCACCGGGATGCTATGCGGGCCGATTGATTGAAGAGGCGGAACTGAAAGGGCACGCAATAGGCGGCGCCCAAATCTCACTCCGGCACGCGAATTTCATCGTCAATATCGGGCATGCCTGTGCTGCAGATGTGGTTGCCCTGATGAACCTGGTGCGGCGCCGGGTATACGATATGAATGGCAGTGTCCTGATGCCGGAGATTGTATTCTTGGGCGATTGGGGAACGCAGCCGTTATTGAGTCTGTAATCTGACCGTGTTAAGGTATCACGAATACTGCTATGACGAACAGGCTTAGAATTGGTGTCCTCTTCGGCGGCCGCTCGGGTGAGCACGAAATCTCGTTAGTATCGGCTCGTTCGGTCATGACCGCACTGGACCCAAGTAAATACGAAATCGTCCCTATCGGTATCACACGAGATGGCCGATGGCTCACCGGTAGCGACTCGATGGTTGTTTTGACAACATCTGGCCTGCCCGAATACGCCGTTGGCGCCGAAGCGAAAACCCAGGGCCGCGAACTCGTGCCCGGCGCAACAGGCGCTGCCTTCCCACACCTGGATGTTGTTTTTCCCGTGCTCCATGGCCCGTATGGGGAAGATGGCACGGTCCAGGGCTTACTGGAGTTGGCTGGGGTGCCCTACGTGGGATGTGGCGTGCTGGCAAGCAGCCTGGCTATGGATAAGATCGCCAGCAAGGAGATGTTCAGGGCGCGGGGCTTTCCGCAGGTCAAATTCCAGGCAATCAAGCGCAGGATATGGGAAGCCGCTCCACAGCAAGTGATGGATGATCTGGAGGCGCACCTGCGGTATCCGATGTTCGTCAAACCGGCCAACTTGGGTTCCAGCATCGGCATCAGTAAGGTGCATAACCGAACCGAGCTGGCGGCGGCTCTAGAGGAGGCTGCGCGCTTCGACCGTAGGCTGCTGATCGAAGAAGGGGTGCCCAACGCGCGGGAGATCGAGTGCAGCGTCGTGGGCAACGATGAACCCCTGGCGTCGGTACCCGGCGAGATCGTGTCAAACCATGAGTTCTACGATTATGCCGCCAAATACGTCGACGGCCGGTCCGAGCTGCTGATCCCGGCTCCGCTCTCAGCTGAGCTTGCGACACAGGCCCAGGCGCTGGCCGTACAAGCCTTCCTGGCGGTGGATGGTTCAGGCCTGGCACGCGTCGATTTTCTGCTGGATGATGCCACCGGCACACTGTATCTCAGCGAAATCAACACCATGCCGGGCTTCACCAGCATCAGCATGTATCCGAAGTTGTGGGAAGCCAGCGGTATCCCGTGTGCCGGATTGATGGATCGACTGATCGAGTTGGCGCTGGAGCGCCATGCCGACAAAGCGCGTTCCTGCAGCCACTACAACGGTGCGCTGCAACTGCACTAGACGCACACCCAGGACGCGGAGCACGGAGTCATGGCCAAGGGTAAGTCCAAAAGCCGAGCTCAAGACGTAGGGCCAGCTCAACCGAGCTGGCGGCGGCCGCCAGCGCGCTCGCGCAAGAAACTGCGCCAGATGCGGTCCACCGCCATGCCCCCGGCCAAGTCGACAGGCAAATCGGCCGGGGCAGCCCCAGCGTTCACTCGTCGGAAGCTGCGGCTGCCAACGCAGAAGGACGCGATCACGATCGCGCGTCGCCTGGTGATGCTTGCGCTTGCTGTCGGCCTGACGCTGGGGCTGTTCCAACTGCTGCGCCTGCCGCAATTGAGCGTTTCTGCCATGTCGACTCAAATCAGCGGAACGCAGCGTGTGACGCCCCAACAAATCTACGAAGCCAGCAGAATCGAGGGCCGGAGCATCTTCCTGGTGCGACCGGATGATGTTGCGACGGCAGTCAATCGCCTTGATGGTATTGCAGATGCGCAAGTCCACGTGCGCCTGCCTAACCAGGTCTTGATTGACGTTCTGGAGCGCGCACCGCTGGTCGCCTGGCAGACGTTGCAGGGCGACAGCACAGTGACCACCTGGTTGACCGCCGACGGCGCAGTGGTGCCCCCGACAGGCCCGGTTCCACCGCTGACGCTGAAGGATCAGACCAGTGAATTGCCCGACGGCACAAGCCCACGAACGTCGATGCTGCTGAGAAACCTGGCCGCACTGCACAGCGCGCGGCCCGAGATTTCCGAAGTGACCTACAGCCTGAGTCAGGGGCTTGCCTTGCTGACTCCGGAAGGCTGGAACGTATGGTTGGGCGATGGGGCTGGGCTGGCCGACAAATTGGCGCTGCTGGAAATCGCCCGGCAGGAGATCAGCAAAGCGGGCGGATACGCGCAGGTGATCGATCTACGATACAGCGACGAACGTGCCATTTGGTGGTAGCGACACAGACGGGGGGATTGTGAGTGATCTGATTTGTGTCCTGGATGTGGGCTCAACCAAAATCTGCGCCCTCATTGGCAAGCTGGATGAGAACAACGTCCTGCAAGTCATCGGCGCTGGCCGCGTGCCATCCAAAGGATTGCGGCGCGGCGTAGTGGTCAACACGGCGGATGCCACCGCGGCCATCGGTCAGGCCATTGAGCAGGCCGAGGCCGCGGCCGGAGGGATCACCATGGCATCAGCCCTGGTAGGAATCTCCGGCGCACACATCACTGCGCTGGGCAGCAGAGGCGCGGCGGCCGTTGGACGCAACGGTCGCAAGATCACGCCAGACGACTGCCAACGTGCCCTGGACCAAGCGCGCACCATCGCCATGCCGCACAACCGCGAAATCATCAATGCCGTGCCGCGCAGCTACACGGTGGACGATGAGAGCGGCATCCAGAATCCGGTGGGCATGTTCGGCTATCGTCTCGAGGTAGACGCCAGCATCATTACCGGCGCGACATCGGCCATTGCGAACCTGACCAATTGCGTACAAGCGCATGGTATTGACATCGATGACCTGATACTTGAGCCACTGGCGTCAGGCGAGGCGGTGTTGACCGCAGATGAGCGCCAAGCCGGGGTCGCTGTGGTGGACATCGGCGGCGGAACGGCCGACATCGCGATCTATCTGGATTCGGCGCCCTGGCACACGCACGTGTTGAATGTCGGTGGCGATCACTTTGTGCGGGACGTGGCCACCGGGCTGCGCATGCCCTACGATAAGGCCGAGGCGTTGATCAAGCAGTTCGGTCATGCCGTGCCGGAAAGCATTCCTGCCGACGCTGAAGTGCGCAGCCCCAGTTTTGGCGAGGCCGGCAGCCAGATCGTCCAACGCCGCTCACTGGCAGAGATCATCTACTTTCGCGCCGAGGAATTACTGGATCTGATCACGGACGAGATCAAACGCAGCGGCTACGATGGGCTCTTGCCGGCCGGCGTCGTATTGACCGGCGGCGTTGCACAACTCGATGGGCTAGGTGATCTCGCGCGCCAGCGACTGGCATGGCCGGTGCGCATCGGCAGCCCTGATGGCATCGGCGGCGCGGTGGTGGATTTGAACCACCCTGAGTATGCCACCGCGGTCGGCTTGCTGCTTTGGGGAATGCAACGGGGCACTGAGCCTCGCATAGATCCATCCAAAACTGGCCCTACATGGCAAAAGGTTGTAGAATACCTGAGACGTTTGTTAGCTAATCTGAGACCATAACGGTTATCGAAGGAGCTACCCATGACCACCACCAGGACACAGCAAACCACTTTTGTAGAGAACCCGGCGCAGATCAAGGTATTGGGAATCGGCGGCGGTGGCTCCAATGCCGTCAATCGCATGATCGATCAGGGCCTGCGAGGGGTTGAGTTCATCGCCATCAATACTGATGCGCAGGCGCTGATGTTGGCCAACGCGCCGCAACGGCTGCGCATTGGCGACAAACTCACCAAGGGACTCGGATCGGGAGGCAATCCTGAAATCGGCGAAAAAGCCGCCCAGGAATCGAGCGAAGAGATCAAGGCACTACTCAAAGACACCGATATGGTGTTTGTGACCGGAGGCATGGGCGGCGGAACCGGTTCGGGCGCTGCGCCCGTGATCGCAAGGCTGGCCAAGGAGTCGGGCGCCCTGACGATCGGTGTGGTCACCAAACCGTTCACATTTGAGGGCGCGCGGCGCCGCAGGATCGCCGAAGATGGCATCAAACGACTCAAGGAAAGCGTCGACACCCTGATCGTGATCCCCAATGATCGGCTGCTCCAGGTGGTGGACAAGAAAGCCAGCATCCAACAAGCATTCATGGTGGCGGACGACGTGCTCCGCCAGGGCATCCAAGGCATTTCCGAGCTGATCACGATCCCCGGCCTCATCAACCTGGATTTTGCCGATGTGCGGGCGGTGATGAATGAGGGTGGCTCTGCTCTGATGGCCATCGGCCAGGCCAACGGCGACAATCGCGCCCAGACAGCGGCTGAACAGGCCATCCACAGCGCGCTGCTGGACGTGAGCATCGATGGCGCCCAAGGGATCCTGTTCAATGTCACAGGCGGCAATGATCTGAGCCTGTATGAAGTCAACGAAGCGGCCGAGATCATCCGGCGCACTGCAGATCCTGACGCCAACATCATCTTCGGTGCTGTAGTTGATCCTAACATGAAGGATGGCATTCGAATCACAGTGATCGCCACCGGTTTTGATGCCATTAAAGAGCAGCGCGCAACCACCGGGGACGAAGGGCGCATCCTGGAGATCCCAAAGCGCACTTATGATCGCAATGATCTCGATATCCCGGCTTTCCTCCGCCGGTCACGCCAACAGTAACCATTTACCAGGCGGGGTGGCAGACCCACATGGGGGTTGCCACCCCGCAGGAATAGTGCCATAGCCCAGAGCAAACTCAACTCGACCTTAAAATTACTATCGCCGATTGACCTCAACGCCATTTGACCCGGCAGATTATGATATACTGGTCCTCACTACGCGCCTACAACATATTGTAGTGTAGCTTAACGAACATACTACCCCTTGCGGCAGTATGACAAGTCATATCAAAGTTGATTGACTTGTGCGGCCCTCGAACGGAGATTTGACCGATGCAGTGCCCTTATTGTGGCCAGCCCGATTCGCGCGTGGTAGACACGCGCGCAGCCAGCGACAGTATCCGGCGAAGGCGCGAATGCCAAAGCTGTCGCAAGCGCTTCACCACTTACGAACAAATCTCGGAAGCGCTATTGATCGTCAAGCGCGACGGGCGGCGTGAACCGTTCGACCGGCACAAGCTGCTGCAAGGCATCCGTATCGCCTGCGCCAAGCGCCCTATCGCCATGGCCGACATCGATCGAATTGTCGATCAAATCGAAGAGCATCTTTTTGGCCTGGGCAAAGCCGAAGTGCGCAGCGAAGTCATCGGCGAGATGATCCTGGAAAAACTCAAGCCATTAGATCCTCTGGCGTACATCCGATATGCCATCGTGTATATGGAAATGGACGATGTTGCTACGCTGCAGCGGGAGCTGGAACGCCTGATGACAGAACGGAAGTAGTGAGAACAAGAGATCCAAGGAGCTCAAGTCATGACCACGGACAAGTTGAAGTCCTTCGCACCGGCAATCCAGCCCCCTGCTGAGATCGCGCTGTCCGAAAACAGCAAGCAGGTTCTGCGGAAGCGCTATCTGCGTCGGGGCCTGGACGGCAACCCCAGCGAATCCATTGAAGGCATGTTCCGTCGGGTGGCGCGCGCCGTGGCCGAACCGGATGCTGCCTATGGTTACGCGGTCGAAACCACTGAAGAAAGCTTCTATGGTCTCTTGACTAGTCGACGCTTTTTCCCGAATTCACCGACTTTTACCGGAGCCGGGACGCCGTTGGGACAGCTTGCAGCCTGCTTTGTCCTGCCTATCGCCGATGACATGGGTCGTACGGAGGATGGCATCTTTCAGACGCTGCGCGATGCTGCCCTGATCCAGCAAACCGGCGGCGGCAATGGCTTCTCGTTCTCGCGTCTGCGCCCCAAGGGTGACTCGGTCGCCACAAGCGCCGGGGTGGCGACCGGTCCGATTGGATTTCTACGCGTATATGACACGGCTTTCGGTGAGGTAGCTCAAGGCGGCACCAGACGCGGCGCCAATATGGCCGTCTTGAGAGTAGATCACCCGGACATCGAGGAATTTGTGAGTTGCAAAGCAGCAGAAGGGCAACTCGCTAACTTCAACATTTCGGTGGGGATCACTGATGCCTTCATGCAGGCGGTGGAGGCCGATGCTGATTTCGAGTTGGTGAATCCCAGAGATGGCGCGGTATGGCGGAAGGTCAAGGCGCGGGCGCTCTTTGATAAGATCGTCACTTTTGCCCATCACAACGGCGAACCCGGCGCGCTCTTCCTCGACGCGGCCAATCGTGCCAATCCGGTGCCCCACTTGTACGCGCTCGAGGCGACCAACCCTTGCGGTGAGCAGTGGCTCGGACCTTACGAGAACTGCTGCCTCGGCTCTGTGAACCTGGCTGAGCACATCACCGAAGCCGGAGCGGTGGACTGGGAGAAGCTGCGGGTCAGCGTGATCGTAGCCACCCGCTTTCTGGACAACGTGGTAGACGCAAACAAATACGTGCCAGCGGTGCCACAACTGCGGGAAGCTGCCATGCGGGCGCGGCGTATCGGCCTGGGCATCATGGGCCTGGGGGACATGATGTTCGCGCTGGGGGTGCGCTACGGTTCTGTTGAGGGTCAAGAGTTCGCAGCGCAGGTCATGGAGTTTGTACGCTACCACTGCATGTTGACCAGCATCGAACTGGCGAAGGAACGCGGGCCCTTTGCGGCCAGCAAAGGCAGCATCTACGATCCGGAAGACCTGATATGGCGGCCGCCGGCGCCCATCAGCACCTACATGCACGATTGGGGTCGGACGGCAGTCGATTGGGACAGGGTCGTCCAGGGGATCCTTCAATATGGCATCCGCAATGCGGCACAAACCACCGTCGCACCTACCGGCACCATCGGCACCGTAACCGGTTGTGAAGGCTACGGCTGCGAGCCGGTGTTCGCCCTTGCCTACACCCGCACCGTCAAAGATGGTGGCAAAAACCTGAAGCTGACCTATACGAGCCCACTATTTGAAGCCGCACTGGAACGGGCCGGGTTGGACAAGACAACCCGAACTCGCATCAGCGAGCAAGTCAGCGTGACCGGAAGCTGCCAGGATATCGTCGAAGTGCCAGAGACGATCCGGCGCGTGTTCGTAGTGGCAAGCGATATTGCAGCAGAAGAGCACGTGCGCATGCAAGCAGCGATCCAGGCATTCGTCGATAATTCCATCTCGAAAACGATTAATTTCCCGATCACAGCCACCGTTGAGGATGTCGCAAACGCTTATCGGCTTGCCTGGCGCCTGGGCTGCAAAGGATTGACGGTGTACGTGACTGGCAGCCGGCAGGATGTGGTGCTGGAAACCAGGGCCACGGCGCAGGCCAAGGATCAGGCTGGCGAAGCGCAGAACAATGGCAGTGCGGAGGCACAGACAGACAGCGAGGAGGCTGTACCGCAGGCCGAGTATCCCGCCCTGAAGCGCCGACCGCGGCCCGGCGCGCTGCATGGGCTGACTTATCGCAAAGAAACGCCGTTAGGCACCGCCTATGTCACCGTGAACATCAACGGTGGTGACCAGCCGTTCGAAGTATTCATGAACGTAGGTAAGGCCGGCAGCGACGTAGCGGCCGTGTCGGAAGCGCTAGGCCGGTTGATTTCACTGGTGCTGCGTTTGCCCTCATCGATGGATGCCAACGAACGCCTGAAGCAGGTGGTAGATCAACTGGCAGGCATCGGCGGTGGCCGCTCGTTGGGGTTTGGCGTGAACCGCGTGCGTTCCCTGCCCGACGCGGTGGCCCAGGTGCTACGTGAGCATCTCAACGGCCACTTCAGTGATCTGGAAACAGACAAGGCGCCGGCCGGAGAAGCGCACGCCTACGTGGAGCAACTCCCGCTGCCCATCACTGACCGCCCCATCGGGGATCTCTGCCCGGACTGCGGCCAGGCGACCTTCGTTCCCACGGAGGGCTGCCGGAAGTGCTATGCGTGCGGGTATAGCGAGTGTTGAGAGGGAACGGTAATTTGGTAGAATGGTAGAGTGGTAATTGCGAGTTCGGCCTCGGGAGCGGCGCTGCTTCCGGGGCCGAACTGTCATAACTGTATTCCGGCTTCACTCCACTCCTGTGCTATAATCCCCTCCATGCGTCGTTTTCTACGTGCTTTGTCGCGCAGCCTGCTTCTGTTAAGTATCCTGGCGCTGCTGGCTTTCGCCTTCCTGGTGTGGCAGGTGGACCGCCTGGGCCAGCAGGATCACGCGCGACCGTCCGACGTCATCATCGTCCTGGGCGCGCGGGTGAATGCGGACGGCAGCCCAGGCTCGGATCTGACCAGCCGCACCTACCGCGCGGTCGACCTGTGGCAGGCTGGCTACGCACCGTATCTCATCTGCACCGGAGGCTTCAAGAATGAGCAGCTATCTGCCGCCTCAGTGTGCAGGCGTTTCGCCATCGAGTTAGGCGTGCCCGATGAACGCATCCGGCTGGCGGATGGCAGCACGAACACCGTGGAAGATGCGGCAGTTGCTGCTGAGGTCATGTCTGCCAATGGCTGGCGCACTGCGATCCTGGTGAGTCATCCGCTGCATCTCTTCCGGGCGCGCTGGCTTTTTGAACGGGCAGGCGTGGAGGCGGTCACCAGCCCCACCTCCACCGATACGGGGCGCATCCTTTGGCCGCTGCGCGCCTGGTATGCGATCCGCGAAGCGGCCGGCATCGTGATCACGGCAACGAATGCCTGGGATTGGCTCCCTGCGCAGTGGCTGGCTCGCCTACAGCAATGGAGCTATGGCGGGCAGTAGGCGCGAATCAGCGGATGGCGCAGCACGCAATACGCAGTACGCAACACGCAGTACGACCAATATGAGTAACTGGAAACAGATCGCGGCCGCCAAGGCCCTGTTAGGCCGGGAGACCGGCACCATTCACAAGGACCATGGTGGCAAGCTGCGGGTAGCCCTGGTCTATCCGAACAGCTACAGCGTGGGCATGTCTAGCCTGGCATTACAGATCCTGTATCGCACCTTCAACGCGAGACCGGACGTAGTGTGCGAGCGCGTCTTCTGGGATGCGCCGGCTGCGGCCGCAGGGCACCCGCTGCTATCGCTGGAATCGGGCACGCCGGCGCGCGAGTTTGATGTCTGGACCCTGACCGTCTCTTTCGAGATGGACTATTTCCATGTAGCTGGGCTGCTGCATCAGGCGGGCATTCCGGCCTTGGCCGATGAACGCCGTCAGGAAGCAGGTTGGCCGTTGTTGCTTGCCGGCGGGCCTGCACTCAGCATGAATCCCGAGCCGCTTGCACCATTCTGCGACGCGATCGTCATCGGTGAGGCCGAGGCGGTCCTGCCCCACCTGATCGAACTCTTGGTCGAAGGCGCAGATGACGACAGGCCAAAGCTGCTGGATGCGCTGGCAGCCATCCCCGGCCTCTATCTGCCGGATCGCATGCAACCCGCGGCAGACGGTCCCTGCGTTGAGCGCCTGTGGGCCAGGGATGTTGCCGCGCTGGAGCCTGTGTCATGCCTCTACACACCTGACACCGAGTTGCCGAACCGCCACTTGATCGAGATCGCACGCGGCTGCGGCCGGGGCTGCCGATTTTGCCTCGCAGGTTATGTCTATCGACCGCCGCGCGAGCAGCCGTTGGGCCGCGTCCTGGCCTGGGCGCGGGAGGGACTGGCGCGCCGCCTGCCCCTGTTCGCGCATGGCGGCCCGGCAGGCGCGCAGCCGCCGACTATCGGCCTGGTGTCCGCAGCCGTGTCGGATTATTCACATATCGATGAGTTAGCAATGGAGCTGCACTCGATGGGCGCGCGGGTCAGCGTCAGCTCCATGCGCACCGACCCGATCAGTGTGCCGTTGGTGAAGGCTCTGGCGGCGAGCGGCGCCGGAACCCTGACGATCGCGCCTGAGGCAGGCAGCGAACGCCTGCGCCATGTGATCGGCAAGACACAAGGCGAGGATGACCTGCTGGCGGCTGTGGAGCTGGCAAGTTCATTGAACTTCCCGCAGATAAAGCTCTACTTCATGGTGGGACACCCCACCGAGACCGCCGATGATATCCAGGGCATCATCGACCTGACGCTCAAAGCAAAACGCATCTACCGGCGCAACATCGCCATCAACGCTACGCCCTTCGTGCCCAAGGCGCATACGCCGTTTCAATGGATGGCCATGACCCCGGCAAGGATCGTCACCGAACGGCAGCGCACGCTCAAACGAGCGCTTGCCAAGCATGACATCACGATCGATGCGGACTCAGCAGAACTGGCGGAGGTGCAAGGGGTGTTGGCACGCGGCGATCGGCGCCTGGCCGCAGCGATCACCGGCGCGCATCGGCCGACGGCCCGCGATTTTCGTCGCGCCCTGACAGAATGCAGCTTGTCCGCCGAGGAGTTCCTGAGCGAGCGCGAGCCAGGAGCGTTCATGCCCTGGAACATCGTCGACAGCGGCGTGACACCCAGTTTCTTCCGTTACGAACGACGCCTGTCCGAAAACGAACTGGCCGGTCATCGCTGTCCGCCCGGGACTGCCGCCTGTCTGGCGTGTGGGGTCTGCCGGCCATGATGGACCGGCATCAACACGGCAGTGGGGAACGCGTTACCCCGGGCTGCAGCACAGCCGATGGCCTGGCCTACTACACCTTCGAGGCGCTGGATATCTTCGCGGATCTGATTCACGCGGTGACCACGCGGCACGGGGGCGTGAGCACCGGGCAGTGGGCGAGCCTCAACCTGACGAAAGGCACCGGGGATGACCCTGAGGCGGTTGAGGAGAACTTGCAGCGGACCAGCGCGGCTCTGGGCCTGCGCAGAGAAGACCTGGTCAGTCCCAACCAGCGCCATACCGCGAACGTGCGCCGCGTGGGTCGCGCCGATCGCGGCAAGATCTTCACGGGTTACGACATTCTGATCACGAATGAGACGGATGTACCGCTGCTGTTGCGTTACGCCGATTGCACGCCGATCCTGATTTATGATCCGGTGCATCGCGCCTGTGCCTTGGTCCACAGCGGCTGGCGGGGCACGGTGCAAGGAGCAGCCCAGGCGGCGGTCGCGGCCCTGACATCGGAATTCGACAGCCGGCCTTCAGAGATGGTGGCAGCCATCGGGCCTGCCATCGGTCCCTGCTGCTACGAAGTGGGCGAGGACGTCATCGCTGCCGTGCATGCTGCTTTTGAGCGGCCGGCCACATTGTTGCCTGTCCAGGCGAACGGCCGCCACCACTTCGACCTGTGGACGGCCAACTGGCGCCTGTTGGCGGCTGCCGGCGTTGGGCGGATCAGCATGGCCGAAACTTGCACCGCCTGCCGAACCGACGAATTCTACTCATACCGCCGGGAACGAGGCAAGACCGGCCATTTCGGGGCAGTGATGGCATTACGAGGCGCGGAGTAGAAAGGGAAACGCAAGGACGCAGCAAGATATGGATCAGACATTGCCAGGGCGGATCAGCAAGGTACAGGAACGCATTTTCGCGGCTGCGCGCCGCGCCGGCCGCGATCCGAGCGAAGTGACATTGGTCGCTGTGAGCAAGACACAGCCGCCAGAAGTTGTCGCGGCGGCGCACCGGGCTGGGCTTCGACTCTTCGGCGAAAACCGCGTGGAGGAAGCCGGACCCAAGGCGATCGCCGTTGCCGAACTGGTCGCACCCCAGACAGAACCGGCCTGGCACATGATCGGACATATCCAAAGTCGTAAGGCCGCTAACGTATTGCCTTGGGCATCTATGATACACTCGATAGACAGCCTGAGACTGGCAAGCCGACTGAGTAACGCCCTGCAGGCAAGCATCGTTGGCGCCGGCCGGCCGACCAACGCGGCCCAACAGGGTCTGCCCATTCTGCTGGAGATCAACGTCTCCGGCGAGGAAAGTAAGTACGGTTTATCGCCTGTTGAAGCGCCCGCAGCCGTCGAAGCGATCGCCGCGCTGCCCAACTTACAGATCGAGGGCTTGATGACTATGGCGCCGATCGTGCCCGACCCGGAATTGGCCCGGCCTACCTTCGCGGCCTTACGACGGCTGCGCGACCAATTGGCCCGCCGCTTTCCTGCCCTGAGCTGGCGCCATCTATCTATGGGGATGACTGACGATTTCGAAGTCGCTATCGAGGAAGGGGCAACCCTCGTGCGAATCGGACGGGCGATCTTCGAAGCCAGAGAGTGAGTACTGATATGCTGACAAGCACAACCCTTTCGTTCATCGGCGCCGGTACGATGGCCGAAGCGATGATAAGCGGCATCCTTCACCGTAAGCTGATTGACCCTGAACGTATAACGGCCAGCGAGCCGCGGTCAGAACGCATCCAGGAGATGTGCGATCGTTACGGCATCCGCGCGATTGCAGACAATCGCGCGGCCGCGCAGGCAGGCAGAATCGTCATACTCAGTGTGAAACCCCAAACACTGCCCAAGATACTACCGGAAATCCGCGACGCTGTGGCTCCGGAGGACCTGGTGATCAGCATCGTTGCCGGCGCGCCGATTCGAATCATCCGGGATGGCCTGGGAATCCCGAAGATCGCCCGGGCCATGCCCAACACCCCCGGCCAGGTGGGCATGGGCATGACGGTGTGGACGGCTACCGATGCCGTGGATGAAGTGGGCCGCCGGCAGGCGCAGGCCATCCTCAGCGCCCTCGGCAAAGAGCTGTACGTATCGGATGAAGGTGAACTGGACATGGCCACTGCGCTCAGCGGCACAGGCCCGGCCTACGTCTTCTTGTTCATGGAAGCGCTGATCGATGCGGGGGTGCATATGGGGTTCTCACGCCGCATCGCACAAGAATTGGTGTATCAAACCATCGAAGGTTCGGTGGCAATGGCCCGCGCCACCGGCCTGCACCCTACCGAATTGCGCAATCGCGTCACTTCGCCCGCGGGAACCACCGCAGAGGCGTTGTACCAACTGGAAAAGGGCGGCCTACGCACCGTCATCTCGCGCGGAGTATGGGCGGCTTATCAACGATCGAAAGCATTGGGAGATCTTTCCGCGAAATGAATACGACTCTAGCCACTCTCATCAACGAGGTTTTCAGAATCTTCGGCCTGCTGATCTTGGTCGATGTGATCGGCAGTTGGGTGATGCTCATGCGCGTCAAGCTGCCGGACTTCATATATGATCTGTTGCACGGCGTGCATAGCATCACCAGCATCGTCCTAAACCCGATCCGACGCGTGATTCCCAGCATAGGCGGCCTCGATCTATCACCCATCGTGGCGCTGGTCCTGCTGGATGTGCTGCGCCAGATGCTGGTCAGAATCCTGGTGCGCTAAGGGCGCCAGGCGGAACCAGGCGAACGATGACAGCGTCTCAGTGCCGGACGATGTAACCGACAAAGGTGCGTCGTCCGGGAGGAAACTATGGCTATGATACGCCGTAAGCTCGCATCGGCGGCGGCAGTTCTGTTAGCAGGCGCCATGTTGATGGGTTGCGCAGCACTGCCGGCCGTTCTGTCTACAACCACACCCATTAACGCACAGCAGTCGCCCGCGCCGGAGGTCACCATGCCCCCAACCAATACCCCGCCATCCCGACCGCTGACGCCGCGTGCGACCGTGCGACAGCGCGACAGCAGTCAAGCGGCAAACGCAGCCCGCAGCGACCTGGCCCAACGCCTCAATATCCCAGAAGATCAGATTGAAGTGGTGTCTGTTGAAAAGACCGAGATGCCCCTGGGATCTTTGGGCTGCGGCGCAACGGGAGGAAGCCAGAACCAGGGCTTGATCATCGGGGATGAGATCGTGCTGCAGGCCGCCGGCCAGGAATACGTGTACCGTTCCGGCAGCGGCAAAACAGCGCTCTGCTCACCCGCCACAACACCGGGCGAGCAGCAAACGCCACCGGCCGCGGCCCACACTGCGGAGCCAACGGCGCAGGATCTGGCCGTGGCCGATCTGGCCGGCCGGCTGGGCATCGCGCCGACTGCCATCACGGTGCGCGAAGTGCTCGAGGCTGAATGGCCGGATGCCAGCCTGGGCTGTCCACAACCTGAGATGATGTACGCGCAGGTGATCACCTATGGCCAGCGGATCCTGCTGGAAGCTAACGGGCGGACTTACGAGTATCACGCAGCCCGGGGGTATGTGATCCTCTGCCGCCCGTGATGCTAACGTAGGAGTAACGGCAAAAACAGATCTCGCACGACCAACACCGTAATGAAATCGGAAATTGATTCCACCAGCGCTGCGACCTGCACGCTCCCCGGATGGTTCGGTGCTGTGAGCCACGTTCGCGCGACCCCCTCATGGATCGGAACGGCGGCTTGATCAAGCTGTCCGGATTGGGCCAGGAAGTTGACGATTGTGCCATCCCTGGCGTTGTTTCCGAAGCGATCGAGCGCCCAGGCCGACAGTTGCACACGACCGCCCACACCCACTCGAGTGGGATCGGCATCGATGGCCAGCCGCGCCACAGGGCCGGCCAGGATGCGATAACCGCGGGCCTGAGTGGTGTTTGAGTTGATGGTGGCACGCACTTCATCCGTGCCGGCCATCTGGCCGGATACCAGCGCGGCCTCGGCCACACCATTCACCGTTCCGGTGCTGAACAACGTCCCGGTGATAGCTTGCGTGTCGCTGACGGCGCGCAGCGCCCCCAGGTTGGTTGTGAAAGTCACAGGCGAGCCATCCGCCACCAGGTTTCCAAAAGGATCACGCACCGTGGCCCGAACGACTGCCACCTCGCCACCGACCGCGATCTCGCCCGGGCTGATCTCCACTCCCACCGCCGCCGGCCGGGCCGGACGAATGCGCACTTGCCCGGTGGCCGCTGCACCCCCAGGCGCGGTCACGGTGATCGTTGCCGTGCCGGCGACCTGTCCGCCCAGCATCTGCACCCCAGCCATGCCATCTACGGTGGATGCAGACGAGGAGATCAGATCTCCAAGGGTGGCCACGAACTGCAGAACCGTGCCATCAGTGACGGGGTTGCCATACTGATCGTGAGCCGTTGCATCCAACTGGGTGATCTGATTGACGCCGGCAACCAAGTCAGTCGGATCGGCAACCAGGGTCACTGTGGCAGCCAGGCCCGCCAGGATCCGGATGTCCGTGTAGCCAACAGCGGCTCCGGCTTGGGCAATGACATGCGCGGAGCCGGCAATCGTCCCCGGATCGAGCTGCGTGACAGCCGATCCGGCCACGGTGAGCGCCTCGACCGCGGAGAGGTCGCCCAAGTCACTGCTGAAGGTCACCACGGTTCCATCCGGAGCCAACACGCCCAGGGCATCGGTCACCGTTGCGGTGATGGTGGCGGGCGTGCCGTCCAAGCGAATCTGCGGCGGCTCGGCCGTCAGTGTCACTGTGTACGGCTCGCCGGCGCCCAGGACGCTGATAGGCACGGTGGCCGTGTAGCCGCCAGCCTCAGCCTGTATGACGGCAGATCCTGCAATGATATCGGCCGTGAAGATTGCCGTCGCCCGACCCAAAACGGTCGTTGTTGTCACCGGCTCGATGACGCCAAGGGTGGCCGAAAAGGCGACCGTCGTGCCATCCAACACCGCGCTGCCGCCTTCATCATACACTGAAGCGGTGATCGTGGACTGACCTCCGCCGCTGGCGACTGCTGCCGGCACAGCCGTCAACGCAAGACCAGCCGTCTGACCGGAAGTGACGGTGAGCGGCAGGGTAGCGGTGACGCCGGCTAGCGTGGCGGTAATGTGCGCTGTGCCGGTGACAGAGCCAGCCGTGAACCAGGTTTGCGCCCGGCCCAGACCGTCAGCCATCACCAAAGTCGGCGAGATGACGCCGCCGGTGGCGCTGAACGCCATACGCGCGCCCAGCCCGGCAGCATTTCCATCCGGCGCTGTTATCGTCAACCTTAAGGTTGCCTGTCCACCGACAGCGAGTGCGGCTGGCTCCGATGCCAGGCCCAAATCTAGTCCTGTGAGTGCCTCCGACACTGCTCGCCCCGCATTCAGCCGTCCCCAACCGGTGTAGTTGTCGAAGCCCGGTTGGCCCACATCATCAGCCGTACGGCGAACCAGCTCATAGATCGCAGCCTGCGACAGGTCCGGCCGAAGGCTGCGCACCAGCGCGACCGCGCCAGCTACATGAGGAGCAGCAAAAGAGGTGCCTGAGCTGGTGCTCGGTGCGCCGCCATAATAACCATAGCTGTTGTTGCCCGCACGCAGCGTCGAGAAGATTTCTACACCCGGCGCAACCAGATCCAGCCGCGCGCCGTAGTTCGAGAAGCTGGCACGGGCGTCATCGCGCGTGCTGGCACCCACTGCTAAGACGCCGGGGAAGGCGGCGGGAAACGGAATGCCGTTGTAGTTTTGGTTGCCGCTGGCAGCCACCACTGACACATTTGCGGCCTGAGCCGCCTCAACGGCCAACCGCAGCATTTCAACATCATCCGAGGGCGCGTCCCAGTTCAGCGTTAAGCTCAGGTTGATCGCCTGAGCACCTTCAGCCGTCGCGTAGTCGATAGCCCGGGCGATATCGAAAGCGGTGCCGGTCCCAGCGGCATTCATGGAGCGCAGGACCATCAGCCTGGCCTGCCGTCCCATGCCGGCCACCCCCTCGGGCGTGCCGAGATACGGATCCAGGTTGTTGGTAGTTGCGCCGGCAATGCCGGCCACGAAGGTGCCGTGGCCATGCTCGTCCGTGGGATCAGTGTCGCCAAGCACGAAATCATAACCCCGGCAGTCATCCACATAGCCGTTTTCATCATCATCCATCCCGTTCCAGACGCACATCGGCTTCCCCGTACCAGGATCCAGCGTGCTCTCTGCGGGGTTGTACCATAGCTGATCCCTCAGATCCCAGTGCAGCAGGCGGGCGCCCGTATCGATCACGGCAATGACCACAGATGGATCGGCCCATGTCACATCCCACGCGGCCGGGGCCTGCACCTGGACCATGCCCCACTGATTGCTCCAGTATTCGTCCAACGGGATATCGGCCACGTGCGCCACAAGGCGGTTCTCGGTCACGAAGCGCACCAGAGGCTCAGTCTCCAAAGCACGGGCTGCCTGCTGCTCGCTTCCCACTGGCACCGAGAGCAACGCCAACCCCAGGCGCGACGCCCAATGCTCGACGCGGCCGCCGCTGCGCAGCACCAACGCGTTCAAAGCGGCCCGATCGAGATGGGCCGGCACGGCCAGAACTAGCTGACCTGGGACCGTTGCCACATCCAGGGCTTTCTCAGCGGATGAAGGAACGGGCGCTACGGCTGCCACCGGCGCCGCGCGCAGCGCTGCCCAGCCCGTCACGCAAAGGAAGGTTGTCAGCGCCATACCTACGGTCAATCGGCGCCAGATTACCGGGAATGTCATGTGATGCCACCTCAACACGGATTTGTTGATCGGCAGTATACCGCGACCCTCCACGCGCTGCAAGGGACATACAGTGCGCGTGTGCGGCGTGGCGCGGCCAGAAGTCGGCCACATTGGGGGGTTAAAAGCCGGGCCGGCACGTCTTTCGCCGTGCCGGCCCCAGAAGATCATATTTCGGGCCCACGGGAACGGTCAAAGACCGCTCCCGTGGCCTGGTCATCAGGGCACGCCGTACTCAACAGTCAGCATCGGAGCCTTTTCTGGGGTCCAGTACTCACTGCTGGGCAAGCGATAGAAGGTCCAACTGTCCGGATTGATCAGCCGCAACACCACACCATTGTTGGCCGCCGGATTGGACACCCACTCTTGGACCCACGGCGTGATATCGAGCTCTTTCCAGGCGCCGACATCGGTCTTCACGATGGGCGTGCTGACCGCAGTCGGAGCGAAGTCGCCGCCTTGGGTCGTCCATGGCATCTTCCAGGTCACCGTGGCTTCGTTCCAGTGGGTCGTCAGCTTGTACGCGGCCAGGTCAGCCAACGTGCCGCCGCCACCGTAGGCGTCAACATACACCTTCAGCTTGGCGCTCACCACAGGGTTGACCGCCGGAATGCCGGACACGTCGAAGCCCAACACCGAACGATTGACATCGCCGCCGCCGACATAAAGGAACGGGTTGTCGCCGAAGTTGGTGGTCTTCATGCCGGAGTGAATTGTCGCATCACCCGCGGCCGCGAACTCCTCTATCACGGTGCCGGTCGTGATGTTGTGCAGGCGCACCGGGATGGACAGGGCGCCAGAAGCGCCGGGCGGGCCCGCCAGGATGAGGCCAAATGCCTCCTCACCGACGGCCAGCGGCGCATCCAGCATCCAGTCCACGTTGAAGTTGATCGGGGTGTTGGGCTGATACGGGCCAGCCGGCAGATCGACGACCGTCAGATCGGTGCCCTGGATGACGTTGATGGTGATGTCAAACACGTCACCGACCGCGGCGCCCCAGCCGTGCACGGCCGCCAGGTACTCCCCATCGGCCGGGAAGGTCAGCTTGACATACTCGTTGGCGGTGCTGGTCGTGGAGGAGCCAACTCTCTCAGTGTTGAAATCGAAGTTCCCATCGGCATTGGCATCGTAGAGCAAGAACAGATCGAGATCGCCATCGGCCGCGGACGTCGTGACCTCAAGCAGCGCGCCATTCACGATGGAGATCGGGAACGTGTAGCTTGCCGTACTGGGATCATCCGGGTCATCCTGGACCTGCGGCAGCGTCTGCGTCTCAGGCACGCCCAAGCCGAAGGCGGCAGCATCCAGGCCGACCAGCGGCAGCGAAGATTGAACCAACATCGGGAAGCTGCCGGCTGTCGCGTTGCCCACGAAGATGTCGACCGGGTTCGGGTTGGCCATGATGGTGCCCGCCTGACCAACAAAGTCCTCCTCGGTCTCGGACCCGTCGAACATGACATTCTGCAGCGCCACCAGGTTGAGGCCTGGGGTCACCGGCGCGGCCACGATTTCGCGCGGGCCGCCGGTGGCAGTCTGATAGGTCCAGATGCCGGCGCTCCGGTTCAGCCGAGCGCTGCCGCCCGTCCAATAGAGGCTGTACGGGCCGTAGTCATCTTCAGAGCCGGGGAAGATTGAGAAGGGATCCTCGCAGCCGACGCCGTTGCTGAAGCAGTCTTCGGTGGGCCCCATCACGAGGGTATCGATGTCCGTATGTGCGCCGCTCCAGCGCGTGTCGATCAGCAGGGCGGTGCCTGCCGGCGTGCTGTCCGGCACATCCATGAAGTAGAAGCGCCAGTCGCCGTCCGCCTGGTTGCTGGTCCAGTCGAAGTAACCGTTGACCTTGCCGTTGTCGTAAGGTGTCTTGTTATCGGGCGGGCCGCCGAACACGAAGTCGGTGCTAAAGGCCGCCACATTGACAACCACCGGCACGTTGGTTACGTTGGCGCCATCGTCCAGGCGCAGCGACGCCTCGTACAGGCCGAGGTTGGCCAACGCAGGCACGGCTACGGTCGCTTCAAAGGTGGCTGAGCCGCCCGCGGGCACCGTGACGGAAGCCGGCGCAGTCAGCCACGCGAAGTCCATATGCTTGTAGAAGTTAAGCCTGATCTTCAGGTGCGTGATGGGCACCGTGGCCGATCGCGTGCGGTGGCTGATGCCGACAAAGATACCGTCGTGCATGCGCTCCAACGGCAGCTTCACACGCGTCTCCATGGTTGTACCAGTGTCGTAACCGTAGCCAAACCGCAGGTACTCGTTAGCCTGGATCTCGCAGGCCGGATCATCGAAGTTGGGGACGCCGCCCACAATCGGGCAGTTGATCGCGCCATTGGCGTCGAGATCCGTGTAAAGCACGCCGTCACCGTTGAGGTCGGTCCAATCGGTGGGCACAACGCGCCAGCGCGAGTTGTACGCGTAGTTGCCGTCCGGGTCGAACTCAGCGAACGGATGCACCAGCTCGACTTCCATCAACGCCGTGCCGGCCGGGATGTAGGGTTCGATGTCAATCAGGTAATCCGGCATGTAGAAGCTGGCCGTTTCCTTGCTCCGATTGACGGTGGTGAAGTCGATCTCCTTCTGCCCGATCCGCACCAGTTGATCATCGCTGACTGCGACCGTTGCATCAACAGCGCCGGGGTTGAAGACCGTGAATTCCTCAGTTGCGGTCTGGCCCTGGTGCATGATGCTGGCAAAGGCCGGGTAATCGACGCCGCGGAAGTCACCGAAGGTAACGCTGTCAGGGGTGACATACACGCCGCCCAGGCCGGCCGCGATCTTCACGGTGCGCTCTGCATTGACCGTGCCAGCGCCTTCGATGAAGCCGTCATTGTGCGCGCTGTCAGCGCCGGACATCAACAGAGCCCGCGCCTCGACGTTGGTGGGCCAGACGCCGTTCTTTTGTTTGAACGCCTGCATCGCCAGCGCGAGGTTACCCATGGCCACCGGCGTCGAGCGGCTCGTGCCGCCCCAGCTTTCCCAGGCGTACCAGCCGTCCACGCCATATGACAGCAAGGCCTCGGTGAGCGGCATGTCGCCGGCACCCCAGGCGCCGTTGGCCATCACCGAGATGCCGTTCTCGCCCTGGGCCGTGGGGCCGTTAGAGGAGAAGCTCTGGGCATCGTTGTAGAGAATCTGATCCTGCGTCAAGGGATCTTCGAAGGTGCCAGTGGTGGAGCCGTAGAGGGTGGATGCACCCACCGAGATGGCCAGGTTGGAACCCGGAGACGTCACACTACCGTAGGCCGAACCATAGTTGCCACTGGAGTTGCCCTCGACCAGGTACGGATTCAGGTAGCGCTCGATCAAGTCGTAGAGGCGGGATTCGTAGTCCCAACCGTCGTTGACGATGCTGCCGCTGCCCCAGCTATTGCTGATGATCTGGATGTCGTCCTCGGTGCCGGGATAGCCATCATAGCCCATCGCGGCGAACAGGAAGCCGTCCGTAAAAGCCGCCGCGGTGGTGTAGCCATCGCCGTTGGAGGTGAGTTTGACGTTCTTGCCGCCACCCTGCACCATGCCGGTGCCCGGCGTGCCATCGCCTGCAGGCTTGTAAGGAGGCGAATCGCCGTCGATGACGCCCTGCGCTGCAACACCGGAGGCACACAGCGTACCATGGTTGCCGCCGCTGCCCTCATACCAGTCATTGATCGAGAAGGCGACCAGGTCGCCTGGCCCGGCCGCGTCTGGCCCGATGCCCCACATCCAGTCGGAGGCCGGCAGCGAGTTCACGCCATCGCTGATCCAGTAGATGATACCGCCGGACAGATCCGCAACGCCATCACCGTTGAGATCGCTGTAAACGTACTCGTCGCCCTTAACCGCCTTCTTGTCGTTGGTGAAGTTGTAATCGGCATCCAGGTCGACGTAGACGGTGTCATACACGCCCGCTTCGTTCTCGTCCACGACCAGCACGGCCACGCGCTCATCGAACGCAGCCTGGTAAACGGTGTCGGGATGCGAGCCGAAGTGATACACGCCGCTCAAGCTGGTGGCCGGGAACGTGTAGATATGTCCACCGGGATCGGTGCTGCCGATGGGTGCAAAGACGGCGCTGTAGGTGCCGTCACCGTTGTCGACCAAGTCACCGTCAGAGCGGGTCGCACTGGTGTCAGCGTAGTCCGGCGCAAGGCCGAAGATACCCACGCCGCTCGACAAGTAGTCCGTGCCCAAGAAATAGTCATAGGCCAGGTTCAACATCGAGAAGGAGTCGAACATCTCAGGCCAGCCCAAGTAGGGTGACTCAGGGTCGGTGACCCGTGCAATCGTGCCCTGCAAGTCCGGATGGGAGAAGTCCGTACCGGTGTCATTAACCATGACCTTGACGCCCTCGCCGGTGTAGCCCAGATCCCAGGCCGCTTTGGATTTGTGGACGTCAAGCACGTCGAACCAGTCTGTGATGCCAGCCGGATCGACCACTGGCCTGGCGACGACCTGCCCTGCCTGCGCCTTCAGCGCAGCAACGCGGTCGCGGGCTTGGGACAGATCGGCAACACCCGCCAGATGCTTTATCCCGAGATCCGGAATCGTCGGGGCATCACCGGTGTAGCGCAAGCTCTGGATCGCCGCTACTTCGGACAGCGAAGCCAACTTGCCCATCTGGGCAGCTTTCACCTGGCCGAAATAGGTCTGAGTGCCGTTGGGAAGCACGAAGGGGCGAACCAAAACATTCGCCACGTAGCGGCTGAGGTCAGTGCCCTGCCTGGCATGCACGATGATGTCGAAAACATCGGTCGGCGCGGCGGCCGCAACAGCCGTCTGAAGTGTGGGATGGATCTTACTGGCGACGCTGTCGCCGGCAGTGACAACGCTACCTTGGGCAGCATTAGCAGTCGGTGCTGCGCCCGAGGGCGTCAAGAACAGAGGCACTGCCAGGATGAGGATCAACAGGAACGCCGTGAGCTTAGGTGTTTTTGCACTCACAGTACCCTTCTCCTTTTCTGAAATGATAGATCGTACAACGGTGGATGCGCACAAACTGGACCAAGTGAGGAACTCGCTATATCCTTGCTACCTCCTTTCGCAGGTAGAAAACTGTCCTGCCTGGGTTCGAGAGTGCGTCCGGACGCCTTACGCACAAAGGTAGAGAAGCGTTCCCTGGCCTCAATCACCAACATCCGGCCAGGTGAGGAACTGGGCGCCGGCCTCAACTCCAAGCGTTGCGCGTAACTGCCGGCATGCGCGTCACGCCACGACTATTCAATTATAGACCGCAGAAGCGGAGTTGTCAATCTTTTAAATGCAAAACCCTCGATATTGTTTTGGGGCGCTTCACTCGGTCCACACCAGCCGCCCACAGTTACCGCAGTAGACCAACTCATCACCCTCCAGCGCGGCGGCGAACTTGCTGGCGGGGATAGACACACGACATGCACTGCACATGTCGTCATCAAGCTCGGCCACAGCGCGGCCGCCCTTGCGCGGCCGCAGGTTGTCGTAGATCGGAAACAGATGGGGCGGGACGGCCTGGCGGGCCGCGGCCTGACGAGCCTGCAAGGCCGGCAGGCGAGCCTTGAGTTGAGCCTGGTCACGGCGCAGCACTGCCTGCGTCTCCTCCCACCCGGTTGACAGACGCGTCAGCTCGGCCAGGCGATCGGCATGCAGCCGGGCCGCTGTTTCTGCGACAAGCAGCGCCTCCAGCAAGCGCTCCTCAAGGTGAGCCCGCTGATTACGCTGCTGCAGCAGGTCGCGTTCGGCGTCCTCCAACTCGCGCGAGTTGCGAATCTGCCCGCTGTACAGCTTCTGCTCGGTGCGCTTGATCTTCTCGTCGATGTCCGCCTCAGTCAACTCCAGATTACGCTGGGCCTGACGGCAGCGAGCCAGCTCGGCTTCAGCTTCGACATGGGCTTGCCGCGCTGCAACCAGCGCAGCCGGCTCATGCAACGCCGCGGCGATTTCAACCAGGCGCGCCTTGACTGCATCGAGCGCCAAATCAGCCTCATTCAGTCGGGCAAGCAAAACAACAGGGCGGGTCATGGGAACCTCCTGATATGAACGTGACAGATGGATTATACCCCAGATAGGCTCGCTGGACAACAGCAAAAGACCACGGAGATGAGATGCTGAGCGCAGCCTGCCTTGACTAGCGTCTGGCGCGGGGTTGTGCTAGAATAGCCGGGTAGATCTTTCAATGAGGAACGCTAGACAATGCGCAATCAAGGCTCCAGCGCCAGCCTGATCGAGTTAGCCCTGATTATCGTGCTGATCGCCATTATCATCATGGCCATCCTGTTGATCGTGGGCGACGATCTGCGCCTGTGGGTCATCAACACCATCCAGAGACTCTTCGCCGGCGGCGCATAATCAGCTCAGGGATACGGGCGCATGGCAAACACGGCTCCCCTGAATCGTGATCTGCGGCAGCACCTGGGGAACGCGCTGCGCGACTGCGGTCAGTGGTTGCTCGATCTGCTCTATCCGCCGCGCTGTGCGGGCTGCGGCCGGATGGGAGAGCTGCTCTGTGCTGCGTGTCAGGCGCGGATCGAAGCCCCCCCGGCCCTGGCTTGCCGCCGGTGCGGCCGGCCGGGAAGTGACGATCGTGCCTGCCCAAGCTGCCTGGCCACCCCATCGCATCTCGACCGCATTGCTGCCGCCGCGATCTTCGCCTCCCCCCTGCGCGAAGCCATTCATCACTTGAAATACGATAACGGCCGCATTCTGGCCGGCCCCCTGGCCGTTCTCATGATCGCCGCCTGGCCGCGGGTCGGGTCGCCGGCGGATCTGATTGTGCCGGTCCCGCTGCATCGCTCGCGGCTGCGCGAACGCGGTTACAACCAATCCGCTTTGCTGGCCCGTGCGCTGGGCCAAGCCGTGGGCTTGCCAGTAGATGAGAGAGCGTTGGTGCGCTCACGCGCAACACGCCAACAAGTCGGGCTGGGGCGCGCAGAACGTGCCCAAAACGTGGCCGGTGCATTCACCTGTCTCGGCGAATGCACCGGGCAACGGATCGTGCTGGTCGACGACGTCTGCACGACGGGAAGCACTTTGGAAGCCTGCGCCCACGCGTTACGCAGTGCAGGTGCGATTTCGGTATGGGCGTTCACGCTTGCTCGGGTGCGCTGGGATCCGACCTGCCCTCCTGAGCACGCGGACGCTCCCGCGCCTTTTCCGGGCGCTGCTGTTGACTTTTGATATGACTGGCGCTACAATCAAGCCATCCACATCCGGCGGCCAATTCGGCCAGACAGTCAAGCTAGACTTTTCGGCTACCCCGTAAGCTGACCGTCCGGCAATCTGGCGCCGCCACGATCACGGAAAGGAGCTCAGAACTATGCAACTCAGCATCACCGGCAAAAACATCGAGATCAATGACAACCTACGCAAGTACGTCGAGAAGAAAATCGGCCGGCTGGATCGCTTTCTGCCCAACATCATCGATGGCCGCGTCGAACTTTCGGTCGCTGAGGGAGCTCGCGCCGCGGAGGACCGCCAAATCGCGCAAGTGACCTTGCGCACGAAGAACGCTGTCCTCAGGGCTGAAGAGGCGTCATCCGACATATTTGCATCAGTCGATGCTGTCTTTGAAAAGATGCAGCGCCAGGTGGACCGGCTGAAGGGTAAACGCTGGGCCAAGCGAACAGAAGGCAGCGAGCTGGAAGCCCCCCTGGCAGGGGAACCGGTCGAAGAGGAGGAAGCCGCCGAGGAACGAAAGGGCGTCAGCCGCGTGAAACAATTCCACATGGTGCCCATGGACGAGGAAGAAGCTATCGAACAGATGGAGCTCTTGGGACACAATTTCTACGTGTTCTTCAACGTCAACCAAAACCAGATCAACGTCCTTTACCGTCGCCGCGGCGGCGATTACGGGCTCATTCAACCTGAGCTGGCCTGAGCACCTTCGCTGGGCGATGGGCCATTTCCGATGGCCCATCGCCCAGTCCTTCATCCGCTTCCATGAAGACCATCCTCTTTGTCTGCACCGGGAACATCTGTCGCTCGCCCATGGCCGCGGGCATCATGCGCCAGCGCATCGCCGCCCTGGGATTGACCGACCAGATCCAGGTTCTATCGGCCGGGGTTTGGGCCGAAAACGGGCACGAAGCCAGTCAAAACGCCCGCATCGTCCTGGAGCAGCGCGGCATCAGCCTGAATGACCATCAATCACAGAACGTCACACCCACACTCCTGAGCCAGGCTTCGATCGTCCTGGTAATGGAAGAGGCGCATCGCCGGTCACTCTTCTATCTCGCACCGCAGCACCTGAGCAAGGTGTTTCTGCTGACCGAAATGGCGGGGGGGCATGAGGATGTGGCCGATCCATTCGGCGGTCCCCTTCAGGGCTATGCCGAGACGGCCAACTTGCTGGAGAACCTGATCGACGCGGGATTGCCCACTACCCTGCGGCATCTCCGGTTGAAGAGCTAGAACCGCGTCGCGGTTACGCGCGTTTGAGCAGATACCAGTGCGGCACGAACCCGTAGTAATAACCGAGCAGCGCTGCCAGTTTGAGACCAACCCATCCATCACGATACCCACGTAGCTGCACGAAGCGACGCCAGAACTCGCGCAAGGGATGACGGATGAACTTGTGAGGCCACGGTTTGATCCCGCGCTGGCGTAAGATCGCGCCCTCTAGCTTCGCATAACGCCGCTGTTTGGCATGAAATTGCGCCCAGTCGTCATAGTTGTAGTGAATCATGACGTTCTGCAAGTTGCCCGACGGACCATCGAGCAGAACAACTTCATGAACCAGCCGCTCCGGATCGTAGCGCGCCCGATCGCGGCGCATGAGCCGGAGCTGGTAATCCGGATAGAAGCCCCCGTGACGAACCTCATGGCCGGCAATGAAGTTACGCCGAGGCACCCACCATCCCACTTCCGGCCGCGCGGCAATTACCTCCCGCAGCTCAGAGGCAAGCTCGGCCGGAATCCGCTCATCAGCATCCACAAAGAGGATCCACTCCGCATCCACCGCGGCCATGGCCGCATTGCGCTGGCCGGCAAAGTTATCAAAGGGGCGTTGGATCACGGTCGCACCCGCTGCAACCGCAAGCTCGACCGTGCCATCAGTGCTGTAGGAGTCGGAAACGACGATCTGATCAGCGAAACCCAGCGTCGCCAGGCAATCGCTGATGTGCCTGGCCTCGTTGCGGGTCAGAATCACCGCAGCAAGGCGCACCGGACGGGATGAGTCTATCATTTGAGTCATCGGGTCGTAAGTATCAAGCCCCATGTGAAGTGTCATCCTCTGAAAAGACGCCCTGTCGCTTGAGCCGCCTCAACTCGCGCGGCCGCTTCGTGGGCCGTCATCTCACCCCGACGCGCTGCATCCCGCACGCGCGCAATCTCCGCCCGCATCCCCAACCGCACAATCCATGCGGCCAGGCGCCGCCGAAGGGGGCCATAAAAACGCTCATAAAGCCGGCGCCGGCTCTGCCACAAGTTTTCGAACGATAGCGCTCGAAACTGCCGCGTGCTGGCGCCGCCATGATGGATCACACGCGCTGCCGGCACACACCACAACGGCCATCCCGCCTGCTTCATGCGCCAGCACCAATCCACCTCTTCGGCGTACATGAAGTAACCTTCATCCAACAAGCCGGCCGCTTGAATCGACTCACGGCGCACCATCAACGCCGCGCCCAGGGCAAAGCCGATGGGAAAGGGTTGCCCGGCCGCATATAGATGCAGTCCGTAGCGACCGTTGAGCCGTGAATCCAGCAATCGCCGCGGTCGGGGGGGAAACAGATCAAACCAAAGCTGAAGCAGCCCCGGAAACGCGAACGCGCCGTGCTGAAAACGCCCATCGGGATACTGAAGCTGCGCGCCCGCGCCACCGACCTCAGTGTGCGCCAACAAAAAGCGCGCCATCTGCCCGATCGCGTCTCCGATCGGTTCGGCATCCGGGTTTAGCAGCAGGACCAAGTCCGGAAGGGCAGAAGATTGCGTGGTGCGTGGTGCGTGATGCGTGGTGCGTGGTGCGTCAGTCGCTGATTCGTCAACCGCCGTCTCGCCCTTTCTCCCATTCTCCCCTTCTCTCGCTACTCCGCTCTCCTCAAATCCCAGCTCGCGCAGCACGCGATTGTTTCCGCCGGCAAAGCCCAAATTTCCGGGGCTGGCGATCAGGCGCGCCTGGGGAAACTCGGCCGCCACCAATTCGGCGCTGCCATCAGCAGAGGCGTTGTCGACCACCCATACGGTCGCGTCCAACTCAGGGCTGTGCGCCAGGCTGGCATAAGTTGCGGTCAGGCAGGCGCGCAGCAACTCGGGCACCTTGTAACTCACCACGATAATCGCAACCGCCGGCCGGTCCGTTGACATCCCCACGCCCTATGACTCCTCTCGTCTGCCCTCTGCCTTACGGAGCGCGTTTCACGTTGGGGCAGAATCAAGCGGAGTATCCTGAGCGGAGGGCCGGAGCCCGTAGTCGAAGGATGCGGAGCGGTCGTGTAGGCCGCGTCCTTCGACTGCGCCGGTGATACCGCCCACCGGCTCCGCTCAGGATGCTCGCTTGCCCCGAAATTGAACACCCTGCCTTACGGCGCGCCAACCACCACACTGATGCGTTCGATGTAGTTGTTGGGAACGTCGACGAACTCATGGATCAAGCCGCCCCACCAGAACTGTGTGCCCACCGGCGGCGCCTCGTCGAACAAAATACAACCTGAAACCTGGCTGCGCTTGCCCGGCAACAAGTAGTACTGGAGCTTGCCGTCGATCATCCGCTCCTCCAACTCCTCGCGTGCGCCGATGGCCCAGCGGAAGGGGAAGTCCACGCCGGTGGTGTCGAAGTTTATGCCGAAGCGCCAGCCGCCGGCCTGTTGATACCACGACGGCTCGCCTTGGGCAGCCGCAAGCGCGTTGTAATTCTCACTGAATTTGAAAGTCTGGCCCGGCCACGGCCCCGCGGTGCGGATCGGGACCGGCCCGATGTTCGCTATGGTGGCGGTGAAACACAACGTCTGGCCCAGGGGCATTGCCGCCGTCCGGTTGGTCACATCCTGCCAATGGATCTCGCCTCCCACCACCTCGGCGCGCGGCTTGCCCCCTTCCCGGATAGTCAACGTGGAGGAGACAACAACACGATTGCCCACCTTATCCTCGGCCACACCGTAGATCACGTAGTCGCCATCAGGCGGCGGCTCGGCGTTGAGGTCGACGCCTCCATCATAGTCGTAACCGTGATAGCCGGCCTCGCCCACCACCGCGGTTGTGCTGGTCGGATCTTCGGCAATGGGATATTTCAACATCGGTTGGCCCGGTTCGGTGGTTGCCGGCTCCAGATACACCTGCACCCGTTCGGCCTTCTTAGTCAGATAGTAGGAAATGGACACCCGGTCATGGATCGAATCCTGGTTCGGGGTGAAGTCCTGGGGCACCACCGTAAAATTGTACATCTCGGGCAGGGCTGTGTCCGCGTCGTGCAGGGTGATCTGGCCTTCGGCTTTCTGGCTGCGCCCGCCGTCATCCACAGCCTCAACCACCCAGGTGTAAACGCCATCGGGCAGCACCTGACTCTCGACCAGCAACGCACCGCCATCGGTCTGGCGCACCTGGGGATCGTTGATGACGCCACCCCAATAGACGTTGTAACTGCCGGGGGAGCGCCGCTCTGCCTGGCGGAAATAGAAGCGCTGCCCTGCCGCGTCGATCAAGTAGATCGACACGTTCGCCGCACGACCGATACGGTAGCGGATCAATGTAACGTCGTCCTGACCATCGGCATTGGGGCTGATCACGTCCGGCGCCATGGTTACCTCGGTCAACAGCGGCCGCAAGGAACAACCGGTCAACCCAATTGATGCGATCAGCAGGATAGCTATGACAAGCCAAAGGGAGCTCAGTCGCACAAGAGACCTCCAAGACAATCAAACGAACTTAGGACACAGTCTAATCGATGGGCAATCTGACGTCAAGGCCAACGCCCGGCCTGCTACTCAGGGCCTATCTTCGGCGCCAACTTCACCGGTCCCAGGCGCGCCCGCTTGCCCGCCGGGTTATCGGCGATATCGCGGATGTCCAGGCCCGAGGGCTCGGCAACATCATAGACCGTCAGAGTCACGTAGTAATCACCTGCCGGCGCACCGGAGGGCAGCGACAACGGATAGCGCCCGAAAAGGCTTTGGCCGGGCTGCCAGCGGGTTGTGGGATACTTGTAGCTCGCCGGTCGGCCATCCCATCGACCGATCTCGCTGCCCGCTGCATCTTCGAGCACTACGGATACGTAATAATCGCGTTGCAGCGTGTTCAGCACGCGCCAATAGACCGTGATCAGGCCGCCAACCGGATCGTCCCAGCCCAACAGCGCCAGCTTATGGTCGAAGTTGACGCCTGCCGCGTGCTGGGGCTGCGGCACAGTCTGGTAGACTGCGTCGGGGATCAGTTGCCAGTGACGCAGGCCCACCTGCCAAAACTGCCGATCGACGGGCAGCTCACGTCCGCCGCGATCCAAAAAGTAGGGGACAAAGCCGATCGGATCGACCACTTCATCTTGCCAGGTCACCAGCCAAGCGCCGCGCTTGCCAGCCAACGCCTGGGCCAGATCGGCTCCGACACCGAAGTCGAGCACGGCGTTCACATCCAGGATTTCCGTCTGAGGCAGGCGCGTCGCGGGTATGTCTGCCGCGTAGTAGTCCCAGGCCGGATAGGCATGGCCGGACACCAGCAGCACGGCTTCATCCGGCCCTCGCTTCTGGTGTACAAAAGCAGCCAACTCGCGCCATTGGGCCTTGGTGAAAGCGGCATCAGTGAACCAGTTGCAGATGCTAATCCAGCCCGTCACGATCAGAAAGCCCGCGAGAACCAGAGCCAGCGCGAGGCGTGCTGCGTACTGCGTATTGCGTATTACATGGTGCGTGGTGCGTGGTGCGTGGCCCGCCAGATCCTCTGCTCCACCGCTGATTCTGCTGCCCAATGCGGCGATCCCACCAGCCAATATCAGCAGATAGGCGGGAGAGGCCAGCATCAAGTAGCGCGAATTGAACTTCGGCGTGCGAAAAGCCAAAAACAGGACACACAACACAGGCGCCAGCAGGCAGGTCAGCAGGTAGGTCAGAGAACAAAGGCCGTTGCCTGCACCGTGCCATTTGCTTGAAAGCACAAGGGCGACCACGGCTGAAATGAACACCAGGCCAAACCAGGGAAGCAGCCGGACCGCTTCAGCCTCCAGCATCATCTCAGGCGCGGCTGCCGCATAACTGACGGCCACATGCCGCAGCGCCTCGGCCAGCTTCAGGCGGCCCTGCCAATACGACACATCCACGCGGTAGCGGTTGAGCATCGAGGGCAGCCAGGGCAAGTAGCAGAGCACAATCGCCGCAGTGGACAAGGCGAACGCGGCCAACGACGTTACCCTCGCCAGAGAAGGCGGCCGCCTGCCCCAGACCAGCCATCCAACCCAACAGATGCCATATGCCAGCAGGAGAAAGACGCCAAAATAATGAGTGTAGAGCATCGCCACGGCCGCGAGGACAAAGGCGATCCACCATCTTGCGGACCAAAGACGAAGGCGGAACGATGAAAGCCGGCCATCATGATCTGACCTGCGCACGTCGGCGGCGGCCGTTCGCAACAGCGCATACCCTGCCAGGGCGCTGAAAAACGTCAACTGCGTGTACATGCGTGCTTCTTGGGCGTAATACACGTACAGCGGGTAGACCGCAGACAGCAACGCAGCACACGCTGCCGCATGGCGCCCGAAGTAAGACTTACCGAACAACCGTCGGGCCGCCGCCCACAGGAGCGCCACCGTCAGGGCCCCAAAAAACACCGACGGAAAGCGCAAAGCCCACTCACCCCGGCCCACCAGCCGCGTCCATCCCCCAACGACATAATAGAACAGCGGCGGCTGGATATCCTCAGCGGTCCAGCGCGTCAGCTCGCTGATCCCCTGGCCGGCGACTTGTGCAGTAACTGCCTCGTCGTACCACAGGCTCTGAGTATCCAAATGATAGACGCGCAACCCCAGGGCCAGCAGCAGCACCGCTGCCAGTCCAACACGAGAGAGCGCGACCCCTCCAAATCCTGTCTTCATGGTTGATTCACGACCGGAGATGCTTCCTCACTCCAGGGCTATGCAGCTCTCCGGCAGCGCCTTACACGCCAGATCGGGCTGCGGCGCAGCATCCGCAGCGATCGTTATCGATCCGAGGACGTACTCCTCTCCGCTCCGGTTCCCAAGGGCCAACCGTACACCGGTCTGCCAGTTGTACCAGCCCACAATCACGTCATAACGGCCGGCGGCCAGGTCGCCCGGGATCGCGACCACGTTTGCGGTCCAATGCCCGCCTGCCTCATCAGCGGTCGCCTGCCAACGCGAAACCGGTCGCGGCACAAACCACGTAGGCCCGGCATCCCCCATCGCCACCGTACGGCCGGCGCCATCACGCAGATGCAGGAATACTGAGTAGTCCTGGCCCGCGGGGCCGGCCGTACGCCAGTGCAAAGCCACCGGCAGCGCATGTCCGGGTGCAACCGCCGGCGGCGCAGCCCACTCGACTAATTGCACCGTCCACGCGCCATCGGTGAACTGCGCTTCGACCTCCCTGGCAGGGTCGGGCGCGCCGGTCAGCGGCGCGAGAGCGCCCTTGCGACGCACCCACGAGGGCAACCGCAGCCAACCATCAGGCGCGATCTCCACGTCCCGACCGGCCGCCCCAGATCCGATCTCCGGCCACAAGACGCCATCCCCGGTCATCGCGTTGAGCACGGGAGCCCATGCTTTCGGCAAAAACCACGCCGTGCTCTCGGTCACCACGGTCTCGCCCGGCTGCCAACGCTCCGGCGGATACCAGAGCAGCGCCGGCATGGGTCGCAGGGCGGCATCGTCCGCCACTTCGCCTGTGGGCGTCAAAACCTGGAAGCCCAATGTCGTGCCCGGCGCCAATGGTTGGTCGGCCTGCCAATAGAACCTGAGGCTTGTCAATCGCCACTTTGGGTTGTCGACGATGTCATAGCCTACCAGCCTGAGCTGGCTGCCGAACCTAACATCCAGCGGGTATTGTGGCGCCTGCTGAGCACGCGCGAAGCTGTAGAAAGCGTCCGGCAATTCTGTTGCGAAAGCAGCCGCCCCACGCGCCAGGAGTACGTAGCCATCCGCAGCATCCACCACACCAAACTCGCCGGACGCGAGAAGTCCCTCCAGACCGGCCTTGACATCACTGGGGTGCATGTCCGTGGTGCCCGCTACATCCACCAAAACGTAGTCGGCGTGCGCGGTCACGGGGAACAGATAGATATACTGGCGGTGCGTAAAGTGCGGATAGAGGGCCGGCGTGGTGCTCAGCGGCGCCGCAGGCGGGATCTGCGCGCTGAAACGTGCCAGCAAACGCTCGTGTGCCGTCACCGGGGGCCATCCGTGCGTCGGACCGCGCCGGAACTCGCCACCCATCGGCGTGAAACCCTCGGCCACCTGGTAGAGGAGCGCACAGGCCAGCACCAGGCACAGCACCGATGCAGGCAGAATACGGCTCCGGGGGAGGGCCCAGCCCTGGCTGCGCCTCTTGGGCAGCAGACGGGCCGCGCCGATCGCCCCGGCTGCCACAAATAAGGGCACGAGCGGGGCGGAGTAATGGAGTTCTCCCGAATACTGCATCACGTACGAGCTGAGCAGATTGGCCAAGAGCAGAGGACTGGCAACCAACAACGGCTCAGGGCCGAGCAGGGCCAGCCCGGCGGTAGGGATCAGCAGGCCCAGGAGATAGCCGGCCCGCAACGGCTCCGCTGCGATACGCAACACCGTCACCGGCTTAGTCACCAGCGACACCAACACATCACCGAAAGAATCGCCCAAGGCGCCATAGCGCGCCGCGTAGGGCGTCTGGTCCAGCATGTAGGTTACTGCAGCAAAGTGAGGAATAACAACGAACGTAGTTATGTAAAACCAAATCAGGCCGGCCAAGAAGATGCCGGCGCCGACTGCAACGCCGGGAGTGCGCGGAGAAACCCGATTACGTCGCGCACCGGCATAACTCACGATCGCGGCATAAGCGCCCAGGCCCGCGCCCAGCAGCGCCGCGCCCTCTTGGACCGCCATCACCAGCAGGGACCACAGGATGAACCAGCCCCAACGTTTTCGCTCACATGTCCACAGCGCGGCGGCGATCAGTGGCGCAGCGAATGGCATCGCATGGAACTCCGCGACGGCAGCCGCTTGCAGTTGTGGGGACAACAGGTAGGCGGCAGCGAACACCATCCCACCCCACTCTGCCATCTCACCCAGTCCCGCATCCGCCAGCTTCTTCCGGGCGAGGAGAAAAATGGGCCACGCGCCGGCCGCAAGAGCGATCGCTTGCAGTATCAACAGCGCCCGCACGTCATCCCACAACCAGAAAACCGGTGAGATCACCGCGAAGATGGGTTCCACATGGTCGGTCAAACGCGTCAGGAGCTGATCCTTTCTGATCTCCTGGACAAAGCGACCGTGCGCCGTATTCCAGATGGCCTGGTCCATCTGTCCCAGGTCGGATTTGTGCGTCAGTTGGGCGTCGTGTTGGCGGATGCTGTAAGCCGAGAACCAAGCGGCGAACAGCACCATCAACCCAACCACGATCAAGCCCGCAGCGCGACGAGCAGGTAAATCCGATGTCCAACGGGAAGGGGCAACAGCAGTCACGATTCTTTTCACTTGATGGATTTTGCGACCGATCCCAGATCGATCCGCCGCCTGATCTATTGTAAACCAAAAGACGGAATAAACGAATATCGGCGCGTGGCTGCGGGCGGGTGCAGTGATCCTGAATGATCGGTGAGTGGAATTGTAGAGACGCGCAGGATCGACTATAATCGTCTGTTGCCGCCGCTGGCTTTGTCAGCACAGGCGAGAGACCCCCTTGCAGGCGCCTCGACGGATGCGCAGGCCAGGATTTGAGGCAGATATGACCAGCGATTTCATTACGGTTGTCTCCGGGGTGCCGAGATCAGGGACCTCAATGATGATGCAGATGCTTGAAGCCGGCGGGATGCAGATCCTGACCGACAGCATCCGTACGGCGAACCAGGATAACCCTCGCGGCTATTATGAGTTTGAGCCCGTCAAGGGATTGCCCAAGGGGAACTCCGACTGGGCGCCGCTGGCCCAGGGAAAAGTCGTCAAGGTCATATCCGCCTTGCTGGAATATCTGCCCGCGAACTACGATTACAAGCTGGTGTTCATGCAGCGCAGGATCGATGAAGTGATCGCCTCGCAGCGCCGAATGCAATCACACCGGGGCGAACCGCAATCCGAAATCAGTGATGAGAAGCTGGCCGGGATGCTTGAGCGACATCTCACCAGGGTGAAAGCCTGGCTGTCTCTGCAACCTAACATCACGGCCGTTTCCATCGACTACAATCAGCTTATAACCGACCCACTCCCCCACGCATTGGCCGTCAACCACCTTGTGGGAGGGCGACTGGACGTGCAGCAGATGTGCGCTGTGGTGAACCCGACACTGTATCGAAACAGATCGCCGCAATGATCATCTCCGAGGTATATCATGTCTGACCATCCGTCGGCTCGCCGTGTCCTGGTCATCGGCCTGGACGGAGCCACCTTCAATGTCATTAAGCCGTTGATCGCCCAAGGGCGTCTGCCCACCCTGGCGCGCCTGATGCGTGAAGGAGCTCACGTCCCGTTGCGCTCCACCATCCAACCTTCTTCAGAGCAGGCCTGGGCCAGCTTCATGACCGGCGTGCAAAACGGCAAGCATGGCGTTTTCAGCTTCGTGCGACGACGGCCGGGGAGCTACGAATTCGAGTACATCAGCGGGCGGAACGTCCGCGCACCGGCGTTGTGGGATATCCTCTCAGACCGCGGCCGTCCGACGATCACCATCAACGTCCCCATGACTTATCCCCCGCATCCGGTGAAGGGTGTGCTCATCGGTGGGCTGATGTCACCGGGGGAACACAGCCGCTTCACCTATCCGGATGGCATATACGAGGAGTTGTGCCAGGCCGTAGGCGGATACATTATCGATGTGGATATCGAGCGAGGCGACCTGACCCATGAGGAAGAGGTGCGGATGGTGGAGCAGGTGTTCGAGATGACACGTCTTCGGACGGCGGCCACGCTGCACCTGGCCCACACCCGCCCCTGGGACCTGCTCACGGTCGTCTACGGCTCGCCGGACCGGGTGTCGCACAAGTTCTGGAAATATATGGACCCGACGCATCCCCTCTACACTGCCGAAGGGGCCGCGGATTTCGGCGAGGTGATCCCTCGCGTGTACGAGGCGATGGACGCGGCCATCGCTGAGTTATTGGCGGACCTGGCCAATGAACAAACAACGGTCCTCATCTTGTCGGACCACGGTTTCGGGCCGATGCGCCACGCTGTCTACCTGAACAAGTGGTTGGCGCAGCATAGCTACCTGACCTACAAGTCAACAAATGCCTCTCCGGCCCAGCAGGCGCGAGCGGCATTCGTCAAGACCATGCGGCGCGCCATGCGCTGGCTCGACAACCCGCTGCTGAGCTGGCTGAAAGCCCGCGCCTTCGAGCTGCGGCCGGCGCTGAAAAGCGCGCTCTTCTCATCGATGACCTTTGCCCAGGTGGACTGGTCCCGCACCCAGGCCTTTGCGGTTGGCACAATGGGCAATATCTACCTGAACGTGCGCGGGCGGGAGCCTGCCGGAATCATCGAGCCAGGGGCAGAATACGAGAAGCTTCGAGAGCGGCTGATGGCTGAGCTCGCGACCCTGACCGATGACACGACACAGGCGCCAGTGTTCAACGCGATCTATCGCCGGGAGGAGCTTTACCAGGGGCCGTATCTGGAAGAGGCTCCCGATATCGTCTGCCTGAAGGATGCCCGCTACCATGTTGCAGCAGTGGATTGGCGGACACGTCCCGATGATCGGGTGCTGGTGCCACTGCAACAAGGGGAACTCCTTTTCGCCGCCGACGTCTCAGCGCAGCACGAGCTGGACGGCATCCTGATCGCCTGGGGGAACGAGGTGCGCGCGGGCAAATCGCTGGCCGGAGCCCGTATTGTGGACCTTGCCCCCACCATCCTGCAACTGCTCGAAGAACCGGCGCCAGAGGAGATGGATGGCGCTCCGCTGCTTGGAGAGTCCCTGAAAACTCTAACCAAGGACACGGAGATCAAGGCACAAGGATTTCCCGCGCCGGCTCCCACACCTGTCGTTGTAGACCGTGGGGAAAACCCGAGCGACGGCTACACAGAGGCTGAGAAAGCGGAGCTAGAGGCCCATTTGCGCAGCCTGGGGTATCTGGACTAACCCGCAGTTCTAGACGGATAAGTGGACCGGCTCACCGGTGCGTGCGGACTCGTACATGGCCAACACCAGCGCCAATGAGTTGCGCGCTTCGGGACCATTCGTTTTGGGTTCACGATCCTCGCGGACCGCTGCGATCATGTCCGCAATCACTGCCCGGTGGCTGGTGCCGTAAACCGAAGGCGGGTCCACCTGTTCGCGCGTCAGCAATTCCCGTTCATGCTCCAGCTCCCCTGCCACCTTCCACAACACTTTTCGGTTCAGCGCGGTGCCGCCCACCTTGGCTGAACCGCGCTCGCCGAAAATGGCCACCGAACCTTCGAGGTTCTCCGGATAGGTGACGGTCGAGCCTTCGACTGTGCCGAGCGCACCATTACGAAAACGGATCACAGCCACACCGACATCCTCAGCCTCCATACGATGCGCCAGCGTTCCGGTGTAGGCAAATACGCTCTCAGGCGCGCCGAGGAGCCATTGCAGCGCATCGATGTGATGGATCGACTGGTTCATCAGCGCGCCGCCATCCATAGCCCAGGTGCCGTGCCAGTCGTCCTCATAGTATTCCTGGGTGCGATACCAACGCACGGTCGCACTGCCGAGCAACAGCTTACCCAACGCGCCGGCATCCACCAGCCGCCGCAAATCTTGCATGGGTGGGTTGTAGCGGTTCTGCAACACCACGCACAGCTTGCGGTCTGCGGCCTTGGCCGCGGCAATCATCCGGTCGGCATCTGCCAGCGACAGTGCGATCGGCTTCTCAACCAAGACGTGCTTGCCGGCAGCTAACGCGTCAACAGCCATCTGCGCGTGCAGGCCACTGGGCGCGCAGATATTCACGACATCGATATCAGGGCGCGCCAATAGGGCATGGTAGTCGGTGTGCCCCTCGGCGCCTTGCCGCGCGGCGAACCGTTCCGCCCTGTCTTCGCGAATATCGGCCACCGCGACAAGCCGGGCGCCCGGCAGGCTGGCGATCGATTCCGCATGGCGGGGCGCTACACGTCCGCAACCGATCAACCCGCATCTGAGTTCATCTGTCATTTCACACTCATACGCAGCTTTCGTCAGGCGCACCATCGCACGCAGGCGCGTCCAAACCGTATAACGCCAGGGTCTGCCTCAAGACCGCCGGCCAGGCGAAGTGCTGGCGTGCAAACTCATAACCGTCTTGGCCGAGCCGCCTGGCCAGCGCCGGATCATCAAGCAGCCGCTCAAGCACATCTGCCAACGCCCGCGGATCGCGCTGCTCAACCAGCAAACCCGTCTCCTGATCAACGACAATATCCGAGATGCCCCCAACCCGGGTCGCCACGACAGGCTTGCGATAGCGCATCGCCTCCAACGACACCATGCCCAACATCTCGGTGTCACCGCCGCTATCCACGATCGCGGGCAAAACAAATACCTGGCACCGCGCATAGAAGTCGTTCAGCACCTCATCGGAAACCCGACCCGCCAACGTCACCCGACCCGCCAGGTTGTAACGCTGGATGGCTGCCTCGAGCAGCGGCCGCTCATGGCCTTCGCCCACAATCACCAGGTGGGCCTCCGGGTGATGGGTCAGGAGTGACATCGCTTCTATCAGATACACCTGGCCCTTGCGTTCTACCAGACGGCCGACGTTCAAGATCAGCCCAGGCTCCGCGACTGCCTCGACTTCAGCGGGAGGCAGCTCGATGCCGTATGGAATAATGTACGGCTCCACACCGGCGATCTTGCGGGTCTCCTGAGCGGTGAAGGTCGAGATGGCGGCCACCGCGTCGCAATGCCGGGCGAAATACCGCACAAAAGAACGGAAAATACCGGACCGGCGGCTCAACACCAAGTCAGCTCCGTAAAAAGTGGCCACCAGCCGGCTACCCCCGGCACGCCGGGCGGCCAATCCCAACAGCCCCTGGGGCACCGGCCAATGCACATGGATCAGGTCGAACCGGCCTCGCCGCGCCAGGCGGTGCGCTGCCAGCAACCCAGCCAACAGGTAAAATGGCAGCAACAACAGGTAGAGGGGGTTGCGACGGATTTTGTTGGGAGCACCCTCATTGTGGGTCAAGGTCTCCCACCGCGCGGGCGCGTAGCGGAACCGATGCACCGGCATACCCTGGATCGTATGGGTCCGGCTGCCCGCATAGGCGGGTGCAAGCACCTCGATCTCGAAGCCGCGCTCGCGCAGGAGCCCGAGCAGGTGAACCAGCCAAGGCGAGTGGGGGTCGCCTTCCCAGCGCGGGTAATTGGTGGTGACGATCAGCAGCTTGGGCATAGTCAAAGCCTGCCAGAAAGGGCTATCGGCGAATCCATCTCACCCGCCTTCATCCCGCCCAGCCCGAACCATCTGGTCCAGCTCTGTCAATTGGTCGGCCTGGCTGACGACCAACTCCGCAATGAAACCGACCAAGAACAGGAGGATGCCGACAATTGCCAGCCCGATCGCGGCCCAGAACACGGGACGGCGCTGCGTTTCGCGACTCAGCCACAACCACAGCAGCCAGGCAAAAGCCGATCCGCTGAGCAGCAACGAAGCCAGACCCAGGCCGCCGAAGAAACGCATAGGCGCCCGGCTGAAGGTGAGCAGGAACCAGACCACCAACACGTCGAGCAACGAAATGGGGATGCGGCTGAAGCCGAACTTGGATCGGCCGGACCGGCGCTTGTGCCAGGGAGTTGCCACCTCACCGATGCGATAGCCCTGATGCGCGGCAATGTGCAGGATGAAACGATGCCAGTCAGATCGCAACGGGGGCAACGATTCGATCACCTCACGGCGGAACCCCTTGATCCAGTTCATGTCGTGCAGACGGAGGCCAAACAGGCCGCGCGAAACGAGATTGTAGATGCCCGAGGCAAAGACCTTGCCCTCCTTGCGCCCTTGCCGCCAGCCGGCCACGACATCATAACCCTCCGCCAGCTTATCGAGCAACAAGGGGATGTCGGTCTCAGGATCGGACTCCAGGTCAGCAGGCAAGAACAGGATCAGATCTCCGCGCACGGCACGGAACCCCGAACGCAAGGCGGCCGTCAGGCCCAGATTGCGGCGGTGGTGAATGACGCGCAAGAAGGAATAGCCAACGCTTAGCTGATCGACCAACTCGCTGGTGCCGTCGGTGGATCCATCATCGATGAGCACAAGCTCCCCCTGGCCGGGAGCAAGCCCCCGTGCGGCAAAGGCCCGATCGACCCGAGCTACCAGTTCGGCCACGTTGCCGGCTTCATTGTGCGCGGGCACCAACACCGAAATCTCAGGATCCATTTGACTCACTCATTGCGACAGGCCGTCCGAATCGAAGCGTTACGATGACGTCACACGGCGGGAGACACCGGCCACAGCCGGCTTACCTGCTCCGCTATTATACGTGGGAAGTGGATGTTCACAAAGATGAGGGACGCGCTCATCCGGGGGCACAGGTATTGGACGGGGCGCTCACTGCGTCTACCGGCGATCAAGCACGGAATGCAGCGCGGCAATCTCGCCTTGCACTAGATCAATCTCGGCCAGCACCTGCGGAGATACAAATGTCAGCTCCCGTGCGCGCATCAGCTCCAACTCCACCAGGCGCGTCCGCCGGGCGTTGAGTTGCGCAACCAACGAGCTGGTATCCTGCGGCTGTTGGCGCGCAAAGGCGCGGCGTAGGGCGGCATCAGACATATCCAATGCAGGCATGACATCCAATTGCTCACCGGCTGCAGCGAGCCAATCGGCCAAAAAGGCATTGCCGATCTCGACGCGATCGTAGGCGCGACGCAGGTAACCCAGGGCCTCCAGATTATCCAGGCGTTGGCTTAGCTCGGCCGGACTGTCACCGGTCACTTTCAGCAGAAGAGTCTCATTGGCCAATGCCTCCCGATGAACGGCAAGCACTGCGCGACGATCAGCCTCAGTGAGTTGTAGAAAGTCGTGTTCGAAAAAGCCCGCCAGGATCGGCTCAACGCGCAGATCATCATCCTGCAAACCGCGCAGCGATCCATCCTCCAGGAAAAGCCTGGAGCAGAGCAACTGCAGCAACAGCGGATGATTGTTGGTGGCGTGCGAAATCGCCTCGACTGCCTCGGAAGTCACACGCACGCGTTCGGAAGCCTGCGCCTGTGTGATCAACGCCTCAGCGGCCGCGGGCGCCAGGCTGCCCAAGGCCCGAGACATGTCGAACCCGGACAGAAAAGGAGAAGTCGGCCAATCTCGGCACACATCGTGCATCCCATAGATGCGCCGGGTCGACGTCATCACCGCACGCAATCCCACCCCGGCAGTAAGCTGGCGGTGCAAACGCTGCATGGCTTCAGGCTCGGATCTGGCGATATTGATGAGCACCTCGGTCTCATCGCACAACAACAGGAGCTCACGACCGGCCCGCATGGCCAACCGGCGCAGGTTGACCAGCAAGGCGAGCGCATCTTCCTCATCCGCCAGGGCAGACAACATTCCGAGCGACTCAAGCAACTCCGCACGCTCCTGGAGTGCATCCGCCAGGTAGCGGCCCAGGCAGAGGAATGAACCGCACCCTTGCAGATCCCAAAAAATCGGCACGAACCGCTCCTCCGCCAGGGCCAGCACCTCAAGCTGGCGCAGCAGCGACGTCTTGCCGATGCGCCGATTGCCTACCACCCAACAGGCACGACTTTCGCCATGCAACAAGTAGTCAAGCAGAGCCTCTCGGCCATAGTGCCTGCTTCCGGTCACATAGGAACCCGTCACATAAGGATTTCGCACAGCATTCCTCGTAAGTTCAGCCCGTCCTAGCTGCCATAGCTGCGTTGAATGGCTTCATGCGCGGCCATCACATCCGCGAGAGTGATACGCAAGCGCTTAGCCGCTAACATCAAGTTCACCGCTTCGAGCGCATATTGTTGAAGGCGATGCGGCCGGCCCGCAGATTGATCGATCACGAAATCCAGCGCCTCCTGATCCCACTCATAGACGCCACGCACCGGCTCGGCCAACAACTTACGGGCTTGATCAGGGGGAAAAGGCTCCAGCTCGATTTCATTGAACAGATTGTACCAGGGACTCTCCAGGCGGTCCCATTCCTTGCTGATCTGGATACCCGCCACAACTGCCCCCAGATTGGTTGCGAGAGCGCTCATAAAGACCCGGCGGAGCTGTTGTTGCACGAGCGTATTGTAACTGCTCAGCACATCCATCTCATCCATCAACAAGATCACACGAAACTTGCGCGGCTCGACCACATCCTTAAGGCGATCCAGCAGGCCTCGAAGATCGGCCACGAAGTCGCGATCGTCGTATTCAACAGGTGCGACAGTCTGATAGTGGGGGACAAAGGTATCGTCGGTGAGATAGCCCTGCAGCGCGCCCCAGATAGCATCCATCAAATGATGAAAGAACTGCTCCTCCGGCGTGCCTTCCAGGTCGACGTAGACCGGCACGAAAACCCACTCGGGATCTTCCGCCTGACGCAGTTGATCGGCCAGTTGATAGAGCAACGTGGTTTTCCCCATCCGCCGCTCGCCATGAATCATGATGCTGTTCTGATGCAAGGCGTTAAAAATGCGCCGCAGCAACTCGTCACGCCCGAAGAACATGTCCGCCTGGCGAATGGGCTCGCCGGAGATGTACGGATTGAACGCACGCGCCAGCGCTTCGCGCTGCCGCTCAGCCGTTTCTGCTGCCATCTTTCGAGCGCGGGCCCGGGCACGCAGGCCAATGCCGCTGCTGGCGCCCATGCCCGCCACGGCCAGGACCCCCAGCGCTACGAACGGATAGAACACATCGGCCCGCACGCGCTGACCGCCGGGCAGCCTCACCAATTGCGGTATCACAATGTTAACCTCCGCCGATTGGGAGTAGTTGAACGCAGCATCACGCGCAGTCACGCGCAGAACGTAGGTGCCCGCTGACAATGTCCGGCTATTATAGGAGGTGATTTGCGCATCGGTGTGAATCTGGGGGACCACATCAACGCCCGATAGTTGCGTCAGGTAGATCAGATCCTTCGCGCGAGTCGCCAAGTCGCCGCCTTGCACTCGCACGATCTGAATAAGATCGCTATCGAATGTCACACTGCCATCGTGAGGCGTTTGAAGGTTGACCGACTCGATCTCAACCCAGGGCAGGGATCGCTCCGGCCTGTGGCGCACCAGTCCACTGGTGGTGCCGATCCAAGCCGATCCCTCCGACCCGGCAGCAACGGCTGTCACCCAGCCGTCAGGCAGGACATCTCCGGCATAGCTCTGCCAGGTCGTGCCATCAAATCGCGTCACCCCCTGGCGGGTGCCCACCCACAGGCCATCCGCCGCATCGAGCGACAGCACCTTGGGACTGGCCAGATTCATATCCATCCGTTCCCAACGCTCGTCGCGATAGCGCCACAGTCCATCATTGTAGGTGCCCACCCACAGGCTGCCGTCCTCAGTCTCCCCAACGCCATCGACGACCACATCGTTCACACTCGCGCCGCTTGAGCCTGCAAACGTTTGCCATTGGCCCTCGACTCGCCGCAGCATGCCATCCGACCGGGTTCCGAACCACAAAACGCCGTCAGCAGCCTGATACACGGCATTGACGCGTTTGCCTTCCAGTTCGACCACGCGCTCGAATCCGCCGGACTCAGTCCACCGCACGGCGCCCTGCCCAGATGCCAGCCACACGCCATCCTGCGCATCCTCGGCAAAGGCAAACACCGGGGGGCCAATCAAATCCGATCCTGCCAATGGTTCGAACTGCCACGATTGCGCCGATTGTGTCAAGAACCCCACAGTTGTGCCCGTCGAAACCCAGATACGGCCGGCCTTATCCTCAAACAGCGCCACGATCCGATCGTCGAGCAGATCCTCGCCAGCAGATAGCCTCTGCCAGCTTTCCCCGTCCCATAGGGCCAGGCCCTTGGACTCAGTCGCCGCCCACACGCGCTGCTCCCGATCGACCAACACGGCGTTGATGCGCTGCCCACTCACAGGCTCGTCCGTCACAACCTGCCAGATAATGCCGGCATAGCGATTCACGCCGCCGATGGTGCCCAGCCATAGCGCACGATCGCGATCGATAGCCATTGCGCGCACATAGTCATTGACAAGACCACCCGACTTTGCACGCAGATGCGTTACGGGCAGGCCGTCCTGCCGGCCATCGGGATCATGGATTACCCCTCGATCAGTGCCCACCCACAGGCCGCCCTGCGGATCACGGACAATGGACAACACCGGCAAACGGCTGTCATCTTCAGTCAGCGGAAACTGCACCCAGCTTCCGCTCGCTCGATGCACAAGTCCATGCGACGTGCCCACCCACACGTCGTCGGCTCCTTCAGGCCAGAGCACATAAAGATCCCCCTGGAGCAGGGCATCTTCGTCCGCAACCCACCGCCCATCGCCGTCACCGCGCCATATCCCGCGCCCCTGCACTCCTACCAACAAGTGATCATCGAACGTAAGCGCCAGGGCCTGGATGTTGCCCTGCGGAATGCCGCTCGCAGCTTCCACCCTCTCGGGGTCCACGTAGACAAGCCCTTGAGAAGTGCCGGCCCAGACACCTTGCCTGTCATGATCGACGGCAGGCGCCAGGCTGAGAATATCATCCGATGGAAGCCCATCATTCTGAGTCCAGACAGTGCAACGTTCGCTCCCGGGCGCAAGCCGCGCCAGGCCCGAGCTTGTGGCAAACCAGAGCGCGCCATCGTCAGTCTGGGCGATTGCGTGCACTTTGCCTGGCGGCAGACCATCCGCCTCAGAGTACCAACGCCATTCGCCGGTGTAGCGGGCTGCCCCGGTGTCGGCGCCGAACCAGAGCGCACCATCCTGTGCTACCAGAACGGACAGGATATTGCCGGAACGAAGGCCATCCGCAACGGTAAAAGTTGACCAAAGCGAAGCCGGGCCTTCGGCAGCTTGTGCCGGCGGCAATCCCAAAAACAAAAGGAATACCAACAACCAGAAACTGATCCGCCTCGGCACCTTAATATTACTAAGCATAGACAATCACCCGCACGGGAGATATTGCAGTGGATACCAGAATATGATATAATCTTTCCTGGACGCGCGCGAACCAACGATGTCACTGAACAAAGTGCAGTGCTGCATGGCGGCCCGATCATGACGATCGGAGCCAAGGGGATGTGCTATGAATAACCATCTGGCCGGCATCAATCTGCTGATCATAGTCATTCTCTTAGGGCTATCCTCCACCCTGGCGCCGAGTCGCGCCTCCGCTCATAGCGCAGTGCAAAGCGCCGCATCAGCAAGCTGCGGCCCTTCCTATGTGGTCCGTTCAGGCGACACCCTTTCGGGGATTGCGCGGCGCTGCGGCGTTTCAGCCTCCACCCTGGCGCAAGCCAACGGACTGAGCCTCAGCTCAGTGATCTATCCCGGTCAACGGTTGGCAGTGCCCGGCACTTCGAGCTATTCATCCGGCGCCACAAGCTCATCGAGCTCGACAGGTTGTCCAGCAAGCTACACAGTGCGCTCTGGCGACACTCTCGGCAGCATTGCCAGACGTTGCGGCGTTTCCGTGGCCAGCCTAAAGCAGTGGAACGGCCTCCAATCAAGCACGATTCGTCCCGGCCAGGTCCTCATTACCCGTGCAACACGATCATCAGCCAGAACCACAAGCCCGTCCTACTCGGCCACGCCGATAGCCGATCAGGCAACGGCGCCTACGCCCACGCCTTCCATCGAGTCACCTGTCTATCCGTGGTAGATTATAGCGCACAATCGCCAGAAATGCAAGCACCAATTATTGGACAATTTCGACGCGCTCCAATGCCAGCGCAGCCTCCGGCGCGCTCACCGGAAGTCCGGCTGACACCTGAACGGCGACAACGCCGCCGACCGCCTCAGCAGCAGCGCCTGGCGTCCCACCCACCTGGCCGATGAAAGCATGCCCCCAACGGAATCGGCCGCGCAGGTCGACGGCCACGCCTAAGCGAGCCAGGGCGGCAACACCCTCCTCCGTCAATTGGGCGGTCCCCTCATCTCGCACTGCACCGGCAACCGCTGCGCCAGCAGGTAACGCGGCCACCCAACGCGCCAACCCGGCGCTGGCCGCCGGATCGCCATGCGTATCGAAACTGGCCGCGGCCAACACCGTGCCGGTGACCGAATCAAAAGCTACCAGGTTATAGCCGCGTTGGTTGAGCGAACGATCAACCCCATCGATGTAGATATGAGCGAAGTCGCCGGTCTCTTGTCCCGCGCTGCGCACCAACACTCCGGCCACACCCACCCGACCGAGTTGCCGGGCTAACTCGGTCACAGATGTCGTCAACGTAAAACGCAAGCGCACATCACTGAGAGGTGGCCGCGCCGGATCGGCCGGGATGGCGAATTCAAGCTGCCGCGCCCCCTGGGGCCAGGGCTGCTCGCCGATCGCTCGGCCATCGACAAGCAATGTCACGCGCTGACCGGCCGCAAGCGATTGCCCATCGAAGCGTACTGTCGTCGCGCCCGACGGCAAAGGCAACAGAAGCCGGGCCTCGCGACGCTGCGCATACACAGTTGTTGGGTGCGCGCCGCCGGCCGGGGGACTCCATCCTTCGCCCAGGATAGCGCGCCCCTGATCCGTGCCAGGAAAGAAAACGCTCGACGGCGCCAGCGGCTCAGCAACACGATAGAGGACCAGGTCGCCTTCTTCGGCCACCGTCGTCACCGGCAGAAGCTGGCGCAGCAGCGTCTCGGCCTGAGCCGGCAGCTTATCCCGGTGCACCATGACATAGCGAATATCAAAGAAAGCGGCCCATGCACGGGCCGCGGCCGCGTCGTCGTCGGTCACCGGCAAGGCCGCCAATGCGGCACGTAAGGCATCGTGCTGGGGCAGGTCGGCGGCGTTTGTCAGGGCGATCAGGCGCGCCAGCGTAGGATTTTCGCTGAAGTACTGGAATTTAACCTCCGGATTACGTGAGGTATTACCTCCCAAAAGGCGTTTGCCGTGGCGGGCCTGGTACCAAAGCTGCTGCATAATCAGGATATCCTGCTTGCCGGCCACGCGCGCGCCGTTGCGCCAGCCTAAGGGCAACTCCAGCAGGGCAAAATCTTCCGGCTCTGCTGCAACAATGTCATAGAGCGCCGGGACCTTTCCCAGGTTCGATGTCGGCAGAGGCAGCGATAGATGTTCAAACGTCAACAAGGCAAGCGTGAACGCGAAGCAACCCAAGGCGTAGCCCGACAACTGGAAGCCGTCCCCGCTTTTGCGAGGCCGGCCCACGCTGCCCAGCAGCCGCTGCATCCCCAATGCCACCAACGGCGCCAGGCTGGCCAAAAGCATGACGCTGTAACGGCTGGGGTAGCGGTTGCCCTTAAAGAACGGCAACTGCTCCATCAGCCGAAACGGCAAGGGAAAGCCGGTGTCGACGCCGGCAATACGCAGGCTGGGGCCCAAGGTCAGCAAAAGGAAGAGCAATGCTGCCGTCGCCCAAAACCAACTTCCCCCCCAACGTCGTCCGTGCCACATGCCGACAACGGCCAGTAGCACTGCCACGTAGCCAAGGTAAATATGCTGTCCTTTGTTCACCGCGAATTCCCGACCGGCCGCCTGCGGGGATGCATCGCCGGCCCACCCGCGAATCACATCTCCCAGGAGCGGATGAAGCTGTGTCGGCACGGCATAGCCGGCCAGATCGGCCGAGAACACATCGGCAAACCCGCCGCCAGACGTGAAAAAGTCCCCTTCAGCCCGCAAATCGGGGAGCATGTTGGCCAGGACCGGTGCGATCCCGACGGCAAAAAGCACCCCCAACAGCACAAAACGAACAATCCATGGAAGCGCCTTGGCCCCAGAAAACAATCTCCAAAGCACTACCAATCCGATGAAGACCAGCAGAAAAGACGCATAGGTCAACTCCGCGTAAGCCTGAAGAAGCAGAAACAGCGCCGCCAGCACAGCATCACGCGGCCGGCCTTCCGTGCGCGCGGCGCGAAGCACATAGAGCATCGCGAAGGGGATCCACTGCGAGCTGGCGATATTCCCTTGCCCCAGCGCCGCGTAAAACATCTTGGCCGAAGCAAACGCATAAAGCGCACCGCCGAGAAAGGCCGGCAAAAAGACAAGCAAGTCAGGAGGCCTGGCAGGCCCCCGCCCCCCCTTACTTCCCGGTTTCCAGGCGCCCAGGACCTCCACACACAGCAGGTAGGCCCCAAAACCGCTGAGGACAAAGGATGAGAGGAGCAGAGTATTGTAGGCTGGAATAATGCCAAAGATGGCCTGGAGCGGCACGCTCAGCAAGCCGTTGAGGATGGTGAGGGTGTAGAACGCAAGGTTGATGCCGATGGGCCAAAACTGCCAGTTGCATGCAAAAGGATTCTGCAACTGATCCACCAGGGAATGCTTGACCCACCACAAGTTCCACGCCAGCGCTGGATCGTCGATGCCGTCGCCGGGAACGTGTGTGGCAAACTGCGCTGCCAGCGGCCATGTAAGCACAAGGCTCAGGAATAGATAGGCCAACAAGACCCAGATATGTCTGCGCACCCTAACCTCAGCAAGTTGGTGTGGCCGATATCATCCGCTGGATTATGCCACCGCCGGCACGAATCAGCAAGCCGTTTGTGTTTTGCCTCTCGTTGCGCTAAAATGACGACTCTGGATAAACTAAACCGATCATCCAGCCGCATGGAGCGTTGATATGGGTCGTTACCAGGATGCCCTGGAGTACATTTTCAATTACGTAAATTACGAGAAAAAGGCGCGCTATCCTTACGATGCAGTGACTTTCGACCTCAGCCGGATGGAGCACTTGCTCGAGAAGCTGGGACGCCCCCATGAGCGTTTTCGCTGTGTCCATATCGCCGGCACCAAAGGTAAAGGCTCGACCTCGGCAATGGTTGAGTCAGTGCTGCAGGCGGCCGGCTACAAGACGGGCCTTTACACCTCGCCGCACCTGCACACCTTCAGGGAACGAATTCGCCTGAACGGCGGCCTGATGAGCAAAGCCGAGTTGGTCGATCTGCTGGAATACTGCAAACCAGCCATCGAAGCAACCCCCGACATTACGGCTTTCGAGATCATGACAGCGCTGGCATTTGAGTTCTTCGCTCAAAACGGGGTCGATTGGGCGGTGTTGGAGGTCGGTCTCGGCGGTCGCCTGGATGCCACCAACGTGGTGCACCCCACTGTCTGTGCCATCACCAGCCTGAGCTATGATCATGTGGAGCTGCTGGGTCACACCTTATCCCTCATCGCGTTCGAAAAGGCCGGCATTATCAAGCCGGGTGTGCCGGTCGTCAGCGCACCGCAAGAGCCGGAAGCGATGGCCGTCATTCAGCGGGTCTGTGCCGACACGAAAGCGCGGTTAGTTGTCGTGGGACAGGATTGGACATACGAACAAGGCGATGCGCCTGGCTTGCCATACGATCTGACAGGCCAAACCCTGACCGTGCGCGGGCCTGGGGATGAGCCGCTGCTGAGAAACCTGCATCTGTCGCTCTTGGGCCGGCACCAACGCGATAATGCGACCACAGCGATCGCCATCCTGCAGGAATTGCGCAACCAGGGCATCCACATCCCCGATGAAGCGCTGCGAACCGGCCTGGCGGCTGCACGTTGGCCGGGACGCTTTGAGATATTGCAGTGCGATGCCAGGTCGCAGCATTGCCCGACCTTGGTGGTCGATAGCGCCCACAACGAGAATTCCGCGCAAAAACTGCGCGCGGCGCTGGCTGACTATTTTCCGCGTCCGCCCAGGCGACAGTTGGCCGTGATTTTCGGCGCGTCATCCGACAAAGATATCATCGGCATGCTGAAGACGTTCCTGGAGCCTGTAGCCAGCACCGGCTACCGGCCGGCTGACAAGGTCATCGTCACCAAGAGCGGTCACCCGCGCTCAGCCGAGCCGGCGCAGCTTGCCGACCTGGTGCGCAGCGTCAACGCGACCTGCCCCATCAGTGTCCACACCAATCTCAACGCGGCGTTTACCGAGGCGCTGGCCTGGGCCGGACCGGATGATCTCATCTGCGTGACAGGATCGATCTTTGTGGTGGCCCAAGCGCGGCGCGCCTGGGCTGCGCGCCACCCTGATGCATTTGCCCCAGACGACTGGGTTTTCGAAGATGAGACGGCGGGAACGCCGGTACCGGACTGAGACGACACCGGATTGTGGTGGAGGAATCTTGAGCGAGTTGGATGGTGGACCAGGACCACGCATCGGGCCTGAGTGGCCCCTGGTGAATATGCTGGCGCGACGCCGGACGGGCCGCACCTACGGTGAAGTGCGCCGTCCCCACGGCCATGACCTGGAAGGGCTAGAAGGCAACGAGTATCCCGTCTTGCCTCTGCCTGATACGGTGGTCTTTCCAAACCTGGTTACGCCCCTGTTCTTGGGACGCGATCGGTCCTCGCGCGCGGTTGAAGCCGCCGAGGCGATGGAGGTGCCGCTGCTGGTGGTCGCGCAACGGGACACCGAGCTGATCGACCCCGGCCTGACTGACCTCTACACCATCGGCACCGCGGTAGAGGTGGGCCGGGTATTGCGGATGCCCGATGGCAGCACAACGGTGTTGGTGCAGGGCCTGGAGCGCGTGCGCATCATCGAACTGGTGGATTCCGAGCCATACCTGCGCGTGCGTGGGGTGCCGCTCTACGAGGACGAACGCCATGATATGGCCAGCGAAGCGCTGATGCGCGCGGTGCTGGCACTCTTCGAGAAAGTGGTCGGCCTCAATCCTAACTTGCCCGATGACGCGTACGTGGCGGCCATGAACGAGCATGAACCTGGCAGCCTGGCCGACCTGCTGGCTCACATCCTGGATCTGGAAGTCGCACAACGCCAGGAACTCCTGGAGACGCTGGACGCCAACCAGCGGCTGCAACGTCTGAGCATTATCCTGGGGCAAGAGCTGGATGTGCTGGAGCTGGAGGATCGCATCCAAACCCAGGTGCAGCAGGAGGTCGACAAATCTCAGCGCGAGTATTACCTGCGTGAGCAGATGCGCGCCATCCAGACCGAGCTAGGCGAGGGGGACGAGGCTCAACACGAGATCGCAGAGCTGCGACAAAAGCTGGCCAAGGCGCAGCCGTCTGAAGCGGTATACGCCAAGGTCGAGAAGGAGATCGGGAAACTGGCAGCCATGCCGCCGGCCTCGCCCGAAACGACCGTCATCCGCAACTATGTGGACTGGCTGCTGGAACTGCCGTGGCACACAGCCACTGAGGACAATCTGGACGTGCCCCGCGCAGCCAAAGTCCTGGAAGACAACCATTACGGGTTGCCTAAGGTAAAAGAACGGATCCTGGAACACATCGCCGTGCGCAAGCTGGCCCAAGAGAAGATGAAAAGCCCGATCCTGTGCTTCGTGGGCCCACCCGGCACCGGAAAAACCAGCCTGGGCAAATCGATTGCCGAGGCGCTGGGGCGGAAGTTCGTCCGATTGAGCCTGGGCGGTGTGCGCGATGAGGCCGAAATCCGAGGTCACCGCCGCACCTACATCGGTTCCTTGCCGGGCCGCATTGTCCAAACCATGCACACGGCCGGGACGATCAATCCGCTCTTCATGTTGGACGAAATCGATAAGCTGGGCATGGATTTCCGGGGCGATCCGTCATCCGCGCTGTTGGAGGTGCTGGATCCGGAACAGAACCACGCGTTCAGCGATCACTACCTCGAGGTGCCGTACGACCTGAGCAAGGTCATGTTCATCACCACCGCCAACTACCTTGACCCTGTGCCGCCGGCATTGCGCGACCGCCTTGAGGTGATCGAATTCCCGGGTTACATCGAAGAAGAGAAACTGGCCATCGCACGCCAGTTCCTGGTGCCGCGCCAACTCGAGGCACACGGCCTGATCCCCAGGCAGATTCAATTCAGCACGGCCGCCCTGCGCTCGATGATTCGGGAGTACACCTATGAGGCAGGAGTGCGCAATCTGGAGCGCGCGATCGCCAACATCTGCCGCAAGGTGGCCCGCCGCATCGCTGAGGGCAAGCGAGCGCCGCACAGCATCACGCCTGCCCTCGTCAACAAATTCCTGGGGCCGCCGGAGTTCAGCGAATGGCTGGGCAACGAACAGGATGAGATCGGCGTGGCGAACGGCCTGGCATGGAGCGAAGCGGGCGGCGACGTGATGCAGGTTGAGGTTTCGGCGATGGAAGGCAAGGGTGCGCTGACCTTGACCGGACAGATCGGTGAGGTGATGCAGGAATCGGCGCAGGCAGCCCTGACGTATGCCCGCTCGCATGCGCCTGAATTCGGCCTGGGCCAGATTGACTTCGACAAGATCGACCTGCACATCCATGTGCCCGAGGGCGCCATCCCCAAGGACGGGCCCAGCGCAGGCGTCACCATGGCCACGGCGCTGATTTCAGCGTTGAGCGAACGGCCCATCCGCCACGATGTCGCCATGACGGGTGAAATCACTTTGCGCGGCCGCGTGCTGCCCATCGGTGGACTCAAGGAAAAGCTGATGGCCGCACACCGCATGCACTTGAAGGTGGTGCTGATCCCTAAGCGCAATCAGAAGGACTTGATTGATGTGCCGCGCCAGGTGCAGCGCGAATTGGATGTCGTCCTGGTAGAGCGAATGGATGAGATCTTGCCGCGCGCATTGTTGGCGCCGCAACCTGGCCAGCCCAAGCCCCGCGTCACCCGGAAGGGGCGCACGCGCGCCAAGACCGAGGTCAAGCCTGAGGCTGAGGTTGTAGCATCCGCCTCTGCTGCACCGGCTCCGGCAGCCGACTGAGAGGCAGGTCAGGCATGTGGCCTGAGGTGTCGTGCCAGGTTAGCAACTTGCACCGCGTATCGGAGCATCGCTGATGATCAAGAATCGTGGCTTCCTGATCGCCGTTATCCTGCTGGCTGCTTTGGCGATCCTTCTGCTTTTGGGCCGTGATGGAACATCGTTCAAACTGTTCCGGCCGAAAGTAGCGGAGCTGCCGCAGTACCTGGCCGACGTCGTCCCGGATGATTGGGACCCCATCCTGGGCAAACAACAGGAATGCAACTTCGACGATGATGGTGACCTGGAATGGCTCGTTGTCTATCGCTACGACAACACCTTGGTGCAGGCGCCCTACCGGGCGGATGGGGCGACTATCAAGCGCGGCCCGATCGGCGCGGCTGTGTTCGACAGACAGACAAACGTCGTGCCTGAAGGGCAGGGCAACGAGAGCCCCTATCGCCCCACGATGCTGATCCCGTACCGGCTGTTGCCCGACTTCTATTCAGGCAAAGGCCTTGGCTACCTGAGCGAAACCGGCGCCTCCGACGTCGAGATCATCTATCATCCGCCCATTTCTACCAAGGGCGTCTGCAAGGTTGCCGAAATCAGCATCCTCGGCTATGCCGACAGCCAACTCCCTACGCGGCTATCCATCTTCCGCTGGGAAAGCCGTGCGACAGGCTTCCGAGCCAAGCACTTCGTCGGCAACGCACGTATCGCCGCTCCGATCAAGACGGACGGTTCGCAGACGATCGAGACGGTAACAACCTACAATCGGTTGGAGAACCACCGCAGCCTGTTATGCGAGTCACGCACCTATCGCCGCACAGGGGAAGCAGCAGCCCTGAACTTCGACGAGGATCCGTCGGCCTACACCATCGACTTCTGCTACAACGCGCCGCCTGACCCCACCTATCCGGAAGGGGTTGTCGTTGCATTGCTGCGAAACAGCAAGCCCACCGCCCGCCAGGGAACGGCTCCGACACCGCCAACGAACGGATTCCTGATCGCCAAAGCAGATACGTCTGCGGTCGGCAGCAAGGCGGCCGAAGGCATCCGGATACTCTCGGTCACTCATCCCGCCAGCGTCAGCACCGATCCGGCCGGAGGGCGGCCCTGCACACCGGATCAGGTGACAGCGACTGAGCAGGTTTGGATCTGCGGTCGCGAAAGCGCGGTGGTCGAGACGGAGATTATGCTCGATGGAGAAATCCGCCGAGCCGTCTGGCAGCTCATCAGCCTGGTGCCGGATCAAATCGATGCAGATGTTCACTGGCGCGTGCAAAGCGTGACCTTACCTGAAGGATAGGACGCAGATCGATGGTTATGGCGCCACCGTCTTGGACACCTGATAGTGTTCGCCAACTCTTGGCCAACAACTCCGGCGAGCGTGTTGCCTACGCGCCGGGCAGCGTCACCCCGTCCCGGCTGGCCGAAACGTTGGTGGCGCTGGCAAACGCGCACGGCGGGATTGTCATACTGGGTGTCGGTCCAAACGGCAAGCTGCAGGGTGTGGCCGATCACGATGCAGCGATGGCCACCGTGCAAGCGGCCGGCCTGCTGTCCACCCCGCCGCTCATCTTGCCTCGTCCTCATCGCGTCGCCCTCGACGACAAGATTGTCTGCATTACGGAAGTTCCTCCGGGCCTGCCGCATGCGTACAGCCTCAACGGCCGCTATCTCTCGCGGACGGGCGCACACAACCGTCTTTTGAGCAGTGCTGAACTGGCCGCTCTGCTGCTGGCCAGGGATGAAGCAGGGTTCGAATCACGCCCTGCGGCCGATGCCACCCTGGCCGATCTCGATGCGGCCCAGGTGGCGTCCTATCTGGCTGCTCTCGGTGTCCCGGCCGGCGAGGAATGGCAGCGCACCCTGTTGGCCCGTGGGGGCCTGGTGGGGGTGGCGGGGGTGGCACGGTCGGAGACCGGCCACAGCACCGAGGATGGCCTGTTGCCCACCTACGCAGGGGTGCTCCTATTTGGCCGCCAGCCCCAACGCTTCCTGCGCAATGCCCAGTTGAGCTTAGTGCGCTATGCCGGGGCGACCATGGGGGATGAGTTTCTGCGCCAGGATGCCACCGGCGCCCTGCCTGAACAGATCCGCCAAGCCGAAGCGTTCGTTGCCGCTAATATGCGGCGCGGCATGCGGCTCAGCGGCTTTACCCGCCAGGAAACGACCGAATACCCATTGCCCGTGGTGCGCGAGGCCATCGTCAATGCCGTGGCGCACCGTGACTACGCGATCCGCGGCGACAACATCCGAGTGCTGATGTTCAGCGATCGGTTAGAAGTTTACAGCCCCGGCCGCCTGCCGGGACACGTGACCCTGGAAAACCTGCTGGTGGAACGATTTTCGCGCAACGAAGCGATCGTGCAAGCCCTGTCTGACCTGGGCTTCGTGGAGCGGCTGGGGTACGGTATTGATCGCATGGTGGCGGCAATGGCCGAGGCAGGGTTGCCCGCACCAACCTTCGAGGAGACAGTCGCCGGGTTCAAGGTGACACTGCGCGGCCGGGGAGACGACCTGGTGAGCGCGGAGCCGGCCCCGCGCTGGGGCAACCGCCGGCTGAATCCCCGTCAGGAACGCGCCCTGGCCCACCTGGCTGAGCACGGCGCCATCACCAACCGTGAGTTCCGCGAGCTCTTTCCTGACCTCAGCGATGAAACGATCCGCCGCGAGCTGGCCGATATGGTGGATCAGGGGCTGATCATTAAGGTGGGAGATCGCAAGGCCACCTACTATATCTTGAAGTAAGCGCGTTCCGACGCGCGCCAAAGCTGGATTATCTGGCAGTTGTCACCATGATTACGCTGCGGTTTTCGCCGCCTGATGACCGATACCGGCGGTGGACCGGTCTCGTTCTGGGTGGTTTGTTGGGGCTGACTTACGGAATCGTCTCACAGTTTATCAATCGCGTGGCGATGCCGGCAGTGCCTCTATATCAACCACCCTATGGCGCGGTTGGCAATATCGCGTTGTACGCGTTAGGGGGCGGGACATTAGGTGCGATCTGCGCGTGGCCCTTGGGCAGTGTGCAAGGCGCCTTCCTGGCCAGCGCGGTCAGCGCGGTCATCATCGTGATAGGCAGCTTCATCGAGGCAAGGTTGTCCGAAACAGTCCTGGTGGCGGTCGCGGTCACAGGCATCCTCCTGGCTCTGCCATTCTGGGGCATGCTGATACCGCTACTCGGCGCCCTGCGGTGGGGAGTCAATAGCCTGGAGGAGACCCATCGCGATCGGCTGCCCTGGTCGGCCCGCCTCTTGAAACCGGCGCTGTTGATTGTCGGCGTAGGTCTCGTCGGAGCGCTCAACTTGTATCGCTCGGATGCCCGAATCTTGCTTGTCAAGACCAACGCGCTCTTACAGCAGGCACAGGCCAGTGGGGAGTTACCAAAGCCTCTGCGTGATATGGCAGATAATGCCTTCCAGGCGCGCGGCGCCGGGCAATTCCAACTAGCTTGGGAGCACCGTGACATCGAACGCTACCGCATCGCCCGGCCAGGGCGCAACTTCGACAATCACTCCGTGGTTGTCGCACGTTTTGCCAATGGCTGGAACCTGGTATGCCTTTACGTCACCTTGGATGAGCCGCCTTTATGCCGGGGCTTCGATCAACTGCCGTCTTGAAATCATCATCCCCTGCGAGGAGCTATCGCGTGACCATCAGTAATCCTAAGACGCCGCCTTCGGCATGGGAGCGTGCAGCCGGGTCGACTCCCGAGATGCAGCAAACGCTTGAAACGCGGCGGCGCGTCCTCGGCAGCCTCCTGGGCGCGGGGCTGGGCCTGAGCTATGGGCTTGTGTCTCAGCTCGTCAACCGTGTTGTTTTGCCAGGGGTGCCCCTTTATCAACCGCCCCTGGGGCCGCTGGGTAACATCGTGCTGCATAGCCTGGTGGGCGCGGGCCTGGGCTTCCTCACCTCGCGGCCGTCCAGCGCGATGGTGGGGGTTCTATTGGGCAGCCTGGCCGCCGCGATCGCGGTGTTTGTCAGCACCTTGCTGCGCATAGGTTCGCTGACGAATGTCGGGGGAGCCGTACTCACCAGCATGATTTTCGCGATCCCGATCGCCTGGCTGACCGTACCGATAGTGGCGTTGCTGCGTTGGACTGCCGGCAGAACGGTGGAATTCAGCCGTGAAAACGCGCCCCTATGGGTGCGTTTGCGCACGCCGCTGATATTAGCCCTGATCATGGCCGTCCTGGCAGGTTTTGAGCTGCTGCCGGAGAACGCTCGCAGCCAACTGAAACATGCAAACGCCCTGGTTCAAACCGGATTGCAGGCGTCCGGCGCAGAGGCGCTGCCCGCCCCGCTCCGCGGCCCGCTGGTCAGAGGTTTTCCGCTCAACTCAGATCGAGATTACACGCTCGAGTGGACCACCTACGATTTGGATCGCTTCATCGAACTGCGGCCCTCATCGACCTATGACCAACATGCCGCTGTGATCGCCCGGTTCGCGGGCGACTATGAGCTGGTCTGCCTTTACCCGACGTCCAAAGGCCAACCGACTTGCGGCGCCTACCAGACGCCGTAACCGGCACTCACCGGGGCTGTAATGTTATGTAATCCAATCGCAATCAAAGGGGCGCCCGATGACCGTGTATCATCCATCTGAAAACCGCTACGACACGCTACGCTACAACCGCTGCGGCCGCAGCGGCCTGAAGCTGCCTGCCATCTCGCTGGGCCTGTGGTATAACTTCGGCGGCGTTGACCCGCTGGAGAACGCCCGCGCCTTGCTGCGTCGCGCCTTCGATTTGGGCATCACCCACTTCGACCTGGCCAACAACTACGGCCCGCCCCCCGGCTCGGCCGAGGAGACCTTCGGCCGCATCTTTGCCCAGGACTTCAAGCTCTACCGCGACGAGCTGATCATTTCCAACAAGGCCGGGTACTACATGTGGCCGGGGCCGTACGGCGAATGGGGCTCGCGCAAGTACCTGGTTGCCAGCCTGGACCAGAGCCTCAAGCGCATGGGTCTGGACTACGTGGATATCTTCTACAGCCACCGGCCCGACCCGGAGACGCCGCTGGAGGAGACCATGGCCGCGCTGGACTTCATCGTGCGCAGCGGACGAGCGCTCTACGCGGGCATCTCCACCTACAATCCCCAGCAGACCCGCCAGGCCGCGGCCATCCTGCGCCAGCTCGGCACCCCCTGCCTGATCCACCAGCCCCGCTACAACATGTTCGACCGCTGGATTGAGGACGGGTTGCTGGATACACTTGCCGAGGAGGGCATCGGCTGCATCTGCTTCTCGCCCCTGGATCAAGGCATCCTCACCGACAAATACCTGCGGGAGATCCCTGGCGACTCGCGCGCGGCCAAGCTGGATAACCGGTTCCACTGGGGCGATCGGGTCTCACCCGCGCGCATTGCCCAAGTGCGCCAGCTCAACGCCATCGCCCTGGCCCGCGGCCAAACCCTGGCCCAGATGGCAATCGCCTGGGTGCTGCGCCATCCGCAGATGACATCTGCGCTGGTCGGCGCGAGTCGGGTCGGGCAGATCGAAGACGCGGTGGGAGCGTTGGCAAATCTGGCGTTTTCGCAGGAGGAGCTGGCGGCGATCGAGAAGATCCTGAACAGCTCGACCGATCAGGCATAGTCTATCGATGCCTACAGTGCGAAGCGCAGGACCAGAAGAACTCAGCCAGGGGACGGTTGGTTTGGGAACTCGAACGGCTGCAGGACTCACCATGACACTTGCCGAACATCAGATGTCGCTAACCGCCTGCCGCCGCTGTGCGGATGCGGGCTACTTCATCGGCTCCTCGCCAATCTCCACCCTGAACGCGGGCGCGATCTTTATGACCGTGGGCCAGGCGCCGGGCCGGCACGAGGCGGATGTAACGCACAAGCCGTTTTCAGGCCCCGCGGGCAAGCGGCTGTTCCGCTGGCTGGCGCAGGCCGGCTTCGACGAGGCCGAGTTCCGCGCCACGCAGGCGATGGTCGCGATCACGCGCTGCTACCCCGGCCCACATCCGGCCGGCCGCGGCGATCGCGTGCCCTCGCGTGCGGAACAGGCGCTGTGTGCACCGTGGCTGGAGGCCGAGCTGGCGCTCATTCAGCCGCAGGTGATCGTTCCGATTGGCGGGCTGGCAATCGATCGATTCTTAGGCAACGCGAGAAACCTGGTTTCTGGCAGAAACCAGGTTTCTAGGACCTCCACCATGACCGGGCTGATCGGCGAGCGCTTCGAGCGCGTTGGGCGCATCGTGGTGCCGCTGCCCCACCCCTCCGGCGCCAGCCAATGGTTCAATGTGCCAGAGAACAAAGAACGGCTTGCGCGCGCGCTGGAGATCCTGGCAAGCCTGCGCGCAGGGCTGTTAATCAAATAACGGATACTACACAACACACAACCCGGAGATCACAATGAACATCATCACCAAACAAACCAACATCACCGAAATCGCGGCTGACCTCATCATCGTCAACCTGTTCCAGGGCGTGATGGCGCCGGGCGGCGCAACGGGCGCGGTGGACAAGGCGCTAGGCGGCGCGATCAGCGACGTGATTGCGGCCGGAGACTTCGCGGGCAAAAGTGGCGAAACGCTGGTGCTGTACACGCGGGGAGCGCTGCCGGCAGGCCGCGTGCTCGTCGTGGGACTGGGTGAAAGCGCCAAGTTCGATCTGGCCGCGGCCCGCGGGGCGGCAGCGACGGCCATCCGCAGGGCGCGCGAGCTGAGCGCGAAGAGCGCCGCCACCATCGTACACGGCGCTGGCGTTGGCGGACTTGATCCGGCAGCCGCGGCCGGCGCGTTGACGGAAGGTTCGCTGCTGGGCCTCTACCGTTACGCAGGCTACCGCTCGAAGCCGCCAAAGGATTGGAAGCCTGACCCGGAAACGCTAACCATCGTCGGGCTGGATGCCGCCGATCTGGCTGCCTTCCAGGCCGGCATCGACCGGGCGCTGGCCATCGTCCAGGGCGTAACGTTGGCGCGCGATCTGGTGAATGCCCCGGCGAACCGCATGACGCCGTCGATCATGGCTGCGAAAGCCGAAGCATTGGCCGCCGAAACCGGGCTGAAGCTGGATGTGCTGGGCCGCGCCAAGTGCAAGGCGCTGGGCATGGGCATCTTCATGGCTGTGGCCGAGGCCTCAGAAGAGGAGCCCAAGCTCATCGTGCTGGAGCACAACGCAGATAGACCTGATCTGACCACCGTGGTGCTGGTGGGTAAGGGCGTGACTTTCGACTCCGGCGGCATCTCGATCAAGCCGGCCGAAGACATGTGGAAGATGAAGGACGACATGGCCGGCGCGGCTGCGGTGATCTCGACGCTGGGCGTGGCTGCTCGGCTGAACCTGCCGCTGCACGTGGTGGGCATCGCGCCATGCGCGGAGAACCTGCCCGGCGGACGCGCTCAGAAGCCGAGCGACGTCTTCACCGGTATGACCGGCAAAACCATGGAGGTAATCAGCACGGATGCGGAGGGCCGCATGCTGCTAGCCGACGCATTGGCCTACGCTGCGAAGTTCAACCCGGCCGCGGTGGTGGACATCGCCACCCTCACCGGCGCGCAGGCCATCGCATTGGGTCCACAGGCTGCAGCGGTGTTCTGCAATGACGAGACGCTGGTCGCCGGGTTGCTGGCCGCGGCCGGGGCATCGGGCGATCGCCTGTGGCGCATGCCCCTGTACGATGAGTATGCCGAAGCGATCAAGAGCCAGGTGGCCGACGTCAAGAACAGCAGCGGCCGCTTCGCGGGGGTCGGCGCCAGCGCCAAGTTCCTGGAGCATTTCACTGAAGGCTATCCCTGGGCGCACGTGGACATGGCTTCGATGGCATGGGGTGAGGAAGACAAGCCGGCCCAGCCGAAAGGCGCCACGGGCTACGGTGTGCGGCTGTTCACTGCGTTCCTGGAACGGTTCACCAACGATTAGAAGGAGAATACTACCTGTGACCGATATCGCCACCCTACCCCTCCGCAGCGACGTCCCGATCGAGCAGACCTGGGACCTGCAGAGCATCTACGCCACACCGGCCGATTGGGAAGCCGCGTGCGGCGAGCTGACCGCGCGGCTGCCGGAGCTGGCCGGCTACCGCGGCCGCCTGGCCGAGGGGCCTGCGACGCTGCTGGCGTTCCTGGAACCGTTCCAGGCGGCCGGCGTGCTGATGGGCAAGATCAACGTCTATGCATCGAACGGCGCCTCGGTGGATACGGGCGACCAGGCCGCAGCCGGCCGCGCCGGTCAGGCACGCACCCTGATGGCGAACCTTGCAGCCGCCGTCAGCTTTTTCGACCCTGAGCTGATGGCGATTGGTTTCGACCGGCTGGAGGCCTGGATCGCGGAAACGCGCGATCTGGCCTTCTTCAGCCACTATGTCGACCGTCTGCGCCGGCGCCAGGCCCACGTCCGCTCCGGCGAAGTGGAAGAGGTGCTGGCCCTGACCTCTGATCCGTTCACGGGCACGTTCAGCATCTACAACGCGCTGAACAGCGCGGATATGACCTTCCGGCCTGCGGTGGCCTCCGATGGCACACAACTGGAAGTAGGCCAGGCCAGCATCGGCGGCCTGGTCACCCATCCCGACCGCGCAGTACGCCGCAGCGCGTGGGAAAGCTACGCGGACGGCTACCTCGCGTTCAAGAATAGCCATGCGGCCACCCTGACAACCGCCATCAAACAAGACGTCTTCCTGGCGCGGGTGCGTGGGTACGCCTCGGCGTTGCATGGGTCGTTGGAACCCAACTTCATCCCGGTGGAGGTATTCCATAACCTGCTCGCAGTTTCCCGCAAGCACCTGCCCACCTGGCACCGCTACTGGCGCCTGCGCAAAAAGACGTTGGGAGTCGAAGAGCTCGGCGTCTACGATATCAAAGCGCCGTTGACCGCCTCCAAGCCGGTCGTGCCGTTCGAGCAGGCCGTCGAATGGATCACCGAGGGAATGGCGCCGCTCGGCCAGGAGTATGTCGAAATCCTGCGCCGCGGCTGCCTGGAGGAACGTTGGGTGGACCGGGCGCGCAACCGCGGCAAACGTGAAGGCGCGTTCTCAAGCGGCTCGCATGGCACGCGGCCGTTCATCATGATGTCATACCAGGATGACGTGTTCAGTTTGAGCACGCTGGCGCACGAGTTGGGCCACTCGCTGCATTCGTATTACTCGCGCGCAACGCAGCCGTTCATCTACGGCCGCTACGGCCTCTTCCTGGCCGAGACGGCGTCCAACTTCAACCAGGCTATGGTGCGCGACTACCTGTTCCGAACACAGACCGATCGCGACCTCCAGATCGCGCTGATCGAAGAGGCGATGTCGAACTACCACCGTTACTTCTTCATCATGCCCACGCTGGCCCGTTTCGAGCTGGAAGCACATACTCGAGCCGAGCGGGGAGCTCCGCTGAATGCCGACATCCTCAACGGGCTGACCGCGGACCTGTTTGCTGAGGGATACGGGGGGGAGGTCGCGCTCGATCGGGAGCGCATCGGGGTCACCTGGGCGCAATTCCTGCACATGTACATGAATTTCTATGTCTATCAGTATGCCACGGGCATCTCGGCCGCGCATGCGCTTTCCCGGCCGATCCTGACCGGCGACGCCGCCGCGGCGGCGGACGCGGTCGAACGCTACCTGGACTTTCTCAAGAGCGGCGGCTCGCGCTACCCGCTGGACGCACTGAAAACGGCTGGGGTGGACATGACCAGCCCGGAGCCGGTGGAGGCCGCGTTCGAGGTGCTGGCGGGATTAGTGGAACGGCTGGAAGGATTGGTGGGGTAGGAGCGAAGGTCAGAAGATCACAGGTGCGACGCATTCAGGAAAAAGGACCGGAGTGGAAGATTTCCCTCCGGCCTTTTATAACAGAACGATCAGCTCGTCCAGCCGGGTGATTTCGTAGGCGATGAGCAGCCCAGCGGGCCGCGGGAGGCGCGCCGGATTGAACCAGCAGGCGTCGATACCATAATCGCACGCGCCGCGAATATCCGACGTCAGGCTGTCGCCGATCATTAACACCTCGGCTTTGGCCGGGTCTCCCATCGCGGCAAACGCGGCGTCGAAGATGCCGGCCGCGGGCTTGGCCGAGCCAACTTCCTCCGAGATGATGAGCGCGGCGATATCGTCGCGGATGGCCGAACGGGCGATCCGGCCGCGCTGCACGGTTTGCAGACCGTTCGTGATGATCGCAAAGCGATAGCACTCTCGCAGCGCGGCCAGAATCTCGGCCGCGCCGTCCATCAACTCAGCGGCTTCCGCCAGGTTTTCGAGGTAAGTCAGGCTGAAACGCGCGACGTCGGTTTGAAGTCCTACAGCATCGAAAAGCATCTCGAAGCGCCGCACCTTGAGCGCTTCCGGCTTGATCTCCCCGCGCTCCAGCGCCAGCCAGCACTGGTGGTTGATCGAGCGGTAGGCATCGGCCGTACCCGGCGCCAAAGAGAGACCGAATTGGTTGAAGGTGGCTGCGAGCGCACTCGCCTCCGCCCGATCATAGTCGAACAGCGTGCCGTCCGCATCGAACAGGAGCCAGCGATAACGCGGTTTCATGCAGCCGGTTGAACCTCGAAGTCGTGTGTGATCTCGGTGACGCCACGGATCGTTGCGGCCACCGAACAATACTTCTCTTCGGACAGCTTGATGGCCCGCTCCACCTTCCTGGGGTCGAGATCGTGGCCTGCAGCAATGTAATGGAGATGGATATGCACGAAAGGCCAGGGAGGATCGGACGCTTGCTCGGCATCGGCAATGACCGTCAGGCCGGTTAACTCCACCTTCTGCTTCTGCAGGATGTCTACAACGTCGTAAGCCGAGCACGAGCAGAGTGCGATCACCAGCAGATCCGATGCCTTGGCCCCGCGCCACTCGGTCCAGCCTTCTTCGGCAGGCTTCTGCCAGTATCCGGCCACAACCGTACGCCCCAGGCTGTCGCGGCCCAGAAACATCCGACTATCGTCACCCGCCCACTTGATCGAAACTTGCCCCATAGTGCACGCTCCCTTCATTCGCTCAAGAGTATTCGATTAAGGCATCGGGATATAGTCTACCATACGCCCGTCAGAAGTAAACCAGCCGCACCCACCGTTGGTGCTGCAGCCGGACGTATCATCGGGCTCCACGGGGCAGGAGGCCCTTGTCATATGCGGCAAGTAGAACCGATATGGTAAAGGGGAGGGTGTGGCAAGGGGCGCTGCAGGGGCAGCAGAGTCTTGCGGCTGCATTATTCCTGATCCGTTTTCCGAGTCAGCAGGTGCACTGGCAGCAGTCCACGCGGGCCCGGGCATTTGCAGCGGAATGCGGCTCAGACCTGATTGGACCCGCTCAACGCGCAGATAAATGATGTGCGCAGGCACCGCAGTGCTGCAGATCTGTGCCAGCAGGGCGGCCGAGCAGTTGCCGTACACCATGCACGAGTCATAGGCGATGCCGGCCGGCAGAAGCGACTCCAGCCCTTCAAAGGAACCAAGATGGCTCGTGTAGGGGAGATAGTTGGTGTTCGGCGCCTGATCCATATCAATCCAGATCGAGTACAGCGGCATCCCCAGGCTCACTATGGTATCAACAGACAAACCGCGAGCTGTGCGAAGCCGATAGGTGGCGCCAGTGGGCCGATCCACGTTGCCCAGTGGATTGTAGGGAAATGCCGTGTAGGGATCGATCGGTGTCGGCGGAAAGTTGAACAGAAAATAGTCAGCGCCGGACGGGATAACCATGTTCGCCACCTGTTGTGGCGTAGTTGTGCAAGCCGAGGCCAACTGACTGCGCAAGGCATCGAGGTGCCCGACATACCCGGGGCCAAAGTACACAGGGAACTGAAAATCCTGCCGTCCCAGCACCGTGACCGAAACCACCGGAGCGACCTCCACCTCGAAGACCAGGGTCAGCTCCCGATAGTCGCGATACGAGATCAGCAGCTCACAGCCCATGTTAGGCGGCAGCAACAAACTATCGTCGGCGGTGAATTCGGCTGCAAGCCAATCGCTCTCCCAATAACGATACAGATTCGCTGACTCGGACTCACTTGGGTTACGGATCGGCTTAATCAGGCCGCTCGGCACGTAGTAGTAGCCGTCCACCTGCCGCGTAATTTCCTGGCCATTCGGGGCATAGACGTGCAGCCTGGCTGCCGGAGTCACCGAACCCAGCTCATCGATGCGCGCGCCCTGCCCAAGGCACCCAAACAAGGACCCGCTCCAATTGGAGCTTGAGAAAAAACGAGGATAGGCCGTCGCGGTGATGGTCACCGTGTTGCCGACCCGGCTCCCGGAAACATAGCGCATGATACCGTAGCCAGGCGTACTCTGGATGATAGCGCCAACCAGGTCGCTCTCAGGCACCCAGCCCACCAGATCCACGATGTTCAAAGCACGCGGTTCCAGCCAATCGGGCGGCTCGACTGTCGTTTCTGGGGAATAGGATGAAGAGATAGAGGATGCCGACACCTCCGCTGCGTGTGACGTGCCAAACGGCCATGCGGGTACGGCCGCGCCCATGACCGCGAGGCACAGCAGAATGCCCATGAGCAAATACGCCGCTTTATACACTCCAGGACCTCCGTAGATGCAAAATACTCAAGCGATGGAGAGCTCAGAGCGAAGGGAGTATCGTAAATCCATGATAATACCCGGGAGTATCAGGTCAAGGGTTATAGCCGACAATGCCCACCGTGCCGGGCCCGAAATGTACGGCGATGCCGATAGACAGCTCACGTACGATCACCTGTGCATTTTGCAGCCTGGCCAGCACAGCCTGGCGGACCGACTCGGCTGCATCCGGGGCTTGCGCGTGGATGACGGCGACCAGGGCGGGCCGTTGCTCGGCGAGCGCCTCGACCAGCGAATCCACCAACGCCCGCAACGCCTGGGGGCGACCGCGCAGGCGCTTGAACAGCACGACCTTGCCCTCTTCCACTGTCAGCATGAGCTTGATATTCATCGCCGAGACCAGCAAGACGCGCGCCAGGCCCACCCGGCCGCTCATGCGCGCGAAGCGCAAGTCCTCGACGCTGAAGTAGATGTGCATCTGCCGGCGCAATGCCTCCAACCGCGCGACGATTTCACCCAGCGGCGCACCTCTTTCAGCCAGTTGAGCGGCTTCCAAAACCATGAAACCGAGCCCCATCGAGCCGCTGAGGCTGTCGTAGACGACGATCATCGGCTTGGGCGGCATCTGCCGTGCCGAAGTCACCGCGCTGTCGTAAGTGCCGCTCAGGTGGCTGGTGATATGGATTGACAGGATAGCCTCGGTGTCGGGTTCGGCCGCCAGAGCGCCGTAGGCCGTGAGATACTGGCCCAGGGATGGCTGCGATGTCATGGGAAGCTTATGATGAGCATCCACCATGCGATAGAAGGCCGCCTCGTCCAGGTTCACACGTTCCTGGTACGTCTCCTGCCCGAACTGGATATTGATCGGGACCACGGTAATGCGATGCTGAGCCAGGACTTCAGCGGGCAGATCGCAGGTGGAATCGGTGACGATACGAATCATGCGACACCATCCTCGTGCTTCAAGATCGGCTCTCTTTATGCTCCGGGGTAGACCGCAACACCGATGGTGGCTGGCCCCACGTGTACACCCAGCGCCGGCCCCAGGTCGGCTATGAAGCCGTCAGACGCGCCGAACTGCGCGGCAAGCTCCTTCAGGATCTGCTGCGCCTCAGTTGCAGCCAACGCGTGGGTGACACCAATACGCACCTTTGGCCCCCGCGCAGGAATTTGCGCCAGCAACTGCTTTTGCGCCGTCTCCAGCGCCTTGGCCCGGCTGCGCACCCGCATCAACGGCACAACCTCGCCGTCCACGATGCCCAGCAGCGGCTTGAACTTCAGCAGCGTTCCGACGAACGCCTGCGCCTTGCCGATACGGCCGCCCTTCTCCAGGTACTCCAGGGTTTCCACGATAAACGTAATGCGAACCTCATCGCGCATCTTCATCAATCGCGCAACGATCTCGGCCCGGGAAGCGCCGGCATCCGCCAGGGCCACCGCCTCCTGCACCATGAGACCTAACCCGATCGAGGTGCTCTTGGAATCAACGACATCGATGGGCCGGCCTGCGAAACTATCCACGGCAATCAGCGCGGAATTGTAGGTCTGGCTGAGTTTGGCCGAGATCACGATGGCGATGATCTCATCTCCAGCCTCAGTGATGGCCCGGAATGGCGCCTCGAACTGAGCAGGGGACGCCTGGGACGTCGTCGGCAGCTTGTCGCTCTTGGGGAGCCGCTCCCAGAACTGCTCACGGGTGATATCGACGCCATCCTGCAGCTCCTGTCGTCCGAAGATAACCGTCAGGGGCACTACGGTGACGCGAGGATGCGCCAACACAGCAGCCGGCGCTTCACAAGTCGAATCAGTCACAATACGAATCATGATACCTCTCCTGTAGAATGAATCATCTGAGATGACCGCGAGGCCTGCCAAAAAGCAAGGGCGCTGGAACCCCAACTATCGGCTTCAGCGCCCGGGATAAACAAATATGCCCAAATGATCTCAATTTCGATCATCCAGATGTTAATTATTCTAGCGCAGATGCTTCACCTTGTCAATTAACGTCAACCCTCGATGGGCCACGAATTTCGTTGTCCGGCATGTTTGGCGGAGACGCGACTCTGTGTTAGACTAAGAGATTGCTAACAGGCGCCCTGCACGTGTGTAGGCGCCAGGCGCCTAGAAAACGAAGCCAGGATAGGAAGCCTATGAAGCGGCTACTCTCAACCATGATGATTGTTCTACTGACGGCGCTGGTCGTGCTGCCGTTGGCGACTGCGGTGGCTGGGCCTGCGCAGCAGGAGGCGCGACCAGTCATTGTCCAGCCCGCACAGGATGACGCGGTGCGTGGGGTGGTGCAGGTCGTCGGCACTGCTACGCATCCGCAGTTCCTGCGCTACGAGTTCTATTACGCGCCCTGGCCGGTGCCTTCTGACCAATCTTGGGTCTTTGTCGGCGACGCGCATTCCAATCAGCAGCCGCTGGGCTTGCTTGCCACATGGGACTCACGTTCTGTGCCGGACGGCGCCTATGCATTGCGCGTCCGAGTGGTAAAAGTGGATGGCAATTACCTGGATAGCGATCCACGCCGCGTACTGGTGGCGAATACGCGACCTATCGCTTCGCCCACATCAGCAGCGACCGACACCCCGGAACCAGCTCCAACACCGGCGCCGCCCACCGCGACCGTCGTCGTCGTTGCGCCGGCCGAGACGCCGACGCTCGAGCCAACCCCCACTCTGGAGCCAGAAATTACGCCCATCCTGCCTGCGGGGCAGGAGACAGGGACAAGCCAGCCGGCGACAACGAGCGACGGGTTGACCGACCAACTTTTCAGCGGCAATCGCCTGCTGAGTATTGCCAAAAAGGCGGCGCTCTACACCGCCGGTGCATTCGCGGCCATCGGCGCGTTCTTCGGGATCAAGGCGCTGCTGGCGTGGTTGTGGCTCAAGATCCGGCCGTAGGCAGGGGTCAGTGGGCAGGGGTCAGTGGGCAGGGGACAGGGGACAGGGGTCAGTGGACAGGTGTCAATGATCAGGGGACGGACTGAGTCCTCCGTTGCTGGCAGGGTATGAACTTCGATTTCTTGCGATCACATCCATCAACACCCACTCCGACAGCCGGTCCGGCGAAAATGATCGTCGGGCTGGGCAACCCTGGTCCGGAGTATGCGCGGCACCGGCACAACATCGGCTTCCAGGTAGTGGATCGCTTCGCGGATCAGCACGGCCTGACGTTCGACAAATTCCAGAAACGGGCGCGCCTGGCTATCGGACAGGTGACGTTGCGAGAAAGCTGGAGCGGTCGCGTAGTGCTGGCCAAACCGATGACCTACATGAACCTCAGCGGCGAAGCAATCGGCGCACTGGCGGTCTATTATAAGATCCCGCCGGCCGATATCCTGGTGGTCCATGATGACCTGGACCTGCCGATCGGGCGCATTCGCCTGCGTCCCGGAGGCAGCGCAGGCGGCCAGAAAGGGGTGGCCTCAACCATCCAACGCCTGGGCACCGAAGGGTTCCATCGCCTGCGCATCGGCATCAGCCGGCCCGGCGGGACCGGCAGCGATGCGCCGCCAGCCATGAATCCAGCCGACTACGTGCTGCAGCCCTTCACCACCGCACAGGAGAAAGAAATGATGTTCGTTCGCCTGCGCGCAGTGGAAGCGATCGAGATCTGGTTGGCGCAAGGGATGGAGGCAGCGATGAACCTTTTCAATGCAGACGAAAGACGACAGACCAAGGACGAATAACGTCTTCTGTCGTTCGTTGTTCGTCGTTCGTCAGGCATACATGAAACTTAACGGACTTCTCTCCTTGGGCCGGGAGCTTCCGGCCCTGCAAGATCTGATGGCCGCCCTGCGAGCAGGCCAGCCGCCGGACGCGGCCATCGAAATCTATCACGCGGCCCGACCTTACGTAGTTGCTACACTGGCGCTGTGCCTCAACCAGCCTCTCGTCATCGTTACCCCGCGCACCATGCGCGCCCGGCAATGGGTTGATGAGCTGCGCACCTGGCTCCCTGATGATGTGCCGGTTCACAACTTCGCAGACCCCGACGCCCTGCCCTATGAGCGCATCCCCTGGGCGCCCGAGACAAGGCAGCGGCGACTGGAGGCCTTGGTCAGCCTGCTGACGTGGGAAGGCAGCAGCGAAGCAGCCAATCAGCGAATCGGCGAATCAGCGAACGACGCAGTACGCAAGCGATCTGCGGATCGCCCGCAATACGCAAGCGGTCCGCAAATCGCCTGCAGCACGCGTCACGCCCCCATCGTCGTCGCCTCCGCGCGCGCCCTGATCCAGACAACGCTGCCCGTGCGCGAGTTGCGCGCAGCGCTGCGCCCGATCCGCCAGGGCCAGCCATTCGATCTGCAACGGACTCTCGCCGGCTGGGTGGGCCTTGGCTATGAGGCGGCGACTGTGGTGGACTTGCCCGGCCAGTTCAGTCGTCGCGGCGGCATCATTGACATCTGGCCGCCGAATCAGCGCAAACCGCTGCGCATCGAACTGTTTGGGGACGAAATCGACAGCCTGCGCCTCTTCGATCCTTCCACCCAACGCACCTTGACGCGCGTCGACCAGGTATGGATCGGACCGGCCAGCGAAGCGCTGCCGAAACTGGGAGAGCGCCTGGCGGACAAGCTGCGCGGCCTGGACTTCTCCCAGTGTCACCCGCCTGCGCGCAGCGAATATGCACAGGAAATCGAGCAGCTTACCGCGGGCACAGGGCACCGCCACCTGGAGTGGTACATCCCTTATCTATACAGCCAGCCTGGCTGCCTGACAGAGTATCTGCCGGCCCAGGGCGCCTGGCTGATCATTGAAGATGCGGCTGATCTGCTGGCCGCCTTCGCCGACCTGGCAGGGCAAGCTGAGCAGTTGTCCAAAGACCTGCGGAGCGCCGGCGATGTACCGGCCATCTTGAAGGCTCCCTACTTCACCGCTGAAGCCTTGCGCGAGCGCCTGCTATCTCGACCGATCCTCCACCTGGGCTATAGCACGCTGAACGGACTGGCCCGGCCGGAAACCGGCCAGAGCGCGAGGCAGCAACCTGTGGGCGCCCTGGGTGAGCAGTTTGCAGCCGGCCCGCGCTTCGGCGGTCAGATCCGGGCCCTCCAGGTTGAGATGGAACGCGCCTTGAGCAGCGGCGATCGCGTCATCCTCGTCAGCCGCCAGGCGCCGCGCCTGGCCGATCTGCTGGGCCGAAACGGCCACAGTGTGACCCCTTCCGACAACATCTCCGTTCCACCACCGCCCGGCCTCTCGCTGGTCCAGGGAGTGATGGAAGAGGGCTGGAAGCTACAGACGGATTTTAGATTGCCGATTTCCGATCTTGAATCGGATCATCGATCCGAATCAGACGCTAAAGACAGCCAATCGGAAATCAAAAATCAAAAACCGACAACCCTCTGGTTTCTCACCGATGCCGAGCTCTTCGGCTGGGGCAAACCGAAGCCCCGGCGGCCGCAGCGGCCGCGCGCGCTGGCTCCTGAAGTCTTCTTCGCCGACGTACAACCGGGCGACCTGGTCGTGCACATCGAGCATGGCATCGGACGATTTCTTGGCCTGGCCAAGATGCCCGTGGACGGTGTAGAACGGGAATACCTGCAAATCGAGTACGCTCAAGGCGATCAGCTATACGTGCCGGTGCACCAGGCCGACCGGCTGGCGCGTTACGTGGGCGCCGGAGAGACCGCACCAACGCTGCACCGGCTGGGCACCACCGAATGGGAACAGGTGAAAGCGCGGGCCAAGCGCGCGGTGGCCGAGATCGCCGACGATCTTTTGGAGCTATATGCCGCGCGCGAGGTGGTGCAGGGCCACGCGTTCAGCCCGGACGCGGCATGGCAGCACGATCTGGAATCGAGCTTCCCCTACATCGAAACCGAAGATCAGCTTGTGGCGATCGAAGCAGTGAAGCACGATATGGAACAGCTGCGGCCCATGGATCGGCTGATCTGTGGCGATGTTGGCTACGGCAAGACCGAAGTTGCGCTGCGAGCCGCGTTCAAGGCCATCATGGACGGCAAGCAGGTTGCGGTGTTGGTGCCCACCACCGTCCTGGCCCAACAACACTACACCAACTTCAGCCGCCGCCTGGCCGCCTTCCCGGTCACAGTCGCCATGCTCTCCCGCTTCCAGACCCCCGCGCAACAGGATCGCACTATCACCGGCCTGATCAACGGCAGCATCGACCTGGTAATCGGCACCCATCGCCTGTTGAGCAACGATGTTGCACTCAAGGACCTGGGGCTGCTGATCGTGGATGAGGAACAGCGGTTCGGCGTGGCGCACAAGGAGCGCATCAAGCAGTTGCGCACCGAAGTCGACGTGCTGACGCTGACCGCCACGCCCATCCCCCGCACCCTCCACATGAGCCTGACGGGCGTGCGCGACCTTAGCACCATCGACACGCCGCCCGAAGACCGCTTGCCGGTCAAGACCTTTGTCGGCGACTTCGATGAAACGCTGGTTCGCCAGGCGATCCTGCGCGAGCTCGACCGCAACGGCCAGGTCTATTTTGTGCACAACCGCGTGCAGGGCATCGACCAGATGGCGGCTCGAGTGCGCAAAATCGTGCCTGAGGCGCGCATCGCGATCGCCCACGGCCAAATGCCCGAGCGCGAGCTCTCCGCGGTGATGCTTGCGTTTGCCGAGGGGGAGTACGACATCCTCGTGTGCACCAGCATCATCGAAAGCGGCCTGGACATTCCTAACACGAACACCATCATCATCAACCGCGCGGACATGTTCGGCCTCGCGCAGCTCTACCAGTTGCGCGGCCGCGTCGGGCGCTCGGCCGTGCGCGCGTATGCCTACCTGTTGGTGGACAAATACAAGACCCTCACCGAGGATGCGCGGCGGCGGTTGGAGGCGATCCAGGAGGCGAGTGAGTTGGGCGCAGGCTTCCGCATCGCCATGCGCGACCTTGAAATCCGCGGCGCGGGCGAACTGCTGGGGGCGCGGCAGCACGGCCACATCGTGGCCGTAGGGTTTGACCTGTACACGCGGCTGCTCGCCCAGGCCGTGCAGGAAGCACGCGAACGCAACAAGCTCCCGCACACGGGCGGCGTTGGATCGTCCGACCACAAGCAGCAAGAGGAACGCGGCAGCGCCCTGGACGAACCGTTGGCGCCTACGGTGCAGCTCGACCTGAACCTGCCCGCGCGCATCCCCGAGGAATACGTGCCCGAGGGTGCACTGCGGCTCCAGCTCTACCGCCGCCTGGCCGGGCTGACAACGCTGGCGGCGGTGGACGAAATCGCGCAGGAGTTCGCCGACCGTTTTGGGCCGGTGCCGGAGGAGGTCAGCAACCTGTTGTACGTCGTGCGGGTCAAGGTGCTGGCGATCACTGCCGGGGTCGAAGCGATCGGCCTGGAAGAAGGGCAGCTACTGATCAAATGCGCGTGCCTGGAAACGCTGGATCGGATCGCGCTCCAAAACACGCTTCAGGCGCAGGGCGTCCCCGCCCGCGTTGCGCGCCGCGCCATCTGGCTAGAGCTGCGCGAGGCCGGAGGCTGGCGCCGCGACCTGATGAAGACGCTGGAAGTGCTGCGCGCCTGACGAGGAAACGTGAGGCGTGAAACGTAATGCGTGGTGCGTCGTTCGTCCTTCGTGGTGCGTGGTGCGTCAGTCCCCGTTCGTCATTCATCCTTCGGCGGAGCGTTTGCACGGAGGGCAGCCTGTACGCAGAGGCTTCACTGCGATAGACGCGCGCCTCGATTCCACGATCCGATCTCGATGAGATTGCCTTCCGGGTCGGCGATCATGGATGAGTGCATCCCCCACGGCTCATCGCGCGGCGCATAGACCGGCTGCCCGCCCGCTGCCACCACCTGCTGATACATGCGATCGGCATCCGCGGAGGTGGGCAGATCGACGGCCAGCTCGAACGTGCCATTCAGCCCGGCCGGATAGGACGGCGCCTGGCCCAGCAGCCCCGGCAACTGCGCGCGCTCATACATCGAGAAACGCACGCCATCATTCACGAACTCCGCATACGGGCCACGGCCATCCCAGGTGATCTCGAAGCCCAGCGCGTCCCGGTAGAATGCCACCATCCGGGTGAGATCCGTCACGAAAACGCCGATCATGTCGATGCGTGTGCCCATGGGAAGCCCTCCTCTCTTGTTCCCAGAGACTATTCCTGCCGGGTGGTTCTGTTCAGAAAATCAGCCAACAGAATAAAGCTCATCGATATTAGCAGAATGCATAACGATGGAATAACCAGCATCAGCGGGTTGTACCTCAACGCCGAGCGGCCAGAAAAAAACAGCCCCCCCCAACTGACGACTGTGAATTCACCACCCTCAACTGCACCGGTTACGCCGACGCCGATGTAACCGAGCACGGCTTCGAGCAAGATAACCGCAGGGATGTTATTGATGATCCAAACCAGGATCACGTGCAGCACGTTGGGCAAAAGATGCCGGGTGATGATCCGGCGCGGCGAGGCGCCGGTGCTGATCGCCGCTTCAACGAACAGCCGAGATTTGATCTGCAGCACACTGATGCGGGTCAGGCGGGCCAGGCTGACCCAACTGACCGCCGCGAAGCCGATGACCAGCGTAATCAAACCGTGCAGCCAGGTGGGAGACAGCCTGTTGCGGAAAATCAATACGATGATCACCATGAACATGATGCCGGGCAGGGAATGGATTATGTCGGCAAAGAGCATGACCGCGGCATCGAGCCGGCCACCCACATAGCCTGCGACAAGACCGGTCGATGCGCCGATCAGCGCCGCCAGGGAAACAGCCATCAGCGCCAGCAAGAAGTCGGTGCGCGTTCCATAAACCAGCCGGCTGAGAATGTCACGGCCATACCAATCGGTGCCAAGCGGATATTCAGCCCTACCCGGATTGGACGTATCCTGCACCCACATAGGCGGCAAGCCGCGCTGAGTTGGGCCCAAGCTATATGGATCATATGGGGCGATCCAGGGAGCCAGCACAGCCACCAGCCCGAAGGTCAGCATCACAAGCAAGCTGAACCAGACCGCTTTTGCGCGCAAAGCTCGTTTCGAGGGAAAAAACGGAATCATGGGACACCTGAATGCTGGACCGAACGTATGCGGGGATCCAGGAACTCACACAGGACTTCAACGAGAAGATTAGCGAGCAGGATGCCGATCGCATAGACCAAGGTGAGGCCCATAATCATCGGGTAATCCAACGCCAGAACCGCGTTCCAGTATTCTCGCCCAAACCCTGGAAACGCGTACAGGCTCTCCACAATCAACAATCCGGCGAACATTTCCATCAAAGTCGGCCCAAGGAAGGTGGTGATCGGAACGAGCGCGTTGCGCATCACGTGAACCAGCATCACATGGGTTTGCGTCAGGCCTTTCGCGCGAGCAGTGCGGATGTAATCCTCGTTCAAGATGTTCATCAAGGAGGCGCGCGTCACCCGGGCGATGCTGGCCATTGGCATGACTGCCAGCACGATCGCCGGAACAATCCAATGGCTGGGAATGTCCCAATCGGGCAAAACTCTGGTGATCTTCAGCCAGGATGCCAGGACGATTATCGCCAGCAAGCCGAGGACGAAATTTGGGATCGAGATCAACGCGGCCAGGCCCACCGAGATGCCGCGGCTCAACGCGGAGTTTGGCTTCGGCGCACTTAGAATCCCCAGCGGAATCCCCAACCCAACGGCAATCAGAGACCCCAACAGAACCAGTCGGATGGAATACCCGAACCGGCTCTCCCGGAAGGTCTTGCCCTCCGGAGCGCTGAAAAGGGCATCTTGCACGCTGCGGCCGCGCTGCTGCATTGATGGCCCAAGGTTGCCGCATATCGCGCCGCAGAAGAAGCTGCCATCTCGATCGAAGTCACCGATGACATAGCGGACGAATTGGCGCCACAGAGGCAGATCCAGCCCAAAACGGCGCTCAAGCTGCCGCTGCGTAGCCTTATCGATAGTCAGTCCGGACAGCGCGCGCGGCGAATTCTCGTAGTTGCTCCATGGATTGCCTGGGATGGCGTGCATCAACAAGAACGTGATCAGCATCACGCCGACCAAGACAACAATCACCCGCAGGAGCTTCCTAAACAGAAAACCGAACATCGCTACACCGGCGCATCTCGACAATGGGCCCTGATCAGGGTGTGGCCAACGCGTGCTTGTCTCGAATCGTATCTGCGAGAACATCGAGCGCCGCGAAGGTGGCCTCGCGCGGCAACCCCTTGCACGACACCGGATCGAGGATCTCCAGCTTAAGGCCGGCTAACATTTCCGTGAGCTGCTCCAGGGCTTTCGTGCCCCAGCCATAGGAGCCGATGAGCGCAGCGTATTTCAGCTTAGGGCGCAGCGCGGTGGCAAGATAGACAGCCGAGAACACACTCGGATGAGGGCCGATGTTGAAGGTGGGAGTGCCGATCACAATGGTCTGTGCATCCACGAGCGCCATAGCGAACTTGCCGATGTCGGTGGTTGATAACTCGAACGGCTGAACCTTGATGCCGCGCTGTGCCAGCGCGGCAACCAGATGCTTGACCATCATCTCGGTGCTGCCGTGCATCGAAATATAGGGCAGAACGACCGAATTCGACACCCGGTCAGAAACCCACTCTGCATACGCTTTCAGGATCGTTTGAGGCTGATCCCAGATTGGCCCGTGACTTGGCGCGATCATGTTGATCTCAAGCGCGCCGATTCGCTTGAGGTGTTTTTGAATCTTCTTGTGATAGGGCATCATGATCTCAGCATAGTAGTGCTTCGCCGCTTCCATGATGTACGGCTCCCCGCTGGCAAAGAGATCGCTCGTCGCCATGTGCGAACCGAAGAGATCGCACGAAAACAGGATGCGATCCTCTTCAAGATAGGTGAGCATCGTCTCCGGCCAATGGACCCAGGGCGCGTGGATGAACCGCAGCGTCTTGCCGCCGAGCGAGACAGTCTCCTCATCTTCAACGGCCTTCATGCGTTCGGGCGCGATGCCGAGATGGTCAACCAGCATCGGTTTCGCTTTGGGACTGCACAAGACCATCGCCTCGGGGTATTTCCTCAAAACAGTGGGAATGGTCCCCGAATGGTCTTGCTCGACGTGCTGGCAGATCACATAGTCCAGGCGCTCCGTATTGTCCAGTTGATCCATCAGAACGTTTTCGAACGCGGGATCCACGGCATCCAGAAGGGCTGTCCGCTTCGAACCGCGAACCAGATACGCGTTGTAACTGGTGCCATTGGGTGTTGGCGTCAATGCCTCGAATAATCGCCGATTCCAGTCGATGGCGCCCATCCAACGGACGCCACTGCAAATTCGCCTCCGTTTCATCGGTATCTCCCTTAATTCAGTCGTTATTGCGCCGAGCGATCATCTCGATCTCGATCTGCGCGTTCCGCGGCAAGCCCGCCACAGCTACTGTGGTGCGCGCGGGATATGGCGCCTCAAACTGAGTCGCGTAGACTGAGTTCATGGCTGCAAAGTCAGCCATGTCCGTCAGATAGACGTTCACCTTTACCACATCGCCGGGCGTCAACCCGGCCGCCGCCAGCACCCCGAAGAGGTTACGAAAGCACTGCGCGGCCTGCGCGGCGACGTCACCTGTCACCAGCTTGCCGGTGGTTGCGTCAAGCGGCGTCTGTCCAGACAGATAAAGCAGGCCGCCGGCCCAGACTGCATGCGAATAAGGGCCAATGGCACTGGCGTTAGGAGCGGTTACGGCTTTGCGAGACATAGATAGCATCCTCCTCTGTGGGAATGATGTGGGATAAAGTGGGATATGTGTGGGATACCCCCTTGCGCACGGCTGCCCCGTGATAGGGACTGCCTTGCGCTGCTGATCGCTCACTTATGTCGGCGCGTGAGGCGCGGGCCACATCGGAGACTTGTGGCAATGAACCAACTGCCAACCGTGTTTTCGCCGGTGGAAGACGCGGGTCTCATTGTGCTCAGTGTGGCGTACGCCGTCGTCACCGGTATAGCGCATGAGCAGCGTATAGGTAACGATGGCGACATCGCCGTAAAGCTGGACTTTGGGCTGCAACACCTCATGCTCGATCTCGCACCGCTGGCCCTGCAGCCGGCGCGCCTCAGCAGCACGGTAGTTCGCAGCAGTCTCCCGCAAATGAAAATCCAAACCGTCGATGCGCTGCGTGCTGATGTACCACTCAAAGAAGGTCACATCTCGGCCGGTGGTGGCGGCATAGGTAGCCAAATCACCCGCCCAGATGCTCTTCAAATGGCCATCCAGAACCGCCAGCACCTCTTGCTCGACGGCAAACGTATCTTCTTCGCTCACGACCCCCTCCAGGTGACGCACCGTGCATCATCCCCCATGCACCACCGGCTTATCCGGCGCGATGTGCTGAGCGATGACGTTCGCCTCGGCAGCCAGGATAATTCCGATAGCATAGTTGCGCCGAATCTCGGGCACGTCGTCCCATCCTCCGTTGTCCTTCAGCAGGCGCAACACATTGCCGATGCCCCAATTGTAAGCGACAAGCATCCAATAGGGCTCGGTGCGGCCGATCTTGGCTAACTGCTCCTTGATCCATGCCAGATAAGCGCCGGCTACGGTGATATTGCTCTCCGGGTCGAACGGATCAAAAACGCCGACCTTGGCCGACCACTCGTCCCAGGTGGCCGGCACGATCTGCATCAACCCCATGTCAGTCGCCTCGCCCACCGCCAACGGATCAAATCGGCTTTCACGGAAGCACTGCTCCACCATCAACCGCCAATCCAGGCCGTATTTTTCCGCAACCCGTTGAAAAATATCCTCGTACGCCATAGATCATTCTCCCCGTCGTTGCCACGGGCGCCCACTCGTGTGGCGCGTCCCGGGTCGCAGACAATTCATTTTATCACGAATCTGGCCCCTTCGGCAATCGGCGGGCGGTCAGAATCGCTTGGGGAAATCGACTATCCCGACTATACTGGGCACATGCACGAACTACCCATTGTCCAAGGAATCTTGAGTATCGCGCTGGAGGCGGCGCAGGGAGCGCAGGCGACACGTATCGCGGCGATCGATCTATTAGTCGGCGAACTGACGAGCTTTGTGGATGACTCGATCCAGTTCTATTTTGATCTCTTGAGCAAGAACACCGCGGCGGAAGGCGCCGTACTGCGCATCCGCCGCGAGCCAGGCCGCGGGATGTGCGACCAATGCGGCCATGTCTTTCAGGCCGTAGCCCCGCTGCTCCCAACGTGTCCTGCCTGTGGCAGCAGCCGGATGCGCGTTACGGGGGGCAGGGAGTTACGCGTCGAAAGCATCGAGATTGACGCTGGAGGTTCCGGCTGCTAAGATGCAGCAGCAGTGTCGCGCCCGCCATTGTTGCGGGTTTGTGACGTTCGCGATTATGTGTTAGACTAAGATATGAACCCGATGAAGGGTCCGATTATCTCGCGTTGCTGCAAGGAGATCCCTGTTCATGCCATCTGCCAAAATCCTCGTTGTGGACGATGACCCCGATTTCGTCGAAATCATGCGCACTATCCTAGAAGCCAATGACTATGAGGTGATCACCGCAGCCAATGGCAACCAGGCTCTGACCCAGGTAAAAGCTGAGCACCCCGACCTCATGCTGTTGGATATCATGATGTCTACCGTGCTCGATGGGTTGGATGTGAGCGAGCAACTCGCCCAGGACCCCGATGCCAAGTACATGCCGGTGATCATGGTTTCGTCAATCGCCGAAACTCCATATGCACATGTGTTCCCGATGGAAGAGCAGCCACATATGGACGCCTGGTTGTCCAAACCGGTAGATCCGAAAGTGCTGCTGGGCAAGGTAGCCGAACTGCTAAGCTGAAAGCCGCAGATCGCTCGATCCGCAGATCGCTCGATCCGCAGATCGCTCGATCCGCCACCAAACAGGGAGTGAAACCGTGTCACTGCCGACCGTATCATCACCCCGTCGACAACCGATACTGATCGTAGATGACGACCCGGATTTCCGGGAATATGTGAGCATCGTCCTGGAAAGTCACGGTTACCGCGTTTTCGAGGCTCCGAATGCGCCCGCAGGATTAGGCCTGATGCGTGACATACATCCGGGCCTGATCCTGCTGGATGCCATGATGTCTTACGAACTGGCAGGCGTCGGAATCATCCGCACGATCCGCAGCGACCCTGAACTGGCAGCGATCCCCCTGATCCTGATTTCGGCTGTGCTCAGCGACGACGAAGATCGTTTTCTCCCCGCTGATGAGCGCAGCATGGTCGACCGTTTCCTATCGAAACCCATTAGCCCCGATGAGTTGCTGGCTGAGGTCGCGGCCTTACTGCCGGCGGCAGGTGGCGATGACAGTGCTCAGCACACATCAGCGCAGCAAGACCCGGATACTTCAAGCTTGCCCACCTGATTCGAACTCGCTAACGTAACATGAAAGGATTGCGCATTAAGGAGCCAGCATGACACCCCAAGAAACCGTGGTTGAGCCAGTCACCGCAGGAGCCATCGATCCGGCCAAACAGGCCATGCTGCTGGCCGCGCTGTACATCGCGCAAGAACAGAAAGGCTATCTGACTCCTGAAACGATCAAGCGCGTGGCCAAGCGCCTGGGACTAAACGCCGGCCAGATTTACAGCATTGCAAGTTTCTACACCTTGTTCCGCACGGCGCCGGTCGGCCGCTACGTCATCCAGGTCTGCGACGGCCTGTCGTGCTACCTCTGCGATGGCGCGAACCGGATTGCCGACTACATCAGCGCCAAACTGGGCATCCGGCCGGGTGAAACCTCAATCGATGGCCGGTTCACATTGGAAATGGTGCAGTGCCTGGCCTCATGCGGCACTGCCCCCGCGATGCGCGTCAACGACCAACTCTATGAAAATCTGACGCCTGCCGGGATCGATGCGATCCTTGAACGACTGATGGGGGAGGTGTGAGATGAGCACCTGGAAGCCGGTCTTGCTGGCCAACGTCAACCGCCCAAACTCAGAGCGCATCACCACCTATCTGAACCACGGCGGCTACGAAGCGCTGCGCAAAGCCTTGAACATGACTCCCGATGCCCTCATTGCTGAGGTCAAAGCATCAGGGTTACGCGGCCGCGGCGGCGCAGGCTTTCCCACGGGCATGAAATGGTCCTTCATGCCCAAGGATGCCCCAGTGAAATACCTGGCGGTTAACACCGACGAGGGAGAACCTGGCACATTCAAGGACCGTCTGATTGTGGAGCGCGATCCCCACAGCATCCTCGAGGGCGTCATTATTGCAGCCTATGCCATCGGCGCCCACCGAGCCTTCGTCTACATCCGCGGCGAGTTCTTTCTGGGCGTTAAGCGTTGGATCAAGGCGATCGCCGACGCCTATCAACACGGTTTCCTGGGCAAGAATATCCTGAACAGCGGATTCGACCTGGATGTCTCGGTGCATCGCGGTGCGGGCGCGTATATTTGCGGCGAAGAAACAGCGATGATCGAATCCCTGGAGGGCAAGCGCGGCGAGCCCCGGCTCAAACCACCCTACCCTGCACAGGTGGGACTCTGGGGCCAGCCAACCCTGGTGCAGAACGTGGAGACTCTGGCCAACATCCCGCATATCGTTCAGCGCGGGGCCGCCTGGTTTGCCAGCGTCGGCACAGAGCAAAGCAAGGGCCCCAAGGTATTCTGCATCAGCGGACACGTCAACCGGCCCGGCAACTACGAGCTACCGTTGGGCACGTCGCTGCGCGAGATCATCTACGAGCATGCCGGCGGAGTGCGCTTTGGCCGCAACATCAAAGCCGTGATCCCCGGCGGCGCCTCCACCCCACTGCTGACCCCGGACAAGCTGGATGTGCCGATGGCGTTTGAGACGTTGGTCGCAGCGGGTTCAGCCCTGGGCACCGGCGCCGTTATGGTGATGGACGAGGAGACCGACATGGTCGAGGTTGTCCGGCGCATCACCAGCTTCTTCGTCCATGAGTCGTGCGGCGGGTGCGTGCCTTGCCGCGTCGGCGGCAAACGCATGTTGGAGCGGCTTGACCGTCTGTCATTCGGCAAAGGCACCGCGACCGACCTGCAGGAGTTGGAAGCCCTGTCTCAGGGCATCAACGGCATCACCTTCTGCCCCATGGGCACCGGCATGACCGAACCGGTGACTTCAGGCCTCCGCCTGTTCCCCGATGAGTTTGAACGGAGAGTAGCTCATGCCAAAGGCTAAGATACTTATCGTCGACGATGATCCCGATTTTGTGGAGTACTTACGCATCGTGCTGGAAAGCGCCGAATACAAGGTAGTCAGCGCCGGCAACAGCGACCAGGGCATGCGTACGGTGATCCGCGAGAAGCCAGACCTGGTCATACTTGATGTGATTATGTCGAGTATCCTGGATGGACTCAACATGAGCCAACAAATGGCTGACAACCCGGATCTCAAACACGTGCCGATCGTCATGGTGACATCCATCGCCAACACGGACTACCTGGCGCTCTTCCCCACGGATGAAAGCATCCATATCGATGCGTTTCTGACCAAACCCATCGCGCCGGCCGAATTGTTGCGCCAGATCACGCGGCTTGTTGACAGCAACTGACGGGAAAGCGTCCACCCACACAGGTACTGCACGGAGACAACTATGACTGATAAAATCAAGGTCGGCGGCGTGATTCAGAATGACCAGATCGCCAGCGTCAGCGTGTTAGCTGTTAAGGACCGCCCTGGCATCGCGGCGGCTGTGCTGGATGCAGTGGGGCAGCGCGGCATCAACGTGCAGTTTGTGGTGCAGGTCATTGATCACCACAGCCAGGATCAGATGGTGCTGTGCATCGATCGGGCCGATCTGTCGAACTGCCTGGCCGCGATTGAGACACTGCGGCCCGAACTGCAACCGGCCGCGGTCACACCCCGTGCCGAAGTGGCCTCCATTGCGATCTTTGGGCCAGACTTTCGGGAACGTCCAGGCATCGCCGGCCGCATGTTTCGCGCCCTGGCAGAACATCACATTAATATCCTGTCCATCAGCACATCGATTTCTACGGTCAACTGCATCGTGGAACTGGCCCGCCTCAAGGATGCTTATGCGGCGGTCTGTGAGCACTTCGATGTGCCTTGAGCCGGGCAATTGCCGGCAGCGAACACACGGAGAGTGGAGCCGTTGAAATGCCTGAACTGAACGAACAGTTACGGGCCGCCAACGAGGAATTGCGGCACCAGCGCGCCCAACTCGATGACGCCTATGTCGAGTTGCAATCCGCCTATGAGCGCTTGCAAGTCCGTTCCAGTCACATGAGTGAACTGAACGAGCAATTGCGTGCTGCCAATGCTGAGTGCAAGCTTCATCGCGAGGAATTGGCCGAAGTCAATACCCGGCTGCACGAGGCCAACATCCGGCTGGAAACGCGCAGCGCTCGGATGAGTGAGCTCAACGAACTGTTGCGGGTCGCCAACGCGGAGTGCAAGGCACGGCGCGAGGAATTGGAAAGCCTGAATGCTGAGTTGGCTACAGCCAACGCCAAGCTGCGCCAGTTGGAGGATGTGCGGGCCCAGTTCACCTTATTGGTCACCCACGAGCTACGCGCCCCTGTTGCCGCAATCCAAAGCTATCTCAAATTGATCATCGATGGCTACGTGCCGCAGGCCAAGGTGCGCGAAACGATCGAGAAGGCCGAACGCCGCGCCAAAGAGCAACTGGCCCTCATCGCTGATCTGCTCGAACTGGGCCGCATCGGTTCGGCGGACGCACGAGGATTGGTGCGGCCAGTCCAGATCGAACAGTCCTTGCATGAGCAGATCGATCTGTTGGCCGGCGCGGCACACGAGCGCCAGATAGCGGTGCACACAGACATCGAAGCTGATCTGCCGCCGGTCATGGCCAATCCGGATCAAATCAGAAGCCTCTGGAACAATCTCGTCAGCAACGCCATTAAGTATAACCGGGATGGAGGCCGCGTGGATGTCATGCTGCGCCGCGATGGCGACCAGTTGATTGCCAGCGTGAGCGACAGCGGCATCGGCATCCCACCCGAAGCCATGAGCCGGCTCTTTGCCGAGTTCTTCCGCGCCGATAACGCCAAGACTCACTCCCGCATGGGCACCGGCCTGGGCCTCTCTATCGTCAAAGAGATCGTCGAGCGCACCGGCGGGAAAATCACGGTGGAATCGGCGCTGGATAAGGGGACAACCTTCCGCTTCTGGCTGCCGGCGATGAAGTAAGCATTCTCTCTCCTCTGCTCTGGCCGAAGGACCGGCCAGAGCAGAGGGAGCCCCGCTAGAACGCTTCCAGGAAGCCCTGGATCTGGTCATAGCGGAAGACGGGGCCGTCCTGACAGACGTATTGATCGCCGACGTTACAGCGACCGCACTTCCCCAACCCGCACTTCATTTTGCTTTCCAGGGTAGTAATCACCTGCTCGGGCCGAAAACTAAGCTTCGCTAACTCCTTCAAAACGAACTTGATCATGATGGGCGGACCGCAAGTGATGGCCACCGCGCCTGCGGGCGAGGGAGCCACTTCCGCCAGGAGCTGCGTGATCAACCCGACCTTGCCGGTCCAATCTTCGGAGCCCTTATCCACGGTCACGTGCAGCGTGGTGCGCGGCGCGGCGCCCCATTCCGGATACTCCTCACGAAAGACCAGCAGGTCCGGGCTGCGAGCCGCACAGAACAACTCCAGATCCCCATATTCGGCGCGATGATCGAGGATCTCCTGGATGACCGGCCGCAGCGGCGCCAGGCCGATCCCGCCGCCCAGGATGATAATACGCTTGCCCTTGATCTCGTCCATCGGGAAGCAATTGCCCAGCGGGCCGCGCACCCCCACCAGCTCACCTGGCTGCATCTCATGCAGGGCATCGGTCACGGTCCCGATGCGCTGCACAGCAAACTCGGCCAAACCGCCGCTGCGCTCCTCGCTGATCGCCAACCCGAACGGCGCCTCACCGACGCCGATGGCCGACAGAAAGCCGAATTGCCCGGGGCGATAGTGAAAGTCCGGATGCTCCTGACCGATGAATTCACAGCGAAACAGCTTGATGCCCGGCGCCAGATCACGCACCTCGGCCAGCCGGGCCATGTAAGGCAAGAATGGGTTGTTCATTGCGTCCCCTCCGCCACCGCCACGGCCACGGCCGCGATCACTTCACGGATGTCCACGTTCACGGGACAGTCCACCACGCAGCGGCCGCAGCCGACACACAGCGGCGTCCCCTCGCGCTCCGGGTAGTAAAGGAATTTATGCATATAACGTTGGCGCTGGCGTTCAGCCTGGGTGGCTCGCGGGTTGTGGCCGCCGGCGATGGCAAAGCACAAGGCGCCCTGGCAAGAATCCCAACAGCGTAACCGCTCGATCTCGCCGCTTGGCAACGTGCGATCACGGATATCGAAGCAGTAACAGACAGGACAATCGTAGGTGCACGCGCGACAGCCCAGGCAGCGCTCGGCCACCGCCGCCCACACGGGATCGTTGAAGCACGCCCGCCACTGCGCCGGCGAGGGCAGCCGAAGGTCGGGTTTTTTCAGATTATGACCCTTAGAAGGATCAGCTTCGGCGTTGCGGCTTCGCGCAGTGACGGGAGCGGATTCGAACAGAACCCGTCCCTTGTCGGTCACCGCATCCACCAGATAGCCGCCATCCGCCGGGGTCAACAGGACATCAAGGTAGGTGCGATCGGCCGGGCCGCCGCCCATCGTCTCGCAGAAGCACCCCTCGAACCCGGTGTCACATGCCCAACCCACTACGGTTGTCATGGCCCGCCGCGCGGCGTAGTAGACGTCCACGGGGTCATCCAACAGCAGGCGATCGAGCACGTTCAGCGCCTGCCCGTCGCATGGTCGCGCACCAAAGAGCACCTGGGAGCGCGTGAGCAGGGGCGCATCCATCTGCAGTCCTTCTCGGCCCATGCGCCAGGTCACGATGGCTTCACTCATCGGGAAGAAGAACTCCTTCGCCGAGTTGGCGGTCCGGCCCGCATCCCAGGCGATCTCATCGACGCTGGTGATGGCTTGGAAAACCGCCTCCGCGCTCCGGCGAGCGGGCGAGTGCACGGGCGCAATGATCGTGTGTGCGGGCAACAGGCCAGCCAGCCAGCGGCCCAGCTCCTGACGAGAGATTACTTGCTCGCTCATGCATGGCCTCCTGCAAGCGTCTCATCCTTGCGGAAGGTGGTAAACGGCAGCGCTGCGTCAGCGCTCAGGCCGGCGACATAGCCGCCGAAAAGCCGGTGCATTTCGCGCGCCACCTTCTGATTCAGCAGGTACAACGGCACGTTTTCCGGGCACGCCGTGCTGCACGCGTCGCACCCCGTACATCGCCCGGCCAGGTGGAACGCGCGCATGATATGGAAGAACCCCTGCTCCTGGGTCTCGATTGCGATGCTCTGCCAGGCCGGGGCGAGCTGCTCGGACATACACTCGGCGCAGTAACATAAAGGACAGGCCTGGCGGCATGCATAGCAGCGCTGACATTTGGCAAACTCCGCCTGCCAATAAGCGGCGCGCTGCTGCACGGGCCACCCTTCCATCTCATCCAACAGGGGCAGCGCCGGCAACGTGGCGTCGGTCAGCACAAGGGGCTCACCCAGCACGGCATCGTAGATGTTCGCGGGCAAGGGACCGCGCCCCGCCTCGCCGCCGAGGCCGATCAGGAACAGGTCAGAGCGCTGCAACTGCCCTTCGCGAATCAGCACATTGATCGCGCGGGCATCTGCCGGGCGCACGACCACGGCCACTTTGTGGCCGCGCAGATGGGGCAAGTAGTTGGCCAGATTGAGCATCGTTCCGGTATCGGCCGGCACGATCAGCCTGGCAGCCTCTTCGGTCGTGCGAGCAAACAGCGGTCGTTCCCGTACGCTGCCCTGCTCCCAGCCGAGAACAACGCTCACCCCCTCACCCAACAACCGCGTCGCCAGCATCCGCAGCGCCTCGTTGACAGACGGGAGACCGGGTGCAGGAACCTGGGCGCCGGATGCCGGTTGCTGGACGCTGGCCGCCCAAGGCCGGGGACCCGAAGCGCTGCTGCCACTCTGCCCCACCCTCCTCCCCGCCGCGGCCGGCCCCAGGGCACGCACCCGCTCGGTAAACTCATTGACCACCCTGGCAAACCGCGCCCCCTCACTGGCGCTGACCCAGTCGAGGCGCACCCGATCGCGCTCATACCCGATGAAGTGGAGCAGCTCGTGCATGACCGCAAAGCGACGGCGAGCGTAGTAATTCCCGTCGCTGTAGTGACAATCGCCAGGGTGGCATCCTAACACCAACACGCCATCCGCGCCGTCCTTGAACGCCCGCGCCACGAAAAGCGGATCGACGCGGCCCGAACAGGGCACCCGTACGATGCGGATGTTGGACGGATAGCTCAGGCGGCTGGTGCCAGCCAGGTCGGCGCCAGCATACGAGCACCAATTGCAGAGAAAGCCGACGATGCGCGGCTCGAATTGCTCAGGCATGGTTCGCCTCCTGGAGGGTAAGCGTCTCGATCGCAGACGCCCGCAACGGCGCCGATCGCGTGAACAGCCACTCGACTTCGGCCAGCAACTGCTGATCACTGAAACCGTGTAGCTGGATCGCTCGCCCGCGACAGCCGGCCACACACAACCCACATCCCTTGCACAGCGCCGGGTTGATCTGAGCGACCTGGCGACCATCGCGCAAGGTGGCGAAGGTGGGCGCAGCGTAAGGACAGACCTCCTCGCACAGGTGACACGCGACGCAACGTCGCGCATCCACTTCGGCGATGGTCGGCTCAGTCTCGATGTGCGGCCGCGCAAAGAGACCCACCACCTTTGCGGCCGCCGCGCTGGCCTGGGCGACGGTATCAGGGATGTCCTTCGGACCGGCCGAACAGCCTGCCAGATAGATGCCCGCGGTATTGGTTTCCACCGGCCGCAGCTTCACGTGCGCCTCATTGATAAAACCGTACTGGTCATAGGAGATGCCCAGGGTTTGCATCAAGCCCACGGCGCCGCGGGCTGAGGTGACGCCGTTGGCAAGCACTACCAGGTCGGCCTCCACGGCCACCGCGCGGCCAAGGTTGCCGTCGTAACCCTCCACCACGTAACGGTCACCGCCGGCCGTGCGCTTCCGGTAGACCCGGCTGACGCGGCCGCGCAAGTAATGCGTGCCGTAGACCTCCTGCGCCCGGCGCACGAATTCATCGTACCCGCGGCCGCCAGCCCGCACATCCATGTAGAAGACATAGGCTTCCGTTTCCGGCGCATGTTCCTTCAACATGATAGCCTGCTTGGCGGTGTACATGCAGCAGATGCGCGAGCAGTAGGGCCGGCCAACCTTATCATCGCGCGAGCCGACACAGGCGATAAAGACCACGGAGTGCGGATGCTTGCCGTCTGAGGGCCGCACGATCTCGCCTTTGGTCGGGCCCGAGGCGTTCATCAAACGCTCCAACTGCAGGGCGCTGATCACGTCCGGGTAGCGGCCGTAGCCGTATTCGCCATAATACGGGCCGTGGAAACCGCCCGCCTCAGCCTCGGCGTCGTGGCTGCCGTCCAACTCAAAGAGATCGTAACCGTTCGCCACGATGATGGCGCCGAACTCCTCGGTGATCTCCTCATCCTGCTGTCCCCAGTCGATCGCGCCCGTGGGACACATCTTCTGGCAAACCTGGCAGATAGGCAGTTTCTTGCCGTCTGCGTCCACCGGCTTATACTTGGCCGCCGCCTCACCGATCAACCCCTGCGCGGCCACCTGTGTCTCGTATGCCTCGCGATACGCGATGTAACGGCAGTGTTCAGTGTCGATCACCGGCTTGTTGGGGATGGCCTGAGGGAAGGGAATGTAGATCGCGGTGCGCTTGCCCAGCCCCTGATCGAACTCCGACAGCACATCCTTGGTCGGGCACTTATTGAAACAGGTGCCGCATCCGGTGCACACGTTGTGGTTCACGTAGCGTGCTTTCTGGTGGATGGTGACTGTGAAGTTGCCGACAAAGCCCTTGACCTTCTTGATCTCGGCATAGGTGCGCAGCTCGATGTTCGGGTGTTGAGCCACGTCCACCATGAGCGGGGTGAGGATGCAAGCCGAGCAGTCGAGGGTCGGGAACGTCTTGTCAAGCATGGCCATCTTGCCGCCGATGGTGGGCGTGCGCTCCACCAGAGTGACCTGATACCCCGCGTTGGCCACGTCGAGCGCGGCCTGAATGCCTGCAATGCCGCCGCCGATGACAAGGAGCCGCTTGTTCAATTCGGCCCGGCCCGGCTTTAGCGCCTCATTGCGGGCAACTTTGGCAACCAGCATGCCCACGATTTCGATGGCTTTAGCGGTTGCGAGGGGACGGTCGTTGTGAACCCAGGAGCAGTGCTCGCGCAGGTTGGCCATCTCCATCAAGTAGGGGTTAAGGCCGGCGGCGGCAACCGCACGGCGGAACGTCAACTCGTGCATGCGCGGTGAGCATGAGGCCACGACAACCCGGTCGAGTTTGGCCTCGGCGATGGTGTCCTGGATCAGCTTCTGGCCCGGCTCCGAGCACATATACTTGTAATCGGTGGCGGACACGACGCCGGGCATCTGCCGGGCCGCCGCGGCCACGGCAGCACAATCAACATTGGCCCCGATATTCGAGCCGCAATGGCAGACAAACACTCCGATGCGAGCCATAATGGCCTCCTTTCACTGCGGCTGAGACTGCGGTGCAGGCTGAGCCTCAACCTGAGCCGCAACCATGGCCTTGCCCTTCAGCAGGGCCTCAGCCTCGGTCAAGTGGCGGTCCAGGCCCACTTGCCGGGGCGAGTAACCCAGGGCCAGGCCGATAAGTTCGGTGAAGTAGTAGATCGGCATCCGGTGGTCGCCCACGCCGGCCCGGCGCATCTGGCCCTGGCGGGTGTCCAGGTTGCTGTGACACATGGGGCAGGCGGTCACGATGGCATCCGCGCCCGCCTCTTCAGCCCACGCCAAAAGCGCGTGGCTCATGGCCAGCACCAGATCGGGCCGGCTGAAGGGGAGGCTGGCGCCGCAGCAGGCTGTCTTGCCGGGCCAGGCCACCACCTCGGCGCCCAGAGCTGCCAGCAGGGTGTCCAGCGTCTGCGGATTCTCAGGGTCGTCGAAACCGGTCACATCGGGCGGTCGGGTGAGCAGGCAACCGTAATAAGGGGCGAACTTGAGCCCGTCCAGGGAACGCACCTGACCCGCGCGCATGCGGGCCAGCATTTCCGGCACACTCAACACACCCAGCAACGGCTCTACTCGTAAGTCGACCGGCACGTCGCCGCCAACCACATAGGCCGCCTTTTGGGCCGTCTCCGGATCGCGCAACGCATGCTGCGTCTCTTTAAAACGAGCGTAGCAGGCCGCGCACGGCACCACCATCGTGTCCAGGCCGGTCTGTGCGGCAAGGCGCAAATTGCGGCCTACCAGCCCCAGCCCCAGCCACGGGTTGGACATATGCGCCGAAGACGCGCCGCAGCAGTTCCAATCGGCTAATTCGTGCAGCTCCAGGCCCAGCGCCTGGCACACCAACTGAGTCGATTCACCGTACTCACGCGCGGTGCCATGCAGCGAACAGCCGGGAAAGTAGGCGTAGGTGTTCATGGCCTTTCCTCCCCCTTGGCATCCGTCATGGCCGGTCGTGCTTCGCGGGTGCGCACCTCCTCGGCACGGCGGAAAATACCCGCGATCTCTGCCTGGGCGCGCACCCGCTGGGGCAGCGGCTTGATCTTGCCCTTGCGGATCAGCGGCAGCGCCAAATCGAAGCCATTGAACAGATGCCCGGACGTAACGTTATAGCCGCCGGTCAGGCCCACTTCGTAGATCCGACCGGAAAGCTCGATCGACTTGAGAAACACGCGGTGAAACTGCGCGACTTCCCGCTGGGCGGGCAGCCGGCCGTTGGCGATCGCCCAAACCCGCAGCGCGTCCATCAAGCGCGGCAGATCCACCTCACAAGGACAGCGGGTCACGCACGTTTGACAACTCACACACAGCCAGAGGGTGTCACTGTCGAGCGCCAGGTCGGGTTGGCCCAGTTGCAGGGCGCGGATCACCTGTTGCGGGGGCAAATCCATGGCCGAGGCCAGGGGGCAGCCGGCCGCGCATTTTCCGCACTGATAGCAGGCACGCACATCCTGCCCGGAGATACGTTCCACAAACTGAAGAAGATCAGGGTCGTGTGCGGTAGAGAGGTTCAAAGGGGCTGAACTCTGGGCCGCAGGTCGCGCCGATAGACTCGCTGCAAAGCGCGGCATAACAAACCTCCTGCGAAGACGAGAGTGTAGATTCCTCGGATGTTGGAGGGCCTCACCTCCAACCTACAACCTCCAAAACAGAATCAACAACAAATGTGTGCACACGCCAGACGCTCCCATAGCGTCTGGCGTGTGCTCGATGACGATCGCGAAAGAAGATGCGTTACGCTTTCTTCGTCCGCAAGTAGGCGAACCAGTAGACCAACCCCACCAGTCCTGCCCCGCCAACGATATTGCCCAGCGTCACCGGGATCAGGTTATTGATGAAGAAGTTGCCCCAGGTCAGCTTGGCAAACGAGTCGACGGTAATCGCGGCCGGTGTGGCCTTTGCAAGGGCATCCAAAGCCCAGAAAGTGTCCGGCGCGAACTGCTTGATCAGCAACCCAATCGGGATGAAGTACATGTTGGCGACGCTGTGCTCGAAGCCTGCCGCCACGAACGCACTGATGGGAAAGATGATCGCCAGGATTTTGTCGATGACGCTGCGGCCACTGAAGCAAAGCCATACGGCCAGGCAGACCAACGCATTACACATAATGCCCAGGAAAAACGCCTGGATAGGATCCAGGGTCGCCTTGGTCTTGGCGATGTTCATCGCGGTCAGGCCGAGGGCGCCGTTGCTGAAGGTGTACTGCTTGGATAGCAGCATGATCACCGCAGTCAGCAGCGAGCCAACGAGGTTGCCGGTCCAGACGATCGCCCAGTTGCGCAGCAACTTGGCCGTGCTGACCTTGCCCGCGGCCCAGGCCATAACGATCAGGTTGTTGCCGGTGAACAGCTCTGCGCCGGCCACCACAACCAGGACCAGGCCCAAGCAGAAGACCAGGCCGCCCAACAATCGGTTCACGCCGTAGGGCAACGCCCCGCCGCCCGTCCACACCGTAGTGGCATAGATCGCGCCACATCCGATGAACGCGCCGGCCAAAATCGCCAACGCGAACATGGTCAAGAAGTCCAGGTTCGCCTTCTTGACGCCGACCGCTTCAGCCTTGGTCGCGATCTCGGCCGGCACCAAAGCATCGAAACTGATATCTGCCATACGAAAATCCTCCTTTATATCTTAACATGCCTCGCATGATTCGACAGGCAACTTGGACACCTTCACTGCGCACGCTTTGAACTCCGGAATCTTGGCGACCGGATCGTACGCGGAGTTGGTCAGCAGGTTCGCTGCACTTTCGGCAAAATGGAACGTCATGAAGACGATGCCCGCCGGGATCTTCTCGGTCACGTTGGTCTTCACGTTTACCTGACCGCGGCGGCTGGAGACCTCTACCAACTCACCATTCGCTACGCCCAACCGTGCGGCGTCTTCCGGGTGAATCTCGACCAGACCTTCCGGATAGATCGCCGCCAAACCTTGCGCGCGGCGGGTCAACGAACCCGTGTGATAGTGCCACAGCACGCGGCCGGTGGTCAGCAGCAGCGGATACTCCTCGTCAGGCAGCTCGGCGGGCGGCAGGAAGTCCACCGGGGTCAGCTTGCCCAGGCCGCGCGTGAACTTGCCCACGTGCAAGATCGGCGTCCCGGGGTGTTCCGCATTGGGGCACGGCCATTGGAGCCCTTTCCCGCCTTGGAGGCGTTGATGGCGGATGCCGCCGTAACTCGGGGTCAGTGCGGCAATCTCATCCATGATTTCGGCTGGATTCAGATAGTCCCACGACCCGTTGGGTGCGGCTTCGATGGCCTCTGTGCGTTCACCGGCAACGCCGGCCGCCAGCAACTGCTGGCCCAGCTCGGCAATGATCTGCCAATCCGGATGGGCATCCCCCAGGGGATTGAGCGCCCGCTGCACAAGCTGGACGCGCCGCTCGCTGTTGGTGAAGGTGCCTTCTTTCTCAGCAAACGACGTTCCCGGCAGCACCACATCGGCCAACTGCGCAGTTTCAGTCATGAAGATGTCCTGGACCACGAGGAAATCTAGCGACTCCAGCGCGTGCCGCACGTGGTTCAGGTCCGGGTCCGACAGCATCGGATTCTCACCGAAGATGTACATCGCCTTGACCTGGCCGCCGATGGCCGCATTCATCATCTCCACCACAGTCAAGCCCGGCTTGTCGGCCGGCGGGACGACGCCCCACGCGGCCTCGAACTTCTTGTGCGACGCCTCCAACGCGACCTTTTGATAGCCCGAGTAGACGTCGGGCAGGCCGCCCATATCACACGCGCCCTGCACATTGGATTGACCGCGCAGCGGGTTAACACCGCCGCCCGGCACACCCATGTTGCCCAGCAACATCTGCAGGTTGGCGCAGCTCTGCACGTTGCCGTGGCCGCTCGTGTGCTGGGTGATGCCCATCGCGTACATCAGCGCCGTGGGCTGGTTGGCCGCCATGATCCGCGCCGCTTTGCGGATATCATCGGCCGGCACGCCGCAGATTTCAGCCACGGTCTCAGGCGGATACTCCGCGAGCTTGGTCTTGAGATCCTCAAAGCCTTCCGTGCGATTCGCGACGAACTCATGATCGTACAGATCCTCAGCGACCAACACGTGCATCAGGCCATTCAGCAAGGCTGTATCAGTGCCGGGCTTTTGACGCAGATGGATGGTGGCAAACTGCGAGATCGGGATCCGCCGCGGGTCCGCAACGATCAGTGGGATGCCCCGTTGCTTAACTGCCTGCCGCAGCTTCATGCCGAACACCGGATGCTGCTCCGTGGTGTTCGAACCAATGATGAAGAGGCACTTGGCATTCGCAGCGACGTCATCGAACGTGTTGGTCATGGCCCCGGAACCAAACGATGCCCCCAGACCGGAGACAGTCGGGCTGTGTCACAACCGCGCACAGTGATCGATGCTGTGCGTCTCCATAAGCTGGCGGGTCAACTTGGCCGCCAGGAAGTTCTCCTCGTTGGTGCAGCGCGCCGAGCAAAGAGCCGCAAAGGCATCCCCGCCATAGGCTTTCTTGGTCTCCACCCATTTCCGCGCCACCAGGCCCAGCGCCTGCTCCCAGGAAGCTTCAGCCCACTCCATGTCCGGATCAGTCATGTGGCCGTTGCCGCTGCTTACAGCATGGCCGCGCGGCTTGGACTTGCCATCCAGCAGATAACGCCGCACCAGCGGCCGGGTCAGCCGATCAGCATGGTTCACGTAATCGTAACCGAAGCGGCCCTTGACGCAGGTGAAGCCGTGATTCGCCGCGCCGTCGGCGCCGGTCACCTTCACGATCTCATTGCCCCGCATATGCAGGATCAGCTTGCAGCCGACGCCGCAGTAAGAGCAAACCGACTCGACCTGCCTGAGTTGGTAGGCACGGCCTTTGCCGAGGCTCATCTTGGGCCACAGCGCACCGACCGGGCACACCTCCACGCAGCTCCCGCAGAACTCGCAGGGACTATCTTCCATCGTGGAATCGATGCCAAACGCGATCTTGGCATTGAAACCGCGGTAGACGATGCTGATCGCCTCGACGCCGTTGATGTAGTTGCATGCCCGCACGCAGCGCCGGCACAGGATGCACTTATTCCGATCCACCTGGATGAAGGGGTTCGGATCGTCGATCGCGTAGTGGTGCTGCCGCCCGCCCGCAAACTCGGTGCCTTTGACGTTGTACTCGTAGGCCAGGTCCTGCAGGCGGCAGTCCCCGGTCGCCTCACATGTCATACAGTCCAGCGGGTGGTCCGAGATGATGAGCTCCAGCGCGAACTTGCGCGCCGCCAGCGCCTTGGGCGAATGGGTATGTACGACCATGCCTTCGGTGACTGGATAAGTGCAAGCCGGCTGAAGATTCCGCTGCTTCTCGATTTCCACCAGGCAGACCCGGCAAGCACCCTCCGGCGGCAGCGCCGGGTGATGGCACAGCACCGGGATGTCGATCCCGGCAGCGGCCGCCGCTTGATAGACGCTCTGGCCCATCTGTGCCTGGAGTTTTGTCCCGTTAATGGTGATGTTGACAACCGGCATCCTTCATCCGCTCCTTTCGCCCGGGGCCCTTTCAGGTTCTTCCACTGCCTGGGGCCGCGGCAGCTTCATATAGTCCAACCATTCAAGGTCACAGCGCAAGCAGCGCTTCGCTTCCTCGCGCACCGTAGCCTCATCGAAGCCCAATTCTACTTCCTGGAATGTACCCTCCCGCGCGGTCACCGCCAGCTCAGGCACGTGCGGCCGCTGCGCGTTAGCATAGTCGTCCAGGTTGAAGTATTGCGCAATGTCGGGGCGCGGCGTCTCATAGCGCGGCTTGGCATATTCGGCCGACTTCAGCCAATGATCCACCGCAACTGCCACCAGGTTCCCCTGCGACACCGCCTCGATCACCGTCGCCGGTCCGCTGACCGCATCGCCGCAGGCAAAGACGGCCCCTCGAGTCGTATTCAACGCCTCGCCCACCACAAATGTGCTGGACCTGGTGGCCTCAATCCCCGCTTTCTGCATCCACGAAGTATCCGTGGTCTGCCCGATCGCCGGGATCACCATATCGAGCTCCAGGGTGAACGTGTCACCAGGAATCGGCACGGGCCGGCGCCGGCCGCCGCTGTCGAACTCGCCCAGCCGCTGCCGCTGCACCACCAGGCCGGTCACCTGGCTATCACCGATCACTTCGATCGGGTTTGCCAAGAAGTGGAACTGGACGCCCTCGTCGTACGCTGCGTGCACCTCTTCGGCATAGGCCGGCATATCCTGCCGCGTGCGCCGGTAGATCACGTGCACCTCCTTGGCGCCCAACCGCCAGGCAGTGCGCGCCGCATCCAGTGCGACGTTCCCACCGCCCACCACGGCCACCCGCTTGCCGGCCACGTCGGGCATCGTCCGGCCTTGTCCGCCGCCGCGATTGATCAAGCCAACCTCACGCAGGAAGTCGGTGCCGTGCAGCACACCGGCCTTTTCTTCGCCGGGGATGCCCAACTTGCGGCTGCGGTGTGCGCCGATGGCCAAGACAATGGCGTGGCAGCCTTCGCGATCGAACAGATCCTCGAGGGTGAAGTCGCTGCCGAGGGCCTGATTGTAACGGATTTCCACCCCCGCGCGCCGGATGTTCTCGACCTCAGCGAAAAGCGATTCCGTCGGCAGGCGATATTCAGGAATGCCGACGGCCATCATGCCGCCCGGGATCGGCAGCTTCTCAAAAACCGTCACCCGGTAGCCCTTCTGCGCCAGTCGCAGCGCGGCAGTGAGGCCGCCCGGCCCGGCGCCGACCACCCCGACCTTCAGCCGCTTCGCCGGCTCGGTCCGCTCAGGCGTCCAGGGTGCGCTCACCTCGTGATCTGACATGTACCGTTTCACCAGGCGGATGCTGATTGGCTCGTCGATCTCACCGCGACGGCACTTCTGTTCGCAGAATGCGGGGCAGACGCGGCCGCAGATCGAGGCAAAGGGGTTGCGCTGGCGATGGATCTCCAGGCCCTCAGCGAAGCGGCCCTGGGCCACCAGGGCCAGGTACGCGGGGCTTTCCACGCCGGCAGGGCATGCGTTGATGCACTTGGCTCGCACCAAGGCCTTGCACTGTCCCGACGGGCACACCTTATCCTCGATGTGCGCCTTGAACTCATCCTCAAAGAAGCGCAGCCCAGACATGACTGGACCCGGGGTGAGCTGGCCCAGCGAGCACAGGGCGCCTGCCTGCATGCTGGCTGAGATGTACTTGATCGTCTCGATATCCTGCGGGACGCCCTGACCCTCAGTAACACGGGTCAGCGTCTCCAACAGGCGCACGCCGCCGATGCGGCACGGCACACACTTGCCGCACGACTCGGCCGTTGCAAACTGGAGAAAGTATTTGGCGAATTCCACCATGCAGGTATCGTCGTCGACGACGATCATGCCGCCCGACCCCATCGTGGCGCCGGCTGCGGTCAACGAATCGAAGTCGACCGGCGTGTTAAGCGCTGAGGCCGGCAAACACCCGCCCAACGGACCGCCGGTCTGCACGGCCTTGAACGGCTTACCTTTCGGGATGCCGCCGCCCACGTCGAAGATGATCTCGCCCAACGGGATACCCATGGGCACTTCAATGAGACCGGTGTTGTTGATCTTACCGGTGAGGGCGAAGATGGCCGTGCCGGGCGATTTCTCAGGGCCGATGGCTTTGAACCAGGCTGCGCCCTTAAGAATGATCCGGGGCGACATGGCGTAACTTTTGACGTTGTTGACATTCGATGGTTTTGCCCACAGCCCCGAGACAGCCGGAAATGGTGGACGCGGCTTCGGCTCACCGCGCTTGCCTTCGATGGATGCCATCAAGGCGGTTTCCTCGCCACAGACGAACGCGCCCGCGCCTTCCTTGACCTTGAGGTCGAAGCTGAAGCCGGACTCAAGGATGTTCTCGCCCAGCAGCCCATACTCGTGCGCCTGAGCGATCGCGGTCTTCAGTCGCTGGATGGCCAACGGGTACTCAGCACGGCAGTAGATGTAGCCTTCGCGCGCACCGATGGCATAGCCGGCGATGGTCATGCCCTCCATGACGGCATGCGGGTCGCCTTCCAGGATCGAGCGATCCATGAAGGCGCCGGGATCGCCCTCGTCAGCGTTGCAGATCACGTATTTGGGGAAATTCTGACTACGTCGGGCAAACTCCCACTTCAAGCCAGTCAAGAAACCCGCACCGCCTCGGCCACGCAGCCCGGAATCTTTCATTTCCCGCAGAACATCTTCGGGTGACATGCTGGTGAGCACCTTGGCCAACGCGCCGTACCCGTCGTGCGCGATGTATTCGTCGATGCTCTCGGGATTAATCAAGCCGCAGTTACCCAACGCAATCCGCACTTGTTTGCCGTAGAAGGGGATATCATGGTAGAACGGCAGCGCCTTGTGCTGAGTAGGTTCCTCATATGCGAGCCGCTTCACTTGCCGGCCCTTGAGCAACGTCTCTTCCACCACCTCAGCCACATCACTGGCCTGCACCTGGCAATACAGGATCCCCTCCGGGTAGATCATCATCACCGGGCCCATGGAGCAGAAACCGCGACACCCGGTGTGCACCACCCGCACCTCATCCCCAAGGCCGCGACGCGCAATTTCAGCTTGCATGGCCGCGAACGTATCGTTGGAGCCGGACGAATGACACCCGGTGCCGCCACAAATCAGAACATCGGCACGGTAAAGATGGCCGAAATCTGAGGATGCAGTCACTGCTGAATTCAAATTATCCATGCGCTAGAAGTCCTTATACACCACTTCTTCGTACGTCTTCTCCAACACGTACTTGTGCCGGAGTTCCTCGTCAGCCAACATCTCGAACAGGTTCTGGGTCAACTTGTCGCCGACCATGCCGGACATGGCCTTGTAGAACTCGTGCGCGGTCTTCTCGCGATGGGCGGCAAACAACAACACGTCCTGATAATCGGCGTTTGGATCGAGAGAGCCACCGACCAAATGGTCACTGAGGCGCAGATCAGTCACCGGCTCCGCCTTGGAGCGGCGAATCGCCCAGCGCACGTTGCCGGCTAGAACGTCTTCCAGTTTGGCTTTGTGGCTGTGCTCCTGAGCGGCCATCTCACGCAGCCGCTGGCTCACGACATCATTCTTTACGGTCGCGGCGGCATTGGCGTACAGCGTTTCCGCTTCGGCCTCCAGTTGAATCGCTCGCTGGATGACGGCTTCTATTGAATCAAACTTCTCCATGAGGGTCTCCTGCTGTTAGTTTTTTTCCAGACGGCCGATAATCCATTCCTGCACCGGCATATTCTTGATCAAATGCTCTTCGATCAGGCGCGAAACCATGTCCGGCGTGACGTTGGCATAGGTGATGCGGGGCTGGCCCGCTTGCTCGATATCGACGAGCGGCTCCTTCACGCATTGGCCGATGCAGCCGACCGTCGTCACGTGGGCGTCGATCTTGCGGGCTGCCAACTCCGCCAGGATCGCATGCATCGTATCGCGTGCGCCGGCCGCAATCCCACAGGTGCCCATGCCCACAGTAATCGTGGTGCCTGTATCGAGGCGCGTCTTCAGCACCTGCTGGGCCTCGTCCCGCACGCGCTTCAAATCCTCCAACGATTTCAACTTCGGCATAGTTGAGTCTCCCCTTCCGCCAAAAACTCAGCCAACCACTGCGCCACAACCGGATGGTTCAGAGATAACCCATCCAATTCGGCACGAATGGCCGCTGTATCGAACTCGAATACCCCGTCATGATCAGGATCCAGGTCTGTTCTCACCCGGTGCTCATAGACTAATTCGGGCGCATGCTGTGAAAGCAAGAAGGAAAGCAATGTGCCCGCCATGTCACCGAGGGGTTGCCGATCAGGGTGCCCCCATTGAAACACCGCTCGCACCGTGGCGCCCAACCCGGGCTGTGATGAGATGGTCATCCGGCCGCCGGCCTGCTCCGCAGCCATCGCGTAAAGCGGCAGCCCCAAACCGACATGACGAGTTGTGCGAGTGGTATAGAACGGATCCGTAACCCTGGCCACCACGTCATCGTCCATGCCCCGACCGTTATCCGTCACGCTGATGCTCAAACGGTCAGCCGGCCGGTTCTCGTCAATCAGCAAGATCACACGAGTAGCGCCTGCCTCCACGGTGTTCTGCAGGATATCCAGCACATGCAAGGCCAGGTCAAGCATACAGCGCCGCCGCTGCTTGCAATGTTCGCAGCACGATAACCGTTACCCCAAGGTCTCCAACTGCCCCACGAGGCTATTGGGGGTCAACCGGCCGTACACCTTCTCGTCCACAACGGCAACCGGGGCCAGTCCACAGGACCCCAGGCAGTAAACGATCTCCATCGTGTACTCGTAATCTGAGGACGTGCCGCCGGCAGGCACATTCAACTGCTTCTCGACCGCCTCGATGCACTTTGCAGCGCCGCGCACGTGGCACGCCGTGCCATCGCAGACACGGATCAAATGCTTGCCGCGGCGGGTGAGGCGGAATTGCGCATAGAACGTGGCCACACCGATCAGTTGGCTGACCGGGAAGCCTGTGCGCTTGGAGATCTCCTCAAGCACCTCTCTAGGCAGGTAGCCATAGATGTCCTGTGCATGCTGGAGAATCGGAATAACGGCGCCCTTCTGGCCGGCATAATCTTCCAAGACCTTCGCCAAAGGAGCCATGTCCAAAGTAATCGGTTCTTCTGTCATCGCGTTGACATTCCTGGTCTTTTGATGATTAGCTGCAAACGCTTTGCCTATGGTCAAATCGCTTGCGCGACACACGTCGATTTTGTGAGATAGTTCACTAATCGGCATTTCATTAGCATACCACGCGGTGTCCTAGACAGCTATGACATGGGTCATATGATCACGGCAGTGCAAATTGTCGCGCCTGCAATGCTTCGGATAGAGCAGCCACCTCACGTGCGGCAACGTCCACCTGCAATGCACGCGTGATCTCATTGAGGCGATGGGCATCACCGCCGCGCACCAGGGGCCAGGCTGCCAGCTCAGGATACTGGCTCACCAGGCCGGCGGGATCGGTCAAGCGAAAAATCTCAAGTGCGGGGACGGCCAGGCCGTGGGGCACGAAACCAAGATTAGCCAGCAGGCTGAATGAGGGGCGATCGATATGGGCCGGGATGGCCAGGCCGCCCAACGAATTCACGCGGCGAATGACCTCACCCAAAGCCAGATCGGTGGAGGTGAGCAGCAGCCGAGACTCGGTCCGGACATAGTCCCCGTCAGCATCCACTACGAACTGCGCGCCCAGCATATCTTCAAGGTTCTGCTGGTCCGGCAGATGATCGAAGACCTGTCCTTGCCATGTCAGCACCTGCTCCAGGGTATCGAACAGGCAAAGGACATGCACTTCTTCGCGGGTTTGCACCTCCATGCCTGGGAGCACCACCAACCCGGTGCCCGCAGCCGCCTGCATCACTGCGGCGCAGTTGGCCGCCGCGTTGTGATCGGTGATCGCGATCAAACCCAGGCCCAACGCCAGCGCCTGGCGGACGATCAGAGGGGGAATCATCTCCACCTCGGCGCACGGGGAAAGGGCTGTGTGAACGTGTAAGTCGGCGTAGAACGGACGAACGACGAAGGACGAAGGACGGGGGATCGGCGAACTTACCAGAAGTCCGTCTTCCGTCTTTGGTCTTTCGTCGTGTGTCACACTCGCACTCCCAGCTCCCAAAGCCGGCCCACCACCTCGTACGAGTTCAACGCGGTGGTCAGGATCGGGATGCCTTCCTGATCAGCCTTTACCAGCGCCTCAGGAGCCACCGGCTTACCTTCAGTCACGATCACGCCGGCCAGCTCGTTCAAGCTGGCCACCGCGACGACATTCAGGTGACCCTGAAGGGTGACCCACAGATTCCCCTTTTCAGCGCCGGCCATCGCACAACTCAATAAATCGGTGGTGTAGCCGCCGGAAACTTCAACATCCAGACCGCGATGGCCCGCGCCCACGGTTAATTCCAGTGCCTCAACGATTTCCGTCAGTCTCCTCACGAGTCCTTCCTTCCCCTTTCAGATAAAACACGGCTTCCAGCTTGGTGCCGCGCGGCGGCCATGAGTCCAGGTGCATCTCATCGGCGCACGATTGGATGTTGCACAGCCCCATGCCTGCACCAAAACCCATCTCACGAATCCAGTCCGGTGCAGTGGAGTAGCCTGGCTGCATCGCCTGGATCATGTCATCGATGCCGGGGCCGCGATCATAGGCCAGGATGGCGATCAGGTCGGGGTTGATCTCGGCCACCAGGTTGCCGCCATCGGCGCTATGGATCACGATGTTCATCTCGGCCTCATAGGAGGAAATCGCCACGCGGCGCACGACACGCGGGTCGATGCCGAGACGGTTGAGAGCCTGCTTGAGCTGGCTGGAAGCACGCCCCGCGCGTGTGAAATCCCGATGAGGCACCTCATAACGCAAAATCAGGCTGGTGCGATCCGAAACAAGATCTTCGAATACATGCCGCACGCGCTGCCGTCGGATTTCCTCTTCGTGATAGGCTCGTTCAAGAGCTCGCAGCACGCCGCGCGTAATGTCGCCCGGCGTCAGGATGCCCACCAGGCGGCCTTCGTCGTCCACTACCGGGAGACGCCCCACCGCGGCCCGCGCGAATACATTCAGCGCGTGCACGCCGGACTCGCGTTCGCCCACCGTGTGGAGCAAGGTGGTCATATATTTGTTGACCGGCGCATCCAGGTCATCGACTTCCAATGCACGGATGACATCTTCGATGCTGACTATGCCGGCCAGATGACCATCGCTCAACACCGGAAGTCCCGAGATGCCGCGATCGCGCAAGAGGGCTTTGACTGCGCGCATGCTGATCTCCGGCGTTGCCGTGATCAGGTCGCGGGTCATGAGGTCGCCAATTTTGAGCTCGTAGACGAGCTCTTGGGCTTTGAAGATTTGAGAGGGAGCCATCACCCGCAATCGCTCATGCGCCTGCAAGCCGGCAGGCCGGCCGCCAACAGGCGGCCGCAGGTTTCGAACATCGTCAGGTCAGTGCACAGGAAAGGAATGCCTATCTCCTCAGCAAGCGCCCGTGTATCCGGAGGCGGCACCTTGCCGCGCACCATCAGAATGACCGCTACATCGGCCATTTCCGCGGTGCGGACAACCTGCGGGTTCGCCAGACCGGAAACCAGCAACGCCTGCGATAGATCATAGCGCAGCGCATCACTCATCAGATCAGCGGCAAAACCGGCGCGCACATCGAGGTCAAGATTCAGGCCTGAAGAAATCAAGCGAGCCTGCGCCACCTTCAGTACTTCGCTTACGCGCATAAAACTCCTTTTGCGCCACACCTGACGCGCCAAGCTTGGCGCGCCGCGTAGGACTCTGGGTTACTGCACCGATGCCTGGTCCTGCCCAACGATCAAGGTCAGATCAACATCAGCAGATGCCGGCTCCGAAAGGATGCGATCGGCAGGTATCGCGAACCGGCGCGCCAATTCTTCCAGTGTTGCCGGCGCCGTTTCACCATGCGACACAAGCCAGGTCTCAGCGTAGTCAGCGCGCTCCGCATTGCCGACAGTCACGACGTTGAAACCTGCAGTGATGAGAGCGGCCTGCGTCTTGGAGGCAAGCCCTTTCTCCAGGGTCCCGTTGAGGATCAGAATGCGTGCAGCCTCAGCCTGGATCGTCTGGCGCACAACTTCTTCGGGCGATGGGCCTGCAACAGTGTCGGAAAAGATCGCGTCCGCGGCCGCGCGCACTTTGTTCATGTCCGGGATCAGCACATAACCAAGGTTCGGATCGTTGGGATCAACCGTACCCATTTTTTGATCGATGACAACACGCGTCATGTTATCTAGATCTACCTTGTCCGCCAACCGCGCCAGGGCAATCGCCTTATCGATGGGCATGTTGGTCTGCACTGAATTCGTCATCGCAATCGCCAGACGAGGCAAGCGAGGCAACAACGATTCGAGTTGGCCGGGTTGCATCAGTTTGTCTTTGAGCGCCATAATCACTTGCTGCTGGCGTCCAGCGCGCATGTAATCGTTATCGGCATGCCGGGTGCGCGCGTACTTCAGCGCCAACGCACCATCCATGTGCTGCCGGCCGGCCGGAATGTAAAGCGGATCAAATCCATAGTTTTGATCAGGATACTCCGGGTCACTGATCGCGTACGGGACGTCGATATCAACCCCGCCGACCAGGTCTATGACCTGGGTGAAACCTTCGAAGTTAATCCGCACGTAGTAGTCAATCGGATAGCCGATCAACTCAGATATGGCGTCACTCAAAAAGACCGGCCCACCGCCGGGCACGCCCCGCGCCTCGCCGATGGGATGCACCATATTGATTTTGACCTCGCTGTTCAAGGATGAAGGCCGGACTTTGAGATCACGTGGTATGGATAGCATGCCCGCCGCGCCAGTTTGCGGATTCACACTCAGCACGATAATGCTGTCGGTCAGATGTTGAGCCACGCTTTGCCCGGGACGGGCATCCACCCCAACAATCAACACCGTCGTGCGACCGACCGCCACGGGCGCCGCTTCCTGCACACGTCGCGTTAACGGTTCGAACAGAGCGCTTGCGCCTGTGGCCGCCGGTCCCCCCGCGCTGGATGCCGACCGAACAATCCTGGGCAGTTCCAGCGGAGGCATGTCCGGCGCTTGGGCCATGGCCATTTGACCCCAAGCCAGGAACAAGTAAGCGACATAGGCAAATGCGGCCACAAAGACCATCAGTAACGCGCCAAACAGCAGCCCCGCCCAAACAGGACGCGGCGCGGGCCGCACTGCACGTTGAGATTCAAGTATGTTCATCATCGGCAATTATATCCTCGCGACTTGAATGCAACAAACCGGCAGTCCTTTCAAAAGAGCTGTCGGGTCGTTGCATTAAACGGCTTGGCGCCGTCCGATAATCGGACGGCGCCAAGCCGTTAATAGTTCCACGAAACCGGCTAATTGCCTGGTGTCGCCGCCTGAACGGGAATATCGATCTTTTGAAGGTTGCTGTCGGTCAGAACATAAAGCACAGAGCTGGCTTCATCCAGGAAGAAGCTCCGCAGATTTCGCAAGGTGTCGCCCTCTCGAATCCGAAACTGACGCAGGAATTCGCCATCCTTGGTAGCTTCGATGATGCGAGCATTTCCGGCATCGGCGACATAGACCCGATCGCTTTGAAGCGATACGGCCACTGCCGTGGGCGCGCTGATCGGGTCCGGCAAGCCCTGCCAAATGAATGGACGCTGCTCGCCGCTGAAGAACTTCAGCAAGCGACCGTCCTCAAACAAAAGCCAGATGTTGCCGTCGATCGTCATATCCCGCAGACCAGTAAGGTTCACCGTTGTTGTGCCAAAATAAGGCTCCGCATCGCCATAACCTGCGTCGGCCGGCCGATGGCGCCAGATTTGACCGGCGCCCGCATCCGCAACATACAGGTTCCCACCGTAGCCCGCAACAAACCGTAGCTGCACCCACTTCTCGCGTCCCGCCAGAGCCAGGCGTTCCTGGCCCCAGGTGACATCGTACCCTATCAGCCCTCCGGCATTGTCGACCGCCAGCAGCTTACTGCGCTGATTGGCTCCTTCTGCCTCGGCCCAGGCAATATCCACCAGGTCTCCGATAATCAAATCGTCCACTTGATCACCTTTGCGGATCACCGGCTTCTCCGTGATTGAAACCGTATCTCCCAAGGCCGAGAGCGTGAAACGGTATACCTCCATCTGGCTGCGATCAAGGACAAAGAGCGCATCACCGCTGACCAGCACACGCTGCCAGGAGCGATTCTCTTTTTCGAAATTCCACAACGGGACGCTGCCGTAAAGATACTCTACCGATTGCAGTCGCGCCAGGTTCTCTTCGTAGAGATTCTGCGCCTCCACCAGCCGCGCATCGTCGGGGCGCAGCGCCCGCGCCTGATCAAGAAAGTCTTGCGCTTGCTCCAGGCGTTGAAGCGCGGCGGTATTGTCCGTCATATATTCCACCTGCGCTATGACATTGGTGGCGCCCTCCAGCTTCTCGACAAACTGCGCTTCCACAGCCCGACTGCGGCCAAACAACATGGCCAGGACAATGCCGCCAATCAACAGTGGAATCACCACCAACGCCAACAACAACCACCATCGGGTGCGTGCTCGCCGCGGCCGTGCAGCAGTTTCCTCGACAACGGGCTCCTGAGCCCACTCCTGCTCAGGCCAGGGCGCGCCCGTCGATGACGGCGGCTCCGCTTCAGGCTCGAGGTATGAAGGCGCGGCCGGCAGACTCTCAGATCGCATATGAGGCTCAGCTACGACCGGCGAGGCAGGGGCCGGGGCGGGAACACGCTGGCGCAGCGTGCCCTTCGCTTCCACCGCCGCAACAGGGTGATCGTCAGGCTGCGGCCGACCGAGAATCCGACCGGCCCCCCCCAGCAGGCCCTTACCCTCCGGCTTAGCTTTGGCAGTCGAAGCATCAGCCGGCAGCGGCCCTGGAGCGGCAGCGATCCGCGGCGTCTCGGACTCCACACGAAGCTCCGGGATATCGCGCGCGAAGCTGATCAACAGGGCGCTCAAATCGCTATTGCCTGCCAACTGGCCCAGATACTGGCTGGCCAAGGCAGGATCTGAAGTGGACACGGCTACGGCTAGGGCCTCAGGCGCCACCTGGTCGAGCCAATCGCTCTGCGCCAGCAAAAGCATGCTGCCTGGCTCAAGAGTCGTGTCGAAGATTTGGACTTCCGGACGCAAATCCGCACCCAAGGGAGAGCCCCAAGTGGATAGGTCAGCCGGGAACTGATCAACGGTCTTCGGGTGGCTGACCATCGCCAACGCTGGGCCGGCTTGGGCAATGAACAACTGATCCGCGTAGCGCACCGCCAGGCTGATGCCGCCGCTCCAGCCCGCCTCAGGCAATCCCTCGTTGGCCCGGCGCAATACCATATGGGCGCTGCGTACGGACTGCCGCAATGCAGACTCCACCGTGTCGCCCATCTCATAGAAGGCTGTTTGAGCCGCGTTCAGCATCTGGCGGTAGAGCGCCGGATGCCCACCACCTGCACCATGGACTTCCACCAACATGTAGAGGCTGCCCCGTTGGGCGCCGGGCAGTTCAGCCGCCGGCTCCACGGCCCGAACGTTCGCGGCGCGCGGTTGCCAGTGGCCGTCCGTGCTGTTGAACTGACCGATAATGGTGCGGAGGAGTTCTGACATTAGGAGGCTCCTTGACGAATAGCAAGTGACTGATCTCAATCGATTGTAAGCCAGACCGCGCGGATTGTCAATCGGCGTTTGCCAGGATATGTGAATTTCGGCTATAATGACTACGAAAATCTGTTCGGGAGGGGAGCCGTGTCGCTGGAGTTAAACAAGCTTACCGGGCAAGTGGATGCGATGGGACGCGCTCTGGCAGGACGAAACGACGGGCTGGCTGAAAAGACGCTCCAGGCCCGCAAGACCCTCGCGGACCGGCCCGAAGTATCGGAGGAGTTGCAGGACAAGATCAAAGCTGCCCGGCAGATCGATGAATGGCGGCGCGGAGCGATCCCGCTCGGCCAGCGCCTCGATGAGCGGGATCGGCCCGGCGCGTGCCCCACACCTCACACCCTGATCGCCGTCGACGGCAGCCAGATCTACCCGGATCGGCACGGCTTTGCCGCCTACTATCTACTCAACACAGGCGCCATCGTGCTGCGCGCCGGGACCGGGCAAGCGCCCACGGTCGCCAGTGTTCCGGAGCTCTTTTTTCAGGACGCTGATCTGTACGACGAAGAGGGGTGGGTGCGCACACCGGATTACGTCAATGCACAGCGCAACCGGCGAGAAATCCAGACGCTGGCCGATCTCGCCGAAGCCGAACGTGCAGCCCTGGGCGGGGATCTCTCTGTCCCGATCGTGTGCATGATCGATGGGCCGTTGCTGCCCTGGATGAAGCGAGACCGCGACCACGCAGATACGATCAACCAGGAAATCGAGTTTTTCGCCGCACAGATGGTGCGCTTGCGCCGGGCGGCTGCGATCCCAGTGGGCTATGTAGACCGCCCTGACAGCGCTTATGTGCTACGCATCCTGGAGCTGATCGATCTGCCGATCGAGAAGATCACCCGCGAAGCGCTGCGCCAAGGACCGTTCATCCAGCTTACCGATCGCATGCTGTTCGACGGGTTGGCGCCCAACGAACGCACCGGAGTGTTCGAACCCAACTCCGACGCCAACGATCGCTACCGCCTCCGTTCCGGCGGCGACCGGATCACCTTTGTCTATGCCAATCTGGCGCGGCCGGGACGCGGCCAGGGCAGCGCCATTGCCCGCATTGAAGTGCCGGGCTGGATCGCGTCAGATCCAGGCAAGCTGGATATCGCCCAGGCCGCCCTCTATGCCAACTGCGAGCCGACCAACTATCCCTATGTCCTGGCGCGCGCCCACGAGCTGGCTGTGGTGGGCCAGGCAGAACGAAACGACCTGGAGCAGATGCTGTTTCAGACCCTGCTGCGCAACGGACTGATGCCCGAAGTCTCGTTCAAGGCAGCCAACAAGCTGCTGACCGGCGGGGGAAGACGATCATAGGGCGCAGATCAACGCAGCCTGCGCTCTATTCTAGGATGGGAGTACACGCATGGATCAACTGACCATTGTCGGTCGCGTGCTGCGGTCAAGCACGACCAACTTCACCATCGGCTGTCGGCAGCTCATCTCGGAACAAGACCAGCTCATCCCCGAATTCGGCGCCCTGGTGCGGGCCGCGGCGGTGGGAGGCAACCTGATTTACGGGCTGATCTACAACGTCACCATCGAGGACGACGCGTTTGTCCGCCAACTCGTGGCTGCGGGCATCGACAGCCCGGAGATCATCGAAGATCAGCGCCAAAAGCGGCAGGTGCCGGTAGTGGTGGACGTACTCGTAACCGGCAGCGGCCGCGGGCTGGAAGTCTCGCATCGCTTGCCCGCGCAGCCGCCCAGCACCCTCGACCAGATCTATCTCTGCAACGCCGCTGAGGTGGTGCGCTTCACAGAGCGGCACGATTGGCTGCGCATCGTGCTCGGCGCGGCCGAGGCGCCCGCCGATCAGTTACTGATCGCGGCCCTGCACCACGCGGCCGACGCCCGTCCCCCGGAGCAACGGGAAACCTATCGCATTGCCGCCGGCCGCGAGCTGGCCAAGCTGCTGGCGCTGGACCTGGCGCGGCTGGATGGTATGCTGCAGCAGCTACGCGACTTTTGAGGAGAATAACATGGCCTCAATCAAAAACCACATCGTTTTCATCACCGGCGCAAGCGCAGGCATCGGCGCGGCGAGCGCGCGGGCATTTGCAGAGGCGGGCGCACACCTGATCCTCGCCGCGCGGCGCGGCGAGCGGGTGCTGGCGCTGGCAGAGCAGTTGCATGCCGAATTCGGCATTGACGCGCTCCCCCTGGAGCTGGATGTGCGGGATCAAGCCGCGGTCGCACAGACGATCGGCAGTTTGCCGGAGCGCTGGGCCCCCATCGACATCCTGCTCAACAACGCTGGCCTTTCACGCGGCCTGGACAAGCTGCACGAGGGCAAGCTCCAGGACTGGGACGAAATGATCGACACCAACATCAAGGGCCTGCTTTATGTCTCTCGTGCGGTGACGCCGGGCATGGTGGCGCGCGGTCGCGGCCACATCATCAACATCGGCTCGATCGCCGGGCACGAGACCTACCCCCGCGGCAATGTCTACTGCGCAACCAAGGCCGCGGTCGTCGCGCTGTCCAAAGGGCTGCGGCTCGACCTCGTGGGCACGGGGGTTCGCGTCACCTGCGTGGACCCGGGAATGGTTGAGACCGAGTTCAGCCTGGTGCGCTTCCGCGGCGATGCCGCGCGGGCCGACAAGGTCTACCAGGGCTTTCAGCCGCTGAACGCCGCGGACATCGCTGAGACAGTGGTCTGGTGCGCCACCCGCCCGCCGCACGTCAACGTCGAGGACATCGTCATCTTCCCGACCGCGCAGGCGAGCGCAACGCTGACGCATCGAACGTGAGGCGTGAGACGTGAGGCGTGAGACGTGAAGATGAGGCATAACGCGCGGCGCGTGAACGGCACCTATCGTACGCTGTGTGTGGTGCTGGCCGCGTTCATCGTCTTACTTGGCGCCGGCCGCGCGTCAGCCCAAACGGTCCCGCCGGGCGAGCTGGCCCGCGGGACCGACCTCGTCCGCCTGCACCCCGCGCTGCGCCGGGCCCTATCGGAAACGGCCAGCACCGATTTCCTGCCCATCATCATCGAATGGCGGCAGGATCCCGGCGTGACCTCACTGGCCGGCCTCGCGCCCGATAAACTGGCACGGCGACGGGCAATCGTTGCGGCGCTCCAGGCCGATGCCGCCCGGCGCACCGCGGCGCTGGTGGCGACACTGGATGCTGCGCTGGTCCAGGGCCAGGCACGCAACGTGCGCACTTTCTGGGTCAGCCCTGTGATCGCACTCGAGGCGCAACCGGCGCTCATCGCGGCGCTGGCCCAACATCCCGACGTTGTTCAAATTCGGCCCGATGCCCGCATCGAGCTGCCACCCAGCCATTTCACAGAGGCGCCTGAGACAGACGACGCGCTGCCGTGGAACCTGACCATGATCCGCGCCGGCACGGCGCAGGCGGCGTTAGGGCTGGACGGATCCGGGATCACCGTCGCTAACCTCGATACCGGGATCGATTGGCAACATCCCGCGTTGCTGACCAGGTATCGCGGCTATCGCGGCCGGCTGCCTGCTGTCCATTACGGCAACTGGCACGTTTCCACCGACGAAGGTTACCTCTACCCCGGCGACGGTAACGGTCACGGCACCCACACGATGGGCACAATGGTCGGCGATGACGGTGAGGGTCACCGGATCGGCGTTGCGCCAGGCGCGCGTTGGATCGCCGTAAAGGCCTTCAACAACGCCGGCTACAGCTCGGAAAGCTGGCTCCACGACGCGTTCCAGTGGGTGCTGGCCCCCGAAGGGGACCCCGCGCTGGCCCCGGACATCGTCAACAACTCGTGGGGAGCAGAAAACGGGACGGACGAACGCTTCCGGCCGGACGTGGCGGCGCTGCGGGCAGCCGGCATTCTACCCGTTTTTTCTGCCGGCAACAATGGGCCAAACGCCAGCACAGTCGACAGCCCCGGCAGCTACCCCGAGGCGTTCACCGTCGGCGCCGTCGATGCTGAGAGGCTCATCGCCCGGTTTTCGGGCCGCGGGCCCAGCCCCTGGGGTGAAATCAAGCCCGAACTCGTCGCGCCCGGCGTCGCTGTCGTGTCATCATTTCCGGGCGGCGGCTATCGCAGCATGGATGGCACCAGCATGGCAGCCCCGCACGTAGCCGGGGTCGCCGCGCTGCTGCTGCAGGCGAATGGAACCTTGACTCCCGATCAACTTGAGGCGCTGTTTCTGGAGACCGCCGAACCCCTGGGCGCCACCATTCCCAACCAGGTGACCGGTTGGGGGCTGGTGAATGCCTACACGGCAGGGATGCGGGTCACTGCCAGTGGCGAGATTGTGGGCGATGTGCTCCGGGGTGACGGCGCAGGCATCGCCAATGCTGCGATTACCGCGGCGAACCACGACGGCGAGCCGCCGATAACGATCGCGGGCGATGCCGATGGCGCCTTCGCGTTGGCGTTGCGGCCTGGCCTGTACGATATCACGGCCCAGGCGTTCGGCTACGCGCCGACCACCGTGCCCGGCCTCGAGGTCAGCCCTGGCTCCCACACACCCATCACGTTTATGTTGCAGCCCCTGCCTGCCGGCGTCGTTTTCGGCCGCGTCACCGACCAGGATACCGCCGCGCCCCTGGCCGCGGAAATCGTTGCAGTTGGGACCCCGGCCAAGGCGCTGAGCGATGCAGCCACGGGGCTGTTCAGCCTGGCGTTACCTGCAGGCAGCTATGATCTCACCATAACCGCGGATGCCCACCGCATCGGCCGCCGCAGCGTGGCGCTGACTGCCGGCGCGGGTGTGTCCTGGGACGTTGCACTGCCTTCGGCGCCGCGCATCCTGTTAGTCGACAGCGGCCGTTGGTACTATGACAGCCAGGCCGGCTACTTCACGGATGCGCTGAATGCCCTGAGCTACGCCTTCGATCTTTGGCCGATCCGTGACCCTTACGGCGCGAACACCGGCGTCGATGACCGGCCCCAAGCCGCGGATCTCGCGGGTTACGACGTCGTGATCTGGTCCGCGCCAGCCGACGCGCCCGGTCTGATCGGCGTTGACCCTGACCTGACCGCATACCTGGCGGCGGGCGGGCATCTGCTGGTATCCGGCCAGGACGTGGCCTATTGGGATGGCGGCGGCGCCATGACGCCATCGGCTGCGTATCTGACCCACTACCTGTCTGTTCGCTTTTCAGATGAAGGCAACCTGAACGATCTGGCCGGCGCGAATGGAACCCCGTTCGCCGGCCTCAGCCTGGCGCTCAACACGGCGGACAGCGCCCAGCAGCAGAGCACGCCTGACTCCGCCAGGATCGCTGATACGTTATCGGCCGCCCCTGCGCTCGTCTGGCCGGATGGCGGCGTGGGCGGCGCCACAGCCGGCGTCTGCAAGGCGTACGCTGCGGGATGGCTTGGTTTCGGTTTGGAAGGTGCAGGGCCGCGCGCCGCGCGCATCGAGCTGCTGGACCGCTTCCTGAGCCGATTGGTCGCCGCGCCCCCGGCACATCAACTCGTCGCCAGAGGCGACGCGGCCAGGCCCAACATAGTTGATCCCCTCATCGGAACACCCGGCACAGTCGTCACGCAGACCGTTTTCCTGCACAATATGGGCGCCCAGCCGGATGCAGTGAGTTTAGCCATTGAGGGCGGACCGTGGCCGCTGGCGCTGACGCTGCCTGATGGCAGCCCTATCAGCGCCACTCAACCCTACACCGTGTCAAGTTGCACCGGGATCACCCTGACTGCCAGCATCGCCATCCCCGCAGATGCGCTTCGCGATATGGCCTCGACCAGCGTCGTGCATTTCTTCAGCCAGGATGGGCCCTCCGCCAGCGCCGCAATCACCCTGACTGCGAAAACTCCGGCGCCGATACTGCTGGTCGATGACGAGCGCTGGTATCACTACGAGGACCGTTACACGACAGCACTGGCCTCGCTGGGCATGCGTTACGACCGCATTGTCACCGACGGCGAAGCATTGGCGAACGGGGCAAACATCCTTCGGCGCTACCCGCTCGTAGTTTGGTGGACGGCTTACGACTGGTATCGGCCGCTGACCGCCGCAGATGAAACCAACCTGGCTGCGTATCTGGATGGTGGGGGCCGGCTGCTCATCAGCAGCCAGGACCTGATGGATGTCAATGGCGGCCACTCGTTCGTTAAGGACCGGCTGGGCGTTGTGACGGCGGGGTTGAGCATCACCGCCACCGAGGTGACCAGCATGATCGGCAGTCCGCTGGGCGACGCGCTGGGACCCTGGGCGCTCAGCTACCCGTTCGAGAACTGGAGCGATAGCCTGACACCCGATGCCGCGGCGCAGGCCGCGCTGCATGACGCGCAGCGCTACACCGTGAGCGTGCTGCGGCCGGCTGACACATGGCGCACGGCGTTCTTCTCCTTTGCGCTGGAGGCGTTGGACGCCGACGCCCGGCGGACGCTGTTGGGCCGGACGTTGCTCTGGCTGAGTCCGTTGGGTGAGAGCCGCCTGGTGGCGCCGCCGGTCGCAGCCGCGGAAGGCCGCATCCCGGTCACGCTGACGTTGGGCCTGGCGGACGCGGACGAGCGAGCCGGCCTCGCTGCCACGCTGCCGCTGCCGCCAGAGACAACGGTGGCGCCAGGCAGCGTCCGGGGACCTTGGGCTTACGACGCCGCAGCCAACGCGTTAGCCTGGACCGGCGCGTTAAGCCCCGGCATCCCCATCGCGCTCGGGGCTGAGATCCAACTGGCGCCCGGCATCCCAAGCGGGACGGTCCTGCCCCTGGCTGCACAGCTCTACGCGGGCGACAGCCTGACCCTGACCGCCGAGGCGCCGGTGCAGGTGGCCGTGCCGTGGCTGACCCTGGCCCTGGCCGCGCCTGCAGAAGCACAGCCAGGCGACGTCATCGATTTTCAACTGACCGCAGCTAACATCGGCGCGATCGGCACGACCGCCCAACTGACCGAGACGCTGCCAGTGGGATTAACGGTGATCTCCGGCTCCGCGTGGGCATCGCAGGGCGAGGCCTCCTCTACGGACGATTGCCTGACATGGACGGGAGCGCTGGCGCCCGGTGATACGGCGGTGATTCGTTTTCAGGCCGCGGTGACCCTTCTGAAGCCAGGCGCGCGCCTGGTGAGCCGCGCCAATCTGACCGACGAACGCGGCCATCTCACATCCGCCTGGGCCGTAGTGAATGTGCCGGCCTGGATCTACTTTCCCCTGCTGTTGCGAGGAACATCATGATTGATTCTGTTTCCCTGGATGCTGAATTCGACGCCTTGCCTTCCGCCACCGAGACGCGTGCGGCCCTGGCAGCCGAGCGCGGCCGCGCCGACAAGTTGGGCGTCGTCATCGGCGGCTCACTCTCCGAAGGGCTGGCGGTCAAGCTCGACCGCGACATCTCGCTGGAAGAGCTGGCCGTGGGCCGGTACGTGGTGGCGCAGGGTCAGCGGACGAAATTCTTCTGCATGATCACCGACGTGGGCCTGGACAGCACCAATCCACTGATCGCCAAGCAACCGCCCGACATGTCCGATCCATTCCTGGCCGCGGTGCACCAGGGCACGACCACCTTCGGCACGGTGCACCTCAGCCCGCTGCTGATCCTGGAAAACGACGCGCAGGAACCGAAGCCGGTCAAGACGGTCCCCGCGCACTTCACGCCGGTCGCCACCGCCAGCCAGGCAGAGGTCGACCAGGTCTTTGGCGAGGAAGGGGTGCGCAAGTCGGGTGGCAAGGACGCGCCCTTTTTCCATGTCGGCGCGCCGCTGGATATGGAAAACGTTAAGATCACACTGAACCTCGCGCGGCTTGTCGAGCGGTCGAGCGGTGTCTTCGGCAAGTCGGGCACGGGCAAAACCTTCCTCTCCCGCCTGCTGCTGGCCGGGGTGATCAAGCACCGGGTCGCAGTGAACCTGGTGTTCGACATGCACAACGAGTACGGTTGGGCGGGCACCGACGAGACCTCCGGCGGCCAGTCGAAGGGGCTGAAGCAGATCTTCCCCGGCCAGGTCAGCATCTTCACGTTGGACCCCGACTCGTCACGACGCCGCGGCTCCAACCCGGACTTTTCCGTAACCATCGGTTACGATCAGATCGAGCCGGAGGACCTGGAGATGCTGGCCGGCATCCTGAACCTATCGGAGCCGCAGATCGGCGCGGTCTACTCGCTGTTCCGCAAGTTCGGCAGATCGTGGCTGGCCAATTTCCTGGATGACGACTGGGTGGACAACTACACGACCTACGTGCAAGAGGATGAAAAGCCGATTTCGGGCCTGAAAGCACTGGCCGAGGACACCGGTCAAGGCCAGAACACGTTGGCCGCGCTGCGCCGGCGCTTCGAGCGCATGCGCAACTACAGTTTCCTCAAGCCCAAGGCGGTCGACGACTCGGTAGGCCGGATCATGAAATATCTGGAGGCAAACACCCACGTGGTGTTGGAGTTCGGCCGCTACGGCTCGGACCTGGGCGCGTATATCCTGGTGGCGAACTTCCTGACGCGACGCATCCATCGGATGTATGTGGAACGGAAAGAAGCCTCCTTCGGTGCGGCGGGCAAGGAGCCTACCCCGCTGGTCATCACCATCGAAGAGGCGCACAAGTTCCTCGACCCATCCATCGCGGCCAACACCATCTTCGGCGCCATCGCACGCGAGCTGCGCAAATACAACGTCACGCTCTTCATCGTGGACCAGCGGCCCAGCGGCATCGACGGTGAGGTGATGTCGCAAATCGGTACGCGCGTGACCATGCTGCTGGACAACCCGGAGGACATCAAAGCAGTGCTCTCAGGGGTCAGCGGCGGGGAAGGATTGCGCGAAGTGCTTGCGCGGCTGGACACCCGCGAGCAAGCGCTCATCCTCGGCCATGCGGTGCCCATGCCCGTGGTGGTGCAGACGCGGCGCTACGACACCGAGTTTTACAAGGCGATGAACGTCGCCGGAATAGACTTCGCCGACGCCCACGAGCTCAACGCGCGACTGGAGCAAAACGTCCAGGCCATGCGCCCGCCCAAGGACTTTACGGGGTTTGATTAACCTTAATGGGACGCGGACGAGCGCGGATGAACGCGGATAGGTTTTTGGTGTCATTCGGAGGGCTATAATGGGCGATGTCCTTAAGCACGGCGATGTGACGGATAGGATTCTCCACGCGTTTTTCAAGAAGGTGTACCCGAAGTTAGGCTATGGATTCCTGGAAAAGGTCTACGAAAATGCACTGGCAATGGAACTGCGTCGCTTGGGCCTCAAGGTGGAACAGCAAGCGCGGATTGAGGTCTATTACGATGGCGCAATTGTGGGCGAGTACTACGCCGATTTGCTTGTAGAAGGCGTCGTGATCGTCGAGTTGAAAGCCATTCAACGTTTGACCGATCAAGATGAGGCCCAATTGCTCAATTACTTGCGCGCAACGCCCCATGAAGTTGGCCTGCTGCTCAACTTCGGCCCGCGGCCCGACTTTCGCCGCAAGGCATACGACAACGTCAATAAACCTTCGATGACATGGGTTCCTTGATGAGGATGGAACCAGTGTACACAGAATACCGACAACCAAAACCATCCGCGCTTGTCCGCGCTCGTCCGCGTCCTATCAACGTTGTGCCTTAAGGTATGCGCCATGCAAACGATCAAACTGCTTCACACTGCCGACATCCACATTGGCATGGAGAACTACGGACGAATCGATCCCGCTACCGGGATCAACGGCCGCGTCATGGACTTCCTGCGCCGGCTGAGCGACATCGGCGAGTACGCCATCGAGCAGGGCGTAGACGTCTTCGTGTTCGCCGGTGATGCCTACAAGACGCGCGACCCGAACCCGACCCATCAGCGCGAGTTCGCGCGGCGCATCAAGCGAATCGCAGACGCCGGCATCCCGGTAGTCATGCTGGTGGGCAACCATGACCTCCCCGCCGTCGCCAAGCGCGCCACCAGCATCGATATCTTCGGCACCCTGGACGTGCCCAACGTCTACGTGGGCAACCGCGAGGAGGTGATCCGGGTGACCTGCCGCCGCGGGCAGCCGCTGCAGGTCGCCACCGCGCCCTACCCGCTGCGCACCGCACTGATCGGTAAAGAGCAGGCCCAGGGCAAGAGCCTGGCCGAGCTCGACCTGCTGCTGCAGACCGCCATGATCGAGGACATCGCCGCGCTGGCCGCGCAGGTGCGCCGGCAGCCCGAGATCCCCGCGATCCTGGTGGGCCACTTCAGCGTCAACGAGGCCAGCCACGGCTCCGAGAAAAACATCATGATCGGCCGCGACGCCGCGATCCCGCGCTCGGTGCTGGCCGATCCGGCCTTCCGTTATGTCGCTCTCGGCCACATCCACAAGCACCAAAGCCTGAACGGCGACTTCCAGCCGCCGGTGGTCTACAGCGGGAGCATCGAGCGGATCGACTTCGGCGAGGAGCACGAGCCAAAGGGATTCGTCGTGGCCGAAATCGGCGACGGGCCAACGACGTGGGAGTTCGTCCGGGGGCACAAGCTGCGCGCACGGGCGTTCGTTACGGTGCGCGCCGACGCGCGCGACGCGGCCGATCCCACTGCGGCGGTCGTCGCTGCGATCCGGGACCGCGGGGACCTCTCCGAGACCGTGGTGCGCATCGTGGTCAAGCTGCGCCAGGAGCAGGAGGCCGCGCTGATTGAGCGGGAGATCGTGCGCGCGCTGGAAAACGCATACTTCGTCGCCGCGCTGCAGAAGGAGGTCGAGCGAAGAACTCGCGATCCGTTTAGCGGGGTCTCAGTTGAAGCGCTGACGCCGGCGCAACTGCTTGTGCGCTACCTGGAGACGCGGGCTGTACCGGAGGAGCGAGCCAAGCTGTTACAACAGCACGGTGAAGCGTTGATGAACGCGGTGGATGGCGGAACGCCAGATTCCAGTCAATCAGGAGGTTCTCATCCGTGACAGCCCTCGAAACCTACCGCGCCGCACTGCGCGGCCTGCCTGCTGACGAGTGGGAGCCCTACCTCCTGGCCCACGCCAACCTCCCCGGCCCACGCGGCAACCTGGAACTGGCTGCGGCCGCCGCGGACCTGGGGGACGAGATGCAGTTCCGCCGCTGGGCCGCGCTGGGCCCGGATGTCGCGCCGGAGAACACGCAGGGGTGTTTCCTGGCGTTCTGCGGCGTGGTGGGGCTGGGCGCGGTGATGGCGCGTGGGGGCGGGTTTGTCTGCGCGACGGCAGATCGTCCGTGCATGGCAGATTCTTCGTCAATAGAGGTCGGTGCGCTGATGGGTGCAAACCCGCCCCTACAGGTGTTGCGCGGGCTGGCATCCGATCCGCGCTGGCGCATCCGCGAGGCGGTGGCGATGGCGCTGCAGCGCTGGGGCGATGCGGACATGCCCGGCCTGCTGGCCGCGATGGCCGATTGGGCAATGGGGAATCCGTGGGAGCAGCGCGCGACCGCCGCGGCCTTATGCGAGCCGCGCCTGCTTAAGGAGCCCGAGCACGCGGCCATGGTCTTGGGCATCCTGGATGAGATCACAGCGTCTATGGTGCGGACCGCCGAGCGCAAGAATGACGCGTTCAAGACGCTGCGCCAGGGCCTGGCCTACTGCTGGAGCGTCGCAGTCGCGGCCTTGCCGGACGCGGGCAAGCCGCTGATGGAGAAGTGGCTCCTCAACCCCGATCCCGACATCCGCTGGATCATGCGAGAGAACCTGAAGAAGAACCGGCTGGCCAAGATGGATGCCGAATGGGTGGCGGAACAGATGAGCAGATAGAGATGCTTCGCTGGTCATTCGCCATGACTGACCTTGAGCTGTTGACCCGCTCAGCATGACATCCCGTCACTGTCTTGTCTACCCGTCTACCAATCTACCCTTCTACCAACCTACCGGTCAACCAACTTATTAACCCACCAAAAGGACCACCATGGACATCACCTTCAACACCTACTACACCTACCCCCAACTGACCGAACGCCTGGCGTGGCTGGCCGAGCAGCACCCGGAGATCATGCAAGTGAGAGCTCTGGGCAAGAGCTACGAGGGCCGCGACATCCCGCTGGTCGTGCTGACCAACACCGCGACCGGGCCGGACGCGGAGAAGCCCGCGTTCTGGGTGGACGCCAACATCCACGCCACGGAGCTGACCGCGTCGATGGCTGCGCTGTACCTCGTCAAGAAGCTGGCGGAGGGCTACGGCAGCGACCCCAAGATCACGCGCGTGCTGGACGAGGCCGCGCTCTACGTGGTGCCGCGGCTCAATCCCGATGGCGCGGAATGGGCGCTGGCTGAGAAGCCGAGGTTCGTCCGCTCCGGCACGCGGCCCTATCCGCTGGCGGAAAAACGCGACGGCCTGCACGAGGAGGATCTCGACGGCGACGGCCGGATCCTGCAGATGCGCATTGCCGACCCAACCGGCGACTGGAAGATCTCTGACCGCGACCCGCGGCTCATGATCAAGCGAGAACCGGACGAGGAGGGTGGGAAGTACTACCGGCTCTTCACCGAGGGACGGATTGAGAACTTCGACGGTCACATGATCACGCCGGCGCCGCCGCTGCAAGGGTTGGACTTCAACCGCAACTTCCCCGGCGCCTGGCGGCCCGAGGGGGAGCAGTACGGCGCGGGGGACTTCCCGGGGTCCGAGCCGGAGATACGCGCGGTGATCGAATTCATGGCCGCGCACCCCAACATCTTCGGCGCACTCACTTTCCACACCTACAGCCGAGCCATCCTGCGCCCCTTCGGCGCCAAGGCCGACAGCGAGATGGACACCAACGACCTGTGGGTGTTCGAGGCGATCGGCGAGCGAGGCACCGCGCTTACCGGCTACCCCTGCGTGTCGGTCTACCACCACTTCCGCTACCACCCGAAGGAGGTGATCACCGGCGTGTTCGATGACTGGCTGTTCGACCACAAGGGCATCTTCGCGTTCACAGTGGAGATGTGGGACCTGCCGACTGCGGCCGGCGTGGAGGAGAAGAGCAAAGAGAAGAAGTTCATGGACTGGTTCCGCAAGCACCCGACCGAAGATGACTACAAAATTGTGGCCTATGCGGACGAGCACGCGCCCGGCGGGCTGGTGGCCTGGTATGAGTTCGACCATCCGCAGCTCGGCAAGGTCGAGCTGGGCGGCTGGAATGATCTCTATACGTGGCGCAACCCACCCCACGCGCTCTTGGAGGCCGAGATTGCGCGCCATGCCGATTTTGCCCTGGCCTTTGCCAGCCTGGCCCCACGCCTCGCCTGGCGCGAGGTCAAGCTGACGCCGCTCGGTGAGGGCGCGTACCATCTGCTTGCCGTCGTGGAAAACACCGGCTTCCTGCCCACCTGCGTCTCGAACCAGGCGACCAAGATGAAGGCCGTCCGTCCGGTGCGCCTTGAGGTGACGCTGCCCGCCGGCGCGACCCTGGTCGGCGGCAAGCTGAAGCAGGAGATCGGCCAGCTACAGGGCCGCTCAAACAAGCTGGACGTATCCTTCGGCGATTCGCCCACCGACAATCGCGGCAAGGCCGAGTGGCTGATCCAGGCGCCACAAGGCGGCGCTGTGACGGTGCAGGTGGTTGCCGAGCGAGGTGGAACGCTGGCCAAGGAGTTGATGCTGCGCTGACCCCATCGCGATCGGCCCTAACGCACTGGACTTGGAATCGCTGAACCACAAAAACTGGGGCTTGACGCGCGCCGTAAAAACTGCCATAATACGCGCCAGGCAAGTTCCTGCATCTGTCTCCCGCCGCGCTCCGAATGACGCGGCGCGCTTATCCGCCGGGCCTGCTTGCTCATCGCAGCCCTCATCTCACACGGGAGGTCACTATGCCATCTCTCAATCGCGTTCAGATCATCGGCAATCTAGGCAAAGACCCTGAGATGCGCTACACGCCCAAGGGCACACCCATCGCCCGCTTCACGGTCGCCGTCAACCGCTGGTGGACCGGCCAGGACGGGGAACGCCACACCGATACCGAATGGTTCAACATTGAGGCGTGGAGTAAACTGGCGGAGTTTGGCCAAAAGTACTTGCGCAAGGGGCGCCTGGTCTATGTCGAAGGCGAGTTGCACACCGATAAGTGGGAAGATGATAAGGGCGAGTCCCACAGCATTACCCGGATCCACGCTCAACAAATCCAACTGCTGGACCGCAAGCCGGAAGAGCCGGAGGTCGACGAAGCGGAGTAATCCCCGTATTGAAGCTTCTCTCGTTTTCTGAATTGACGGACAGCCAGTTGGCTGATGTCGTCACGATTTATCGCGAGGCCTTCGAGGCGCCCTGGGAATGGCCGGTCGAGCGCATCGCCGGTTTGGCGGTGGGGGAAGCTGCGCCGGCCCGTGGGTGCGCCTTGGCCCTGGCGGATGGCGGCGCCGCGCTCGGGCTGGCTGTCGCCGACTACCTGCCCGCAGCGAACCTCTCCCTGCTGCACTACCTGGCTGTGGCGCCTGCGCGGCGGAGTGCAGGCGCGGGCGCAATCCTCCTCAACGCCGTACGTGCTGCGAGCGAAGATTGGGCTCACACGGCCGGCCTGCACGGCTGCCGCGGGACGTTGGCTGAGGTGGAGCGGGTGGAGGGTCCGCCGCCCGCTGCGGACCGCACGCAGCGGCAGCGCCGCGTTGCGTTCTATCGGCGTCACGGCGCAATTCACACCGGCGCGGAGGTGCCCCGACCGCCGTGGGCCTCGCCCGAAATGCCCGAGTGGGAGATCATGCTCCTGCCCGGAACAGCCTGGGACGGCAACCTGGATGCCAATGTCCGCCGGGACGTATGCCTGGCGCTGATGGTCGAAGGGTATGGGGCGCCGGCCGACACACAGTGGCTGCGCGCCTGGCTGGATCGCTGCTGAGCCGCACCCAAACGGCATACACGCAACCGTTTGCCGCCGCTGCACCCCTCGTGCTATAATCAGCCGTGCCGGATTCTGGATCTCAGAGGACGGCGGAGGCGAGAGAAATGGTGAAAGTAACGATCGACAGCGTACGCGTCAGCTTGATGTCGCAGCATCGCATCGTAGTGCTGAAAGATGTCGATGCCGCGCGCTATCTGCCCATCTGGATCGGGCCATTCGAGGCGGACGCCATCACCATTCAGTTGCAGAACGTCGAGGTGGCGCGTCCTCTCACGCATGATCTGCTCAAGTCAGCCATCGAGCAACTGGGCGCCAAGATCGAACAGGTGGCCATCACCAACCTGCGCAACGACACCTTCTACGCTGAGATCAGCCTGCGCGTCGATGGTCGTCGTATGCAGATCGACTCGCGGCCCAGCGATGCCATCGCACTGGCAGTGCGCGCCCAGGTGCCGGTTTACATCGCTGATGCAGTGATGGACCAGGCGGCGATCACGCCGGAGCGCGACCTCGACACCGGGGAGGATGCGGCCGCTGAGAGCGGAAAAGGCGACACCCCGCCCGAGGCGTTCCGAGAGTTTCTTGAGGGACTGGATCTCAGCGGGTTGGATTGAGTCCAACACCCGTTTTTCACAGACCGCTAATATGCTTACCCTAGGCCGGCCAGGTGAGCCGGCCTAGCCATCTCACCTGACGACCGACAGAGCCCGCATGGACAAGCTCGATAAGACGATCCCCGCCAACCCGGAAGCCGAGGAGGCCGTCCTCGGCTCGCTGCTCATTGATCCCGATGCCGTGCTCAAGGTCGCCTCGTTTCTCTCAGCAGAGGACTTCTACCGAGAGAAAAACGGCTGGCTCTATCGCGCCATCCTGGATTTGCACGAGCGCCGCGAGCCGGCCGACTTCGTCACCCTGGTGGATGAGCTGGAGCGGCGCAACATCCTCCAGGAGGTCGGCGGCGCGGCATATCTCACCGCGCTGATCAACGGCGTCCCCTCTGCCGTCTACGTCGAGCACTACGGGCACATCGTCGAGCGAACGGCCACCCTCCGCCGCCTCATCGACGCGGCCGGCCAGATCGCAGCCCTGGCTTATGAAGAGGCCGATGACGTCAATGAAGTTGTCGACCGGGCCGAGCAGTTAGTGTTCAACGTCTCAGAGCGACGCATCCGCCGCGACCTGGCGCCCGTGGGCCAGGTAATGCACCAGGTGGTGGATCGCATCGACTTTTTGCACCGCCACCAAGGGGAGATCCTGGGCGTGCCCACCGGCTTCGCGAAGCTGGACAAGCTGCTGGGCGGCTTCCAGAAGTCGGACCTGATTATCCTGGCAGCCCGTCCCTCTGTGGGCAAGACCAGCCTGGCGATGAATTTCGCGCTCAACGCCGCGCGCAAATACCGGAAGGTCGTGGCGTTCTTCAGCCTGGAGATGAGCGCGGAGCAGTTGGTGCAGCGCCTGCTGGCCATGGAGACGGGGATCGATCAGCAGCGCCTGCGGCGGGGCGAAGTCGCGGATCACGAATGGGACATGCTCATGGCTGCCGCGGGCGAGCTTTCCAACACGATGCTCTACATCGACGACACGCCGGCCATGTCGGCCATGGAGCTGCGCACCAAGGCGCGGCGCCTGCAGGCCGAGCACGGGCTGGACCTGATGGTGGTCGATTATTTGCAGCTCATGCGCGGCGAAGGCCGGAGCGAAAACCGCGTCCAGGAAATCAGCTACATCTCCCGCTCGCTGAAGAGTTTGGCGCGCGAGTTGGAAGCGCCCCTGGTTGCGCTCTCGCAGCTCTCCCGCGCCGTAGAGTCGCGCACCGATCGCCGGCCGCAGCTCTCGGATCTACGCGAGTCGGGCGCGATTGAGCAGGACGCCGACGTCGTCATGTTCATTTATCGCGAGGATACGATCAAAGAGAACAGCGAGAGGAAGAACATCGCCGACATCATCGTGGCCAAGCACCGCAACGGCCCCACCGACACCATACCGCTCTATTTCCGCAAGGAACTGACGAAGTTCGAGAACCTGGAGATGGTGCGAGAGCAGTTGTAAATGAGATCGTGAGATGACGAAAAGGCGATGAGTGAGTCGATGCAGGGGTTTGCGGGGTTTCCGGCAGGGAAGCTGGCGACCACGCCGGTGCCCAACCTGTTTTTCAGCGAGCTGCTGCCGATGGTGGATGACCTGGCTGAGCTCAAAGTCATCCTGCACCTGTTCTGGCTGATCGGCAAGAAGCGGGGCAAGCTACGCTATGCGCGGCTGGATGAGCTGCTGCGCGACAGGCTGCTGGTGGATGCCCTGGCGACTCCCAAAACGAACGGTGAGGCGGTGCTGCGCGACGCGTTGGAACGGGCGGTAGCGCGCGGTGCGCTGCTGCATACCTCAGTCGAGCGCAGCGGCGCCACTGAAGAGTGGTATATGATCAACAGCGCCAACGGTCGCGAGGTGCTGGAACGTCTGGATGCAGGCGAGCTTGATCTGTTGGCCGACCTGGGCGAGGATGTACAGCTTCAGACCGAGCGCCCCACCATCTTCGTGCTGTACGAACAGAACATCGGCATGCTGACGCCGATGATCGCCGATGAGCTGCGCGATGCCGAGAAAAGCTACCCGGCCGGATGGATCGCGGACGCGTTCCGCGAGGCGGTGAAGGCTAACAAACGAAGCTGGCGTTACGTGCTGCGTATCCTGGAACGGTGGCGCGTGGAGGGGCGAGGAGGCGGAGCGCAGGTTACCGCTTCACAGCAGGATGCCGACGCACTGCGCCGGCGCTACGGGGCCAACACTACGGGGTGATGATCCGATGAAGCCGATTGGGGACTATTTGGATAAAGAGAGGCTGAAGCGCGGGAAAGCCGCATCGGAATCGGACGCGACGCGGCCGGCCTCCGACCTACAACCTCCAACGCCACCGGACGTCTGCCCCATTTGCCTGGGCAAGGGCTTCCTGGTCTACGATGTGCCGCCTGGTCACCCCGACTTCAACCGCCTGGCGCCATGCCGATGCACCGAGGCACGCCTGGCAGCCGATCACGCACGCGAGCTGCGAGGCATCAGCAACCTGGGCGCGCTGGAACGCTTCACCTTCGACAACTTCCTGCCGGACGGCGCTGGCCTACCGGAAGCAATCCGCCGCGTGTTACACGACGCGTATGGGATGAGCGTGCACTTCGCTCAGAACCCGGACGGTTGGCTGGTATTGCTGGGCAGCTACGGCACAGGGAAGACGCACCTGGCTGCTGCGATCGCCAACTACAACCTCACCCTCGGCCGGCCGGCGATGTTCGTGGTCGTGCCCGATCTGCTGGACCATCTACGCGCCGCTTATGGCCCCAGCAGCGAATCCGGCCTGGACGAACGGCTGGAGGCCATCCGCTCCACCCCTTTGTTGATCCTGGATGATCTCGGCGCACACAACAGCACGCCCTGGGCGCAAGAGAAACTATTCCAAATCCTCAACCATCGCTACAACGGGCGGTTGCCCACCGTCATCACCACGAACCAGCGGCTGGAGGAATTGGACCCACGCATCGCCTCGCGCCTGGCGGAGTTGGGATTCAGCCAGGTGATCGAGATTCCCACGCCGGATTTCCGAGCAGGCCAGGATAGTGGCGGCCTCGACCGCAGCGGGCGAAACCTCAGCTCGCTGGGGCTGCACCTCGACCAGACCTTCGACAGCTTCTCATTGCGGGCCGGCGAGCGTTTGGAGACGGATCAGCACGAAAGCCTGCACCGAGCGCGCAGCCTGGCGCTTGCGTTCGCCGAGCAGCCGAGCGGCTGGCTGGTGTTGCAGGGCACCTATGGTTGCGGCAAGACGCATCTGGCGGCCGCCATTGCAAATTATCGGGTAGCCACGGGACGCGCTGCCCCCATGTTTGTCGTTGTACCCGACCTGTTGGATCACCTGCGCGCCACCTTCAGCCCGGCCAGCACCACGACGCTCGACCGGGTCTTTGAACAAGTGAAGACGGCTAACCTGTTGATCCTTGATGACCTGGGCACGGAAAGTGCAACGCCCTGGGCCCGCGAGAAGCTGTTTCAGCTCTTGAACTATCGCTACGCGGCGCGGCTGCCTACCGTCATCACCACCTTCAACACGCTGGATGAGCTCGACGCCCGCCTGGCCAGCCGCATGATGGACAGCCGCCGCTGCACCTTCTGCACGATCCTGGTCCCCAGTTTTCGCGGCAGTGAATCACAGCGCACCTCCGGCACGGCGGCCGCGCAAAAAGGCGGTAAACCGCGCACCGTGCGTAGCAAATCGTAAGTAGCCGAGTCGGAGGACATAGGACGGTTCTCGCGCGAGGCCGCATCCTTCGACTGGTCGCGACTCGTTGAGTACATTGGCTCACAGACCCGCTCAGGACGCTGACAGATCTGACATCTGCACAACACACCCCCTCGGATTTGACGTCTCCCCACATCTTGAGTAAAATCCGCTCTGTTAGCACTCACATATCGAGAGTGCTAAACCATCAGTTCGTTGTAAACCGGCCCAGAAAACTGAGCCAAAAATATCCACTCACCTAGGGAGGCTGTCGAACTATGAATCTCAAGCCGCTCGCTGATCGTCTGGTTGTTGAGCCGATCGAGCAGGAAGAAGTCACTGCCGGTGGCATCATCTTGCCGGAAACCGCCAAAGAAAAGCCCCAGCAGGGCAAGGTCATCGCATCGGGCCCTGGTCGGACCGATGATGAGGGCGAACGCATCGCCATGGAAGTCAAGGTCGGCGATCGTGTGCTGTATGCCAAGTACTCCGGCACCGAGATCAAACTGGATGGCAAGAAATTGCTGATCCTGCGCGAGTCAGACATCCTGGCCGTCGTCGAATTATAGAGCAGAGAAGAGGAGTCACATACCATGGCAGCGAAGCAGTTGCTTTTCTCGGAAGAAGCACGCCGCAATCTCAAGATCGGCGTCGACACCCTGGCGGAAGCCGTTAAGACCACCCTCGGCCCCAAGGGCCGCAACGTGGCGCTGGACAAGAAATGGGGCGCCCCCACCATCACGCACGATGGCGTTACCGTGGCCAAGGAAATCGAGCTGGAGAACCCGTTCCAGAACATGGGCGCCCAGCTCCTGAAAGAAGCCGCCACCAAGACCAACGACATCGCCGGTGATGGCACCACCACCGCGACCGTCCTGGCCCAGGCGATTGTCAACGAGGGCCTGAAGAACGTGGCCGCCGGCGCCAACCCCATGCTGCTGAAGCGCGGCATCGAGAAGGGCGTCGCCGCCCTGTCCGAGGCCGTCAAGGCCCAGGCCATCACCATCACCACCAAGGAAGAGATTGCCGCCGTGGCCGCGATTTCGGCCCAGGACCAGGAAATCGGCGACCTGATCGCCGAGGTGATGGAGAAAGTCGGCAAAGATGGCGTCATCACGGTTGAAGAGGCCAAGGGCCTGCTGTTCGAGACCGAATACGTCGAGGGTATGCAGTTCGATCGCGGCTACCTGAGCCCCTATTTCATCACCAATCCCGAGGCGATGGAAGCCCAACTCGGCAACCCCTACATCCTGATCACCGACAAGAAGATCTCGGCCGCGGCCGACATCGTCCCGATCCTGGAAAAACTGGTTCAGCTTGGCAAGCGCGAGCTGGTCATCATCGCCGAGGACGTGGACAGCGAGGCGCTGGCCACCCTGGTGCTGAACAAGCTGCGCGGCATGTTCAACTGTCTGGCCATCAAGGCCCCTGGTTTCGGCGATCGCCGCAAGGCCATGCTGCAGGACATCGCCGTGTTGACCGGCGGCACCGTCATCACCGAAGAGTTGGGCAAGAAGCTGGAAAGCGCGCTGATCAGCGACCTGGGCCAGGCCGAGAAGGTGATCTCCGACAAGGACAACACCACGATCGTGGCCGGCAAGGGTGAGGTCGCGGCGATCAAGGGCCGCATCGAGCAGATTCGGGTTGAGATCGAGAACTCCACCAGCGACTACGACAAAGAGAAGCTGCAGGAACGGCTGGCCCGGTTGGCGGGCGGCGTGGCCATCATCCGTGTCGGCGCTGGCACCGAGACCGAACTGAAGGAAAAGAAACACCGCGTCGAGGATGCCTTGAGCGCGACCCGTGCGGCGGTTGAGGAAGGCATCGTGCCCGGCGGCGGCGTAGCGTTGCTGAACGCCCTTGAGGCGCTGGATGCGGTGGAAAAAGGCCTGGATGGCGATGTCCTCACCGGCGTCAAGCTGCTGCGCAAAGCGCTGCCTGAGCCCATGTACATGCTGGCTGAGAACGCCGGCTATGATGGCGCCGTAATCGTCGAGAACGTCAAGCGCGAACAGAAAGCCAAGTCCAACAAGCGCATCGGCTTCGACGTGATGGCCGAGGACTACGGCGACATGGTCGCCAAGAACATCATCGACCCGGCCAAGGTGACGCGCGGCGGCCTGGAGAACGCGGCCTCTATCGCTGCCATGATCCTGACCACCGAAGCTCTGATCACCGATGTGCCTGAGAAGGAAAAGCCGGCTGCGCCGGCCGGCCCCAGCCCGGACATGTACTAAGCCGGTGAAGAGGTAGATCGGTAAACTGGTAAGTTAGTAAGAAAGGGGCTGCCCGATACTTTTCGGACGGCCCCTTTTTCTTTCGGATACCCCTGGCCCGCCCGGATGCAGACGTGCCAGTCACTGACGTCCGGCACTGTGTGCTTACCCGTATACCTGCTTCAAAAGGCCATCTACGATCTCATCCGCGGACCTCGGCGAAGTGGCATCCCGAAAACCGAGGACATCCCGCAGGGGCATGCCCATCAGGAATCCCGGAACGGTTACATCGACCTCGTCGTTGTCTTCAGACTCGTACCTTTCGCCGAACATGTTCAGCATTGGCCCTAGCAGCTCCCGGAAGAGCGGCTTGAAGACGGGCTTGCCGCGCGGATCATCCAGCCACTCGCGAGTCGTTGACTCGCGGTTCAGAAGGCACGGCAGCTCGAGCGTTGACTTCAGCGTGACGGTCTTGGCGCACCGGATATCGGCCGCCGACGCACCGATCAGGATATCGAACTCGCCATCCTCCGCGACCCACCGCTTATAAGCCGGGTGGTAGAAGGCAAAGGCGCGAAAATCGAGTGTCACCGTAACGGTCTTTGTCTCGCCCGGCTCCAGCGCCACCTTCGCAAAGCCCTTGAGCTCCTTAACCGGCCGCACCAGGCTGGCTTTATGATCTCGCACGTAGATCTGCACGACTTCTTTCCCCGCCACTGGCCCGGTGTTGGTTACGTCTACCGATACGGTCAGGCCATCCACATCCCGGAACGTCTCGCTGGAAACGCGCGGCGCGGCGTACCCGAACGTGGTATAGCTCAACCCATGCCCAAAGGGAAACAGCACCGGCTGCTCCCTGACATCATAATAACGGTAGCCGATGAAGAGGCCCTCGCCGTAGCGCACTTTGCCGTTCTCGCCGGGGTAGTTGATGTAGGCCGGCGTGTCGGCCAGCCTGAGCGGGAAGGTCTCGGCCAGTTTGCCCGACGGATTGACGTCTCCGAAAAGCACATCGGCAATCGCGCTGCCCCCGGCCTGTCCCATCATCCAGGCCTCGAGCACGGCCGCCGCACCGCCAAGCCATGCACTCATCGTCACGGCGGAGCCATTGTGCAAAACCACCACGCTCTTGGGCTGCGCGGCGGTCACGGCCTGGATCAGTGCTGTCTGCTGGGCAGTCAGGTCGAGGTCGGCCCGATCGTAACCTTCCGATTCCTTGTAGGTCGGCAAGGCGATATAGAGCAGGGCAACATCGGCCGCGCGCGCAGCCGCCACCGCCTCCTCGATCAGGGCCGGCTGGCTGCTGTCATCAGCAGGATAGCCCTCACAAAAGGCTATTTGCGCGTCGCCCGCCCGCTTCTTCAGCGCCTCCAACGGCACATCCACCTGCGTTGCATTGATGTGCGAGCTGCCACCGCCCTGAAAATGCGCTTCCACGGCGGCATGGCCGATCACGGCGATCCGGCGCACGTTCTTCAGCGGCAGGACGCCATCGTTTTTGAGCAGGACCAGCCCCTCGCCGGCGATCTTGCGCGCCAGGGCATGGTGGCCGGCCGCGTCGAAGGCGGCGCCTTTGGGAGCCTCTGCTGCCTTGAAGACGATGCGCAGGATGCGGCGCACCCCCTCATCGAGCAAATCCTCAGCCAACTTGCCCTGCCGCACTGCCTCCACCACCGCCTGGACACGACGGCCCCTGGGGCCGGGCATCTCAAGGTCCAGGCCGCCCTGCAGAGCCGCAACCCGATCATGCACTGCGCCCCAGTCGGACACTACAAAGCCTTCAAGGCCCCATTCATCCTTCAAAATCTCCGTGAGGAGCTTATGATGCTCGGAGCCGTAGATGCCATTGACCCTGTTGTAGCAGCACATCACGGTCCACGGTTGGGCCTTCTTGACGGCGGTCTCAAACGCAGGCAAGTAAATCTCGCGGAGGGTGCGCTCGTCCACCTCCGAGCTGATGGTCATACGTTGGTATTCCTGGTTATTGGTCGCGTAGTGCTTGAGCGAGGTGCCCACGCCCCGGCCTTGCACCCCATTGATGAAGCTGGCTGCCAGCTCACCGGCCAGGTATGGATCCTCAGAGAAATACTCAAAGTTGCGGCCGCAGGCAGGCGTGCGCTTCATATTGACCCCTGGACCCAGCAACACATCCACGTCCAGGGCGATAGCCTCCTCGGCCAACGCCTCGCCCAGTTCGCGCAGCAGATCCCTATCCCAGGAAGCAGCAGTACAAGACGCGGTTGGGAAACAGGTTGCCGGCAGAGCGCCGATTGCCATCGAGTTCTCATCCGGGACGCGGCGTATGCCATGCGGCCCATCCGAAACAAAGAGCTCCGGGACGCCTAAACGTTCCAGCGGCGTGGTGGTCCAGGCTGTAGCGCCGGTGCAAAGGGCCGCCTTTTCTTCAAGGGTCATTTGTGAGATGATCGAACGAATGTCTGTCATGGACAACTGATCCTCCAGTGAGAAGCCTCGCTTTACCGGTACGAGTCATACACCGACCGCAGTGTGAGCGCAGCGCGTGCCTGCGCCAATGTCCAGCCGGCCGGCAGCGGACACGAGATCGTCATGGTTCGCCCCCCAGGCAGATCGAAGTAGTTGTCGCTGAAGACAACGTCCGCCCCCTCCAGCGACACCTCCACCAAACGTGCGAGCGAACGGGCTGCCAGCGTGATCAACAAGCGCCCGTCCTCACCGGCCAGGGTCGCGGTAAGCTCCGGCGCGGCCAATGATAGGTGCTTGACCGGTGCGAAGGCCGCCACCTGGAGCGCCTGGCGTTGTTCGCCCTGCCACAGCTCAGCGACAAGAACCACGTCGCGGCGATTGGCCTCTGTCACGCGGTCGGCGAAATCCAGGGTAACCACGTGGGTGGCTGCCTGGACTCCTGCATCCACCGGCTCACAGCCCGCAGCCAGCGTTTCACCGGCCAAGGTCTCCAGCGTCCAGAAGATTTCACCGGTCCAACGCTCACGCAGGTCGTTGGTGACATAGAGTGCCTGGCTGAACCGTTCCTCCTCAACAGAGAGCATGATCGGCGCATAGAAGCGCCGCGCGGCATAGTGCAGCGCCTTCCAGCGGCCAAAGTAATCGAGGCTGGACCACGAAGCCACCGGCCAACAGTCGTTGAGCTGCCAGTAAAGGGTGCCTGCGACGCGATCCGGGTGGCGCCGCCAGTGCTCGACCCCGTAGCGGATGCCCTCAGCCTGCAGCGCCATGCTCAGATAAACCATCGAGGGGAAATCTTTGGGCAGCCGGAAGGTGTCAAGCATCTGACCGACCATCAAGCTGTTGCCGCTGTCATTCTTCTGGTGCTGCTCCATGATGTAGGAGGTCATATTCCAGTCGGCTTCCTCTGCATAAGTACGGATCGTTGCCAGCGGCGGCAAAGACTGGAAGCCGAACTCGCTCATGAAGCGCGGATACTGGTTGCGATAGGCCGTAAACGGCTTGCGGCCATGCCAGACGTCCCAGTAGTGGGCGTCGCCCTGGACCTGGCCGTTAGGATCGATGAAAGGCGTGCCGGACGATGGTGAGCTCGGCCAGTAGGCATGATCCCCATCTTCGGCCGCGCACCAGGCGGGCAGCGTGTGGTGGAAGAACCGATCGTAAGCGTCCTTCAGGCCCTGCATCTCGGCGCGATTCCAGCCCCAGTCTTGCCAGCCCCATTCCATCTCGTTATTGCCGCACCAAAGGGCCAGGCTGGGCCGGTGACGCAGCCGCCGGATGTTCTCGATCGCCTCATGGCGCACGTTCTCGACGAAATCCGGATCGTCCAGCGGGTAGACGCTGCACGAGAAGACGAACTCCTGCCAGACCAGAATGCCGTAACGATCGCACAGGTCGTAGAAACGTTCCTCCTCGTAGAGACCACCGCCCCAAACACGCAACATGTTGTGGTGCGTGTCGGCCGCCGCCCGGATCAGCCCCTCCAGGTATGCGTCCGTGATGCGGGTGGGGAAGGAGTCGGCCGGGATCCAATTCGAGCCCTTGGCGAAGATCGGGACGCCGTTGACGACAAACGTGAACGACCGCCCCCACTGATCGGGCTCCTGACGCAGCTCCACGGTGCGCAGGCCGATCCGGTATGAGGCTGAGGTTACGGTCGAGCCCTCGGCCTGAACCTCAACCGTCACCTCGTACAACGGTTGCGCGCCGTAGCCGTTGGGCCACCAGAGCTGGGGATGCTCGATGGCGACCGTCAGGCCCGCACAACCATCCGCAACAGGCGCCTGCGCCGCCAGGACACCGCCATCAGGCGCAGTGACGGTCAAAACGAGCGCCAACGGCCCGGCTGGGCTTGTCGAAGCCGGCTCGGCAGCCGCGCCGAAAGTCTCGATCTCGGCCTGGACCTTGACGAGCACCTCCCCGTCGGTGTGTTGCTGGTGCAGATGCACATCGGCTAAACGCGCAATACTCTGCCCCTCCAGCCGGATATCTTTCCAGATGCCGATGGGCGGGAGCTGCGGCCCCCAGTCCCAGCCGAACTGGCATGGCGCCTTGCGCAAATGCGGGCCCCCAGGGATGGCCTGTGAGACGCCCCGCATGGGCCGGGCTGCCTGTTGCGCGCTGATATATTGCACCGGCGAAGCGAAGAGAACACACAACTCATTGGCGCCAGGCGCCAGCAGAGACTTCACGTCCCAGCGGTACTGCCGGAACATATTGTCAGTGCGGCCGAGCAACTGGCCATTCAGCAGGACAGTCGCAAGGGTGTCCAGCCCATCGCAGACAAGGTCGACCCGATCCTCGTTCAGCAGCTCGGGAGCAACGAAAAAGCTGCGTCGATATTCCCAATCAGACTCAGCTACCCACTGAACGCGTTTTTCGTTATCACCCACGAAGGGGTCAGGGATGCGGCCCTGCGCCAGGAGGTCGGTGTGGGCGCCCCCGGGAACGCTGGCAGGCAACCAATCAGCATCACCTGCTCTGCGAAACTGCCAGGCGCCGGTTAAGGGTTGAATGGGCATCTAGAACACCTCCTAAGTATGTCGTTGCGAAAATCTCACAGCACCAGCCTTCGCGGCCGCACGCGCCCTGCCCGGATCTCGCGCGCTAGCTCGGCTTCGCTGGTCACCGATCGTGCGAACTCAGTTGCAGTCACACCCACCATGTGCACGGCGTGGGCATCCGAGCCACCAACGGCCGGCAAGCCCAAGATGCGGGCCAACTCCTCGGCCAGGGCCAGCTCTTGCGAGTTCACCTGGCCGTTGAAAGTCTCCACCGCGTGGAGATGAAGGAACTCAGGGCGGGCCGCCAGTGACCTGTCCAGGGCCAGGCCATGCTTCTCCAACCAATACCACAGCGCCCAGCCCCCACCGTGCCGAAAAGGGTGCGCCAACACCGAGGCGCCGCCGCGCTCATCCACATAGCGCAGTAACTCAACGCCGTCGATACCCTGGGGGAAATCCTCATCCACCCCATACACCAGCACATCACCCAGTGTTGTGCGCGCCTCGACACCACGGAAGATCGTGAAGCCGTACCGCTCACGCGCCAACGCCTGAGCGACCTCAGCACCCCGGATGAACAAATGATCGGTGACACAAATCGCATCCAAGCCGCGCTGTTGCGCAGCGAGAATCAGCTCGTCGGCGCTCATGGCCGAGCAGGGAGAGCAGGGGTAGGTGTGGCTATGAAGATCAATCAGCATAAGCGGTAATCACTCTCGCTTCACCAAAATCAGCGTGATATCGTCGTACTGCGGAGCATCCGCGGCAAAGTCCCGAACGGCCGCATCGATCGCATCGGCAATGGCTTCGCCCGGCTGATCGCGCTGCGCATGCAGCAGCTTCGCGAGGCGCTCCTCACCGAAAAACTCACCCGCGGCGTTCAGCGCGTCCACCACGCCGTCGGTGTAAAACAGAACCACGTCGCCGGGGGCCAACTGCAACGTCTTTTCTTCGATCTCAGCCTCGTCGATGATGCCCAAGGCGATGCCATTCGTGATCATGGGCTCAGGCAGCCGGCCGTCCGCGGGGCTGTAGAACCCCAGATTATGGCCCGCGCTGGCATAAGTCAGCTCATGGCGTTCGCTATCAAGGATGCTGTAATAGGCCGTGACGAACATATCAGAGGTGCTGTCTGAAATGATCAGCTCATTGGTGCGCACCAACGTATCAGCAGGCTGGCGACCGCCGAACGCGGCGGCGCGCAGCAGCGTGCGAGCAAACATCATGTAGAGCGCCGCCGGAATCCCCTTATCGGACACGTCCGCCACCACCAATCCCCACCGGCCTGGCGCCAGGGAAATGAAATCAAAGAAGTCGCCGCCCACCTCACGAGCCGAGCGCCAGCGATAGACGATCTGGTAGCCGGGCACCGTGGGCGCCCGCATCGGCAACAGACGGCGCTGGATATCCTCGGCCAGCTCCAATTCACGGCCCAGGCGGGCCCGTTCAGCCTCCTGAACCTGCAACCGCGCGTTCTCGATGGCGATGGCAGCTTGCCCGGCAATGCCGCCGAGGATGCGCACACGGCGCGGGCTGAAAAGATGCGTCGCGTCCACGTCATCGGCCAGCAGCGCACCGATCGGTTCATCAGCCACCAGCAGCGGCACCACCAGCATCGTACGGCTGCCGAAGCGCTGGCGCCAGGCATCCGGCACGTGCAGATTGCCCGCAGTATCGTTCACAACCAAGGGCTGGCCCAACCGGCATGCGTCATCCAACAACGGCAAGTCACCCGGTCGAATCAGCACACCCTGATATGCGTCGGCCAGGCCATCCCGCACCGCATGCACGGTGCGCACGCGGTAGTCACCGGAGACGTCCAACAAGAGCGCCGCGCAACGATCTACACCGGTCAGTGCAGGCGCCAGACGCGTCACCAGTTCCAAAGTGACGTCCACCGGCTGCAAGCGCCGGATCGCATCGGCTACCTGGAGCAACACGGTGGAGGTCCAGGCCTCCTCCTCGCGCGCTAGGGCCAGTCGGCTGTTATCTACCGCCGCGGCCACTTGATGGGCAATGCCGGCAAGCATGGCCAGACGACGCTCATCCAGCCCTGACGCCAGATCAGCACCCAAACCAGCGCCCAGGACGCCAAACACCTCGCCCTGATTGAGCATCGGCAGCAACGCCATGGCGCTCAACGGGCACATCGCGGCCAGGTCCGCAGGCAGATCTACGGCGCCCGGGACGGTGACAACGGCGGAACGTTGCACGCGCAACCGATCCAGCGCCGGCCAAGCGCCTGGCACAAAACGCAGCGCCACCGTCAAGTCGTTCGGCGAATCCGAACACAAACCAAAAGAGGTGCCATAGTCAAACACCTCCAAATCTTCATCCCAAAGCCAGATGACGATCGCCTCGACTCCAGCTAACATCGCGGTGACGCGCACCGCAGCCTCCAGCACTTCGTTCATGTTGGCGGCCTGGCTGGTAGCCTCGGCCACCTGCAGCATCACGGTGGTAACCCATGCTTCTTCGCGCTGCGCCTGATAAGCCCGTGCCGAACTCACCGCCACGGCCACCTGATCGGCCAGGGTGCGCAACACAAACAGATCCTCCTGCCCAAAGGCATCCTTCTGAGTGCTTTGCACATCAAGCACGCCGACCACAACGTTTTCGATGACCAACGGCACCGCCAACTCAGCCCGGGTATCCGGCAACAAACGCGGGTCATCGGGAATGTAACGCGGCTCAACCGAGACATCGTTGACCAGCAGCGCTTCGCCGCGCTCCGCCACCCAACCGATGATGCCCTCGGCATATCTGCCCCCACGGCCAATGTTCATCGCGCGTCTTTCCTGGCGCCACTTCTCGTTGAGCGTGTGGCCGGTGGATGCCTGAAACTCGGCTCGATTGCTGCCCTGCTCCACCAGGAAGATCTGCACGTGGTAGTAGCCGAAACGCTCCTGGATCAGTTGAACTACCTGAATCAACAACTCATCCAGGTCCAGGATGCTGGTCAATTTGCGACCCACTTCGGCAACGGCCAGAAGATCATTGAGCCGGCTCTGGCCTTGGGCATAAAGCCAGGCGTTATGCAGGACCGAGGCGGACTGGTTGACGAGAATAGTCAGCAGGCGCAGGTGGCTGGCATCGAACGCGTTGGGATGACAATCCTGGATGGAGACGGCGCCGATAACGGTTTCACCGCTCAGCATCGGCAAGAAGATGGCGGAACGCGGGGGATCGTCGGAGATATAGGCCGGGCGAGCGGGCAGGCTTTCCATCTCCACCAGAAAATCCTGCACGAGGAGCGGCTGGCCAGAGGCGCGCAACCAGCCGACGATGCCCTGACCTGGCAGCACAGTAAAGACAGCCGGCGCCTGGCGCTGGCCATCCTTGACCCATATCTTGATATGGTAACGATCGCCCTCGAACAAACCTAATTGGAAGTTCTCCGTAGGGACGATTTGGCCGGCGAGCTGATAAATCAGTTCGCATAATTCATCCTGATCGAACTTCGATTGCAGAAGCGCGCGACCGATCTCGGCCAACCTGGCGAGTTCAGTCTGTCTGCGCCGCGGGCGCCAACCGGCGGCCGGTCGGGAACGCGCTGAGGGATGACCGGCCACTTCGACGTCAGCCATCAAGCTCCTCAGATGGATAGACAGCGGGAACCCCGCGCATTGCATTGTGCTTGACCATCATCAACGTATTGCCATCAGGCTCAAAGGAGAAGCGGATCTCATCCATCAACTGATACATGAGATGCAGGCCCAGGCCGCCGATGGGTCGCTTGGCCAGCGGCATAGCGGTGTCAGGGCTGGCTATCGCTGCAGGGTCGAAGGCCTGACCACGATCATGCAAGGTGATCACGATATCGCTGTTGCGGGCCTCAAAGCGTATGTTGAGTTCACCTCCCCGGCCCTGATAGGCGTGTTCGATCACGTTAGCGCAAGCCTCTTCAACAGCCAGTTGCAGGTCAAAGCAGAGTTCCGGTCCTATGACGGCCTGTTGGCACGCATGGTCCACAAAAGCCAGAATCTCCGGCAGATCCGCTATGGTCACATTTAGCGACAATGTGCTCTCAAAGTACCGCATTCCGCCTCGCTCGACCTCCACGCCAGAATCTTCGGGTGCACCCTGCTCCCAGGCATAAACAAGAAGCTGGGCCGGGATTTACCAGCACCAGCTTCGAGTAAGCACGCAAAGGTCAAACCAGCCTAGAAACTACCGACGGCCTCTGCTTCGGTTTCGAATAACTCGAACTGGGTCATCAGGCCCGTCAAATCCAACACCTTCTTGATGTTGGGATTCACCTCTGCCAGACGCATGTCGCCCCGATTCCAACGACGGCAGGTCTTCCAGGCGCTGATCAGCTCTCGCAAGGCCGCGCTCGACGTGTAAGTGACGTCCTTCATGTTCAAAACCAACTTACAGCGGCCCGAATCAGTTAGGGCGCGAAGTTGCACCCCGAGTTCCGGCGCCACACTGCCATCGATGCGCCCACTTAAGCGAACAAGTGTGGCCCGCTTCAAATCGACACTTGAGAACTCCATGCTGACTACCTCCTTCAAGGGAACCGGCCTTCGGCGATGATGCACAGGTTGCACAATATAGCTACTATACCACAAGACAAATCGCAATACAACTTCAGTAAAGGCCCAACTGACAGGCCCCAACGCCTGTTGCCACAAGCCCTCAGGACGTGCTTTGGTGAGCCACCAACCCAGCCGCGGCCATGCCCAACCCGATATATGTCCACAGCATCACCGACATGTGCGGATAAACCAGGTTAAACAGATAATGGTCGAAGACGCCGCCGACCAGCACGCCAACTATCGCGCTGCCCAACCCCAGCAGCAACGCCTCCAGGCCCGGGTCCGTCACCCGGCGCCATGCACGCCACAGATTGCCCAGATAGCCCGCCATAACAACCAGGAACACCGCCACCCCGACCAGACCCATGATCTCGGCCATCAACAGATAGAGGTTAGAGACCCCTACATACAGGTCAGCATCGGGTGAGCCGCCGAAGCCTACGCCGAGCACCGGATAACGGTTAATGAGGGAAAGCGCGTCCTTGTACTCGCCCAGGCGCATCAGAGTCGCACGGTCCTGAAGCTGGATGCCCTCGATGAAGTGCGCCACGTAGGCTTGCGCAGGAGGCAAAAGCAACAGCAGCGCCGCGCCGACGCCTCCCGCCAGCAACAGCTTGCGGTAACGCAGCACGCCGATCACCGCGATGCCCGCCACAAGCCCAACCAATGAGCCACGACTATAGGTAAGATAAAGCGCCAAGAACTCGAGGAACGCAAACAATGCCACCCAACGGCGGCGAAACAGCGGGGCCGAGCTGACGACTTGCGGCGCGGTCAGACAGGCCACAAGGATCAAGAAACCCCCAATTACGTTGGGATCGACCATCGTGCCGATGGCCCGCATGGGGTTCGCGGAGTCATCCTCGATGTACCGCAGCGCACCTGCACCCCCTGGATAGTTGAAACGGGCCAACGCGTCCAGGATGCGTATCGTCCAGGCCTGGGGAATCACGTAGAAGAGGATAGCGATCGCCGCGGCGGCGGCGCCCGCCAACATCACCAGGCGCGCCAGCAGGTTGACATCGGCGCGAGACCGCAGCGTGTTGACCAACACAAAAAAGAAGGAGATCGCCAGCAGCAGTTCCGCGAAGTTGCGGATCGTGGTGCTGGTGGGCCGGCTATAGCGTAGCCCGCTGGCGAACGAAAAGACGGCAGTGAGAAGGAAGATAAAGACCGCCGCACCCAATGGTGTGCTGATAATCTCGCGGTCACGTCGCGTCGCCACCCTTAAGATCCAGACCAGGTAAATGGCTAATAACGCGACATCCAGGAAGGTCGGCGTAAAACCGATCTTGAACGGCAACGCGGCAAACGGCAGCAAGCCGATCACCCCAAACAGCGCTGCCAGGCCCCAACGGATATCGCGCAGGATCAACAGGCCGGCGATGGCCACCACCACAAGAGCAGGCGCGTAGATCGGTCCAAGGAGCATCACCAGCAGGGCCACCGCCAGCGCACCCAGGAAGACCAGGCCCGCCCGCGTGACCGCTGCCACACGATGGTCCGGGCTGAAGAATGCCGATTCCAGGCGAGATAGAGCCAGTTTCATCATTGCGCTGCCATTATAACACGGCCGGCATCATTTCCTAACTGCCACAAGCGCTCTTACCGCTGGGGAGTCTCCGCGGCCGTGATATCAACCGCGCCCAGCGGCGTCTCATCAGGAAAGGCGTAAACCCAAGCCTCGATCCGTGCCGCCTGCCCAAGCGCCTCCAGCGGCACACGATACGTATCGGCGACCAATTGGCCGGCCAACCAGCGATCGGTGCTGTAACGGCCGGCGCCAGGCGACCGCTTCCACTCCCATACCAGGTTGCCTGCGCTGTCCTCGATGCGGAAAGCTACCCGCAGGTCAGCAGCGGCCCGGTCAGGTGCGCGCCAATACAGTGCCACCGCGCGATGCGGAGAGGCGCTCTCCGACGGCGGATCGTCCCAATGCACGGCCACTAACTCCAGCGGCCCCGCCATCTGCCCGGCCGGAGTTGCTGCCGCCAGCGCGGATGGCGTCACGGCCGGCGGCGGGCCAAACGGCTGCAGGATGCCAAAGTAAAGCGCAAGGATGCCGGCCGCGGCCATTGCTCCCGTCATAGCTGCCGCCAGCCAGCGCCGGCAAGACTGCGGCGACCAGGCAGCCAGGCCGCCAGCCACTCCCAATCCCAACGGCGCCAGCGCCGGAAAGAGCAGCCGCCCCTGGTCGGTGCCCAACGCAATCCGGCTGTATGATAGGATGGAAAGCGCCACAAGCACGGGCGCGCCCACCAACACCAACCAGCCAACCAACGAGGTCTCGGCCACCAGCGGCGGAGATGCCTGTCCTGAAAATGAGCCGTTCCTAAAAGAGATTCTTGTCCTGCGCAACCAACCAGCAATACTCCCCGCCAACAGCAGGCCCCAGGCCGCATAGAACGGCCACGACAGCGACAGATGTCCGGCCCCGCCAAACTTGCCCCAGAAGCTGAGAAACCAGCCGCGGGCCAGCCACCCCAGATCGGCCAACGTCAACGAAGCCAGCCGGCGATCGATGGTGCCGAGCATCATCTGCGTGCCGAATGGATCACCGTAGAGCTGCCAGTTGCGCGCCAGCCACGGCGCAGCCACGGCTAAGGCGATGATCCCGGCCAGGAGGCCGCGGCCCAGGTGTTTCAGGATCGCCTGCTTCGAACGGCCGCCGGCCAACACAATCGCCAGCCCTGCGACCGGCCAAACCGCAACGGTGCTCACCTTGGTCACGAAGCCCAGGCCCAGGCACAGGCCGGCCAGCGCAGCCCCACGCCAGCCCCGTCCCGCAACGGCCGCCCACAGCGCCAGCGCCGAAAACATCGCTGCCAACATATCGTTGCTCATCGAGGCGCCGATGAAGAGCGACTCCGGCAGGAACGCGACAAATGCGGCGGCAGCCAAGGCTACGTCGGGACGCGCAGGCCACAGCGCCCGGCCCAGACAGTAGGTTGCCAGCACCAACACGACCCCGGCCAACACCGAAACCAGCCGGCCCAAGTGCATCGCCAGCGCGCCTCCGCGCCACGGCCACCCCTCCAACGTGGTATGGATAAAGAAATTGGGGGCCTGTGCGGCTGCCGTAACCCCCACATCAGGGTTGGCGCGCAGGAAAGTGAAATCCATGCCGGTCGGCGCGGCCACGGCAGCAGCCAGCAGATGGTACAGCGGCGGGTGCTTGGCCTGGGTAACTGACGTACCCTCCGGCAGGCGTCCCTCCTGGCCGATGTAGGCCGCATAGGCGTAATGGTCGGCCTCATCCGGCGCCTCACCCAAAGGGTTGAATGCACTGTAGGCGAAACCGAGCAGTAGGCGCGCGACCAAGATCGCGATCAACCAGCCGGTCGCCCTCCTGGCAAGAAGCGGAGCCGCGGCCCTTACAGATACTGTCTGCATCGGGCGGCCCAGATGCGTCATCGACGCACCTCCAATACGCCGATATCGACCCGCAAGTCAACCGAATCCACGCCAACGGGAGCCAGTGGCGTGGCAGACTGCCCGGGGCGGTAAAGCCCAGCCTTTAGTTGGTAAGCACCCGGAGGCAGGTCTGCCGGCAACAAAAGCGTGCGGTCCTCTCGCAGCAGTTCGCCCTCAAGCCAACGACTCGCAGGGGTGTAGATGCCGCCCAAGGGTGCGTCAACTCCCGCAATCACCCGGCCGGAATCCGCGCCATCTGACGCGACCAGATGCACAAACGCGGTCAGCGGCTCGGATGCGCCGCTGACCTGCCAGTACAGCGTCACCCGCGCCGCTTCCCCGCTGTGGTCAAGGGCGGCCACGGCCGATTCCAGGCGCACGGTCCCGTAATCGGCCGCGACAGGTGTTGCCATCTGTTCTCGAACTAACCATCCGCTGCCTCCGGCCACCGCCAGGCCGGCCACCAGCAGCCACAGTCCGATAGAAACCGAGCGGCGACGACCCGGCGTCAGGATGAGGAGCCCTAACGCGGCCAGCCAGCCAATGGCGCCTACCACACGGCCGGCCCAAGCTGCCGGCGTAGCGCCCCAGCGCCGCGTCACTTCATGCTGGCCCGCAGGCAGATCGACAGCCAACAGGCCCAAATCCCCGACCGGATAGGTCGGCAACGGCTGGCCGTCCAGATCGACGCGCCATGCAGGATAGTAAAACACATGGTAAACCAATCGGCTGGCTGACGCGGCTTCATAGCGCAGCCGCTCACCCAAATAGCCCTGCGCGAGTACTTGCTCGGAACGACTGGCTCGCGCAGCCTGGTCGAGCATGGTGTCAGTCGCTTCGCTGCTTGGCTCCCGCCCGATGGCCCAACGCTGCTCCGACACCCAGCGCGGCAGAAACTCCCCGGCCCACGTAGCTCCCACCTGGCCGTGCTCTGCATCAAAGGCCCACATCCGGACGGCCGTCAAATCGCCGGCCGAGTAAGGCGCTGGCGCCGAGACCAGCCCCGCGCCGGCATGAAAAGCCAGGTAGATCGCAACGAGCCAGACCAGTGCCCGCGCGCCCCCCGCCTTGCGCCGGAGTGCGGGCCAGCGCCACCCGATCTCAAGGATCAGCCCCAAGGTGCATGCCGCCGCCAGAGCGACAACCGTCTGCCAGCGCCACGGAAACTGCAACTTGCCCAACACCCAGGCCAGCCCATCCCACAAACGCACACTGCTCGCAGTGCTCAGCCACAGGGCAAAGGCTGCCAAACCTATGCTGCTGCCCAGGAGAGTCCGCTTGCCCCGGGCCAATGGGAGGACGAGCACGACAGCGGCCACGATCAGAATAGCAGCAACATAACCGGGCGTTGGGATGGTTGGCTGAGCCGCATCAGGATAGCGATACGGCAACGCAAAAGCAAACAGATCCCGCAACACGGCGAAATGAGCAGTATATCCCCGTCCCTCCGCGACCGCGCCGATTCCCACCCAGCCCGTTTCAAGCAGCGCTGGCAGCATATACGGCGCGCTGAGCGCAGCACCCAAGACTGGGGGCAGCAGCAAAGCAGTGACGCCGTGGCGCGCGATGCGTCTTATGTCGCCTCGCGTGCCTCGCACCCACCCGATCAGGGAGGACACCCCGAGCAAGGTCGCAAGAAACAACGCTGCTACACCGGCCATCAAGGCAGTCAGATTGTGCGTCAGGATCAGGCCTGCCCAACTGAGGACGGCCGGGACCAATCCGCCAGGCCAGGACCAGGCTGGGCGGCCCGGCCGCGGCCGCGCAACATCCTCCAGCCAACGCACGGTCGTCAAGGCAATCAGCGGAAGCCAGAGAAAAGCGGCGAACTCAGGCAGCGCTCCACGCACAAGGAGATCATAGAGGCGATACGGATACACCAGATAGAGAACGGCGCCCAGGAGTGCCGGCAGCGGGTGGGTCCAGCGGCGAATCAGGGCAAATGCCGCCAGCCCTGACAGGCTATAGCAGGCAGCCAAAACGATGCGCACAGCCGCGATCAGATCAAGTCCGGCCAGGTGGAGCAGCGCCGCGGGGTAATAGAAAGCCGGCGCATAGAAATTCAATACTGGGTAGCCGTAGCCAAAGGCAAAGTCGGGAAACCAGCGTGGATACAAGACGCCCATGCGCAATGCTTCCGCCAACGCCCGCACCCGATGCAGGTGAAACAGGCCGTCGGGCGTGTCAGGCCACGGCGCCATCAATACGCAGAGGGCCACGGCCGGCGCCAACGCACCGAGAACCCAGGGTCCCCAACTAGCAAGACGCAAACGCAAGCGCATCATGTTTACCGTGCAGGCTCCACCTCTAGCCGGTCCGGTAGCGTCAGGACATCGCCGCCATCGATGAGCGACAGCCGCTCCCCGGTCGGCTCATCGTAAAAGCCCAGGTTTACTTTGTAGCTTCCTGGAGGCATATCCGGCGGCAGGCTGATCATGTAAGCATCCGCGATGACCTCACCCTTCCGCCAGGTCGTCGTCAACGCCTCTCCGTTCTGGGGATAGGCGTCACCCTGCGCCCGAATGGCGCCCTCCGCGTCGACCAGGTGAATGAATACCTTCCAACTCCGCTTAGCAGGTCCATCAGCCTGCCAGACAAGCTTCATCTGCAGCGTTTGCCCGGCGGTCGCTCGCTCCGGCGCCTGGATGCGGGCCAACCGGATGCCATTCCCCCAACTGACCTCCAAGGGCGTTCCCAACTCAGGCAGGTCAAAAGTATGTGGCCGGTCTACGATTTCAACAGCACCCAGGGTCACATCTGCCCGCGCCTGTCCGGTATCGGCCTCGATCACCGAAAGGGTCGCGCGATATTCACCCGCCGGCAGATCGCCCGGGATAACAAACCGGGATTGAGTCCGGATCGTTCGGCCGGGCAGCCAGTCTGTTGTGGCGTACCAGCCCGATCCCAGCGTCTGAACGATCTGAACCTGGCGCTTGTGGCTTGCCAAAGTCAAACGCGCGTCGAGAGCAGGTTGGCGGTCCGTCACGCGCCACTGCATGGGGATCGCCAAGGCCTGACCGGCGCGCAGAGATGGGGCGGCGAAGTCAGCACCCAACAAAGTCAGCCCAGGGCCGGCAGCGCTGTTGAGCGGCTTGGATAGGGGCGCGCTGCGCGCCTCCCCCACCGAAGGCTCCGTGACCTCCAGTGTCAACAGGAGCAGGTCGTCCTGCGGTGCATCCGTCCCAGCAACCGTTTCGGAACGCGGCGAGTCAGTCGAGCCGGAAGAAGTCCCGGCCAGGGGTGAAGTCTCCGCCGGAGAAGTGGCCGCCGACGCGGCCTCGACACGCCCCAAGATCGGCACGCCTTGTTCCGTTGTCCAGGCGATGCGCACCTGATACGTGCCCGGCGGAACATCCGTAGGAACATAGAGCGCCTGTCGCTCACTAACCGGCTGGTCTGTCCAGCCCGATGCCGGACAAAGACCATTGCATGGCGCTGCTACGCGCTTCGTCCAAATCGCGCCATCCGGGCCAACCAGGGTCAGGACGATGAGGCCCGGCTGCGGCGCGGCGGCGATACGCTGCCATTCGAATTGCAGGCGCAGTGCGTCACCGGCGCTTACCACCTGACCAGAGGCCGCCCAACGGTTAAGGCGGATCAGGTTATCCCAGACCAGGCCGCCGGGATAGTCCTCCAGTTGCACAGCCTCACTGCCGGAAGAATAAGCTGAGAAGTAGCGAGTTACGCCCCGGCCGCCGGGGAACCAGACCTTTTCTGTCGGAAAGGCGACCGCATTGAAGGCACGTTCCACGCGCTCCGGCTCCAAAACGCTGGGGTAGAGGATGAGCCATGCCGACGGCGAACGCGCCAGAAGGTCAGCGGCGCGAACCCCGGCCGCTTCCTCGGTGATCGGTTGCTGCGCTTCAGGTATATAGTACGCCGTCAGGTTACGCTGATTGTAGTATAGATTCTGGGGCCAATCAAAAGGATGGGTGTAGACAACAGGCTCGCTGTCGCGCGCGCGCTCCTGGATATAATCCAGTGGCCTGCTAAACGGCCGGCCAAGGTCACGCAACTCCTGAACCAACACGAATCCGTCCAGACCCAGCAACGCCAGCACCATCAGCACACCGGCTATGCGCGATCTGCGAGAAATGACGAGGATTCCCAGTGCAGCGGAAAGCACAAAGACCCCCGTCATCATGGCGCTGTGACGAGCATTGGGCAGCAGGTGGATCGCCGAACGAAGCAGCGGCGGAACTGCCAGGAGCAGGATGATTAACCCGCGGAGCACTCCCCGCTTCTGGCCTAATCCACCAGCCCGGTTCTCACCCGAGAAAAGTGAATGGGACAGACCACGCGTCATGCCGGCGATGCCGATCACCACGGGCGCCCACGCCACGGTAGCCAGCAGCACTGCCGGCAAGGTCGCGATATAATAGCCTCTATTGCCTAACACCCATTGGGTGAAAACAGGCAAGAGCGATGACATTACCTGCGGTTGTTGCAGTCGTTCAACGAGCACGTTCTGCAAAGTTGCCCGGGGCCCAGCCTGTGCGAGGATCCATACTGCGGCCAGTCCGCCAATGACGGCCAGTATCGCGGCCAGCCGTCGTTTGCCTTCCGGCAAACTGCGCCAGAATAAGACGACGAACAAGGCATAAGCCGCCACAAAAAACGCGGCCATATAGTGAAAGGTGACCGGCACACTGATGGACACGACGAACAAGCCCCAATCGCGCCAACGGTTGCGCAGGAAGGCGCGATCCAGCGCGTGAACGGTCAAAAGCGCCAGGGGCATCATCCACGCATACATCCGCACTTCACGACCTACGTGCACTGCCATCGGCTGAAAAGCCATCAGGAGTGCAACCAGAAGAGCCAACACGGCAGGGCGCTTTGTCTCCTTACGGCCTCTGAACCAACGGCGCGCCAGAGCAACGCTCAACGCCACCGCCAGCATCCCACCGAATACCGACAGAAAACGCAGCCCAAACTCCTCGGTTCCTACCAGGCGCATCCAAAAGTGAAGCAACAGATAATAGCCCGGCGGATGTTCGAAAAGCTGGGATGACGTGTAGGTGACTATCTCCAGCGGTGGCTTCGCGCCGATGAAGAAACTGATCGCCTCGTCCAGCCATAGATCCGACTGATCGAGCGCGATGGTCCGGATAGCAAAGGCGAGCAGGAGCACCATGACCAGCCAGAGGCGCGCAGGCACGCGGCCAACGGCCCTGGAGAGTCGCGCCAGGCTTGCTGAGCCGGACGGTTGCACTGCGGGAATCTCTGGCATTCAATGGCTCCGGGTGGCCAGTGCACTGGTCACAGATCAAACTCAAACAGCAGCACCTGATCGCCGATCACTGTGCCGTCAGCGGCGAACACCGGCAAACGGTCCCCGGTCTTCGGATCGTACAGGCCGATGCGAAGCTGGTAACGTCCCGGCGGTGGTGCGCCTTTCCACGTCAGGATGTGGCGATCTTCGATGATCTCACCGCGCTGCCAGCGCGTTGTCGGCGAAAAGTAGAAACCGGGTTCGCCATCATGCTGCGCCCATAGTTTGCCGTTCAGATCGACCAGGTGGACAAAGACTTTGTAGTCGGCCGCAGGTTGGCGCAACGCCAGCCACGTCAGGATCACCTCGGAACTTGCCTCCGGTCGCAACTGCGCGGCCGGTGCGTAGAAACCGACGAGTTGGCCTTGACCGCCCAAGTTCGCAGAGATGGCCGTCGGCATGTAATCCGCTGGCGTTGCCAACCGTGTAGCGAGGGCCAATCCGCCATAGATAGCTATGACCAGCACCAGTGACGCTAACCACCGCCAGCGCCGCAGCCAGGCGGCGGCTGCAACCCAGGCGCCTGCCCCTACCAGCGTCAGCGCCCAACCAATCCGTCGCGCCGGCGTGGAACCGAAGCGGAAGACGACCTCGTGCTCGCCAGCCGGTATCTCCGCTCCAGCCAACGCCAGCGGTCCAGCAGGAGATGCAACAACGGTGCGGCCATCCACCCGGGCCTCCCAACCCGGGAAGTAGAACTGATGCAATTGCAGCGTCCAGGCGGTATCCGATATAGCCGCGAAATGTCGTTCCAGCGGCGCCTGGCGACCGGGCGTCAATTGCACGGCCAGCGGGGCCTCAGAGGTCTGAACGGAACCCGCGGACAGAAAAAACTGATCTCGCGGCGTCTGCACCCAGATCGGCATGTATTCGAACAGCCACGGGTTGCCGTATTCACGCAACCACAGGCCGCGGCCAAAATCATAGAGCGTCATCGTCTGCCGGTTGACATTGTCATCCAGGACAACCGTGTCAGTAGTCGGAAATTGGGCCCTCTCCCAAGGGATGCCGGGCAGCGCGCTGCTCATGAGCAGGACACCCACCAAGAGCACCAGGGCAAGGCATGCAACCGAATGCCATCTTTCGGATGAGTGATTCAGCGATTGGGCTTCTGCACCCACGGTCCGGGGAAAGATGTAGGCCAGGGAGCCGCTCAGCAGTGCGGTTGACACCACACCCAACGACTGCCAGCGCCACGGAAATTGCAGAAGCAGCAAACCCGGGATGCCGCGCCACACTTGTGCCGACCACTCAGACTGCATGAACAGCCCAAACAATAACAAGCCCGCCCAGAGCGGCAAGGCCATCCGCGTGACGCGACTCAGCCGCCGCCGCCAGATGCCAACGCTGAACCCCAGCAGCGCTATCAGCGCCTGCGCCAGGCCCAAGGCATGTTCGATGCGGCGGTCCTGAATGGTATAAGGCTGTCGCCAGGACTCGGCCAGCAAGAGTTGCGGCCGAACCAGGCGTGCTACCCAGTCAACGAAACGTTCAGGTGACTGACCGGCAAGAACGTATTTCGATTCGGCGATCGCCGGCAACCAGAAAGCAGCACTCACCACCAACCCAATGATCACCATCAGGCTGAAACCGCCCAGGCAGCGCCAGCGCGCAAGCGGTTCGCGCACCTCAATAAACAGGAGAAATGATCCCCAACCCATCAACAGCGGCGCCGCCAACAAGAGACTCAGGTTGTGCGTTAAGATCAAGCCGCCAAGTGCGGCGCCACCCCACAAGACCGGCGGTAGAATCAACCGATCCGATCGCTGAGCGATCTGCCACACGGCCAGCATCAAAATGGGGAACCAGACGAACGCCCACAGTTCTGCCAGGGCGCCGCGCGTCCAAACATCAGCGAGATGATACGGCGCCCAACCATAGGCTACGGCGGCCAACGCGCCGCCCCATGCACCGAGCAAATGCCGGGCAAACAAAAACATCGCCAGCGCCGACAACACCAATCCGAGCGCCAGCGTCCACTCCAGGCTCCCCACAAAACCCAGGCCCAACCAATGCCAGATAAGCCCGACGTAGTAGGTCAGCGGCGCGTAGAAGTTCAGCACCGGGAAACCATAGCCGAATCCCTCATCGGCCAACCAACGCGCGCCCACATGCCCGGCGCGTATCGCCTGGTCAAGGCTGAAGAGGCGGAAAAGGTGGTGCAGGCCATCGTCGGTCTGCTGCAGGCCCGATTGCCACAACGGCTGTAAAGCGGGCAGCATCAGCAGAACGATCAGAAGCGGCAACCAGAGCGTCTTGGCAACTTGCTTCATCGCTTCAATCCGAATCCACGGGTCAAAACAGCTCCTCACGGTGGCATTTCAGGTATTCTAACGCCTGCAGGCCATACGGCAAAGTGTCAACTGCTATCCTGCCAACGTTCATGGCGCCTGGATGGTTCCCAGGCGCAAAAATTCGCCATCCGCCGCGCCGTCCGCTGGCGTCACAGGAAGCGGGCCCGCTGCCGGGTCATACAACTTCACAATAACAGTGTAGGACCCCCCAGGCAAATCGGCCGGCAACGCCACGCGATACCGGTCAGTCAACAGCTCGCCCGCGACCCAACCGGTGGTCGGGAAGGCGCCGCCGCCGGGCTGTTGGTCTTGCTGGGCACGCAAGATTCCGCCCGCGTCCAGCAACTGCACCGAACCCGCGTAGGGAGTCGCGCTGGCGGCTTCAGCGCGCCAGTAGAGAGTCACATCCAGCGTCCCTGGCCGCGCCGCCGGTGCAACAAGATCGTAACCCACCAAAGTAGCCAGCTCGCCGAAGCGCGCACCTGAGCGCTGCGCCATCTGCTCCGGCAGCTCAAAGACATGCGCCCGACCGACCACAGTAACCTGACCCAATATCACCTGCGGCGAAGTGGCAGCACGCGCACTGTCGACCAGGCGCAGCGCGAGTTGATACGCACCGGCAGGAGTGTCGTTAGCGAGCCGCCAGCCCTGGCGCCCGCGCACCACTTCACCACCCGCCCAGGCGCTGGTCGCATAACCGTCCACCAACGGCGCTTCCCGCACCATGCTCCCGGCCGCGGCAGTCTCAGCCGGACTCAACGTAAGCTGAATATCCAATTCCGGCAAGGCCGCATGTTCAGCTTGCCAGAACAGATCGATGGCCAACTGGTCGCCGGGCGCCAGCTCAGCAGGCAAGGCGCCGCGGCCCAAGAGCCGCAAGCCCTGCCACGCCAGGGTCAGGGGTGTCTCGATGGGCAACTGCGCGATCTCAGGTGCGCGGGTCGGCTGCGTCAAGGTCACCTGGCCCAAGGTAGCAAAGCTGCCGCTGGCGTCGGCCAACGGAATCTGCATCATGTCGAGTGGATTGTAGACGGCCAGCCTCAAGGTGTAGGTTCCGGGCGGCGTGGCCGGATCCGGCCAGACCTGGTAGACACCCAGCGGGCGGTCAGCCTCCGACCACTCCAGCGGCGCCAAATGCCGATCGTTGAGAATCATCCGATCGTCGCGTCCTACCACCGCCCCGTTGCCATCCTCCAACACCACCGTAGCCTTCACGCCGCGCGGCAGCGCTTTGCCAGGATCAACAGCGCCAGCCAGCCGAGACCAGCGCACCACCACCCAGACCGGTTTGTCAGCCGGAGAGAAGGGAGCACGCGTTTCCGCGAGAGTGCTCGTGTCACCAGGTCCGCGTCCGCCGAACGCATAGGCATCCAGCCGAACCTGATCACCGAACTCGACCGCGGGGCCGGCCAGTCCCGGCGCCAGTTCGAATTCAGCCGCCGGCGGCACCTCATACCACGTCACCTGATAGCCGCGAAAACTCCGCACGCCCTGTTGGGCGCCGAACTTGTCCAACACCCACGCCGCCGCCCCGCGCGGATCGGTATCCGACTCAAACCAGCGCAGAAGGAAGACCCGCTCTCGTCCGCGCGCCAACGTCGACAACCGTTCTGCCACCGTGTTGATATCCACGAACAGATACTGTGCCGGCGGCATATCGGCCGGTTCTGCCGGCGGAAAGCCATCGGCAGCGTTGTTCCAGCGCGGCCAATAAAAGCCGAAGGGATAACGCTGATCCACCAGGATGATATCGCGCGCAGGATCGGTCTCCTGCTTGAGCCAGGCGACCATCCCGCGCGTGTCTTCTCGGAAGTAAACCGGGTCAGTGAGATCGCCGATCAGCCCCGGCGCGAGAACGATGCCCAGTGCGAGCGCCGCCATCCCCCCCGCAAGCCGCCGGAATCCAGCCCATCCCGCTACTGCCAGCCCCCCCAGCAACAACCAACCCGGCAGCGCGCCGGCGATGTAACGCGTGGCGAATGTACCGCGATCGGTGATGACCACGTAGTAGATCAGCAGCGGCAGAATGGCCCAGAGAAGAGCGAATAGCGAACCGCGAGTGGCGAATGGCGAATGGCGAAAAGCAGTGTCAATTCGCTGATTCGCTGATTCGCTGATTCGTTGATTCATTGCCAGGAGCCACCCGACAACCAGCAGACCGGCCAGGCCCCAGGCCCACAGCCGCGCGGCTGTGGCGTCGATGTGCTCACCCAAGCCGTAAACGCGCGCCAGCTCGGTCAGATAGGCGCCAACCGTGGGGACAACCAGGTTCGGATTGCGATAGGATGGGATTTGACGCAGCGCCACCGGCAAGCCAGGCAAGCACAAAAACGCGGCGCCTATGCCGCTCAGCAACACAGCGCGCAGACGTCGCCAGAGTCGCGACCGTCCGCCCGACAAGGCCCATAACCCTGCCCAAGTCCACAATGCCGCCAGTGCGAATACGGCTGCATAGTGCGTCAGCAGCGCAAGAGCCGAGAAGAAGGCAAACGCCAACCAATGCCAGGCGCCCGACCCCTGACCCCTGTCCCCTGTCTCCTGACTGCTGCTCCCGGCCCTCAGCACAGCCAGCCCCGCCGCAGCCAGCCAGACCAGGGTCATCGTATACATGCGCGCTTCCTGGGCCTCACCCAGCAGAAACGGCAGGAAAGACGCGCCCAGGGCTGCGCCCACACCCCCCCAGAAGCGACCGCCGCCATACATGGCGGTGCGACGGCCCAACGCGTAGATCAAGGCGACAAACAGCACGCCAAACCAGAGCGACAGAAACCGAACTGCAAACGCGTCTTGGCCGCCGGGCGCGGCCGCGTGCCCGCTGAGTTTCAGCCAGCCATGCAGCAGATAGAAATAAAGCGGAGGGTGGATATCCAGCTCGCCCGCAGTAGCAATCTGTGCCACAGGCCGCGCGGCGACGTCGATGTTGCGTGCCTCATCCCACCAGATGTCCTGCGCGTCAAGATGATAGAGCCGAAGGGCGAAGGCCGCCAGGACTACTACGATCACCAGACAGCGCCGCCAGGCTTGCCGATATGATGCGCTCACGAAGCCCATACCTCGACTCGAACCGAAAAGCCGCAGCCGGCTGACACAGGCAGTCTATCACGTATGAGGAAGAGGCGAGTCATTTATCGTAGATTGCGAGGTGGCGCTGCGCCAAAGTCTCCCACTCAAACTGATGGGAGAGCTCCCGCGCTGCGGTCGCCAAGCGTTGGCGCAGGCCAGGCTCCGTCATCGCGCGCGTCACCGCCGCGGCCAGGGTCTCAGGCCGGTCAGGAGGCGCCAACAGGGCATTCTGGCCGTCGATCAACATGGGGAAAGGCCCGGTGCTGGCTCGCACCTCGGCCGGCACCTCGGTGCTGACGATGGGCAGGCCATGCGCCAACGCGGCCATCAAGCTGCCATGGCGCAGTGATGCCCCTTCGCGATAGGGCAGAACCGCGCAATCGGTGGCCAGCAGGTTGGCCGATACTTCGTCTGAGGCAGTGAAACCGGTCCACTGCACGTGAGCGGTCACGCCAAGCTCGGCGATCAGCGCCTCCACCTTGGCCAGGTACGCAGCATTCGTCGGATCGCTGGCTCCGACTTTGCCGCCGATCATCAAGAGACGTGCGGGACGACCGGCGCGCACTAATTCCGCCAGGCAGCGGATCAACGCCTCGCCACCTTTGCCCGCATTGAGAAAACCGAAATAGGCCAGCAGCCAGGTGTCCGGCCCCGCGCCCCATTTCGCCCGTTGAACTGCGCGCTCGTAGCCGGACGGCGGCTCACACTGGATGTTGCTGCCAATGGGAACGGGGTGCAGGTGATCGCGTAAGCCCGCCTGTGCGAGGCGCAGCCAATCGGCGGGGTTCGTGATCACGACCGCGTCGCTGTGCTTGATCAGCGCCAGCACCGTCTGCCAGCGCAACGGTCCCGCTTTGGGAAACAGATAGGGGAAACGCAGATCGTGGAATGTCGTGACAACGCGCGGGCGGCAGCCATCCGTGGAAGACGCGTGCAGCCGGAGTGGCAGATAGTTGACCGCGGGGTGCAGGTCATAGGCGGCCGATTGATATTGGATGTGCACAACATCCGGCCGTATGTCGCGCACGGCACGCCGCACGTGCGTCCACAAGCCCCAACCGGGACGCACCATCACCGGGTAAACGGTTGGCTCAAACGCGGCGGCCGGCACGCGCAGGTGATCTCCACCCGCATCGACATCGGTCAAAACATGCACATCCGCGCCCAAAACGCCCAATGCCTGGCTGAGGCGCCGAGTGTAATCGCCTACACCGCCCTGCATGGCCGGATATTCGCCGGTAACAAAAAGGATGCGCATGAAATGCCCCTGTCTATATAAGATAGGTAGAAACCAGGTTTCTCGGAGAAACCTGGTTTCTGGCATAGCTATCTGGGTGAGCGCAGGCCGGAGCGCAGAAGCTGCGAATATGCCGCCATTCGCCCCCGCCTCAGCGAGCGTCTGGAGCCCAACAGCCACTTGCTTCCTTCAAGCAGCCATTCTACGGCAAACATACCCAATATGGCAAGCCGCAGAAACCCGGCGACCAAAGGGCCGTGGTATTTGCGAAAATAACGCACCTTGCTGGTCTGAAAATGGATGTGGCGGGCAGCGGTGACCTGCTCCGATGATTTGCCCTCATAATGCACGATCCGGGCTGAGGGCAGATAGACGATGTGCCAGCCAGCACCCTTCGCCCGGCGACACCAATCGAGCTCCTCAGAATACATGAAGTAACCCTCGTCAAAGCCGCCGATCTGTTCCAGAACCTCTCGCCGCACCAAGAGCGCCGCACCGACCAGCCAATCCACCTCCTCAGCCGCAGAAGCGACGGGATCCGCCGGATCGCGGTCCTGGGCCTCACGGTGCTCGAAGCCCTCAAGGCCCTGGCCCTCTTCCATGCGATAGCGCCGCGCCCAAGGATTGAGCGAATCAGGCCAATGCCAGGCCAGCGGAGTGCTCTCGAAAAGCGCAGTGGCCAGGGTGGGGAAGCGACGGCGGGAAGACTGGGGGGTGCCATCCGCATAGAACAACCGTGGGCCCGACGCGCCAACCTGCGGGTGAGCGTCCATGTAGGTGATCATCGTCCGCAGCGCATCGCCCGCGACCACAGTATCGGGATTGAGGAACAAGATGTAGCGGCCCTGAGCCGAAGCCAGCCCCTGGTTGTTGCCGCGTGTGAAACCGAAGTTCTCGGAATTGGCAATGAGCTCGACGTCGGGAAACTCATCCGCCACCATCGCGGCGCTGCCATCGGAAGAGGCGTTATCGATGACGATGATCTCAAGGGACAGGGGGCAGGGGACAGGCGAGAGGCGTTCTGGCCCCTGGCTCCTGACTCCTGACTCCTGACCACCGACTACTGACCGCAAGCACGCGCGTAGCAACTCACGCACGTTCCAACTGACAATGATGACCGAGAGATCGGGCCTGTGATGGTCAAGCATGGGGTCCCATGTCTGCCAGAGCGCCAAACCGTCCCAACCGCAAGCGCCGTCCGGTCAGCGGCAAGGCGTTTTGAAAACTCAAAGTTGCCGGGCAACCACAAAGTCCGCCAGCTCCGCGAGAGCATCGCGGTAGGCACTCGGCGGAAAGATGTCAAGGGCGGCCTTGGCGCGCTCGCTGAAATCCCTGGCTTCGGCTGCCGCCTGATGCATCGCCTCCGACGAGCGCACTTGAGCCACGATCTCGCCGACCGGGTCCGAATCGCCGCCGTTGACACCCTGAGCTGCGGCCTGCTGTTCGAGCCTGGCAATAACCTGTTGCGGATGTGGGCTCATCTGCAGGAAATAGAAGAAAGGCAACGTCACGATGCCAGCACGCAGATCGCCTCCCACCGGCTTCCCGAGCGTTGCCTCACTGCCTGAATAGTCCAGCAGGTCATCCACGATCTGGAATGCCATGCCGAGATCCTTGCCGTAGTCATACAATGCCTGCTCTTGAGCGGGTGTCGCTCCGGCCAGGATCGCGCCGGAACGAGTCGCCGCGGCAAAGAGCGACGCCGTCTTGGCAAAGATGCGCGGATAGTAAGCATCTTGCGGCTGATTCCACTGGCGGCTGGAAAAGAGTTGGCGCAACTCACCCTCGACGATGGTGGCCAGGGTGTCCGCGAAAAGCTGCACGACCCGCACGTTTTCAGTCTCTGCCGCAAAACCGGCGGCGCGTGCGAACAGGTAATCGCCGGCCAGCACAGTCGCGCCTTTGTTCCACAGCGCGTTGAGCGTAGTGATGCCGCGACGGACCAATGCGTTATCGATGAGATCATCATGAACCAGCGTCGCGTTGTGCAGTGTCTCCACCGCAGCCGACATGGCGATGATCTTTTCCGAAGGCCGATCGATAAAAAGGCTGTGGGCTGCGATTGCCAATGCTGGGCGCAGACGTTTGCCGCCGCTGCTGAGCAGTTGCAGAAACGCCTCAGCCAGGGGGGCATAAGCGCCGGCGCCAATGGAGCGCATCTTCTCTTCGACCCTCTGCAGGTCGTGCTGTACCATATCGAGCAAGGTTACTTTCTTCGTCATGAGCCCTTCGGCTGCGTTGCACGCTGATCGGCCGTCGTTGGGATGGGCATGCTTAACGCACATCAAGAGTAAAACACTGCGCGGCTGTCGTCGTCGTATGTGAAGCGACTTCTGACGCCGTTATCCCCGTGAGTTGCGCCAAATCGGCGGCAATCAACGGCAAGTACGCTGGTTCATTGCGCTGACCCCGATGAGGATGCGGCGCCAGGTAGGGCGCATCCGTCTCCAATAGCAGCCGATCCAATGGCAATTGTGGGACCAAGGCCTGCAACCGGCGTGCGTTTTGGAATGTAACTGGCCCGCCCAAGCCAAGCACCAGCCCGGCCGCGCAGGCCAACTCCGCATCTTGAAGGGCGCCCGAAAAGGCGTGCCAGACCCCGGCAACCCTGCGGTCGCCCGCGGTCGATTCAGCCTGGGTCAACCCCGCACCTGACCTGCGCAGCGTCAGCGTCTCGGCCCACCCCTGTGTCACTTCCCGCAGCAGATCAGCCGTACAAGTCATCGCTCCGCTGGCCGGGTTGCGTGCATGCAAGATAACCGGCAAGCCCAGCTCAGCAGCCAGGCTCAATTGGGCCCGGAACGCTCGCATCTGCTGAGCGTGCGGCACCCGCTCCCAATAGTAGTCCAGACCGATCTCGCCGATAGCCACCACCTTGGGATGTTGCGCCAGGTCCCGCAAGGCAGTGACAGTATCCTCATCGAACTCACCACAGTCGTTGGGGTGCACCCCCACCGCCGCATAAACCTCAGGGTAACGATCGGCCAGGGCCAACACCCGGCGGCATGAATCCAGATCGATGGCTGGATTGATGATGCGCGTTACTCCAGCCATTGCAGCCCGCTCAAGCACTGCCTCACGATCGGGATCGAATTGCTTAAGATCGAGATGGCAGTGGGTGTCAACGAACTCCATCATCCAGCATCCGTCATGCCAACCCGGCCAGCCGCATCCCATCCTCCAGGATCGCCCGCACCTTGTCCCCGTGCATCGTCTCGCAGTAGACGCGAATCAACGGCTCGGTGCCTGAAAAGCGGATCAACAACCAGCCCCCGTCTTCCATGATAAACTGATAGCCGTCCATGGTCCGTTTTTCGACCACCTGCAAGCCGGCAATTGACGTGGGCGTGGCAGCATCCAGCCTGGCGCGAGCCGCCTGCTTCATGATATTGTCTTTCAAGCGAGTGTCGATACGGTCATAGTAGTGGGGGCCGCCCACCAGTTCAAACAGCATCGCCAGCAACTCAGTAGGCTTCTTGCCGGTGCGGCACATCATATCCAGCAGGAAAAGGTTGCCCAAGATGCCATCGCGCTCCGGAACATGGCCGCGGAACGCGTAACCGCCGCTCTCTTCGCCGCCGATCAGGCCCTTATGTTGCATCATGGCAGGCGCCACGTATTTGAACCCGACGCCGGTATTGATCACCGGCACCCCGTAGCGCACGCCCAGCTTATCCAACATCGAGGTCGTACTGAGGGTCTTGACAATAGTGCCGCGTTCGCCGCGGATTTCCAGGAAGTACATGGCCAACAAGCCAAAGACGCGCAGTTGATCCACGAACTGACCGTTCTCATCGCCCAGGCCACACCGATCGGCATCGCCGTCGAGGATACAGACCGCATCTGCGCCCACCTCCCGCGCCTTGGCGAGCCCCGCGTTCACATTCGGGGGAATGGGTTCGGGGCGTTTCATCTCCGGGAAAACCGGATTGCGCTCGGCGTGGTATTCAACCACCCGCGTCTTGCCCCCACCGATGAAACGAGAGATGTGGCCGGAACCGTTGCCCCACATATTGTCGACCAGGATCGTGAATCCGGCATCCCGGATGCGCTCAACATCCACCAGCGAGCGAATCCGCGCGTCGTAGGCCGGCACCGGGTCATAACGCCGGATCAAGCCGGCCTTGATGGCCGCGTCGAAATCCATGCGCTGCACGCCCTTGACCTTTGCGGGGATGCACGCCTCGATGGCCTTCAGCCCGTCCGGATCGATCGCGCCGCCGTTCGGATCACGCACCTTGAACCCGTTGTCCTGGGGCGGATTGTGACTGGCCGTAATATTGATGGCGCCCAGCGCTCCTGCGTCGGTCACACCGAAAGAGATGATCGGCGTAGGGACCCCGCCACCACAAAAATGGACCGGAATACCGTTGCCGGCCAGCACTTCAGCCGCAGCCGCGGCAAAGTCTTCGGAGCGGAACCGCTTGTCCCCGCCGATGACCACACCGCGGGCCAATTCACCTGGATAGGTCGCCGTCAGATAGCTGGCGAAGCCTTGGGCGCAACGGCGTACGTTAGCGAAGGTATAATCCTCGCCAATGCCGCCCCGCCAACCATCGGTGCCGAAGATGATGTCAGACATAGCATGCTCCGTGTTGTGTACTGCGTGATGCGTGACATGTGAAGATCTGGTTATCCCACATGCGGCGTGTGATTTCCCTGCTGTTGCAGCCCGGCCAGGTCAGCATCCACCATAACGCGCACCAAATCCTGGAAGGTAACGCTCGGCTCCCAATTCAGCACACGGCCGGCCTTGCTGGGATCACCCACCAACAAATCGACTTCGGCCGGGCGATAGAACCTGGGATCGACGATCACGTGCTTTTCCCAGTCCAGGCCTACATGATCGAACGCCACCTGGCAGAATTCTCGCACTGAGTGTGTTTCGCCGGTGGCTACGACGTAATCATCCGGACGCCCTTGTTGGAGCATCAACCACATCGCGTGCACGTAATCAGGCGCATAGCCCCAATCGCGGCGCGAGTCCAGATTACCGAGATGCAGTTCGTCTTGCAGTCCCAGCTTGATGCGTGCGACTGCGTGAGTGATCTTGCGCGTGACAAATTCGAGGCCGCGACGGGGGGATTCATGATTGAACAAGATACCCGAGCACGCGAAAAGGTTGTAGCTCTCACGGTAGTTCACCGTGATCCAATGGCCGTAGACCTTAGCCACGCCGTAGGGACTGCGCGGGTAGAACGGCGTAGTCTCTCGCTGCGGCACCTCTTGCACCTTGCCGAACATCTCTGAGCTGGACGCCTGGTAGAAGCGGATCCTGCGATCCGCAATGCGGATGGCATCCAGGATACGGGTCACACCCAGGGCAGTGAACTCCCCAGTGAGCACCGGTTGCGTGAAACTGGTCGGTACAAAACTCTGTGCGGCCAGGTTGTAAACTTCATCCGGCTGAAATTCCTGGAGGAGGTTGATCAGGCTGACCTGGTCAAGCAAATCGCCCTGAACAAGAGTGACACGATCCTGAAAGTCACGGATGCGGTCGAAATTTGTCGTACTGGTGCGACGCACCATCCCGATCACTTCATAGCCGCGCGATAACAAAAACTCAGCCAGATATGAGCCATCCTGGCCGGTAATGCCCGTGATGAGCGCCTTAGACATGAGATGGTTCTCCTTAAAGCCGCGACACGCAGGTCGCCACGTCATGCGTTGCGCCTGATGCGCAAACCTAACGGCGTTGGATCGCTGGCGCCGGTCCGCACCTGTTCCCGCCAGTAATCCAACACATCCCGGAGGCTTTGCTCTAGCGGAATCTCCGTACTCCAACCAGTACGATCTCGCAGCCTGGACGAGTCAGCAACCATGAGCGGGACCTCGACCGGACGCAATCTACTGGCATCCTGCTGCACCTCGATCTTCGATCCTGACAAACGAAGCAGGGTATCCAGCACCCGCCCGGCCGAACACGCCGACCCTGAGCCCATATTATACACCTCACCGGGTTCGCCCCGGGTCAGTGCCAGATAGTAGCCACGCACGATATCCCGCACATCGCTGAAGTCACGCGCAGCGGACAGTTCTCCGACCGAAATAACAGGCGGGCGGGCATGGGCCTCGATTTCGGCAATCTGGCTGGCGAAATCCGAGGCCACAAAACCCTGGCGCTGGCGTGGTCCGGTGTGATTGAACGGACGGACCCGGATCGCCTGGACGCCATAACTGAGGAAATATTGCAGACCCAGGAAGTCCTGCGCCACCTTGCTGACGCCGTATTGTGAGGTGGGGCGCAAGGGCGTTTCCTCATCGATGGGCAGATCACCCGCAGATACACGACCATATTCCTCTGCGGAGCCAACTACCAGCACCCGACTGGACAACCCTAGCTGCACGATGACCTCAAGCACGTTGAGCTGCGACCGGATATTATTCTCAAGCGTAAACCAGGGATCCTGCCTGGACATCCAGGAGATCGGCTGCGCCGCCAGATGGAAAATATAGTCGGGCTGAACTTCCTCCACAATAAAACGCACGACTTCCAGGCGCGAAAGCTCCGCCGGATACAATTTCAACCGATCCTGGATGTGGGCAATATTGTCCACCCTGCCGTAAACGGTGCCCGCGATTTGCCAGTCGGTATGCGCCAACAGATACTCGGCCAGATGACTGCCGACAAAACCCGAAATCCCGGTGATGAGTGCGCGCAAGAGCATCCTCTGGTTACGTGCAGTTTGCGTGTCACACGCCGACACGCCGCTATCACTGATGACGATGCGATTATACCGCAGGATGATGGTCAGAGCAAAGGTAAACGTCACGCACAACGAACAAGGGAGAGATGGGCCGGAACCACATCTCTCCCCGCTGCATGATATGATCAGAACCAACGCTGGCTACTCTGCCAGCAGAAACGTATGCGCCATCGGGCAACACACGTCCTTGCCGGTGACTCATCACCCACTACCAACAGTTCATCACGCCAGCCCCGCCGCCTTTTTCAGGGCCGCGACCTTGTCCAGGCGCTCCCAGGGCGCATCGATGTCGGTGCGACCAAAGTGGCCGTAAGCCGCGGTTGCCTGGTAGATGGGCCGCCGCAGATTCAGGTCATGGATGATTGCAGCTGGACGCAGATCGAAGTGGGTCTTGATCAGCTCCACGATGAGATCATCACTGATCTTGCCGGTGCCGTAAGTCTCCACGGCGATGCTCAGCGGCCGGGCCACACCGATCGCATAGCTGACCTGGATCTCCAACCGGTCAGCCACGCCCGCAGCCACCAGATTCTTGGCCACATAGCGCATCATGTACGCCGCCGAGCGGTCCACCTTGGTGGGGTCTTTGCCCGAGAACGCGCCGCCGCCGTGGCGCGCCACGCCGCCATAGGTGTCCACAATGATCTTGCGGCCCGTCAACCCCGAGTCACCCATCGGACCGCCGACTACGAACCGGCCGGTCGGATTGACGTAGATCTTGGTGTCGTTGTCCAGATAGCTGGCGGGCACCACCTGCTTGATCACATGCTCGTACACATCGGCCTCGATCTGGCTGTGCTCGACCTCGGGACCATGCTGGGTGGAGATCACCACCGTATCCACGCGCTTCGGCTTGCCGAAAGCATACTCTACGGTGACCTGACTCTTACCATCGGGCCGCAGATAGGGCAGGGTGCCATCCTTGCGCACGTAGGTCAGTTGCTTGCAGAGCTTGTGCGCCAGGTCGATGGAGAGCGGCATAAGGCTGTCGGTCTCGTTGCATGCGAAGCCGATCATCATGCCCTGATCGCCTGCGCCGATGGCCTCGATTTGCTCATCGGTCATCTGGCCCCGCTTGGCCTCCAGCGCCTTATCCACGCCCAGCGCGATGTCCGCACTTTGCTCCTTAATGCTGACGATCACGCCGCAGGTGTCAGCGTCAAACCCGAACTTAGCGCGGGTGTAGCCGATGTCGCGCACCACATCGCGCACCAACGCTGGAATGTCCACATAGGTGGACGTTGTGATCTCACCCATCACCAGGATCAGACCTGTGGTGGTGGAGCACTCGCATGCCACACGCGCATCAGGATCATCCCTGATGATCGCATCCAATACGGCATCGGACAATTGATCGCAGATCTTGTCCGGATGCCCTTCAGTGACCGACTCCGAAGTGAAGTAGAACTTCGACGAAGAGGCGAAAGTGGTTGTCATGGTTGTAAGTCACTCCTCTGTACTAAGATGCTCTGTGCCAATGAATCAGCGAATACACGCACGGCATTGCCGATCGAGATTCGCTGATTCGCCATTCGCAGATTCGCTGTTCCTCACGTACCCATCCGCCACTCGTTCAGATAGGCTTGTTGCTCTGAGGTCAGAATGTCGATCGTCACACCCATCGCTGCAAGCTTCAGAAGTGCGATGTTTTGGTCGATCTCATCAGGCACGCTGTAAACGGCGCGCTTCAGGTTGGCGTGATGCTTGATCATGTACTCAGCGGCCAGAGCCTGGTTGGCGAAGCTCATGTCCATGACCGCGCTGGGATGGCCTTCGGCCGCAGCCAGGTTGACCAGGCGTCCTTCGCCGGCCAGATAAAGGCGCCGGCCATCATTCAGGATATATTCATCCAGGAACTCACGGACGCGGCGCACCTCCACAGCCATCTTTTCCAATTCCGGGATATTGATCTCAACGTTAAAATGCCCGGAGTTCGCCATGATCGCGCCTGATTTCATCGCTGCGAAATGATGCTTATCCAGGACATTGATGTCCCCGGTGGAGGTAATGAAGATATCACCCAACGGCGCGGCCTGCGCCATCGGCATGACCCGGAAACCATCCATGACCGCTTCCAGCGCCTTCATCGGGTCGATCTCGGTCACGATGACGTTGCCGCCCAGGCCCTGGGCCCGGCTGGCGATGCCGCGGCTGCACCAGCCGTAGCCGGCCACCACCACCGTCTTGCCGGCGATCAGCACGTTGGTGGCGCGAATGACGCCATCCAGGGTGCTCTGCCCGGTGCCGTAGCGATTGTCGAACAGGTGCTTGGTCAACGCATCGTTGACCGCGATCACAGGGAACATGAGCTCGCCGTCGTGGGCCATCGCGCGCAAGCGGATGACGCCAGTCGTAGTCTCTTCGGTGCCGCCGACGATGGCGTCCAACAGATCCCGGCGCTCCTTGTGGATCGTGCTCACCAGGTCAGCCCCGTCATCCATCGTGATATGCGGCTTGAAGTCCAGAGCGGCCTTGATGTGCTGGTAGTAGGTCGCATTGTCCTCGCCCTTAATGGCGTACACCGGCATTTCGTAGTTTGCCACCAGGGTGGCCGCGATGTCATCCTGCGTCGAAAGCGGATTGGATGCGGTCAACACCACATCTGCGCCGCCGGCTTGCAGCACGCGCATCAGGTTCGCGGTCTCGCTGGTCACATGCAGACAGGCGGAGATGCGAACCCCATCCAACGGCCGCTCTTTGGCAAAGCGCGCCTCGATCAAGTCCAGCACGGGCATCTCGCGTGCGGCCCACTGCATACGGAACCGGCCTTTGTCGGCCAGGCGAATGTCTTTGATATCGTAGTTAGTGCTCACTCGGTTGATACTCCTTGTAATAGAGAAACTTGGTAATCGACATGTCTGTATACTGCGTACTGCGTGTTGCGTATTGCGTAAGGCACTGGAAAGGTGTTACGACCCTGCAAGCGCGGATTACGCAGCGCGCAATAGATCACTCAGCTCCGGTGCATCGCCGAAATTCGCGCGGTAGCGTTCCACAAATTCCGGCAGGGTGTAGTGGTGGTTCATTGTGCCCACCTGCTCCAGGCAGTAGGTGGCAGCCAGCGAGCCGATGCGCCCAATGACCTCCCAGGGGTAGCCGCGGACAAGGCCGGTCAGGAGGCCGCCACGGAACGCGTCGCCGACGCCGGTGGGGTCCACGATAGCAACAGGCTTCGCCACCGGCACATCCACCCGCCGCTCCCTGGACATCAGGGTTGCGCCATCAGCGCCGCGCGTCACCACCACCAACTCGACCTGCGCCAGAATCCCAGCCTCATCCAGGCCTGTCTTCTGCTTCAGCACTTCCAATTCGTAGTCGTTGACAGTCATGGCATAAGCGCCGCTCATGCCGGCCAACACCTGCTCACCGCTGAAGCGCGCGAGCTGCTGGCTGGGATCGAAGATGAAGCGGATGCCCAGTTCGCGGCATTCGGCGCAGTTGCGCAGCATCCCCTGGGGATCATGCGGCGAGATGATGGTGTAGTCGATCGCATGCACATCCAGGCCCCGATAGGTCAAATCGCGGCCATGGCTCATCGCGCCGGCGTGGAACCCGGCGATCTGGTTTTGCTGCAGGTCGGTGATCACCGTAAACGTGGCAGTGAACTCGCCGGGATAGGCGATGACCAGCGACGTGTCGATCCCCTGCTGTTCAAGCCAGGCGCGATAATCGCCGAAGTCCTGGCCGACCGTGCCCATCAGCCGGGGCTGCTCGCCCAGCAACGCCATGGTGTAGGCGATATTGGGGCCGATACCCCCGCGGCTCATCTGCTTCTCTTCGACCAGGAAGCTGACGCTGATCTTGCCTGTTTCCGGGAGGATGTGCTCCAGGAACCGGCCGGGATATTTCATGATGTAGTCGGTTGCGATTGAACCGGTGATGATGACGGACATAGGACCTCGTATTGCGTGTTGCGTGTTGCGTGAATGCCAGGCGAGCAGGCGGCCTCACATCAGATTATTCAACTGCAAGGCTGGCCAGCCGCTTCTGCGCCAGGGCGCAGTATTCGTCGGATAGCTCATAGCCCACATACTGCCGCCCGGTCAACCTGGCAGCAACAGCCGTCGAACCGGACCCCATAAACGGATCCAGCACCACGTCGCCCGGCCGGGTGTAAAGTACAATCAACCGCCGGGGCAGCTCGATCGGAAATGGCGCGGGGTGATCGACGGAGGACTCGGTGGTCATCTCCCACACCGCCTCGCCGGGAACGGTGGCCTGTCCCCACACCGCTCGTGCAATCGACTCAGCGATCCAGGCATCATCCTTCCCGCGCTGACGCGCGTAGGCCAGCTTGCCGGCGATCTTTTTTTCAAGCTCCGCCATGCGCTCTTCGGGCCGCCAAATGCTGCGGGTCCAGGCAACAAACTGATTGCCGGTGACGCCGCTGTCGCCCCCGCCATCCAGGCGAAGCTGCTCTTTGCTCCACACCGTGATGTACTCATGCACATCGCGCAAGGTTGGGTTGGAAGAGCGGCCGAAGCTGCCCCAGGCGGTGGAAGTGCCCGCCGAGGCGCCTTTGTCCCAGATGATATGCCCGCGGTGCAGCCAGCTTTGATCGCTGGTGCGCAATTGCTCATCGATCAAGCTGACCAAAGACAGGTACGGCTTGCGGTCGGTGTTGGCGACGTTCACGCACAGGCGGCCGCCCGGCGCCAGCACACGGTGGCATTCGCGCCACACCGCGTTGAGCATGGTGATATAGGCATCCAGGCTCAGGTTATCGTCGTGGTTGTCGTAATTCTTCGCCACGTTGTACGGCGGCGAGGTGACGACAAGCTGCACCGACGCGTCCGGTAAAGCATCCATGCACCGTGCGTCGCCGCAGATGATCTGATTGAGCCAGGTTGAGATCTGTTCGCTCACAATTCACCGTTTGATGCGAGATGCGCGAGGCACTCAGACCACGCGCCCGAATCGCGTTTCACGCAGCGCGTCTCCTCGCTGCCGCCTCGACTGCCCGCCGCAAGCTCATCTCGAACGGAGGATAGCAGATGCCTTCCTCCGTGATGATGCCGGTCAGGTACCGGTGCGGCGTCACGTCGAACGCCGGATTGTAGACCGGCACCCCGCTCGGTGCGATCTGCTCGGCCCCAACATGCGTGACTTCACGTGCATCCCGCTCCTCAATGGGGATCAAGTCCCCGTGGGCAAGGGTCAGATCAATGGTAGGCGTGGGCACCACTGAATAGCATGGGATGCCGTTCTCGCGGGCCAACACGGCCAGTTTGTAAGAGCCGATCTTGTTGGCCACATCGCCGTTGGCTGCCACCCGGTCGGCGCCGAACAGGACCAGGTCCACCTTGCCGAGGCGCATCAGCATGCCCGCCGCGTTATCCGCGACCAGGGTCATGGAGATACTATCGCGCATCAGCTCCCAGGCAGTCAGCCGGGCGCCTTGCAGGCGAGGGCGCGTCTCATCTGCCCATACGTGCACCTGCTTGCCCTGCTCCACCGCTGCGCGGATAACGCCCAACGCAGTGCCGTAGTCGACCGTCGCCAGAGAGCCCGCGTTGCAGTGCGTCAAAACATTGGCCTGGGCCGGCACGATCTCCGCACCGTACGCGCCCATGCGGCGGTTGATCGCCACATCCTCATCAGCGATGCGTTCGGCCTCGGCCAGAATGGCCAAACGAATATCATCCGTGTTGAACAGGATCAGGCTTTGTGCCAGCTCCATGATACGCGCCGTCGCCCAGCTCAAGTTGACCGCGGTAGGCCGGGATGCGTCGAGCACATTCTTAGCCTGGGCCAAATCGATCAACAGAGCATCCCGATCGCGGGCGGGACTCTGCAATGCGGCCAGCGCCATTCCGAAGCCGCCAGCCGCACCAATGGCCGGTGCTCCGCGCACGACCATGTCGGTGATTGCTTCGGCGACCGCCCGATAGTCGGCGTAGCTCAACACCTCATAACGCAACGGCAGGATCAGCTGGTCGATCATCTTCAGTTGGCTATCTTCCCACCACAGCGTGCGCGACATAAGAGCTCCTTAAACAAAACGCCCTCCGAGAGGAGGGCATAGGTAATGCAACTTGGCCGATCTCTCATCTTTCAACCCCGCGGCGCGGGATTGCCGGAATTGGCACCTGCCCAGAAGAGAAACCGCTGCCGGGATGCAATCTGCCCACCTGCTACCGATGGGCGCTTGCCTCCAGGCAACCGTTCCCCAGGACTCCGGGCGGTTGCCGGGGGTTCACAGGGCCGATCCCTCCCCCCCTCTGGATGAGTGTCCAGTAATTTCGAATGTTAATGTCACTTCAAACGAAGTATTAGTTTAGCCGAAAGGGACGGTTTTGTCAAAAACTGTTCTCTCGCAGCCAGGCATACATTAGTACGCCGCCGGCCACCGCCACATTCAATGACTCGGCCTTGCCCACGATGGGCAGCCTGGCCCACGCGTCGATCTGTTCGGCCACATCGTCAGAGAGGCCGCGCGCCTCATTGCCCAGAACAAGCGCCACGCCGCCGCGCCATAGGCCGGCCCCCCACGTCTCACCCAGGTGTGGATCGGCGCCGACCGGCCGCAGGCCGCAACTGCGCAGCCACCCAAACAGTCCGGCGACGTCTTTCGTGCTGATCACGGGGACATTGAAGAGGGAGCCCATGCTGCCGCGCACGGTCTTTGGGTCGAACGGATCCACACAAGGCTCGACGAGGATGATCGCTGCGGCGCCAACTGCATCAGCGGTGCGGATCAGCGTCCCCAGGTTGCCGGGGTCCTGAAGCCGATCCAACACCATTACCAGCCCGTGACCGCTCAACCTGAGCGACTCAAGAGAAGGCCGCACCAGATGAAACGTCGCAACGATGCCCTGCGGCTCCTCACGCTCGGAAAGGGCTTCCATGACGCGCGCCGACACGTGCTGCAGCACGGCGCCACCCTGCCGGAAACGTTCAAGCAAGGCGGCGGCCTCCGAGCCGATGAACTGCTCCGGGCAGTAAAAAACCTCATGGGAGGTCGCGCCGCTATCCAGGGCCATGTGCAAGAGCTGCAGCCCTTCGACCAGAAACAGCCCGGCAGCCTGACGATACTTGCGCTGCCCGAGCTTACGCGCCTCAACCACGCGTGGATTGCTTGTGCTCGTAATGACCGCTGAATTTTGCGTCATGATCCACCGAAGGACGCCAGCGCCCGGCGCAACCGTTCCTCGATATCGACAACATCGCGCGGCAGCGCCTGCACAGCTCGCTGCGCTTCAACAATGCTATAGCCCAAGGCAGTCAACGCGTCGATCACCGCGGCATCCGCTTCGGTCAGTGCAGCAAGCCCCTCGGCAATCTCAACCGGACCGATCTTATCCTTGAGTTCCAGGACGATCTTCTGCGCCGTCTTCCTGCCGATGCCGGGAACGCGCGCCAGCAGATCAGGCTGCTCCTGGCCGATCGCTAACCGCAACGCATCGGGCGTCATGTTGGAAAGCACCGAAAGGGCCAGCTTGGGTCCCACACCGGAGACGCCGATAAGCTTTTCGAACAGCTCCAGCTCTGCCTCCTCGGCAAAGCCGATCAGGCTCAAGTCGTCCTCGCGCACCACCAGGTGGGTGTGCAAACAGATGACCTCGCCGAGACGCGCCGCCGCCAGCACCGGTTGCGGGCAGAAGACCCTGAGGCCCAGTCCGCCGATCAGCACCACCAGAGAATCACGGTTGCGAATCGTCACCCGGCCTTCTACCATTGCGATCATGGCGTCTTCTCTCACTCTCCGGCGGTTAGCGGGATCCAGAACCCGCACCGCGCCCGGTTATGCTCACTCCGCGATGAGCTGCCGCAACCGTTGGCTGTGCAGGTGACACACCGCCACGGCCACCGCATCCGCCGCATCGTCGGGCCGCGGGATGTCATCCAGTCCCAGCAGGATCCGCACCATCTCCTGCATCTGCCGCTTGTCCGCGCCGCCATAGCCGGCCAGCGCCTGCTTGACTTCAGCAGGCTTGTACTCAAAGACCGGCAGCCCCGCCTGCGCGGCCGCCAGCAAGACGACGCCGCGCGCCTGGCCCACGGTCAGCGCTGTGGTGACATTGCGGCCGAAGAACAGCGCCTCCACCGCGATGGCGTCAGGCGCATCGTCACGAATCAACGCAGTCACTGCCTGGTGAATCGCCAGGAGGCGCGCCGCCATCGGCGATCCGGCCGCAGTCAAAATCACGCCGCAACGGATCAGGCGCGCCTCACCGGCCGCATTTTCGACAACCAACCCGTAACCGGTGGTTGCCGTGCCAGGATCGATGCCTAGGACAATCACCCCAACCTCAGCCTCAAACCGGTTTCACTCCATCTGAGACAGTGCTTCTTCAGAGATTTCCAGGTTCGAGTAGACCTTGGCGACGTCATCGATCTCTTCCAGGTTTTCGACCAGGTTCATCACCTGAAGCGTATCAGCCGGGCTCAGGGTGATAGAGGTCTTCGGCACCATCGTCAGTTCGGCGTTTTCGAGTTGATATTTGGCCTTCAGGAATGCCTCGCGCACCCCCTGAAGATCGGCCGGTGCGGTGTAGACCTCAGCGACATCATCGCCAAACTGGACATCGTCGGCGCCGGAGTCCAACGCCAACTCGAAGACTTTATCCTGATTGCGGCCGGACATATCGATGGCGATGTAGCCCTTGGATTCGAAGAGCCAGCCGACGCTGCCGGACTCACCCAGGCTGCCGCCTCCACGCGTGAGCGCACGGCGCAACTCGGAAACGGTGCGGTTCTTATTGTCGGTAACCGTCTGAATGTAGATAGCCACCCCGTGCGGGCCGTAGCCTTCGTACGCTACTTCTTCGAGCTGCGCCCCGTCTTCGCTGAGGCCTGCCCCGCGCTTAATGGCGCGATCGATGTTTTCCTTGGGCATGTTCTCGGCTTTGGCTTTGTCGATGATCAGCCGCAGCCGGAAATTGAAGTTCGGGTCGGCGCCTTCACGCGCGGCCAGTTGAAGTTCACGCGCATACTTCGTGAATACCTGCCCGCGCTTGGCATCCGCCGCGCCCTTCTTGCGCTTGATCGTAGCCCATTTTGAATGTCCAGACATCTGTTTGATACCCCCTGTCGTACTACGTATTGCAGATTGCGTACTGCGTTATGTGTGCTGTATCGTTGCCGGTGGGCTGCTCCAGCAGTTTACCGACGGACCCGCCAATCCAATCTACCCCTTTGCCTGCGCCACCGCCCGCAGAAAAGCCCGAAACAGCGGATGGGGGCGGTTGGGACGCGAGCGCAACTCCGGATGAAACTGGGTGCCCAACATCCACGGATTCAGGTCGCGATTCAACTCAGCAATCTCCACCAGACGGCCATCGGGCGAAAGACCGGAAAAGCACATGCCCGCCTCGATGGCGCGGGGCCGATAACGATTGTTAAACTCCCACCGGTGGCGGTGGCGCTCGCGGATGCGCGTGTCTGGATCATAGGCCGCGGCGGCGAGGCTGCCGGCCGCCAACTCGCACGGCCACAAACCCAGCCGCATCGTGCCGCCCATATCCTCGACCCCTTGCTGGTCCGGCATCAGGCTGATGACCGGATCCGGCGTCTTCGGGTTGAATTCAGTGCTATTGGCCTGAGTCCGACCAAGCACATTGCGGACGAACTCGATGCACATCACCTGCATCCCCAGGCACAGGCCGAAATAGGGAATCTTGTGCTCGCGCGCGTAGCGAGCCGCGTTGATCTTCCCCTCGATGCCGCGCTCGCCGAAACCACCTGGCACCAGGATGCCTTGCACGTCTGCCAGTTGTTGGAGACCATCCGGATGCTCCAACGACTCGGCATGCACCCACTTGATCTCCACGTCATGATCCAACGACCATGCGGCATGGTGGAGCGCCTCGCGCACACTCATGTAGGCGTCTTCCAGCTCCACATACTTGCCCACCAACGCGATCTTCAGTATGGACTTGGACCGATGGATTTGGGCGACCAAGTCGCGCCATTCAACCAGATCGGGCCCGGAGACGCGGAGATCCAGCCGTCCGGCGATGAATTCCGCCACCCCTTCATCTTCCAGCATGAGCGGCACTTCGTAAATACTCTTGGCCGTGTAGGCCGGCACCACCGCGCGCGCATCCACGTCGGTGAAAAGCGCGATCTTCTCGCGGACATGGTCGCTCACCGGCAGGTCCGAGCGGCAAATGATCATGTCGGGCTGGATGCCGATGCTGCGCAGCTCGCGCACGCTGTGCTGGGTCGGCTTGGTCTTCAGCTCGTTGGAACCGGAGATGTACGGCAGCAGCGTCACATGGATATAGAACGTTTTGCTGCGCCCCACATCTTTGCGCATCTGGCGGATAGCTTCCAGAAACGGCTGGCCCTCGATATCGCCCACCGTACCACCGACCTCCACGATCAAAACATCCGGGTCATCATGCCGCGCAGCCTGCTGAATACGCCGCTTGATCTCGTTGGTGACGTGGGGGATCACCTGGATGGTGCCGCCCAGGTAGTCACCGTGGCGCTCCTGCGCCAGCACGCTGCTGTAGATTTGACCGCTGGTGACATTGTGGGCGCGGCTTAGGTTCTCATCCACAAAGCGCTCATAGTGACCCAAATCCAGGTCGGTCTCCGCGCCGTCGTCAGTGACAAACACTTCACCATGCTGATAAGGCGACATGGTCCCGGGGTCCACGTTCAGATATGGGTCCAACTTCTGGATTGAGACGCGCACCCCGCGGCACTTGAGCAGACGACCGATGGATGCCGCAGACACACCCTTACCGAGACCGCTGACGACGCCGCCCGTTACGAAGATGTATGCTGTCACGAATGTCTTCCTCGAAAATTAACAACAGAGACACGGAGGTAGCTCCCCGTGTCTCTGGCGAGTCTCAAGTCAAACCAAAGCAAATCGTCGGAAATTTCAGGACCTTACGCAAGGCGTTCATGCTCTTCTCAAACAAAGCAATTTCGATGGCTGACATAGATCATAGCACAGATCGGCCCAGTGCACAACTGCGTAGGCTGGCGTTCACGAGGCAGCGATCGATAGGCGCCGCTGGGCCAGCGCAGGATTTGGCGATCCGGCGTAAGTGCGATTATCCTTTGATAGACCCCCCCTTGAAGGAGCCGCTGTCATGTCTCACAGTATACCTGCCGTGGCTGGGACCGACACCGTCCTGGTCGAAAACACATCGCCGGTTGTCACCTTGACCATGAACCGACCGGCGCAACGCAACGCCCTCTCCACCGACCTGATGACCGCACTGACGCGTGCGCTGATCGCGGAGAGCGAGCGGCCCGGCTGCCGCGTCATCGTGCTGCGCGGGGCCGGGCCAGTATTCTCGGCCGGTCACGACCTGCGCGAGCTGCTGGGCCGCTCGCTTGACGAGGAACGCGCCATCTTTGCCGCGTGTACGCTTCTGATGCAGACCATCCAGGGCATCCCCCAGCCGGTCATCGCCTGCGTGCACGGCATCGCAACCGCAGCCGGGTGCCAGCTCGTCGCATCCTGCGACCTGGCGATTGCCGCCGAGGGTACGCGCTTCGCCACACCCGGGGTGAAGATCGGCCTGTTCTGCTCCACGCCCATGGTGGCGCTGACTCGCACCATCGGCCGCAAACGTGCCCTGGAAATGCTGCTCACCGGGCAGCCCATCGATGCCGAGACCGCGGCGGCATGGGGCCTGATCAATCGCGTTGTGCCTGCCGATCGATTGGATGCGGAAGTGTCGGCCTTGGCGCAACAGATCGTAGCATCCAGCCCATTAACCATCCGGACCGGCAAAGAGGCGTTCTACCGGCAGATCGAGCTGGATCAAGCTGCCGCCTATGAACTGATGGGTGAGACGGTGGCAACCAGCGCGGTGACGCACGATGCACAGGAGGGGATCGCTGCGTTCCTGGAAAAACGGCCGCCGGTCTGGCGCGGGGCCTAAACGCGCCCGATTCGGGGCCACCTTTTTCATGATTTCATGGTATACTGCCTGCACGCCCGTCAATTGGCTATCATCGCCCAGAGAATGGAAACGTCATGCCCCGCACATATGTCACCCTGGATCTGGAAACCACCGGCCTGAGCCCGGAGAAAGACGCCATCATCGAGGTCGGCGCGGTAAAATATCGCGATGGCGAACCGGTGGAGGAGTTCGCTTCCCTGGTCAACCCCGGCCGTCCCATCCCGTTCGAAATCACGATGCTTACGGGGCTCTCTGATCGAGATGTCGTCGCAGCGCCGCGTTTCGACCAGGTGGCCAGGCCATTAGAGCGTTTCGTGGGACAACTGCCGGTGGTGGGTCATAACGTCGGCTTTGACCTCGGGTTCATGCATAGCCAGGGACTCTTCATCGAGAACGAAGGGCTGGACACCTGGGAGCTGGCGACGATCCTGCTGCCCGCGCTGCCCGGTTACAGCTTAGGCGCGTTGGCAGCACGCTTTAACATCAAATCGCCCAACCAGCACCGCGCGCTGGACGATGCCCAGGCGACAGGCCGCCTCTTCAACCTGCTGTGCGCCCAGGCCGAGCGCCTGTCTGTCCCTGTACTCATGGAGATCGTCCGCCTGGGACAGGGCAGTCAGTGGCCCTTGGCCCAGGTTTTCGCGGATGCGTTGCAGCGGCGCGGCGCTGGCGGGGCAGCGAAGAGCGAGCTGCCCCTGGAGCAGCTTGCGCCCGACAGCCCATTGTTCAAACCCTGGCGCCCCGCGGAGCTGTTGGTGCCCGGCCAACATGCCGAGCCGGTGGACGCGACTGAGCTGGCAGGGATGCTCCGTCCGGACGGCGCGTTCAGCCAGGCTTTCCCGGGCTACGAATTCCGACCGCCTCAGATCGAGATGCTCGAAGCCGTGACGGATGCGTTTAACCGAGGCCACCACCTGATGGCTGAAGCCGGCACCGGCACCGGCAAATCGGTGGCTTACCTGCTGCCCGCGATCGCGTTTGCTGTCAAGAACGGCGAACGGGTCGTGATCAGCACCAACACCATCAACTTGCAGGACCAACTGTTCAAAAAGGACCTTCCTGATCTGGAGCGCGTTCTGGCGAGCGCCTGGCGCAAGGAGCCCCCCTTCCGCGCGGCGTTGCTCAAAGGCCGCGGCAATTACCTGTGCCCCCGCCGCTTCGCTGCACTGAAAGGCCGGCCCAGCCTGAACCAGGATGAATTGCGCGGCGTCGTGCGCGCCCTGATCTGGCTGACTCAAACGCAAACCGGCGATCAGGGCGAGCTTTCTCTGCCGCAACCCGCCGATCGTTTCGTCTGGTCACAGATGTCAGCCGAGCACGAAGGATGCAGCCTGGATCGCTGCCAGCGCGAGATGGGCGGCCGCTGCTTCTTCTACCGCGCGCGACGGGCCGCTGAAGCCGCACATGTGGTAGTGGTGAATCATGCCCTCCTGATGGCGGATGCCGCCACGGAGAACCGCGTGCTTCCCGAATATCACCGGGTTGTGATCGATGAAGCCCATCATCTGGAAGATGCGGTGACCGATCAATTGAGCTTCAAGGCCGATGCGTTCACGCTGGGGCAGCTTTTCAATGCCCTCTATCCGCAGGGCGGCGCGGCCGGCGGCCGGGGCCGGCAAGGGTCTGCGCCCGGCCTGCTGGCCGAGTTGTTCACCTGCCTGCGCGCAAGCCTGCGGGACACGCAATACGGCGCCCTGCGTGATCAGCTCATCCGACTCCAAGGAGACGTCGAAGCTGTGCGCTCGCGATTGGATATCTTCTGGGAAGTCGTCAATGAGGCCGTGCACGACCTGGTGCCGAAGATGGACAACAACGACTACGACCTTCGGCTGCGCGTGATTGCGGCCACGCGCAATCAGCCGATCTGGGTAGGCATCGAAGTCGCCTGGGAGAACCTGGGCCTCACATGGACAACCCTGTTGAAGCACCTGGAAGGGCTCAACAAGACGCTGCAAGAGCTTGTGACAGGCAATAAGCCTCCGGAGGGACTGGGGGCGCTGGCCGAGGAACTGACCGGGGTTATTTCTCGGCTCGCTGAGCTCCAGGAACAGATGGAAACGTGGGTGATGAAACCCGACCCGAACAGCGTCTACTGGGTGGAAATCGGCGCCTCCGAACGCCAGGCGCGACGCGCCACGTTGCGCGCGGCGCCGATACACGTGGGGCCGCTGGTCGAAGAGCACATCCTCTATCGCAATGAGACGGTGGTGATGACCTCGGCCACCTTGCGCACGGCCGGCAGCTTCGACTATGTGCGCGACCGGCTTGCCGCGCACGATGCGGATACCACCACGGTCGGCTCACCCTTCGATTACAAAGCGAGCACGCTGCTCTACCTGCCCTCCGATCTGCCGGAGCCCAACGCGCCCGGCTATCAGACCGCTGTCGAGCAAATCCTGATCGGCCTGGCCAAGGCGTTGAACGGACGCACCCTGGCGCTCTTCACCTCCTATGCACAACTCCGCCGCACCGCCCAAGCCATCCAACCGCCGCTGCTCGCGGCCGGCATCGCAGTGCTCAGCCAGGGCGGGGGCGGTTCCAGGCATCAACTGCTGGAAACCTTCAAGACGACGGAGCGAACCATCCTGCTGGGCACGCGCAGCTTCTGGGAAGGCGTCGACGTGGTCGGCCCGGCGCTCAGCGGGTTAGTCCTGGTGCGCCTGCCGTTTGCCGTGCCATCGGACCCGATCGTAGCCGCACGCGGCGAGACGTTCGATGAGCCATTCTATGGCTACCAGGTGCCGGATGCAATCCTGCGCTTCCGCCAGGGTTTCGGCCGATTGATTCGCAGCCAGGCCGATCGAGGCGTGGTGGTGGTGCTCGACAAGCGTGTCACATCGAAAAGCTACGGCAAGCTCTTTCTCGAATCGCTGCCCGATTGCACCATCCATAAGGGCCCGCTGATGAACTTGCCGCAGGCGGCACGGGCCTGGATGGACCGTCAACCGTAGGCCAGGTGGAGGCCCCTCCTACATTTGACATAGATCACACAGCTTGCTATTATTCAGGGTGAAACCTCCGGGGCGTTCTTAGCTTCGGAGGTTTTGCCGCCATACGCATAGTAGGAACTGAGGAGCAGGAAAAACAATGATCGGTGTTCAAGACCTTCGCAAGGGTACGACTTTTACTGAAGATAACGTGCTGTGGCGCGTGCTGGATTACGAGCACATCAAATCAGGCCGCGGCAACGCCACGATCCGCGTGAAGGTGCGCAATGTGCGCAGCGGCGGCTCAATGGAAAAGACCTACCCCTCCGGCAGCCGCGTCCAGGATATTCGCCTGGACCATGCCGAAGTGCAGTATCTGTATCATGAAGGCGACCTATACACCTTCATGGATTCGGAGACTTATGAGCAGCCGATGCTGTCGGCGAGCATGTTGGGCGATGCGGTGAACTTTCTCATCGATGGCATGACATTGGAACTGGAAAGCTACGAAGGCGAGCCGATCAGCGTGCAGTTGCCTACCACAGTAGACCTGGAAGTGATTCAGACCGATCCCGGGTTTGCAGGCAATACGGCCACCAATACCACCAAGCCGGCGACTCTCGTGACAGGTTACATCGCCCAGGTGCCGCTGTTCGTTAACGTCGGCGACAAGGTCCGGATCGATACGCGCACCGGCGCCTATCTGACCCGCGTATAAGGCTGATTTGCAGCGCACCGCGTTTCAGCTTATAATCATCTGCGTCGACTCGGGAGACTGCACCCGGTCAGCTGCCACCCTAGCTCAATCGGCAGAGCAAGCGCTTCGTAAGCGCTAGGTTGACGGTTCAATTCCGTCGGGTGGCTCCATCTGCGTGGCCCTAGCTCCCGGCCCGCCTCCCACGGCCATTTGCCGGGGACCGGACCGGGGTTGGGGCCTATCTTTTTTGACGACAACCATGTCTGCGATCACGAACCAGACCCGCCGCTTCAGTCGCATTCTGGACACCTTGTGGCATATCAACAGCGCGCCGCAGGTGACAGCGGCGCTTCTTGTGTTGTTGGCCCTGATACTTGGCCTGGCCACGATGTTCCCCCAGCTACCCCGCGGTTTGGAAGAAGCCGAGATCGACCGATGGCTGACCACGACGGCAGGCCAATTCCCAAGTGCGGGGACATTCCTCAGGTCAATCGGCGCGTTTAATCTTCTGCACAGCGCCTGGACGCGGGCCATCTTGGCGGCCCTGGCGCTAAACCTGATGTTGCGCACGGCTGCTCAGGCGCCTTCCCTCAAGGGGATCCGACAGGCATCCGTGTTGGCGCTCCCCCCGCCGCACGTGGTCACTCGGCGCGCCACGCTGCTGGGCCCGCTTGAGCCCGTGATCACGAATTTACGCAAGGCACTCGAACCCGGTTATGCCGTCATCGTCGAAAGCGACACAGTCCGCAGCCAGCTCTTCGCCCAACGCAGGCCGGTCGGCGCGCTAGGTCCGTTGTTCGTCAGCCTGGGCCTGCTTCTGCTGTTAGCGGGCCTGGTCCTAAATGACGCCGCCGGTTGGCGAATCTCGAACGTCGCGCTGGCTCCCGGCGATACGACTCCACTGAATCTGCCCGGCGCTCTCCAGATCAGCCTCAACGATACGGCGACACAGGTGTCGGCGACACAGGTGTCGGCGGCATCTGCGCCGGCGACGCCAGGGTCGAGCGGCGATGATCAGGCCGCACGCGCCGAACTGACCGTGATGCAGGCAGGAAGCAGCCGTACGGTTCGCACCAGCCTGGCACGCCCCGCGCATTGGGGCAATCTCTGGCTGTCACAACAGACCACCGGCCCGACCCTCACCGTGTCCGGTTTCGATCAGAGCCGCCAGGCTCTCGTGATGCAATCCCTGGATTCGGGCGGCGAGGTCGGTCCCACGCTGCGCTTCCTTTTTCATCAGACACAAAGCGAGCAGGGATTTGCCATTCCAACGCGCAACCTCACCTTCCGCGCCGTCAGCTACGCCGCGCTACCCGAGCAGGGGATCGAAGGCCCGGTCTTCTTGATAGAGGCGTATCGCGGCGAGGATATCGCACCCGCGGTGACGGAATTGGTGGCAGATGAGGGCAGCCTGGTGCTGGATGACGTGAACCTGACCTTGCAGCGAGAGCGCTATGTCGAACTCGACGTAGCTTACCTGCCGGGTCTGATCCCCATGCTGTTGGGCGGCCTATTGGTTCTGTCAGGCGTTGTGATAGCCGCCTACTGGAGTATGGCGCGCGTTTGGGCGAATTTAGCTCTCGATGGTGAACAGGTATTGGCCATCGTCGCCGTGGCCGGCGCCACCGAGCCGCAAGCCGAGATCGAGCGGTTGTTGCATGCGGCCCGCGCATCGGAGGCTGCTGATGCCGCTTAGCGCATGGCCGTGGGTTCTCGGAGCAGGGGCTGCTCTCGCCAGCGGCATATTCGGCTTGAGGCTGGAGCGCGGCCGCTGCGAAGCACAAGCTCGCCGCCCTGCAAGGATTGAGCTTATCGGGTTGATCCTGGCGCTGCTGGCGGCAGCCGTGGGCTTGGGCTGGCGCGCGTGGGATGTTGCCTGGCCCGGCGCATCACCCGCAGATATGTTCGCGCTGCTGGCTGCTGGCGGGCTGATCGTGGCGGGCCGGCAGATATGGAGCAGTCGCTCGCGCGAGCAGCCCACACGCCCGGCCATCGCGCTCGATCTGACGCTCATCGGAGGAGCCGCGCTGTTGGGTCTCGCCGCTGCGCTGGCCGCAGCGTTGCCGGCATCCGCTGTGACGCCGTCAGCGCAGCCATGGCTCCTCGGGCTGCGCAATATCCTGGCCGGCATCGGCCTGGGGGGATGGGCGCCTGCGTTGGCAGCCTCGCTTTGCTGGTATCTACGAACCCTGGGCAAGCCCACGGCCGCGGCAGCGCCCGAACGTTCGCAGACCGCCAGGCCGGCCGAGGATCCGGGCCGGGACGCGGCGCTGTTCAGCTTTCCGTGGCTGACCGCAGCGTGTCTGATGAGCGCTGCCTGGGGCATGATCAACCGAGCGAGCGTCGATCCAACCGCGGCAGCCGATTTGTGGTTGTTGGCTGCCTGGCTGCTTGGCGGGGCCTATCTGAATATCACGTCGAGTTGGCGGCCTTTGCGCGTTCCGGGCTGGCTCTCGCCGCTCCTTGCCGTGGGGACTCTCGCGGCCGGCGTGTTGGCCGCCAGTGTGGCAGGATCACTGAGGTAATATCGTGAAACCCATTACAATCGGTGTGGCCGGCGGCACCGGCTCCGGCAAGACAACCGTTGCTCTGAAGATCCTGGAACGAGTAGGCTTCGACCACGTAGCCTATCTGCCGCACGACGCCTATTATCGCGATGCCAGCCATCTCCCGCCGGCCGAGCGCGCCCGATTGAACTTTGACCACCCCGATTCGCTGGATAACGATCTGCTGATCGCGCACCTCAAACGGTTGCGGGCCGGCAAAGCCGTCGAAATCCCGGTTTACGACTTCAAGAACTACAACCGCCTGGCCGAAACGCGACACATCGACCCGCAACCAGCCATCATGGTGGAGGGCATCCTGATCTTTGCAGATAAGCGATTGCGCGACTTGATGGACGTCAAGATCTTCGTCGACGCCGACGCCGACCTCCGTTTCATCCGGCGCTTGAAACGCGATATCGAGGAACGGGCTCGTTCACCCGAATCGGTGATCAACCAGTATCTGACCACCGTGCGCCCCATGCACCTGGAATTTGTCGAGCCCAGCAAACGCTATGCCGACGTCATCATCCCCGAAGGCGGTCACAACGAGGTCGCCATCGAAATGGTCGCCGCCCGGCTGCGTGACCTGGTGGCGGACGCGCAATAGACCAAGAGGTGATCATGCAACGCAATCACTACGATAGTCACCCGGAGCGCGATTTCTTCGTCCATCCCAGCGCCTACGTCGATGAGCCGTGTGAGATCGGGACGGGAACCAAGATCTGGTACTTCTGCCACGTCATGCAGGGCGCGGTGATCGGCCAACGCTGCAACCTGGGGCAGAACGTCTTCGTTGGCAGCACGGCGCGCATCGGCAACAACGTCAAAATCCAAAACAATGTTTCCGTCTATGATGCTGTGGAGTTGGAGGATGATGTCTTCTGCGGGCCATCATGCGTTTTCACCAACGTCATCAACCCACGTTCGCAGATCGTCCGCCACCACGAGTACAGGCGAACAGTGGTGCGCCGCGGCGCAACCATCGGAGCGAATGCGACCATCATTTGCGGCGCCACCCTGGGCCGCTACGCATTCATCGCCGCGGGTGCGGTGGTGAGCGGGGATGTCCCTGATTACGCGTTGATGATCGGCGTGCCCGCGCGGCAACGCGGATGGATGAGCCGCCACGGCCACCGGCTGACCAACCCGGATGCCGACGGCATCATGGTCTGCCCGGAAAGCGGATGGCACTACCGGGAGGTCGAACCGGGGATCCTGCGCTGCCTGGATTGGCCGGAAGAAGAACCGTTGGCGCGTGAAGCGTGAAAACGTGAGACGTAAGAACGCGATAATTATAAAGACATGGAAGGAATCTCTAAAAATATATGTCGTACAATCAACCTATCCCGCTGCTGGATCTGAAGGCCCAATACGCGCCGATCCGTGAGGAAATCCGCACGGCCTTTGATCGCGTTGCAGATGCGCAATACTTCATCGGTGGCCCTGAGGTCGAAGGGCTGGAGAAAGAGATCGCCGAGTACTCGCAATGCCAATTCGCCATCGGCGTCACTTCGGGCACCGATGCCCTGCTGGCGGCGTTGATGGTCATCGGGATCCAGCCTGGCGACGAAGTCATTACCACGCCCTACACGTTCTTCGCCACCGGCGGCTCTATTCACAGGCTCGGCGCGGCGCCGGTATTCGTCGATATCGATGCGGCGGCTGCCGGGGCCACTGCCGCGACCACCTATAACATCGATGCGAGCCAGATCGAGGCTGCAATCGGTCCAAAGACCAGGGCGATCATGCCGGTGCATCTTTACGGCCAGATGGCCGACATGGATCCGATCATGGAAATCGCCCAGCGCCATAACCTCTTCGTGATCGAAGATGCCGCGCAGGCCATTGGCGCGGAGTACAAGGGCAAGCGCGCGGGCAGCATCGGCCACTTCGGCTGCTTCAGCTTCTTCCCGTCCAAGAACCTGGGCGGCTTCGGCGATGGCGGCATGATCACGACCAACGACCCGGAGCTGGCGCATCAAGCCAGGCTGCTGCGCAACCACGGCATGGAGCCGAAATACTATCACAAGCTGGTGGGCGGCAATTTCCGGCTGGACGCCCTGCAAGCGGCCGTCCTGCGCGTCAAGCTGAAGTATCTGGATGGTTGGACTGCCGGCCGCCAACGCAACGCCGCGCGCTACCGCGCCTTGTTCACCGAAGCCGGGATCACGGATGTGGTCTTGCCAACAGAAGAGGCCGAGCGCCGGCACATCTACAACCAGTTTGTCATCCGCACCACACGCCGCGCGGCGGTGATGGCGATGCTCAAGGAACGCAAGATCGGACACGAGATCTACTACCCGGTGCCGCTGCACTTGCAGGAATGCTTCGCCTACTTGGGCCACAAGCCAGGCGATTTTCCCATCAGTGAAGCCGCGGCCGAGCAGACCCTGGCGCTGCCCATCTACCCGGAGCTGACCGAGGAGATGCAGGCTGCAATCGTAGACGCTGTCGTCGAAGCATATAGAGCCTAGATCTCACAGGAGAATCGTTCCCGTTATCACCGGGTGCGGGCACCGGGCTTCTGTCGGAGTCCATTCTATGCCGATGAAACTGCTGCACGTGGTAGGTGCACGTCCCAACTTCATGAAGATCGCCCCTGTAATGGCGGCGCTGGCCCAACATGGCGCCCGAATCGAGCAGTTACTGGTGCACACCGGCCAGCATTACGACGCGAACATGTCGCAGATCTTCTTCGACGAGTTGAATCTGCCTGCACCGGCCGTGCATCTCGCGGTGGGTTCCGGGACACACGCATGGCAAACCGCACAGGTCATGTTGCGCTTCGAGCCGGTGCTGCTGGACTATCGGCCTGATTGGGTGATCGTGCCCGGCGACGTGAACTCAACACTGGCTTGCGCGCTCGTAGCGAGCAAGCTCGGCATCCGGGTCGCACACGTTGAGGCGGGGTTGCGTTCCGGTGACCGCACCATGCCGGAGGAGATCAACCGCATCCTCACCGACCACCTGGCTGATCGGCTCTTCACCACCGAGCCCAGCGGCAACACCCACCTGGCCGAAGAGGGCATCGCACCAGAGAAGGTGCACTATGTCGGCAACGTGATGATCGACAGCCTGGTGCGCCTGTTGCCGCAAGCTGAAGCCGATTGGCCCGCCCTGGTCGAGCGGCTGGGATTATCTGACCGCTACGTCTTGGTGACGCTGCACCGGCCCTCCAACGTCGATGATGCCGGCACGTTGGCCGAGATCTTGCTGGCGCTGATTGAAATCGCCGAAACCGCGCAGGTTGTCTTCCCGGTGCACCCGCGCACCCGACAGCGCATCGCTGACATCGGGCAGGCGGACATGGTCGAGCGCCTGCTCATGGTCGAGCCGTTGGGCTACCTGGATTTCCTGGCGTTGCAGCGCCACGCCGCCGTCGTGCTGACCGATTCAGGCGGGGTGCAGGAGGAAACCACCTACCTGGGTGTACCCTGTCTCACCGCGCGGCCCAACACCGAACGACCCATCACAATGACCGCGGGCACAAACCGGCTGGTAGCCAGCGAACGGCACGCGCTCGTGGCTGCGTTTCGCGAAACAATAGCCCATGCGGCTCTGGGTGGGCAACGCCCGCCTCCGCCCCCGTTGTGGGATGGCCGCGCGGCGGAGCGCATTGCAGCGAGCTTGCTGAAAGATTCTGAGGAAGACAGATGAGTATGGAGGATTGGGCCGGCAGGCGGGTGCTGGTGACCGGCGCCGGCGGCTTCATCGGGAGCCATCTGACGGAACGGCTGGCCGCTGCAGGGGCGCAGGTGCGCGCCTTCGTGCGCTACAATTCGCGGCAGGACGCCGGCCTGTTGGCGCTGCTTCCAGCCGATTTGCGAGACAGCATCGAAATCGTAGCGGGCGATCTGCGCGATGCAGATGCCGTGCGGGCAGCACTGCGCGGCTGTGATGTCGTGTTCCACCTCGGCGCATTGATCGCCATCCCCTACTCATATCTGCATCCGCGCGAGGTCGTGGAAACCAACGTGATCGGGACCCTCAATGTACTGATGGCCGGCCGCGAACTGGGAGTAGGTCGCATTATCCATACCTCTACCAGCGAAGTGTACGGTACGGCGCTCTACACCCCAATTGACGAGAAACACCCACTACAAGGACAGTCGCCATACTCGGCCAGCAAGATCGGCGCGGACAAACTGGCTGAGAGCTTCTGGCGCACGTACGATTTGCCCGTAGTGACGGTGCGGCCCTTCAACACTTATGGGCCGCGGCAATCAACCCGCGCCGTCATCCCCACCATCATCACGCAGGCGCTGGCGGGCAACGTGATCCGCCTGGGGGACCTGACAACCCGCCGCGATTTCACCTTCGTGATCGACACGGTCGCCGGTTTTCTGGCTGCCGGGACGGCCGAAGGGGTCGCCGGATATGAGATCAATTTGGGCAACGATCAGGACATCACCATCGGTGACCTGGCCCAAACGATTTGCCGGCTGGCCGGCACAGAACCCCGCATCGAAGTAGACCCGGCTCGACTGCGGCCGGGGGCCAGCGAGGTGCGCAGGTTGCACGCCTCGGCAGAGCAGGCGGCCAAATGGCTCGGCTGGGCGCCCACGGTCGGCCTGGAAGAAGGCCTCTCCCGCACCATCGCCTGGTTCCGGGACAATCTCGGGCGCTATCGCCCTGGCGAATACACGGTGTGAGATGCGTGCAGTGATCCTGGCGGGTGGCCGCGGCACACGGCTATACCCTTACACGATTACCTTCCCCAAACCGCTGATGCCTATCGATGACATGCCGATCCTTGAGGTCGTCGTGCGCCAGCTCAAACACCACGGCATCTGCGACATCACCATGGCCGTGGGCCACCTGGCTGAGCTGCTGATGGCCTACTTCGGCGACGGCAGCCGATTCGGGGTGCGGATCGACACCTCGCGGGAGACCCAGCCGCTGGGCACCGCCGGGCCGTTGGCACTCATCCCCGGCCTCGATGAGACTTTCATGGTGATGAACGGCGACGTGTTGACCACGCTGGATTACGGGGCGTTGATCGCACATCATCGCGCGAGCGGCAGCGTCGCCACCATCGCCTCACACCAGCGCGACGCCAAGATCGACCTGGGAGTCATCCAAACGGACGCGACCGGTCGGATCACCGACTACATTGAGAAGCCGACGTACCATTACCTGGTCAGCATGGGCATCTACATATTCGAACCCGCGGTGCTGCGCTATATCGTTCCGGGCCGGCGGATGGACTTTCCCGACCTGGTGCTAAGCCTGGTGGCGGCGGGGGAGAAGGTGCAGAGTTATCCGTTTGATGGCTACTGGCTGGATATCGGACGTCCAGACGATTACAGCCAGGCGAGCGCCGAGTTCGGACGTCTGCGCAAGCAGTTCCTCCCCGATGAATAACGAGAATGGGAAAGGCCGATCGGGCTGCGAAAGCTCGATAAGCCAACAGCAGACAGGATGTATGAGCATGCAGTGGCAAGTTCCTCTCTCAGATATCGATCTTGACGAGTATGAGATCGCGGCCGTCGAAAAGGTGCTGCGTTCCCGCTGGCTGTCGATGGGCCCCGTGACCCAGGAATTCGAAGCCGCGTTCGCGAGCATGGTGGGTGCGCGGCACGCGTTTGCTGTATCCAACGGCACGACCGCGCTGCACCTGGCCTATGCTGCGCTCGGTTTGGGGCCGGGGGATGAGGTCATCGTTCCTGCGTTGACCTTTGTCGCAACTGCCAATGCGGTCATTTACACCGGCGCGACCCCCGTTTTTGCCGATATCAGCAGCCTGGACGACCTGACCATCTCGCCCGCAGACATCGCGGCCAGGATCACACCGGCCACGCGCGCCATCGCCGTGATGCACTATGGCGGCTATCTGTGCGACATGGCTGCCATTCGCGCCCTGGCGGACCAGCACGAATTGGCCATCGTGGAAGATGCCTGCCACGCGCCGGGCGCAACCTGTAGCGCCGGGCGTGCAGGCGCCCTGGGCGCGGTCGGCTGCTTCAGCTTTTTCTCGAACAAGAATATCGCGATGGGCGAAGGGGGCATGGTGGTCACCAACGACGACACCCTGGCCGAACGCATCCGCTTGATGCGCTCCCACGGCATGACCACCCTTACCTGGGATCGGCACCGCGGCCACGCGGCCAGCTACGACGTGGTGCTGACGGGCTATAACTATCGCCTGGACGAAATCCACTCTGCCATCGGGCTGAGCCAACTGGCGAAGCTGGCGCCCAACAACCAACGCCGCGGCGAGATCGTGGCTCAGTACCGAGCCGCATTCACCGGCATGGCCGGGCTGCAGGCACCCTTCACTGCCTCTAGGCTGGGCAGCCGCCCTGCCTATCACCTTTTCCCCATCATCCTGGACGAGGACGTGGACCGCACGATGTTCATGGCCGCGCTTCGTGAACGGGGGATCCAGAGCAGCATCCACTACCCGCCCATCCATCAATTCACGGCGTTCCGGGAGCATGCTCGCGACGTGCACCTACCGTTGACTGAAGCTGCGGGCCGGCGTGAAGTTACGTTGCCGCTCTTCCCCACGCAGACCGCCGAACAGGTGCGCCACGTCGTAGATGCGGTGGCTGCGGCGCTGGAGGCCAGCCGTGGCTGAGAACGACCAGGCACGGCGTTCTCTTTTGAGGCGGCTCGCAGCGACCATCCGCTATCTGCCGCTGGACACGCAGCTTGCCATCGGCCGGCGTTTGTACGGCATCGAGTACATCAACCGCTGGTTAACCGCCAGCCCTGCCGCTAAGGCGACGCATCATGTGCTGCGCAGGCACGGCGCGACGCTCGCTTTGTCCGCCTCGGCGTCCACGCATCTGATCGTCGACAACGCGGTGACAGGCGATTACCGCCATCTGGCGCTGGGCGAGCACGCCTACCTTGGTAAAGGCTGCTTCCTTGATCTGGTCGAACAGATCACGATCGCGGACGGAGCCGCGGTCTCAGGCAGGTGCGTGCTGCTGACCCACGGCGATCCCGGCGCCGGCCGTTTCATGGAGCAGGCCTATTTCCCGCGAGTCACCGGCCCGATCCGAGTCGAGCACGATGCCTGGATCGGTGCGGGTGCGATCATTTTGCCCGGCATCACGGTGGGCGCGTGCAGCGTCGTGGCTGCCGGGGCGGTGGTGGTGCACAACGTGGAGCCGTTCACGGTGGTGGCCGGCGTGCCCGCGCGCCTCGTCCGCCGCCTCTCCATCCCGCCAGGAAGCACAAGCGCGTGAAGACCAGCGGTTTATCCGTGGCGCAAAACAGCGCCCTCACCCTGGGCGCTAACGTCGCAGCGTATGCCTTGACTTTCGGCGCCGCCATCATTGTCGCACGCGTGTTAGGTCCAGACGGCAAAGGGGTATTTCAACTGGTCGTCCTGACGCACACGCTCCTGGCGACGTTGGGGAACCTGGGCCTCGCCTCGGCCAACAGCTACCTGATCGCCAAAGGCCAATACTCACTCGCCGAGGTTGGGCGCCATGCAGCCTGGTTGGGCATGGGCGTGGGCGTGGGTATTTTTCTGTTGACTGCGGCCGGCGTGCGGCTCGTGCCGACCAGCCTGGTCCCGGCCGAACAGCGTGTTTACGTGCTGCTGGCGGGCGCGTTGGTTCCGTTCGCCCTGCTCACGCAGTTTCTTAACGGCGCGCTGCAAGGGGCCGGGCGGATTATCTGGCTGAATGCCCTCACCCTGGCGCAAGCGCTCATCTACGCGGCCGGTACAGCCGCGCTGCTGCTCATATGGCCGCTGGCAGTGCCAGGGGCGCTGGCTGCTTTCAGCTTGAGCACGATCGTCACAGGGCTGTTGGCTGCACTGGTCACCTGGCGGATGGCGAAACACGGAACACAGCTTTCATCCGCACCATCCGGCTGGAACAGCGCCCTGGTGCGCCGGGCGTCGGGCTTCGGCATTCGGGCCTATCTGGCCAGCGTGGTCTCGTTCCTGAACCTGCGCTCTGACCAATTCCTGCTGGGCTACCTGGCAGGCACAGCGAGCGTCGGCCAGTACAGCATCGCCGTCACAGTCGCAGAGCTCATCCTCTTCTTCCCGCGCGCGCTTTCCACGGCCCTGCTCCCGCGCATCACCGGCGCGCGGCCAGAGGATGCCGGACACATGGCGGCCAGCGCATGCCGGCACACCCTGGGTGCAACGTTGGCCGGGTTAGTCGGGCTGGCGCCGTTCGCCCTGCTCATCCCGACCATCTTCGGCGAGCAATACCGGCCGGCCGTGGCGCCTTGCTTGCTGCTGGCGCCGGGCGTTGCAGCATTCGCCCTGGCTCCGGTGCTTTCCACCTATTTCAGCGGCCAGTTGGGCCGCCCCATGATCGCTTCCTTGCTCTCGGCGTTCTCATTGGCCATTGACCTGGCACTGGTCTGGATCCTGGTGCCGTTCTTGGGCGTGCAAGGCGCCGCGCTGGCATCGGCCGGCGCGTACGGCGCGACAGTGTTGGTGATGATTTTCACCTTCCGCCGGTTGTCTGGCGTCCCGCTTCGCGATCTTGTGGCTTTCAGAGCGGCGGATTTGGACGCCTACCGCAGCCTGTTGCGTCCTCTGGCCCGGAGATGAGGATGTGAAGCTCTGTTTTATCGGTCCAGCTCACAGCGTTCACACGCAGCGCTGGCTCGCTGCGTTTGTCGGTCGCGGCCACCAGGTGCACCTGGTGACCTTGCCCGATGAATCGGTGACGCTGCCGGGGGTCACAGTCCATCCGCTGCCCCAGGGGCCGGCCAAGCTGCGGTTTGGCCGCTGGGTCTTGGGCCTGCGCGGCATCCTTGCCGCGATCCAGCCCGACCTGCTGCATGCGCACTATCTCACCCGTTACGGCTGGCTGGCGGGAGCGTCCGGCTTCCGGCCGCTGGTAGTCAGTGCGTGGGGCACAGATGCTTACATTGACCCTGAACGCTCCCGGGTGTCCCGGATTGCAGCCGGCTGGCTGCTGCGCCGCGCCGATCGAGTCATCGCAGATGCCGAAGATCTCCGCAAACGCCTGATCTCTCTCGGCGCCCCGCCCGCAGGGCTGAGCGTGGTTCAATGGGGGGTGGACACCGAAGGGTTCAAGCCGGACCTGGACACAACGGCGCTGCGCGCGAAACTGAATCTGGAACAAGGTCCCGTCATCTTGAGCACACGCGGTTTGATGCCCAACTACAACCAGGATATCATGTTGCAGGCCATGCCGGCAGTGCTCGAAGCCGCGCCGCAAGTCAAGCTCATCATCAAGTACAATACTGACCAACCGGCCTATCGTGACACCGTCTACTGTTTGGCGGAGACTTTAGGGGTAGGCGCAGCAGTGCGCTTTGTCACCTCGGCCTCGTACACCGAAATGGCGACCTACTACGCGCTGGCCGACGTCTTCGTGTCGATCGCCTCATCTGACAGCACACCCGTTTCGTTGCTGGAGGCCATGGCCTGCGGCGCGACGCCTGTCGTGAGCGACCTGGCAGCGATCCGCGAATGGATCACGGATGGCGAGAACGGCCTGCTGGTCCCGCCCCGCGACTGCGCTGCCCTGGCCGGCGCCCTCGTGCGGGCATTGACGTCCGCCGCGTGGCGCGCCAACGTTCGCACGCTCAACCGCGCCATCATCGAGGAGCGCGCTGACCATCAGCGGGAGATGGCACGCGTCGAGCAGTTGTACGCCGACCTGGTCGCGGCGCGGCGGGCACAGTGAGGAAAGAAGACACGGCATGACCCGTACGGTGTTGATCGTTGTCCACGACTACCCACCCATCCGATCTGCCGGCGCCGAGCGGTTGATCAAGTTCGCCCAGTATCTGCCTGAGTTCGGCTACCGGCCGCTCATCTTGACCACCGGCCGCTACGGCGGACTGCCGGATGATGCCGAACACCAAATCTACCGCGCCGACGACCTGTTACACCGCCTCTTCAGCCCCTGGCGCCGGCACAGCAGTCTGGCGGTGCCCCAAGAGGAGCAGTATCGCGTCGCAACGATCGCCAATCGCAGCCTCTTGGGTCGCATACGCGATGCCGTACTGATCCCGGATACCAAAGTGGGTTGGCTCCTGCCGGCAGTGCGAAAGGGCTTGGAGGTGATCAAGGCGCAGCAGCCGCACATCATCCTCAGCAGCTCACCGCCCGAGACCGCGCATCTGGTGGCCGGCAGGTTGAGCAGAAAGACCGGCATACCGTGGGTGGCAGATTTGCGCGATGGTTGGGCGCAGCAATCGCCCGTTCCCGCGCTGCGAGAGCGGCCTTTACGCCAGAAATTGGAACGCCGGCTGGAACGCGGCATGATGGCCCAGGCGAGTGGAGTCACCACAACCACGCCGGCACTCACCGCGTATCTTGCCCGGTGCTACCCGGCAACACCAGGCTCGCCGCGGGAGCGCCGCCTGGTCACCATCACCAACGGCTTCGATAGCCGTGACTTTGCCGGCCTGACGCGGCGCCGGACCGCCGATGATGACACCTTCCGGCTTGTCTACACCGGCGCGTTCAGCTTGAGCAGCCCCGATCGCTCGGCTGAGCCGATTTTCGCCGGGATCGCGGCCCTGGTTCAAGCCGACCCAAACACCCGGCTGAGGCTGCAAATCATCGGCGCCTTAACGGACGAAGAACGCGGGCTGAAAGACCGGTTCGGCCTGGGCGACATCGTTTCACTGGCGCCGCCGGTTCACCGCAGCGAAGTCTATCAGTACCAGGCAGACGCTGACGCAGTGCTGCTCGTTCAGGGGCCGGGGACCCGGGCGCTCATGCCGTCCAAGCTCTTTGACTACATCGGTGCTGGCAAGCCGATGCTGGCGCTGACTGACGGCAATGTCGCCGAGGAGATCATCCGCGAGTACCGCCTGGGCGAGATGGCGCCTTCTGATGACCCGGCCGCGATCGCGGCCGCGCTGCAGCGGCTGATGGCGGGGCAAACAAGCGGCGCAGCCCATGCAGGCTTCTCGGCTGCTCAAGCCCGTTTCGAGCGCCGCTCCCTGACCGATGAGCTCGCCGCGGTCTTCGATGACATCTTGGGCGCAAATGAACACAGGTAGCGTCAGCACGGGCAATCCCGACCTCTCGATTATCGTCCTTTCGTGGAACGTCCGAGACCTCCTGCGGGCATGCCTGGTGTCAGTAGTCAGTGGTCAGGAGCCAGGAGTCAATAGTCAGGAGGCAGGAGGCAGGAGGCAGGGGCCAGACGGCCTGACGCCTGTCCCCTGCCCGCCGACTCCCGAAATCATCGTCGTGGACAACGCCTCCACCGACGGCAGCGCCGACATGGTGGCGGCTGAATTTCCCCAGGTCCGGCTCATCCGTAACGCTGAGAACGTGGGCTTCGCACGCGGCAACAACATCGGCATTGCGGCAAGCACGGGGCGCTACGTGCTGCTGCTCAACAGTGACACCATCGTTCACCAGGGAACGTTGGACGGGCTTATCGCATTCATGGACGCGCACCCCCGGGCCGGCGCGTGCTCGCCCCGGCTGTTGCAGCCGGACGGTGAACCGCAGGCTTACGCATTCGGCCGGGACCCCACCCCAGGTTACCTGTTGCGCCGCACCTTCAGCCGGCTGATCTTTCACCGGCCGCTGCATGATTGGCGTATCGCTGAAACCCGCGAAGTCGACTGGATCTCCGGCGCGTGCTTGCTGGCCCGCCGCGCGACTATCGAGGAGGTGGGCGGGTTGGATGAAGCCATGTTCATGTATTTCGAAGACAACGACTGGTGCCGGCGCATGCGGCTGGCCGGCTGGCAGATCTACTATGTGCCGACGGTCGCGATCATCCACATCGGCGGCGCCGGACTCAAGCAGAACCCCCGGGCGCGCGCCGCGTACTACGGCAGCCTGATGCACTTCTACAAAAATCACTATGGTTGGCTGCCGCGCATCATGCTGAGAATCCTGCTGCTCATTTATCGTCCACTCCTGCCGCATTGATTTGAGGCTAACTGCAGTGGCGCCAGACGCCTTTCCCATTGCGCTCACCGTCGACATCCACGAAGAGGATCGGCCGGCGGATATCGGCCGCGCGGCCCACTGGCTGCATGCGGCCGGCATCAGAGCGACCTTCTTCGTACCATCGGCGCTTTTTGAGCACTCCGCCTTCCGACCGCACGTCGCCCTGCTGCCTGCCCTGGACCATGCAGTTGGCAGCCATGGCCACGATCACGACTTCACTGAGATTCGGGCACTGATGCGCGGGGCAGCGAGAGATCTCCGCTTCTTGCAGCGGTCGCGGGATCTCTATGAGGATGTCTTCGCACGCTCACCGGTCGCTTTCCGATCGCCCGCCTGGTGTCCGCTTGGTCCAATAGCGATCCGCACCCTGGTCAGCCTGGGTTACCGGATCGACTCCAGCGCGACCCCGCAGCGTTTGCCTATCTTCAGCTCCACGCCGTATGCCAACACCTGGCTCTTCTCACGGCGCAGCATACATGAACTGGCGCCGGGCCTCTTGGAGGCGCCCACATCCAGTCTGCTGCTGCCGGCCGCCTCACCCGCTTTCCTGACTCTACGCCACCGGCCTGCGTTGGCATTCCTGCGCCTGCTGTTGTGGGAAGCGCGGCGCACCGCGGGCCGCCTGGTCTGCGTGCAGTTTCACGTGAGCGACTTCGTGCCCGAGGCCGCACCGCCGCCTCCCGACGAACGGCTGAGCCTGGGCAGCTTCCTGCCACGGTCGGACGGAGGGCTGCGCTTCAAGGTGTTCCTGCGCGAGCGCGATCCGCGGCGCGTATATCGCATCACCCAGGAGATCATCAAGGTATTACACAACCAGCCGGCCGCCAGGTTTGTGACACTGCACGATCTTGCCGAATCACAGGCAGGCTATCCTTGATTGACGCTATCACGCATCTATAATAATATGACATCCATATGACGACCTACTTCGACATCTCCGCCGCCGTTCACCGCCGGGCCGGGCTGGGGCGTTACGCCGAAAGCCTGGCGCGCGCATTGCTGCCCCTCATGGGCGATGAGTTGGCCTTTTTCTTCAATCGCGAAGCCGGCATCGAGCCGCTGACGGGAATGGAGGGAGCGCCGGCGCGCACGGTAGACTTGGGCTACAAGCCGTGGCGGATGCTGGTGTGGTTGGGGCAACTGGGCCGGATCGGCTACAATCGCCTGCTGCCGGGGGCGACTCTGTTTCATGCCACCGAACATCTGCTGCTCCCCTTGCGCGACGTGCCGACAGTGCTCACCGTGCACGACCTGATCTTCCGGCGCTATCCTGCGCATCACAAGCGGCTCAACCGCTGGTATCTCAATGCAACGATGCCGCTCTTCTGCCGCCGCGCCGGCCACATCATCGCGGTCTCGGAGCAAACCAAGCGCGATGTCGTTGCCGCGTATGGCATTCCGGCCGGAAAAGTCAACGTTATCTATGAGGCGGCCGATCCGCGCTTTCAGCCGCAATCCGCGGCGGCCATAACCGCCGCGCGCAGCCGCTTCGGCCTGCCCGACCGCTATGTGCTTTTCGTGGGCACCATCGAACCGCGCAAAAACCTGGGCCGAGTGCTGGCGGCCTTCGAGCAGCTCCACGCCGAGCGCCTGACCGATGCCCTGGTGATCGTGGGCAAGCGCGGCTGGCTGTACGATGACTTCTTCGCCCGGCTGGAGGCATCGCCGGCCAAACAGGCCGTCATTTTCCCCGGCTTTGTGCCCGACGCGAATCTACCGGCAGTCTACGCAGGCGCCCAGGCGCTGGCGTTCCCCAGCGAATTCGAAGGCTTCGGCTTGCCCGTGCTCGAAGCGATGGCCTGCGGGGCGCCGGTGGTCTGTTCGAGCACGTCAAGCCTGCCGGAGGTGGCCGGCGAGGCTGCCGTGTTGGTCGATCCGCTGGACCAGGAGGCGTTAACCGACGGGCTGCGCCGCATCCTCGCAAACCCGGCGCTCGCCGATGATCTTCGTGCGCGCGGCCTGGCGCAAGCAGCCCACTTCTCTTGGGAACGCGCCGCCGAAGAAACGTTGGCGGTTTATCGCCGGCTCACGCCATCGATGGCGCAAACGCCATGACTCACTTCGTCCTGGATGCGCGCACTGCGCAGTCGCATTTCCCCGGCATCGGCCGCTATGTGTCGAACCTGGCGCGCGCCCTTGTGCCGCTGCTGGCGGTCGGCGAGCAGTTGACTGTCATCTGTGACCCGGCCCGCGCCCTCACCTTGCCGGCAGGCGCCAACGCACGGATCGCACTGCTGGGGGCTTCGCCCTTCTCGCTGACGCAGCAGTGGGTCGTGCCGCGACTGCTGCGCCGCCTGCGCGCCGATCTCTACCACAGCCCATATATCGCGATGCCCTACCGGCCGGGGGTCCCTGCGCTGCTCACGGTCTACGACTTAATCCCGCTGCGTTACCCCGCATACAGCACCGCCCGCGCGCGGCTGTTTGCGCGCGGGTTGACCCGGCTTGCGCTGCGCACGGCGCGCCACGTCATCGCCATCTCCGGGTTCACGCGGGATGACTTCATGGCTGAGTTCAGGCTGCCACCCGATCGCATCATCGCCATTCCGCTGGCTGCTGACCCGCTGTTTCGACTGCAATCACCGGAAGCCATCGCAGCCGTGCGCGCCCGCTACAAACTGCCGGAAACGTTCGCCCTCTACCTGGGCAGCAACAAACCACACAAAAACCTGGTCCGACTCATGGAAGCCTGGAGCGCCGTAGATCGCAAATCGCAAATCGCAAATCACAGATTAGTCATCGCGGGTGCGTGGGATGACCGCTATCCTGAAGCCCGCCAACGCAGCGAAGCTCTCGATCTGGGCAACAGCGTGACGTGGCTGGGCGCGGCGCCGGAACAGGATTTGCCGGCCCTCTATGCCGCGGCATCCCTTTTCGTGTTTCCATCCCTTTATGAGGGCTTCGGGCTGCCGGTGCTGGAGGCAATGGCGTGCGGGACGCCGGTGATTTGCTCAGACACATCGAGCCTGCCTGAGATAGCGGGAGATGCCGCACTGCTGGTCGACCCCACGGATGCGGCCGCCCTGGCCTCGGCCCTGTACAGGGCCTTAACCGACGACGACCTGCGGGCCGGATTGCGAAGGCGCGGGCTGGAGCAGGCCGCGCGTTTTTCCTGGCAACAGGTCGCCGCGGCAACCCTTGCGCTCTATCGGAAAGCGTTGTCGTGAAGATACTCCATATCTACAAAGACTATCCGCCCATCCTCGGCGGCATCGAAAATCATGTCAAGCTGCTGGCAGAAGGACAAGCCAACCGCGGACACGACGTAACGGTATTGGTCACAAATCCAGCCGGGTTGAAAACGCTGGTGGGGCAAGGTAATGGCGCGCGCGTGATCCGTGCCGGCCGTTTGGCCACGGTCGCTTCCACCCCGCTGAGCCTGGCGCTGCCGTGGCAGCTTCTCCATCAACAGCCCGATGTCGTACACCTGCACTACCCATACCCGATCGGCGAGATCAGCCAGTGGTTGCTGCGCCGCGGCCACGCCACCGTACTCACGTATCATGCCGACATCGTGCGGCAGGCCGGCATCCTGCGCTTCTATAAACCGCTGCTGCGTCGAGTGCTGCAGGACGCAGATGCCATCATCATCGGCAGCCCGCCCATGCGCAAAGGCGCCTTCCTGGGCGCACATCAAGCCAAGCTGCACCTGATACCCTACGGCATCCCGTTGGCTCGTTTCCAGGCCCAACCGTCAGATGCACACCTTGCGGCCATCCGTGCCCGCATCACCGCCGCTTTTCCCCCCGCCCCCACACTCCCACACCCCCACACCCCCACACCCCCGCTCCTCCTCTTCGTCGGCCGCCTGCGCTACTACAAAGGCCTTGACTGGCTGATCCGCGCGCTGCCCCTGATCCCGGCCCGGTTGGCAATCGCCGGCATCGGCCCCATGGAAGCCGAATGGCGCGCCCTGGCGGCGGAGGTCGGCGTTGCCGACAAGATCGCATGGCTCGGTGAGGTCTCCGACGACGACTTGCCGACCCTGTACCATGCGGCTGAGCTGTTCGTGCTGCCGGCCAGCCGTCCTGCCGAGGCGTTCGGCCTGGTGCAGGTGGAGGCGATGGCTGCCGGGCTGCCGGCGGTGTGCACCGAACTTGGCACCGGCACCTCTTACGTTAACCAGGATGGCGTCACCGGGCTCGTCGTGTCCCCCTGTGATCACAACGCGCTGGCCGATGCCATCAACAACCTATTGGCCGATCCGATTCGGCGAAGCACCCTGGCCGCGGCAGCACAGGCGAGAGTGGCCGCCGAATTTGACCAGGAAGTTATGGTGGCGCGCGTCGAAAAGCTATATGAGGATTTGCTGCACGCAAGGCGCTGATCGTAGGCCCAGACACGGTTGGGCGGATGCATCTGCCGGCGTAGGAACGTCAACATAGGTTTGGCAGGTTGGCCGTTTGCGTGTAAAATGCAGGTTGGTTCCCGTTTTGGGGACGCGCGATCTTTCGATGGGAGTATCTATGGATTTCCGCGCTTACTTGGATATCTTGCGCCGCCGCGGTTGGATCGTTCTGGCGACGGCGGTGGTTGCGGCGGCCCTTGCCTTTGGGTTGAGTCTGGTGCAGACCAAGACCTATCGCGCTACGGTTCGCATCAGCGCTGTGCCGGCTCGAGCCGATTGGGGCCTGAACCAAAGCTCCAAAGACCTGCTGCGCAACTTCGTCACCAACATCAACACCCATGACATGGCCAACCGCGTCATCTCGGTGGCGAAGCTCGACATGAGCTCGTATGATTTGTTGGAGAAGCTGACTGTCAGCTCGGAGCCGGACAACTTCGTCCTCCGCGTTGACGTCAAAGATTCCGACCCGGAAATCGCGAAGAACATCGCCAAAACCATCGCCAATCTCTTCGTCGATGATCGGGTCGCCTACTATGAGACCCAGGACAAAGACAACCGCATCGAGGTCAAGCTGGTTGACAGCGTGATCGATGCCCCGCTTTATCGGCCCAACTGGAAGATGAATTTGATTGCCGGCTTTGCGCTCGGCGCATTGATCGGTGCGCTGATCGTGTTGGCCCTGGAGTGGATGGCAGCCGATATCCTGGCCACTCCCGAACATGTCCAACGCACGTTGGGACTTCCCGTGTTAGGCACAATCCCAGCGCTGCCGCTGCAGCGCCAGGGCACTAAGGCGCTGCAGCGCAGCGCATGATCGCAAAGGCATGCCGCCATGACACCCAATTTGATATCTCTGACTGACCCGACCTCCCAAGCCGCGGAGGCCTTTCGGCGGTTGCGCGCCAACCTGATGTCGGCCGACCGCGAGTCCGCTTTGCGCACCATACTGGTCGCGGCCGCGGATACCACCGTTGACAAAGCGGCCGTCGTCGCAAACCTGGCGGTTGCCTACGCCAGAATAGGCAAGCGAGTGATTCTGGTCGATTGCGACCTGCGGCATCCTGCTCAAGACGCCCTGTTCGGCCTGGCCAACACAAGTGGCGTGACAACCGCCCTGCTGCAGCAGGGGCCTTTGCCACTACAAGCAACCAGCATACCGGAGTTGCGCGTCCTGACCAGCGGCCCTGGTGCTGCTGCCCTGGTGCAACATGGGATCGCTACGGTACCCTCGGATCTGCTTGCCTCGCAGGCAATGAGGGCGCTGCTGGCCCGTCTCCTGGACGAGGCCGATGTGGTTCTCCTGGATGCGCCGCCTGTGACCCTGGCAGCGGATGCCGCCGAACTGGCAACGCAGGTGGACGGCGTACTGCTGGTGGTGGCGGCCGGACAAACGAAACGTGACGATGCCCAGCGCGCCAAAGAGATGCTGTCTCAGGTGGGAGCACGCGTGGCCGGGGTCGCGTTAGTCAATGTCGCGGCCTGACGCCCCATTCAGCCAATACTCTCCTGAACGAAAGGGACCACGGCTCTGCTTATGAAGAATCTCATGATCACCGGTGGCGCGGGGTTCATCGGCTCGAACTTCGCGCGTTACATGCTGGACAAATACGCCGACTATCGCATCCTGGTCTACGACAAGCTGACCTACGCAGGCAATCTGGATAACTTGCTGGATGTGAAAGACGACCCCCGCTACAGCTTCGTGCTGGGAGACATTTGCGACGCGGGGGCTGTGGCCGAGGCGATTCGCAGCCACGAAATCGACACCATCGTGAACTTTGCGGCTGAAAGCCACGTCGACCGTTCGATCATGGATCCCGACGCTTTCATCAAGACGGACGTCTATGGCACCTATGTGCTGCTGGAGGCAACCCGCCAGCTTAAGCTGGAGCGCTTCCATCAAATCAGCACGGATGAGGTCTACGGCCACATCGCGGGCGACCACCGCTCTTTGGAAACAGACCCGCTCGCGCCGCGCAGCCCCTATGCGGCCAGCAAGACGAGCGGCGACCTGATGACCATCGCCTACTTTGTGACGTATGGCCTGCCTGTGACAATCACGCGCGGGGCCAACAACATCGGGCCCTATCAGTATCCTGAGAAGGTGGTGCCACTCTTCGTAACCAACGCCCTTGAAGGTCGTTCGCTGCCGGTTTACGGCGACGGCAAACAGCGCCGCGATTATCAGTACGTGCTGGACCACTGCAGCGGCATCGATCTGGTGCTGCACCGAGGCCAATTGGGCGAGATCTATAACGTAGGCACGGGCGGCGAGATGGAAAACCTGACGATGGTCGAGATCCTCTTGGATGAGCTCGGGAAGCCGCCGAGCCTGATCCAACACGTTGAGGATCGACCCGGCCATGATCGACGCTACTGCCTGAATGTGGACAAACTGAAAGCGCTGGGCTGGCAACCTACGTACACCCACGAAGAGGCAATTCGCGCCACGGTGCGCTGGTATGTGGCCAACGAATGGTGGTGGGGCAAGATCAAGTCCGGCGAGTTCAAGGAATACTACCGGCAGTTGTACGGCAACCGGAAAGTACTGGGAGCGCAAAGCTGAAGGTTGGAAGCCAATTCTCAACGGAGCACATGCATGCCTGCTTGCATCGTGAAAATGTATGGCGACCTGATGATCTTCTCCGGTACAGCCAATCGTCCGCTGGCCAAAGCGGTGGCCGCGCACCTGGAAACCGAGCTGGGCGGCGCAGACGTCGAGCAGTTCGGTAACAGCAATACGTTTGTGCGGCTGCACCAAAGTGTGCGCGGCAAGGACGTCTTTCTGATCCAGCCCACGGCCGCGCCGGCTAACGACAATCTGATGGAGTTGTTGATCTTTATAGACACGCTTAGGCGCGATTCGGCCGGCCGCATCACGGCGGTGCTGCCCTACTACGGCTACGGCCGCACCGACAAAAAGGACCAACCGCGCGTCCCGATCACGGCCCGCCTGGTGGCGGACCTCATCGGAGTGGCCGGCGCCGACCGCGTGGTGACGGTGGACCTGCATGCCAAACAAATTCAGGGCTTCTTCTCCATCGCCTGCGATGAGATACCTGCGTTGGGTTTGTTCCTCGATTACTACGCCAGGCACCCGATACCCGATGCGGTGGTCGTTGCACCGGATATCGGCTCGTTGCGCCGGGCCCGCAATTTTGCGGAAAAACTGGCGCTGCCGTTGGCCGTCGTCGAAAAACGCCGCTCACCGAATGGCGACCGCACCGAGCAGCTCAACCTGATCGGAGAGGTGGCCGACCGAACTGTGATCATTGTCGATGATGAAATCGACACTGGCGGCACTCTCGTGAAGGCAGCCAACTTCGTCAGCGAGCGCGGCGCACGGCAGGTGTTCGCCTGCGCCACCCATGCCATCCTCTCCGCCAAAGCGCCGGAGTTGATCCGCGACAGCACGCTGAAGGAAGTGGTGGTCAGCGACACGGTGGCAATTCCCAGAAGCAAACACCGCCGGAGCGGCAATAAACTGCACATCATACCGAGCGCACCGCTGCTGGCCGAAGTGCTGCAGCGGATTCACGAAGGGCGCTCGGTGGGTGAATTGTTCCGGGAATGATGGTTAGAGTATGTTAAAGAATTTAGGCAAGAAGATTTTTGGTGATCCCCATGAACGTGAAGTCAAGCGGCTGCAGCCACTTGTCGAGACGATCAACGCGCTGGAGCCCGAATTCCAGCGCATGAGCGCCGAAGAGCTGCGGGGGCAGACCGACGCATTTCGCGGCGTCGTGGCCGAACGCGTGGGCTCTTTGCGCACCGAGCTGGCCGCGGCACGCGAAGAATGGTACCAAGAAGCCGACGCCAATCTCCAGATCCAGCTCAAACTGGAAGTCGATCGGCTCCAGAAGGAGTTACGCCAGGCTGAGGCTGAAGCGATGCAAGAGGTGCTGCCGCGCGCGTTTGCAGCCGTGCGCGAGGCTTCCGTGCGCACCATAGGCCTGCGGCATTTCGACGTGCAGCTTATCGGTGGCATCGTGCTTCACTCCGGCAAGATCGCTGAAATGAAGACCGGTGAAGGCAAGACCCTGGTGGCGACCCTGCCGCTGTATCTCAACGCCCTCACCGGCCGCGGCGCGCACCTGGTCACTCCCAACGACTATCTGTCCAAATGGGGCGTGCAGTGGATGGGGCCGATCTACCACATGCTGGGCGTCCAGGTAGGCGTGATTCAGTCCGCGGCAGCCAATCCGGAGCTCGGCTCCTTCCTGTTCGATCCCGACTACCCGGCCGATGACGATCGGTACCGCTACCTGAGGCCGGTGAGCCGCCGCGAAGCCTATCAGGCAGACATCACCTACGGCACCAACAACGAGTTCGGGTTCGACTATCTCCGCGACAACATGGTCACAGACCTGCAACAATGCGTCCAGCGCAACCTGCACTACGCGATCGTTGACGAGGTCGATAACATCCTGATCGATGAGGCCCGCACGCCCCTGATCATCTCGGGCCAGGCGCAAGAGTCCTCCGATTCTTACGGCAGATTCGCGCAAGTCGTGCGGCGCTTGACGCCGGAACGCGACTACAAGGTGGATGAGAAAGATCGCGTCGTCACCCTCACCGACGATGGCATCGCGCGCGTGGAGTCGCTGATCGGCCTGGGGGGCGGTCAGAGCCTTTATGACGCTGACCACTATGAGCTGACTCCCTACCTGGACAATGCGCTGCGCGCCCACGTGCTCTACAAACTCGACCGCGACTACATCCAAAAAGACGGGGAGATCATCATCGTAGACGAGTTCACCGGTCGCCTGATGCATGGCCGGCGCTTCTCAGAAGGTCTGCACCAGGCTATCGAGGCCAAAGAGGGAGTGCGCGTTCAACGCGAATCGCTGACGCTGGCCACGGTCACCTTCCAGAATTACTTCCGCATGTACGAGAAGCTGGCCGGTATGACCGGCACGGCCCTCACCGAGGCGGAAGAATTCGGCAAGATCTATAACCTGGACGTGCAGCCAATCCCTACCCATCGCACCGTGATCCGCGCCGACCATCCTGATCAGATCTTCAAGTCCCAGCACGCCAAGTTCAAAGCGGTGGCCAACGAAATCGAGACGCTGCACAAAACAGGCCAGCCCGTACTGGTAGGCACCGTCGCCATCGAAACCTCGGAAATGCTCTCGGATATGTTGCGACGGCGCGGCGTGCCTCACAACGTGCTGAACGCAAAACAGCACGAAAAAGAGGCCGGCATCATTGCCCAGGCCGGCCGGCCGGGCACGGTGACCATCGCCACCAATATGGCCGGCCGCGGCGTCGATATTCTGTTAGGCGGCAACCCTGATGGCCTGACGCGCGAGCGCCTGCGCAAAGAAGGCGCCGACCTGGCTGCGCTGACGGAGAACGATCCGGTCTGGGAACAGGCCTTAAAGGAAGCCAAGGCGCAGTGCGAAATCGATCGCCAACGCGTGGTGGATGCCGGAGGTCTGCATGTGCTGGGCACCGAACGCCACGAGGCGCGGCGCATCGACAACCAGTTACGCGGCCGGTCCGGGCGTCAAGGTGATCCCGGTTCCTCACGATTCTTCATCTCACTGGAAGACGACCTGATGCGGCGGTTCGGCGGACAAAGCGTCGCCGGCATCATGGATCGGCTCGGCCTGGATGAAGACGTGCCCATCGAGCACAGCGTTGTGAGCAAAGCCATCGAGAGCGCACAGACGCGCGTTGAAGGCTACAACTTCGACATCCGCAAGCACGTGCTGCAATATGATGATGTCGTCAATAAGCAGCGCGAGATCATCTACACCCAACGCCGCCAGATCCTCAGCGAACCCAGCATGCGGCCGACGATCCTGGGGATGGTGGAGGATGAGCTGCGAAGCCTGGTCGAGACGTTCACAAAAGATCAGGAACGGCAAGAATGGGACCTGGCCGCGTTAGCTGGCGAGATCCTCAAGATCATGCCGTTGCCCTCGACCGAACAGTTGGAGGCGTGGCGTCAGCTCACCGCTCCCAACCTTGCAGAGCACCTCTGCGCGCTGGCCCAGTCCAATTATGATGCACGCGAAGCCGCCATGGGCGAGCCGGTGATGCGCCAGCTTGAACGGCTGATCATGCTGCGCGCCGTAGACAACCGTTGGATCCGCCACCTGACAGACCTGGACGAGCTGCGCGAGGGCATCGGGTTGCGCGCCTTCGCCCAACAGGACCCGCTGGTGGCCTACCAGCGAGAAGCGCATGAGATGTACCAGGACCTGGTCACAGCAATCTCCCGCGATGTCGTCTACGCGATCTATCACGCTCAACTCGTCACTCGGCCAACGATACCGGTGCAGCGCATGCAAACCAATCGGGGCAACGGTGACGGCCAGGCGCAGCCCGCGCGCAGCAGCAAGTCGCTGGGACGCAACGATCCGTGCTGGTGCGGCAGCGGCAAAAAATACAAGGCCTGTCATATGCGCGCTGACCAGGGGCGCGAATCCGCCCCCGGCCAGGCGCCGGCGCCCGCTCCTGCCGGCCCACCCGCGGCGCGCCAAGCGGACCGTCCGGCCGCCCAAGGCAAACACCCGGGCCGATCTTCGACAGAGCCGGAGAAGCCGAAGGGAAAACGACACTAAGAGAGTAATATGCCTCCGAAACTTCGCGAATGGGTCTTTCTGCCTCGGCACGCCGACTTGACGCGCCTGTTTGAGGCGATTCGTGTACGGGATTGCCTTTCGGTCGTGGGTGTCAGCAACCTCGGCAAGTCCGCCACGCTGCGAGCGCTGGCCGATCCGGCAGTACAGGGGCAGTATCTGGCAGCCGATGCCGCCAGCTATCTCGTTGTCTACATCGACTTCAACCAGATGTTGGAAATGAGCGACCAGGCATTCTATGAGCTGGTGTTGCGCTGTTCCATTGACTCGCTGCGCGAACAGGACGCCAACTCCGAGGTCTTGAGGCAAGTCGAGCACGCCTACACCAGCCTGGTGGCGCCTGCCAGTGCATTCGAGATCCCTTTGCGTTTTGCCCAGGCAATGTCGGCGGTTGGCGATCAACTGCCTCAGTGCGTGGTTTTTCTCTTCGATGAGGTGGATGGCCCGGTAGGCGGCATCGATGGCCGCGTCTTCCTGAATCTGCGAGCCCTCAAAGACCGCCACCCGAACAGCCTGACATACATCACCGCCACCAACCGGCGCTTGGGGCAAATCCGCACCGATTCGGACGTGGCCGAATTCGCCGAGCTGTTCACGCATCGGGTTCACTACATTTCCATGCTCCAGGAACCCGAAATCCGCCAGTTCGCTGCGCGGTTCGCCGATGAGGAATCGATCACCTTCAGCGATGAAGACATCGCCTTCATGCGGGTCTGGTCTGGCGGACACCCCGTGCTCCTGGAAACCACCTGCCGCATCTTGGGGCTGCTCACCGGCCGCCCCATGCGCGATCCTTCGCAGAATTGGATCATCCACCGCCGCGCGGCAGAGATGCTGGCGCAAGACCTGAACATCCACGCCGAATGTCGCAAGATCTGGTCCGACCTGAGCGAGGAGGAACAGGAAGCGCTGCTGGCGGTTGGTCGCGGGGCCGAGACCGCAGCGGCGGACGGGCTGGACTCGGTGATCGCCAAGCAGTTGATCACGGTCAACGGCGCCGAACGACACATCTTCGCTCGCGCGCTGGCGGAATTCGTGCAGCGCCAACATGTGGCGCGGCGGCCACAGCCGCAAGGCATCCGGCTCGACCCTGACAGCGGTGAAGTGTGGATTCACGGCCAGCAAATTCCCACCCTCACCAACCTGGAATATCGCTTGCTTCTGCTGCTCTACGGCCGAATCGGCAAGATCTGCACGAAATACGAAGTGGTCGAAGCCGTCTGGGGCGAGGAATATATCGACGAAGTGGATGATGCGCGCATCGAGAAGTTAGTCAGCCGGCTCAGATTGAAGATCGAACCCGATCCTGCCACCCCCCGTTACGTGCAAACGATCCGCGGCCGCGGATACAAGCTGGTCGAAGGCTGACGCGCCTTCACCTGTCAGGCACTAGTCGGTTCCCCGTCAAGTGCCGGCGGCGCGATTGTGTTAGTATTGGTTCGAAAAATGGGTTTCTGCGCGAAACCCGACTTCCAAAGCACACCACATCAACCATACCCGTCTCAGGAGGCAACGCATGGCATCCCTGTTGGAAAAAGTCAACACGCTCATCTCAGCTAACCTGCATTGGCTGGTAGATCAGGCCCTCAAGCAGAACTCCATCGCGGTCATCAGCCAGTACATCCGCGAAGTTGAAGACAATCTGGAGGACCTGTCGGAGGCCACCGCCACAGTGGGCGGCAACGTCAAGACCATCCGCCGCAAGTACGAAGAATTCCAGGCCAAGGCCATCGAGCTTGATCGCAACATCGATCTGTTCCTGCGCGAAGGCCGTGAAGATCTCGCCCAGGCTGCACAGAGCAAGTACAACTCCACCCAACGCCTGGTGGAAACTTACGCGCAGCAGCTCGAGCAGATGCAGCGCGAATACCAAAACCTGATGGACGCCAGGCTCAAGCTGGAGGCCAAGCTCACCACCATCAAACAGGAGCGCGAGGAACTGGAAGCGCTGCTGGAGCTGGCCAAGTCCAAGGAGATTACGGCCCGCACCATCAAGTCGCTGGATGACCTGGCCGGCGTCGGTGACACCGATGTGGCGCGCGTGGCCGATGCCATCCGCCAACGCCTGGATCGCGCCTCCGCCGAAAGCGAGATGCGCTCGGCCAGCCTGGAAAAGCAGATGGATGACCTGCTGGATCGCGGCGAGTTGGACGCCCAATTGAGCGCCCGCAAGGCGCGCCTGGGCATCGGCAAGAGTGGGTGAAGCGTGCAGGCATCAGGGAGCAGGGGTCAGGCGTCAGGCGTCAGGCTCCTGGCCACGTCTGTGTCTTGTTGACTGCTGGCGACTGACCGCTGACCACTGACCACTGACACCTGCCAAGGAGGTTCTAATGGCATCCTTGCTGGACAAAATCCAAACCTTAATTTCCGCCGACGTGAATCGGTTGGTAGACCGGGCGCTGTCCTCGAACGAAGAGGCGGTGTTCCAGCACCATATCCGTGAGCTGCAAAGCCTGCAGGAGCAGTTGACCGGTCAACTGGCCAGCTTGCGCGGCGAGATCACCGGCATGCGCCGTCGCAGCGACGAACAGCAGGCGCTGGTGGTGCAGCAAGATCAAGAGGTCGATGCACTGCTGCAAGCCGGCCTTCAAGAGGACGCGCTGGCTGCCCAAGAGCGGCTGAACCAGAGCCGGCTGAACGCCGGTCGCCTGGCTGAACGGGTGGAACGCCAGGAAGCCGAATATGCCAAATTGGCCCAAACCAAGGCGGAGCTCGATGCGCGCATCATTGCGCTGGTGCAAAGCGAGCCCGAGGTCGTAGGACTGGTGGGCCTGGCGCGGGCCAAGCAACTGACCGCAGCCGCGGGACAGTCGTTGGAAGATTTGGCCGGTTCGGGTGATCCCGATGTCGCGCGCGCGGTCGGCTCCATTCGAAATCGCCTGGCCGAAGCCGAGTCCCAGATTCAGATGCTGGAACAGCGGGCGCTTGCCCAGGGCGAAACCCCCGAAATCCTGAAACGTAAAGAACTAGAAGAGCAGCTCGAAGCTCGTAAGGCGCGGTTGGGGCTGTAGAAAGGAGCACGCCATGTCCCTGGCACCCATCATCGGTACGTTGGCCGGTGGCCTCATCGCCATCGCGCTCTCGATCTATTTCTTCGTCGCGACTGCGCGCGGCGGCCGCCGGACCCAGGCAGTATTCTTTCTGATCCTTGGCCTGGTTCTCTTGGCAGTTGCGGGCGGCTTGGGCTGGCAGCATTTCAACCCGGCCGCGAATTCACAGCCGCTGGTGGCGCTTCCGCGCGGACCGGTGCAGATACGCGTGCTGACGGCTTTGCCTGTTGAGCCGTGGGTGCGCGAAGCCGCCAAGGGCTTCAACGACGGCGACTTCAGCCAGGATGGTCAACCCATCGAGGTGCAGGTGATCGCAATGGATGGGTTGACGGCGCTGGGGAAATTCGACCGGGACGACTACGGCGCGTTGGGTGACAGAACACGCGACGCGCTCTCGGCCGCGGAGCTCGAAAAACTGACCACGACCTTCCCCACCGTCTGGATCCCTGACAGCCGCTACCTGGTGGAACTGGCCAATGCCGCATATAAGGAGCGCCTGAGCCGCGACGTCTTCCTGACCGACGGCGAATATCGCGCGCGCCCGATTGCGATCTCCCTGTTCACCTGGGGCATCTATCAGAGTCGCGCCGATGTGCTGACCCAAAAATACGGTGAAGTCAACTGGCAGTCGATCCACGACGCGGCGATTGCCAAGGGCGGTTGGCCTGAGCTGGGCGGCGATGCGGCCTGGGGTTTCTTTAAGCTTGTGGTGCCTAGCCCGCAGCGCAACGTCGGCGGCCTGGCGGCAATGGTTGCTGCGGCCGGTGAGTACTACGATCGCACCAATATCTCCGTCGCCGATGTAACCGATCCCCAGTTTCAGGCGTGGCTGAAGGAGCTCATGGGGGCCCTGACCGACGTCAGCGGTGCCAGCGCCTACACGGCAGAAGATTTCGCCCTGTTCGGCTACTCGGTCGGTGACGGCGGCCAACTGCTGGAAAGCGACCTGTTGAACAACATGGAGGGCATCCGCACCCGGTGGTCTGACCCGCTGGTGATCCGGTATCCCAAGTATGTCACATGGTTCGACTTCCCGTATACCATCTGGGTCGGCCCCGAGACCACCGCCGCCGAGAAGAACGCCGCGCTGCAATTCCAGCAATACCTGCTGAGCGCCGATGTCCAACGCCTGGCCGTGCAGCAGGGCTTGCGCCCTGTCAACAACGAGGTCAGCGTGACGCAGGGCGACACCCTGTTCACCAAGTGGCAGAGCCAGGGCGTAGAGGCCGTTGTGCCGCGCACAACCCGCATGGCCTCACCCAGCCGCGATGTCCTGCAGGCATTGCTGCGCTGGTTTGATCTGAATGTGGGGCAGTAAGATGAACCGACAACAGCAACGCCAGAATGGCGCCCAACCGGTGCGCCAGCGCAATGCCATCCTGATCGTGGTCGGCGCGGCTCTGCTGCTGTGTGTGGTGGCCGCATTCGCTCTACTCCTGACTGCGGTTCAACGATCCCAGGCGCCGGCGACCGGGGTGTCCCAAGCCGACCAGAAGGGCGCGACCCTAACGCTGGCTTATTCCCCTGAAAAGGCCGTATTGATCAAGGATCTGACGGCAAAGTTCAACGCGCAGAAGCAGCGCACAGCCGACCGCCAGGTCATGCAAATCGCGCTGGTGGAGCTTAGCTCCGAGGAGATGGTCAATCAGGCGTTGGCCAATGCCGGGGCGGGTTCCGGCACGCCTGCGTTCCAGGCACTGACTCCCGACTCGTCGTTGTGGCTGGATCAGCTCAACCGCCGCTGGGCGCAGACCCAGGCCCTGGAGCCGGGAGCCATCGCACCGCGGCTGACGGGTGAGCCCGTGCGTTACGCCATCAGTCCCATCGTGATTGCCGCGTGGGAGGATATCGCGCGTTCACTGGGCTGGCCCGATCAGCCGGTGGGTTGGACGACGCTGCAAACTCGCGCCCAGGCGGACAGCACCTTCCGCTGGAGCCATCCCAGCACCTCGTATGCCAGCGGCCTGCTGGCCACCCTGGCCGAATTCTACAGCGGCGCCGGCGTCCAGCGCGGCTTGACCGCGGAGATGGCGCAGGATCCGAAAACCGTCGAGTTTGTTTCGGCCATCGAGAAGACCGTCAAGTTCTACGGCGAGGCCGAGCTTGCGGTCATCCAACGCGTGATTCGAGATGGCCCAAAGACGCTCGACGCCTTTGTGATTTCCGAACAGCTCCTGGTGGCGTTCAATACCGGCGTGTACGGGACCCCCCCGGCGCGCCTGGTGGCGCTCTACCCCGCAGAAGGCACCTTGTGGGCCGATCACCCGCTGGCGCTGCTGGAGATCGCGACCATCACGACCAACCAGCGCCATACCTTCCAGGCATTTCGGGAGTTCCTGGCTGAAGCAGAGAGCCAGACACTGATTCTGCGCGCCGGGTACCGGCCCGCCGATTTGGATATCTCGCTCAGCGGCCCGGCCTCTCCGCTCACCGCGGCCAACGGGGTCGACCCAACTCAGCCGCAGACCACCCTGCAACTGCCCACGGCCGACGTGGTGCAGGTCGTGCAGAACGTTTGGGCCTTGACCAAACGCAAGACCAATGTCTTCCTGGTCGTCGATACGTCCGGTTCGATGGAGGGCGAGAAGCTGGATGGCGCCAAGCTGGCCTTGCGCACCTTCCTGGCGCAGATTCCCACCGACCAGGAGCGCGTCGGGCTGGTGGAATTCAACAGCGGTGTGGCCAACATCATCGAACTGGACACGCTGGGCCGTAACCGGACGCGCTTGACGGCAACCGTGGATGCCTTGGAAGCCGGTGGGAATACCGCGCTGCTGGACGCCGTGCGCACCGCCTACGTGCGTTTGCAACGCCAGGCCGACCCGGAGCGCATCAACGCGATCGTTGCCATGACCGATGGCAAGGAAAACGCGTCCGCGGTGACTTTGCGGCAGTTGGCGGCGGAGATACAGGCCGGCAACCAGGATGTGCCCGTCGTCATCTTTTGCATCGCCTACGGCAGCGACGCCGACTATGACGTCTTGCAGACCCTGGCGAATGCCAGCGGAGGCCAGGTCCGCGAGGGCAACACCGAAACGATTCGCGAGCTGTACAAGACCCTGTCGAGTTACTTCTGATTATGGCTACCGAATCCATCATCGACCAAATCGAGCAAGAAGCCAGCAAGTCCCTGCTGAAGAACGCGATCTTTCGCCTGGAAAGCGCGCTTATGGTAGGGGGAGCGATCCTGGCCAGCGTCTTCATGCCGAACATCATTGGCTGGATCCCCTGGTGGGCCTGGTCAGTGGTCGGTGTCGTGGGGGAAGCCGCGGTCATCTGGTCCAGCCTCACCGACAAGGCTGAACAACAGAAGGTTATCGAATCGTTGTTCCGCGAGAAATACAGCACCGCAGGAATTCGCGATCGCGAACTGAGCATCAAACTGAAAGAGGCCGAACAATATCGCCAGCGCATCCAGTCCGCCGTGGAGCAACAACGCAGCGGCATCCTGCGCGATCGCATGAAGAGCATAACCGCCCAGGTATATGATTGGATCGCCAACATGGTGGCGTTAGCGCGCCGCCTGGATAACTTCCGCACCGATCCGGTGATCAAGCGCGACCTGGACACAGTGCCGAAGGAAATCAAACAACTCGAAGCCCGCATGAGCCTGGAAAGCAACCCGCGCGTGCGCGAGCAGATCGCCGCGACCCTGGAATCAAACCGCCAGCAGAACGCCGCGCTGCAGGAACTCAAAAGCCGTATGCAGCGAGCCGACTTGCAGTTGGATCACTCCCTGGCTGCCCTGGGCACGGTCTACTCCCAACTCCTGCTCATCGGCAGCAAAGACGTGGACTCTGACCGGGCCGAGCGCCTGCACGAAGATATCCGCGGCCAGGTGCTGGCGTTGCAGGACCTGGTGGATTCCCTGAACGAGGTCTACAGCGGCGGCCCCGGGGCCGAAGACTTGAGCGGGCCTGGTCAAGCCGATGAAGCGGCAGTTCTGGAACGTGCACGACGGCAACAGGCCGCCGGCGGCCCCAAGTAGCAGTATTGGGACGAGGAGACATTTATGAAGAAGCTCCCTCTCTGGATAGTTCTGACACTGATTGCAGTTTTGTGCCTTGCTGCCTGTACATCCAACACGCCCACCAAAGGCGAGGTGGTGGTTTACGTCGCCGGCCCGCTGTCTGGGTTCCAGGCCAACACCGGCCAGACTGTTGCCGGGGGCGTGCGCCTGATGGCCGAGCAGCTCAATCGCACCGGGGGCCTGTTGGGTTACAAGGTCAAAGTCATCGCGCTGGATGACGAAGCCGATTCTGATGTGGCCACCGCGGTGGCTGAGCAGATCAAAGAAGCTGTGGACCGGGGCGAGCGAGTGATCGGGGTCATCGGCCATCCCAACTCCGGCCAGACTGCCGCAGCCATGGCCATCTACAAAGACCTGCAAATCGTCGTCATCACACCGACAGCCTCCGAGGTGAGCCTGACCCAGCAGGGCTACCGCAACTTCTTCCGCGTCAACGCAGCCAACGATCTGCAAGCACAGACCGGCGCGGCATACATGGTTAAGCAGTTGGGCGCCAAGCGGGTTGCCGTGCTCTACAACGACGACGCCTACGGCATCGATCTGGGCAAGCTGGTGGCCAGTGAGCTGTCCGGGCTGGGCGCCCAGGTGGCCATGACGCAGCAGGTCAAGGTGGAACAAAACCGCTTTATCGACGAAGTCGTCAAGATCAAGGCCTCCGGCGCCGACGCCATCTATTACGCGGGCTACGAGGTCGAATGCCCTTACCTGCGCGCTGACCTGCGGGATGCGGGTTTGGCAGGGCTGACATTCATGGCCTCCGATGGCTGCTTCCTGGCGGCCACCATCGACAACGCGGACGGCGCGGCCGAGGGGATGTATGTGACCGGCTTTGCGCCCAGCCCTAAGACGGCAGTCGATCAGGCATGGGTGCAGGCCTATCAAGCGGTGGAGTACCGCAATCCGGACACTTATTCGGTCAACGGCTACAGTGCGATGGAGGTGTTGGCCGAGGGCGTGAAGGAAGCCGGCTCCTTGAGCGCGGCCAAGGTGTCCGCCGCGATCCGCAAGCTCGATCTGAGCACGCCGCTGGGTGCAGTACAATTCCAGGACAACGGCGACCTGCGCGCCGCGCAGATCTACATCTTCCAGGTGAAGGACAACCAGTTCATCCAGGTTGCGCCGTGAACACCCGTGGTAAGTTGGTAGATTGGTAAACTGGTGCACTGGTCCACCAACCCACCAATCTACCAAGTTACCAATCTACCAAATCACCAATCTACCAAATCACCAATCTACCAAATCACCAATCTACCAAGTTACCAATCTACCGATCTTTACCGATCACCGGAGGCTTCCATGAAAACCCGATCCGATGGCACGACATTGATTGCGATCTACCACTTCATCAGCGGCTTCTTGAGCTTGCTGGGCATGTGCGGGATGGTTAGCATGCCGCTGATCGTGGGCCTGACGGCTGGCGCCAGTGGCGAACCCGGCGGAGGGGAGGCCACGGCCATCACTGCGATCATGGGCCTGGCAGCCGCCGGCCTGTTGCTGATCATCAGCGCCGCGAACTGGATCGTCGGCTGGGGGCTGTGGCGCCAACGCGATTGGGCGCGCGTCACCGCAATCGGCCTGGCCGTCCTGCGGCTGCTCAACGTCCCCCTGGGGACGATAATCGGTGGGCTGATCATCTGGCATCTGCTGCGCGAAGAGGTGAAAGCCGAATTCGCCCGGTGATAGACGCCTTGTAGAAGTCGAAACTTCCAAACCAAGAAAGCGGTAGGACTGTGACTCAAAAAACTGCTACGATGCTGGCCATCTTCGCCCATCCCGACGATGAGATCGGCGTCGGCTCAACCCTGGCCCACTACAGCGATGCCGGCGTCCGCGTCGTGCTGGCCTGCGCCAGTCGGGGCGAAGCCGCAACCATCTATTGCGAGGATTGCGCCACGCCTGAAACCTTGGCCCAGGTGCGCACCCGCGAGCTGGAATGTGCATGCCAACACCTGGGCATCAGTGAACTGCGTTGGCTGGACTGGCCGGATGGCGGCATCAAGGATCTGCCGCGGCCTGAAGCGATCGGACAGATCGTCGCGCTGATTCGCGAGATCCAGCCCCAGGTCATCTTAACGCACCCGGCAAACGGACTCTACCCGCACCCCGACCATCTGGCCGTCTGGGAGATCGTGCGTGATGCCTTCACTGCGGCGGCCGATTCCGAGGCCTACCCGGCAGCCGCCACGCATGGCGGCGCAGCCTGGGCTGCGGCGCGGCTGTTCACCCGCGCGCTGCCGCAGAGCCTCTTCGAGCGGGCCCCCGGCCTGGCCGAATTCCGGGTGCAGCTCAACGGCCAGCAGTTGCCATTCCTCGGCACCCCCGACGACCAGATCGACGTGACGATGCACGTGGCGCCGTGGGCGGCGCGGCGGATGGCCGCGTGGGACTGCCATCGCTCGCAACACAACCCCACAAGCTTCACGTCCACCATACCCGATGAGATGCGCCAGGAGATGGCCGCCAACGAGGGTTTTGTGTTGGCCACCGCGCGCGATCCGCTGCCTGAAGGCGTCACCAACGACCTGCTGGCCGGCCTCGTTGTACCGCAAGCCGCTGGCTTGCGAGATGTTCAGCAAGCCGCTGGCTTACGAGACGTAACGCAAGCCGCAACGGCATATATGCCGCGCTTGCTCTCCCCCGACCTGGTCGCCTTCCTGTGGGACGAGCTGGTTGCCCACCGCGCCCTGACTGAGCTCTGCCAGGCGTACCAGAAGAGCCAGTCTGTGGCCAAGCATATCAAGTTACTCAAAAAGCTGCTGGACGGCGAACAGCAGATCACCTATCTGCTATCGCGCACCCTGCGCCAGGCGGGCCAGCCTGCCGGCGCGGCCGAGCCTGCGCCGCGCCTGCTCGCCGCAGGCAAACGCCAGCCGAAATTCGAGGATCAGCGGCGCTTCCTGGAGAACGCCGTAGCGGGAACTGCCGCCCGCCTGCAGGACGCGGCCCCGCTGCTTCTCGCCCACAATCAGCAGGAGTTATGGCACGAGCTGGTGGCGCTGACCGACGCCCAATTGGCCACATGCCAACCCGGCAAGTCCTCCTAGACACCGACCTCGGCACCGACGTCGACGATTGCCTGGCCCTGGCGCTGATCCTGGCTTCGCCGGAGGTGAAGCTCGCCGCGGTCACAACCGTCTACGGGGATGTCCAACTGCGCGGCCGGATGGTGCTCAAGCTGCTGGCGCTACGCCATGCATGGCGCCGCGGGGGCGGCGCCGTGCCGGTCGCGGCGGGCGCGGAAAAGCCGCTGCCAAGCCAGCCCGCGGCTGGCCGTAGGCCGCCGGTCTACTGGGCGGGACATGAGGGGCAGGGGCTGCTGGCGCCGAGCGACGCAGAACTCCAGTTATCGCCAGAGCACGCCGTCGACCTGATCATCCGCACGGTGATGGCCCAACCCGGCGAGATCACCCTGATTGCCATCGGCCCGCTGACCAATGTGGCGTTGGCGCTGCTGAAAGAGCCGCGCCTGGCCGCTAACCTGGCCGGGCTGACGGTGATGGGCGGGGTCGTAGGCGGCGCGGGCGCGCTGCACCTGCCGTGGGTCGAGCATAACTTCCGCTGCGACCCCGAAGCCGCTCAGATCGTGCTCGCGTCCGGCGCACCCCTTCACATCGTGCCGTTGGACGTCACCACCCAAGTCAGCATCCGGCCGCAAGACACGGCGCGCATCCGGGCCGCGGGCGATCCCTTCCACCTGGCCGTCGCGGATCAGATCGAACGCTACCCCCGATACCAACAGCGCGGCTGGACCTACCTGCACGACCCGTTGGCCGCCCTTGTAGGGGCAGGTCTTGCGCCTGCCCCCGCGCTTGCGCCTGCCCCCGCGTTGGTAACATGGGAGCCGGTCCATGCGGTCGTCGAAACCGGGGGAAGGTACACTGCGGGGAAGCTGCTAGTGAAGCGACCGTCCGGGGAGGAGCAGGTCACCGCGCAGGTCGCACTGAGCGTGGACGCGCGTCGCGCCGAGACATTTATCGTGGAGCGCTTGACCCGCTAAGCGCGGCCGATCACATCAACGCGATCTTCGACTCCCAAACGCTATTCGCCTGCGCACACCTCGCGCAGTTCAGGAGGAGACATGGCAGTCTACGACCGTATTGTCAACATGCAGGACTGGTCACGCGGCGCTCACTTCGCGTTCTTCAACTCGTTCGCACAGCCGATCTTCAACGTCACTGCCACCGTCGATGTGACTGCCCTCCGTCCTGTGCTCAAGCAGTCCGGCGTGACGTTCACCGTGGGCTGGCTCTACCTGCTGGCACGTGCATGCAATGCAATCCCCGAATTCCGGTACCGCATCAGGGGACATGTGGTCGTGGAGCATGAGGTCGTACATCCCTCGATCACCGTTCTGAGCAAAGAAAACCTCTTCGGCTTCTGCCTGGTGGCGTACACGGAGGATTTTCGGGTGTTCGCCGCGCGGGCTACGGAGCAAATCGAGCGTGCCAGCCAGCATCCGTCGCTTGCAGACGAGCCGGGCCGCGATGACGTACTCTACATGAGCGCGATGCCGTGGCTCACCTTCACCAGCGTGACGCATCCCATGCCGACACAGCCGCCGGACTCCATACCCAGGTTCGCCTGGGGCAAATTCTCCGACGTCAACGGACGTCTCGTCATGCCGCTCAACGTACAGGCGCACCATGCACTGATGGACGGCCTGCACGTTGCGGCGCTCTATGAGGAATTGCAGCGTCTGCTGGATCGACCCGAAGATGTGCTTGGCAATGGAAACAGGCCTGCTCCGGCTGGAGGAGCAGGCCTGTGATAGGCTTGGAAACAGGAAGGAACTCCAATCTTCTGATCCCGAGTCAGATGCTTCACCATACATGGCGGAGCAATTGAGCCACAGGGAGTCAGACGAAGAAGGGCTTTGGGGATCGAGGCCTCAGCCGGTTTTTCGGGTAATGAGAGTAACCGGCCAACGGCATGTATGCCGCAGCCTCGAGTCCAGAGGCGCTTATTACAGCTCGGCGCGGATCGCCGCGATTTGACCGGCATTGCCGAGCTTCACATTCTTGGCGGCGATGAATTTTGCGTACTCGGCCATAAAAGTCTTGCCGGGATCACGCAGGTCGAACTTCTCCGGGAAGTCGCGGAAGAACTCGCGATGGACGCGCGTCCAAACCAGGCGGCCATCGGTGTCGATATTGATCTTGGTGACGCCCAACTCCGCGGCGCGGCGGAACTGGTTGTCATCCACGCCCTTCGCACCTGCCAGCTTGCCGCCCGCCGCGTTGATGCGGGCGACCTCTTCCTGCGGCACTGAGCTGGAGCCGTGCATCACCAGCGGGAAGCCGGGCAGCCGTTGCTGAATCTGGCTCAACACGTCGAAGCGCAGCCCCTGCGAGCCGGTGAACTTGAACGCGCCGTGGCTGGTGCCGATGGCGCACGCCAACGAGTCACAGCCGGAACGCTCCACGAACTCCCTGGCCTGGTCCGGATCGGTGAGCTTGGCATCGGCCTCGCTGACCTTCACATGCTCCTCCACGCCGCCCAATTGCCCCAGCTCGGCCTCGACAACCAGGCCGGCCGCGTGCGCGGCATCGACCACCCGGCGGGTGATCTCGATGTTCTTCTCAAAGGACTCATGGCTGGCATCGATCATCACGGAGCTGTAGAACCCGCTTGCGATGCAGTCCATGCAGGTCTTCTCGTCGCCGTGATCCAGGTGCACCGCAAAGATAGCCTCGGGGAAGACCTGATCCGCAGCCCGGATGATAGCCTCCAGCATGCTCTTGTGGGTGTAGGTGCGCGCGCCTTTGCTGATCTGGATGATGAAAGGCGCCTGACTGTCCACGCAGCCGCGGAACAGGCCCATCGTCTGCTCCAGGTTATTGATGTTGTAGGCCCCGATGGCGTACGGCATGTATGCCGCCTTGCCGTACGCCTGTTCAAACAGCTTCTTGGTCGTTACGATCATGAGAGTCACCTCGAAATGGATTGGATATGGCAGCATTCAGCCGAACAGATGACAGACAGGAGCCGATCATCTTGGCAATGATCGGCTCCTGTCATCCGCGCCCGCAGTGGTCGCGATGATCTGTGGTTGTTACTGACCGGTATTGTTCAGCTCTTCGAAGGATTTCCGCAGCCGGGCCTTGAAGGTCTCCTCGCCGGCGCGCAGCCAGGCACGCGGGTCATAATACTTCTTGTTCGGCTCATCCGGTCCCTTGGGGTTGCCGATCTGGCCTTGCAGGTATCCTTCGTTCTTGACGTAGTAATTCTTGATGCCTTCCCAGAAGCCCCACTGCAGATCGGTGTCGATGTTCATCTTGATCACGCCATAGGAGACCGCATCGCGAATCTCCTCCAGCGTCGAGCCGGAGCCGCCATGAAAGACCAGGTCCAGCGGCTTCTCCGGCGTGCCATGCTTCTGCTGGATGTAGGCCTGGCAATTGTGCAAGATCTCCGGCCGCAGCTTCACGTTGCCCGGCTTGTAAACGCCGTGCACGTTGCCGAACGCGGCCGCGATGGTGAAGCGCGGGCTGACCTGCATCAGCTCCGAGTAGGCTTTATCCACATCCTCAGGCTGCGTATAGAGCCGCGAGCTGCTCACACCGGTGTTGTCGACGCCATCTTCCTCGCCGCCGGTGATGCCCAACTCCAACTCCAGAGTCATCCCCATCTTGCTCATGCGCTCCAGGTAACGCTTGCAGGTTTCGATGATCTCGGGCAGCGGCTCTTCCGACAGGTCCAGCATATGCGAGCTGAAGAGCGGCTTGCCGTGCACCTTGTAGTAGGCCTCGCCTGCGTCCAGCAGACCATCCACCCAGGGCAGCAGTTTCTTGGCGCAGTGATCGGTGTGCACCATGACCCGCGCGCCGTAGGCTTCAGCGAGCTGATGGACGTGCATTGCGCCGGCGATGGCGCCAGCGATAGCTGAGCGCTGTCCGGTGTTGCTCAACCCCTTGCCGGCATAGAAGATCGCGCCGCCGTTGGAGAACTGAATAATCATCGGCGCATTCAGCTCGGCAGCGGTCTCCAGGCAGGCATTGACCGTGTTGGTTCCCGTACAGTTAGCAGCGGGCAGGGCGAACTGATGCGCCTTGGCATAGGCAAACACCTTCTGCACGTCGTCGCCCAGGATGACGCCAGCCGGGACTAAACCGTTTAAAGCAGACATCGTATGCACCTCCTTAATCTGAGAGAAGAGAGCGCGAAGAATCCAACATGGATTCTACTATAGAAGGTCAGTTTCTGCAACCGGGCTCCCGATCTTTGCAGGAATTCTCAATGTAGAAAAGCGCGGAGGCACCCTGAGCGGAGTCCCGGCCGTTTTTCTGCCGGGACGCAGTCGAAGGGCGCCGGAGCAGGCAGATGGGGCCGCATTCTTCGACTCCGTCGGGTCCCCCACCCCGACTCCGCTCAGAATGCTCCGGTTACATTGAGACTTGCTGCCGATGTTTCTGCACCATCCCGAACTATGTTAGAATGTTACGAGCATTGTACTTACACAAAGGGAGGGATACGCATGGCACTCTTGAACGCGGCAATCCGCAAAGACGTCAAGGCCGCGCTGGCCGACGTGAAAACGCCGGTCACGTTCAAAGTCTTCACTCAGGCCTTTGAATGCCAGTATTGCAAGGAAACGCGCGAGCTGGTGGAGGAGGTGGCAGAGCTATCCGACAAGGTCTCAGTCGAAGTTTACGATTTCGAAAAGGACAAGGCGCTGGCCGACAGCCTGGGCATCGACAAAGTCCCGGGCATGGCCATCGTCGGAGCAAAGGATTACGGCATCCGCATGTTCGGCATCCCGTCGGGCTACGAGTTCGGCGGCCTGATCGAGAGCATCAAACTCGTCGCTGAGGGGGACTCAGGGCTGGCCCCCGACACGCGAAAGCAGATTGCCAGGCTCACAAAGCCGGTCAAGATCCAGGTCTTCATCACCCCCACCTGACCCTACTGCCCGCGAGCCGTGTCGCTCGCGTACCAAATGGCGCTGGAAAGCGATCTGATCCAGGCCCACATGGTTGAGGTTATCGAGTTTCCTCACCTTGCCAACAAATACCAGGTGATGGGCGTGCCGCGGACCGTGATCGACGAGACGATCCACATCGAGGGCGCTGTGCCTGAGCCGATGTTGATGAAGGAATTCGCCAAACTGCTGAAGTAACACTCCACCCCACAGGAGGCTTGCAATGACGCAAGGGATCTCGCATGTCGGCGTCGTGGGCTGCGGGCTCATGGGCGCGGGCATCGTCGAAGTGTGCGCCAAATCGGGTTACACCGTCGTCGTGCGCGAGGCCAATCACGGACTGCTCGAAGCCGGCATTGCGCGCATCAACAGCTCGCTGGATCGGGCAGTAGCCAGGGGCAAGTTGGCTGCCGAAGACCGTGATGCCGCCCGGTCGCGCATCACTGGCGTCACCGACATGGCGGCGTTCGCGCACTGTGACCTGGTCATCGAAGCGGTGGTCGAGAACCTCGATCTGAAGCGCGAAATCTTCGCCGAATTGGATCGGGTGACGCCGCCTCATGCGATCCTGGCCAGCAACACCTCATCCTTGGCAGTCACTGACATGGCTGCGGCGACCAAACGTCCCGATAAGGTGCTGGGCCTCCACTTCATGCAGCCGGTGCCGGTGATGGCCCTGCTGGAGATGGTCCGCACCTTCCTCACGGGCGAGGAGACCTTCCAAACCGCCAAAGCATTCGGTGAGAGCTTAGGTAAGACGATCATCGTCAGCAAGGATACGCCCGGCTTCGTTGTCAACCTGCTGCTGATCCCCTATTTGCTGCAGGCCATCGAAGCGCTGGAGCGGGGCGTCGCCACCAAAGAGGATTTCGATGCCGGCATCCGGCTCGGGCTGGGCCATCCGATGGGGCCGTTCACCTTGCTGGACTTGATCGGCCTGGACACCACATTGTTCATAGCCGACGCGGTGTTCGCCGAGACCAAAGACCCGCGCTTTGCCGCGCCGCCCCTGCTCCGCCGCATGGTCAGCGCCGGGCACCTGGGCAAAAAGAACGGGAAAGGGTTCTACGATTACGGAAAGGGGTGAAACAGATGATTCCTAAGTCGGTCTTTGGCCGCACCGGACACCTGAGCACGCGCACCATTTTCGGCGCGGCCGCGTTGGGCGGCGTAACGCAGGCAGAAGCCGATCGCACGCTGGACGTGTTGCTGCAATACGGCGTCAACCATATCGATGTGGCCCGCAACTACGGCGACGCAGAGCTGCGCATTGGCCCGTGGATGAAACAGCACCGGAGCCACTTCTTCCTGGCCACCAAGACCCAGGAGCGCACCTATGCCAGGGCCAAGGAGCAGATCCACGAGTCATTGGAGCGATTGCAGACCGACCACGTGGACCTGCTGCAACTGCACTTCCTGGTCGATCCTGCGGAATGGGAGGTGGCGCTGGGGCCGGGCGGCGCGCTGGAGGCAGCCATCGAAGCGCGCGAGCAGGGGCTGACCCGATTCATCGGCGTCACAGGCCACGAAGTCGTCGCGCCGGCCATGCACCTGCGCAGCCTGGCGCGCTTCGATTTCGATACGGTGCTGCTGCCGTACAACTACCTGTTGATGCAGAATCCTCAATACGCGGCCGATTTCGAGGCGGTGGTGAAGCTCTGTGCTGAGCGGAACGTGCCGGTGCAGACAATCAAAGGGCTTACCCGCCGGCGCTGGGGTGATGGCCCACGCACCCGTGCCACCTGGTACGAGCCGCTGGAAGAGCAGCCCGATATCGACCTGGCAGTGTGGTATGTGCTGGGCCGGCCCGGCATCTTCCTGAATACCCTTGGCGACATCCACGTGCTGCCGAAAGTGCTGGACGCCGCCAGCCGCTTCGAGCGCGCGCCGTCCGATGGGGAGATGGAGGCATTGGTCGCCCGGCGGGAAATGGGACCGATGTTTTGGTAGCATGAAAGAAACCAGGTTTCTGACAGAAACCTGGTTTCTTTTCAGGCCTATTCCTCGCAATACGCGAGCACGGTCGCATAAGGTCTGAATCCCACCCGTTCGTACACGCGGCCGGCGCGCTCGTCAGCCGCGCCGAGGAACGCGACCTGCACCCCGGCCCCGAAAGCCTCCCGGACCATCGCGGCCACGAGCGCGCTGGCGATGCCCTGGCGCCGGTATGCCGCCAGCGTGGCGATGCCCACCAACTCCGTGAACCCGTGAAGCGGCGCCGTATAGGCGCCGGCCGTAACGGGCTCGCCATCCAGCAGGCCGAGGAAGCAGCGGCCCCCTTGCCCCGAGCGCCGGCGCAAGTCTTCGACCTGCGCGTCGGTGGGATCGGTGCGATCCTCTTCGCCGAAGCTCCACGCCTGCACGCTGATAAACGCGGCGAGGTCAGCAGCCGGCGATCCGGGCGTGAGCTGGCGCATCGCCAGGCCAGGCACATCGGGCGCAGGCCGAAAGCTGTCCGGCGTGCATACCATCAGGGGATTGCGCCCTTCTTCAACCAGGCCGGCCGCAGCCAACGCGGGGCCGAGATCAGGCGCGTACTGCTCGATAAACTCGAAACGCAGCAGGCGCTCTCGGCGCGCGAACTCAGCCCGCAGCGCCGCCATCGTCTCCGCCGAAACATCCTTCACGGGTTCAGCCGGCATCCCATAGTTGTAGAACCGCAGCGCGTCGTTCGGGCTGAAGAAAAGCTCGAACGGCGGCACTTCGACCACGTCGTGAGTGCCGGCCGCCGCTGCGCGCAGATAAGCTTGAAGTATGGCTGGTGAAAACAAGACCGGACTCCTCTGATCCCAGATTCCTGTCTCCTGACTCCTGAACTACTTGCCGCCAGGATACGTTCGATCTTCCAGGTCGGCGATGTACTTTTCCACTTCCAGCGCGGCCGCCACGCCCTGGCCTGCCGAGGTCGCGACCTGCTTGAAGCGGTGGTCCTGGATCTCACCCGCGGCGAAGATGCCGGGCACACTGGTGCGCATCAGCTTATCGGTGATCAGGTAGCCTTCCTCGTCCATTGCCAGTTTGTCGACGAAGAGCTGGTTGTTGGGCAGGTGGCCGACGTAGATGAAGACGCCGTCGACCGGCGTGTCGTGCGTCTCGCCGGTGACCACATTCTTCAAGGTGACGCTTTCGACCTTCTCCGCGCCGTTAATGCTCGTGATCACGCTGTTCCAAACAAACTCGATCTTGGGGTTTTCGACTGCGCGGCGCTGCAGGGTCGCACCGGCCCGCAATTGGTCACGGCGGTGGACGATGCGCACCCTGGACGCGAACCTGGTCAGGAACAACGCCTCTTGCAGCGCGCTGTCGCCGCCGCCGACCACCACGATTTCCTTGTTGCGGAAGAAGAAGCCGTCGCAGGTCGCGCAATAGCTGACCCCATGTCCGGTCAGCCGTTCTTCGTTGGCGGCGCCCAGCCGTCGCGGGGATGCGCCGGTGGCCGCGACGATCGCCTTGGTCTTGAATTCGTTGCCACTGGCCGTCTTGACGGTGAAGGGCGGGCCGTTCACATCGATCTCGGTGACGGTGTCGATCAAAACCTCGGCGCCGAAGCGCTCGGCCTGCCGCTGCATTCGCTCCACCAGCTCAGGCCCCTGGATTTGCTCGAAGCCGGGGAAGTTCTCCACCTCGGTCGTCAAGGCAACCTGGCCGCCCAACTCGTTGCCGGTGATCAGCAGAGGGCGCAAATCCGCGCGCGCGACATAGATCGCAGCCGACCAGCCCGCCGGGCCGCTGCCGATGATGATCACATTTTCGATTTCGGGCCGCGGCCCCCCTTCGATCCGGCTTTCGACCTCGGCCTTCTCGCTGCTGCCCAGGTTCAGGTTAAAATCAAGCATTGCTAAATATCTCTCGCTTCGTATAGAATCAGCGCCGCGGCTACGACCCCGGCAGTTTCGGCCCGCAGGATGCGCGGCCCGAGCGTCACCGGCTGAATGCCATACCGTTGCGCCAGGTCGATCTCTTCGTCAGTGAAGCCGCCTTCCGGACCGACGAATAATTCGATGCGCGCACCCTGGCCCAGGTTACAGCCGGCCAGCGCGTCCCGCAGCCGCCGCGACTGCTCCCCCTCCCAGGGGATGATCCGCAAAGAGGACGGTCCGGCCGCCGCTGCTTTCGCGCTCGAATGGACGGCCTGCGTCAATAACTGTGCGGGCAGCAGCCTGGGCAGCCGCGCTCGCCCGCTCTGTTCGGCCGCCTCCTGAATGATGCGCTCCCACCGCTCACGCTTGTCTTCCACAGCATCCAGGTCATCGACCACGTTGCGCTCGCACACGATCGGCACAAAGGCGCTGACCCCGACTTCGGTGCCTTTCTGCAGCGCCCACCCGAAACGATCGCCTTTCAGCACCGCCTGGTGCAGGGTGATATGGGCGGCCGGCTCACCCTCCGCTTCCCAGCGCCGCACGATCTGAAACTTCGCGTCCGCCTCGCCCAGAGCGACCAGCATCGCCTCACAGGCCCAGCCCTGGCCGTCGAGCAGCGTCACCCGATCGCCCAGGCGCAGCCGCAACACCCGGCGCACCTGGTGGGCCTGCTCGCCGCTCAGGACAACGGGGTGTACGGCTAGAGCTTCGGGAGCAACAAAAAAGCGGTGCATTGCACACCCATCACAGCGTCAGACACGCCTCGGCGGCCAGCCAGAACAGATTCCTACGCACATCGGCGCGGCTGAGCCATTCGCGCGAATCCCATTCGGCGCCGCTGACATCATCGCCGCCATAGAGGATTTGTGCGAACGGCACGCCGCGAAACTGCGCGACCGCGAAGAACGCCGCGGCTTCCATTTCGACTGTCAGACAACCCTCTGCCTTGCGCCGCTGCACCTTGGCGGTTGTTTCACGATAGATGGCATCGGTTGTCCAGGTCTTGCCTTTCACGTAGGGCACGCCGTGGCCCGCTAACGTCCGCTCGATCGCCGCAATGCCATCAGCGTTGGCCGCAACTTCGCGGGCCGGGGGCAGGTAATGGTAGGAGGCGCCTTCATCGCGCACCGCTGCGGTAGGGATGACGAGGTGGCCCACCGCGATCTCTTTGTTCAGCACCCCTGCGCCGCCACAGGCAATGAACTTCCGGCAGCCGCGGGCAATCACCTCTTCCAGCAGGCCGGCAGCCAAAGGAGCGCCGACGCCGGGGTGGAAGAACGCCAATCGCCGGCCTTCCAGCGTGATCTCATACAATGGGTGCTTGCTCAGCTCGCTGCTTTGCATCGCGATGCACCGGGCTTCGTGCTCTGTCACGACCTGCTCGATGACGTCCTGAAAGAAGCAGACCACACAATGCTCAGGCGCGTCGATGGGCTTGACGAGTCGCCCCGGCTCGATGATCGCCTCGCGGGCCGGGTCGAATTCGAGGATGGGGTAGAGCTGGTTCACGCCGCCGCCTCTTGCGCCGCCGCTTGCGCCGCCACCAGGGACACCCAGTCACCCTGGCCCAGGCGGCTGACAACCGCCAACCGGCGCCGCGCCAGCGCCTCCCTCACGTCCGGCTCGCGCTCTTCGATGATGCCGGCCAAAATCATGCGGCCCCCGGGAGCCAGGTAGGTGTGCAGGCCGGCATCCAGCAGGGCGGTGATGACATGCGGCAGGATGTTGACCAGGATGATGTCCCAGGCAGGCCGATCATCCTCGCGGCTCACGGCGAAAAGCGGCTGCCCACCGGCGCGCGATCCGTCCGCGTCATCCGCGCTCGTCCGCGTCCAGCTTTCATCCGGCCCTGCACTGACAACGACGTGAATCGGCACAGGCAAGTCGTTCAGCGCCGCGTTCTCCTGCGTCGCGGTCACCGCGATGGGGTCGATATCGAACGCGTCCACGCTGGCCGCGCCGAGCCGGGCTGCGGCAATGCTGAGGATGCCTGAGCCGCAGCCCGCGTCCAGGACGCGCTGGCCCGGCCGCGCGACGTCTTCCATAGCCATCAGGCAGAGCTGCGTGCTGGGATGCAGGCCGGTGCCGAACGCCATGCCGGGATCGAGAATGATCGGCACGTCATCGGGGCCCACTTGAACCGCGTCACGCTCCCAGGCCGGTACGATCCAGAAGCGCCGGCCGACGCGCAGCGGCCGATAGCTGGCCTTCCACGCGTTCGCCCAATCCTCCTCAGCCAGCGGCCGCACGACGACATCGCCCAACGGATAGATGCGGCCAAGATACCACAGCCCTTCCTCGATCTGGCGCCTGCGCTCTTGCGCCTCTGGCTCGCCCGCGGGCAGATAGGTTTTCACCACGACGAACTGGTGATGCTCGTCGCCCACCGGATCGAACCCGCCGACCTCGGTTACTGCACCGCCCTGGCCGTCAGGCCGGCTGTTGAGGCGGTTGAACAACTCACTGACCGCTTCGGCCGCTTCGCCGTCTGCCTGAACGCTGATTTCAATCCAATTCATCATCACCCCAGCGCGTTGCCAACCGCGTCCATCAGCTTCTCGAACAGGTTCCGATTATCTTTGCCCAGCGACTCCAATCCCAGCGATTCGCCCAGTTCTTTCAACGCCCTGCGCTGTTTTTCGTTCAGCTTTTCGGGCACCACCACGCGCACAGAGACAAGCTGATCCCCGCGGCGGCTGCTGCGCAGGATCGGCACCCCCTTGCCACGCAGGCGGAAGACCGCCCCATGTTGCGTGCCCGCCGGAATGGTGAGCTTGCTGGGACCATCCATTGTAGGAACTTCAACCTCGGCGCCCAACGCGGCCTGCACGATGTTCACAGGCAGCTCCAGCAGAATGTCATTGTCCTGGCGTTGGAACACCTTGTGCGGCTGCACGCGCAGCACCACAAACAAACTGCCCGGTGGCCCCCCGCGCTCGCCTGGCTCCCCTTCGCCGGCCAGACGGATGCGCATGCCATCGTCCACGCCGGCCGGGATGCTCACCGCCATCTTGCGGGTGACCCGGACGCGCTTCTGGCCGCGACAATGGGTGCAGGGGGTAGTCGCAATCTCACGCTCCCCGTTACAGCGCGGGCAGGTGGTCACACTCACAAACTGGCCCAGGATCGTCTGCTGGGCGCGGCGCACTTCGCCGGTGCCGTTGCATTGAGGGCACCGGATCGGTTTGGTGCCCGGTTCGGCGCCGGAACCCTGGCACTGCGGGCATATTTCCTGGCGCGGCACCTCGATCTCTTTCTCGGCGCCGAAGACGGCTTCCTGGAAGGTGATCTCCATGTCATAGCGCAGGTCATTGCCGCGCGCCGGACCACGCTGCGCCGTTTGCGCCCCGCCGAAGCCGCCAAAGAACTCCTCGAAGATATCGCCGAAGCCGCCCGGGAAGCCGCCAAACCCCGACCCCGCGCCGCCGCCGAAACCGCCCTGCGCCGCCGCGTGTCCGAATCGATCGTAGGCCGCCCGTTTATCGGCATCGCTGAGGACCTCGTACGCTTCGTTGATCTCCTTGAAGCGATCTTCGGCATCCTCGGACTTATTCACGTCGGGGTGATATTGGCGCGCCAGTTTGCGATAGGCGCCCTTGATCGCGTTCTCGTCCGCATCGCGCGGCACCCCAAGAACCTCGTAGTAATCGCGTTTACTCATTAATCATTACTCGTTGCGAAAATCCTGCCAGACTGTCCGTATTGCGTATTGCGTGCTACGTATTGCGAATTGTGCGAAAAGTACAAGAAGTACGCAGTACGTAGTACGCAGTACGCAGTACGCAGTACGTAGTACGCAATATGTTATTCTTCGTTCTTCGTCGTCACCGCTGGCTCGTCGTCCTCATCCCCGTCTTCCCAACTGATGATCCACACGCAGAGACCGGCCAGCGCTACGGTCGCCGCAATCAGCGCGGCCCACTGCCCGGCCTGAAAGCCAACGTGACGTGCGGCAAAAACAACGATGATGACCATCCCGACCGCCAGAACAAACCAGGAGACCAGGTTAGGATGACTGTTCCATAATGTGCGTAATTGTTTCATATTCCCCTCCGATCGGACCGCTCCTCACGCACCTCGTTTCACAAACCGGGTTTCTCGGAGAAACCCGGTTTGTGAAACGATCCGTGATTCCTTCAATCGATGTTCACACCAGAAACAACTCGTACAACAACTCGTCCACATACCGGCCATCGACGAACGCCTGGTGCACCAGGCGGCCGCAAGGCTGGAAGCCCAACGCGCAGTAGAATCTCTGCGCCTCGGGATTATCATCCCGCACCGTGATAACAAGTTTGCTGAATCCTGCGGCGCGTGCAGCGTCCCACGTGAACGCGCTCAACGCGCGACCGATGCCGCGACCGCGGACCGGCGCAACGATGTAAGAACCCAGGGTGGCCACGTGATCCATGGTCGGCGCGTAAGCAGCATACGGCTCCACCACCTGGAAACCGGCCACCACCCGGCCCAGCAGTGCGATGCTCAGGAACGAGCGGCGCGGCATGCCGCGCAGATACGCTCGCTCTTGTGCGGGGGTGAACGTGCGCCCCGCGATGGTGCGCCCACCCTCCAACACGACGCTGTTGAGCACCGCAGCCGTGCCCTCTGCATCGGCCAGGGTCGCGAAACGAATGACCGGCGCGGGCAGCGGCAGACCCAGCTCAACCCATGCGGCCAACACCATCTGCGCGGTTTCAGCCGTGGCGCCGTCCGTGCGGATGACGCGCTGCGCCTGGGCTATCATCCGGGCGGGAGGCATCTGGTTCGCCATGCGCCGCCGCACTTCCTCGGCGCTCATGCCGCGGCTCTTCTTCAGCCGGGAAAACTGAAGCCGTGGGCTGCAGTGCGCAACCCACACCTGGTCACACTGTTGCCGGTTGATCCCGGACTCAAGCAGCTTGATAGCTTCGATCACCACCGCCGGCGCAGATGACGCAGCAATCTGCCGGGCGATGACTTCGCCCACAATCGGGTGCACGATGGCTTCCAACCGGGCCAACGCGTCGGCATCGGCAAAGACGCGCTCGGCCAGCCGCGCCCGGTCGATGGCGCCATCCGGCCCCAGGATTTCAGTGCCGAGTGAAGCCAGCACCGGGCCAAAGGCCGGGCCCCCAGGAGACATCGCCTCCCGCGCCACGAGGTCCGCGTCGATCCCCTCAGCGCCCAGCGAAGTCAGCACATTGCGTATGTGGCTTTTGCCGGCGCCGATGCCGCCGGTCAAGCCGATGACCAGAGGTTTCATACGAAGTCCGTCCACTCCACCATGAGCTTGTGCAGCTCCGTCTCCACCGCCTGATATGCCGTACCCAAACGGTGCACCCTGCCGACATCGCCGGCCAGGCTGGCGACCTCAAGCTGATGACTCAGCTCGGCAAGTTGTGCCTCCAGCTCATGAATGCGCCCTTCCAGGGCGGCGGCCACTTCGGCGCGCTTTTCGGCAGCCTTGCGCTGGCGCCGCTCTTCGCGCGTACGTTCTCGGTCATACTCCGTTGGGCCGGTTTCCTCAGCCACCGCCTCGATCTTCGCCTGATCCTCGGTCTCAATGGCCCGTTGGCGCAGGTACTCGTCGTAGTTGCCCTTATAGACGCGCAGCTCGTCACCGTCCACCCGCCAGATGTGGGTCGCCAACGCTTGCACAATCCAGCGATCGTGCGTCACCAGCAGCACGGTGCCTGGGAAGCTGCGCAGCACCTGCTCCAGGATTTCCTGGGTGTCCAGGTCGAGGTGATTGGTCGGCTCATCCAGCAGCAGGAAATTGGCCCCTTGCAGGGTGAGCCGCGCCAGCGCGACCCGGCTGCGCTGACCGCCCGAAAGGGTGCCAATCGTGCGAAACACGTCATCGCCCGCGAACAGGAATTGACCCAGGAAGTTCCGCGCCTGGCCGAGCGGCAAGTTCTGCACATCCAGGATCGCATCCAACACCGTCTCTTCGGGGTCAAGCCCGGCCTGGGCCTGCGCCAGATAGCCGGCCTGCACGCTGGCGCCGTAACGCACCCGCCCACGCAGCGGCGGCACCTGGTCCAAAACGGTCTTCAGCAGCGTCGTTTTGCCTGCGCCGTTCGGGCCGATCAACGCCACCCGATCGCCGCGCCGGATCTCGGTATCGGGACAGAAGAACAACGGCCGGGTGTAGCCCACCGCCAAATCCTTGGTGGCCAACACCAGGTCGCCGGATCGAATCTGTGTCGTCAATCCCAGGCGGACCTGTCTCTGATCTTGCGGCCGATCGATAGCCTCATCGCGAAGGAAGCGTTCCAGGCGCGTACGCCGGCCCTGGGCCTCGCGGGTGCGCTGTCCGGCCAGGTTGCGGCGGATGAAGTCCTCGGTCTTCTCGATGAATTCCTGTTGCGACTCCCATTCCCGACGCTGGCGCTCGATGCGCATTTCCCTCTGGGTGCGATAGGCCGAATAGTTCCCGCGATAGGTTTCCACGCGGCCGAAGTTCATGTCCCAGATGCGGTTCGCCACTTTGTCCAGGAAGTAGCGGTCATGCGCCACGACGATCAACGCGCCGTTCCAGCGCAGCAAGACCTCTTCCAGCCATTCCACCGCCTCCAGATCGAGATGGTTGGTCGGCTCGTCCAAAAGAAGCAAATCCGGCTCGCGCAGCAATAACTGGGCCAAAAGCGCGCGCGTACGCTCCCCTCCGCTCAGGTGAGCCAGCGGCTTCGCGTGTTCATCCTCATTGAACCCCAGGCCGCCCAACACCTGGCGAATGCGCAATTCGTAATCGTAACCGCCCGCAACCTCAAATGCGGTCTGAGCCCGGCCATAGGCTTGCAGCAACTCGTCGTAGTTATCGCCTGCCGCAGCGGCGGCCGCAGCCAGTTGATGCTCCAGGTCGGATAGCGCCGCAGCCTGGCCCCGCAGATCAGCAAAGACCTCAAGCATCGACTGGTACAGCGAGCTGTCGCCGGCCGGCGGCGGATCCTGGGGCAGATACCCTACGGTCAGGCCGCGCTTGCGCGCGACATCGCCCGCAGTGGCTGCCTCCGCCTCAGCCATGATGCGCAGCAGGGTGGTCTTGCCCGCGCCGTTCGCGCCGACGAAACCGATGCGGTCGCCCGCCTCCACGCGAACATCAACGCCGGAGAAGACATCCAATGCGCCGTAGGCTTTGGCCAGGCCGGTTGCTACTAAAAGAGACATGTGATCTGAATCCTGAGCACCGAATTATACCACCGAGCCGAGCCAAACACGAATTCCGGCGATGTTCCGGCAAAAGGACACAAAGAAGGGCGTGCCGATGTGGTCGATGATCTAATCATCGATTGCATTGGCACGCCCCCTGGACAGATGTTTCCCGGTGGTCGTTTTGCCTATCAGTACTTCAGCGCGCTCTTCCCGCTGACCCGCGCGCGGAACACCCAGTAGTTCCACGCCTGGTAGATCAGCACGATGGGCACGAAGATCAACGCGACGATGCTCATCACTTTCAGAGTGTACGGCGTCGAAGCCGCGTTCGTCACCGTCAGGCTCCACTCCGGGTTCAGGCTGGAAACCATGACCCGGGGAAAGAGGCCGGTGAAAATGGTGATAACGGTCAGCGCAATGGTCAGGCCGGTCATCACAAACGCCCATCCGGACCTCTTCTGCCGCAGCAGCAAGCCTGCAGCCAGCAGCGCCAGGCAGGCCAGGACGGCGCCGATCAAGGGGATGCTGCTAACGATGATGCGCGCAAAGTAGCTGGCTGCCGCCGTAGCAACGCCGAGGATCAACGCCACCGGCCACAGCCGGGCGGCCAGCGCCTCAACCCGTTGGTGCAGCTCACCCTCAGTGCGCAGACTCAGGAAGGTCGCACCGTGCAGTGTGAAGAGAGCCAGGCCGGTCAGGCCCCCCAGAAGCGCATAGGGGTTCAGCAGATTGAAGAAGCCGCCGACATACTCCTTGTTGGCATCGATCGGCACACCGCGGATGATGTTCGCCAGGGCTACGCCCCAGAGGAGCGCGGGCACAAAGCTGCCGAAGAAGATGCACCAATCCCAAAGGGTGCGCCAGCGCGGGTTCTTGTCTTTGCTGCGGAACTCAAAGGCCACGGCGCGCAGGATAAGCGCCACCAACATGAGGAACAACGCCAGGTAGAAGCCGCTGAACAGCGTCGCATACCAGTTCGGAAACGCCGCGAACATCGCGCCGCCGGCGGTCAGCAGCCAGACCTCGTTCGCATCCCACACCGGACCAATGGTATTGAGGATCACCCGGCGCTCCTCATCCTTCTTGCCCAGAAACGGCATGAGGATGCCGACGCCATAATCAAACCCTTCCAGGAAAAAGAACCCGGTGAACAGGACACCGACCAGGATGAACCAGAGGGTGCTGAGATTCATAGATTGCCTCCGTCAATGGTAGACAAGGAAAGTATGGCGCCCGGCTTACGCGTACGCTGGGACGACATCTGCGGCGACTTCGGCCGAGTCCGCCTTGGCATACTTGGCCAGCAAATACACATCGGCGACCATCAACACAGCATAGAGCAGCGTGAAGCCAAGGAGCGAGGCCAGCACCATCCCGGCCGGGACATTCGGCGAGACGGCATCTTGGGTTTTCAACACCCCGAAGACGATCCAGGGCTGCCGGCCCATCTCGGTCAAGATCCAGCCGGCGCTGTTGGCCAGGTAAGGCAGTGCGATCGCGAACGGCAGCGCCCGTAACAGCCAGGCCGGGAGCTTTGCGTTCTTCCGCAGCTTCAGATAGAGCGCCAACGCCGCCAACAGCACCATCAAGGTGCCCGCGCCCACCATCGCCCGGAAGGCCCAGAAGAGCACAGTCACAGGAGGCATATAGTTCCCTGGGCCGTATTGCGCCTCATATTTGGCCTGGAGATCGTTGAGACCCTCGACCGCACAATCCGTGCGATTACAGGAAAGGATGCTCAAAGCATACGGGATACGGAACGCGAAGAGATTCTTGCGGTTCGCCTCGTCGGTGATGGAAATAAGCGACAACGCAGCCGGTTTCTCGGTATCCCACAGCGCCTCGGCCGCGGCCATCTTCATCGGCTGTGTTCTGACCATGTGTTGTCCCTGGGCATGGCCGATGCCGCCCACCATCACCGCGCCGATCAGAGCGGCCATAGCCGCCAGTCGGAACGAGCGCTGGAAGAACGCGGCCTCGGTCTCCCCTTTGAGAACAGGCTCAGCCTTTTGCTTATTGGCGCCGCGCTTGGCCGTTGGCGCCTTGGCGGGGGCCGCCACCGGCTTGTTCCGCTCCCGCAGCAGGCGGAAGGCGCTGATGCCGAGCATGAAGAAACCGGCCGTCGTCAAGCCGGAGAAGAAGACGTGCGGCCATTGCAGCCAGACGTGAGGATTCGTCACCAATGCCCCGAAATCGGTCATCTCAGCGCGCCCGTTGCGCAGCACGTAGCCGACCGGCTCCTGCATGAACGAGTTGGCGATTAAGATCCATAGCGCAGACAGGTTCGAGCCGATAGCCACCAACCAGATCGTCGCCAGGTGCACCTTCTTGGAAAGCTTTTCCCAACCGAAGATCCAGACGCCGAGGAAAGTGGATTCCATGAAGAAGGCCAACAGCGCCTCGATCGCGAGGGGGGCGCCAAAGATATCACCCACAAAGCGGGAGTAGTTCGACCAGTTCATGCCGAACTGGAACTCCTGGACGATGCCGGTAGCGACGCCCATGGCAAAATTGATCAGGAACAGCTTACCCCAGAACTTCGTCATGCGCTTCCAGTCCTCGTTGCCGGTGCGGACGTACATCGTCTCCATGATGGCAACCAGGACGGCCAGTCCCAACGTCAAGGGCACGAAGAAAAAGTGGTAGACCGTGGTGATGGCAAATTGCCAACGGGCAAGGATGAGTGGATCCATGCTTCAACCTCCGATAATCGGGTAGTAAGGTGGGAGTAGCACAAGAGCAATCGTGAATGGCGCAATAATAGCTGATATCACGCCGTTGTCAAAATCCTTAAAGCCGAGTGATCATCCTGTAAGTATAACCCTTATATGCCTCAGTGAACCCCAGGCTATCGTAGAGGCGGTTGGCCGGGATCATGTCGCCGGTGTCGACGGTTGCCGCGAGTGCGCCGATGGCGCGCAGCCGGCGCAGGCCCTCCAGCATCAAACCACGGGCCAGACCCTTGCGCAGATGGTCAGGATGAGTGCAAACCGGCTCGAAGATGCCCAAACGATTCACGGCATCATAGGGCACACCCACGTATGCCGCAAAGCTGCCGTCCGGCGCTTCTGCCACCAAATCCAGCGCCGGGCAAAAACAAGGCGCGAGCCGCGTGAACGCCTGGTATTCGGCCGCGTTGTGAAAGTCCCGGTGGAATGCGGCGTTCAGCAAATCCGCGATGCGCTGACAGTCGGCCAACTCCTCGGGCCGGGTCGTGCGCAGGGTGTAACCATCGGCAATGGGCTGATCGGGGATGGGACCCTGGCCCAGGCGCATGTAGCGCAGCATGCCCCCGTAGGTCTGCTTCTCATAACCGCGCCCGGCCAGCAGCCGCTGGCGCAGCGCGTCATATTCGTAGACGTAGAGCTCAAGCTGGCGCGCATCGCCCTCTGCGGTTGCCCCGGCCAGATGCTCTTCGGCCCAGGCGATCATCTCCGGTTCCAGATAGCGGTAGTCCGGATCGACCTGGAGGTGCGCCTCACGCGGGCCGTCCCAGTTGACGACCCCAACGAGCTGGCCGGCCTCCGTCTCCCACAGCCGGATGCGTCCGGCCCAATCCGGCGACCAGGCGCCGTTGGGATTGTAGAAATACGCGCCGTCCCAGCGCCGCACATCCCAGTTCAGCCCTAGCGGCGTTGTCGCGGTGCGCACCAGCAGCTCGCGCACCTTCCAGAAGTCCTGCGGCCCCCGAACGGGCCGGGAATGGACGGCGTCCGCGTGTAGCCGATGCATAGGTTTTCCTTTGTCATTTTGAGTTATCCATCCCGCCCATCGGCATGCACCGGGCAGAACATTGCGAAAGACTGGAATCGAGGCTTTAGCCGGTTACTCGCCCATACACACCAGACCGCCTGAAGGCTCGATTCCGGTAACGCAGCACGTTTTCAACCCTGCGGGGTGGTCTCCGGCACCCGCATCAGGGACAGGCAGACCGGCTCGAAGTAACGGGGCCAGAACGCCGCGGCCTCCGGGTTGAACGACTCGAAATCCACCGCGCAGGCGGTGAAGCCGCGGCCGGCGTAGTCTTTCAGCGCCGCATCCAGCATGCCCGCGGCCGCCCCGCGGCCGCGACAGGATGGCCGGACGTACGCGCCGTTGATCTTGACCGTCGTCTCTGACGCGACGACCGCCGCGCCGTCGAACTCATAGCCGTCGAATCGCATGAACCCGGCCGGTCCAGCCTCGTCACACGCCAGCCATACGCCGTTGCGCGGCCGCCCTAAAAACTCAGCCCAGCCTGCCGCGGTTTCGCCCCGGCGCGGGGCCATGAAGATGGGGGGCTGACCGTAGTGCAGGCAGTGTTCGGCGTCAAGCTCAGCCAACGCCGCGGCATCTTTCGCGGTGGCAGCACGGAACTGCAACGTGCCGCGTTCCGCCGGACTGCGATCCAATCCGCGCGCCGGCCGGACCGCGTCCACCACCAGCAGACCGAAGCCATTCCAGAACCAGGCTCGTTCTGCGACCGGGTCGTGCGCCAGCAGGGTGATCGCGTGGACCTCGCAGCCGCCTGCGGCCCATTGTGCGGCTGCAGCGCGGTAGAGCGCCCGGTAGATTTCGGCTTTGCGTGGCCCGTTGGCGGCGTGCGCCCATTCCGGGCAGTACGCAGCTCTATGCCCGGCGCCTCGGAAGTCCTGCGCCAGCCACCAGCCCAGGTAACCGACCAGCACGCCGTCCTCCAGCGCCATCACGCCGCCGCAGGCCGCCATGATGCGCCTGATGCGCTCACTCACCGCGTGCGGGTCCGTCAACCGATCCGAAAGCGCAGGGACCGCGCGGCGCAGCCGGGCAAGCTCCTCGACGAAGAGCGCCGCGGCCTCGGCGAGATGGGCCTCGTGAAAGGGGAGCACCTTCATGATGCCGCGCTCTCCAATCTCATGCCCACCGGGCAGTGGTCGCTGCCGCGCACGTCAGGCAGGATGAAGGCGCCACACACACGCGGCAGCACTTCGGCCGCGACGAAGAAGTAGTCGATGCGCCAGCCGATGTTCCGCTCGCGCGCGCCGCCCCACTGCGCCCACCAGGTATACTGGCCGGTCAGGTCGGGGTGATGGTGCCTGAAGGTGTCAATGTAGCCAAGTGCGACCAGTTGATCCATCCAGGCCCGTTCTTCGGGCAGGAAGCCGGTGGTGTTACGGTTATCCTTTGGCCGCGCCAGGTCGATCTCGCGGTGCGCGGTGTTCACGTCGCCGCAGAACACCAACGGCCGTCCTTCCTCACGCAGGCGTTCGCACATCTCAAGGAACGCGTCATAGAACGCCAGCTTATAAGGCACGCGGCTGTGATCGCGACTGCCGTTGGGGAAGTAGCAGTTGATCAGCGTGAAATCGGAGTAGTGGGCGACGATGGTGCGGCCCTCGTCGTCGAACTCAGGCACGCCCAATCCGAACTGAACCTGGTCGGGCGCGCGGCGCGAGAGCAGTGCAGTGCCGCTGTAGCCCTTCTTGCGCTCCGAGCCATGCCAGAACGCATGGTAGCCGGCCGGCTGGCGCATCTCGTCAGGGAGCTGATCCGCATCGGCCCGGGTCTCCTGCAGACAGAGGATGTCGGGCGCGGCTTCCGCCAGCCAGGGGAGAAAGCCTGCGCGATAGGCCGCGCGGGCGCCGTTCAGATTCCAGGAAAGCAGGGTGAGAACCGTCATATCAGAAAACGATCTCCCGGGTTGGTTGCACGATCACACCAGCCGCACTCAGCTTGCCGTGCCACTCTTCGATCACGCGCGCGGCATCCTTACTGTAGCTCGAATGCCCGTCCGCGGCCAGCACAACGGCGTAGCCGTGCGCCAGCGCGCCGAGGCAGGTAGCCTTGACGCAGCCATGCGTCACCAGGCCGGTCGCAACCAGCCGGCTGATGCCGCGCGCGGCGAGCTCGGACTGCAGCGTGGTTTCCTCGAAAGCATCGCCATGCTGCTTCCCGATGAGAAGGTCGCCCGGTTCAAGATGCAGGCGCGAATGGAGCTGCCAGTCGGATGAGCCGTAGGGCAGCACCTTGTCGGAGGCGTGTTGGATGTAGATTACCGGAGCCCCGGCCCCGTGGGCGCGGGCTACCAGCGCCTCGATGTTGGCCAGCAGTCCTTCGGCCTTATAGATCGGCGTGGATTTGCGGAACAGGCCTTGCTGGACGTCGATTACCAACAAAGCAGTGGACGCGGCATCCAAGCCGCTGCGCAATCCAGCGGATTGCGATACGGTGACGGGCGCGGCATCCAGGCCGGCCCGCAATCCAGCGGATTGCGGCACGGGCATGTGGCGCAATCTGCCAGATTGCGCATGCGGCTGCTCGTGCGTGTCGCTCATGGGCTTCTCCTTGTCTACCACTTGGCGTGATGCTCTTCGGCAAAGCCAACCAGGCCATCGATAGCGATCGGCTCGCCATCATCGGCCCGCACCGTGCCGCGGTAGCGGCCAAACATCTGGTGCACCTCGCTGGTGATCACCAGCAGGTTGGTGGCGGCCACGCGCTCCAGGAACGGCGCAAACGTCAGGTCCAACCGGCCATCGAGCGAGGTCATGCGCCAGGGCCGCTTGAAGTCCTCCGGATCATAGGTGAAGTCCACCTGGCCCAGCTTGTGGACACGGCCATCCAGGATCAGGGTGTTTTCGGTGGCGGCCGATGTGTCGCCGAAACCGAAGCCCAGGTTCAAGCCGACCGTCCGCCGGTCGGGCAGGAAACCTGACGCGCTGGCCCACACCCAAAACGACCGGTACTCCCACACTCCCCGGCCCCAATCCAGGTTGCCCAGGCAAGTCTCCGGCGTAATGACGGTGTGCTGATCGCCGATCTGCAGCCAGCCTTCGGCCGGCAGGCAGTTCATCTTGCGATTGTAATAGAACCGGCTGCCGCGGATCGGGATGACGACCACCGTGGATTCATGGGCCGGCGCCGCGCGCAGCGCGATCTCGGCGGAGAGCGACTTCCCGTCGAAGCCCGGCCAGACTACCGACACGCGGCGCGTTTCGGGCAGGACCTGGAAGTGCAAGCGGTCCTTGCCGTTGTCAAAGTGGGATTCACCCTCGGTGCTGTTGCGCGGCAGAGAGATCGCGTCGCCCGGCGGGAGGGTCAGCGTCTCCTCGTGGTGTTTGCCGGTGACGAAATCCACCACGTACACGAACGCCTGGCCCGCGTAGCCCAGATCAGCCAAAGTGGCCGAGAAGAAAAGGTCGGGGGTCGTAACGCCGTAGTAGTCCCAACGCTTGACGCGAAACCGCTGCAATGGGCTGAAGAGGCGCGGATAAAAGCGCACCGCCTCCAGGTTGCAGTCCAGCAGCGGCGCGCGCGCCCAACCGACCTGGGTCAATCGCCCGCCGGCATCAAGCAAAGGCGACTGTGTAACTATCTCGCGTTGTGCGGTTTCGGACATCTTTGCCCTCTCCTGCTTCAGGCGTTCCCGAAGGATCCTTTCAGCGCCTCCGCCACGAAGAACGGATCTGTGCCGATCACGCTGGCCGCATAGAGCTCCATCGCGCCGATGTCGCCGGTGCGATTCATCGGATCGCCGCGGTCGACGATGCGCGCGACGACGGGGAAGCCGCTCCAGTCCTCAGGGGTCGCCGCGATGGGCGGCATCTGGATGGCGACGTTGAAGCTCTTAACCCCCTGCTGCTTGATGAAAGTGTCCAGCACGATGAAAATCGCCTCTTTGAGGTCGTCGTTAAGGCTGGGTGCGGTGAGCAGGGTCTCGCGCTCCTTGACGGGTGTTAGGGAGACAGCCACGTCCACGCTGCGCCACTGAAAGCCCAGCCCCAAGGTGCGGTGCACGGCATTGAAATCGGCGAAGTAGTTGGCGTCGTACTGGCTGTGATACGCCGCCGCAGACCGCCGCAGGAACTCGACTTTAGGATAGTGCATGTCCCGGGTGAGGGTCATCTGCGTGTGTCCATGCACCAGCGAAGCCGCAGCTTTCCACAGGCAGTTCCACATGAAGAAGAAGTATTTGGCCTCGGGATCGGCTGCGTGCGCCTTCTGGCCCCAGGCCCAGGCCGTATCGATATAGTCTTTCACCTTCTCGCCGGTCAGGGCCAACGGATCATGCTCATCGAAGATCACGATGCCGTGGTGGCCGTCGTACTTGGCGACGTTGCTGGCGGTGATGGCATGGGCGCCTTGCGCCCGCCCGAAGGTGTCTTCGGGGGTTCCGTCCAGGGGCCGGCAGAACGGGCCATTCCGGGTTTCCTCGATGACCTTGGTCAAGTCGGCTGAGCTGCGGATTTCCAGGGGGCGGCGGGCGCGCAGTTCGTTGTAGAGCGCACCCTCCCAGGTGACAAGATTGGTCACCTTGACGATCCGCTGGATTGAAACGGCTTCGACTGAACCGAAATAGCCCCGGATCCAGTCATACATAGCCGGCGGCGGAGTGAGAGCGCCGGGCACCTCGCTGATGCGGAAAATGCGCTCAAAGCGCTCGCGGTCGGCATCCGGCATGCTCCGCACCATCTCGGCCAGATTCAGGATTTGGGGCGGAACTTCGTGCGCCGGTTGCTCAGGCGCTTCCCGCCGCTTCTCGATCCCTGTTGAAGTCAACATGCATTTACTCCTGCGCCCTACGCGCTCTGTGCATTATACTCAGTTTCAGCGTAACGATCTCAAACGGCCGCAACTCCAACGAAGCGCCGCCGGCCTGCCAAAGCACAGGCGTCTCCTCTTCTTCCAGCAGGTTGCAGACCGCCGCGGCGTACACCGGCAGCGAGCTGGCCAGGCGGGTGCGCGTGTGCGTGCCGCGGGCCTCATACAACCTGATGATCAACGCGTCCGAATCCTCGGCCTGCTTCACCCAGTCGATCACGGCCGCGGGTGTGTCTGTGCTGAAGAACGATACTTCGCCCGGGGCCGCGGTCGTCCGGCCGATCAGCAGCGGCACATTGAACCGATATGCCTCGGCCACGACATCCGCTTGCTGCGGCGCACCGGGATGCGGCAGCAGCGCGTACCGGAACGCGTGATGTCCCATATCGGCGCCCGGGTCCGGCAATTTGGGGGAGCGCAGCAGCGAGAGGCGCATGACGGAACCGTGCACGGCATAGCCGTACTTGCTGTCGTTCAGCAGCGCCACGCCGAAATCCGGCTCGGACAAATCGGCCCAACGCTGCGCGGGCGTCTCGAACCGGGCCAGGTCCCAACTGGTGTTGAAGTGTGTGGGCCGCTGGACATGGCCGTACTGGGTTTCGTAGGTTGCCGAGGCGGCGCGCAATGCCAGCGGGAACTCCACTTTCAGGAATCTGTGGCTCTCGTGCCACTCGACCTCGGTCGCGAAATCCAGCCTGGGCGAGACCGCAGTCAACGAGACCGTCTGCAGCAGGGTGCTGGCGGGGCTAAGTCGATAAGCGAACTCGACCGCAACGCGCAGCGGACCCGCCTCCACCACCCGCGCCGCCAGCGCGGGGCCCACGTCGCTGCGCTTCTCCAGGTGGAAGGCGTCCACATCCCACGCGTCCCAATTGGCGGGGTTGTCGTCAAACAGCACGAAGCGATTGCCTGACCCGCCGGACATGATGCATTCACGTTCGGCGCGTTTGTCGAACAGGCCGATCAGTCCGCCACCCCGGTTGAAGGTCGCGCGCACCAGGTCGTTCTCCAGCACGAAGCCTGTTTCCGCCTCAAGCAGGGTTGCTTGCGGCCCCGAAGCGGGCTGCGCGAAGACAGCATACCCCATGGGCGGCGCGCTGACGACGCCCAGCGGCCGTCCATCGGCGCCGATCTGGCGAGCCGGGGCGCCCACAGGCAGCTCGATCACCTCGGTCCGCGCTGCGCCCAACGTGTTGACGGCATATAGTAGGGGCGAGGCACTCCCCGGCGAGCCTGCCTCACCCACGCGCATTTCATCAGAAGGGAGGCTCTGGTCTGAGCGGGATGTCGAACGGAGTGCCTCGCCCCTACCACCCGGCGAGCCTGCCTCACCCACGCGCATTTCATCAGAAGGGAGGCTCTGGTCAGAGCGGGATGTCGGACGGAGTGCCTCGCCCCCGCCCACCAACGCGCTCACCGCCTGTTCACGCAACATCGCGCCGTTCGCCAACACCTCAGCATATTGCACAGCCGAATCTTCGTAGACCTCGGCGATGGACGAACCGGGAATGATGTCGTGGAACTGGTTCAGCAGCACCAGCTTCCACAGGCGCTCCAGTTCCTCGGCGGGATAGGGGATGCCGGCGGTCCGGCTGGCGATGGCTGAAAGGAATTCGGCATCGCGCAGCAGCAGCTCGCTGCGCCGGTTGTCGCGTTTGTTGCGCGCCTGGGTCGTGTAGGTGCCGCGATGCAGCTCCAGGTAAAGCTCGCCCGACCAGACCGTCGGCTCCTTGATATCGGCCTCAGCGCGGTCGAAGAACTCGCGCGGCGAGCGCATCTGCACGCGCGGCAGGCCATCCACATCCCACATGCGTTGGAGCTGCTCCAGCATCGCCAGGGTCGGCCCGCCGCCGCCGTCGCCGTAGCCGAAGAGCAGGTAGCTTTCGTTCGCCCGGTCGTGATCGCGGAAACTCGCGACGTTCTGGAGCACGTCCTTCACGGTCCCGCGCGCGTTGTAATCGTCCAACGGGGGGAAATGCGTCAGAACCCGGCTCCCGTCCAGCCCCTCCCACAGGAAAGTGTTAGCCGGCAGCTTGTTGAACTGGTTCCACGAGAGCTTGATGGTGAGGAAGCGCCGGATGCCGGCCAACCGCATGATCTGCGGAAGCTGCGCCGCGTAGCCGAACACGTCGGGCAGCCACAGCTCGCTGCACGTAAGGCCAAACTCCTGCTTGAAGAAGCGCTGCCCATACAGGAACTGCCGGGCCAACGACTCGCCCGTCGGGATGTTGCAGTCCATCTCGACCCAAGCGCCGCCTGCGGGGATGAAGCGCCCCTCGGCGACGCGCGCCCTGATCTGCTCGTACAGCCCCGGCGTTTGATCCTTGATCCACGCATACTGCTGCGCCTGGGAACATGCGAAGCGATAATCAGGGTAGTCTGCCATGTAGCGCACCGCAGTGGTGAAGGTGCGGATGCACTTGCGCCGCGTCTCGGCCAACGGCCACAGCCAGGCCGTGTCGATATGCGCATGACCCACGGCCGACAGGTTGTGCTGGCCGTCACCGTTGCGCGCGGCGAAGAAACGCGCGGCGATCTCCCGCGCCGCGGGCCACGTCGCTGCGTCAGTGGGATCGATCGCATTGACCATGGCGTTGGCTGCCCAAAGCGCCTGGCCCCCGCGCGGGGTGTTGGCCGGCAGCTCGCACGCCATGTCCGCGATCACCCGGTAATCCCACAGCAGATCCCAGGCCGCGCGGTTGAAAACGGCGATTTCAGCCTGGCGCAGCAGGCCCAGATAGGTGGGCCCGGCAAGCTCGCTCGCCATGCCGAAGAGCCCGTTGCAGGCGACCTCGACATACAGCACGATCTGCTCGCCGCCCGCCGCCTCCCGCGTCAAGCAATACTCCCCGCGCGGCGGACGCGCCGGTTCATCGTTCCAGCCGCTGCCCGAGCCGGTCAGGCCTTGCAGCGGCTCGCCAGCCCGGTCCGCATCTGAGGATGCCGACTCCGCCCAAATGCACGCCTCGGAGGTGGAGTCCCACAGCAAGTGCACCTCGCGGCCGGCCCAGGCGGCCGGGATAGCGATCTCGACGCGACACCAATGGGTGGACCACGGTGGGCCGAAGCGCTCACCGACCTGGATGGGGCGGTACGCGCCACGCATCGCATCGGCATAGCGGATGCGGTCCGGCGCAGCATAGGCCGCCAACGCCACCGGCGAACGTTCGTCGTAGAGGATGCCTTGCAGCGTTGCCGCGAATGCGCGCAGCCGCTGCCGGGTGAGTTCGGTATGTCTTTGCATGGAGACACCTCCTGGGGCCGCACCTCCGGCAAGGCCGGGGGTCGCACCTCCGGCCTTGCCGGAGGCCGCATCCTTCGACTGCGCCGGGGCATCCTGAGCGAAGCACGGCAGTGCGCAGTCGAAGGACCCCGGCTCCGCTCAGGATGCTTGTTGATGCATCGGACAAGGTCTCGGCACGCCCTCGGATCTTTACAGGTCAATCCACTCCGCGCCGGTTGCGCGCGCCAGCTCGGCCGGGGAGATGCGCAGCAGCGTGTGATCGTCTCCTCCGCCGCCATAGATCGCGTCCCAGGCCAACACGCCCCTGTCCAGGAGCGTAGGCAGCGGCGCGGCGTGACCGAAGGGCGGGACCCCACCGGCCGGATAACCGGTCAACTGCAGCACGGTCTCAGCGTCGGCCAGCTTGACCTGCTTCTTTCCCACGCCGTAGCGATCTGCCAAGGGCCGACGATCGACGACGGTGTCCCCGCTGGCGATGACAAGCACGGCCTGCTCCCTGATCAGGAACAGCAGCGACTTAATGATCTGCCCGGTCGTGACGCCCAGTGCGGCGGCCGCAGCCGGCACGGTGGGCGTCTCGGCGGCCATCGGCACGATCTCGGCCGCGATGCCCTGCTCTGCGATGAAACGGCCGAGGTCGGCCGGAGTGAGCGTTCTTTTCATAGCGAGAGTCTTGCTTATAGATTGCAGGATGCTCTGTTGAAACGGTAAATCAGGACAATGAGGCAAATCTGCGTCCCCTCTATCGCTTGACGAACGTCCCTTCCTGCAGATCGCGCAGCGCCTGGCGGATCTCCTCCCGCGTGTTCATCACGAACGGGCCGTAGCGGACGATGGGCTCGTTGGCGGGTTGGCCCGACATCAGCAGGAAACGGACCGGCGCCTCCGCAGCCCGCACCTCGACCGCGTCGCCGTCGTCGAATAACAGGAGCTTCGGCCCGCGCACGACCCGGTCCCCGAACGCGCCTTCGCCTTCGAAGACATACGCCAGCGCCGTGTGGCCGCGCGTGACGGGGAAGGTGAAGCTGGCATGTGCCGGCGCCGAAACGTCCAGGTAGATCGGAGCTGCCGCGATCTCGGTCACCGGGCCGGTCACGCCGTCGACAGCACCGGCGATGATGCGAATCACGACGCCGTCCGGCCGCGTGATCTGTGGAATGGTCTCGGCCGCGATCTCCTGGTAGCGCGGTTGGGACATCTTCAGCCGTGCCGGCAGATTGACCCAGAGCTGAAAACCCTCCATCCGTCCGTCGGGCGCCTGCTGGGGCATTTCCTCGTGCATGATGCCGCCCCCGGCAGTCATCCATTGCACATCGCCGGCCTCGATCACGCCGGCATTGCCCAGGCTGTCCCGGTGCGCCACCGCGCCGACCAGCATATAGGTGACCGTCTCGATGCCGCGATGCGGGTGCACGGGGAAGCCGGCCATGTAATCCGCGGGATCGTCGGAGCCGAAGTGATCGAACAGCAGGAACGGGTCGGGGAAATCCAGGCTGCGGCCGGGGAAGCTGCGCTTCAACCGGACGCCCGCGCCTTCCATCACGGTCTGCGGTTCGATAATGCGTTCGACTTGTCTTATCTCTTGCGTCATGGTTTTGGTTTTCTCCTGAGAATGTGAACCCTAGTGTTCTCCGCGTTCATCCGCGCTCGTCCGCGTTCCATTTTTCGGCAGTCACCTTGCCAGGCGTGCAGCGAGCGCTGAGAAACCGGTCAGAATCAGCCCGGCGGCGGCCACGAACAACGTCTGGAGTACGGCCAGGAAGCCGAGAAAGAACGTGCCGAAGTCGGGCAGCGTCCACCCGACGACGGCGCCGTTGAGCACGTAGCTGACCAACGCCGGCAGGCTTGTGATGGCCGCGGTGAACAGCACCCACATCAGGGCAAGCTGCGCGGCAGCGCGGGGGGATCGGCGATAGAGCCGCGTCCCGATGACGACCACGGCCCACCCCGCCAGCATCGCCAGCGAGGCCGTGACTGCGGTGGAAAGGATCAGCTCATCGGCGCCCAACACGGAGCTGAGCGAGTAGGTGCGGCCCTGCACGACCGCGTAGCGCACGTTGAAGACCAACAAGTAGACGGCGGTTCCCAGTGCGACCCAACGTAGGGGCTGGGCTTGCCCCTGCCCGGGCCGGGCTTGCCCCTGCCCCGCCAGATGGCGGCCGCGCGCCCGATAGATGGCGGCAATGAGCAGGCCCAGCAACGCCACGGCCAGGGCGGCTCGCGGAAGCCGCTCCCTGTTCAGGCGCGCGCTCCGGGCGGCCGCCATGGCCGCCTGGTGGTCAGCCACGGGATCGGCGCCTGAGATCGCGGTGATGGGGCGATCGATCGCTTCGCCGTAGGCTGCGGCCAATTGCGCTTGCTGCGTTGCCGCCGCGCGGCCGATAGACGTCATCTGATCGTCCGTCAGCGCCAACATTTCCGTCAACACGCGGCCCTGGGCCGAGGCCGGGATATTTGCGCCCAGCAGCGCGGCCAACGTGGGGGCCACGTCGACCTGGTTCACATCACCGTAGCTGCCCGGCCGCACACCCGCGCCGACCAGCACGAATGGCTCCACCAACGTGATCGGATCCTGCCCGCCGTGGCCGCCGCGGTCGATCTGGCCGTGGTCGCTGACCACTAACAGCGTGTCCCGGCTGAAATCCAATGTTGCGGCGATCTCACGCAGGCGGTCATCGACGCGGCGCGCGGCCGCGTCCCAGCGCGGATCGAGCGGCCCGCCTTCGTGGTGTCCGGCATAATCCACCTGGTCGAGGTGGATCAGGACAAGCTGGTGGCGATCTTCTGCCAGCCACGGCAAGGCTGCATCCACCACGGCGCGGTCCGCGGCCGCGTCCTCGCCGGCCGTGTAGAAGGATGCCGCGACAGCTTCCTGAGGGATCAGCTTTTCGAACCAGTTGAAGCCGGAGACCGCGGTGCTCAGCCCGGCGCGGTGCGCGGCCGAGAAGAGGTTGTCTTGCGTCCAGGCGCTGTACTCCTCGTACGCCAGGTTCATCGCCGGCCCATCGCTGAGATCGGGCCACGCGCCGGTGAACAGCACCGTATAGCTGGGCGCGGAGTAGGATGGGGGCCGGCTGTGGATGGTCGCCGACGCGGTCGGGCGCTCCGCGTCCGATGCGCCGCGCGCTCGCAGCTCGGCGAGGAACGGCATCACCTCCGGCTTGAGCGAGGTGTCCTCGCGCAGCGCGTCCACCAGCACGAAAACGACCCGGCTGCTCAGCGCCGTGGTGGCCGGTGCCGGCGATGGCCGCGCCGGCGCAGGCGGCTGATCAGCCAGCGGCGACCGGTAGGCGTACAGCGAGTCCATCTGCGCGGTAGCCCACAGATAGGCCAGCGCAGCGATCAGCAGGCAGGCCATCACGCCGGCGATGAGGACCAAGGCGGCTTTGCGCCTCATAGGAGCTTCTCCTTTCGAACCTGGAGCAGTAGTTTACCCGACTTTGCAGCTATGACCAAACCATCGCCACGATGGTCCCTTTGCCGAATCACACACAGGATGTTACACTGCTCCCGCTCATCTCATCAACAAATCATCAGAGGCGATCGCCCTATGTATGCCACAGCGTCTTTTTCCGCCTGGTATCGTTGTGTCCGCGGCTGTCCCGGCCGCTACGACGTGTTTTCCGTCATCTACCGCTGCCCGGCCTGCGGTGGCCTCCTGGAAGTCGCCCACGATGCGACCGCCCTCGCCGCTGCACATTCCGGCCCCGAATGGCGGGATCTGTTCGATCAGCGGGCAGGGGGCAGGGGGCAGGGATCAGGGGTGTGGGCGAAGCGCGAATGGGTGCTGCCCCAACTTGCCCCTGAGAACATCGTCTCGTTAGGCGAAGGGTATACCCCCCTCCTGCCATCGCCTCGGCTTGGCAAGGCGCTCGGTATGGACGATCTATGGGTTAAGCAGTGCGGGGTCAGCCACACCGGTTCGTTCAAGGACCTGGGCATGACGGTGCTGGTGAGCGCGGTCAACCAGATGATGAACGGTAGGGGTGGGGTCGCCCCGCCCGCACGGGGTGAGGCCCCCCCGCCCCTACCCCCGGTTCGCGCGGTCGCATGCGCGTCCACCGGCGACACCTCGGCCGCGCTGGCGGCCTATGCCGCAGCCGCCGGCATCCCGGCGATTGTGTTCCTGCCCAGGGGCAAGATCAGCACCGCGCAGCTCATCCAGCCGATCAGCCACGGTGCGCGCGTGCTGGCGCTCGACACCGACTTCGACGGCTGCATGAAGATCGTGCAGGAAGTGACGCGCGACAACTCGATCTACCTGGCTAACTCCATGAACTCGCTGCGGGTCGAAGGGCAGAAGACGGTCGGCATCGAGATCGTGCAGCAGCTCGGGTGGAACGTGCCGGATTGGATCGTGCTGCCCTCAGGCAACCTGGGCAACATCTCGGCGCTGGCCAAGGGGCTGGCGCTGGCCAAGGCGCTGGGACTGATCGACCGCGTGCCCCGCCTGGCCGCGGCCCAGGCCCAACGCGCGAACCCACTCTACCAGGCCTACCGCCGCGGATTCGACCGGCTGGCCCCGGTCACGGCGGGTGCAACCGCGGCCTCGGCCATCCGCATCGGCAACCCCGTCTCCTACGAGAAAGCGGCGCGGGCGCTGCAGGACTTCGACGGCGTGGTGGAGCAGGCGGACGAGAACGAGCTGGCCGATGCTGCCGCGCTGGCGGACCGCGCCGGGCTCTACGCATGCCCGCACACCGGCGTCGCGCTGGCCGTGGCGGGCAAGCTGGCGCGGCAGGGCGTGATCCGATCCGGCCAGCGCGTGGTGGTCATCTCCACCGCGCACGGGCTGAAGTTCAGTGAGTTCAAGGTTGGCTACCACGAAGGCACGCTGGCCGACGTCGCCGCGCGCTATCGCAATCCGCCGGTGGAGCTGCCCGCGGATGCGGCCGCGGTCAAGGCGGATATTGAGACCTGGCTAGATGCTTGATAAGGACCAAATCCGATGAACGAAACTCTCCAACTCCTGCTGAATCGCAAGTCTGTCCGTGTGTACGAGGATCGGGAGATCGGTCCCGACGAGCGCGATATGATCCTGCAGGCGACCCTGCGCGCACCCACCGCAGGCAACATGATGCTGTACTCCATCATCGAGGTAAACGACCAGTCGTCGAAGGACACCCTTGCCCGGACCTGCGACGATCAGCCGTTCATCGCCAAAGCGCCGCTTGTCCTGCTTTTCCTGGCCGATTACCAGAAGTGGTTCGATTTCTACATGTGCGGGGGCGTGCCGGAGCTTTGCCAGCGAAGAGGAGAGACCGTCCGCAAGCCCCAGGAGGGGGATTTGTTTCTGGCATGCTGCGATGCGCTGATCGCCGCACAGACGGCCGTCATCGCGGCAGAATCGCTGGGCATTGGCTCCTGCTACATCGGCGACATCATGGAAAACTATGAGATCCACCGCGACCTGTTCCAGCTTCCGCAATACGTTTTTCCCATCTGCCTGCTCTGCTTCGGTTATCCGACCCAGTCTCAGGCGGAGCGCGCCATGACGCCGCGCCGTGACCGGCGGTTCGTTGTCTTTCCGGACCGATACCGGAGGCTGGACCCGGCCGACTTCGATGAGATGTATCGGGATCTGCAGGAGCGGCACTTTGGGAATGTGGAGCGGCCCGACGGCATCGTGAACGTCGCGCAGAGCAATTATGCCAGGAAGTTCAGCGCAGCCTTCACGCACGAAATGACGCGCTCCGTGCGCGCCATCCTCCAAAACTGGTTGGGCACAGGAGCTGCATCCGACCAGGGTGCACTCCCCTGATGAGCGATCACATGCAACTGATTGAACAACTCCTACCTCGTGACGGATTCGCCATCCGCTACTGGACCGGCGGCCAGGCCGGCGCGCCGCTGGTCGTCTTCACTCACGGCGCGACGGTGGATCACCATGAGTGGGATGCGACCTTGCCGCTGGTCGCCGAGCATTTCCGCGTCCTGGCATGGGACGTGCGCGGCCACCGCCTCTCGCGGCCTGCAGACTTCTCTCTCGCTGCCGCCATCGACGATCTGCTCGCGCTTCTCGACGCGCTTGGGGCGGCGGAGGCGGTCTTCGTCGGCCATTCGATGGGAGGAAACCTGCACCAGGAGCTGGTCTTCCGGCATCCCGAACGGGTGAAGGCGCTGGTCTGCCTGGATTGCACGTGGAACTTCCAGAAGCTGACCGCGCTGGAATCGTTCAGCCTGCGCCTTGCCGGCCCGATCTTCAAGCTCTATCCGTACAAGCTGCTGGTGGATCAATCCCTGGCTGTGACGGCGACATCGGCGGCATCGCAGGCGCTCCTGCGCCCCGCCATGGAGAGCCTGAGCAAAGACGAGTTCATCAGGATCATGCTGGCGACCTCCGCATGCCTGCACTACGAACCCGGCTACCGCATCGCCAAGCCGCTGCTGCTGATCGTCGGTGACAAGGACGCGACGGGGAATATCCGCAAAATCATGCCGGTCTGGGCCAGCCAGGAGCCCGACTGCCGCTTTGTGGTCATCCCCAACGCCAAGCACGCGGCCAATCTTGACGATCCGGAGCTATTCCACAAGACCCTGCTGGATTTCCTGCTGAACAGATGCCGCTAAAAGACCGTTAAGAAAGCGAGGGTTTTGAGCCGCTTTGCGGCTCAAAACCCTCGCCCTAGACAAAAAACTCAGCGTCCGCGTTCATCCGCGCTCGTCCGCGTCCGATTCTTCCGTTCAATCGCCATGCAGGTTGATATAGCCCAGCGGCGCGCGCGTGATCTGCTCGACCGGCATCACGTCCACCAACTCATACTCGCGTGAGCCCAGGCCCAGCTTCTCGCCGTACTCGACGACCTTGTAGGGGTCCTTGAGCGGGCCGTGCAGGTGCTGCCACGGGTGCCCCTCGGTGTACCAGGGTTCCATCGAGAGCGGGACGTTCTCCTCGATCAGCTTGCTCTTGGCGATCATGTCGAGGCTGGCCTGGTCGATGGCCACGATGTCGTCCGAGCCGAAGATGCCCACATCAGGCAGCACCGGCAGGCCGGTGAAGCCGAAGCAGTCGCAGACGGGCGTCATATGCGTGCCGATGCTGATGAACGTGGTCTTACCCGGCGCAAAGGTGGACAGACTGAGGCTGACCGAAATGGCGCAAGCTTCCTGGAAGGCGTGAAAGTTGACCGGATCGATCTTCAGGGCGCCTGGGGGCGCTACCTTCAGGCAGCGGCCGCACTGATTGCAGTTCTCGATGTGCAGGTGCAGGCTGTTCGGGTCGTGTTTGTCCTGCACCACCGCGCCGTGCGGGCAGGCGTCGACGATAGCCTGGCGGACCTGGGGATCCGGGCAGAGCTCAGGGAACCAGTACGGGTCGAAGTGACAGGTATCGTGCATGGCGCCGCGGGTGGTCTGCATCATGCAGCCCAGCGCCAGGTTTTTGAACGCGCCGCCGAAGCCGCACGAGGGATGGCCCTTGATGTGCGAGAAGTCGATCAGGAACGAGGCATCCTGGATGCCGCCGCCCACCATCCAGTCGGTGATGTTCTTGAATGGTCGCGTGTGCCGGTAGTAGTAATGCTCGTCCAGACCGCCGGTGGGGAAGATCGAGCAGCCCAGGGTTTCGGCGGTGTAGCCGCGTTCGGCGGCGTCGCCAGCCGACCAGTTCAGGTCAACAATGAAGGGCTTGCCGCCCCCATCCTTCACTGCCTTCACCACCCGGCGCACGAACACCGGGTGCAAGGTCGAATAGCCGACGTTGCCGCCCAGGTGCATCTTGATGGCGACATGCTCGCCCTTGACCCGATCGCGGATCGCCAGCTTATCAACGATCAGGTCCAGCTTGATCGGCAGCGTTTCATTGGCTTCCAGGCGGGTCTGGTGGGGTGACGCGTAATAGACGATACTTGGCATGAGCTCCTCCATCTATGCAGTAATATGACCTAAGTATCTCGCGTTGAGGGGAGTTTGTCAAAGTGGTCACCGCTCATTTCGGTTTTTGGCATCCGTGACCAGGTATGCTATCCTGATTTCTACTGGTGTGGGTCACCGCAGATCCCCGGCGCTACAGGTGTAGCGCCGGTTTCGCGTCCTCAATCCCTCGCGGCCGGCTCCGGCGCCGGGCTGAAAGCGCCTCTGTCTCCCTATCCCAAAGACCAGGAGTGCCGCATGTCTCAAGCTATCAACCCTTTTCAGACGGCCCAACGCCAACTCGATGAAGCAGCCGAGTTACTGGGCCTATCCCCCGCCCTGCACGCGTTCTTGCGCGAACCGATGCAGGAGGTTGTCTTTACGATCCCGTTGCAGATGGATGATGGCAGCCAGGAAGTTTTCAAGGGCTTTCGCATCCAGTACAACACGGCCCGCGGGCCGGCCAAGGGCGGGATTCGTTTTCACGCCGATGAGACGGTCGATACGGTGCGCGCCCTGGCGGCCTGGATGACCTGGAAGACCGCGCTGGCCGACCTGCCCCTTGGCGGCGGCAAGGGGGGTGTGATCTGTGATCCCAAGAGCCTCTCGCGAACCGAGACCGAACGCCTCAGCCGCGGCTACATGCGCAAGATCGCCCAGTTCGTCGGGCCGGAGATCGATGTTCCGGCGCCGGATGTCTACACCACGCCGCAGATCATGGCCTGGATGCTGGACGAGTACGAGGTCATCACCGGCCGCCATCTGCCCGGCGTGATCACCGGGAAGCCGGTGAGCCTGTTCGGCTCGGCAGGACGAGGCGACGCCACCGCACGCGGCGGCGTGTATGCCGTCCGCGAAACCGCCACGGTGCTGGACTTGAATCTGGAGGGCGCAACAGCGGCCATCCAGGGCTACGGCAACGCCGGCCAATATGCCCACCAGCTCGGCGGCGAGCTGCTAGGCCTCAAGACGGTGGCGATCAGCGACTCTCGGGGCGCCATTTACAACCCGAAGGGTCTCGATTACGAAGCCGCGGTCGCCTGGAAGCGTGCCAAGGGGACCGTGGTGGGGTATCCCGAGGCTGAGGCGTTGACCCAGGCCGAGCTGCTCGAACTGCCGGTCACCGTGCTTTTCCCGGCCGCGCTCGAAGCGGTGATCACGGCCGACAATGCCCCGCGCATCAAGGCCAAGATCGTGGCCGAACTGGCGAACGGGCCGACCACGCCCGAAGCGGATCACATCCTCCATGATCAGGGCGCTTATGTGATCCCCGATTTCCTCTGCAATGCCGGCGGCGTGACCGTGAGCTACTTCGAGCAGGTGCAGAACGCGTATAACTTCTACTGGACCCTGGACGAAGTCCACAGCCGCTTGAACGCTTCCATGACGCGCGCCTTCTACCAGGTGCACGAGATGGCCCAGGCCCAGCGGGTGCACAACCGGCTGGCGGCCTACCTGGTTGCGGTGAAACGTGTGGCGGAGGCCGTGGTCCTGCGCGGCTGGACGCGGTAGAACCGTAGGGCCGCTGAGATAGCGGCTTCAGGCTAAAGCTTTGAGTAGCGTGCATTGTGGGATGAAATGTGCTAGAATCGCAAAACAGATGTAAAGTATGTGCGGAGCTGCACCCATGGACTCGAGCGTCGCAATACCGCGTGGTGGTCGCTATAGCTTGGGCGAGGAGATTGCCAACAGCATAACGCACGGCGTTGGGATCGTGCTCGCGATTGCCGGGCTGGCGGTGTTGACGGCCTTCGCCAGCGTCTTCGGATCTGCCTGGCATATCGTCAGTTGCAGCGTCTACGGTGCGACGCAGATCGTCCTGTACACCGCTTCGACGCTCTATCACAGCATCCCACAGCCGCGGGCCAAAGCCGTGCTGCGCCGCTTCGATCACGCGGCGATCTTTCTCTTGATCGCCGGCACTTACACGCCTTTCACCCTGGTCAACCTGCGCGGCCCGTGGGGCTGGTCCCTATTCGGCCTGATCTGGGGCTTCGCCCTTGCGGGCATCGCGCTGCAGGGCGTTCTGATCCGCCACGGGCCCCTGGTGACCGCCCTGCCCTATCTGGCGATGGGTTGGGTGGCCGTAGTCGCGATCAAGCCCATCCTGGCAGCGATCGCGCCCGGCGGCTTGGCGCTGCTGGCCGCAGGCGGAGCGGCATATACCGTAGGCGCCCTTTTCTACGTTTGGCGGCGCCTCCCTTACCATCATGCGATCTGGCACGGGTTCGTTTTGGCGGGCGGCATCCTGCACTTCTTTGCGATCTTGTTTTACGTCATTCCTTTGCGGGGATAATGATGGGCTTGACACCGATTTCTCTGCCTCGCAGCACGCCGGAGGCACAGGGCATTTCATCCGCCGCCATCACGGCGTTTCTCGAAGCCGTCGAGGCGCACGATTGCGGCTTGCACAGCTTAATGCTGCTGCGGCACGGCCATGTGGTGGCCGAGGGCTGGTGGTCGCCGTACGCTCCGGGCATGCCCCACATGCTTTTCTCGCTCAGCAAGAGCTTCACCTCGACCGCAGTCGGCCTGGCGGCGGCTGAAGGCCGCCTCTCAGTCGATGACCCGGTCCTGGCATTCTTCCCTCAGGAGGCGCCGCGCAAACCAAGCGAGAACCTGGCCGCGATGCGGGTGCGCCACCTGCTATCGATGTCCACCGGGCACGACCATGATACGACCGAGCACCTGTATAAGCGTCGCGACGGCGACTGGCCTAAGGCATTCCTTGCGCGGCCGGTGGCGCACGCGCCGGGCACGCACTTCCTCTACAACACCGGCGCCACTTATATGCTTTCTGCTATCGTGCAGCGGGTGACCGGACAGACCCTCCTGGACTACCTTGGGCCGCGGCTGTTCGCGCCCCTCGGCATCGAAGGCGCGACGTGGGAGACCTGCCCGCGCGGGGTCAACACCGGCGGCTTCGGCCTCAGCGTCAAGACCGAAGACATCGCCCGGCTCGGCCAGTTGTATCTCCAGCGTGGCGTCTGGCAGGGCCAACGCCTGCTGCCCGAAGCGTGGGTGGCGGACGCGTCCAGCCGGCATAGCGCTAGCGGGAGCAGCGCGGGAAGCGACTGGGAGCAAGGCTACGGCTATCAGTTTTGGCTCTGCCGCCACGGCGCATACCGCGGCGACGGCGCTTTCGGCCAGTTTTGCGTCATCATGCCCCAGCAGGATGCGGTGGTGGCGATCACTGCCGGTGCGCCGGGCATGCAGGCCGTGTTGGATCTGGTTTGGGAGCATCTGCTGCCCGCGATGGCCGACGCGCCGCGGCCCGAAGACGCATCGGCACACGAGGCAATGACCCGCAAGCTGGAGAACCTGGCCCTGGCGCCGGTGGCCGGGCGTGAGACCTCTCCCCTCGCATCGGCGATATCTGGCAGGCGGTATCACTTCACCGAAAAGCGCTCACCGGTCCAGGCGATTTCCTTCGATTTTGGCGGCGACACGCCGATCTGCACGCTGCACGATGGCCTGAGCGAGCATCAGGTGTCTTGCGGCCGCGGCCTGTGGACTCTTGGCAGCACCACCTGGGCTCCCATGCGGCCGCCGGGTGAGCCTCGTCGCACCGAGCAGCCGCAGCCGGTGGCGGCAAGCGGCGCCTGGATCGCCGATGACACCTATGCGATGAAGCTGGTCTTTTTTGCCACGCCGTTCTGCTTCACGCTAACCTGCAAGTTCGAACATGAGAAGCTGAAGTTCAAATCCGGGGTGAACGTGTCGTTCGGCCCGACCGAGTTCCCGCAGGTGGTCGGCAGAATTATCGAGGCGCCCTGACGCAGGTCATGGCGGCGCCAGGGCTCGCCTTGTATACTTCTACCAAGCATCAATCTACCGATCAATCGATGTACCCGTCCGCCATCACACCTCAATGAGGAGGCACTTCATGGACATCGGCATCCCCAAACAACGCCGTCCGTTCGACTACCGAGCAGGGCTGACCCCGATGGGGGTTAAGCTCCTGACCGAGTTTGGCCACCGCGTCTACGTGGAGCGCGATGCCGGGCAAGGCAGCGGCTTCGCAGACGAACGCTACCGTGAAGCCGGCGCGCAGATCGTCTACTCGGTTGAGGAGGTCTACGGCCGCGCCGAGATGATCCTGACCGTATCCCGTCCCCTGCTGCCAGAGTTTGAGCTGCTGCGCGAGGGCCATATCCTGTGCGGCTTCCTGCATATGGCTGTGGCGCACCCGCGCAAGATCGAAATCCTGTTGGAGCGCGGGGTCACCGCCATTGCATACGAGACGATCCAGGACGCCGACGGCCACCTGCCCGTCTTGACCGCGGCCAGCCAAATCGCCGGCCGGATGATCGCCTCCATCGCGGCGCAACTGCTGCAGAACCATGAGGGGGGACACGGCATTCTGATCGGCGGCGTGCCGGGGGTGCCGGCGGCCAACGTGGTGATCCTGGGCGCAGGGATCGTCGGCACCAACGCGGCCAAAGTGTTTGAAGCGATGGGTGCGAACCTCTACATCCTCGACACGGACCTGCGCAAACTGCAACTGCTGGAGGACCACGGCTCCCGAGCACATACCGTCGTCGCCCACGATTTCAACATCGCCAAGGCCGTCAAGCGCGCCGATGTATTGGTGGGGGCCGTGCTGATCCCCGGCGCGCGTGCACCGCACGTCGTGACCCGCGAGATGGTGCGCACGATGAAGCCGCGTTCGGTGATCATGGACGTGTCCATCGACCAGGGCGGTTGCATCGAAACCAGCCGCCCCACCACCTATCAGAGCCCCACCTATATCGATGAGGGCGTGATCCATTATTGCGTGCCGAATATGACCGGCGTGATCGCGCGGACCACGACACATGCCGTCAATAATGCTGCCTGGCCCTATATCCTTGAGATCGCCCAGAAGGGGCTCGACCTGGCCCTGATCGGTGACCCTGCGCTGCGGCAGGGGTTGAACACGCATAATGGCGCTATTGTCCATCCTGCGCTGCGCGAGTCGCTGGAGGGAATCGCATGAGGAGCACTCCCTATCATAGCAAGCTCTGTTCAGCGGATGTCGCCGTGCAAGCGGTCAAATCGCATCATCGCGTCTTCATGACCGGCAACTGCTCAGTGCCCAAGGAATTGTTGGGCGCGTTGGTGCGCCGTGCACCGCAGTTGGAAGATGTGGAAATCGTCCAGGTGCTCACCATGGGTCCGGCCGAGTATGTGGAGCCGGAGATGCAAGGGCACATCCGTGTGAACAGCCTCTTCATCAGCCATAACGTGCGCAAGGCAGTCAACGAAGGTCGCGCGGATTTCACACCCATTTTCCTCAGCGAGATCCCGCGTGCCCTGCGCGACCCCAATCTGCTTAAGCCAAATGTGGCCATGGTGCATTGTTCGCCGCCGGATGAGCACGGCTTCTGCACGTTCGGCGTCGAAGTGGGCCTGACCAAGCCCGCGGCCGAAGCCGCCGACGTCGTGATCGCCGAGGTGAACGATCAGATGCCGCGCGCCCTGGGCGACAGTTTCATCCACATCAGCCGGCTCACCCACATCGTGCCGGTCAGCTACCCCATCGTGGAAGTGCCCATGGGGGCGCCCGGCGAGCTGCAGAAGCGCATCGCCAGCCACATCGCAGATCTGATTCCGAACGGCGCCACCATGCAGATGGGCATCGGCGAGATTCCTGATGCCGTATTGCTCTACTTGAAGGACAAAAAGGACCTGGGAGTCCATACCGAGCTGTTCTCGGATGGCGTCATGGATCTGATCGAGGCGGGGGTGTTGACCAATGCCGCGAAGACCCTCCACCGCGGCAAGTGTGTTGCCGGGTTTGCGCTGGGTTCGCAGCGGCTGTATGAATACATGGACAACAACCCCATGTTCGAGTTCCACCCGCAGGACTACGTCAACGACCCGTTCATCATCGCCCAGAACAACAAGCAGGTGGCCATCAACTCGGCCATCGAGGTAGACCTGACGGGACAAGTGTGCGCCGACTCCATCGGTACGCAGTTCTACAGCGGCGTCGGCGGCCAGCTCGATTTCATCTACGGCGCATCCCGCTCGCCGGGCGGCGTGCCGATCATCGCTCTGCCTGCGACGGCGAAAGATGGCGCGGTCAGCCGCATCGTGCCGACGCTCAAGCCCGGCGCGGGCATTGTGACCTCGCGCTACCACGTGCACTACGTTGTCACCGAGTACGGCGTCGCTGACCTGCATAGCAAGACCATCCGCCAGCGCGTGCAGGCATTGATCAATATCGCCGCTCCGCAGTTTCGTGAAGAACTGGCGCACTTCGCGCGGGAGCAGCACTGGATTTAGGCGCTCACGTAATTCTCAAAGAGAAACCTGGTTTCTTGCAGAACCAGGTTTCTTTTGGCTCAAAGGAGATGTTACTCTTGAACAAAACCCCGGTTGCCCTGCTTCGCTGGCTGATCACCCTGGCGCTACCTGTCTTCATTGTCTTGGTGGCGGCGCGGGTGGTGGTCAACACCTGGTATCCCCGCTTCGAATATGCCAAGCCGGATTTCCCGCCCGACAGTTACGGCTTCACTCAAGCCCAACGCCTTGAGCTCGGCGCCATCTGCATCGACTTCCTGAATGCCCCGGAACCGCCCGATGAGGCCATTCGGATGCTCGTGGCGCTGCGTCTGCCCGGCACCAGCCAACCGCTCTTCAACACGTACGAATTGAGCCACATGATCGACGTCAAACGCCTGACCGATGTGCTGTGGCGCGTGCTGCTGGCTGCCGGCATCATCGTGGTCGCGGGGTTGGCCGGCTTGCTGGCCCGTCGGGCGACGCGGCGCGACGGCTACGCGGCGTTGTTCATGGGCGGCGCGCTCACATCCGGCCTGCTGGCGGTCATGATTGCGTTGGTCCTGCTGTCGTGGCGCTGGTTCTTCATCGCCTTTCACGACATTTTCTTTGCGGCCGGCACCTGGACCTTCGACTGGAGCGACTCGCTGATCCGGCTGTTCCCCGACCGCTTCTGGTTCGATGCCGGCGTCTTGCTGGTTGGCGGCGCATTGGCGCTGGCGCTGGCAACGACGGCTGTCGGATTCGTGCTCGGAAAACGCACAGCGAAATAACCAACTGCGCACCACCACCTTTTGTGTAGCAGATGAGCGCGTGATACAATCACGCCTGTTTTCCGCCTGATCTTCCTGCAGGAGCTGCTTATGTCAAAAACGTCTCGCGGCATCGAGATCAATCACAGCGACGTCCCCATCCGCCTGTTCAAGTCGGACTTCCTGGAGTTCTTCACCCACATCAGCCCCGTTGCCGTGCTGGTGATCTGGGCGCCGGTGGTGGCATACTTCCTGATACGCGCCATCCGGAATGTGCTGGCGGGCGGCGCGTGGTTGATCATCCCGGTCGGTTTCATTGCCGGCGTCGCGATCTGGACGTTTGCCGAGTACACGTTACACCGCTTCCTGTTCCATTACCACGCCAAAGGCGAGCGCGCACAACGGATCTTCTTCCTTTTCCACGGCGTACACCATGCCCAGCCGCAACTCAAAACCCGCCTGGTGATGCCGCCGGTGGTCAGCATCCCGCTGGCTGCAATCTTCTACGGCTTGTTCTACCTGGTTGTGGCTGTCCTTCTCAAGGGGCCGCAATGGGTCGAGCCGCTCTTCGCCGGCTTCATGGTGGGGTATCTGGCCTACGATCTGATCCACTATGCCACGCATCACTTCAAGATGAGATCAGGATACTGGAAGTACATCAAACGGTATCACATGGCCCATCACTTCAAGGCGCCCAACGCCCTCTACGGCGTCAGCTCGCCCATTTGGGACTATGTGTTCAAAACGACCGCCTGATCCGGTCGATTTCGGATTTGGACTGAAGCAGGGAAGAGGAAGCAACCATGAGCCAACTGGCTGAACGCAAAGCTGCGTGGGAAGAGAAGCGCGTGGCCGCACTGATCGCTCGGGCGCCGGAACGCCGGCCGCACTTCGAAACCAGTTCCGGCATCCCGGTGGAGCGCGTCTACACACCGGACGCGGCCGCCGAGGCGTGCCCGCAGGTTGCCGAGGATTACCTGGCCCGTTTGGGCTTTCCCGGCGAATACCCGTTCACGCGCGGCGTGCAACCGACGATGTATCGCGGCCGCTTCTGGACCATGCGCCAATATGCAGGCTTCGGCACGGCCGCCGAAAGCAACCAGCGCTATCAGTACCTGTTGGCTCAAGGGCAAACCGGCCTCAGCGTGGCGTTCGACCTGCCCACCCAGATCGGCTATGACGCGGATGAGCCCATCTGTTTGGGTGAGGTCGGCAAAGTGGGCGTGGCTATCTCCTCGTTAGCCGACATGGAGACGCTGCTGGACGGCATCCCCCTGGACAAGGTCAGCATCAGCATGACCATCAACGCACCGGCTGCAATCCTGCTGGCGATGGTGATCGCGGTGGCGCAGCGCCAGGGGGTGGATCCCAGGCAGCTCCGCGGCACGGTGCAGAACGACATCCTGAAAGAATACATCGCGCGCGGCACCTATATCTTTCCGCCCGCGCCATCCATGCGGCTGATCACCGATCTGTTTCGTTATTGTGCGGCCGAGGTGCCCAACTGGAACACGATCAGCATCTCCGGCTACCACATCCGTGAGGCAGGCAGCACCGCCGTCCAGGAGGTGGCCTTCACACTGGCGAACGGCATCGAGTACGTCAAAGCTGCCATCGATGCCGGCCTCGCCGTGGATGAATTTGGGCCGCAACTGGCGTTTTTCTTCAACGCCCACAACAACTTCCTGGAAGAAGTCGCCAAATTCCGGGCGGCGCGACGGATTTGGGCGGCGATCATGCGCGACCGCTTCGGCGCTGCAGATCCCAAGAGCTGGCAGCTTCGCTTCCACACGCAGACCGCCGGCTCAACCCTGACCGCGCAGCAGCCGGAGAACAACATCGTGCGCGTCACCCTTCAGGCGCTGGCGGCCGTGCTGGGCGGCACGCAAAGCCTGCACACCAACTCCAAGGACGAGGCATTGGCCTTGCCCTCCGAGGGGGCGGTCGAGGTGGCGCTGCGGACCCAACAGATCATCGCCTATGAATCGGGTGTGGCCGATACCATCGACCCCCTGGCCGGCTCCTATTATGTCGAGCAGTTGACTGATGACATCGAACGCCGCGCATTAGCCTATATCGAGAAGATCGATGCCCTGGGCGGTGCGCGCCGCGCCATCGAAGCCGGCTTCGTTCAGCAGGAGATTCACGACGCTGCCTATACCGCGCTGCGCGCGGTGGAAGGCGGCGAACAGGTCGTGGTCGGCGTCAATAAGTTCCAGCGCGCGCACGAATCGCTGCCTGCTGACTTGCTCAAGATCGACGAGGCGGTCCAGGCCGAGCAAATCGCCCGGCTTCGAACCGTGCGGGCCAATCGGGACGCCGTCAACGTTGCCGACGTCCTGGCCCGCATCAAAAACGCGGCCGAAGACCCGGCCGCACCGCTCATGCCGCTGTTCATCGAAGCGGTCAGCGCGTATGCCACACTGGGCGAGATTTGCAGCACACTGCGCGGGGTATTCGGGGAGTACCGACCGTAACCATGAAAAAGCAACCCACCTCCCGCATGTGCTTCATCTGCGGTGAGAGCAACCCCGCAGGCGTGCATGTCAGTTTCTACGAACAGGAAGATGGCTCGCTCCTGGCGCGCTTCACGGGGGCTGAACAGCATCAAGGCTACCCGGGCCGCATGCACGGCGGCGTCATCACAGCCATTCTCGACGAAACGATCGGCCGCGCGATCATGATCCGCCACGGCGAAGCTGTCTGGGGCGTCACTGCTGAGCTGAATGTGCGGTTCCGCCAACCGGTGCCGCTCGGCATTGAGCTGGCAGCCGTGGGACGGATCACCACAGAGGGCAGCCGTCTTTTCGAAGGCACCGGCGAGATCCTGCTGCCCGATGGCTCTGTCGCAGTTTCGGCCACGGGCAAATATGTCAAGCTGGATATTAGCAAGATCACCGATTTCGACCACCAGCGGGAAGAGTGGTATGTGAGGCCAGACTGAGCCGGTAGATTGGTACCTCAGTCGACTGGGAGGTTAGGGTTGGATAAGCGTCCAACCTCCAACCTCCAAAGGAACACCATGACTATCAAAAAGATCGACCACATCGCTATCGTCGTGGAAAACCTGGAGCGGGCGCTCGGCGTGTATCGGGACGCGCTGGGCATGGCCGTCACCGATGTGCGCGAGATGCCGGAACAGGACGTCAGGATGGCGTTTCTGCCCAGCGGCGACAGCGAGATCGAGCTGCTGGAGCCGCTCCACGCGGATTCGGGCATCGGCAAATACCTGGCGAAGCGCGGCGAGGGGCTGCACCACATCTGCCTGGAAGTAGATGATATCGAGGCCACCCTGGCCGATCTGAAGGCCAAAGGCAGCCAGCTCATCGACGAGACGCCGAAGCAGGGTGCATACGGCAAAATCGCCTTCATTCACCCCAAGGGCGCGCATGGGGTGTTGGTGGAGCTCGTACAACGGGACTAGGATTGCATCGCCTGAACTTTCTTCGCCGGCCGCCCGACGCGCCGCCAACCCCCGCGCAAACCGAAGCCAACATCCGCAACCTGGTATTGGAGATCAGTTGGTTCGGTGTGGCGTGGGGCACGGTGGTGGCTTTCTTGCAGGTGTACATCGTGCGCCTGGGCGCTTCCAGCTTGCTGGTGGGCGCGATCACCTACGGACCGGCGCTGATCGGGATCCTGTGGCAAATACCCGCAGGACGCATCGTCACGCGCGCCGGCCACCGCATGGGCTGGTTGATCGGCACGGGATTTGGCTACCGGCTCCAGTTCCTCCTGGTCGCGCTGATACCGTTCGTCTTCTCGCGCGGCCGCGCCGAGATCACCACTGCGGCCTGGGTGCTGGGCGCGCTGGCATCCGGCATGAGCAACGTCGTTTTCCTATCCATGATGGCCGACGCGGTGCCGACGAGCCGGATGACCCAGGTGATAGGCTGGCGCATCGCGGGCTTTGGTCTGGCCAACACGATTGTCACCCTGTTGGGCGGCCAGTTCCTGCAATTCTTGCCCTTTCCGCTCAACTACCAGGTGCTGTTCCTCATCGGCTACGCGGGATCGATGATCAGCCTGGCATATATACGGCGCATCCATGTGCCCGATCCTGCGCCAGACCGAACCTCGCACCCGGCGTTTTGGCGCGACCTGGGCCGGATGCTGCGCTATCCGCGTTTTGGCCGTTTCCTGCTCGCGGTGGGCGTGCTGCAACTGGCCCTGGGGATGAGCGCACCGCTGCTGCCGCTCTATTGGGTGCGCAGCCTCAACGCCAGCGACGCACAGGTCAGCGTCATCATGACCGTGGCCTCAGGCACGCTGGTGATCGGCTCGCTGCTGATGCGCCGGCTGGTGTCCCGGATCGGCCGGGAGCGCGCGCTTGCGGCCGGCGCAGTGGGCTACGCCTTCTATCCGCTGCTCACCTCGTTGACGCCATCGGTGTGGTGGTTGGCGCCGTGGGCCGCCCTATCAGGCCTGTTCAACTCAGCCTTCACCGTCACCCTGTTCGACAATCTGGTCTCCGTCACCCCGATGGAAGATCGCACCAACTATATGGCTGTTTACAACGTGGCGGTGAACATTGCGCTGTTCGCGGGACCGATCCTGGCAGGCCTGCTGGCGCGCGATGCTGCCGGCATCGAGGTCGGGTTGCGGGCCGCTGCCGTCGTGTGCCTGGCCGCAGGAGCGCTGCTGGCGCTGCGCAAAGAGACTTAACCCCCGACCGCATCGTCATCAATTCCGCACCCACGATATCTGAGATGCGAAAGTCCTCACCGTTTCGGTGCTAAGGCAGGATCACCCGGTCTATCCTGCACCTGCCAGCCCAATGCCTCAATGCGAACCCGCAACGCATCCGCGGCCCCCCAATCGCGGCGATCGCGCGCGGCCTGGCGCTCTTCGACCAGCGTCAGCACCTCGGCCGGAGGCTGGGCCGCCCCTTCATCGGCTTCATGCGCGGCCAACGCCTCGGCCCATATCTCCGGCGGCAGGCCCGCATCCGGCTCAGGCCAGGCAAACGGGCCGAACTCAGCCAGCGAAAATCGCCCGCCCTGAGAGAACGTCTGCACCTGCGGGCCGTGCAACACGGTGACGTCGCCCGCCCCCATCACCTCGGCAGCCCCATCGGCCAGATCGATGGCCAGCGCGGTGTGCTCGTCGATGCCGACCACCGTGGCGTCGGGCGGCAGCATGGCCAGCAACTTCTCGAAACGCGACCGGCCCATGAAGCAGCGGCTTGTGTCCAACTCCGCACCGCCCTCGGTGTTGTTCCAGTGCGGCACAAAAACCAGGTTGAGGCCGTAAGGGCCGAAAAGATCCAGCCCCGGCTGCCAATACAGATCGTGGCCGGCCTTGTAGATCTCGTAAACGGGCAGCGCGTACGCGCTGATGGCCACCACGGTCGCGCTGGCGAACGCCACCGTCGCGCCGATCCGCTGCCGAGCGATCAGGCGGCGCCAGGCCAGGCTATCACGCAACTGCCGCACGGCATAGGTGGGGCTGCCCGGCCCCATGAAGAGCAGGTCAGCGCGCAGCAAGGGGCCGGTGATCGTCGGGTCATCCGGGCTGAAATGCGTCCCACGTTGGCGCGCCGGGACTACCGTGATGTCGGGGCGGTAATTGCCCAGGCGGACAGCGAGAAAGTCCGCCACGCGGCCCGCCACCCGGTCGGAGTTGAGCTCGAAACCGGCCGGCGTCTCCAACACGGCGACCCGGAGCGGCGTCGGCAGCACGCGCGCCAGGCTTTCAAACACCCGGCCGCCGGCTAACGACGTCTCGCCGGAACCCAGCAGCGCGATCCGTCCCGGCGCATGTCCTTCAATATGCATCTTTGATCTCCCTCCAGCCCTATTATCGGGCATTAAGGGCATTGACGTCCAGTATGACTGTGTGTATAATGCTGCTGCATTCTTGCGCAGGCTGTTTCGCCGCTGAGACGTGACAGCAGAAGACAACCCCAGTTGCACAACAGGCAAAGGCGCCGGGCGTCGTTGTCTGCGCCTTGATCTTGCCGGCGTGGCCCCATCTGGCGGCCTTACGCCACACGACGGAAAGGGGGTGCATCCAGCGCGACTCCAAGATCGGTTTTCCGTAATGACCGCTCAGGTCAGTCAAGCTCACGTCGCACATCAACCGTTCGCTCGAAACCCAAGGAGGAGAAACACTCATGAAGCGTCTATTCTTTGGCCTACTTGTCGTCACCCTGGTTATGACACTGGCCGGCTGCGCACCGACCACGCAATCGAACACCATCAAGATCGGCTTGCAGGCCCCGCTGACGGGCGCGTTCGCGGCCGAGGGTCAGTGGGCCCAGCAGAGCGTCGAGATCGCCGCCCAACTGATCAACAGCAAGGGCGGGGTGTTGGGAAAGAATGTCGAGATCGTCGTTGCGGATGACGCCTCCAACCCCAAGGACAGCGCCCTCGCCGCCCAGAAGCTGATCTCACAGGACCTGAAGGCAGCGATCGCCTCCTACGGCTCCTCGGTGACCGCTCCCGCAGCCGACCTGTACGACGCCAACAAGGTCGTTTCGGTTGGCTACGGCTGCACCGCCGTCCGTTTGACGATGGACAAACAGCGCCCCTATTTCTTCCGCACGGCAGGGCGGGATGACACCCAGTCCGAATTCTTCGCCAAATTCGCGGTGGAAACCCTGGGCGCCAAGACGATCGCCGTGATGCACGACAACCAGGACTACGGCAAGGGCGTGGCTGAAGACGCCATCAGGTTCCTGCAGCCCTACGTCGATGCCGGTCAGACCAAGGTCGTGTACTACGATGCGGTGACACCCGGTGAGAGCGACTACTCCGCGGTTGTCAGCCAGATCAAAGCCCTCAACCCGGATGTGTGGTTCTATACCGCCTACTACTCTGAGGCGGCGCTCCTGCTGAAGCAGGGCCGCGAAGCGGGTGTGACCAGCATCTTCGTCGGCAACAACTCCGTCCCCACCCCCGAGTTCGAAAAGATCGCCGGGGTGACGAACATTGCCGGCTCCATCCATCTGAATGAGCCCATGCCCCAGTTCCTGAGCTTCCCGGAATCGAAGGCGTTCCTGGATGCCTACAAAGCGAAGTACAATGAGCTGCCCGGGTCGATCTGGGCCGTCTACGCCGCGGACGCGCTCAATGCGCTGGTTGCAGCCATCGGGAAGGCCGGCAGCACCGATCCCGACAAAGTAGCCGCCGCCATGCGCAGCATGACGGATGCCACCGGCATCACCGGCCCGCTCTTGTTCACCGAGCGCGGCGACCGGAAGAACATCCCCTACTACGCCTATGTCTATAACGACCAGGGTGTCCTGGAGCTCTACAAGAAGTAACTTGCTGCTGCCGATGCAGATCATCTGCTGAACCACGGGGAGCACCCTCCCCTTTGGTGACAAAGGGGAGGGTGCTCCTCTGTAGAGGGGACGACCCATGGAGATGTTTTCCGAGCAGTTGATTAATGGTTTGACCATTGGTTCTTTCTACGCGTTGGTCGCCATGGGCTACACCATGGTGTACGGCGTCATGAAACTGATCAATTTCGCCCACGGCGACCTCTTCACCCTGGGCGCGTACGTGGGCTACACCATCCTGGTGATCGGCGCCGGGTGGGTTACAGCCACTTTCGGCGTGTGGGGCGGGGTGATCGTCGCGGTCGTGGGCGCGATGATCAGCATCGGCCTGGCCGGGCTGGTGCTGGAAAAAGTGGCCTACAACCCGGTCTACAAAGCCGGCCGCCTGCCCCTGGTCGTGTCCGCCCTGGGCGCCTCGATTTTTATCTCGAACGGGATCATGGCCGCCTGGGGGCCGCGCTACCAGGCCTACCCGCAGCCGGGGATCCCCACCGGCAGCCTGCTCCTGTTCGGTGATGTCCGGGTCACCTATGTCAAGCTTGTCACCATCCTGGTATCTTTGACGTTGATGGCGCTGATGTACTGGGTCATCGAAAAGACCATCTTCGGGGCTGCCGTGCGGGCTTCCGCGCTGGACAAAGACACCGCCACCCTGATGGGCATTGATTTCCGGAAGATTATCCGCTTCGTCTTTTTCGTTGGCCCGGCGCTGGGCGCCCTGGCCGGCGTTTTTGCGGGTTTGAACTACTCGAGGATCATCTTCAATCTGGGCTGGGTTTACGGTCTCAAGGCGTTTACAGCCAGCATCCTGGGCGGCATCGGCAACATCCCGGGGGCCATGCTCGGAGGACTGCTGCTCGGCTTGATGGAAGCGCTCTTCGAAGGGTACGTTTCGGGAGCCTGGAAAAACGTGTTTGTGTTCGTGATCCTGATCGTGATCCTGATCGTTCGGCCGACCGGCCTGATCGGCGAGAAGATCGCCGAGAAAGTATAGCGCATGAACGACATTACCCGCGCGATTACCCGACGCATCAATGATTCCCGTTCCGGCAGAGGTGCGCGGCCGGAGGACAAGCGCCAGCAGCGGATATTGCTCATCGCCCTGATCGGCTTGATGCTGGCCTTCCCCCACCTGCCGTTCATCTCCAACTATTGGATCGATGTCGGATTTTTTGTGGGCATTTATGTCCTGCTCGGCTTGAGCCTGAACATTGTCCTGGGTGAAGTCGGCCTGTTCAACCTGGGCCAGGCAGGCTTCTACGCCATCGGCGCCTACACGACGGGCATTCTCTACACCCAGTTGCATATCCCGATCCTGCTCCTGCTGCCCATCAGCGCCCTGGTCGCCGGCGGGTTTGCCTACCTGGTCACCGCCCGCATTATTCACCTCAAGGGCGACTACCTGTGTATTGTGACGATCGGCATCGGTGAGATCATCCGCATCGTCGCCAACAATAACCCCTTTGGCCTGACGAACGGTCCCAACGGCATCACCGGCATCGGCAACCCGGATTTCGGGCTGTTTTCGATCCACACGCCCACCCAGTTCTTCTACTACGTGTGGATCATTGTGGCTCTCGTGATTGTGGGGTTGATCAACCTGCAAAAGTCGCGGATCGGCCGGGCCTGGAACTACATCCGGGAAGACGAGATTGCCGCCGAGGCCAATGGCATCGACGTGCGCCACTATAAGCTGGTCGCCTTCCTGCTTGGCACGGCGCTGGCCGGTGTGGCGGGGAATGTTTACGGCTCGAAGATGATGATCATCTCGCCCGACAACTTTACGTTCATGGAATCCTGTCTGATCTTCGTGATCGTGTTATTGGGTGGCCTGGGTTCGATCCCGGGCAACGTTCTTGGCGCAGCCATCATTGTCGTTTTCCCGGAAATCTTCAGGCCGTTCGCCAGCTACCGGCTGCTGTTCTTCGGCGCGGCCATGGTCGTGATGATGGTGTTCCGGCCGGGCGGCATCTTGCCCCGCCGGCGAGAACAGGCCGGGTTCGGCGGCCTGGGCATCGCCGACCTGCCGGCCGATGAGAACCGTTACATCGAGGAAATCGCCGCACGGGGCCCGGCTGCCCCGGCCGCGGCGGCCCGTCCGGCTGCCACGCCGGCGGATGAAAAGCGCAAGGTATTGGAGACGCAGCATGTCACCATCAGCTTTGGGGGGCTGATCGCAGTCAATCAGTTCGATCTCAATGTACGGGAAGGCGAGATCACCTCGCTGATCGGCCCCAACGGCGCCGGCAAGACCACCCTGTTCAACGGCATCACCGGCATTTACCCGCCGTCCAAAGGCCGCATCATTTTCATGGGTGAAGACATCACCGCGCTCAAGCCGCACCAGATCATCCCCAAGGGGATCGCCCGCACCTTCCAGAACATCCGCCTGTTCCCATCGCTGACCTGCATCGAAAACGTCATGTCCAGCCCACACTGCCATGCCACCGCCGGCCCCTGGTCGTCCGTGTTCCGCACCGCCCGCCAGAAGCGGGAGGAACGCGTCATCCTGGACACGGCCGCCTACCGGCTGCACCAGATCGGCCTGTGGGAGTATCGCAACGAGCTGGCCAAGAACCTGCCCTATGGCAAGCAGAAGCTGCTGGAGATTGCTCGCGCCCTGGCCTCCTCGCCCAAGCTGCTCATCCTCGATGAGCCGTCATCCGGGTTGAATGACAAGGAAACCGAGGAGTTGATGGCGTTCCTGTCGAAGCTGAAGACGGAAGGGTTCACCCTGCTGCTGATCGAGCACGATATGAACGTGGTGATGGGCATCTCGGATACGGTCACCGTCATGGACATGGGCTCCAAGATCGCCGAAGACGTGCCGTCCATGATCTACAACGACCCGAAGGTCATCGAGGCCTACCTGGGCAAGGAGGAGTGACATCGCTACGCTACTTGCTGTTGAAAATCTGACTGTCGCCTACGGTGCGGTGGAAGCCTTGAAAGGCATTTCGCTCGAAATCCAGGAGGGGAATGTGGTCGCCGTCCTGGGCGCGAATGGCGCGGGCAAAACGACCCTGCTCAAGGCCATCTCCGGGTTGGTGCCGATCAAAGGCGGCAAGATCCACCTGAAGGGTGAGGACCTCAGCCGTTACCTGGCCTACCAGTTGGCAGGCATGGGGGTGGTCCACATCCCCGAAGGGCGCCGGGTGTTCGCCACGCTGTCGGTCGAGGAAAACCTCAACCTCGGCTCGTACAGCATTCGCCAAACGACCTCCCGCCAGGAGCTTCAGAAGTCGCTGGCCTGGGTGTTCGAGCTCTTCCCGCGGCTGGAGGACCGGAGAAAACAACTGGCGGGCACCCTGTCGGGCGGCGAGCAGCAGATGCTGGCGATCGGCCGCGGCTTGGTGGCGCGGCCCAAGATCCTGCTGCTGGATGAGCCTTCCCTGGGGCTGGCGCCGATCCTGGTGCAGGAAATCTTCCGGGTGATCCGCCAGATCCACGAGGAACAAGGCGTGACCATTTTGCTGGTTGAGCAAAACGCCCGCAAGGCGCTGGGCATCGCCGACTACGGTTATATCCTGGAGATCGGCAAGATCGCCATCCAGGACACCGCCGCCGCGCTGCGGGAAAACGAGCAGGTGCGGGCTGCGTACCTGGGAGGCAGGCACGTGCAAGCGGCAGTAAGCTAACCTCGTGAAACGTGAGGCGTGGTGCGTGCGTGTAGAATCGAGGCTTCAGCCGGTAGGACGCAGATTCACCTGATTTTCCTGATCATTAGTGCGGTCGCCGGAATCGAGGCTTTAGCCGGTCTCCGCGTGGTGCGTGAGGCGTGATACACCCCAACAGAAAACTCTCACGCGGTCATCCTGAGCGGGTCGACCACTCAAGGTCCGTTGCAGCGAAACGCCAGCGAAGGATCTCGTCTCAGGGATTTCAGCCGGCGCTCATGTTGCCAAAAACCGGCCGGGATTAGAGGATTAGGGGCGAGCTCCAAACAGGCCCCCAATCCCGGCGCTTCTCAGGGCAGAAAACTGGAGATAAGCCGATGATATCCAAAGCCACCGTCGACGATTTCCTGGCCCACGAGCCGTGGGCCGTCGTGGGGGTCTCCCGCGACCCGAAGAAGTTCGGCCACACCGCGTACAAGGAGCTCAAAGCGCGCGGCCACCGCCTGGTGCCGGTCAACCCCAAGATGGAAAGCTTCGAGGGGGACCGGTGCTATCCCAGCCTGGGCGCCCTGCCCGAGGGAGCCGGCGACGCGCTGATCATCGTCCCGCCCGCGCAGACCGAGCAGGTCGTGAAGGACGCGCTGGCCGCGGGCATCCGCCGCGTCTGGATGCAGCAGGGCGCCGAGTCGGACGCGGCGATCCAATTCTGCCGGGAGAACGGCATCAGCGCGGTGCACGGCGAGTGCATCATGATGCATGCCGCGAACACCGCGTTCTTCCATAAGATGCACCGGTGGGTGTGGGGGGTGTTGGGGAAGCTGCCGAAGTAGGTTGGTAGATTGGTAGGTTGGTTCCTGTCATTCTGAGGCGACCTTCGGTCGACGGGGCGCGAAGAATCTCGTGGTGCGTCTCCCCGTCCCCCCGTCTCCCCGTCCCTTCGCCGCCCGGCCGTTCCGCACCGCGTCCGTCCTGCTGATGGGCCTCGACCTGGCTGCGGTCGTGCTCCTGGTGCTGCCCGCCTCGAATGCCTGGTTTCGCGCGCTGAATCGAGCGCCGGTCGCGGCGGCGCTGGCCGCACGGAAGAGAAAGAAGCGCCGATCTTAGCAACGAAGGGCGCTCTGATGGCTTGCGGGACGTCCCCTAATCTCCTAATCCCGGCCCCTCCGAGCGGTTAGCGGGGATTTGGGGATTTGGGGTACCTTCGCAGAAGAAAAAGCCCCAGCCGCGGCAAAGAAGGGCGCTCTCAAAAAAGACTCCAAATAGGATCCTTCTTGCGCCAGGCAATCCTCGCCCCATGCGGGATATGTACGCGCCTTTGTCCAATTCTATTACCTATTGCGCGTTCATATACCCCATGCTATACTTATTCCTGTGGTTGCTAGAGAATGACGAGTTCGACTTTCTGCAGCAGGAACGCGCATAAGCCAACAAGGCAACGATTGATCTGTGACTGGCCGCTTAGTAATGAAGAAAATCTGGCTGGCGAGTCACCAGGACCCGGCCGCCCCGCTTGGACTGGTCGGTTGGTGGTGGGGCTTGACGCTCCTCTCCAACTCACTGGGTCGCATTGCAGGAAGGCTGGCGCATGGGTGTTGTCTAGCTGTATGGTACTACGTCGCAATAAGCCCAACTTCGACACTAAGAGCGCCCGCGAAGCTGTGACAGGTGGTCTTTTCCTCGCGCTTGTGTCATGGGTGCTCGGCCTTCCCTTTGCAGTTTACCTTATTGTGACCGGAATCAAAGACAGAGCGTTTTGGTCTGTTTTGGTGGGTCTATTCATGGTTCCCATCCTGCTATTCCAGGGCGTCATGGACATCGGAATGGTTCTGGATGGGATATCGACCCTGGTTGACCGAAAGCATTGGATCAGTGGTGCAGCAAGAACCTACGCGAAAGTACTGCAGAAGAAAGAGGACTCGTACGACGCCAGCTATGATGAGGGAACCGTCTTCACGCATGAGTTGGCGCTGGCCATCGAACCATTCATGGCGGTTGACGATGCGAATAAGCAATGCGTCTGGGCGAGCGTGAGCAAACAGATCTATGATAAGTATGCCACAGGCGACATTGCCGGGGTCTATTACCTTCCCTCCAGCCCGCTGACTTTCGTCATTGATGGTGAATAGTACTTACTGGCGTGAGCACCGTTCCGTCAGCCCTCTCCCCCCTCCGTCTCGAATTGACTCAGCTGCGCCGGCGGGGTTTGGACCACGGAGTCACGAAGACCGCGAAGGTCGCGAAGCACCCAGAGACTCACTGCGGCGCACGCCTTCGTGATTTTCGCGGTCTTCGCGGCTTCGCGATCCAGGGTCTTCGCCGCTTCGCGATCCAAAACCTCTACGCCGTCGCGTACCTTCCATCCTCCCCCGCGCGCGCCTGCCCCAGCGCGGCCAGCGCGGCCAGCCACTCGCTCACCCGGCCAGCCGGCGCCGCGCCGGTTCCGGCGGCGTCGAACGCCGCCGCGACCTCTTCCGGCGTCACCGGCCGGCCCAGCGCCACCAGCGCGGCGCGCACCGCGGCGGCCTGCTCCGCCAGCCCATCGGGCCAGGGGAGGAGGGGGCGCGCGGCGGGAGGGGCTTCGGCGCCGGGGGCCTCTTCTTCGAATGGGGCGGTCGTGAAACGTGATGTGCGATCGGCCGGCGCCTGGTACTCCGGCCGCAGCCAGCGCACCAGCCCGCGCGCCTCTTCAGCCGCGCGTTCCGCGTTGAGCGCTACAAGCCGCGCCAGGATCTCCTCGTCGCTCAGCGTCGTGGGCCAGCCGTACGCGTCGAACACAGCCGCGTCCAGGTCGTCGTGGAGCTGCCGCAGCACGGAGACCAGCCCCTGCTCGTGCGTGACCTTTTCGGCCTTGGAGAGCGCCTCGCCCGCGCGCAGCTTCTCCAGCACGTTGTACATGTCGGTGAGGGTCAGCTTCGGGTGCTGGGCCTGCTGGCGTTTACGGTGGCCGTCGAGCTCCTCCGCGAGGCCGCGGATGCGCGCCCTTTGCGCGTCGGTGGCGTCGGGAAAGGGGAAGGGATCAAAGCATCGTGATTTGGTATAGATCGGCCTGTCCTCCAGTGTGCCACCATTGGCCAATGCCCAAGTCACATGGATTCGACTTGCTAGAATACCAAGAAAGAACGCATCTTCTAGCGCAAAATTTGTAAGTCGGTTATCTGGGAGAATATCGCCGGCGAGAAACACAAACACCCGATGCTTGGAAGTCTCTGGAGTAGAGATGAAGCGGTTCAGACCAGCAGATGTCTGTCGCCACAAGGGTCGTTCCCAACCGAACCGCCACCAGGTTTCACGAATGGATCTGCGGCGATTCTGGTCGCGTTCAGGTTTCACGCGATCAAGCACCCTTTGATAGGCGTCGGGATGAAGGGTGGAGGCCTCCTGTTGCGAACACCCAAAAAAGTCAATCACAAACGCGTTTCTACTTCGGCCGACCAGATCACTGCCATTGATGTATTTGCGAATCACCTGACGAGCCCTGCTGCTTCGGGCAAGCCCGGTCAGGCGTATTGCCTCGTCATGATCGACGATGAAACCAGAGCCGTAAAGCTGGACTCCTGGTGAACATAAGCCGGCATTTGCTCGCAATCCCCGCGCTTGATCCAAATCAACGCCTGCTGTCAGGTCAGAGTTGATCTTGGAGGCCAGTGAGAATTCGACCGACACAGCACCGTCTGTCTGTTCGGCGATGACTTTGCCAAGATGCACCTCGTTGGACTGGGACGCCTGTCCAACGGTCATCGCAATTCGCACGGCGGCAGCGCTTTCAGTGTCGACCCAAGGATGATCAGGAATAGCCATTACCAGCTGGAGGGGGTTTGAGGCCTCCAGATGGTACCGGAGAACCCTTCTCTGAAAGACCTGAGTGATACTGTTGGTGGTGATGAAACCGAATCGCCTGATCTGCTTCTCCCGAGCTTTAGCCGCTGCACGATCCCACCAATACATTACGTAATCCGCCTTCTGTGGAATCTGAGGATAGGCAGACCAAAGTCCTTCTACGTAGCCATCGCCCTGTGCTTGGCGAATTCGCCAGCCACCGATGAACGGCGGATTCCCCACCACAAACTCCGCGTCCGGCCACTCGGCGGGGCGGGGATTGATATAGCGGTACGCGGGGATGCGCGCGGCCTCGTCCGGCACCTGCTCGCCGGTCACGGGGTGCGTCACGGTCGTCCGGCCGTCCCAGCGGGTGACGGGCCGCCCCGCGGCATCCAGCAGCGGCTCGATCGCGTCCCACGCCAGCACCGCGTCGCGGCGCTCGATGTTGTGGTAGTTTGCCAGGATCGGCTCGGGCAGGTGGCCCACATCCCCTGCGGTCTGCAAGCGCCAGCGCAGGTAGCCGATCCACAACACCAGCTCGGCGATGGCGGCCGCGCGGGGGTTCACCTCGATCCCCAGCAACTGCCGCGGGGTCACGCGCACCGCCTCCAGCTCCAGCAGCATCTGGTCCGCGCCGAGCTGCCGGCGCACCTCCAGCACCTCCGCCTCCAGCCGCAGCAGGTGCTCCAGGCTCACGTAGAGAAAGTTGCCCGTGCCGCACGCGGGATCCAGGATCCGGACGGCCGCCAGCCGCCGCTGGAACGCCTCCACCTCCCCCAGCGCCTTGTCGGGCTTGCCGTCCTCCACCAGCCGCAGCGCCGCGGCCTGGACCGCCTCCCACTCCGCGCGCAGCGGCTCGACCACCGTGGGCGTCACCAGCCGCTCGACGTAGGCGCGCGGGGTGAAGTGTGCGCCGAGCTTGTGCCGCTCCACCGGGTCCAGCGCGCGCTCCAGCAGCGCGCCGAAGATCGCCGGCTCCACGTCGCGCCAATCCGCCTGCGCGGCCTCGATCAGCAGTTGGAGCTGGTCCTCCGTGAGGGGCAGCCCGGCGGCGTCCTCGAACAGCCCGCCGTTGAAGTGAGGGATGGGCAGCCGCAGCGCCAGCGAGAAGCCGCCGTGCGCCATGGTGCTCCACAGCTCCTCGACGAAACGGGGGAAGTGGGCCACGTTGCGCCGCGCGTCCGCCAGCAGTTGGGTGAAGCTGCCCGCGGGGAGCAGCGCCACGTCCTCCGCGAACATGGTGAACAGGCAGCGCATCAGGAAATGGGCCACCGCGTCGGGGTCGTGCCCCCGTTCCAGCGCCTGGGCCAGCCGCGCCAGCCGGGCCGCGATCTCGCGCGTGACGCGCGCCGCGCGGCGGCCGGGGTCGAGGCTCATGGGGTCGAGCCAGACCGTCCGCAGCAGCTCGCGCGTCTCGGGCTGGTGCAGGTCGGCCAAGCTGATGCGCGCCGCGAGGGGGTTCGGGAAGGGGACGTAGTTGCCGCCGGTGCGCGTGAACTCGCTGTAGAGAGCCAGCGACTCGCCCACGTCGACCACGATCAGGAAGGGGGGCCGGCCGCCGTCCTTGAGCTCCTCGGTCGGCAGATTGCGCGCGTACGATTGGGCCTGCTGCCGCGCCCGCTCCATCGCGGTGTCCCAGGCCGCGGTGCCGCGCGGCGCGACCCCCTTCTTTCGGCTGCGGGCGCGCGCCTCGCCGGCAGCGGAGAGCGGGGGCTCGGTCGGGAGACCGGCCCCAGCCTGGGCCTCGCCCCCTTGCTTCGCCTCCAACACGAAGCAGCCGCGGCGGTACAGGTCGATGCGGCCGGTGGCGCCGTGGGGCAGCGGGACGCTCTTCTCGAAGACGTAGGCGTTGGCGGCCTCGTCGGGGGTCGCGGGGTCGGGCCGCGGCGCATCGAGCACGTCGCACAGCTCGGAGAGGAAGAGCTGGTAGTTGGCGCGCTCCGCCGCGCCGGACTTCTGCCAGCGCGCGATGAAGCGTTGGATGTCGTCGGTCATGGTCGCGTCAGGTGGGGGGCCGCCGTCCGAAGTGCCGACAGGGATATCATACACCAATTCGGGGATACCGCAAATGACGTTGCCGGATGCTGGAAGCCGGATATCCGAGCTTGACAGTCGGTCACCCCCACACCGTGGTGCAGAACAACCTGTTCAACCGCAGCCAGATCGGCACGGTCCTGGCGTGCGCCTTGACCTCGAACCTCAAACGGGCCAGCGCGCCCGGCAACGTCCTCCTGGCTCAAGGCGAGGCGAATCTCTCCAAGCCCAGCGTTGCCAATGTGTCACAGCTTTTGACGGTGGACAAGTCGCAGTTGGGCGAGTATATCGGGTCGCTATCCGCCAGGCGGGTGCGCCAGGTGCTGGATGGCATCAAGCTGCTCCTGGAGCCGCGCGAAGTAGATGTGGATCCGCGTAGTTGGACATGAGATGTTCTCCCGAAATTTTCGAAACGGTGTTGACAAACACCGTGTTTCGTGATATGCTCTTATCCAGAAGTGCGGCTTGTAACACCTGGCGACTCTGGCCACCTGCGGTGGTCTAGCCCACCGGCGCAACCCCGGTGGGGACAGATTGAAATCGGAGCCCAGGGTGAGCCGCTCTTTCATTTAATCCCACAGTGCGATCCGCAGCAGCTCTTCAACCGCGATCCGCGGCGCGATGATATCGTAAAACTCCTGCGCACCGCGCACATACTTCTGGAACAACGCCCACGCCACATAATCGACGGCCTGCACCCCCCGCTCGGCAATGGAATCTTCGTGCCGGATCACTATGTTGGACTGGAGTCCCACGAGATGGTCCCGAATGGCTTGCTCCAGAAGCTCACGCAGCTTCTGCGATGTGTAGCGTTTGTCAAGATAGAGATCAAGTTGCGGCTGGCGCTCGACCGCGCGTCGCACAGCCTCAGCGACGGCAAAGCGATAGATCGCGCGTGGATCGGCTGGCGGCCGCAGGATGACCGACTTATCGACCACGACAGCGATGATCTCAATCGGACTGGCAGCCAGTGCTCGCAAGAGCCATTTTGTCACGGCGGGCGGTGAGGCGTCGGCCTTCATCTCGCCGGAGGCCAGGCTGGCGCCGTACTTCCGGCGGGCGCGCATAACCGCCAGTTCCAGGGCGCGCGGCTGGCCTGTGCTCAGCACGGCGACGACTAGATAAGGCTGGCCGCCAAACGGAGTCTCGTCGCCGGACTCATCGAGAAACGCATAGGCCATCGGTTAGCCTAACTCCATCCAGCACTTTAGGATCGGCGCCACCCCCACCGCCCGACCAAGGGTCTGCGCTCACAACTGCAGCCAGGTCCCCAGCCCGCGTTCCACCGCGCGGCGATAGACGATCGGCGCGGTCGCCATGTCGTCCAGCGCCAGGCCCAGGTTGCAGGCGATGGTCCGCTCGGCCGGCGACTGGCGGCCCGGCTTCCGGCCTGTCACCAGCTCGCCCAGGCTGGCGTAGATGGGCGGGATGCTCCGGAAGTAGCCGATGCTGCGGTAATATTCGAGCTGCGGGATGTCGTCCGTGCAGAACTTATCGACCTCCTGCAGCGCGGGGCCGGCCCAGTACGAGTCGTAATCCACCAACGACGCAAACGCGCCTGCGTCCAGCCAGCCGGCCTGGATGGTGGCGTGCGGGGTGTGCAGGATGGGACCCGCCGTGACCACCATGTCGCAGCCGCTCACGGCCTGGCGCGGGTCGTCGACCACCTTCACCTCCAGGCCGAACCGCGCGCTCACCTCGGCCGCGTAGCGCTGCGCGTTCTCCGGCGTCTTGTCGTAGGCCCTCACGCGCTTGACCGGGAACAGGGTCACGAGCCCTTCCAGGTTCGTGCGCCCCTGCACGCCGCAGCCAAGGATGCCCACCGTCTCGGATTCCGGCCGCGCCAGGTAGCTGGCGGCCAGGGCGGTCGCGGCGCCGGTGCGCATCGCCGTGATCCAGGTGCAATCCATGACAGCCAGCGGCATGCCGGTCTCGTCGTCGTTCAGGATCAGCAGCCCGGTGATATAGGGCAGCCCCCGCTGCTGGTTTCCCGGGTAACCGCTGACCCACTTCATGCCGATGGCGTGCAGCGCGGGGATATAGGCCGGCATAGCATGGATAAAGGCGTCGGGCCGGGAGTGGACGCCCGGCTTGGGCGGCATCTCCGCGTGGCCGAGGCCGTGCTCATGAAAGGCGACCGCCAGCGCGTCGATCACCTCGCGCATGGTGACGCCGGCTGCTTCCACATCGGCGCGGGAGAGATAGAGAAGCTGATGAGGGGTCATGGCAAGCTCCTTGCAGGAGATAGCGCAGGCATCCTGAGCGGAGTTCCGCCAACCTGCCGGTGCTATTCTACAGCAAGACGGCGCGTTAGCGAAACAATCAGAAAATCCTTGGGCCTGTCCCCAAAACCGGGTATAATCGAGCCATGCGCGGTCCATCGGTCGACAAGAACCTGCGGGGTTACACCCTTGTCCTGCTGGCAGCCACCTTGTGGGCTTCCATCGGCGTCTTCTATAAGTTTCTGATCAACGACTACGGCCTGACGCCCCTGGCTGCGGCGGCTTTGCGCGGCAGCGTGGGCGGCGCATTGTTGTTCTCAGGCTTGCTGGCGCTGCGCGTCGACCTGCGCGTGCCCCGCAGCCAATGGCCGGGGTTCCTCGGTTACGGCGTATTCGGCGTCGCGTTGTTCTTCATCACCTACGTCAATGCCATCAACTTGACCGGGGTCGCGGTGGCAGCCGTGTTGATGTACACCTCGCCGGCCTGGGTGGCGGCGATCTCCTGGCGCTGGATGGGAGAAAAGCTGGGCCGCCGCGGGGTCGCGGCGTTGGGTCTGTCGCTGGCCGGCGCGGCGCTGGTGGCTCGCATCTATAACCCGGCGCTGCTGCGTCTGAACTGGTTGGGCGTGACAATGGGGCTGGCCGCCGGGTTGACCTACGGCCTGTACAGCGTCTTCAACAAGATCCTGGTGAAACATAACCGGCCGTGGATCGTGCAGGTTTATGGACTGCTGATCGGCGCAGCGATCCTGCTCACCATCGTGCCCAAGACGGAGCTGGCCGCGGGTTGGGCGTCGCCGGGTGCGTTCGCCCTGATCATCGGCATGGGCCTCATCCCCACGCTGCTGGCCAGCCTGGCCTTCGCGTTCGGCGTGCAGTGGGTGCCGGTGAGCACTGCGGCTATCGTGGCTACGTTCGAGCCGGTGGTCGCGACCTTCTTCGGCTATCTCTTTTTCGGCGAGCGCCTGGAGCCGCTGCAGTGGCTCGGAACGGCTTGCATCGTGGGCGCGGTCTTGTTGTTGCGGCCGGGCCGGTCGTGAGAGGGTCTAGGGCGCGAATTCCCAGATTAACGCCATCGCCGCGATGGTGATCAACCCATATTCCAGCAGTATGCGCCGCCCGATACGGCCGCGCAGTGCGTTTTGCGCCAGGCCCACCACGTTATAGAAAAGCACCAGCAGCACAAGGCCCCCGGTGAGGGCATCCAGCCGCCAGTAATTCAGCACCCAGGTGGCCTGGCCCAGCACCAACCCCGTGATGCCGGCATAGAGCGCCACCATGATCGTCGGCCGTTCCGTCCCCCTCAGCAGTTCCAGGGCCAACAAGCCGCTGACCAGAAGCACCTCGGTGGCCGAGATGATGCTGCGCGCGCGTGTGCGGTACACAACCAGGAATAACACCAAGGCCACGGCGTACGTCAGGGCATTCAAGCCCAGCCGGGCGCGGCGATAGCCGGGCAGGAAGGGATCGATCGTGGCGTAAATGCCGGCCATGCTCAAGCCCAACGCAATGCCGGTCACGATCAGCCCCAGCACCCAGTACACCACCGTCGGTGCGAGCGGCAACAGAAACACCGCCACGATCACGACGGCAATGGGCAGCCCCCAAAACACCCAGCGCGCATGCACCAGGCGGCTCATGCCGTCGGCCCCGGCCGCGGCGGCTGCGCTGGTGGGCGGCCATTCGGCGGCTACCCGACCCTGTTTCCGATAGGAGGGCGTGGCTAACACGCGCGGGTGCGCACGCACCACCGCCTCGGTGCCGCTGGCGATCAGACCTGCCAGCAGAATGCCGAGGATGGTGTTGGCGGTGAGGACGATGTTGACGGGGGATCCCAGCACAACCGTCTCCCATGAACGCGTCGGCAGATCAAGAAAGCGCTGCGCGGCCAGGCCCATCAGCGCCACCCAGATCAGAACGCTGGCACGATCACGGTAATCAATCAAACCCATAGTCTCTCCGAAACGGTTAAGAAACCAGGTTTCTCGGAGAAACCTGGTTTCTGTCGGTTGCTTCTGGATTTTACCCGCCCGACACCGCTTTGTCAATCGGCCAGGCGCGAGTATAATCGCCAGCATGAACCCTGAGATTTTTGAGGACCTGGTAGACGATGCGCTCGCAGCGCTGCCCGAGCAATTCGCCGATATGCTGGATAACGTGGTGGTCGTCGTGGAAGACTGGCCGGATCGCGCCACCCTGCGTTCCGTGGGTGCGCGCTCCCCCTACGAGCTGCTCGGTTTCTACCACGGTGTGCCGCAGACGGGACGCACCAGCAACTACGGGCTGGTGACGCCGGACAAGATCAGCATCTATCGCCGGCCCATCGAGGCCCAATGCCGAACTGCTGAGGAACTGCGGGAGATGGTCAAGCGGGTCGTCTTCCACGAGCTGGCGCATCACTTCGGCATCGACGACGACCGTCTGCGCGAAATCGGAGCATATTGAGTAGGGTCCATTTCGCATTTGAGGCAGATTTCAGCGAAGCACCCTGAGCGGAGGCGCCGAGCCGCTGCCCGGCGTCCGCAGTCGAAGGGTGCGGAGCGACCGGCCTGGAATGCCTTGCCCCTACTGCGTCGCCCCCGGCGGGAGCGCGGCGCCCGGCCCATACAGATAGACCGCCTGCCAGGGGCGATACCGGCTGACGAACCGGTCTTTCTTCACCCGGCCATCGTTGTACGTGATGATGCGCTCCACCGTCACGTCCATGCCTTCCACGGCCCAATCCACCTGTTTGATCGTGCCGGCCGCCAGGGTCGCGTCCTCGCGGTAGAGGGGCGCGGGCGCCGGCCGTCTGTTGGTGATGCTGCCCTTCTCGGCTGCCACCGAACGATCCTTGGCGCCGTAGATGCGGAAGGTCAGGCGGCCCTTCTTGAGATCAAGCTCCGGCTGGATGAGCAGGTAGTGTCCCGTGTCGTTCAGGAAACGGAAGTCCGCATCGGGTGTAAAGATGGCGGCATCCATGCCCGGCTCACCATACCAACCCACCACGTAGCCATGCGCATAGCGTTCCAGCACCGGGACACCCGCCCAGAAAGCCGCACGGAACACGGTGGTCGACACCTGGCAGACGCCGCCCCCGACGCCCATTTCCGTGCGATCCCCCACAATCACCAGCGCATCGACGAAGCCGTTGGCCAGGGTAACGTCCCCCACCACCTGGTAGAATGAGAACTCCTCGCCGGGAGGAATGACGGCGCCCCGAAACTTCTCGACGGCGTTAACGATGTTGCGGCGGCGCTCGGCGCTCGATCCCGCAAAGTAGGTTGTTCCCTCACTGACCAGTTCCACGATGCCCATCTCGGCGATCTTGTTGCTGTCGATGCGCGGGGCCACGGGCTGCACCGTCAGCGCGACCTGTTCGGGCGCAGCAAGCCCATTGCCGGCCGTCGAAGCGCCTTGAGGCGCCCGTGCGAGCGCGGCCTCGATGGCGGCGGCGCTGCCCGCCACATCCAACGCTTGCCCGGCCTGGCTCGGTTCGAGCACCACCACCTGTTGGGCCTCGCGGTCAAAGTCCAACACGGCGTCGATGGCAGGCCGGTCTATTTGAAGGGCCAACATCTGCACGAAGGCGGTGATTGGGTCGCGGTCTGAAGTCACAGCCAGCTCGACGCTCCCGTCCTGGCCCACCCTGGGGCTCACCGTCAGCCACTGCCGCAGTTGCGCGGGATCGACGGCAAAGCTCTGCTGGCCGTCCAGGCCATCCGCGACCAAAATAAGGGACCGGCCCAGGACTTCCCTGGCCTGAGCGACCGCCGCATCCACCTCCATGACCGCAGGCCGGAGCTCGCGAACAACCAGCGGCACAGCCCCCCCGCCGCCGGCCCTGGCCCCAGCCACCAGCGCGCGCCATGTCGCTTGTTGATCAACCTGGCGGCCGGCGCGGCCGGGCCGGCCGCTGACCTCCAGGCCGGCGATGTCCAGCGAGCCTTCCTGGGCCGGCAGGTCGATCTCCTGGGCCACGCGCCGGAGGGTCAGCGCAAGCTGATTCTCGTCGAGGCTGAGGGTGGGGGAGATGTGGTGGCCGTAGCGCAGCGCGGCCCACTGCGTGGCAAGGTCCTCTTGCATGCCGGCCCACAAGGCAATCAGTGAGCCTTGGGCGGAAGATGCGCCGCGGCGGCCGGCCGCGAACGCATCAGCAGCCGTAGCTGCCGCATCGACAGCGACGCCTAAGTCGGAGGAGCTCAACAACCATTCCCGCTCGCCATACGCAAGAGAGAGGGGCGCGCCGGGATAGGGTGACAGCGCCGATCGGATAGCTTCCGTCGCTTCATCCAGCGTCAGGCCGCCCAGCGGTAGGCCCGCGCTGTCTACGCCCTCGTAGATGCGATCGCTGTACCGCCATTGATAGCCTGCAACTGCTCCGACGGCCGTCAGAGCTAAGACCCCGACCACCAACGCCAGGAAAAGGACGATCCCGGCGCCGGTGCGATGGGTGGTGGTGGTGACCATAGGCTCTTTCATGGACTGTACTAAGCGCCTGGCGCAGCGGCGCGGCGATGACAGGCAAGAGGATTTTACCAGAGAGGCAGGCCGATGACAAGGCGGGGGAAACAAAAAACGGACACCCCACAGCACTGCTGCAGGGTGTCCGTTTTTCAGGTGTTGAAGTTACTTGACCTTGATGACGGCGCCTTCGGCCTCGAGCTTGGCCTTGGCGTCGGCCGCAGCTTCCTTGGAAACGGCGGTCAACACAGCAGCCGGCGCGCTCTCGACGAGGTCCTTGGCCTCTTTCAGGCCCAGGTTGGTCAATGCACGCACGCCCTTGATGACGTTGATCTTGTTCGCGCCGAAGCTCTCCAAGATCACATCGAACTCAGTCTGCTCCTCAACGGGCTCGGCCGCAACCGCAGCCGCACCGGCCGCCGGCGCAGCCGCACCGGCCATCATCATCGGCGCAGCCGCGCTGACGCCGAACTTCGCTTCCAAAGCCTTAATGAGCTGCGAAAGCTCCAAGACGCTCATCTTCTCGATCGTCGCGATCAACTCATCCTGAGTCATGGAATTCCTCCTAAGATTTGGGTAAGATTCGGTTAACTCGGCTGCCGCATCAGGCAGACTGTTCCAATTGCCCGACCCGGGCATTCAGCACATTCACAAAGCCGCGGATGGAACCGGCCAGCACGTTGACCAGGCCACTGATCGGCGATTGCAGCACGCCAACGACCTGAGCCCGCAACTGGGCCTTGCCCGGCAGCTCGGTCAAGGTATGCACACCCGCCTCATCGAAAATCGACGAGCCCATCATACCGCCGCGCAGCACCATGATCTTGCTGTCTTTGGCGAACTTCGTGAGCAGTTTGGCCGGGGCCGCAACCTCACTGTAGCAGAATGCCACCGCAGTCGGGCCGGTGAGCAGCGCTTCAGGGACGGGCAGGCCCACCTCGGTCAGCGCGCGCGCCAGCAGGGTGTTCTTGGTGACAGCCAGCTCGCTCTCGCACCCGCGCAAGTCCTTGCGCAGGCCCTCGACCTGCTTTGTGGGCAGGCCGCGATACTCAGCGACGATGAAGGCTTGGCTGCGTCGCAGCTTCTCGACGTAGTCATTGACCAGCGTCTCTTTCTTCTGTCGTGTGATTGCCAAGCGAATCCCTCCTTTCGCAGTTTCCCTTTGCAGCGGCCACATGCTCGCTGCGCTTCAAACAAAAAGGGCCTCCGCGCCGAGGACAGGCAATCGCGGAGGCCCTTGAATAATCAGGACGCTACGTGAGGATCGCATCTGCCAACCAATGACATCTGCAATCCAATTGCCTCGGCAGGCTCGCATGGGCGAGTTAGGTCACACGGACACCTGCTGTCTTCAGCGGTCAGCATATTCGATTGTTTCTCTCATGAATCTGCCTTCAGAAGGGATTCATGAGCCCGGGCGCAATGCGCCGAGCGGCTACGCCGCCGCTGCCCGCATGGTCGAAGCCTGCAACGGATCCAACCGAATGCCAGGCGCCATGGTCGACGTGAGGGTCAGGCGTTTGATGTAAACACCCTTGGCGCCTGTCGGCTTGGCGCGATTGACGGCGTCCATCAGCGCGGCCAGGTTGTCCAGCATCTGCTGGGACGTGAAGCTGACCTTGCCGATCGGCACGTGCAGATTACCGGTCTTGTCGACCTTGAATTCCACACGGCCCTGGCGTGCCTCTGTGATTGCGCGCGGCAGGTCATCAGGCTGCACGATCGTGCCGGCCTTGGGATTAGGCATCAAGCCGCGGGTGCCCAGGATACGGCCCAAGCGACCCACTTTACCCATCACCTGCGGGGTGGCAATGGCCATGTCGAAGTCCAGCCAGCCGCCCTGGATCTTCGCGATCATATCATCAAGGCCGACGTAGTCGGCGCCTGCCTGCTCGGCCAACCGCGCGCCATCCCCTTCAGCGAAGACCAGGATGCGTACGGTCTTGCCCAGCCCGGCCGGCAGCAACACCGTGCTGCGGACTTGCTGATCGGCATGCCGCGGGTCAACGCCCAAGCGGAAATGCACCTCAATGGTGCCATCGAACTTGGTGTAGCTGACTTGCTTGAGCAACTCGACCGCCTCGGCCGGAGAGTATTGCTTCAACCGGTCGACCAATTTGGCGGCATCTTGAAACTTCTTGCCGTGTTGAGCCATTTGTATCTCCTTGTACCCGACTGGCTAGCGGGCCTGGTGTTAGCGGGCGAGCGACGGTCCAGCCATCACCGCCCTCCCATGTTGACCGCACGATCCCCAGATCACATGACCTGCGGATCAGCTGTGTCGCTGCGTCAATCCGTGATGGCGATGCCCATGCTGCGCGCGGTGCCTTCGATCATCCGCATCGCATTCTCGACATCGTACGCGTTCAGATCCTTCATCTTCAGTTCGGCGATGTCGCGCACCTGCTTGCGCGTCAGCTTGCCGGCCGTCTCCGACTTCGGTTTGCCGGATCCTCTCTGCACACCGGCAGCCTGCTTGATCAGGTCGCCGGCCGGTGAGGTCTTCGTCACGAACGTGAAGGACTGATCAGTGAAGATGGTGATCTCGACCGGGACCACCTGCCCCGCCTGGTTAGCTGTACGCGCGTTATATTCTTTACAGAAGGCCATGATGTTGACGCCATGCTGGCCCAATGCAGGACCCACAGGCGGCGCAGGATTGGCCTTACCGGCAACGATCTGAAGCTTGACGATCGCTTTTACTTTCTTCGCCATGAGAAACGACTCCTACAACCGTTCGATTTGCAATAGATCCACTTCGATCGGTGTCTCTCGATTGAAGAAAGACACCAACACGCGCGCCTTGCCCTTGTCCGGATAGACTTCTTCCACTGAGCCGTGAAAATCTGTGAAGGAACCCTCGACAATGCGCACCTTGTCGCCGACCTTGACCTTGACCTGGGCCACCGGCTCCTCGGCTTCCATGCGGCGCATGATCCGATCGACCTCATCCTGGCGGAGGGGCGTCGGTTTGTTGCCGATGCCGACAAAGCCAGTAACGCCGGGCGTGTTGCGCACTACGTACCACGATTCTTCGTCCAGGATCATCTGCACCAAGACGTAACCGGGATAGATGCGCCGCTCAACCACGCGTCGCTGACCATCGCGCAGCTCGATTTGTTCCTCGGTTGGCACAATGACCTCGAGGATGTAATTGGCCATCCCCATCGACTCGGCGCGATGCTCGAGGTTCTTTTTGACTTTGTTTTCGTAGCCGGAATAGCAGTGCACAACGTACCACTGAGGCTTGGCTTCATTGCCAGCCTCGGCGGCTGGCTCGTCAGGCAACTGGTCTTCATAAGGCTCATCGGCCGATCCGGGGTTCAATGGCGCGCCAACACCAGCGTTCTGATCATCGAACGCCGGCTGAAGTTCGCTGTCATCCACCGGATCAGTATCTTGCCAGTTGTCCATACCCACCGCCACTCTATTGTGCTGGCTCCGTAACGCTAACTGACGAGCAAACTCACCAGTTGTGCGAACACGAGGTCAAGCGCACCCAAAAACAAGGCCATCGCCGTTGTTACAGCAAGCACGATCAAGGTCAAGTTAATGAGTTGCGACCGCGTGGGCCAACTGACCTTGCGTATCTCACCGCGCGTATCCTTGAAATACTCAACAAGCCTGGCTGTGATTTTCGGTTTGGCCTCTGCCGTCTCTTTACTCACACTTACCTCCGAAGGTCCGGCGCAACAAAAACTCCGGCGCACCCCAACCATGCGGCCTTCTACGATTCAAAACACCGTTCCGGCTGGCTGTTTGACTCAACTGCCCCGCATTTACTGCAAGACAGCGGGGAGCCATGCCGACACGGTGTTTTGTCGCGAACAACCGATCAATTCAGACAGGCGTGGCAGGACTTGAACCCGCAACCCCCGCTTTTGGAGAGCGGTGCTCTGCCAATTGAGCTACACGCCTATAGCTTTGGTGCGTTAGTGCTTTAGTGAGTTAGTGAGTTAGTCTATCGCACTATCGTACTATCGCACTATCGTACTATCGCACTATCGTACTATCGCACTACTTCGTCTCGCGATGCTTCATATGCTTGCGGCACCGCGGGCAGTATTTCTCGATTTCCAGGCGGCCCTGGGTATTCTTGCGGTTCTTCTGAGTCGTGTAATTGCGCTCCTTGCACTCGGAGCAGGCCAGCGTCACGACGATCCGATTTGCTTTCTTTGCAGTAGCCATACTTACCTCGTTACAGGTCGACAGTTGAAGGTTGAAGGTCTCGTGATGAGGCTTTCAACCCTCAACCTGTAACCTTACGCCATACGGGCGGCTTGCCGCCTTATTCCAGGATTTTGGTCAGGACGCCGGCGCCGACGGTGCGGCCGCCCTCGCGGA
>CAYYTK010000003.1:0-156988 GCA_964474695.1 uncultured Anaerolineales bacterium
CCGGTGGCCTCAGCCCCGTCCAACCCTGTGGCGCGCCTGACGTTTGGAATTCCTGCATCATATCAGTGCCTGGCTCGTTTCTGTTACTTGAGTCTTAGCGGACCCTGTTTGAGGGTTACGATTGGGCGCCCTGGGTCTGCGTGTCCGACGGTGCGGAGTTGTCCTGGAAGGAACCATGTCCGCCGCGGCCGCCGCGCTCCATACCGTGCATGCCGCCCCTGCCGCCCGGATCGCCCATGCCGCCGAAGCCGAAGCTGCCCGCCCTCGTGTCGGCCAGGATCGCATCGGCCTGCGCCTGGGTGATCACGCCATCCTTCACCGCGCTGGCCACGGCGCTCTCGAACAGGCCGTTATCCGCGATGTACTGCTGCAGGGCCTGCCTGGCGGTGATCAGATCGGCCTGTTCCTGGGTCAGGCGGCCATCGGTGACGGCTTGCGCCAGCTCAGCCGCGGCAGCCTCTTTTTGCGCCGCAGACAGCTCGTCTGCAGTGATGCCCAGGGCTTCTGCCAGGTACTTGTTGTGATCGAAGTTCACGCCTCGGAGGTCGATGCGGCCCCCGCGCTGCCCTGCGGTCTTGTTGAGCATGGCGTCGGCTTGCGCCTGGGTGATCAGGCCATCCTTGACCGCCTGCTGGATTTCGGCCGCGCGCGCCTCGGTCTGCGCGGTCTGAAGCTCGGTTTCGGTGATGCCCAGCGCCTCGGCCAGGTACTTATCGTTGCTGATCCTGTCACCGGCCGGCCCGTTGCGCTCGCCGCGGCCGTTCGGGGCAGTGGTGCTGGGGGTGGCATCGGCCGTTGCTGCGGCCGGTGCATCGGTCTGTGCGTTGGTCAACTGGGGGAACGCGAGCACCGTCGCGGTGACGATCCCTGCAATCGCCAGGCCGCCGAGTGCGGTCGCGATCGTCTTCTTTGTTATCTTCATGAGCATACTCCTTTGGTCAGTATGTTGCCCGTCGTCCGGGTCAACTGTGCGGAGTATACCCAAAGCAAGTTAAGAATTTATTCAGAAGTCATTGAGATGTTATTGGCGTTTCAGGGCGTCCTCTCATGAGTATTGCCAGAACCAGAAGGCTAACCCTTTCCACCGACCCCACCGGGCGAAGGCGGCTTCCACCTCGGCCGGCCCGATCGGCGCGCCGCCATGCCATTCTTTGGAAACGACGCTGAGCGCCCATGTGTCGATGGGGATCGCGTCATAGCGCCCCAGCAGCATCAACAGGTTAGCGACCGCATACGGGCCCACCCCTTTGAGTGCCAGGAGGCGCTTGCGCAGCTCAGGCGTGGGCAGATCGGCTGTCCGCAGCGCTTCCAGGTTCAGCGCTCCTGCGGCCTCACGGCGGGCCAGGTCGAGTACATAAGGCGCCCGGTAGCCCAGCCTGGCGGCGTTGCGCAGCGTCGCCTCGTCGGTCGCGGCCAGTTGCGCCGGTGTCGGGAACGCGCGGCGCGACGGGTCGGCCGGCAGAGGGTCGCCGAAAAGGGCCACGAGGTTGGCAACCATGCGCTTGGTGCTGCCCCAGATCGTGTTGGTGGTCAGGATCGTCTTAACTACGTCCTCGAAGAGGGTCGGGCTGCGTAAGATGCGGCCCTTGGCGCCGGCCGCGACGCCGGCCAGCTTCGGCTCACCCTGCGCGGCCGCGTAAAAGGGTGACAGGTCCTGATCCAGCCCGAGCATCCAGGTGACGGTGGACGCCACCTCCGCTTCCTCGGCGGGTTCCAGGCTGGCGTCGGCGGCGACGCGCACCGCCCCATCCGCGCCGGCCAGGCGCAGCTCAATAACGCGCGTGGTGGCCAGTCGGATCACGTAAAACAGCTCATTTTGATCGCCGCGGAACGGCGCAAGCTGGCGCCAGCCGTGCGAGTCCGCGACGGCGGCGAAAGAGAAGGGGGGGCGAGCGGTCAGGTGTAGTTCCATAGGAGCCTCTCACGATAGGGTGTCTTGCCGTGGCGGCTTGGCATACCACTTCCGCAAAAGCCAGACCAGCCAGATGACCATGAACGCCATATAGCTGCCGAACAGCAGCCAGAAGGCCTTGCCCGGCAGTGCCGTGGCAGACGCCAGGTTAGCTTCAATGGTAAGCTGGTTGATGCCGATGAGAAACGCCAGGGTCGCCGCGGCCAACCACTCCATCTGCTGCTGAATCGCGTCCAGCGTCGCGGCCCGGCGTTCGGGGGCCAGCCAATAGTCCTTGTTCGGCAGATTCATCATCGCGGGCGGAACCTTGCCCAATAACCAACCAGTGAACAAGAACAGCATTGCCATGCCGGTGACGAAGAGGAGGTTGAAGGCGAGATACTCGGATTTGGGCGACCACCCATCCGCTTGCCCTGCGCCGTTGAAGTGCGACGCAACCGGGTCAGGCAGCGTTGAGGCGGCCTGGGCGGTTTGCAGCAGCGCCAATCCGACCAATAGCAGGATGAGGACGCGAGAGAAACGCATTCAGTGTGCACTCCAGCCGGTCTCGACCGGCTTTCACCTATGTCAGCCGGTCGGCTTCAGCCACCGGCAACTGCACCACCGTAAGCGCGGCCAGGAGCAGCGCGCGCAACTCCGGCGACGCCAGGTCCTCAGGCCGCTGAATCTTCACATGTCGCGCGCGTTTGCCTGTGCCGGTCAGCAGCCCCGCCGAATTCGGCAGCTCGGCCCCGCGCGCGAACATGAGGTTGACGTAGCTCTTCTGCAGCGCGATGCCGCAGATCAGGCCCCGATAAGTGCGGTTGATCCCATAGGCGATCAATCGCGCCGGTGCGTCGAACTGCTCGATCGCGTCCGGCATGATTGCCAGTATCAGCTCGCGTGCGCGCCGCGCCAGGTCCCGGACATCAGGGGCATAGGGTGTAAGAAATGAGTCGAGGTCGTCGGACATGGCTTCCTTATTGACCAAAAAGTGCCAGGCGCCTCGTAGGAGCCTGGCACTTTTTAGCTTACCAATCTACTGATCTACCAACTCACTTCTTCGGCGCATGCTTGACCGCGGCCTGCGCTGCGGCCAACCGAGCCACCGGCACGCGGAACGGCGAGCAGCTGACGTAGTTGTTGCCGATCAGGTGGCACCACTCGATAGACTCGGGGTCGCCGCCATGCTCGCCGCAGATGCCCACTTCCAGGCTGGGCCGGGCCTTGCGGCCGGCTTCCACGCACATGCGCATCAGCTCGCCCACGCCTTCCCGGTCGATCGTCTGGAACGGGTTCTTCGGCAGGATGCCTTCCTCGACGTACTTCAAGAGGAAGTTGCGTTCGGCATCGTCACGGCTGTAGCCGAAGGTCATCTGGGTCAGGTCGTTGGTGCCGAAGGAGAAGAATTCGGCTAGGCTCGCGATCTCGGCCGCGGTCACAGCCGCGCGCGGGATCTCGATCATGGTGCCGAACTTGTAGTGCACCTGGACGCCCTTCTCAGCCTGCACCGCGGCTGCAATGCGCTCCAGCCTGGGCTGGACCCACTTCAGCTCGTTGATGGTGCCGGTCAGCGGGATCATTACCTCGGCGTGCGGGTCGAAACCGCGCAGCTTTACGTCGCAGGCGGCCTCAAAGATCGCCCGGACCTGCATCTCGACGATCTCGGGCATCATGATGCTCAACCGAACGCCGCGCATGCCCATCATCGGGTTGGATTCGTGCAGACCACGGATGGCGGCCAGCAGCGACTCCTTCTCGGCCAGGCCCTCGGTCTCGCCCTTCACCCGCATCTCGATGACCTCTTCCAGCAGCTTCTCCTCATCGGGCATGAACTCATGCAGCGGCGGGTCGATCAGGCGGATGATGACGGGCAGGCCGGTCATCGCCTCGAACAGGCCGTCGAAGTCCTTGCGCTGGTAGGGCAGCAGCTCATTCAGGGCCTCGGTGCGTTCCTCGCTGGTGTCGGCCAGGATCATACGCTGCACGATGGGCAGGCGCTCGACCTCGAAGAACATGTGCTCGGTGCGGGTCAGGCCGATGCCCTTGGCGCCGAAGGTGCGGGCGCGGCGAGCGTCCGCCGGGTAGTCGGCGTTGGCCCAGATCTGCAGGCCGCGAGACGGCGAGTTGCTGGCGCCCGGCAGGCGGCTGCCCGGTTCGGCGGCGATCTCGTCCGCCCATGCCAGCAAGGTGATCAGGTCGGTCTGTTCTTCGAACTTCGGCGCGACGGTGGGGATTTGGCCGACGAACGCTTCGCCGGTGCCGCCGTCCACGCTGATCCACTCGCCTTCCTTTACCACGACATTGCCCACCGCCATCTTGCGGCCTTCCATGTCGATCTTGATCATCGCTGCGCCCACGACGCACGGCCGGCCGAACTGGCGGGCAACCACGGCCGCGTGGCTGGTGGCTCCGCCTTCGCTGGTCAGTACGCCCTTGGCCGCGATCATGCCGTGCACGTCATCCGGTTTGGTGAACGGGCGGACCATGACGACCGGCCCTTCTTTGGCCTTCTCTTCGCACAGGTCGGCATCGAAATAGGCCCGGCCAACCGCCGCACCGGGGGATGCGTTGACGCCCTTGCCCAGCAGCTTGCCTTCCTTCGCCGCGGCTTTCTTAGCGGCCGGATCGAACTGCGGATGCAGCAGCGAGTCTACGTCGCCGGGGCTCACGCGCAAAAGGGCCTCTTCCTTGGTGATCAGGCCTTCGTTCACCATGTCCACCGCGATCTTGATGGCTGAGGCCGCGGTGCGCTTGCCGTTACGGGTCTGCAGCATCCACAGCTTACCGTTTTCCACGGTGAACTCGACGTCCTGCATATTCTTGTAGTGGTTCTCGAGGACCTTGCAGATCCGAGCGAACTCGGCGTACGCTTCGGGCAGGTCCTTGGCCATCACCGCAACCTTCTCAGGTGTGCGGACGCCGGCAACCACGTCTTCACCCTGGGCGTTGATCAGGTACTCGCCGTAGACGGCATTCTCGCCGGTGGAGGGGTTGCGGGTGAACGCCACGCCCGTGCCCGAGGTGCTGCCCATGTTGCCAAAGACCATGGTCACGATGTTGACCGCGGTGCCAAGGGTTTCAGGGATGCCTTCGTGTTTGCGGTAATCCACCGCGCGCTTGCCCATCCAACTGCGGAAGACGGCCTCAGTGGCCAGGCGGAGCTGATCATAGGGATCCTGGGGGAACTCGAACCCCTTGTGCTCCGCGACGATGGCCTTATACTCGGCGGCCAGCCCCTGCAACTGCTCAGCAGTCAGGTCGAAGTCCATCTTGGCGCCGACCCGTTCCTTCAGGCTGTGCAGTGCGTGCTCGAAAGCGGTGTCGGGGATGTCCAGGACGACTTTGCTGAAGCCCTCAATCAGGCGGCGGTAGGCGTCCCAGGCAAAGCGGGGATTGGCGGTCAGTTCGGCCAGGCGCTCAACGGTGACATCGTTCAAGCCGATGTTGAGCACCGTGTCCATCATGCCGGGCATGGACTCTTTGGAGCCCGAACGGCAGGAGACCAGCAGCGGGTTATCCGGGTCACCGAAACCTTTGCCGGTGAGCTTCTCAGTCGCTTTCATCGCGGCGACTTCCTGCTCCCACATCCCCTCGGGGAACTGGCGGCGCGCAGCATAGTACGCGTTGCAAGCCTCGGTAGTGACGGTGAAGCCGGGGGGAACCGGCAGGCCGATGCGCGTCATCTCAAAGAGATTGGCGCCTTTGCCGCCAAGCAAGCCGCGGACGGCATCCCAAACGCCGCCGACCTGCTTTTCGGCCTCTTCGATCTCGGTGAATAGATAAACCCATTTTTTGGTCATAGCTGCACTCCTCCGTGAACAATGAGCCCTGAGGCGGATCGCGTTTGTCGTTTCATTGGGCCGATCGCGCCTTTCGTGGGCAAGCCATCCGGTTTCTTAAGATGTGTACGCCGGGGGTGTTTTTCTATCCGGATAACTAACTCCGGTCAGTAAACTAATTAATTATAAGGCAAGAGGGGCGGTTTGGCAAGAAACACATGAAACAGGCGTAAACAAAGAAGGCGCAATGGATCTGCTCATAATGGCGCCTATCGCGTTCTCTGATTTCAGCGAAAGCGGTCTTTGATTCGGATCAGTCGTTCCAACGATCGTCGTCCGCCCCTGAGCCGCCCTCTTCGTCCTCTTCGTCCTCTTCTTCGTCTTCCAGATCGTTCCAATCCTCTTGGCCGAGCTCTTCGATTTCCAGGTCCTCATCTTCGTCGTCTTCCCAGGTGAGGTCGTCCGTTTGGGCCGGCAAGTCCAGTTCGTCGTCAGTTTCCTCAGGAATCTCTTCGTAGGTGGCGCAATAGCCTTCGCGGTCGATGCGGATTTCCTCCGCACCACATAGACCATTGTCCCAGTTAACGCAATCGGCGAGTTTGCAGAACACTTTGACGCTCATGGGCTGACTCCTTCTAATGCCGGTGAGGGCGGTCTTGATCGCGTAAGGGACATCCACGCGATGCTTTCCGTGTGGGCCGGAGAATGCCATAAGTCGCCCAGATGCGCAAATTCGCCTACCACCTAGAGCCCGTATCTGCAAACCGCGGCGGTCAGAATCGCGTTGATCAGGGCGTTGTACGACATGCCGCTTGCATCAGCTTCCAACACCAGGTCACTCAGCCCGGGGTAGAGCCCAGGCAGGGGGTTCACCTCCAAGATGTAGGGCTTGTCCCCCTCGGCGGCGTCCAAGCGGAAGTCAACTCGCGCGACATCATTGCAGCCGGTGACACGAAACACGGCAGCGGTGAGCCGATTCAGATCATGTATTTGTTGCGGGGTCAGGGGGGCCGGGCACAAATACCGGAAGTCGTGCGCCCATTCGGTTTTCATCCGGTTGGTGTACACGCCTCCCTCGCTTTCAGGATAGGCGTTGAAGTTCACCTCAAGGGGCGGCAGAAACTGCAATCCCTGAATCACCCTATCTACGTTCTCGTCCTCGGGCATGCGTCGCGCCACAGGCGCGTTCAAGTTTCCGATCACGCCGACCGTGACTTCGCGACCGTGAATGAAGCGTTCCACCAAGATCGGCTGCTGGTAGCGGGTCAACTGCGTGTGTAGTTGCTCACGCAATGCGGCCTCATTCTTGACGATCGATTCGCCGCTGATCCCCATCCCCGTGCCTTCGCGGCTTGGCTTGACGAATAAGGGAAAGCGGAGATCGGCGTCCAACGGCTCATCGGCGCGTTCGAACACCTGAAACGCGGGTGTGGGCAGGCCGTGAAACGCCAGCACGCGTTTGGTCATCGGCTTGTCCAGCGTGAGCGCCAGGGTGAGCACCCCGCTGCCGGTGTAGGGAACGCGCAGCATCTCCAGAATCGCCGGCACATGCGACTCGCGCGAATCGCCCCAGTGCCCTTCACAGATGTTGAAACAGATGTCCGGACTCAGCTTAGGCAGCGTTGTTGCCAGTGACAGGTTTCCTTCCAGGAAAGTGGCCCTGTGACCGCCGGCCTCCAGGGCGGCGACGATGGCCTCAGTTGTGATGGGCGAATCGAGGTCATCCCAGGCATCTTGCGGCATTCCGTCGTATCTGGGCGCGTTCTGCTTAAGGTTCGCCAACACCGCGACGTTCAGGCTCATGGTCGGCTGCTCCTATCAATTGCACCGGTGATTGTCGTGGCCGTTATGGCCGTTGTGGCCATTATGGCCGTTTCCGTTGTGGTTGATCCCGACCGAATCACTCGGCGCCATGTGCCATTGCAGCTCGCCGTGACGGGAATGCCCCGCATCATAGCCTTCCGGCTTGATCACCGTCTCAGGCCCGGCCAACAAGCCGGACACGCCTGTATGAGCTGCCTCGCCGTTTGCCTGATCCCGTTCAGGCCGCGCCATGGTGTGACCTGTGTAGTCGTTGGGCTCGGCATAAGTGGTGATGAACCCTTCGAAATTGCGCAGCACAACCCTGCCAGGCGCCTGGCTGATGAGATACTGCGGCATCACCGGGATCTTGCCGCCGCCGCCGGGCGCGTCCACCACATAGGTCGGGATAGCATAGCCGGATGTGTGGCCGCGCAGCCCTTCGATGATTTCGATCCCCTTACTGACCGTGGTGCGGAAGTGTCCGGCGCCTGCCACCAGGTCACACTGGTAAAGGTAGTAAGGCCGCACTCGATTGCGCACCAGCTTGTGCATCAGCTCCTTCATCACCTCGACGGAGTCGTTGACTCCCGCCAGTAACACGGTCTGTGCTCCTAGTGGAATGCCGGCATCGGCCAGGCGGGCCAGCGCCTGGCTGACCTCGGGTGTCAATTCTTTGGCATGGTTGAAGTGGATGTTCACCCACAACGGATGGAACTGCCGCAGCATGTCTACCAGTTCCGGCGTGATGCGCTGGGGCATGAATACCGGGACCCGGCTGCCCAGGCGGATGATCTCGACATGTTCAATTGCGCGCAGACGGCGCAGGATATCCTCCAGCACTTTCGGCGGCAGCACCAACGGATCGCCACCGCTGAGTAGCACATCGCGGATTTGCGGCGTGCGCGCGATGTAATCGATCTGCCGGTCGTAGTCGTGTCGACTGAACTGGGCGCTGGCGTCTCCTACCAGGCGGCTGCGGGTGCAGTACCGGCAATAGCTGGCGCATTGAGTAGTTACCAGCATCAACACCCGGTCGGGGTAGCGATGCACCAGGCCCGGCACCGGGCTGTGGCCGTCTTCGTTCAACGAGTCTGCGACCATACCGTCGAACGCGACCTGCTCACGGCTGGTGGGTATCACTTGGCGCCGGATTGGGCAATTGGCATCGTTTGGATCGATCAGTGAAGCGAAGTATGGGGTAATATCCACACGGAAGTGATGGCTGCGGCAGCCTTCGACTTCCTCAGGTGTCAAGTTGATGATCTGGCTGAGCTCTTCCAGGCTGTTAAGCCGGTGGCTGAGCTGCCAACGCCAATCGTCCCATTGTGTGTCGGGCACATCGGCCCAAATGGGGGCGCGGCGAGACTGTCTCCGTTGGGGAGGCTCTTCGGGGCGTTCGTTTTGTGATGTTTCCTCTTGTGCAACCTTGAATTCTAGAACCTGACTCATCATTAAACCTCGTTGAGGTGGATTTTGGGCAAACAAAACCCCTGCGACCTTATCTGAATGGCAGCCAGGGCGTTTGCCAATGGGCAAGACGGCCGGCATGGCTGCGGTCGCAGGGGGTTCAAAAGAGACGATTGTATCGGGTCCTACCGAGATCAATACCCCACATCGGGGCATCTGGCGGCGGTTACCCAGCTAAAAGTTTGTTATGCCACCTTGGAATCGCTGGATTCGTTATTGGCTGAATTATACTTCCTAACGTGTGAAATGTCAATTTAGGTCCGGTTTCCCTTGTTTGACAGGCATCGCGGCATATGGCATACTTGCCCCATCTGCAACATAACCAAAGACTGAGAACCGGGCAAGTAGCCGGCGGCAAGGGTTGATAGAGAGCCCCGCAGGGTGGAAACGGGGCAGCCACCCCGCCGGTGAATGGGCCGGGGAGTTGAACGCCGAACGCATCAGGCACTGCCAGTAGGCGGCTCCGGAGACGCCACCGTTACCAGGGCGCGCGATATGATGCAAGGGGAGATCTGCCGGGCCTCAGCGGGCTTGCGGGTTTCATGCGAAGTATCGGCTGAGAGGGCCGGCATGCCGGTTCAAACAGGGTGGCACCGCGAGGGTTAACGCCTCGTCCCTGACTTATCAGGGATGAGGCGTTTGTTATTGTTTGCCGGGGCAACCAGAAACAAGTGACGGGTGAGAGGCGATGCTTGGTCACCGCTGATCACTCGTGATCTCATAAGACGAGGAGTCATCATGGAGAAAAAACGCATCCTCACCGGGGATCGGCCGACAGGCCGGCTGCATTTGGGGCATTATGTGGGCAGCTTACGCAACCGTGTTCGACTGCAGGATGAGTACGAGTGCTATTTCATCATCGCGGATCTGCACATGCTGACCACCAAGAACAGCGCCGAGGAGATTGCCGCCACGGCTGACAATGCGCGCGGCCTGGTTTTAGATTGCCTGAGCGCCGGTATCGATCCGGCCAAGTCCACGATCTTCTTGCAGTCCGCGGTGCAGGAGACTTATGAACTGGCGTTGCTGTTCGGTAATCTCGTGACGGTGCCGCGGCTTGTCCGCGTCCCCAGCATTAAAGAGATGGCGCGCGCGGCCATGATCGATGAGGACACGATCCCCTTCGGTTTGTTGGGTTATCCCGTACTTCAAGCCGCCGATATCTTGCTGCCCAAGGCGCATCTGGTGCCGGTGGGTAAGGACAACCAGGCCCACGTTGAGGTCGCGCGCGAAATAGCTCGCCGGTTCAACAGCCTGTATGGCGAGGTCTTTCCAATCCCGGATGATCTGGTGGAAGGCGATGCGCTTCCTGGCACTGATGGCCAGGCCAAGATGAGCAAGTCACTTGGCAACACGATTTACCTCAGCGACGACGCCAAAACGGTCGTTAAGAAGGTGCACAGCATGTACACCGACCCCAAGCGCATCCGCGCGGATATCCCGGGCACGGTGGAGGGTAACCCCGTCTTCACCTATCTGGATCATTTCGATCCGGATAAGGCGCTTGTGGCGGAGTTGAAGGCGCGTTATCGAGCCGGTGCGGTGGGTGACGTCGAGGTGAAGGAGCGCCTTGCCAGTTCGTTGAACGCATTTCTGGACCCGTTACGCGAACGTGCCGCGCACTACGCCAGCCAGGGCGGCCTGGTGGATGAGATCATCTATCAGGGCACCTTGCGCTATCGCGAGATTGCAGCCGAGACCTTACGCGATGTCAAGAAGGCGATGGGGTTGTCATCGACCTTTAACCGGATCGCGCGCAAGGCAGAAGAACGGGCCAAGAAGGCAGCCAAGGCATCTCCAGGAGCCGTCTGATGGCTTTAGCGGGCCGGGCGACAGCACAGGGCACAGCGCGCTATGCGGCGCGGATGGTGGAAGTGGGCACAGCAACACGCGCGCACTTCCGGGGCGCCTTGGGGTTGACCTTGTCTTCGATCGGTTACGGCACCGCCGCGGGCGAACCCAGCGACTCCGTTGATGTGCGCTATCGCGCGGCCGTCGCCGAGGCGGTGCGCGGCGGCTGCAATGTGCTGGATACCGCGGCGAGTTATCGCATGGACCGCAGCGAAATCTCCCTGGGTCGCGGCATCGCCGATCTGGTGGCCGCGGGCGAATGCCGCCGCGATGAGTTGGTCATCGCCAGCAAGGGCGGCTTTATTGTGTATCATCATGATGCACCCTCCGGCGATCGTGTGCAGTACGTATACGATCGCTTCATCAAGCCGGGCATCTTTGAGCCGGATGACCTTGCAGGCGGCATTCACTGTATGGCCCCCAACTTCCTGAGCCAGCAGATTGCCTGGAGCCTGCGCGATACCGATCTACGCGTGCTCGACATCTACTACGTCCAGAATCCGGAGATACAGTTGGCCTTCGTAGATCGGACCACCTTTCGACGGCGCATGCAATTGGCCTTTGCGCGCCTGGAAGAGGAGGTTGCCGCCGGGCGCATCGGTTACTATGGCGTGGCAACCTGGGAGGCGTTCCGTCAATCGCCGTTGGCCGATCAGTACATGAGCCTCGAGATCCTGCTGCAGTTGGTGACTGAGGTTGCGGGACCCAATCATCATCTGCGCGTGGTGCAGTTCCCGGTCAACGTTGCGATGGCGGAAGCGGCGACATTGCGTAATCAGCCGGTGAAAGGGAGCATCATGACCGCCCTGCGCGCGGCGCGCGACCTGGGCTTGAGTGTATTTGCCAGCGCCGCACTGGGCCAGGGCCAACTCAATGAACGCACGTCGGAACTGCTGGCCGAGGCGTATCCGGAATTGAGCGACTCGATGCACCGGGCCTTGCAGTTCGCCCGTTCGCTGACCGGGGTGGCTTCGGCGCTTTTTGGCAGCACACAGGTTGAGCATGTCAGCAGCAATCTTCGTCTGGCGGTGCATCCGCCCGATCACATACGCACCGCGCGCGTGGCGCATGCCCTGGCGCGTTAGGAGCTGAGGTGTCTGTACTGCGAGCGATCCTCTTTGATTTGGGGGATACCCTGGTCGATTTGGGTGAGGGACGCGGTAGTTACGAGGAGCGCCTGATTGCGCGCACAGGCCGCGTCTATGATGTATTGACAGCTGCCGGCGTAACGCTGCCTGAGCGGGCCGGATTCTGCGCGCGCTTGGCCGCCGATAGTGAGGCGCAGTACCACGCTGCCCTGGCTCAGCAGCAAGGGATCGATATCTTCACCGTCATGGGGCGCTTCCTTCAGCGCACGGGCATCCCGGCTGAGGATGCCCTGATCGAGCGTGCCGGAGAGGCCTATTGCACGGGAGGCAAGACGGTTCGCTCTCCTTTGCGTTATGGTGCAGTCAAGGTGTTACAGGCGCTGCGTGCGCGACATATGCGCCTGGGCGCGATCTCCAACACGGTTCAACCGGCGCGTTTCATGCGATCATCGATGCGAGATCGTGGGCTGGCGGAGTTCCTTGACGTACAGATCTATTCATCCGATGCGGGTGTCGCCAAGCCGCACCCCCGCATCTTTTGCATGGCGTTGGATGCACTGGGTGTTACGGCGGATCAGGCCATCTATGTGGGTGACCGGCTGGAGGCCGATATCGCCGGGGCCCAAAGCGTTGGCATGAAGGGCGTGCTGGTCGAGGTTAGCCATCGCATTGAGGAGCATTCGCAGGTCGTGCCTGACGCCCGGATTCGGGAACTGCCGGAACTCCTGGATGTGTTGCCACGCCTGTTCGCGTAGAGTCTCCAGCTCATTAAGGTGCAAAAAGAGCCGGATCCCCAAAGAAAGGGTCCGGCTCTTTTGAATTTTCGTTCGGTGTGCTACTTCTCGATCGAGATCATCACCGAGGTTTTGTCATTGTCGGGCGACAACATCACTTGAGCCTTCTGACCCTCTTTTGTGAAGGTGAGCATGCCGAATTGCTCGGATAGCTCCGGTTCACCTTCGATGGTCCAGCCGGCATTCACCATCTCCGTCCGGTAGAACTCGGCTGCGTCGGCCAGGGAGGTGGCGGTTTTATAGGAGATCATATCGCCAAAGACCGACTTCTCGGTGGCATCGGGCAGCACCGGCAGATCCCCGGTCGCGGATTCGCAGCCTGCAGGCGGAGTGATGGCCGGGACCGAATTGACGTCTGAGATCTCCCAAGTCCAGGATCCCTGCCCCTGGTCCTCGGATGTAGCGCCGAGAAGCCCTCCCTGGCCTTCCCAGGTTACGGTCTCTTTCACCGTGTAGCCACCGTCCACCGCCACCCACACCTCGCCCGACACCTTTGTTGCGCCAGCGATGCTCATCGCTTTTTCGTCATAGCGGTAGTGTTTGGCTCGGACGCCGTTGACCGTTTCTGTGCCTATGTACTTGGCATCCTCGATCCGGCCCAAGCTGTTGGGATTCATCACGCTTTCACTGATCGGCTCCTCAGAGTCGCTCGTGAACATGACACATTCGCCCGCAACGCCCCCTTGAGTGTTCATCATGTAGCTGGCATCGCCGATCCGCCAAATCTCCATGGTTTCAGCCGCGTCGGTGGCAGCGTCGCTGACCGATGTGAAATGCATTGCCGGCGGATTGGTGGTGTACTCTTCGGTCCACTCCCATTTTGCTTCGTCCGTCTGGCCTTCCTTCGTGGTCTTCCACTCGCCTTTCCAGTGTGCCCGATAGCTGCTGAGCTGCTCCAGGCCGGATTGGCGGTCGTCCAGTGTCAGTGACGTCTCTTCATCCGTTGTTTGCGTAGGCGCGGCAGATTGGCCGGCGCCAGGCGCCTGCGAGGGTTGCGTGGATGCAGGCGACTCGGCCGCGGGTTGCTCTTTTGCGCCGCCGCCGCAGCCTGCAACAAGCGCCAGCACGATACCGGCCATCAGGATATTTCTCAGGATGTGTTTCATCAGTTTGCTCCTTTAGTCGATGGGTCAGGTGCGGCAACATGATCGACTGTTGCCGCGGGTGTGCTCGTCGGCTCTTGCAACGGAGCCGATAGCAGCTCGGCTGCGGCTTCCTCTGGGGCCACTGGGTTGATATAGAAGCCTGAACCCTCCTCGAAGCCGGCCGGTCGGGTTATGCGCGGAATCACCTCGATATGCCAGTGAAAGTCATATTGGATGGTGGCCCAATAGCCGGCGCGCGGTCGGCGGAATGGCGCCGTATGAATCAGGTAGTTGAATGGCGGATCGGCCAACGCGTGGCGCAGTTTGAGCAGGGTTGTCTTCAAGGCCTGGGCCAGTCCCTGGTATTCAGCTTCACCGATGTTCACGAAATCGCAATTGTGCTGCTTGGGCAGGATCCAGGTTTCGAATGGCGCTCGAGCAGCAAAGGGTGAGATGACGACAAAGGCGTCGTTTTCGAACACCAGCCGTTCGCGCGTCAAATAAGTCTCCTGTTTGATGATGTCGCAAAACACACAGCGCCGCTTGAAATCGTAATAGCGCTGGGCGCCGGTCAATTCCTCTTTGACGCGCTTTGGCGTGACCGGCGTGGCTATCAGTTGCGAATGAGCATGGGGCATGGTGGCGCCAGCCTGAAACCCCTGGTTTTTGAAGATCAGAACATACTTGAAGCGATTATCCCCGCCGAGATCATACATACGTTCGCGGTAGGCGCGGAGGACGCTGGCGATGTGTGGCTCAGGCAGGTCGGCCAGTTCGATGGCGTGTTGAGGGGTTTCCACGATTACTTCGTGTGCACCGACCCCGGACATCATGTCGAACATACCCACGCCTTCGCGCGATAACTTGCCTTCGATGCGCAAGACAGGGTATTTGTTGGGCAGGACCCGCACCTGCCACCCTGGCGTGTTGCGAGCTGTCCCCGGCTGCCGGATCGCGAAAATCTCCGTGGGATCGCGATGTTCCTGGCCCTCGCAGAATACGCAGGACCCGTCACCGCGCGCTTGGACAGGGGCCGACGCCGAACCGGGCCGCAGCGCGCGTTCGGGTGCAATGATCACCCAGCGGCCCATCACTGGATCTCTTCGTAACTCTGACATGTTTATGCTCCGTCAGGACGTGCAATGCGGCAGATGCACCTTGCCAACATCCTGAGTATTCTACACCGAAACCCTCGCGATGCCTATCATAGCCACTGGTATTCATGCGCGATCGCGGCCACGATCGCCCTGTTCTCTGCAGGGTAGGCCAGAGGCTGATCGGGGGCGAGGATCAACCCTCCCCCGTCCCACAGGGCTGCGATTGCTTCCCGCGTCGCTCGCTCGACATCGGCAGGGCTGCCTGTCAGCATCGTCTCACTGGCGATGCCGCCATAGAACGCAATGCGCCGGCCGAAGCGTCGCTTGAGTGCAGCCAGGTTGCACGCTGAGCTTTGCAGGTTAAAGGCCGTGACCCCGGCATCCAACAGCTCAGGGATGAATGCTTCCGCGCGGCCGCACGTGTGGAAGAAGACCGGGGCATCGGCCTGACGGTATACATCGATCACCCTGGCCAGCCCCGGCAGGATCATGGCCCGCCACAGCGCCGGACCGAGCATGGGGCCGCCCTGCCCGGCGTAGTCGTCCGCCAGGAAGCCGGCCTCGACGCCGGCAGCCAGGTAGCCGTGTGCGATTCCGACATGATAGTCGGCAATTCGTTCCAGCACGTCACGGCACGCAGCGCCCTCGCTCCGCAACGCCAACAGCGCTCGTGGCATGCCCAGCAGGCAGGACAGGCGATCGAGCGGCCCCTGGCTGTGTTGCCCTACCACCAGGCTGTTGTTTGGGTTAATGTTTTGGAGCAGCCCCGTGAAGAGCGCCGGATCGGCAGGGTCTGGAAATGGCCGCTCCAGGAGCGCAGCCGCGCTGGCGGCGGGGTGCTGGCTCGGGTATGATTCGGCCGGTTCGCCCGCGCCCACTTGATAGGTTTCAGGGAGAGGCGCCCAGATCACCCCCCATGCATCTGCGCCTGTCTGCGGCGGTTTGCGGCCCTGGTGATCGACCAGGATCAGGGAACCGTCACCGGCGTAGGGAATATGGTCGGGGGCAGCGTGCCGCAGGGTTCGGAGCACGTTTTCCTTCGGAGTGTGTCTCATAACTGCTACAACGCGTAGGGCCGCGTATTTTGATAGATCCAGGCCCCGGTGTGCAACGCCTGGGCCACAACCAACGCCCAGCCAGCCCAACACAGCGCCCGCCGCTCAGGCAAGGCGCGCGGCAAGACGTACGCCAATAGCAATGTGGCCGGCACCGCGGCCGGCGAAAACAAATCCCAATCCCGCTGGCCGCCGTAGTCGGGATTCCAGGTCAGTGTCAAGAGCAGATACGAAAGGGCCATAAACGCCAGCAGACGGAACGTCTGATCGTCGCGCGGCAGCGTTCGCCATGCCAGCAACGCGACCAGGATCAGACTGGGCCAGATCAGCGGAGCCGACATCAACTGCTGATTTGCAATGTCCAGCAGATGTGCCCAGGAGAACATGGTGTAATGTTGCCAGCGCGTCGTCACTTCGAACAGCGGCACGAACCATTGCCGATCGCCGCCGCCGGGAAAATCGGCGCCCAATAAGGCATCCAGGCCATGATGGCCAGCGGTCAGTAACGCCACCACTCCCGCAAACACCAGGACGTAGGGCACGGCGATGCTCAGCACCGCCTGCTGCCAGGAGATGCCGCCTTTTCGAGGCGTGCGATCGGCCGCCGGCGTGAGCGCTTGTCCTCGATGCCGTTGTGCAGGCCGCCGATCGATCAGAAGACCTGCAAGGTAGAGCAGGCTTGGCGCCAGGATAATGGTCGATGGGTGAAACGCGTGGGTCAGGGCCAGTGCGGCAGCCGGCCATATCAGCGCAGTTTTGCCGCGCAGCGCGGCGAGCGCCAGCCAGGCATACAGCAGCACACCGACCGTCATCAGAGAGTAGTTCTCGATATAGCCGAAGAAGAGCTGCATGGTGCCCAGGGTCAGCACCAACCCGGCCAACAGCATGCGCTCAGCGCGGTTGCGTCCCAGCCAAGCCGCCAAGCCCAGTGTGATCCATACGAACGCGACGCCGGCCAGGGTGCTCACGATCCAGTAGACCGGGATCGGATCGGGCCATCCGAGCCAGCGCTGAGCAAGCTGCCAGAGCCGCGCATGGATGAACACATCGAGCGGCGCCTGCCAGACGTAGGTCAGCTTGACGTCCGGGTGTGGAATGGAGGCCACCAACAGGTAGGCATCGCCCCAACGGAGGTGCCGGATGCGGAACAGCCAGAAAGGGAGCGCGGCTGCCACCGCGAGCGCGCTGCGTACGCCGGGCGTTCCCCAGGCGATAGGGCCAAACAACCTGTCCATATACGGCCCAACGCGATCCCAGAGCTGTGCGCCGAGAATAACCGACAACGCAGCTACCAATGCCGTGCCCCAACGCCAGGCCACCGGCAAGTAGGTGAACGGCCATACTCCCCAGGCGCCAGCCTCAGACAGCCGCGGGGTGAGCAGGTGCAATCCCATGACGGCTAGCGCCAGCAGCAGCAATGCCGATAGTGTGCGACGAGACGTTGGCGACATGAAATTGATTCTACTGCAATCTCGCACCAACGCCAAAGGGCGGGGGGTGCACGTCTGCGATAATCGTGGTAAAATCATGCCAGGAGGGCGCTATGAAAGCTCGTGACATCATGACAACAGACGTTGTGACATTGACACCCGACGCACCTATCCGGGACATCGCACGCACCTTTCGCCGGTTGGGCATCACCGGCGCGCCGGTTGTGGAGGCTGGCAAGATCATCGGCATCGTGACGGAGATCGATCTTATTGCCCGCCATGCCCGACCACACTCACCGCTCTATCTGCCTTTGCTCGATGCCAAGATTCCGCTGCGTGGACAACGCGAATATCGGGAGATCATCCGTCGCGTCTTAGGGCTAACTGCGCGCGATATCATGACCTCGCCCGTGCAGACCGTAACGGTTACTGCTGACCTGGAGGAGGTGGCGACGCTCATGGTGGAAAGCAAGGCCAATCCGGTGCCCGTCCTCGAGGAGGGGCGGTTGGTGGGCATCATCGGCCACACTGACTTGCTTCAGCATCTCGAGGAGACGTTTGAACCGATGGCGGAAGAGGACGTTAGTGGGTGATGCGCGCTGAGGCGCGCATTCTGGAACCGTAACCGAGGAGCTTATCCTGCATTTGGCCGTTGTTGATCATGGCGGTAAAATGGCGATCGACTCGTGATGACAATTCTTCGAATTCTCTTCCTAAATCCGCTTGGCCCGGCCCTCATTTTGACCCTGGGCGGGCTGATCGCCATGTTGGGACGCCGGCAGACCTATCGGATGCTCTTGCGTCCGGGTTCCTACGGCCTTCACCCCGACAGCGCTGCCGCGTTGAAACCGGTGCTCGTCCGCTTCCGCGCCCCCCTAGCTCTGCTTATCCTCACCGCGGCAGCAGCCGTGCTTTTGGCGCTGCGTAGTTCCCTGACCGCCGTGGTGGTTCATTGGTCCTGGCAGCCACTCACCGTGGCCGGCAGTATGCTGGAATGGCGTCTGGACGGGTGGAGTTGGTTGGTGTGTGGTCTGATCCTGGTGCTGGCGGGTGTGGCGCTGTTGCTAGCGCCGCACACGCTGACTGCGCCGGCAAGTTCGAACGAAACCGCTGCGCGCCGCTCGCCCCGCCTGGATCAGCAGGGCATCGAATGGGAACGCACATTCTGGCTGGCTGCTGCGGCGATGGTTTTTGTTTGCAGCAGCAACGTGCTCACCCTGGCCTCCAGTTGGGTGTTGCTGGATGCGGCGTTGAGCTATCGTTTGCGTCCCAGCGTCAATCGTGATCTGGCGGGCCGGGTGTGGGGGCTGCTCAGCCTGGCTGTCGCCTTGCTGGTGCTTGCATTGACATTACTGGGCGAGTCCGGCATCCGTACCACGCTGGCGGATTTGGGGAATGATCGCCTCGTTCTGGCACTGCTTTGGTTGTTGGCATTGATTCGAGCGGGGGTGTATCCGCTGCATTTTTGGCTCAACGGATCGGGGCGCATCGAACAATGTGAAGCGATTGCCTTGTCGCTGATCGCGCCCCTGACGGGCGTGTGGCTGTTGGTTCGGTTGCATGGCAGTGCCGGTCCTGATTGGTTGCGGCGACCCGAATGGGCTGCACTGGGCGCGCTGGCGCTGCTGGGCACGGCGCTGGTAGCTTGGGCCGCGGAGGATGAACTGCATCGTTGGCGCTGGATCGCCTTGAACCGTGTCAGCGTAGTCGTGATGGCGGCCTATACCGCAGGCGGCTCCGGCCCGGAAGCGTTGACATGGCCGGTGGTTGCGCTTGCCTTGGGGTGTGCGTTGTTGGCCCTGGCACAAAGACTGGCCGAGCAAGGCTGGCGCGCGCCGGCCTGGCTGGCGGCGTTGGCCTTGTGGGGCTTGCCTGGCACTACCGGGTTTCTAGCTCGCACGGCGTTAGTCTTCCCCACAGAGCTTCCGGTCGCGGTTCCGCTGTTCGGGCTTGTGCTCCTGGCCGAGATCCTGTTTGTCGCCGCACTCTGGCAGGTGGCGAGTCATCGCGCTGAGCGACCCAGGGAGCGCGGTCAATCGGTGGCTCTGTGGGCAGTCTTTGCCGTGCTGTTGGCCGTGACTGTGGTGTTGGGACTGCTGCCTCGTCTGTTGTCGGCCGTAGCCGGCTGGATGGCTACGGATGCCTTTCCGTCGTTCGGAGCCTTGATAGCGGGCGCCCGACGTTCTGTGTGGGCCGGACTGATCGGGTCCGGCATCGCGGGGGCGCTCCTTGGAATGTTGCGGGCGCGGATTTTCGATCAAATGCGCGGCTGGCAGCGTGGTATCGTCCTCGTTGCGAGTCTGGAGTGGGTCTATCAGGCAGTGGCACACGGTTTCGGCCTGGTTGCCAGCGGTCTGCAATACTTCGCGGTCTTGGGTGAGGGGGAAGGATACCTGGGCTGGCTGGCACTGGCCAGCCTGATCTTGTGGGTGTTGTTGCGCGGGTAGCAGGTAACAAGCATGTCTTTGGCTGATCTATTTCGTCAGTTGAGTATTCTCATAGGGCTGCCGGCCGTGCTGATCGCCGGCATTGGCGCCGCCCTGGTCATAATTGCGCGCGATTGGCGCGTCTCGCTCTTGGGCTATATGCTCGTTTCAGTCATGCTTTCGCTGTTGCTGTCGCAGGTCATCCCTGTGGAGTGGGCGCTGCAGCAGGCCATCGTTGGCGGCTTGGTCGCGGTGACACTCTACATGTCGGCCCGGCAGTTGCGGGGCCACGCCGAAGTTCAGCGTCTCGCAGAGACTCGCTGGCCGCTGATGGCATCCCTGACCAGTTTCCGGGTGCTCACCGTCGGGCTTGTGGCTGTGACCTTCTTTGTATTGCACGAGCGAATCTCCATTCCGTTGTTGGATGATTTGTTCCGAGATGCCCTGGTGTGGCTGGTTCTGATCAGTGTGGTGGGACTCGCGCTGCATGAGGAGCCGCTGCATGCCGGCCTGTGCCTGCTCGTATTTCTCGGCGCCGTTGAGTTGCTGTTGTTTACGCTGACTCAGCAGCGTGTTGTGGTAGGTCTTTGGCAGGTCACACAGGTGCTGGTAGGACTGGCGGTCGCTTACCTGGTGTTGGCGCGCGGCCTGGTTGCTCGCACCTCTGATGGACAACCCGGGCCCGAGTCGGGGGGTGGCGTTTGATTGCAGGACCGGCGCTGCTATTATTGCTTCTGGTTATCGCTGTTGTAGGGCTGTATCTCCTGCGGCGATTTGAGCCGTTGGCGTCGCTATTGGCTGCCGGGCTCTCGGCGTTGCTGGCGGTCGGACTATGGCTGTTACCGCTACATGCGCCGGTGAAAATCCTGGGGCGTGTTGTAGACATCGGACGGTCATTGGCTTGGGATGAGCTGTCGCTTCAAATCACGCCCGCCTCGCGTGCACTATTGGTGTTCCTTTTCGCAACCGCGGCAGTCACTTTCTTATTGGCTTGGCGCACCTACCAGGGATACACGTTTTATCCTTTTGGGCTGTTATTGCTGGCCCTATGGGGTGTGGTGGCATTGCTTCAGCCGTTGGTGCTGGCTCCTTTTGCAGTGGTGTTGGCGGCGATCGTCGCGGTCTTTTTGATTCAGGCCGGTCAGCCCGGCGAGACCCGCGGCGCATGGCGGCAATTGCTTTTCCCAACCTTGGCGCTGCCGCTTTTTCTCGTCGCTGCCTGGTATATGGAGCAGGCGCCGCTCAATCCGGACGACCTGACGCCATATCGTGTCGCCAGTTGGTTGCTGATTGCCGGGTTCGTGCTTTTGCTGCAACTGGCCCCCTTGCATGTCGCTTTGCCTGCCGTAGCAGGACAGGCGCCGCCTGTGGTAGCTGTTTTTCTGTGGATCGGCAGCCAGTCGGTTACATTGTTCTTGCTGCAGCGCTTTCTGGTGACTTACCCCTGGCTAAGTGAGGCCGTGGACAGCGCACAATGGTTGTTGTGGCTCGGTCTGTTCACTGCTGTGCTGGGCGGCGTGTTGGCCGCGGTCCAGTCCCGCCTGGGGCGTCTGGGCGGCTACGCCGCGCTGTACGATTACGGGATCTTGATCGTAGCGTTGGGCTTGCGCGGCACTGCCGGGCTGCCTACCACGATCTGGCTGCTGCTGACGCGCACCGTAACGCTGCTGACCATGGCAACCGGAGCAGCCGCCTTGCGCCACCATATGGAGAGCGACCGATTCGACCGTATTGAGGGCGCTGCGTCTCGCCTGCCCTGGGCAGTGGTAGCTTTGCTTGTGGGCGGCTTTGGGTTGGCGGGCCTGCCGCTCACGGCTCAATTTGCTTCGCGTTGGGCGCTGCTGCAGTTGGTAGGTGAGGAAGATGTGCGTTGGGCGCTGCTGTTACTGGTGGGAGCTGTGGGCGTATTGATCGGTGTTGTGCGCGCCGGCCGAGCCTGTTTCGGTGACCTCAGTGCATCCCCGGTCGAGCGGGAGCCGCGCGGCCTGGCGCTAACGGCACTGGCGCTAGTCGTTGCGAGTTTGCTGCTGGGTCTTTTTCCGCAACTGCTTATCAATCCGGTTGCAGCCGTGATCCTCCCTCTTTCGACGCTTGCTCCCTGAAGCCTGGTAGGTTTTGAGAGTTACTTCCTCGTATAGTCCTCACAGCATAAGGGACGGATAGTGAAGCCATGATCAAATCATCGCGCATGAGCGGATTCTATAACCTGTCGCCGACCGAGCGCCAGCAGCTCGTTGCGGAGTGGGGAACCATGTCTTCGGAGCAATCTCTGGTCGTCCAGAGGCTGCTCATGTCGTCGGGCGGGTTAACGCTGGAACAAGCCGACAAGATGGTGGAAAACGTTGCCGGCACTTACGCGCTGCCGTTGGGCTTCGCCACGAACTTCATCGTGAACGGGCGGGATGTGTTGGTGCCGATGGTGATCGAGGAGCCTTCGGTGGTCGCTGGCGCCAGCTTTGCCGCACGCCTGGTGCGCGCTGGCGGAGGTTTTCGTGCAGAGACCACCGAGCCGCTCATGATCGGCCAGATGCAGGTGCTGGATCTGGATGATGTCCATGCTGCTGCGGCAAGAGTGTTGGCCGCCAGGCAGCGCCTCCTCGATCTGGCCAACAGTACGGATCCGGTTGTGGTGAGCCTGCATGGCGGTGCGCGCGAAATCGAGGCCCGCGCTTTTCCCGACAGCCCGGTGGGATCGATGCTGCTGGTGCATCTGATCTACGACTGTCGAGACGCCATGGGCGCCAACACGGTCAATACGGCCTGCGAAGCGCTGGCGCCTTTGCTCGAGGAGATCACCGGCGGCCGCGTCAACCTGCGCATCCTTTCCAACCTGGCCGACCGCAGGCTGGCGCGTGCAGAGTGCACGGTGCCTGCCGCAGCCCTCGAGACCGATGCGCTGCCCGGAGAGGTAGTGGCACAGCGCATCGTGGAAGCGTGGGCGCTGGCCGCGGTAGACCCCTACCGGGCAGCGACGCACAACAAGGGCATCATGAACGGCGTGGATGCGGTTGTGTTGGCCACCGGCAACGACTGGCGTGCAATCGAAGCCGGCGCGCACGCCTATGCCGCGCGTGATGGCCGGTATCGCTCCCTCAGCACCTGGTCTTATGTCCCGGCTGATTCTGCCGATGGGCGCGCGCCCGCGTTGGTGGGCAGCCTTGAACTGCCGCTGGCCCTCGGCATCGTTGGCGGCGCAACGCGCGTGCATCCTTTGGCGCGTTTTGCTTTGCAGCTTATGGACATAACGACGGCGCGTGAGCTGGCGGAAATCGTGGCCGCGGTGGGGCTGGCCCAGAATCTGGCTGCCATTCGTGCATTGGCCACCGAGGGCATCCAGCGCGGGCACATGGCGCTGCATGCCCGGCAGGTGGCGGCGTCAGCCGGCGCTCGACCCGACGAAGTCGATCGGGTGGCCGCGGCCCTGGTGACTGAACGCAAGATCCGGGCCGATCGTGCCCAAGAGGTGTTGGCGCAGTTACGCGCCGAATAGTCTTCCCTTTGTGAGTGCTGCCCAGGGAACCGGGTTTCTGCAAGAAACATGATTCCTTGGGTAGGAAGAATCCAGGAGTACAGTTACATGCTCAAACCAATACGTGATGTGGGAATTATCGGGTATGGGGCCTATGTCCCGCGCTTCCGATTGCCGGCCGGCGAAGTTGCGCGGGTATGGTCGGAAGGATCGGGCGGATTGCCGATCAAGGAGAAGGCGGTGGCGGGCCTCGATGAGGATACGGTGACCATGTCCCTTGAGGCGGCGCGCAATGCCTTGGCGCGCGCACAGATCGACCCCAGTGAGTTGCGCGCCGTGTGGGTGGGCAGCGAGTCTCATCCGTACGCGGTCAAGCCTACTTCGACTATCGTGGCTGAGGCGATAGGCGCCGCGCCCTACGTGCAGGCGGCCGACTTGGAATTTGCCTGCAAGGCAGGCAGCGAGGCGATCGTCGCCAGCATAGGCATCGTGGGCTCGGGGATGGGGCGTTATGCGCTGGCCATCGGCATGGATACCGCGCAGGGACGGCCAGGCGATGCGCTGGAATACACGGCTGCCTCCGGCGGCGCGGCCTACATTGTGGGGCCGGCCGAGGAGGCGTTGGCAGTCTACGAGGCGTCGCTGTCTTACGTTACGGATACGCCTGATTTCTGGCGCCGCGCCTACGCGCATTACCCGAGCCACGGTCATCGTTTCACCGGCGAACCGGCCTATTTCGAGCATATCGTCAGCGCCGGCAAAGCATTGTTGTCTGAGTTGGGAGCCACGCCGGCTGATTATCAGTACGCGGTGCTGCACCAGCCTAACACGAAGTTCCCGCAGCGCGCGGCAGAACTGCTTGGCTTCACCCAGGACCAGATCAAGACCGGGCTGCTGGTGCCGGTGATCGGCAATACTTATGCCGGGGCCTCGCTCATCGGTCTGACTGCGATTCTCGATGAGGCAAAGCCGGGTGACCGCATCTTCATGGTTTCGTTTGGCTCCGGCGCCGGGTCCGATGCCTTTTCGATCCGGGTCACCGAGCGCATCGCCGCCGCGCGCGACCGGGCGCCTAAAACGCAGGACTACATCGCTCGGCGCAAGGTGATCGATTACGCGACCTATGCCAGATATCGGCATAAGCTGTTGATGAGCTAGAGCAACCAGGTTTCTACGAGTGATGAGGGACGGATATGCGAGACGTAGCTATTATCGGGGTCGGACAGACTCCGGTTGAGGAACATTGGGGACGGTCGTTGCGGCACCTGGGGCATGATGCCATCATGGCGGCAATGACAGATGCCGGTATTGATTATGCGGATGCGCTCTACGTGGGCAACATGCTTTCGGGTCCGTTGAGCGGCCAGGAGCATGTGGGCGCGCTGATTGCGGACTTCGTGGGATTGCGCGGGATCGAGGCCTATAAGGTGGAGGCTGCCTGCGGTTCCGGTGCAGCGGCATTACGCACCGGCGTGATGGCTGTGGCAAGCGGGTTCCACGATGTGGTGCTGGTGTGCGGCGTGGAAAAGATGACTGACGCGCTGAGTCACTCGGTCACTGCGGGCCTCGCCACTGCGGCAGACCAGGAATATGAGGTGAGCCAGGGCGTTAGCTTTGTGGGGTTGAACGCCTTGTTGATGCGGCGCTACATGTATGAATTCGGCGTCAGCAAGGAGATGTTCGCGGCTTTTACCGTCAACGCGCACAAGAATGGCGCCAACAATCCCAATGCCATGTTCCAAAGCCCGGTCAAGGTCGAGACGTACCTTCGCGCCGGCATGATCGCCGATCCCATCAACTTGATGGATTCCAGCCCGGTGTGCGACGGCGCCGCCTGTGTCGTTTTGGCGCCGGCAGCGCTGTATCGCAGTCAAGCCAAGGCGCACATCCTGGCATCGGCGGTGGCCACCGACAGCCTGGCGATCCACGATCGTCGCGACCCCCTGGCGCTCGACGCCGTGCAGCTATCCAGCCAGAAGGCGTATGCCCAGGCGCGCGTCTTGCCCGCGGATATCAAAGTATTCGAAGCGCATGACGCGTTCAGTATCATGGCCGCGCTTTCCCTGGAGGCTGCCGGCTACGCTCCCAGAGGCACTGGCGCCCGCCTGGCCGCTGATGGCGAGATCGGCATCCAGGGCCGTATTCCGATCAGCACCATGGGAGGGCTTAAGGCGCGCGGCCATCCCGTAGGCGCCACCGGCATCTATCAGATCGTGGAGCTGGTGCAGCAAATCACCGGTCAAGCTGGCAAGAATCAGGTGTCCGGCGCCACTCTCGGCATGGCCCAGAACATTGGCGGCAGCGGTGCGACCGTTATCACGCACATTCTCGGAGCGGTGTGAGCCTTCCGGCCCTGTCAAAACCTATCAATAGGGAGCATTTGAGCCTTTTGCCACGAAGCTGGCAGGTTTTGATAGGGTGGTAGGGTTAGAATATCATTGGTTCACTCGATAGCAACTCCTTGGAGGGTTAATTCATGTCTATTCCGCGCAATTGGCGAACTCGCCAGCAGCGTTATAGCCTAAAAGCCGAGATCTGCAACACGTGCCATAAGCATATCTTCCCACCCCGCGACGTCTGTCCGCATTGTGCCGCCGAGAAACAGAGCTGGACCAATCTGAACGGTCGCGGTGAGGTGTATTCTTTTACGACCATGTATAGCGCGCCGGCCGGCTTTGAGGAATATGCGCCGTATACCATGGCGCTGGTCAAGCTGGAAGAGGGGCCCATGGTTACCGCCCAGCTTACCGATGTGGAGGTCGACGAGGTCAGGATCGGCATGCCGGTGGAAATGGTCACTCGCAAGCTGACCCAGGACGGGGACGAGGGACAAATCCTTTACGGGTACAAATTCCGCCCGCCGCTGCATCCGTCCGCGTAAGACCCGGCGCTGCGAACGATTCATCACCTACTTGAAGTGCAAGGGGCCGCTTTCCATCACGGAAGCGGCCTTTGCGCGTTTGGCCCTCATGCCACCTGCAAGCTATAATAGGATACGAAGCTGTTTCCCCATTCACCTAACCCACCGGCTGACACCCACAAGGTGCGGCATCTCTGACTTTTCAGGGCCTAAGGAGTATCGACATGGGCAAGAATGCACTTGATAAACCTGTTGTTGGTGTGGACCTGGGCGGAACTAAGGTGCTGGCTGGGGTCATTGCACCTGATGGCAAGATTTTGTCCACAGTGAAACGCGCCACCAAGCCGGAGGGCGGTCCGGAAGCCGTAGTTGCGCGCATAGTGAAGAGTGTGCAGGAGGCGGTCAAGAGCGCGAAGCTGGACCCGGGCGATCTTCTGGCGTTAGGTTCAGGCGCTCCCGGTCCGCTCGATCCGGATAGCGGCGTTGTTCTTCACACGCCGAACATGCCGGGATGGGACAACGTGCCGTTGGCGAAGATGCTGAGCGAGGCCACAGGTGTGCCCGCCTTCATTGCCAACGACGTAGACCTGGGCACACTGGGTGAGTTCGCGCTGGGTGCGGGCCGGGGGTGCCGGCATGTTGTCGGCATATTCGTGGGAACCGGCATCGGCGGCGGGTTGATCTTGAATGGGGATCTCTGGCAGGGCTGGCGGCGGGCCGCGGCGGAGATCGGACACATGATCGTGTTGGCCGAGGGCCCCTATTGCGGATGCGGCAATCGCGGCTGCCTGGAGGCGCTGGCGAGCCGAACGGCCATCGAGCGGGATATTTGGGCCGGCATCAAGGCTGGTCGGGAGAGCTTGATCCCCGGGTTGATGAAGGGCGATGAGAAGGCTCGCCTGACGAGCGGTGCGCTGGCCGACGCGTGGAAACAGGGCGACACATTGGTGGCTGATGTGCTGGGCCGGGTCCAGTTCTACTTGGGACTGGGGATTGCGTCGGTGGTCAACTTCGTGGATCCGGAGATGGTGATTCTGGGCGGCGGCGTGATAGAGGCGTTTGATGACGACTTTTTGGAGCCGATCCGGCGGGTGGCCTATCAGAACTTCATCAACAAGCGCAACGCGCGCCATGTTAAGATCGTGGCTGCCAGCCTGGGCGACAATGCCGCGCTATTGGGCGCAGCCGTATACGCACGACAGCGGTTGGAACGATCCAAAAAGTAGCGCAGAGGACCAACAAGAGCAGCGCCCCCAATGCGCCATTTGCGCGTTTGGGGGCGCTGTTTTGTTGTGCCTGTCAGGTGAGGATGTTATCCGCGTTCGTGTTCGTCCTTAATGAAGGTCGACAACACGATACTGACAACGCTGATGACCAGCCCTCCCAGAAGGGCGGGCACAAAGCCGTCAACGTGGAAGTCCAGGCCCAGGCGTTGTGAAACGCTGCTCGTAAGCAGCAACATGCCGGCGTTCAGGACCAATGTAAACAGGCCCAAGGTCAGGATTTGCAGCGGGCAACTCAGCAGGGCCAGGATCGGCCGGATGACTGCGTTAAGCACGCCGAAGACCAGCGCCACGAGCAACAGGCTGATCCAGTCGCCTTCGCGTTGAATTCCCGGAACGATCGCACTGGCGGCCCACAGTGCAGCCGCATTAATCAGCAGCCGAAACAAAAATCTCATCTTATCTCACTCCATGAATATTTCTACGCGCTCATCGTCTTTTTCGTCGTCTACCTCGATGATGCGGCCTCGCACGCCGTCGCGCAGCGCGGCTTCGACTGCGCTGACATCCATACCAGCCATCTCCGGCGCAAAACGCGCGCCCATTTTCAAGCCGACATCGACCAGGCCGATCGGGATTGTCACGTTCAGCTTGGCGCGATTCGTCGCACGCTCGGTCACGCGGATGCGCAGCCAGCGGGCCTTGGGCAACTCGCCGCGGCCTTGTGGCTCGGCATCGGCCGCGCGCAGCGCCTCCAGCAGTTTCGCACCCTCCTCGGCCGTGATTTGCTTCTCAGAGATCATCTTGAGGATTTTCAGGCGTTCTTCGGATGTTGTCATGTTCACTTCTCCGTCAGATGCGGTCATCGGCGGGCGTGATGGCTTTGCGCATGGTGATCAGGTCGCGTCGAACCTGGAACCCTGCGGCCCGCAATGCGGCCGTTGCCTCAAGGTGCTCGCCATCATGCTGGACTACGACAGGCCGCGCGTTGGGCCGGGCCAAGGAGGCCAAACCTTGCGCCACCAATCCGGCCTCCAGTTCTCCCCGCGCCTCGGGATGTACTTGCAGACGCAGCGTGTCATAGTCAGAGAGCGGCTGAGCGCACGCCTCTATGACGCCTACCAATCGCCGGTTGCGCCAGGCGCCCAGGCGCGTCACGCGATAGATGCCAGTAGCCCGGCCCAGCGCCTCGCCCAGCAGCCGGTCCAGCCCCAATTGATAATCAGGTGCGCTGATTGGCTCAGCCCACTGCGCCAGGGGACTCCGCGCCGACTGGGCTAGCGTGAGCCACTCTCCTGCGTTCTGCCTGCGCAAGGGCCTCAGCTCAAGCTGCGGATCCAACTTCGGCGCTCGGTAGGAGGTCGTCGCCAGTTGCCATGCACCGCTGCGGGCGATCTCCTCAAAGTGCAGCTTTTGGTATAGTTGCCGGGCGATCTGATTCTCAGCAACGACCTGCAACACGGCCCAATCGCCGCCGCGTTGGGCTATTCCGCGCAAGGCAGCTTGCATTAAGGCACGGGCGATGCCGCGGCCACGATACGCCGGCGCCACGGCCACGTTGCTGATGCGCCAGCGCGATCCCGACTGATCGATGTTCTGCATCGTCACATTGCCGACGACGCGACCTCCTTCGACCCAGACCTGGCCCGAAAAAGTTTCGTTCAGCAATGCCATGCTGAGCATGCCGCCCAACATCGGACTGAGCCGGCCGGCCCAGCGCATTTCGCGCAGCGCATTTCGTCCCCGATCATCCAGTTCGTCGGCGAAAGCCTCGCCGACCAAATCGGCTACCTGGATGATGTGCCGACCGGGATCAAACGGCTGCGGGCCGTCCCGGGGTTCCGAATGAAGAAAGATCGAAGCTGCCACAGCGTACTGCCTTGGGTGTTCAGGGATTAGCGATCCCCATTGTATCCCATAAATCCTAAACACCCAAGGCCTTGAGCAGCTTATCCGCCTCCTCCGGCGTGATGCGCCCCTCTTCCACCATCTTGAGGATGGCCAGTTGTTCCTCGCCGGCGGCGCGGGGCGGCGCGGGCGGCTTGGCACGCTCCGGCGGCGCAGGCGGTGTGGGCGGCGTAAATAGCGCAGCGCCGTGACCGCCACGCCCGCGCTTCCATCCCAAATTGGTTTCGCCGGTCTCCAGATTGATGCCGGCCGATGCCAGAGAGGCCGCAACCTGCTGCCGGATGCGGTCGCCCAGATTGTTGAGTTCGGCAAAGGAATCATCACTGCGCCGGCCGCGTTTCTCCCAACGGCCCGCCTTGGCGCCACCCTCCCGGCCGATGCGGAGGTCACCGTGGCTGGTGACGCTGATGCGGCCCGCGCCCTGCCCCAAGGTGGCGGAGAAGATCGGTGCGCCATCGCTGGCCGGGGTCAGCGATACGTCAGATCTGATGCGGCCATTGGCCAGCACAGATAGCTGTGCATCCGTGTCCGCAGGCAGGTTCAGGTAGATGTCTCCGTCGGCAACAATGATGTACTCATTGGGCGGGATAAGCGGCCCACTGAGACTTGCATCCCCTTTGACCTGGGAGGCGTTCAGGCCTCCGGCCAGGCTCAGGCCGCGCAGATCACCGGATAGCGCTCCGATCGTGACTGGGCCGCCGATATCGTTAAGGCGGGCGTCTCCTTGCGCTTGCGTGACCTCCAATGCGCCGGAGAGCTTGTCCGCCCACAAGTCACCCAAGAGCCGGCCCAGTTTGGCGCTGATGACGTTGTTCAGGCGTAAGTCGCCATCCACCTCGTCGGCTAAGAGCTGGCCGCCGTCAAGGAATCGCAGGTCGCCGCGACAGCGTCCCAGGATGCGCAGGTTCGCGACTCGTTCGGCGCGGATGTCGGCGTCGGCCTGCGCCATCACGACCTGTCCGGCCAGCGCTTCCAGCCGGAGGTCGCCGCGCACGGCCTCCATACTGACATGACCTGCCAGCCCCTGAACTCGCAGGTCGCCTAACGCTTCCTGCACGATTACGGCCAAACCATCGGGCACCAGGACCCGTTCCGCGATCGCGTGCACAAAACGGACAGTCTGGTCTTCGGGGATGAACTCTGGCCCGCCGGTCCGTTCGGGCGAAACAAAGGTGATCTGGATCGCCGTCGCGCCAGGGGCGCCGCGCATGACAGCATCGCTCGCCAGGGTCTCGATGATCAATTGGTCGATCCCCTCAACGGGGTAGGTGAGTGTGTCGTTCATGTTCGCCTCCCGGGCCTCGCACCGGGTGAGGGTTGAAAGCTGTGGCTCCTGTCTGCCAACGCCCAACCCTCAGCCGTTAAGGCCCTGTAGTTGTTTGATTGCCTCGGCCGAGCTGATCCTGCCTGCGGCGAGGTCGTCCAGGATGCCTTGGCGCTGTTCCGCGGTGCGCTGCTTCTCCTCGGCCGGCGGCGATTCGCGGACCTCATAACCCATGGCGCGGATCACTTCGTCGAGCCGGCTGCGCACGGTGGGATAAGAGAGCTTAAGCTCCTGCGCGACCCAGTTCAACTTGCCGTCGCAGCGCACGAACAGCTCCACGAAGGAGCGTTGCTCGGCGCTCAACGCCTCCAGCCGGCTGAACTGGTAACGCCCTTCGATGGCGGTGTCGCACGCCGGGCAGTGGAGTCGGGCCACTGTCAACGTTTCGTTGCAGATAGGACACTTGGATGGAGCAAGGTACATGGTGCGCCTCTGTGTTGCGTGTTGCGTGTTGCGTACTGCGTACTGCGTACTGCGTACTGCGTACTGCGTACTGCGTACTGCGTACGGAGAATATAACATGGAATTCATTTTTTGTCAAGGGGTATTAATTAGTTTGATATCACAATGAAATAAATTGATAGAATAACGTAGACGGTGGGTCAAAAACAAAACGGCCCTCGGCCGGGATACTACTCCCGCTCCGAGGGCCATCATTCATGCACTACTCAGCACGCAATACGCGATCCGCAATACGCAGTACGTCGCATAGCTCGTCTCACGTCTTACGTTTCACGCCTCACGCTCCACGCATCAAACCTGCCGATACTCCCCGTCCACCACGTCTTCGCCGCCTTCACCGGACGCGCCGCCTTGCGGCCCGCCGCCGAAGGGGCCACCGGGCGGTGGCTGAGCGCCGGGTTGCTGATACATCTTGGCGCCGACTTTCTGCCATTCGTCCATCAGCTTGTTTGTTGCTTTTTCTAGCTCGTCCGCGCTTGCATTGCGGTCGAGCGCGCTTTTCAGCGCGTCCATCTGCTCCTGCAAGCTCTTCTTGTCCGCGTCAGCCAGCTTGTCGCCATTGTCCTGGATGAACTTCTGCACCTGATAGTGCGCGTTGTCGGCATGGTTGCGGGCCTCGATCTCGGCCTTATGCCTGCGATCCTCTTCGGCATGGGCCTCGGCATCCTTCACCATCCGATCCACCTGGTCTTTTGCCAGCCCGCTGGACGCGGTGATCTTGATGCCCTGCTCGCGGCCGGTGGCTTTGTCCTTAGCGCTCACGTGCAGGATGCCATCCGCGTCGATATCGAAAGTGACCTCGATTTGCGGGATGCCGCGCGGGGCCGGCGGAATGCCGGTCAGGCGGAAGTTGCCCAGCAGCTTGTTATCGCGGGCCATGGGGCGCTCGCCTTGGGTCACCACGATCTCGACCTCGGTCTGCATGTCGCCCGCTGTGGAGAAAACCTGTGTCTTCTTGGTGGGGATAGTGCTGTTGCGCTCGATCATCGGTGTCGCCACGTTGCCCAACGTCTCAATGGACAAAGTCAGCGGTGTCACATCCAGCAGCAGGATATCCTTCACCTGGCCGCCCAAAACGCCCGCCTGGATCGCAGCGCCAATGGCCACGACCTCGTCGGGGTTGACCCCCTTGTGCGGCTCGCGGCCGAAGAACTTGCGCACGGCTTCCTGCACCGCAGGCATGCGCGTCATACCACCGACCAGCACCGCCTCAGCGATGTCGCTGGTTTTCAGCTTGGCATCGGCCAGCGCTTGCCTGCACGGCTCGATGGTGCGGGCGATCAGGTCACCGACAAGTTGCTCCAGCTTTGACCGGCTGAGAGCCATCTGCAGGTGTTTCGGGCCGGTGGCATCCGCGGTGATGAACGGCAGGTTGATCTCGCTCTGCATCACCGTGGAAAGCTCGATCTTGGCCTTCTCAGCCGCTTCCTTCAGACGCTGCAACGCCATGCGATCGCCGCGCAGATCGATCCCCTGTTCCTTCTTGAATTCATCAGCGATCCAGTTGATGATGCGTTGATCGAAATCGTCGCCGCCCAGGAAGGTGTCTCCGTTGGTGCTGAGCACCTGGAACACACCGTCTCCCACGTCCAGGATGGAAATGTCAAAGGTGCCGCCACCCAGGTCGTAGACTGCGATCTTCTGATCTACTTTCTTGTCCAGGCCGTAGGCCAATGCGGATGCGGTCGGCTCGTTGATGATACGTTTGACTTCCAGGCCGGCGATCTTGCCGGCATCCTTGGTGGCCTGGCGTTGGCTGTCATTGAAGTAGGCCGGCACGGTGATGACGGCTTCGGTGACCGGCTCACCCAGGTAGGCCTCGGCATCAACCTTGATTTTCTGCAGGATCATGGCCGAAATCTCGGGCGGGCTGAAGTCACGGCCGCCCATGCTCACCCAGGCATCGCCATTGTTATGCTCGGCGATCTTATACGGCAGGACCTTGCGCGCCTTGGCGACTTCCGGGTCGGTGAAGCGCCGGCCCATCAGGCGTTTAACCGAGAAGATGGTGTTATCCGAGTTGGTGATGGCCTGGCGCCGCGCCACTTGGCCGACCATGCGTTCATTGTTTTTCGGGTTTACGGCCACCACCGATGGAAACAGCCGCGACCCTTCGGCGCTGGGGATGACCACCGGTTCGCCGCCTTCCATCACCGCAACCACTGAGTTGGTGGTGCCCAGGTCAATGCCGACGATTTTGCTCATAGATCAAATGCTCCTTTGTTGCTCTGTTAGCCCTTTGCCACGCGGACCTGCGCAGGCCGCAGTACCTTTTCACCCAGGCGGTAGCCGCGAGTCACTTCGCCGATGATTTGACCCTCGGCATAGCCTTCTGCTTCTTCGTGCGTGACAGCGTGATGCAGTGAGGGATCGAAGGATTGCCCTTCGACCGGGATGGGCTGCACGCCCTCGCTGTCCAGCAAGAGCTGTAGTTTGCGTTGGATCAAGCGAAAGCCGTTGATCCAATCACCATTAGCGTATTCGCTTGGGACGGCGGTGAACGCCCGCTCGACGTCATCGACGACCGTCAGCAGCCTTTCCAGAACGCGTTCTGCCGCCGCGGCGCGCACGTCGTCCATCTCGCGCTGCATGCGTTTGCGCGCGTTGCTCAGGTCAGCCGTGGCGCGACGCCAGTTGTCCAGGTATTCGGCAGCCTGGGCTTGCGCCTGGGCCAACTGCTCCGTCAAACCGGCCACCGCTGCCTTTTCAGTTTGATCCTCAATCCGGTTGGTTGACTGTTCGACATCACTCATGCTACGGTTACGACTCCTTATCCTCATACCATTCCCCCACCAGGTCACTCATCAGTCGGGAAACGTAACGTACGGCGCCGATGGTCCGATCGTAAGTCATGCGGAGCGGGCCCACAACGCCCAATAAACCGCTGGCGCCGCCAGCCACGCCGTAGCGTGACAGGACCAGCACCAGGTCAGAAAACTCCCGCCAGCGCCCCTCACCGCCGATCAACACCTGCATGCCGCCAACTTCCAGCGGCTGGGCGGCCGTCGCAACGATCCCCGCGAGCGATGGGCCCTCCAGTGTTTGTACGATGCCGCGGACCTGGTCTCCCTCGCTGAATTCGGACTCCTGCAGGATGTGCACCAGGCCATCTCGGTAGACCAGGTCGTCGGCCTGGCGGTCGATGGTCTCCATCACATCATTCACGATGCTTGCCACCTGGCGGCCCAACTCGGGTAATCTGGCAATGTGGCGGCTGATCTCGCTGGCGTTCAGCCCATAGAGCTGCTCGTTGAGTTGGCTGGAAAGCCGGCTCAGGGCATCCTGGTCCATGGCGACGTCCAGGGCCAGCATTTGCTGCTTGACCGTGCCGCCCATTAACACCAGCACCAGCAGCACAACCGTGTCGCGCAGGCCGATCAGCTCCAGGTGCTTGAGCTTGCTTTGCCGGGCCCTGGGTGGAGTGGCCAGGGCCGCCTTGCGCGTGGTGTGGGCCAGCACGGCCACGGCCAGCCGCACCCATTGATCGAGCTCCAACTGCGCCTGGTAGAACTGGTGGCGGATCATGTGCTGTTCCGGCAGCGGCAGCTCGGTGTCGCCCAGCAGATGCTCCACAAAGAAGCGGTAGCCCAGGTCGGTCGGAACGCGCCCCGCAGAGGTGTGGGGGTGCGTGAGGTACCCCATCTCCTCCAACGCGGCCATCTCGTTCCGGATGGTGGCCGCGCTGATATCCAGCCCGTACGTCTCCACGAACGCTTTCGAGCCGATCGGCAGCCCTTTCTCGATATAGGAACGGACCACCAGGCCTAACACGGCCTGGCGCCTTGCGGTCATCTCCATCACGTCACCCGCAGTGTTAGCACTCTCGGTGCGAGAGTGCTAAAATAGCGTGTCGAATCATAGCATGAAGGGGCGGGGGTGTCAAAAAAAGGGTGGTATCTGCATTGGGCCGGGCCACGATGCGGCACGCATACGTCTGGAAGGGGCGTGACCGGGTCACCGGCCTGATGGGTGGACAAGTGCCTGCGAGGTGGGGTTGTGGCCGTTGTCCTTAATAGGCAGTCTTGTCGAGCACTGATTTGAAGGCTGTTCGCAGCATGATCTTGAGGTCCAGCCACAGCGACCAGTTTTCGATGTACCACAGGTCATACTTGGTGCGTTCGGCGATGGACGTATCACCGCGCAGTCCGTTGACCTGCGCCCACCCTGTGACACCCGCCTTCTCGCGATGGCGTTCCATGTAACGCGGGATGCTCAGGCGAAACTGCTCGACATAAGCGGGCTGCTCGGGCCGTGGGCCGACCACGCTCATATCCCCCATCAACACATTGATAAACTGAGGGAATTCATCGATGGAGGTCTTGCGGATGAGGGTGCCGATGCGTGTGCGTCGTGGGTCGTTCGCGACAGTCCAGCCGGGCCCATGGGCCTCAGCGTCAGCGCGCATCGAGCGAAACTTGAGCATCTTGAAAGGCTTGGCATCCAGCCCCATGCGTTCTTGCACGAAGAAGACCGGGCCGGGGGAATCCAGCTTGATCAGGATGGCGGTGAGCATCATCAGCGGCGAAGCAAGTATGAGGAATATGCTGCTGAACACCAGGTCGACGATTCGTTTGAGGGTCAGTTTCCAGCCGCGCAATGCGACGTCGCGGATCGTCAACAACGGCAGCCCGGCCAGGTCGCTGATGGTCACTTCGGAGGCCATGATCTGAAAGACATCGGGAAAGACGCGGATGCTGACCTTTTCCCGTTCGCATTGCGAGACGATCCCGACCAGCTCCTGGTGGGAAGCATCGGGCAAGCCGATGATGACTTCGCGGACGTCCTGTTCCGCGATCACCTTGGGAAGGTCTTCAACCGTGCCCCAAACGGGCAGATTCATCACTTTCGCGGCGCCCGGCTGTGCGCCGGCGGCCGCGTCGATGAAGCCGATCACGTGATAGCCCAGGCCGGGGGTTTGCTGGAACTTCTGCAGCACCATGCGGCCGACCTCGCCTGTTCCGACGATCAGCACGCGCTCGGCGCCGATCCCACGGCTCTGCAAGATCCGATGCACCCGCGCGTGGAGCGCGCGGCCCAGGCTGATCAGTACGATGCCTGCGGCCCAGGCCAGCACGATCATGGAACGCTGATACTGCAGGGTCTCACGCAACACGAACGAGATAAACGCGATCGTGATCAGCGTCGCGCCAGACACCGCGCCCACCAGCCGGTAGACTTCATCCAGCAGTGCCGCCGCGCGGCGTCGGTGATAGAACTTATAGAAGAAGAACACCAGCAGGATGGCGCCGGTTTGGATCAACGCCGGCAGCAAATAGTCCCGGAAGGGGCCGATCTCGGGGCCGCGGGTTCTCAGTCGAATCTCGTAGGAAGCAAAGAATGCCAGGGCGCTCATCATCATGTCGGTGAGCACCAGGCTGACGGCAAACCAGATTCGGGATCCTTTCATTGCTTTGCTCCCTGCTGCTGACCGCCTTGGGGCCCGCGGTAGTGGCCGCGCAGCCGGCGAACGAACAGATCGAGCCCGCCAAAGATCGCCACCCCGCCGCGGATCAGCCAGTCAAGCCAGAAGGGCGTGGACGCCCGATAGTGCTTCTCGTAGAAGATGGTTAATGCCCGGTAGAATTCGACACGCGCGCGGTAGGAATGGCGGCTGGCAGCCTCTTTGATATGCAGCACGATGACTTCGGGATAGTACCACACTTCCCACCCCGCATCCGTGATGCGTTTCGCCCAATCCAGATCTTCGCCGTACATGAAGAAGGTTTCGTCCAACAGGCCGGCGGCTGTAATAGCCTCCTGCCGCACGAGCATGAAGGCGCCGACGATGGCATCGACCTTGGTTGTCACATTTGGGTCGAGATAGGACAGGTCGTACCGGGCGAAGCGCCGGCTGTGCGGGAAGAGCCGGTCCAGCCTCAGCAAGTGGTAAAGCGAAGTGGTCGGCGTCGGGAAGGAACGGCGACACGCTCTGTCGAGCGAGCCATCGCAGCGCACGAGCTTGGGGCCGGCCGCGCCCGCCCGCGGATGCGCGGCCATGAAGTCGATCATGCGCTTCAGTGCATCCGGCGGCAGCACCGTGTCGGGGTTGAGAAGCAGCGCGAAGCGCGGCAGGGGCCTCTCCTCCGGCCTCCCTTCCGGGGTGGCGGGAGTGGGGGAGCTGTCGAAACCGAACCAGCGCAGCCCCTGGTTATTCGCCGCAGGATACCCCGCGTTGGCGGAATTCGCAATCAGATGGACCTGGGGGAACTCGGCGCGCATCATCGCGACGCTGTCGTCAGGCGATGCATTATCCACCACGCAGACCGCCAGCGTGAGGCCGCCCGTGCTGGCAAACACCGAATGCAAGCAGTCGCGCAGCAGCGCACTTGTGTTATAGTTGACGATGACGATGGCCAGGTCGATGGGGACAGATGGCAACTCGTTCATAGGTGACGCTCATTATAGCACGGGCCGCGGCGCAGAGCAATTGCTAGAAGCGTGAGTTCATGCTAGAATGCGAACGGAGCGTTGACACAACTACCTGGAACTGCTTTGACCGGTCTCCGACCGAGCCGCGAAGGGGGAGCTCAGCCCGATGAACACGATATGGCGTGCGCTTAGCGGCCTGTGCGCCGCAATTACGGTCATGGCCACCGTGCTTGGCCCGGCCGCGGCGCCGGCGCTGGCGGATGCCTGCACCGAACTGCTGGTCGATGGCGGGTTTGAGACGGACGCCGGGTGGCAGCTTGGCCCAAGTCCCATCATGCCGCAATATGTCACCTATACCAGGCACAGTGGCTTCCGTTCGCTGTCGCTGGGCATCACCAGCGGCGCGAATATCGAGAGCTTCTCTTCGGCGCGGCAGACGGTTGCCATTCCGGCTTCAGCCCCGCAAGCTTTGCTCTCCTTTTGGTTCTACGCCATGGCCGATGCGCCCGCAACCACCGACCATATGGAGGTGGTGCTGCTGGACGCCACCGGCGCCGCGATCCTGAACAAGCCCTGGCAGTCGCACAATGACAGCCGCATCTGGAACCAGTTGACGTTCGATTTGACACCGTGGCGCGGCCAGACCGTGCAGATCTACTTCAATGTCTACAACGACGGCGTGGGCGGGCGCGCGGCCATGTTCCTGGATGATGTTTCGTTGGTTTCGTGCAGCGGCGCCGCGCCGCCCACTGGCACAGCGACGGTCACCGGCGCCCCAGCTTCCACCCTTACACCTACCCCGACGGCCACCCCTGGCTGCGTGGATCTTCTGGTAGATGGCAGGTTCGATGTCGGCCTGGCGCATTGGCAGATCATAGGCGATTTGGCTGGCGCCGCGCAGGTGAGCGCGCCGGTCTACAGCGCCCCCTATGCGCTCAAACTGGGTTCCCTGGATCTGGCCCTGAATGGGCTCACCACGGCGCGCCAGCTCGTCACCATCCCCGCCGGCTATCCGGTAGTGACATTGGATGCCTGGGTCTACACCCAGGCGCAGGCCGGCACGGACGCGGACTATCAGGAGATCGCGCTGCTCAACTCATCGGGAGGACTGTTAAACCGGCTATGGCAAGGAAGGCAAAACACTGCAGCGTGGCAGTTCCTGACATACAATGTCCCCCTCTCGGCCGGCCAATCGGTGTTTGTCAGTTTTAGCGTCAAAAACGATGGGCTTGGCGGTTGGACGGCCATGTACGTGGATGACGTCCGCTTGCGCGCTTGTGCGCCGGGTGCTGCGGCAACCGCGACGGCCACCGGGACGGTTGCTACCCTGACCAGCACCCCCACTGTGCCGCCAGCAACGTTGACGGCCGTATCGCCCGGTTGCGTCGAGCTCACCCAGAACGGCGGATTTGAGACCGGTGATTACCCCTGGCAGTTCGGAGCCAACTCCTTGCCCGCTCAACGAGTCACGGCGCCGGTTTTGAGTGGTTCGTACGCAATGCAGATGGGCTCCCAGACGGCCAATCGGCACAGCTACTCATCGATCCGCCAGGTGGTGACGGCGCCCTGGGGCCGCCCGCTCATCGTTGTGAGCTTCTGGGCCAATACGTGGGCGGAAGATCTGTCTGGAGACGATTGCCAGCAGTTTGTCCTGTTGGATGCGGGCGGCGCCGTATGGAAGAAGCCCTGGTCGGTCCTTGAGAATGGGGGCGGCTGGCAGCAGTATGTCTTTGACGCGGCCGGCTCACCGGGACAGCCGGTTTCCCTGTATTTCAACGCCTACAATGATGGCGCCGGCGGCCGTACGGCGCTGTTTGTGGACGAAGTGCAGGCCTGGGCGTGCACCGCGGGCGCGTACCCAACCGACCTGGAACTGAAGGGCTCCTCAACCGTCTCAGATCTGGCGTTGGAGGCCGTCGCGGCCGTCGCAACCCCGACCCTGACGCTGTCGGCGGCTGTGCCGGGACGCGCCCCCGCCGCCATGTCAGCAGCGACTCCCGAGGCTGATCAGACCCGCGTCTCGCTGCAGGTGACGCCGCAGACCTTGGTGGAAACAAGCCTGGCGACTGCGACTCCCGCCTCTGGGATCAAGTCGCCGGCGGGCAGTGGGACATTGCCCTCCCTCGCTGCCACCATACAGAAATGGTGGCGTTCCTTGATCAAGCAGTTGTCGTTCGGCCAGCGCTTACTTATCTTGGTGATTGCAGCGCTGTTGCTGTTCATCTTGCTGCGCGGCTGGTTCAAGCGGCAATAGCGGACCCGTTTCAAAACTCTAATGTGAATGGGAGATTCAGTGGATCTGATACTATACCGCGATGAGAGCGGCTTCGAGGCGCTTAGGGGCGAATGGAACGATCTGCTCCGGCGCAGCCGATTCGATACGATTTTCCTGACCTGGGAGTGGCAGACTACCTGGTGGCGTTACCTGGGCGCACAGCGGGGGCCGCTTTATCTGTTGGCCGCGCGTGAGGCGGGGCGGTTGGTCGGCATCCTGCCGTTCTACGGCACCGAGGATGGTGCGCAACTGGCGATGAACGTGGTGGGCTGCATCGAGGTGGCGGATTATTTGGATCTGATCGTGGAAGCAGGCCAGGAGGATGCCGTTTACGCGGCATTGCTGGCGTGGCTGGCGGGTCCCGATGCGCCGCTTTGGGACGTGATCGACTTGTGCAATCAGCCCGCGTCATCGCTGGCGCACAGTCGCCTGCCCGAGATGGCGATCGCGGCCGGGTTCCGGGCCGGCGTCATGCAAGAGGATGTGTGCCCGATCATCGCGCTGCCCGCGCCTGGCAGCCCCGATGGTTGGGAGCAATATCTGGAGCGCTTGGACAAGAAAGAACGCCATGAGATTCGCCGCAAGCTGCGCCGGATCGAGCGCGAGGCGCCGGATGCGGTCGTGCGCTTTGCGGGACCCGATGATGACCTGGCGAGTGCCATGGACCATTTCATCGCCCTGCATCGCGACAGCGGCTCCGCCAAGCACGCGTTCATGACTGCTGAGATGCAGGCTTTCTTCCGCGCGCTGGCCGCGATGTTGGCTCAGCAGGGCTGGCTCCAGCTTTCTTTCCTCGAAGTTGCCGGGCGGCCCGCCTCAACGTACCTTTGCTTCGACTACGGCGGTCGAATCCTGGTTTACAACTCCGGCTATGACCCTACCGCGGTGCCGCATTTGAGCCCAGGCTGGGTGTTGCTCTCACAGTTGATCCGGCACGCGATCGACCTGGGCCGTACGCACTTCGATTTCCTTCAAGGCAACGAAGACTATAAGCATCGTTTTGGGGGCGTGGACTCGCCGGTCTATCGCACCCTCATTCAGCGAGGGTGAGCGGAAGCCGATGCGCGTCATTGCAGGCGAGGCCAAAGGCCGGTTGTTAGCCTCGGTGCCGGGGGAGAGCACCCGGCCCATCACCGATCGGGTCAAGTCGGCCCTCTTCAGTATCCTCACATCGCGTGAACAGGTTGTGGCGTGCCGTTATCTGGACTTGTTCGGCGGGACAGGTGCGGTCGGCATCGAGGCGTTGAGCCGCGGGGCTGCGTCGGCAGTCTTCTGCGAACGAGACAGAACTGCCGTGCGCGTCCTGCAGCGCAACCTGGACAGCACGGGCCTGGCTGAACGCGGCCAGGTATTCCACGGCGATGCTTTCGCGTACCTGGGCCGTGCTGCCGGTGCGCCCTTTGATGTGATCTATATCGCCCCGCCGCAGTATCAAGGGCTCTGGCTCAAGGCGCTGCTGCAGGTCGATGCGCGCCCTGATCTGCTGGCTGAGGGGGGCCTGGCCATCGTTCAGGTGTTCCCGAAAGAGTGGGCTGAACCCGCGCTGCAACATCTCAAGGTGTTGGATAGCCGCCAGTATGGCAGCACGGCGCTTTATTTTCTCGGTAAAGGTTGAGAAACCAGGTTTCTCGCAGAAACCTGGTTTCTGTTTAGGCAGGAGCAAAGGTCGCATGACGGATTCAGCGCAGGCCAAACAACCCATCGACCGCCGCCGCGCCTGGCTCATGGCCAGCCGGCCGCGCACGCTGCCGGCCGCGGTCTCGTCGGTGATCGCGGGGACGGCGCTGGCCATCCATGATGGGGCATTCAGGCCGGCGGCCGCTCTGGTTGCGTTCCTGGCTGCGCTGCTGATCCAGATCGGGGCCAACTTCGCCAACGATCTGGGCGACTACCGGCGCGGGACGGATGCGTCCGGTCGCGTCGGCCCGACACGCGTCACCACCTCGGGGCTGCTGACGCCGGGCCAGGTCAAGGCCGGCATGGTCGTTGTGTTTGGCCTGGCCGCGCTCTGTGGGCTTTATCTGATCGTCCTGGGCGGCTGGCCGATCCTGTTGCTCGGTGTGCTGTCGATCCTGGCAGCCATCACGTATACGGCCGGTCCGCTGCCGTTCGGCTACTACGGCCTGGGTGATTTGGGCACCTTCGTCTTTCTTGGGCTGATCGGGGTGAACGGGACGTATTACGTACAGGCGCATGCGCTGACGCCGGCGGTCTGGCTGGGTGGGGTGGCGATGGGTTGCCTGATCACCAATATCCTGGTGGTGAACAACGTCCGCGACGCGGACACCGACAGGGCTGCGGGTAAGCATACGCTTGCCGTGCTGTTGGGCCGTCGCGGTGCACGGATTGAGTACGTAGCGCTGCTGGTGATCGCCTATGCGATTCCCCTAATCCTCTGGCTCAGACTCGGCTATCATCCCGGTGTCCTGCTGACCTGGCTGACGCTGCCGTGGGCGGTCCGGCAGGCTCGTGCGCTCTTCACGATCCTTGGTCCCGCGCTCAACAAGACGCTGGCCGGCACGGCGCAGCTTGTGATCCTCTATGCGTCGGCCTTTGCGGTGGGCGTGGTGCTGTTCTGAAGCCGGCGGGTGGGGTAGGAGCGGGTTTGACATCTATGACGGCAGATCTGCCGGGAATGGCGAGTCCGCCATCACGGTAAGCCCGCCATAGATGCGAAGAAACCCGCCCCTACTACTTCCCCGGCCAACCTCACCAACGCGCGCGGGTCGATCCATGCCAGGCTGCGCACCTGGACGGCCGCCGCACCCGCCTCGAAACAGGTCTGGACGTCCTCCCGCCGGGTGATCCCGCCCGCCGCAATCAACGGCACATCGAAGCCGAGGTCAGCTACTGCAGATAACGCATAGCGCATAAAGGGGAACGCGAGCGGTCCGGCGGCTGCGCCCGCGACGCGGGATCCATCGGCCGCGCTGCTGGCCGCCAGGGCGCCGGCGCCGACCACGAGCGCATCCGCTCCCGCGCTGACGCAAGTGGACGCCAGCGCGACTGCACGGGCCACGGGCAGCTTGACCAGCAGCGGCAGGGTGCATGAACGGCGTACAGCGCCGATCCAGGCTGCGGCGTCGTTGCGGTGCGCGACCTGTGGCATTTGCAGCTCCAGGCCGGCCGCGCCCGATTCTTCTTCCAGGGTGGCGGCGAGCCGTCCCCAATCCTCAGGGGTGCTGGCAGCGAGCGCAGCGATCACCGGCACGCTCAACCGGCGCCAGGTCGCGTCATGATCCTGCAGGACGCGGCGACAGCCGGGGTTGTGGTCGCCGGTGTCCAGCAGGAAGCCGCCTGGCGCCTCAGCCAGCCGCGGCGGGCTTGCCCCGCGCCGCGGCCGCCACGAGATCGGCGGCGTGACGATCGCACCGAACAGGTCCGCCGACACGCCGACCGGCCACGCGTCCCCATAGCCCACCGCGCCGCTGCCGGCGATGAGCGGAGATCCCAGGGCTAACCCCTGCTTGTTGTGCGGTGCAAGCTCTATCATAGTCAGGCGTCAGCGGTCAGGCGTCAGGCGTCAGAGCCCTTCTCCAGCAGCCAACATCCACCATTGAACATCGTACCCAGTAAATCGCAAATCAAAAATCGCAAATCAAAAATCTAAAATCCAACATCCACCAAATCAAACACCGGCCCGCGCAGGCAGACGCGGCGCCGGCCGCCGGCCACATCTGCGACGCACGACTGGCACGCGCCCGTGCCGCACAGGAACGCGGCCGGATATAGCACTTGGGCGAAGCCGCGGCTGATCTCGTAGCGGACGGACTTCACGGCGGCGGCGAGTTGGTTGCAGAAGGCCAGCGGCGCAGCGGCCAGCACCAGGTCGGCCCAGGGCAGCAACTGCGCCAACAGGTCGGCCCACTGGTTTTCGATGCGGCCCCCGTCTGCGGTGAGCGTGTGGTATTCGACGGACGCGGGCAGCCGTTGGGGCGGGATCAGCTCGCGGACGGTCCGCGCCTCGACTGCCAGCGCCACTGAGAGGCCGCGCGTTTCAGCCTGTGTCAGGGCAGGCAGCAGCGTCCAGGCCGGCTCGCCCGCGCCGACGCACAGCACATTGCGCACGCCCAGCGGCACGCTGAACCCGATCCCCACCGGCCCCAGGCAGTCGATCTCCGTTCCGAGCGGCGCGGCGGCCAGCCACGCGTGTCCCCAATCGGCCGACGGCGGCACGCGCAGCGTCCAGGTCTCGTCGCCGATGGCCACCGGGTAGAAGGTGCGGCGCAGGTACGGCTCCAGCCCCCAGCCGCACTTGATCAGCACCGCCTGCCCCGGCCCTAACGCGCGGACCAGCTCCGGCGCGTGGAGGGTGAGCTCCTGCGCTGGGCCGAGTGTGGTGCGGGCGATGAGGGTGGCGGTGGCTTGAAGCATCAGGAGAGATCTGCGAAGGGAAAGCGGCAGGAGATTGGGTGCAAAGCATTCATCGTTTGTAGATCTCCTCAGCGTCAGCCAGCGTATATTCCGCGTCGTCAGCCTCGCGCAGGAATTGACCTAAGGCGAACTGCCGCCATTCACTATCCGACCAGTCGGTATAGGCAGGCGATCCCTGTCGGCGCGCCAAGATGAAAGCCGCGAAATCGGCGATTTCGGTCAGGAGGTCGTCCGGCAGGGAGTCAATTTGCCGGCGCAACTGCTCACGCAACGTGCCTGCGGTCATAAGCGCCTCACAGTCATCTCTATCTTCGAATAGAGTATATCATGATCTGTTGTCCCAAACAAGGGGTATCCGGCGGCTTCTCATGTTCGGGGGGGGGGGCCAGACACCACCTTTCTCCACTTGCGTTATTGCCCGCAACCAGAGACCATGATACGGTTTTCGGTGTGTGCCAACCCCAGGAAGGTGATCTACTGGGCTTCTGGGTTCTGATTCGCGCTCCTGACTACTGCCCCTGCAATAACTCCTTTAGCCCCGGCGCCAACGAATACTTGCGACCGTGCTTCGCGATCAACCCCTCGCAATACGCACGCCACTCGTTCCCGCGTCCGGTGGCCAGGTAGGCCTGCCGCGCCCGCCCCAGCCAGCCGAGCGCGTGAGGGTAGTTCTTCGACTTCCCCGCGTCCATGATCGGTTCGGCCTGCTTTCGGCACTGGCGGATGACCCAGTCGGGATGGGATGCGTACGCCGCATCGGCCACGCGGCCCAGGGTGGCGTAATCTACGTATTGCTGGCCATCCACCAGCCTGACCGCGTTGTCCACCAGCCCTTCGTGCAGATAGATGTCGATTGGGCCGCTGATCCAAGCGAAGGTGCTTCTGTTGAGCGCCTGCAGGAGCTCAGCCCGCAACGATGGCCAGTTCTCCCCCGCGGTCGCCTGCACTGCCAGGTAATCGGCCAGGGTCGCCGAGGCCGCGAACGCAGCGCGGGCGGCTTTGAGCGCCAGCACGCCCTCACCCAGGGCCGTCGCGGCATCGCGCAACCAGATGGCCAACTCGTGAACTTGCGGCCCGCCTCGGTCGAGGCTGCGCTCGGCAATGCTCAGGGCCGAACGGTGCTCGCCGTGCTCGCGCAGCACCTTTGCCAACGCCAGGGCCTCGTTCGGGATCAGAGACCGATTCAGGCCGTAATCCACCGCCTCCCTGATTCGGCCTATCGCCACTAGCTTGGTGACATAACGTGTGATCCGGCCTTCGCCGCGCGCCAGGTTGAGGAATTCTTCCGTCCGCCCCTGGCGTTCCAGCACGTTGAGCCACGCCTCCACTAACTCATCAGCGAACCACGATCCCTCGTCGTCAAGCTCGTCGTCAAGCTCATCATCGAGCTCGTCGTCAAGCTCATCGTCGAGATTTTTCGCTCCCGATGGTCGCTCGGAATGACATTCTTCTGCAACCTGCCCGCGCATGGCACGCGACAGCGGCTCATAGTCCCATCCATATTCGGCTGCGCACAGCGCCGCGTCGAAAGCGTTATCCACGCTGTAATCGTCCAGCTCGGCCTGCCATTTCTCCAGCTTTGTGACCCAGCCTTTTCGCTCATGGCGCGGGAGGTCGGCCGTCAGCAGCGCCTCAGCAAAGACCGCGCCCAGCTCACTGAACCACTCCCCGAATTCGCCGTCGGAGTCATCGAACTCCTCCCAGCCAGGGATGGTTTCTTCGGCGATGACTTCTGCGATAGCCAGCGCGTTCTCCCCGTCGTTTGCGGCCAGCGCCTGTCTGGCCTGCGCCAGGATGGTGTTCAGGCCGCTCACTGCGCCGCTGGCCGCATCATAGTCGTCGCTGCCGCGCATCTGGTAGCGCACCTGGCGGCGGACGGCGCTGGTGTCGATGAGGGGTCGTTGCGGTCGCGCGGCAGCTGGGGCGGCCGCGTCTACAGCGGGCTGACCTGGCCTCGGCCGTGAGCGCAGGACGATCTGGGTCTCGACCCATGGGATGAGATCGGCGCGTTGACTGAGCAACCCGTTCAGCAGGTCGCGCAACGTCTCAGCGGCCAACCCCGCCAACAACGCGTCCGGGGTTGGCCGCTCGGCGATCTTTTCCCGTTTGCGGATATAGGTGAGCAACACCGCCACGATGTGCTTGCAGTAGCCGCCCCAGTCGTAGGGACAAGTGCAGTCGGCCGCGACGATGCCCGACTCATCCAGCTCGATGGTCACCTGGTACGGCTCATAGCTGCTGCCTATTACTTGGGCGCGCAGCAAATCACCACGGCGTTCGATATCGCTGACTCTGCCGGAGTGGTAGTAGTCTTCCCCGCGGCCGAAGCTTTCAGAGGTGGTCAGGCTGCGAATGGTGGCTTCGGTGATCTTCGGGTCGGCGGTCATGGTGAATCTCCGATCAGTCGTAATCCATCTGGCGGACGTAACGTTCCAGCTTGCGCCACGTAGCCTGGTACGAATTGAGGGTGCTAGGCGAGTTGCTCACTTTCCGCCTGAACTCGTCAAGATAGAATGGTCCGCCCAGGAATATCCTCGTCTGAAGATCTTGAAACTGCCGTAGTCGCAGGTGAACTTGCCGATGAGCCAGCAGTTCCGGTCGTGCCTGCGCGGCGTCTGGTCCGAAAGGCCGGTCCATTTCAGGTAGCTCAGGAATTCCTGCAATAACGAGCCGACCTGGCGCGCGAAGGCATGTGACGCATCATCAGGCCCAGCTCCTGGTCGTCGAGCGCAAGGCGTGCAGTGGCCAGCCAGGTTGCTTCGGTTTAAGGCAGTTTGGCGGCTTTTTCGAGCACACGGTGTATCATGGGGCGGCTCCACGGCGAATCGGATCTTAACTCGGACGACAGGCGCATTATACACGGCCGCAGTCGTTCCGACATAATGCGGCGGTGGATGCGCGGTTGACCGCCTCATGTCCGATAGGCTATACTGCTGCCCGGTGTCGATCCAGGAGCAGAGAAACGCCGTGAATGCCTTGCCCTCGAAACATCCCCGTTTGGCGGCCCCGTTGGCCAGCTTCTATGCCCTGGTCCTGACGCAGACCTTCTCGTTGATCGGCAGCCGCATGACCTCGGTCGCGATCGGCATCTTCATCTTCCGCGAGACCGGCCAGACCGCGCCGCTGCTCCTGATCTCCTTCTTCAACGAGCTGCCCGGCATGATCGCGGGCGGGCTGGCCGGGGTGCTGGTCGATCGCTGGAACCGCAAGCGCGTGATGATCCTGACCGACCTGGGGCAGGCGGTGGGCAGCGTCCTGCTGATCGCCAGCTTCCTTTCGGGTGCGTTTCAGGTGTGGCACGTCTACGCGGTGGCGTTCCTGCAAGGCGCCTTCAGCACCCTGCAAGGCCCGGCGGAAAGCGCCACGGTGACCCTCCTGGTGCCCGAAGGGCATCGCGGGCGGGCCAATGCGATCATGGAACTCGGCTTCCCGCTGGCCAGCGTGCTGGCGCCTGCGCTCGCCGGCCTGATCTATGCCGCGATCGGCGTCAGCGGGGTGCTCGCGATCGATCTGGTGACCTTCGTCGTGGCGGCCGGCGTGCTTTTCGGCCTGACAATCCCGCAGCCGGCTGCCAGCATCGAGGGCTCGCTCGGCCGCGGGAATCTGCTCGACGAATGGCGCACTGGCCTCACCTTCTTGCTCCGCCGCAAGCCGTTGCTGATCTTCATCCTCTACTTCGCCTTCGGCAGTTTCATGCTGAACGGGCCGCTGGAGCTGGTGATCCCGTACTTCATCTCGGCCACGGGAAGCGATGCTCAGATGGGAATCGGGCTGACCATGATGAGTCTGGGGGCCTTTGCCGGCGGCCTGCTCATCGCCGCCCTGGGCGGCATCCGACCGCGCATGAAGCTCATCATCATCGGGGCGGTATTGAACCCGGCCATGTTCATCCTCTTCGGCTTCGCACGCTCCCTGCCGCTCATGGCAGCCGCGCTCTTCGTCCTGATGATCCCGCTGCCCGCCAACAACGTGCTCTACAAGTCGATCTTCCAGGTGAAAGTGCCGGCCGACCTGCAGGGCCGGGTGTTTGCCTTCGCGGAGCAGCTTTTCCTGTTGGGGTCCACGGCTTCGTTCCTGCTCACCGGTCCGCTGGTCGACCGCGTGCTGACGCCTGCCGCGGGGACCGCGGCCTGGCAGAGGGTGGCGCCACTGCTCGGCAGCGGGCCGGCTGGCGCCATCGGTCTGGTGCAGGTGGTCACCGGCCTCGTTTTGCTGGCCGGCGCAGCCCTCACGTTCAGCCTGCGCTCGGTCAGGCGCCTGGAGGCTGAGCTGCCCGATTACCCTGCCGAGAGCGCGGGGTGATCATTGACCTCGCCCTGTTCCGGCTTCTCGCTTGCCTTGTACGATAGCATCGTGTCCTGTTATAATCCCCCCCACGATCCGCACTCATCCACCTGTCTGCTGCTGCAATGAAGGGAGACTCGCGATGTCCGATCAAGCCAACCGTACCGCCGATCTGCCCAATGTTCCTGCGCTTAAGGTGTCGGGCGCGTGGAAGACCGTCTTCCAGGGCGCGGCCAGGGCGGCGCTCGAAGCCGCGCTGCCCCAGTACCTGATGCCGCGGCGCTGGTTCGGCGCCAAGGCGCGCACGATCCGGGGCATCGAGATCGTCGAGGCGGTCCCCATCCTCCCGGATGCGTATCTGGTGATGATCCGGGTGGACTACACCGCAGGCGATCCGGACACCTACGTGCTGCCCACTGCTTTTGCCGCCGGCGCGACGGCGCAGGCGTTGGCCCAGGAGCGGCCTGCGGCGGTGATCGCGACGCTTCAGGCAGGACGGAAGAGCGGCATCCTCTACGACGCCGTCTGGAGCCTCGACTTCTGCCAGGCGCTGCTGGATGCCATCGTGCAGCAGCGGCGGATTCACGGCGCCACCGGCGAGGTGGTCGCGACCGCGGCCGGCGTGTTGCCGCGGCTGCGCGGGGATGCTTTGCAGTCGCTGCCGCCGGTCGTGTTGGGGGTCGAGCAGAGCAACACCTCCATACGTTACGGAGAGCAGCTCATCCTCAAGCTGTACCGGCGCCTGGAAGTCGGCATCAATCCTGACCAGGAGATCGGCCAGTTTATCACCGAGAAGACCCAGTACGCCAATGTGCCGCCCGTAGCCGGCGCGCTGGAGTTCCGGCGCCGCGAGCCGGCCGGCGCCGCTTCGCTGACCCCGATCACGCTGGCGCTGCTGCAAGGGTTCGTGCGCAACCGGGGTGATGCCTGGCGCTACACGTTGGACAGCTTGGCCGACTACTTCGAGGCAGCGCGCGCCCTGGGCTCGGCGGCGATGGATGGTCTACCGTTGCCCCAGGCGCCGCTGTTGGAACTGATCCGCGGTGACTTTCCCGCCGCGGCCGAGCAGACCATCGGCGAGTACCTGTCGTCCGCACGGCTGTTGGGCCGGCGCACCGCGGAGCTGCACCTGGCGTTGGCCTCCGACCCCGCGGATCCCGTCTTTGCGCCCGAGCCGTTCACGGCCGACTTTCAGGAGTACCTGCACCGGAGCATGCGCGAGTTGACCGACCGGATCATGGCGCTCCTACGGGCGCGGTACGATGCGCTGCCGGAGGTCAGCAGGGCCGACGCGGACCGGGTTCTGACGCTGGCAGGGCAGATCTCTGCACGGTTCGACACGCTGCTGGAGCGGCCAATCCGCGCGCTGCGCTCGCGCATCCATGGCGACTACCACCTGGGGCAGGTGCTTTACACCGGCTCGGATTTCATGATCATCGATTTCGAGGGTGAGCCGGCGCGGCCGCTCAGCGAGCGGCAGATGAAGCGCTCGCCGCTGCAGGACGTGGCCGGGATGCTCCGCTCCTTCCACTATGCCGCCTACGCCGCGTATTTCGCCCAGTCCCCGGATGGCGTCCCGGCGCCTGATCTCGAACCGTGGGCCCGGTTCTGGCATCTATGGGTTTCGGTGGCCTATCTGCAGAGTTATATGGCAGTGGCCGGGAACGCGATCTTTCTCCCGGCTTCACCGGATGATCTGAAGCTGCTGCTGGATGCCTACCTGGTGGAAAAGGCGGTGTACGAGTTGGGCTACGAGCTCAATAACCGGCCCACGTGGGTGTCGATCCCGCTCCAGGGCATCCTGCAGACGGTCCAGGGCGTGCGCTAATCCCTAAATGACTCTGGAAGCATCCTGAGCGGGTGTACGGCTTGCAGTCCGTGACGGCAAAAGGTCAGTCGAAGGATGCGTCTTGGCGCATAGCCGCCTCTTCGACTCCGAGCCGCGAACCGCGGCGGCTCTCCGCTTAGGATGTTCCTTAGATGATGCTGGATTGAGGGTGTCATGAGTCGAAAAAAGCTCTCTCTGCGCACCTGGGTTGTCCTGGCAGCGTTGGCCACGACCGGTCAGATCGCCTGGGCGGTCGAGAATAGCTGGTTCAATACCTTTGTTTACGATGTGCTCACGCCGGACCCGCGGCCGGTAGCGTGGATGGTGGCGGCCAGCGCGATCACGGCCACGCTGACCACGCTGCTGATGGGCACGCTCAGCGATCGGACGCGCTCGAAGCTGGGCCGGCGCAAGCCGTTCATCCTCTTCGGCTACATCCTGTGGGGTGTTTCCACCGTGCTCTTCCCCACGGTGGCGTACATCAGAGCCACCAGCCTGGCCGTGACCCTGGTGGTGATCGCTGATTCGGTGATGACTTTCTTCGGTTCCACCGCTAACGATGCAGCCTTCAACGCCTGGACAGTCGACATTGCCACGTCAGAGATTCGCGGGCGGGTGGAAGGTGTGCTGAACCTGGCGCTGTTCCTGGCACAGATTATCGCCATGACCGCCGCGGGCGCTCTGATCGACTCCGTAGGCTACTTCGTATTCTTCTATGCGCTGGGCGGGATCGTGATCCTGATAGGCCTGGTGGCCGGCAGCCTGCTGCAGGACAAACCAGGTTTCTCCGAGAAACCTGGTTTGTCGGATGAGCACACCAGGGGCAGTTTCTGGTCCGAGTTCGCCGATCTGTTCCAGTGGCGGACCGTGCGCGAGAATCGCAGCTTGTTTTTGCTGCTGCTGTTTATCATGATCAGCAGCATCGGCATGCAGGTTTCGTTTCCCTATCTGATCATCTACCTGGAAAACTACATCGGCATTACCAAGACGCAGTATGCCATCATCGGCGGCGCGGTGATGGTGGGGAGCGCGCTGCTGGCCGTTCCGTTTGGTATGTTGGCCGACCGTTGGGATCGGCGCAAGCTGATCATGATCGCCATTGTGCTCAGCGCGGCCGGCGGGTTCGCCCTCTCGCTCGCCCGGGCCATTCCGCTCCTGGCAACTGCCGGGCTGTTTTGGCAGGCCTTCAGCATGGCGTCGGGCATCGCGGCAGTGGCCTGGCTGAAGGACCTCTTGCCCGAGGAGGGCCGCGGCAAGTTTCTGGGCATTCGTATGATCTTCTGGATCGCTATCCCGATGGTGGTCGGGCCATGGATCGGCTCGAACCTGATCCAGCGTTTCGGCATTCCCACCACGCTCAACGGACAGGCAGGGTTCATTCCCGTGCCTGTGATTTTCCAGGTGGGCTCGGCGATTGCCGTGCTCTCATTGATCCCGATGCTTTTTGCCCGCCGAACGATGCGGCAGGGTCGCGGCATCCTCTGACAAACCAGGTTTCTGCAAGAAACCTGGTTTGTCAGAGGATCCTATGGATCACATCGAGATGTCCTCTGAGTGCCTCATCCACATCCCCACGATCACAGGCGGCTACTGGGGCCGGCGCCTGGAGATCAACGCGCACCGCGCGATTTTCCATCAGTGGGAACAGCTCGAGGCCAGCGGGTGCATCGACAACTTCCGCATCGCGGCCGGCGAGCGGGAAGGTCTGCGCGAGGGCTGGTTCTTCGCGGACTCGGATGCCGCCAAATGGCTCGATGCGGCGGCGCGCATCTCCCTGCATCAGCCCTCTCCTGAGTTGACTGCGCTCATGGATCGCCTCATCCCGCTGCTGGCCCGCGCCCAAGACGCGGACGGCTATCTGTTCACCTACAACCAGATCCACTTCCCCGGCACGCGTTGGGTTAACCTGCAGATCGAGCATGAGCTCTACTGTCACGGCCACCTGATCGAGGCGGGGGTCTCGCACTACGAGGCGACGGGCCGGACTGACATGCTGGCCGTGGCCCGCCGCGCGGCCGATCGGATCGTGGCCGACTTCAGCGGCCGCGGGCCGGCGCACACACCGGGCCATGAGGAGATTGAGATCGCGCTGCAGCGGCTCTACGACGTCACCGGCCACGCACCCTACCTGGACTTGGCGCAGCAGTTCATCGAGCAGCGCGGCCGGACCTCCCGCCTGGGCTTTGCCGTCGCACTCTTCCGTCAGAACGCGGACGTGGCCGCGCGCAAGCAGGTGGTCGCTCAACAGCGCTCCGCTTATCTCGCCGCACATCCTGAGCACGCCCCCGATAAGGTCCCGCCCGGCAATGCGGCCCAACGGCCGGCAATGGATGCGTTTCGCTGGCGCGCCAGCGCCTTGATGGGAAAATACTTCCAGCAACATGCACCGGTGTGCCGGCAGACCGTTCCCGTCGGGCACGCAGTGCGCTTCGGTTACCTGCAAACCGCTGCGGCCCGGCTGCACCGCCACCGGCCCGATGCGGCGCGGCTCGTTGCACAGCAGGCTGCCTGGGAACGGATGGTTGCGCGGCGCATGTACGTCACCGGAGGCCTGGGCGCACTGCCTGCGATCGAAGGCTTTGGCCGTGACTACGAGCTCGATCCCGAGTACGCCTACGCCGAGACGTGCGCCGCGTTGGCGTGCCTCACCTGGAATTGGGAGCTGGCATTGATCACCGGCGAGGCTCGGTACAGCGATCTGTTCGAGTGGCAACTCTATAACGCCGCCGCCGTCGGCATGGGTCTGGACGGCGCATCCTATTTGTACAACAATCCGCTGGCCTGTCGCGGAGAGGTCACACGGCGGCCCTGGTACGCCGTGCCCTGCTGTCCCTCTAACCTCTCGCGCACCTTCGCCTGGCTGGGCCAATACGTTTATAGCCAGGCCGGCGATGCGTTGTGGATCCATCAGTATGTCTCGAACCGGGCGGAGATTGACGCGGGCCTGCACGTCGAAATGGCGTCGAGCCTGCCGTGGGAGGGACAGGTCCGCATCCGCCTGCATACTGCGGGGGCCACACGGCGCACGCTGCACCTGCGCATCCCCTCCTGGACCGGCGGCCTGACGGTTGCCTTGAACGGCCAGCCGCTGGCAGAGGGTCAGCCGCTGCAAAACGCACCGATAGCTGCCTGTGGGGTCGCGCCGCATCGTTCAGCCTGGCTGACCCTCGAACGCGAATGGCACGACGGCGACGAACTGGTGTTGGCGTTGGCCATGCCCATTTGTGCCCTCCGCCAGGACCGCCGGCTGTCCCGGTGCGGCGGCCAGGCGGCCATCGCACGCGGGCCGCTGGTCTATTGCCTGGAAAGCGTAGATAACCCTCGAATTGACATTTTCGCGGCGGACGTGGCAGCCGACACGCTTCAGCCCGTCGATGCGTCCGAGGTGCTGGGCGGTGCCATGCTCCTGAAAGGCCGGGCGCGTTCGGGCGAGATGTTGACCTTCGTTCCGTACATGCTCTGGGCTAACCGCGGCCGCTTGACGCAGATGGATGTTTTTGTAAGGTTAAGTAACTAGCGTAAAGCATTCTGAGCGAAGGGCATCCTGAGCGGAGGGCATCCTGAGCGGAGCGCCACAGTGCACAGTCGAAGGGAGCCCGGAGTCGAAGGATGCGCAGCGGCACCAGCACAGGAAGGAACACTAAATGACCACATCCCCCTGGCATCCCGTCCCCGGCCACCTGCTGACCCGCTGGGCGGCCGAGGTGGATCCCGCCTGTCCCCTCCCCGAATACCCACGACCTCAGATGGTGCGCGCCGGTTGGGTGAACCTGAACGGGTTATGGGACTATGCTATTGTGCCGCAAGCGCAGCAGCAGGTGGACGCGTACGAGGGCCGGATTCTGGTGCCGTTCGCCGTCGAATCTGCCCTGTCCGGCGTCGGGCGGCCGCTGCAGCCGGATCAGCGTTTGTGGTATCGCCGCACTTTCGCTAACCCCCTGATCGGGCCGGCGGAAGCGGCGCCGGGCCGGCGCGTCCTGCTTCATTTCGGCGCGGTGGACTATCAGTGCACCGTGTGGATCAACGGCCGCCATATGGGCGGCCACGCCGGCGGCTATCTGCCCTTCACATTTGACATCACCGCTGCGTTGGTCGAGGGCGACAACGAGCTGCAGGTGGCGGTTTGGGATCCCTCCGACATGGGCCTGCAACAGCGCGGCAAGCAGGTGCTGCGGCCGGGGCAAATCTGGTATACGGCAGTCTCCGGCATTTGGCAGACGGTCTGGCTGGAGGTGACGCCCGCGCGCTACATCGCCGGTTTGAAGATCACCCCCGACCTGGATGCCGGGACCGTCACGGTGGCGGTGGATCTGGCCGGCGCGGAGCCGTCCACCTTACAGGATGAGCAGGATAGACAGGATGCTTTCGGGGCGATGGATCCGGCTGGCGAAGAGCCATCCACAGAGGTGGTGAGCGCGGCAACCATGCTGGTCCAAGTCTATGATGGCGGCGTGCCGGTGGCGGAAGCGCGGACGGCGGCCGCTGCTGTGACCCTATCAATTCCGCGGCCCATCGCCTGGCGCCCCGACGCGCCCTACCTGTATGATCTGGTCGTTCGGGCAGGAGACGACCTGGTCGCGAGTTACTTCGCCATGCGCAAGTTCAGCCTGGCGCGGGCGGCCGATGGCCACATGCGCTTCCACTTGAACAACGAGCCGCTGTTCCTCTACGGCCCGCTGGACCAGGGCTACTTCCCCGATGGCCTCTACACCGCGCCTACCGACGCGGCGCTGCGCTTCGACATCGAGTACACGAAGAAGATCGGAGCCAATCTGATCCGCAAACACGTCAAGGTGGAGCCAGCGCGCTGGTACTATCACTGCGACCGCCTGGGGATGCTTGTTTGGCAGGATATGCCCAACGGGGGGAGGCCGGTGAGCAACGCGACGACCGTCCTGGCGCTCGCGCTCGACTGGCGGCAGCGCGACAAACATCGGCTGGCCGCGCGCGGGCGGGCCGATGAGGGCAACCGCCGGCAGTGCCGCGCGGAGCTGCGGGAAATGATCGCGCACCTCTACAACTGCCCGTGCATCGCAGCCTGGGTGCCCTTCAACGAAGGCTGGGGGCAGTTCCAGGCCCGGGAGATCGCGACGTGGATCAAGGAGCTGGACCCGACCCGCTCGGTGGACCATGCCAGCGGTTGGTTCGACCAGGGCGGCGGCGACTATCGCAGCTTGCACATCTACCGCCTGCGGCTGCGTGAGCGACGTTCGCGGGGGGACGGCCGGGCGTTCGTCATCTCGGAGTTCGGCGGATACGGCCTGCCGGTGGATGGGCACGTGTGGGACCCTGAGGGGCGCTTCAGCATTCGATTCTTTGCCACTCCGATGGAGTTGACCGAGGCCTATCTGGCGCTGTTGGAGAACGAGTTGCGGCCGTTGATCTCGCGCGGATTGATGGCGGCGATCTTCACTCAGACGACCGACGTGGAGATTGAGATCAACGGTTACTTGACCTATGACCGGGCGGTGGAGAAGATACCTGCAGAGCGTCTGGCTGCGGCCCACCGAGAGTTGTACGTGCTTCAAGGAGTCTAATCATGGATCCAGCACTCACTTCCACTACTTTTGAGATTTACGGCTATCGCATCGTGCGCCAGCTTGGCGTGGTGCGCGGCATCACCGTGCGCTCGCGCGGGCTGGTGGGCCAATTCGCGGCCGGGTTGCGCAGCATTGCCGGCGGCAAGATCCATGAGTACGTGACGCTGTGCGAGGAAACGCGCGGCGAGGCGTTCGATCTGATGGTGAATCACGCGGCCGAGATCGGCGCTAACGCGATCGTCGGCGTGCGCTACGATGCCACCGAGCTGGCCGAGAATATGACCGAGGTGCTGGCGTATGGCACCGCGGTCGTCGTCGAGCCGACGTAGCGCAAGAAACCAGGTTTCTCCGAGAAACCTGGTTTCTCCGGTTGCCACGCAAGGAGGCCCGTCTTGACCGCTTCCGTGAGCGAGCATGTCGCGCGCCTGTACGATTCGATGCCCGAGCGCGAGTGGGCGCGCATGGACCGGCACCGCACCGAGTTCGCGCTCACGCTGCGCACGCTGGCCCAGCACTTACCGCCGCCTCCCGCGCGCGTCCTGGACTGCGGCGGCGGCCCGGGGCGCTATGCGATTGAGTTGGCGCGACAGGGCTACCGGGTGACGCTGTTCGACCTTTCGGCCGGCAACCTGGCGCTGGCGCAGCAGAAGGCGGCTGAGGCGGGTGTGACGCTGGCCGGGGTCGAGCAGGGCACCGCGTTGGACCTGGGCCGTTTTACCGATGCCAGCTTCGATGCCGTGCTCCTGATGGGACCGCTGTATCACCTCCTGGAAGAGAGCGAGCGAGCCGAAGCTTTGGCCGAGGCGACCCGGGTCCTCAAGCCCGGCGGCCCGTTGTTTGCCGCGTTCATCACGCGCTATGCCGCACATCGCGACGCGGCGGCCAAGTTCCCGACCGAGCCCGTGGACCAGCCAGGCCTCTATGAGGAGATCGAGCGCTCGGGGAAACTGCCTCCCATGCCCGCCGATCATCCGACCTTCGTCGCCTACTTCGCGCATCCGGTCGAAGTCGCCCCGCTTTGTTGGCGCGCCGGCCTGGAGGTGGCGGCGGTGCTGGGCCTCGAGGGGCATGTCAGCGTCATCGAGAACACGGCTGTCAACGCGCTGACCGGTCCGGCTTGGGACTGGTGGGTCGAGGCCAACTGGCGCGTCGCACCCGATCCGGCGATTCACGGCGCGGTGGAGCATCTGCTGGTCGTGGCGCACCGTCCGCGTTGGCGGGGCGTACTGTGCAGGATTGCCCGGCAGTTGGACGCGGCCGGAGTGGCCTATGCGGTGGTGGGTGGGACATCCCTGGCTCTGCACGGCTTGCCGGTGCGGGTCAAGGACATCGATATCGAGACCGATGTGGCCGGCGCCTACCGCTTTGCAGAGTTGTTTGCCGATCATGTCGTGGACCCGGTCGCTTTGAAAGAGAGCCAACTCTACCGCTCGCACTTCGGCCGGTTCAGCTTCGATGGTGTGGACGTCGAGGTGATGGGCCGCCTGCAGCGCCGCGAGGGAAATGCCTGGGCGCCGACGGAAGTCGCCCATACCGAAACGATCCCCGTGGACGGGACGCCGGTGCAGGCATCCTGGCTCGAGGAGGAGGCCCTGGCTTACATCCGCCGCGGCCGATTGGACCGCGCTGCGCTCTGCCTGCCGCGCTGTGATCGCGATCGACTGGTGGCGCTGCTGCGCGACGTGAAGGCCACCCGGGTGATCTAACCCTTCTCTCGCCCTGATGAGCGACATCCCCTGCGTGATCGATCTATCAAACAAGCCCGCGGTTCGGGCACCGGAGCGAGAAGAAGTGACCGCTGCCGCGGCATCTGGTGAAAGTGAGGGTGTTGCACATGAAGTCCTTTGTCCTCAGACCGGCTGAACCGAGACACGACTTCGGGCAGCTCGCCGCCTGGTTCTCGATCCTGGAAGACGAGACCACCACGGAGCCTGGCCTCCAGGCATACTACGAGAAGGAGCAGGCGCGGATCACCCAGCAGGTGGCGGCGGCGGACGATGGCGAGCTGCTGGGCTTCTGCTGGGCCGCGCGCGACCGCCTGCAGCCTGAGCGTGTCTCTTGCTCCCTGTTCGTCAAGCCGGACCGGCGCGGCCAGGGGATCGGCCGCAGCCTGTATGCGAACCTGGAGCAGACGCTGCGGGCCGCCGGGGTCGCGCAACTGCGCGTCGCGGTCTGGGACAACCGGCCGGAAGATCGGGCGTTCGCGGCGCGCCGCGGCTTCGTCGAGCGCTCGCACGCGCTGGCGATGGCGCTGGACCTGACGACCTTCGACGACCGGCCCTATGACGCCATCATCGCCCGGCTGCAGGGCGAGGGGGTCCAGTTTACCTCGATGGCCGCGCTGGGCGACACGGAGGAGGCGCAGCGCAAGCTGTATGTGTTGAACGACACCACCGGCAGGGAAACCATGGGCGCAGACGGCTCCCCCTCCTGGGCCTCGTTCGAGGATTTTCAACAGCGCGTCTGCCGGGCCGACTGGTACAAGCCGGCCGGCCAGATGGTGGTCATCGACACGGCCACCGGCGACTGGGCCGCGATGAGCGCGATCTCACGCTTCGACGACTACGCCTACAACCTGTACACCGGGGTGGACAAGCGCTATCGCGGGCGCAAGCTGGCGCAGGCCGTCAAGGTGTTGGCGCTGCGCTACGCCCGCGACGTGCTGCAAGTCGCCACCGTCCGCACCCACCACAACAGCCGCAACCTGCCGATGATCGCCATCGACCGCAAGCTGGGTTATGTGCAAACGCCGGGGACCTGGCTGCTGGAGAAGGACCTTGTACACGACGCGACCGCTCCAGCGGCGCTTCCGGCCTGACGACGCAGTTCGGGGGTTACTCGCGTTCAGGCGGGGTGCACCGATCCCTCGTCGAGCTGGCAGCCGTTGGTCGAGGCAATTTACCCGGCTACGGATACGGACTGCCGGCCAGCCGGTCCAGGCCACGATCAAAAGCAGGATCAGAATCTCGCGAATCTGACCAAAAGCCGGCTGCCACGCGGTCTCAAAGCCATTCCCCAGGTCCTTGACCGAGCCATCCGTGACCGTTACGACCAGGATCAGCCAGACATTGCCGTCCAGCTCGCCCGCGCGCGCGGCTGGTCCGTGTACGCCGGTCGGGATGCCGGCGCGCCGCGGCGGATCGTCGGGGAGGGGATGGGGTTGTGAGGTCGCAGCGCGCGCAGTGAGCCGCTCATCAACTCCCGTGAGCCTCACCGAGTTGCTTGTCGGTTTTCTGTGCAAACGGTCTTGTGGTAAACTTGGATGCCAGAAAACCCATTCATCTTCACGCATGCTCGCTCCACCGGGAGGCATCATTGAAGACCATCTTCGAAACGTGTGAGCCACGCCCCGAGGTATTGCTCGGCGAACTCAGGGAAGACATCTTCGCCGCCAGGCTCCGCGATGTCATGGATCACAAAGCTGATCCGGTTTACGGCGACCCACAGACCTTCTTCGATAACACCTATCCCACAGCTGGCCTGAAGACGCTCTTGAGGGACGCGCTCGGCCGCCTGACCGGGGACGCCGGCGGGAAGAACGCCGTCATCCGCCTGGAGACGGCCTTCGGCGGCGGCAAGACCCACAACTTGATTGCACTCTACCACGTGGCCAGCGGCAACGCGCCGGCCGGGGCGATCGCTGACTTGCTCGGCAGCGGCACCCGACTGCCTCATCCAGGTGAAATCAAAGTTGTGGGCGTGGTCGGCTCTGATCTCGATCCGACCGTGGGCATTAGCCACATCGGCGATGGCACCAAGACCCTGACGTTGTGGGGTGAGCTGGCCTACCAGATCGGCGGGCCGGCCGCGTACGCGCAGGTAGCCGAAAGCGAGAAACTCAAGGCTGCTGTCGGCACCGATCTGTTCGAGGGACTGATCGGCGACCATCCGGCGCTGATCATGATCGACGAAATCGCTCGCCACCTGCGCGCGGCAATGGCCGTGCCGACTGCGACGGGCAAATCCAACCTGGCCGATCAGACCGTGGCGTTCCTGATGTCGCTGCTAGAGTTCGCGTCCAGCAAGCAGCGCTGCCTGGTGGTGCTGACCCTGGCGGGCGAGTCGGATGCGTTCGCCGCCGAGACCGAGCTGCTGCGCAAGAAGCTGGCCGAGACGCTCCAGGTGTCGGCGCGGCAGGAACGGGTGTTGACCCCGACGGCTGAGGGGGAAATCTATGCCATCGTCACCCACCGCCTGTTCAAGAAGGTGGATTGTGAGGCGGCCAAGCCAACGTTCGCCGCGTACATGGCCTACTACGCCGAGCTGGACAAGAAGGGCGCAGACCTGCCGCGGCGATGCCTGCGGGCCGAGTATGCCGCCGAAATGGCCGCAGCCTACCCGTTCCACCCGGAACTGGTAACGGTGCTTAACCGGAAGACGGCCACGATCCCAAACTTCAACCAGACGCGCGGCGCACTGCGCCTGCTGGCCTGGGCGGTCAGACGGCTTTGGGACGAGCGCCCCGCCGATGCGTGGCTGATCCACCCGTTTCACCTGGACTTGGCGCAAACGCAGATTGCCGAAGACCTGACCTCGCGGCTGGATCGTCCGAAGTTTCGCCAGGTGATCGAGGCGGACATTGCCAGCCCGCTGATAGGCACTTCATCGCACGCGCAGGAAGTGGATGAGCCGCTGGTCAAGGAGCACAAGCCGGCCTACGCGCGGCGCCTGGCCACGACGATCTTCTTGCATAGCCTGACCCAGGGCATCGCCTCGGGCGTGGACCCAGCCGATCTGCTGCTGGCGACGGTGCAGCCCGATGGCGGCGACGCAGCGTCGCTGGGCGGCGGCGACGAACCGGCGGTTGTGAACAAGGTTCTGGAACGCCTGGCCGATAAGGCCTGGTTCCTGGAGTACGACGGCCACCGTTACCGCTTCAAGACCGAACCTTCGATCAACAAGATCATCGCCGATGAGACAGTGCAGGTGGGGCCGAGCAAGGGCAAGGCCGAGATCGAGGGGCGCATCCGGCTGATCTGGAAGAAGGGCTATTTCAGACCCGTCTACTTCCCGGTGGAAGCCGCCGACGTGGACGACGACGCCGACCTGCCCAAGTTGGCGATCATGCACTTCGATGCGGTGAAGGTCAAGGCAGACGAGGCGGCGCCGCCTGACCTGGTGCGCAAGATCTACGAGTACACCGGCACGCTGGAATCGTTCCGAGCCTATCAGAACAACGTGATCTTCCTCGTCGCGGACGCCGACCAGGTGGAGAACATGGTCGAGGTCGCGCGGCGCTACCTGGCGATCGGCCGGATCGTGGGGGACGCGGGGCGGATGGCGGAGTTCAACAAGGAGCAGCAGGACAAGCTTCGCAAGGCCAAAGACGCCGCCGAGTTGGACGTGCGGATCGCCATCACCAAGGCGTATCGCTACCTGTACTACCCCACCCCGGACGCGCCGAAGGCCCATGCCTACCTCCGCCGCGAAACGCTGCCCGCGCAAGACCAGGGCGAGGTTGAGAAGGATCAGGCCAACGTCGTGCTGCGCGTCCTGCGCGCCCTCAAGAAGGTGCTGACCGCGGACGACGACATGCTCTCGGCGATGTATGTCAAGGCCAAGGGCTGGGACCACAACCAGGTCAGCATGTCCACCGAGGAGCTGCGCCGCGCCTTTGCCCGCAAGATCGCCCTGCGCATGCTGCTCGACGTCGGCCAGTTGAAGAAGACGATCAAGAACGGCGTCGAGATGAAGGTCTGGGTCTACTACGACTCGACGGAGGAATTCGGCTACGACCACGAGTCACCGCCGCCCGCCTGGCAGATCAGCGAAGAGGCGATCCTCTACACGCCGGAGCAAGCCGCGCACCTGAACGTCCGGATCAAGGGCAAGTGGAAACCCGGGCCGGGACCTGAGCCAGAGGAGAAGGACAAGACGATCTGCCCCGTCTGTGGGAAACCTGAAGACCAATGCACTTGCGGCATCATCGGCGGCGGTGGACCGGGACCACAGAAGCCGGGCAAGCTCCAGGGCCAGGGCGCGGTGGTCCAGGCCTTCGGACAGATCACCGACCTGTGCGCCGAGCACAAGATCACGCACCTGCGCCGGCTGATCATCAAGGCGGACGGCTTGGGCAAGCAGGCGGCCGCGGACGTGCGCGGGCTGGGGCTGGCGATCCCGCAGTTCGGCAAGGGCCGTTATGTCGTGGACCAGAACATCATTGCCACGTTCGGCCAGGGTGCGGCCGCCGAGTCGTTTGCGCTGAACTTCCACGGCGGTTGGGACCGTTACAAGCGGCTCCGCTCGCTGGTCGAGGCCTTCTGCAGTGAGGCGGATGAACTGAAGGCCACGATGCGCGTGGCCGGCGAGTTCGATGATGGGTTGGAAGTGGCCGGCGCGCAATTCGCCGCTGTGCGGGATGTGCTGGCGACGCTGGAGCTGGGCAAGATCGGCGTGGAAGCGATGCCTGTAACATGAAAACACTTTCCATCCGGCAACCCTGGGCCGAGCTGATCATCCTGGGGCGAAAGACACTGGAGTTACGCACCTGGACGGTGAAACACCGCGGGCCGCTGGCGATCCACGCCAGCCAGACCGTGGAACGCGAGGCCTGCCTGGCCCACGCCCTGGACCCCGATCAGGTGACGGCCGGCGCGGCCATCGGGGTGGTGGACCTGGTCGAGATCGTTGAGCTGGATGCTGACTCCTATGCCGCTCGCCGCAGCGAGCACCTGGCCGATGAACCGTGGGGTGGCGGTCCGCTGTATGGCTGGCGGTTGACAAATCCGCGGCGGCTGCCTGAACCCGTGCCGATGCGCGGGCGGATGGGGGTGTTTGAGGTACAGCTTCCCGGCGACTGGAAGTCACGGCAACCATCGCAAAGCCTGCCTTCGCAGGCTGAACCTCAGTCGGCGCAGGCCGACTTCGCAAAGGTAGCAGCGACTTCCAGTCGCCCCCCCAGAACGCCAGACACCGGTGCCAGGCAGTTCGACCTCCGCGTGTTGCCCGTCTCTGTGACCAGCCCCGGCGAGCCAGCATACCGGCTGGCGCTCCACCAGCGCGCCGTGGAGCCGCCCGCCGAGCAGAGCGGCCTCTACGAGCCGGAATCGCCGCCGACCCACAGAATTGCCGAATTGGGCGGCGCGACCCTGCGGGCGGTGGCTGACCATGTGATGGAGAGCTTGCGGGCCAACGGCTACAAGCCGACCGATCTTGGCCCGGGCCGCCGCGAGCCGTTCCGTCTGGCCGAGGAAAGCGGCGTGCGCCTCGGGCTGCTCTTCCTGGCGGTCCGGCCGATCATGAAGGTGGAACGCATCGAGGTGATCACCCTTGGCATTCGCGCGATGACCAGCGAAGAGGTGTACTACTGGTACAGCAAATGCACCGGTGGCCCGGCGGCCGAGCGGGCGCAGCGGGCGCTGCGGGTGTTGCTGGCAGAGGAGTAAAAGCGGGGGTTCGAGACAATGGCGCACGAACTTGAGATCCAAAATGGTCGGGCATCTATGATGTATGTCGGCGAGCCACCCTGGCATGGGCTCGGCGTGCAACTGGATCACCCCGCGACAGCTGCTGAGGCCATCAAAGCTGCGCAACTGGATTGGGAGGTAGAGAAAGCCCCGCTCGCCGCCATCTATCAAGGAGCTGACATCCTTATTAATGGCAGCTATGCCGTGATACGCAAAGACGTTTGGGAGACGGACGCCTATCCGATCCTCGGCCTGGTGGGCAGGCAATATGAGCCACTGCAAAACGCAGAGGCTTTTGCCTTCTTTGATCCCATTGTCGGTCAAAACGCGGCCGTTTATCATACAGCCGGCGCTCTGGGGAACGGCGAGCGAGTCTGGATTCTTGCAAAGCTGCCGGAGCCGATACGCGTCATCGGCGAGGACATCACCGACAAATACCTGTTGCTTTCTAATAGCCACGACGGCTCCAGCGCGGTACAAGTGAAGTTCACACCGATCCGCGTGGTCTGCCAAAACACGCTTACGATAGCGCTTCGTCAGGGGCCTACAGTGCGCGTGGTTCACAATGTGTCCATGCGTGACCGATTGGTGCAGGCAGAACAACTCCTGGGGATCGTGAATTCGCGTTATCAACGCATCGGAGAGGCATTTCAGGAGATGGTCCGCGTGCAGATAGATCAACGGAAGCTGAACGCGTATTTGCAGGATGTTTTCCCTGACCCGGCTGAACCCGAAGATGAAGCTGCCTGGAAGAGGATACGGTCTCACCGGGAGAGGGCTGAGCGCTACTTCGTACACGGACGCGGCAACGATCAGCGAGGGGTGTCAGGCACCCTTTGGGCCGCATATAACGGCATCGCAGAGTACGTGGACTATCAGTTGACAGGCAGTCGAGTCTCTGCGCGACGCCTGGATTCGGTCTGGTTCGGACAGGGCTATTTGATCAAGGCGCGCGCCTACGATATGGCGCATCGGCATCTGGCTGGCAGGTGACAACAAGAAAAAACTGCCCACCGGCAGGTGAGGAGCGTTGTCATGAAGTTCACTGTTGTTTTCGCATCCAGCGATTCCACCGACTTATCCTACGGTCTCGTCTTCATCCCCTGCCCGGCCTGGGTGCAGGGCGACCGCGTCGTCGTCAACCTGAACCCCGACAACCCCCATTATCAGCCGGGAAGCGTACGCAAGTTATGGGCCGCTGAGCGGTTCGGCGAGCGGCGACGACCCGAAGTCCCGCGCGCTTGCACGGTGGTAGTTCACCGGGAAGGACATGGGAGCTGGCCTGATCTTCAAGCGCTTGTGAATGACCTGGTCAGCGAAGGCGTGCGTGTGACGCTGGCTGGCGAAGTCGCATGACCAATCCCGCCTCCACATCGAATCCTGACTTCCTATTGTCATGGAGATAGAATGATGGATCCCTTCCTGTTCGCAGTCATCGACGCCCTTGTCCGTTTCCTTACCGATGCCGCTAAGGGGGTCGCCAAGAAGGACGTCGAGGAGCTGGTCGAAAAGCTCAGGGACGACGCAGCCTTCAAGGATGCAATTGACGGGGCCATCGACGCGGCCTGGGATGATCTCCGAGAGAAATACGAGAATCCCGAGTTAGCAAAGAAGCTCTGCGATCAGCGCGAAGCCATTGACACCAAGTCTGTGCGACACGCAGTGAGTGCGGCCATCAGTCAACCGGGACTCCTGGAGTCCAAGCAGTTTGAGGCCATTGCCAAGAGCTTCGCAGAAGTGCTTCCCACAGAAGCGGACCGCGCGGGCGTGGATGCGGCCGTAAGGTTCTTCCTGGGTCGCGTTGCGGAACGCGTCTGGCATCTCCCTGCCTTGCAGCCGATTTACGAAATGCAATTCCAGCGCATCTCCGCTGAACGCGCGGAGGCTATGATCCAGGAGTTGCGCGGTCTACGAACAGATTTCCAACAAGGGCTGGTGGCGCTGGTCCAAGGATTGGGCGAGCAGCAGAGACTGCTGAGTGCAGCTGCTCTGCCCGCGCTCCCTCCTCCTCCGAAGGTGTTCCACAATCTGCCGAACCCTGACTACGTGCGTTTCGTAGGGCGAGACGCGGAACTGGCACGCCTTCAAAAGCTTCTGGCACCCGAGAGTCGCGCCTGGGTCGTGTTGGTTGATGGTATCGGCGGCATCGGAAAGTCTGCCCTGGCTCTGGAGACCGCCTATCGTTACCTCAACGACTTCGACCAACTGCCTGAGGAGGAACGGTTCCTGGCGATCATCTGGACATCGGCGAAGGTTGAGATGCTCACCGCCGACGGCATCATTTCGCGCCAGCAGGTGACTCGCAAGCTGGAAGACATTTACAGGGACATCGCCGACGTGTTGCAACGGGAAGAGATCACCAGGGCTCGGCCAGGGGACGATCAAGACAAGCTCGTCAATCGGGCGTTGGCCCGCCAGCGCGCCCTTCTCATTGTAGACAACCTGGAAACCATAGACGATGAGCGCGTGGCCGCCTTTCTGCAGGAATTGCCGGTCCCGACGAAGTGCATCGTCACCACCCGCCAGCGGATCGATGCGGCCTATCCGATCCGTTTAGCCGCGATGTCCCCAGAGGATGCGTCAGCGCTCATCGCACAAGAGTGCGAGGAGAGAGGGGTTAAGTTGACCCCGGAGAATGTGGACCTGCTGTACCGCCGCACCGGGGGCGTACCCCTGGCGATCGTCTGGAGCATCGCGCAGATGGGCTATGGCTATGGCGCAGAAGCGGTGCTGCGTCGCCTGGGCGATGCAGGAGATAACGATATTGCCACCTACTGCTTCGAAGGCGCACTACAACGGATCCGCGGCAAACCGTCCTACCAGCTTCTTCTGGCAATTTCCTGCTTTGCCGTCGACGCGAGCCGTGACGCATCGGGATTCGTCGCGGACCTCTCTGAGGCTGACCGTGATGATGGGCTGGTTGAACTTGAGCGGCTCTCGCTGGTCAACAGACGCGCCGGGCGTTTCTCCCTCTTGCCTCTAACCAAAGGCTTTGTCCTGGTGAAGCGCGCCGGCGATCCCGAGAATGACGCACGCCTCAGTCGCAGATGGATCGATTACCTAGAGAGGCTGTGCCAGGGAGCAGACAGCGAGTACTACTGGCGCTATCAAAGCTACGCTTTCTACGACGAAGGAGACAACATTCTCGCCGCCGTTCGCTGGTGCTTTGATCACGGCACTGCCGACGATGTATTTGTGTTGTTATATGCTGCCTATGATTACCTGGAGATTACGGGGCGCTGGGGCGAAATCGTGGAGTTGTGCGGGAGGGCCCTCAACCTTGCCCGATCGATCAGCTACAGCCGCGCACAAGCACGAATCGCTAACATTCTGGCTTGGATTTACCTTCAAAGAGGCGAGTACCAGGAATCAGAGAGACTTGCCGAGGAGGCTCTGGCGCAATATCGAATCATCGATAGTCGCGAAGGAGAAAGCGTTGTGCTCCAGCATCTGGGCTCAGTTTACAGGAAAGCAGGCGACTTTGCGAGAGCCAAAGACCTCTACGACCAGGCTTGGCAAATCGCCGATGAATTGGGTATCGGCGATCTGAAAGCGTTGATCAACACGGCTTATGGCAAACTAGCGCGCGACCAAAGCCATTGGGAGACCGCCTGGAAGTACTTTGCGGAAGTCAGGGATTGGTTCGAGCGCCGCATAGAGAAAACGCCGCGCGACGAGCCTTTGGCCAGAAGTACGTGGGGGCACCTGGCCATCGTCGCCTTGCGGCTTGGTCGACCGCAAGAGGCAAAGGAGCTGTGCCTGAGAAGCCTGGAGTTCTTCGAAGAGCATGGCACCAAGGGTTATCTGGCAACACTCAAGCACCGCCTGGCATTGACGGAAGAAACCTTGGGCGAACGCGATGCCGCCTTGCAGCACGCGAAAGAGGCAGTTGACTGGTTTGACCGGTTGGGCATGCGACCGGATGTCGAAGAAGCGACACGCCTAATTCAGCGATTGGAAACTCAAAACAAATCTCACTCTGAGGTGTCATGACCCATCCCCCCCTCCTCATCGAATCCTGGCTTCCCATCGCCGCGGTCGGCGCGGAGAGCCAGCGCGAGCGCGGGGCGTCGAGCGCGCTGCCGCCGCTCTACTTCCTGCACGTCTGGTGGGCGCGGCGGCCGCTGATCACCAGCCGCGCGGCGATCCTGGCCGGCGTGCTGCCCGCGTGGTCGGCCGGCTGGCCGGCGACCCTGCACGACCGGTTCCCCAATGAGGAGACCTATCACCAGTGGTTCACCCGCTTCATCGGCATCCGCGGCGACCCGGCCAGGGGACGCAAGCTGATCGAGTGGGCCAAGGCCAGGGAGGTCCAGCTTGAAAGCCACCCCTACGAGGGTGCGCCGCGCGCGTTCACCGTCAATCCGTCCGCCGAAGACCTGGCCATCATGGGGGACCTGCTGGAATGGACCTGGGGCACGCGCGACCTGAGCGTGCTCGACCCGTTCGCGGGCGGCGGCTCCATCCCGTTCGAGGCGCTGCGTTACGGCTTCGCGACGATTGCCAACGACCTGAACCCCGTGGCCGCGGTAATCCTCAAGGCGACGCTCGATTACCCGGCGCGCTTCGGACCAGAGCTGGCCGACGACATCCGCAAGTGGGGCGACATCTGGGCGGCGCGGGTCAAGGAGCGGCTGGCGCCCTACTTCCCCAAGCAGCCCGGCGAAAGCATCTTCGCCTACCTGTGGGCGCGCACGGTGGCGTGCCCGACCACCGGCAAACCCGTGCCGCTCAGCCCGAATTGGTGGCTGCGGGCCGGCGACGACCCGGTGGCCGTCCGGCTGATTGCGGAGCCGGACATGGTCGAGCCGCGCTTCGAGATCGTGACCGGCGCCAAAGCAAAGGCCGCCAAGCCCGACGAAGGCACCATCAGCCGCGGCGTGGGGCGCTCGCCGTGGACAGGGGAGACGATATCCGGCGACTACATCAAAGCTGAAGCGCAGGCCGGCCGCATGGGATCGCTGCTGTACGCCGTGGCGACAAAGCGACCGGGCGGTTTCGCGTTCCGGGTGCCAAGTTCGGAAGACCTTGAAGCCGTGCAGCAAGCCGAGGTAACACTGGCGGTAAAGAAACCAATTTGGATCGCCAGAAACTACGTGCCTTCCGAGCCACGACAGGAAGGGCGAGCCGATTGGGCGGCCGGTATCTACGGACTGGGGACATGGGCCGATACGTTCGCCCCGCGCCAGCTCCTCGCGATGGCAACGATCGTCGAGACTCTTGGTGACCTGAAAGCTGAACTTCGTCACACTACCCAGCTCGACCGAGTCGATGCGGTTTCCACCTATCTCGCCATCGCGTTCGACAAAGCCGCGGACTACAACTCGACACAGGCCGTGTGGCACGCTTCCAGGCAGGTTATTGCACATGCGTTCCAGCGCCACGACTTCGCATTCAAGTGGGCTTTCACTGAGTTTGATGCAAGCCACAACTTGGTACCCTGGATAGTCGATCAAGTGACAGACGCCTATAAAAGCATCGCTGCACTTGCGGCGACCTCGGCTCCCAAGTTCTGGGAAGGGCACTTGACCGCAGATTCTCAACACCTTCAGATCACTCGCGGCAACGCCGCCGATCTGGGCCATCTACAGAGTACTTCGGTCCAGGCGATTGTAGTTGATCCGCCCTACTACGACAACGTTCAATATGCGGAACTCGCCGACTACTTTTACATCTGGCTCAAGCGCACGGTCGGTGATATCTATGGCAACTGGTTTGAGAATGAACTGATCAACAAGGACGATGAGGCTATCGCCAGTCCTGAGCGTTTTGCAGCCTTCGGCACTAAACGCAGGGAATTAGCCAACCAGGACTACGAGCGTAAGATGGCCGCCGCATTCCGCGAGATGCACCGCGTCCTGCGCGACGACGGCTGCCTCACCGTGATGTTCACCCACAAGCAGGTGGCCGCGTGGGACACCCTGGCCTCGGCCCTCATCGGCGCGGGGTTCACCGTCAAGGCCTCGTGGCCCGTCCACACCGAGAGCGAGCACAGCCTGCACCAGGCGCAGAAGAACGCGGCCGCGTCTACGATTCTGTTGGTGTGCCGCAAGCGAAATGACGCGGAGACGCGGAGACGCGGAGACGCGGCGATGACCTCAGGGGATGTCACCGTGTCTCCCCCTCACCGTGTCACCGCGTCTCCTGTCTGGTGGGACGACCTGCAGCCCCGCGTGCGCGAAGAGGCGCGCAAGAAGGCCGCCGAGTTCGCGGCGCAGGGCATCCGCGGGGTGGACCTGTACATCAGCGTCTTCGGCCCGACGCTCAGCATCATCTCGGAGCAGTGGCCGGTGCTCACCAGCGAGGTGGATCCCAAAACCGGCCAGCCCCGTACCCTGCGCCCCGAAACCGCGCTCGATCTGGCGCGCGAGGAGGTCGTCCGCCTGCGCAAAGAAGGGTTGTTGCGGGTTACGGGTTCCGGGTTCCGGGTTGCCAACCCGCAACTCGCCAACTCGCAACCCGGAACGGCGGTAGCCTTCGACCCCGTCACCGACTGGTACCTGATGGCCTGGGATGCGTTCGCCGCGGAGCAGTTCCCCTACGACGAGGCGCGCAAGCTCGCCATCGCCCTGGGCGTGGACCTGGACAAGACAATCATGGCCGGCAAGCGGCTGGCAGCCAAGAAGGGCGAGTTCATCGTGCTGCAGACCCCCGTCCAGCGGCGCAAAAAGGGGATGGTGGACGACGAGGTCATGCTTTTCGAGAGCTGGATCGATGCCGCGCACACCGCGATGATGGTCTACGCGGAGGACGGGGCGGGCGCGTGCGACGTGTTCCTGCGCAAGACCGGCCTCAAGACCGACGGCACGTTCCGCGCGCTGCTGCAGGCGCTGCTCAACGCGGTGCCGCGTGCACGGGTCAAGGGGAAGTTCGTCCGGCCCGAAGCAGAGGCGCTGGAGAACTTGCGATTGGCGTTCTTCGATGAGCTGGTCCCGCCGGCGGAGGAAGAGATGGGCGCGCCGGAGTATGTGCAGATGGGGCTGGAAGATGTGCAGGAAGACTCGGACGACGATAATGGCTAAACAAGAATGGCGAAATATGATACAATTCCATCCAGACCGACGATCTTCAATCAGCGCTCGGTGAAAGGACGCAACCATGATCGCGCGTGTTGAAGCACTCTCCTACCGCTGCTTGCGCTATGTGAACCAGGATCTCAGCTCATTCCAGGTACTCATCGGCCCCAACGCCAGCGGTAAGTCCACGTTCCTGGATGTGATCGCCTTCCTCGCCGACCTGGTCAGGGAAAAGGAAGGGGTAGCGGCCGCGGTCGCCGGCCGCGCGCCCGATCTGCGCGACCTGTGCTGGATGCGCCGCGATGACGCGTTCGAGCTGGCTATCGAATCGGCGATCCCGGACGCCCTGCGCGCGCGCAAGAACGGCAACTATTCCCTCGTGCGTTACGAAGTACGCGTCGGATCGCACCCGGAAACGCGTGAGGTCAGTCTCCTTGCGGAAGCGCTGTGGTTGAAAGCGGAAGCGCCCGACGAAGAAGACGCTGATCGGCTCGCGCAACGCACCCTCTTCCCTATGGACATCCCGCCGCCCGATTCGGTGGTCACACCGGCGCGCAAGCGCACTCCGCCCGGCTGGCGCCGCGTCCTGAACAAAGTAACCGAATCCGGCAATGACTACTTCCGCTCCGAAAGCTCTGAGTGGAACAACCTGTTTCGCCTGGGGCCGCGCCGTTCCGCCCTGGCAAACCTGCCGGAAGACGAGGAGAAGTTCCCGGTTTCCATCTGGTTCCGGCGTTCGCTGCTGGAAGGGGTGCAGCGGCTAGCGCTCAACAGCGAAGCCTTGCGCCGCCCCAGCCGGCCGGGCAGCCCTCGGCGCTTCCAGCCGGACGGCTCCAACCTGCCGTGGGTCGTCAATGACCTGCACGAACGCGCGCCGGATCGTCTCAAAGAATGGATCGCCCACGTCCGCACCGCCTTGCCCGACTTGCGAGACATCCGCACGGTCGAGCGGCCCGAAGACCGCCACCGCTACATCGTGTTGGATTACGAGTCCGGGCTGCAGGCGCCTTCGTGGCTGATCTCCGACGGAACGCTGCGCATGTTGGCGCTCACCATCCTGGCCTACATCCCTGACCTGGAGGGCGTCTATCTGATCGAGGAGCCGGAGAACGGCATCCACCCGCGGGCGGTGGAAACCGTGCTGCAATCACTGTCTTCGGTTTACGGCGCCCAGGTCTTGCTGGCGACGCACTCCCCCGTTATCTTGAGCCTGACCGAACCCGACCAGGTGTTATGCTTCAACAGGACATCCCAGGGAGCCACCGACATCGTGCTGGGTTCAGAGCATCCGCGCCTGCGGCAATGGCGCGGGGAAACAGATCTTGGTACTCTCTTTGCCAGCGGGGTGCTGGGATGAACGGAGCGCGCGAACCCGCCCGCAAGGACCTGGTGGCGCTGGTGGCGGACAAGAACATGGAGGCCACAATCGTCGGCCTGCTCGAACGGCCACAAGCCCTGGGAATCCGCCCCATCACCTACGACGTTTTTGTGCATCCGCGGCGCGATCCGGGCTGCGTAACCGAAGCCGACGATTTCCTGCGGCCGTTCAGCCGCGTCTATCGCTACGCGCTGGTCTTGTTCGATCACGAAGGCTGCGGCCGTGAGCAGATCCCTCCGGGGCAATTGGCTGATGAGATGAAAACCTGCCTGGAGAAGGCGGGCTGGGCCGCGCGAGCTGAAGCTGTCGTTCTCGCGCCGGAACTTGAGGTCTGGGCCTGGACCGATTCGCCGCACGCGGCGCGCTGTCTTGGCTGGGAGGATCGACTACCGCCCTTGCGCGACTGGCTGGCGAAAACCGAGCGCTGGCCGATTGACGACCCCAAACCGCGCCAGCCCAAGGCCGCGTTCGAAGCTGCCCTGCGTGAGGTGCATAAACCGCGCTCGTCGGCGATCTACGGGGAATTGGCGCGCTCGGTGAGCCTGAAAGGCCATACCGAACCTGCCTTCCTTCGCCTGACTGCTACCTTGCAGAGATGGTTCGGAGAACCCGTGACCGCAACCCATCATGAACCTGCGTGACCACCCCTTTCGCATCTACTATGGTCCAGCCGATGACCCGCTGGCCAACTTTTACATCCCCGCGTTGTCGGCCAGCGTGCGCTACGACCGTAGCGCGGGGTTCTTTAGCTCCAGTGCGCTGGCGGTCGCAGCGGCCGGCGTCGCACGGCTGATTCGTAACGGCGGCCGCATGCGCCTGCTGGTCGGCGCGTCCCTCGACGAGGGGGATGTCGAAGCCGTCCGCAAAGGCCATGACCTGCAGGAACGGGTCACCATGCGGCTGCTGGAACGCTTCCCGGACCCCCAGGATGCGCTCCTGCGCGAGCGGCTGGAGGTGATGGCCTGGATGGTGGCCGCGGGCACGCTCGAAATCCGGGTGGTGCTGCCGCGCGACGTCCACGGCACACCGATCCCGGCGAACCTGGCCCAAGACTACTATCACCCCAAATCCGGCATCTTCACCGACGCGCACGGGGATCGCATTGCCTTCTCGGGCAGCGTCAACGAGTCGGAGACTGCCTGGCGCAAGAACTACGAGACCTTCTCCGTCTACTTTTCCTGGGATGCCACCCAGGCTTACCTGGCGCAGGTCGCCACGAATTTCGAGCGGCTGTGGCAAGGGCAGGAACCGGACTGGATCGCCCTCGACATCCCGGCCGCCGTCCGAGATCGGCTGCTGGTCTTCCGCCCACTCCACGCGCCGGAACGCGATCCCTTGGAGCACCAGGCGCCGCCGCCGGTCGGAAAAGAGACCGGCCCGAGCTATTTCGGCGGCGGCCCGCAGGCCGAGCGCACCCTGTTCCAGTTCTTGCGCGACGCGCCCTATCTGCCGGGTGCAGTCGGACTGGGTGCGGCCACCGCCGCCATCACGCCCTGGCCGCATCAGACACGCGTCGCGGACGAGCTCTTGGCGGATTTCCCCGGTCGAGCTTTGCTGTGCGACGAGGTCGGCCTGGGCAAGACCATCGAGGCCGGCCTGGTGATCCGCCAACTGCTCATCTCCGACCGGGTCAAGCGCTGCCTGATCCTGGCGCCCAAGTCGGTCCTCAACCAGTGGCAGGAAGAGCTCTATGAGAAGTTCGCCCTGGAAATCCCGCGCTACGAGGATGGCAAGCTTCTGGACGCCCAAGACCGGCCGCTGCCGTTGGCCAACGGTGCGAACCTGTGGGATGCCTGCGATGTGCTGCTGGCCAGCAGTCAGCTCGCCAAGCGCGGCGACCGCCGCGTGGAAGTCCTGGCGGCCCGGCCGTGGGACCTGCTCGTGGTGGATGAGGCGCATCATGCCCGGCGCAAGGACTTCCTGCAGCCGACGTACCGCCCTAACCGACTGCTGAGCCTGCTGAACGATCTGAAGGAACGCGACAAATACGCTGGCCTCCTGCTGTTGACCGCCACCCCCATGCAGATCAACCCGCTGGAGGTGTGGGATCTGCTGACCGTGTTGGGCGTCGGCGGCCGCTGGGGCGCGGACGAGAGCGCCTATTTGCGCTTCTTCAGTGAGATGCGCAAGCCGTTCGGCCAGGCCGATTGGGATTTCGTCTTCGACATGGTGAACGACTACCGGGAAGCCGGCGGCGAGCTGGATCCCGTGTTCCGCGCGCAGGTCACGGCCGATATCGGGCCGGTGAAGTGGGCGACCCTCGAAGAGCTGCCGCGGCGGCACGGTGAGCGCGGCGCGCTCCTGAAGCAGCTTGGACCAAAGGCCCGATCGCACGTGATCGAGATGGCGCGGCGGCACACACCCCTCAACCGAGCGATCTACCGCAACACCCGCGACCTGCTGCGCAAGTACCGCGAGAAGGGCATCCTCAAGGAATCGGTGCCAACCCGCCGCCCGGAGATCAAACGAGTGCCCATGCGCCCCGATGAGCAGGCACTCTACGAGCAGATCGAGGAGTACATCACCCAGTTCTATCAGAAATACGAAAACGAGCGCCGCGGGCTGGGCTTCGTGATGACCGTCTACCGGCGCCGGCTCACCAGTAGCTTCTGGGCCGTCCGGTGCAGCCTGGAGCGCCGCCTCAAGTTTCTGAACGGCGTCGCGGGTGTCGAAACACTGCTCACCGATGAGGACGCCGAACAAGACGAACTGGAACTGGACATCTTCGAGGAGGAAGACGCCGGGACGGACGGGCCGTCAGGGTCACAGACCAAGCGTTTTACAGCCGAGCTGGCCTACGTGCGAGACTTCATCCAGGAGCTCAAACAGCTCAGCGTGGCCGATTCCAAGCTTGAGATCCTGAAGGCTGAGCTGAACCAGGTCTTCAAGCAGCGCCAGACGGTGCTGATCTTCACGCAATACACCGACACCATGGACTACCTGCGCGAGCAGCTCCGCCAGGTCTACGGCAGCCAGGTGGCCTGTTACTCCGGCCGCGGCGGCGAGGTGTGGAACGGCATCGCCTGGGCCCAGACCACCAAGGAAGCGGTCAAGGCCGACTTCCGCGCCGGCGCAATCCGCATCCTGATCGGCACCGAGTCGGCCAGCGAGGGCTTGAACCTCCAGACCTGCGGTGTGCTCATCAACTACGACATGCCGTGGAACCCCATGCGCGTCGAGCAGCGCATCGGCCGCATCGATCGCATCGGCCAGGAATATCCCGTCGTCTGGATCTCGAACTACTTCTATCAGGACACCATCGAGGATCAGATCTACCAACGGCTGGCCGACCGCATCAACTGGTTTGAGGTTGTGGTCGGGGATCTTCAGCCGATCCTGGCCCAGGTAGGCGAGGTCACGAAGCGGTTGGCCATGCTGCCCGCCTCCGAGCGGGAGGTCCAGCTCGAAAAGGAGATCGCGGCCTTGCGCGAGCGGCTGCAGCACCGCGAGGTGGAATCATTGGACCTGGATGCGTATCTGCGCGTCGAGGACTACCAGCCCGGCCCGCCACCGCCCGTCACGCTGGGCCAACTGGAAGAGCTCCTCACGCACGCCCAGGCCACCGGCCAGCTTTTCCAGCCCCACCCGGAGATCGCCGACGCCTATCTCCTGAACTGGCACGGGGAGCAGCTGCCGGTCACCTTCGCGCCGGCTTGCTTCGATGAGTTCCCGACCAGCGTGCGTTTTCTATCCTACGGCTCGCCGCTGCTGGATGAGATCCTCGCCGGGCTGCCTGAGCCGGAGGACAAGGCCGTACCGGGCGCCGGCCTGGCCCGCTGCGCCGCGTCCGGCGAACTCGAGCTGCGCGGCTGGTACGCGCGTCCGAACCCGGACGCGTCCCCGGCGCCGATCGCCAGTTTCTCAGCGCTGGCGGACCGGCTGAAGTCGGCTGCAGCCACCCCTCTCGCCGATGATGGACTGGCCGGCGAAGCGGCAGAAGCCTTTGCCCACGAAGTCGCTCAGGCTCAGGCGCGCCACGCCGACATCATCCATAAGCGCCGCAAGGCGCACTACCTGACCGTCCTTGCCAAGGCTCGCTTCCTGCTTCTGCGCGCGGCGCTGGTCGAGATCGCGTTGGGCCAGAGCCCTAACTGGATTGACGGCGATGTCTATCCGTCGGAGTTCAACGAGCACGCGGTGTTGGGATTGCAGCGACACGGCTACCCCTGGGCGCCGCTGCTCAAGCTGGCATACCAACCCGGGCTGGCTCCCGATCCGGGCGACGACTTCTTCGCGAAGATCGCAAGCGAGAAACGCGAAGCCCTTGTTGGGCGGCTGAATCAGTTGAAGGGCGAAGCGCGGGAAGCAGTGAAGACGCTGAGCGCAGCTTGGGCTGCGACAGAAGACGCCAGCCAGAGCTCATCATAATCCAGCAGGCTCTCGTTCCCCCGTGACCCTTGCCTCCTGCCAGCAGCCCCTCGTGCCGAGGCATCCTCCCCTTGCACCGAGGTGGTGTCACTTCTGGCGGCAGCCGGCGTTCGGCGGGCGGCGCTGGCGCTGCCGTTATGCCGTTACTGCCGCTTCTCCTTTTCTACGATTCGAGGATCATGTGAATCGTGTATGAGTGGAATCGTGTAGGGATGGAGAGCTGCCAGATAGGCAACATAGGACGCCCTTAAGCTATCCTAACCTTATCTTGCCTATCTTGCCCATCTTGCTTCGGGTGCGCCGGCCGGCTCGGTCGGAGACCGCCCAGAGCCTGGGAGCAGAGCATGGGGCCAGAGCGTGGGGGCAAGATAGGCAAGATGGGCAAGGTGGGGTTTGCAACATGGGGCTGTTGTGGCACCGTGACAAGAGGAGAAGGTAAAGGAGGCCCGATGACGAGAGCTTCCGCCGAACGCAGGATCCGGGCTGCTGGTGCATGTCGGAGAAGAGGATCTGCTGCTCGATGACGCGACGCGCATCGCAGCCGCGGCGCGCGCGGCGGGCGTCGACGTGCGCCTGGAGACGTACCCGCGCATGTGGCACGTGTGGCAGCTCTTCCTGTCACTGCCGGAGGCGGTGGAATCGCTGGACGACATCGCCCGCTTCCTAAATCGCATCTCAGGATGCTCGCGCCTCGACAATGAGACCCCGCCCGGCCGGCGCGCGTTATCGGAGGCCCGCAAATGCCAGCGGGTTGCGCCAGCTCTCGCGCTCGTCGCCGGCCGCGTCGTAGCGCGGGCCGCGCGGCGCGCTGACGCCGGGCAGCGTGATCTCGCCGGGCAGCATACGCGCCAGCGCCGCGCCGGCGGTCGGCAAGCTCCGCATGGCAGAGCGCAGCCAGCTCAGGTCGAGCCAGTAACGTGTGCCCCAGGAGCCGCGATAATCGAGCAGTATGCTGGCAACGGCGTCCTCATTCTCCAGGGCACGGCGGTTGACCCATGCATCGTGATCTACGGTCGTGGCGTCGCCGGTGGCGTAGTCGATCAGATTGTACAGTTCGACCAACGGGTAGAGCTTGGGCTGGGGGTAGCTGGCATGGGAGCCGGCCGCCACATAGATCACCGGATGTGTGCCGACTCTCTCCACGTCAGGGTGTAACCACTCCTTAGTCATGCGCGAATCATGGCCCAGGAAGCAGACGTGGGATGGCGGCTCGATCGGCCGGCCGGCATCCAGCTTGAAGAAGACATGGAACCCTTCCCAGTCTCCTTCGTGGTCGTTGAAGCCGCCGTAGCCGTTGCCCCAGTCGTTGTAGGCGTAGAAGAACCAGTACTGCAGGTTCAGAAAGTTGCCTTCGCGCACGGTGCGGTAATAGTAGCAGTGCCGCGGCCGGCCGCCCTGGCTTTCCTCGTAGGCGTCGATGGCCGCGCGGCGCATGTCGACCGGCAGCACGAAGCGCGGCAAGTCATCTCCACCCACCTCTGAGCTGAGCGCGCGCTCGAGCTGAGGGAACACCAGGTCGTTCCACCAGAAACGCTGCGTCGCAGTGCTGGTCTTAGCGCTGAACCAGCGATAGAGGGTCCGCGCCAGGCTGGGGGTCCAGGCGATAGCTGGCCGGCTGGTCCACTCCCTGAGCAGCTTCAGGGTCGCTGCCCCCCACTGGCCGGCAACCTCGGCGCCGGTCAGCGGGCCGCCTTCCACCGAGCGCAGAAACATCTCATCCGCGCCTCGCCGCAGCAAATCGGCGGCCGTCACCTTGCCCCGTGGAATGCTTGGTTCTCGTTCTCCCTTGCGATACAGCGCGGTGTATCCCAGGAATTCCTCCATGGTCATCGGGAAGAAGCGCTCGCCGCGCGAGAAGCGGAGGATGGGCGAGTATTTGAGGTGCAGATCAGCGATTTCCATATCGGTTCCCTTTCGGCAGCAGCCATACCAGCGGCACACCCAACAGCGGCACGACTGCGCTGAGCGTGAACGCGGCGCGCATGCCATATCCATCGGCGAGCATTCCCAGGATGATGGTTGCGCCGGAGTTGGTCAGGAAACTGAGGCCCAGGTAGATGCCGTTGACCAGCGCGCGGTTCTCGCGAAAGCTCTCCTGCAGCAAGGCCATCATCACCGGCATGATAGAGAGTGCGCATATCCCCAGCGCCACCAGGATGGGGAGCCGCATCATCCCATGTGCGCGCAGAAAGGCCATCATCAACAAGGATGCCAGCGCCATGGCAACCGCCAGGATTCGGCGGCGGCCCACTTGATCGCTCAGCGAGCCGGCCGCCAGTGCGCCGACCATGCCGGCAGCTTCGAATATCGCCAGCGCCGCGCCAGCAAACCAGAGATCACTCCCTTCACCTTTCAGGAAGGTAGGCAGGAAGGTGCCCAGGGCCGAGGCCATGAAGGAACGCACGGCTGTGATGCCTACCACCGGTATCATCACCGGTCGCAGCGCGGCCAACGCCTGCCGCCACGGCAGCGAGAGCGTCCCTTTGTCCGTCATAGATGATACGTCGCGTAACCGGATGTAGAGCACCGCGGAGGCCAGGATGCCGCCAAGCATCAGCCAGGGCGTGCCTTCCAGCTTCACCAGTCCTAACGCCGCAACGATGATCAGCGGTCCGATGGTGTAGCCCAGGCTGCCGCCTACCATCCAGATTCCCATACCCCGGCCCAGGCTGTGTCCCGACTGGTTGCCGACGATCACCGACCCCACGGCGTGCAGTCCTGCCGCGCTGACCCCCACCACGATCATCAACAGCGCCAATACTGCATAACTCGGCGCAACGCCCAACAGGCTCATCGCCGCCGCGCTCACCGCTGGCGCAAAGATGACGAAATAGCGTAGGTTGACGTGATCGGCCAGATAACCGAAAACCGGCTGCAACAGCGACGGCCACTGCATGAAGACGCTGAGCAGACCGGCTTGTGCGTTTGAGAGCGCGAACTTCTCAATCAGAACGGGAAGCAGCGGGGGAAGAAACGCGGTATACGTGTCGTGCACCGCATGGCCGGCGGTGACGGAGACAATGGCGGCCGTATGAAATCGTTCGGTCAGCTCGGCAGGGGTGTCGACGGTGGAAGCTAGTGTTGTCATAAGTCTCTTCGCGGAAACCTGGCTTCTCCCAGAAACCAGGTTTCTGAAACATCACAGTAGCTCAGCCAGCTCAGCCAGCGAGCCGCGATAGGTCGGTTCAGGCGTGTCGGGGCGCAGCGCAGTGGATGGGCTGGTCACCAGGTAAGTGGGGCAGTCGATATGGGCAGCCACCATGTCCATGTGTTCGTCGCCGACCACCAGGCACTCCTCTGGCGGATGGCCCAGTTGCGCGCAGACCTCGGCCCAGTAGCTGTGGTTCGGCTTGCAGTAGTGGCTGTTCTCGTAAGTGGTGACCCACTTGTAAGGGAAGTCATCCACGCCGGCCCAGGCCATCCTTTGGCGGATGGCGGTTTCCGGGAACAGCGGATTGGTGGTGATTGCCACATCGTAGCCGGACGCAAAAGCCAGTTGCACCACCGAGCGGGCTTCCGACCTGCGGCGCGTGAGCTCCTGCAGTTTCGGGAAGTCGTGCTCATAGAAATCGATGAAAGTCGGCTCCAGCTCGGCGCGCGACCTGCCGGCAAATGGATAGAAGGCGGCTGCAAAGACCTCTTCGTTCGTCGCGCGGCCGTCATTGGCCACCATCACCTCGGTTGCCTGCAGCAGATGCGCGATGAACTCTTTCGGCGGCGCCAGGTGCATCATGCGCGCCGATAGCCGCTGGAAGTAGTGCGGCAGGAAGTACTCCATGTTGCTGTCCAACAGTGTGCCGTCAAGGTCGAAGAGGACGGCTCGTATCGTACCGGTCACGTACCTTGCTCCTTGGGATGGGATGGCGGAATCGCGCCGGCTCATGATATCACACTGGCGCTCGTATGATACAATGTGGGCAAGAGACCGTGATAGGACGAGAGGCATGTTCACCGGAACGGTGTTTGACATCCGCAGGTATTCCATCCACGATGGCCCCGGTATCCGGACGGTGGTCTTTCTGAAGGGCTGTCCACTGCACTGCTGGTGGTGCCACAATCCCGAAAGCCAGTCGTTCGAACCGGAGATGATTGTCCGCGCCGGCCGCTGCATCCGCTGCGGCGCGTGCGTTGAGGCATGCCCGGAAGATGCGATCACCTGGGCCGATGGTCCCGTGACTGACTGGGACCGCTGTGAGCGGTGCGGTATCTGCGCGGACGCCTGCTTCGCGGACGCACGCGAGCGGATCGGCCGCGAGATGACAGTGGATGACGTGCTGGCGGAGGCCATCCGTGACGTCGCCTTTTACGATGAATCGGGCGGCGGCGTGACCCTCTCCGGCGGCGAGCCGTTGGCGCAGCCGGAGTTCACACTGGCGCTGCTGCAAGCATGCAAGGCGCGTGAGATTCACACCGCGCTGGATACCTGCGGCTTTGCAGCGTGGAACGTGCTCGATCAGGTGCGTCCCTACGTCGACCTGTTCCTGTATGACCTCAAGCTGATGGCTGATGTTCGCCATCGCGCGGTCACCGGCGCGCCGGTTGGCCCGATCCTGGCGAACCTGCGGGCACTTTCCGAGCTCGGCCATGCGATCCGTCTCCGCGTCCCGGTGATCCCCGGCGTCAATGATGACGATGAGAGCATGGGCCAGATCGCAGCGTTCGCCGCGTCGCTGCCGCGGCTGGAGGGGATCGACCTGCTGCCGTATCATACGACCGCCGCGGACAAGTACGCGCGGATGAACAAACCGTACAAGCTGACCGGCGCCCGGCCGTTGTCCGAGGAGAGAATCGCGGAGATCAGGGGAATTTTCGAGAGATCGCAGCATCGCTAAAGTCGACTACTGCATTTTGCACAAATCGAGTATACTGTATCTGGAAGGCTTTGAGCGGAAACCGGGTAAATGAGAGGGTATTGGCATGGACCTTACACGTATTACTATTGACTCGAATCGTATGGGAGGCGTACCCTGCATCCGTGGGCTGCGCATCCCTGTCGCGACCGTCGTGGGCATGATTGCCGATGGCATGACCGAAAAAGAGATTCTTAAGGCCTACCCCGACCTGGAGCGTGACGACATTCGTGAAGCATTGCGCTATGCGGCGGTGACTGTGCAAGAGCGGCAACTCCCGCTGCTGGTGCCGGCATGAGATTCTTGATCGATAACGCCTTGTCGCCTGTCGTTGCCGAGGAGCTGGAGCAGGCTGGACACGATGCGGTTCATGTACGGACATATGGGATGCAAGCCGCTGATGATAGTGACATTTTCGCACGGGCCGCGGCTGAAGACCGTGTCCTCATCTCCGCAGATACTGATTTCGGGACCTTGCTGGCCGCGCGGTCAGTCAGCAAGCCATCGGTGATCTTGCTCCGTCGCCGCACGGAACGACGCCCTGAGCAACAGGCTGCGCTTCTTCTGGCAAATCTCGCCAACATCCAGAAGCCCCTCGAAGATGGCAGCGTGGTGGTCTTTGATCAAACTCGTATTCGCCTTCGTTCGCTTCCGATCAGCTCCAGCTAAACCTCTGCTTTGCTGGGTTGCACTTCAATGAGGATCTACTTCACCAGGCACGGCGAAAGTCAGGCCAATGAATTGCATCAGATCTCAAATCGCGGGCTGACGCATCCGCTCAAGATTAGAGAGGATCTACCACGAGGAGAAGCTGTCCATGATTACCCCGCGTGTCGCTAAACTCCGCCAGCAAAGCCTGGATGCGATTCCCACCATCTCGGCCGAGCGCGCCGTGCTGATCACCGAAGCCTATCGCCTGCACGACGGCCTGCTCTCCGCGCCGATGCGACGGGCGTTGGCTTTCCGCCATGTGATGGAGCACAAGACGATCACCATCGGCGATGGTGAGCTGATCGTCGGCGAGAAGGGGCCGGCGCCCAAGGCCACGCCCACCTATCCCGAGCTTTGCTGTCACACCCTCTCCGACCTGGACATCCTCGATTCGCGCGAGAAGATTCCGTTCAAAGTGAGCCCGGAGACCAGGCAGGTCTACGCCGAGCAGATCATCCCCTTTTGGCAGGGCAAGACGATGCGCGAGCGGCTTTTTGCGGAGATGACGCCTGAGTGGATCGCGGCGTACGAGGCCGGCATCTTTACTGAGTTCATGGAACAGCGCGCGCCGGGCCACACCGTGCTGGATGACAAGATCTACCGCCGCGGGCTGCGCGACTTCCAGGCCGACATCGATGCCAGCCTGGCGCAGCTCGACTACGCGAGGGATCGCGATGCCTATGCTAAGGGCGAAGAGCTCAAAGCGATGCGCGTCGCCGCGGACGCCGTGATCCGCTTTGCCGAGCGGCACGCCGAGAAGGCGCTGGAGCTGGCCGCCGGAGAGACCGATCGGGCCCGCAAAGCCGAGTTGGAACGCATCGCCGAGGTGTGCATGCGCGTCCCCGCGCACGCGCCGCGCGACTTCTGGGAGGCGCTGCAAGCGTACTGGTTCGTCCACCTGGGCGTCACCACTGAGCTCAACACCTGGGATGCGTTCTGCCCCGGCCATCTCGACCGGCACCTGAACCCATTCTACCAGCGCGGGTTAGCCGATGGCGCGCTGACACGTGAGCAGGCTGAGGAGCTGCTCCAGTGTTTCTGGATCAAGTTCAACAACCAACCCGCGCCTCCCAAGGTGGGCGTGACCGCGGCCGAGAGCGGCACCTACACCGACTTCGCGCAGATCAACGCGGGCGGCGTCATGGCCGATGGCTCGGACGGCGTGAACGACGTGACCTATCTGATATTGGACGTGATCGAGGAGATGCGGCTGCTCCAGCCCAGCAGCTCGATCCAGGTCAGCCGCAAGAACCCCGATCGGTTCATCAAACGCGCAGGTAAGATCATCCGCACCGGGTTCGGCCAGCCGTCCGTCTTCAATGCCGATCTGATCGTCCAGGAGCTGGTGCGGATGGGCAAGACTGTGGCGGACGCGCGGGACGGCGGTTCGAGCGGCTGCGTCGAGGTAGGCGCCTTCGGCAAGGAGGCCTACATCCTGGCCGGCTACTTCAACATCCCAAAGATGCTGGAGCTGGCGCTGCACGATGGCGTTGATCCGCGCACCGGACGGCAGCTTGGGCCGCGGACTGGCAATCGCGGCAACTTTGCCGGCGGCAACTATGCCGGCGGCATCCATGCCGTTGCGGATTGCGTTACGTTTGACGACATCTTCGCGGCGTTCCTGGCGCAGATGCGTTACTTCGTCGACATCAAGGTGCGCGGGAACAGCGTGATCGAGCGGCTCTATGCAACCTACATGCCTGCGCCGTTTCTGTCGACCCTGATCGATGACTGCATCGCGAAGGGCCGTGACTACCACGACGGCGGCCCGCGCTACGATACCACTTACATTCAGGGGGTCGGCATCGGGACGATCACCGACGCGTTGTCGGCCATCAATCACCATGTATTCGAGCAGAAGGATTTGCCGATGGAGCGACTGCTGGCCGCGCTGGACGCGAACTTTGTTGGCTACGAGCGGGAACGCCAGCTCCTGCTCAACCGCACTCCACGCTATGGCAACGATGATGATGCGGCCGATGCGATTATGGTGCGCGTGTTCAATGCCTTTTTTGACATGATCGACGGCCGCAAAAACACCCGCGGGGGCACTTATCACCTCAACATGCTGCCGACGACGTGTCACGTCTATTTCGGCTCGGTGATCGGTGCGACGCCCGACGGGCGGCGGGCAGGCACGCCGCTTTCCGAAGGCATCTCGCCCGTGCAGGGCGCCGATCGCCGTGGCCCTACCGCGGTGATTAAATCGGCGGCAAAGATGGATCACGCGCGCACCGGCGGTACGCTGTTGAACCAGAAGTTCACGCCTCAGCTTCTGGAGAACGACGCGGGGCTGGACAAGCTGACGCAGTTGATTCGCTCCTACTTCCGGTTGGACGGCCACCATATCCAGTTCAACGTGGTGGACGCGGCCACCTTGCGCCGGGCGCAGGCCCATCCTGACCAATATCGCGACCTGATCGTGCGCGTGGCGGGTTACAGCGACTACTTCTGCGACCTGAGCGTTGCACTGCAGGATGAGATCATCGCGCGCACGGAGCATACCGAATTCTAGTTCTTTTCGGTTCTTTGACACTCCTGCGGGCCTGTGATACCATCATTTTGTTCAACTCGACGTTGTTGTTCACCGTTCACAGTGCGCGAGGCGGCGCCTGAGATGCAAAGTAAACATAGGCTCGACGCAGTGCCCAAGAGAGGTTTGCTTTGACGTCGTTTTCCTGCTTTGACGCATCTGTTGATCCGGCAAGGCCGTGCCCTGCACCTGGGGGCGCGGCCTTCTTTGTTCTCTGCACCTGACCACATTTCACTCAGAATCTCGAAAGGAGCATCGTATGCAGAAGTTCCGTTTGTTAACCCTGTTCACCGTGCTGGCCATGCTGATGGGCGTGTTGCCTCTCGGCGCGGCCGCTCCCGTCTCGGATCACGGGATTTTTGCCCCCCGACTCGCCCAGGTTAATGTTGCCGGCAGCTTCGAGAGTGAAATCGGCGGCAACGACTGGTCGAACAATGATGCCTTGACCAACCTGGCCGACGCAAACAGCGATGGCGTTTGGAAGTTCAGCGCCGCCATTCCCGTGGCAGGCAGCTATGCCTATAAGATCGTCGAAGACGGCGATTGGGGCAAAGCATATCCTACCAACGATGTGCCCTTCACCGTGGCCGATGGCCAGACGATGACGTGGTATTACGATCCGGCCGATCACTACGTGGCAGATAGTGTTAACCAGGTCATTGCCGCGGCCGTCGGCAACTTCCAGTCTGAGGTCGGGGGCAGCGATTGGGCCCCGGACAACCTGAGGACCATGCTCAAGGGGCCGGACGCAGAAGGGAAATACACCTTCCGCGCCAAGACCCTGCCCGCGGGCAGCTATGAGTTCAAGGTCGCGCTCAATGAGACCTGGGACGTTAACTACGGCGCGGGCGGCGAGCAGGGTGGCCCGAACATTCCGCTCACGATCCCGGCCGGCGGCGGCGACGTGCTGTTTACCTATGATCCGGTCAGCCACATCATCAGCGCCGAGGTGCTGCCCCCATCCGGCGGACTGATCACCATCGACGGCTTCAGAGATGCGGCCTACGGCAGCGCGGTTGCCACTGATCCGGTCGCGGATATGAGTGAGCCGAACCTGGATCTGAACAACCTCTATGTCGTCGATGATGCCAATAACTACTATATCGGCTTCGATGCCGGCGCCACGAACTGGGGCATGACGTATGGCATCTATATTGACACCGACCAGGTGGATGGCAGTGGCGCAACCGGTGATCCGTGGGGCCGCGCGGTCAATGCCGTGTCGGTCCACTTGCCGGAGTACGCGCTGTACGTCTGGCATAAGGATGACGGCGCCCTTGAGAACGCACAACTCACCACCTGGGATGGGACGGCATGGCAGTATCCGACCCTGGTAAGCAAGGGCGGTGCGCAGGGCTTTGGCGCAACGAATCACTTCCTGGAGTACAGCATCCCGAAGGCGGCGCTCGCCAACCCGGCGCACCTCGCAGTTGAAGTGTTTACCACGGGCGGCAGCGGCCACGCGCAGGACAGTGTGCCGTCCGATGTGAACGTCAATTTTGCTGCACCGGATTGGGGCGGCGCCACAACGACCCTTTCCAACTTCGTGATCTATCCGGCTATCGAACTGCTGGTGACTTTCCCCGGCAGCTATCCCGAGGCGTCTGGCCTGGGCAGCAACTGGGCGCCGGATAATCTGAATACGAAGGGCGTCGATTCCAATGACGACAGCGTCTATATCTTCGCCACTACCGCGATCCCTGCCGGCTCATATGAGTTCAAGGCAACGGTCGGTGGAAGCTGGGCGGAGAATTACGGTGTGGATGGCGTGCCCGGCGGCGCGAATTTGACTTTCACCGCGGCCGGCGGCGGCCAGGAAGTCAAGTTCTACTACGACCGCAGCGATAACTGGGTTGCCAACAACGCAGCCGACCGCATCGTGACGTTGGTCGGCTCCCTGGGCGAGGCGTTGGGCGGTGCGAACTGGGCGCCCGATAACTTGACCACCTGGATGAAAGACAAAGAGCACGACGGTTGGTATACCTATGCCGGCTTCTTGCCGGCAGGCAATTACGAGTACAAGGTCGCCGTGGGCGAGAGCTGGGCTGAAAACTACGGCCAGGGCGGCGTGCCCGGCGGCGCGAATATCCAACTGGCGGTGCCTGAGCCCGGCCAGGTGGTGACCTTCAGATTCAACTATGCCACTAAGCAGATCCGGGACAGCATCAACAACCCGGACCAGCCCGGGATCGATGGCAATATCTGGTGGGATGGCTTGCTGCATGATTCGCGCGACGCGCTCTATCGGACGCCGTTCGGCGCGGTCACCAAGGGCAGCGAGGTGCGTTTGCGCTTCCGCACCACGGCGGGAGATGTCGAGGGTGTGGGCGTGCGTGTGACGGACATGTTGAGCGGCGGCGCGCGCACCTATCGCATGAACAAAGTGGCGACGGTGCCCGACGACAGCAACGTGTGGGGTTACGATTTCTGGGAGGTCACGTTCAACGCGCCCGACAAGCTCACCGTCTTGGGCTATACGTTTGGCGCGGTGGATGGCGACAAAATTGTCTACTACGAGGACGACACCGCACTGGATGGCGGCCTGGGCCAGCCGTATAACGCCTCGGCCGGCCGCCCCTACAACATCTATGTCTACGATGCGGCGTTCACGACGCCGGAGTGGGCGAAGAATGCGGTCATTTACCAGATCTTCCCGGATCGCTTCCGCAACGGCGACACGGCCAATGATCCGACCGCTGACGATTGGTTCTATCCGGCCGAGCGCGGGCATGCCTGGCCCATCACGCCCTGGAACACCATCGTGCCCGACCCCGAGCCATATGACGTCTCTAACCCCTGGTATTCCACTTACAGCAGCACCTTCTATGGCGGCGATCTGCAAGGTGTGATCGATAAGCTCGATTACCTCCAGTCGCTGGGCGTCAACACGATCTACTTCAATCCGATCTTCCTGTCACCTTCGAACCATCGCTATGATGGCAGTGACTATCGCACCATCGCCCCGAGCCTGGGCGACTTGGCGCTCTTCCATCAATTGGACGCGGCGACCGAAGCGCGCGGGATGAAGATCATCCTTGACATGGTGCCGAACCATGTCTCATCCGACAGCATCTACTTCGACCGCTTCAGCCGCTTCCCTGAGGTCGGCGCGTGCGAGTCGGTGGACAGTCCGTATCGCTCGTGGTTCTACTTCACGCCGGCAAATCCGCCTGGCACCGGCGTATGCGCCGGTGACACCAATTACGAGGCCTGGTATGGCGTCGCAACATTGCCCAAGGTCAACACGACCGATAATGATGCGGTGCGCGAGTTCTGGCTACGTGACGCCGATGCGACCGCGAAGTTCTGGCTGAACAATGGTGCGGACGGTTATCGCGTCGATGTGGTGCCCGATATCGCACCCTCCTTCTTCACCGAGTGGCGGCCTATCCTGCAGAGCACCAAATCGGACGTGATGACCTTCTCCGAAACCTGGAGTGAGGGTGACGTGCGGCCGGTCGTGCTGGGCGACAAATTCGATTCGACGATGAACTATCGCTTCTCGATCGCGTTGCTCAGCTTCCTGCGCGATACGCCATTCTCGGACGGCGACGGCAACCTGAACCTGAACCCGCTCACGCCGAGTGAGTTCGAGTCGGCTATCCGGGCCATGCAAGAGGATTACCCCGAGCCGACATGGTCCACCGCAATGAACCTGCTGGACAGCCACGATACCAACCGTGCGGTGGTCAAGCTGGATCATGATGGCATTGCCGGCGTCGGCGCGGACCGTTACCCGGTTAACGACTTCATCGACGGCAAAGCCCGCCTGAAGACCGTGGCCACCCTGCAATACACCCTGCCCGGCGCGCCGACGATCTACTACGGCGACGAGGTCGGCCTGGCTGGCTTCGGCTCCGATGTGCCGCGCGACGATCCATACAATCGCCAGCCTTATCCTTGGGCGGACGAAGACGGCTATGACTCCCTGCCTGCCTGGCGCAAAGCCGATGCGAGTTTGCTGGCGCATTACCAGGCCATGGGCCAGATTCGCGGACAGTATAGCTTCTTCCGCACCGGCAGCTTCGACACGCTGCTGGCTGATGATACCATCAACGCCCTGGCCTATGGCCGCAAGGATAGCACCGGCGTTGGCGTGGTGCTGATCAACCGGGCAGCGGCCGCGCAGACGATCACCTTCAAGGTAGGCGGTTACTTGCCGAATGGTCTGGTCTTCAGCGATGCGCTGAATGGCGGCTCCTACACGGTAACGGGCGGCATGCTCTCAGTACCGGTCACCGGCTTGTGGGGCGCGGTGTTGGTGCATGCAGGCGCGGTTGTTGCACCGGCCGCTCCAACCAACCTGAAAGCGACCGAAGGCGAAAGCCAGGTCACGCTGACCTGGAGCGCTGTCCCGGGCGCTACCGGCTACAAGGTGTTCCGGTCGTATCTTTCCGGCGGCGGCTACGAGAAGATCGCCGAGGTGACCGGGACAAGTTACGTCGATACCGACGTAGAGAATGGACGGACTTACTATTACGTGGTGCGCTCGGTCAAGGATGGATTGGACAGCGTCGATTCTGATGAGGTCAGTGCCATCCCGCACTGGACCATCTCGGGTCTCCTGCTCCAGTGGCCGCCCAGCATTACGCACGTGATTCAGGCGGGTCAGGGCACCGAAACGATCTATGCCCGCGTGTTCGTCAAGCATGAAACGCTCAAGCCAGGCCCGATCGATGGCGTGCTCATGCAGATCGGTTACGGCCCGGCCGACGTACTGCCGGGCGACTGGGGCACCTGGCAGCCCATGACCTACAACAAGGAGTACGTCACCAGCGATTGGCGGCTCCTGGAATGGGAGGAGTGGATGGGGGCTCTGATGCCGGATCAGGTGGGCAGGTACACCTATCTGGTGCGCGCCAGCTCCACCGGCGGCCGCGAGTGGACCTATGGCGGCTTCCATTCCGGTCTGAGTGATGGCGGAACCCTCAATGTCATTCCATCAGACGATACGACCCCACCTGCCGCACCGCTCAACCTTGTCCTCAAGGGCACCACGCCGGCCAGCATCACGCTGGGTTGGGATGCCAGCCCGGAGCCCGATCTGTATGGGTATGAGCTCTACCGGAGGCAAATAGATCCCCCGGCTGATCCGGGCTGGTCGCGCCTGGCCACCATCCTGGCCGGCATTACGCAGTACGTCGATCGTGATGTCAGCAGCGATGTCACCTATGAGTATTATCTCATCGCTGTGGATACATCCTATAACCGCTCCGCTCAATCGAACACGGTGACTGCTACCGCGGAGGCCCGCCTGGTTTCGGTGACCTGGAACGTGACCGTGCCCCCTGAGACACCCGCTGCGGATACCGTGTATATGCCTGGCAACCAGGCGGCGCTGGGGACGTGGACCGCGAACAAGCCGGCGATGACCAAGGTGGATGCCACCCACTGGACCTTGACGATGGATTTCCTGGATGGCACCGCGATCGAATACAAGTACACCCGCGGGAGCTGGGACACCGTCGAATGGTGGGAGGAGATCCACGATCTGATTAACCGGACGCTCACAGTGGACTATGGGACGGACGGCACGCAGGTTGTGAATGACACGGTGCCGAGCTGGCGTGACCCGCTGGTGATCAGCAGCGATCCGGTCGATGGGGCTGTCGGCGTCTCGGTGGATGCCGTGTTGTCGGTAGTATTCGACCGGCCCATCGTGGACACGACGCTGGAGGGCCGAGTGACGCTCGAGACGGGCGGCGTGAGTGTTGCGGGGACAGTGGCCTATGACGGGGCGCTCAACACCGTAACCTTCACCCCGGCCGCGCCGCTGAAGTTCAACACGACGTATATGCTGACACTCAGCACCGGCATCATGAGCGATGCCAGTTCATCTCTACAGAACCCGTATGTGGTGACTTTCACCACCGGGCCGGGGCGCGTGGTCTCGGTGACCTGGAACGTGACCGTGCCGCCAGAGACACCTGCCGCGGATACCGTGTATATGCCTGGCAACCAGGCGGCGCTGGGGATGTGGACCGCGAACGAGCCGGCGATGACCAAGGTGGATGCCACCCACTGGACCTTGGTGTTGGATTTCGAGGAAGGCACCGAAATCGAGTATAAGTACACCCGCGGGAGCTGGGACACCGCCGAGTGGTGGGACGAAATTCACGATGAGATCAGCCGGACGCTCACGGTGGACTACGGGACGGACGGCACGCAGGTTGTGAATGACACAGTGCCGAGCTGGCGTGACCCGTTGGTGATCAGCAGCGATCCGGTCGATGGCGCTGTCGGCGTGCCGCTGAATGCGGTGTTGGCGGTCGTCTTCAGCCGGCCCATCGCGGAGGCAACGCTGGCGGGCCAGGTGATGCTCGAGACGGGCGGCGCGGGTGTTGCAGGGACAGTGGCCTATGACGGGGCACTTAACACCGTGACCTTCACCCCGGCCGCGGCGCTCAGGTGCAACACCACCTATACGCTGACGCTCAGCACCGGCATCATGAGCGATGCCAATGCGCCCCTGCAGAACCCGTATGGGGTGACTTTCACGACAGGGCAGTGCCGGGTCTTCCTGCCCATCATCTTCCCTTGATGACGTCGACTCTCGAGGCCTGTTAGGGCTTCACCTCCGGTCGGCCGGTGCTCCTCCGGCCGACCGGAGCGGTGACTGAATAGGGAAATGGGGCGCCTGTCGCAGGACCGAGGGGCGCCCCATTCTCATGCTGCGATCCGCTCCTGACAACTGCATGTCATCGCATTTCACATCCCCGTTTTGCGCTTTCTCTCTTCCTGCGGTAAGATTCTTTTTTTAGAGCGAGCAACTGGGGAGACATTCGTTGCTCGTTATTCGTCACGGAATCGAGCAATATGGTGGAAACTCGACTCAGTCGCATCTGCGACGCCATCATCGAGGCCGGCTGGTTAGCTGCGCTGGTGGTGGCGCCGTTGTTCTTCAATACGTTCTCCAACCGCGTCTTTGAGCCGGACAAGATCCACCTGGTGCGCTCTATTGCCTTGTTGATGGCCGTCGCCTGGCTCGTGCAGTTGCTGGATGGGGGAAGCACGCGCTCGGCGCCGGCAGCAAGTCTCCGGTCACGTCTGCGCAGCACGCCGCTGGTGCTGCCCGCTCTGCTACTGGTGGTCAGTTATCTGCTCAGCACCGCCCTATCGGTGATCCCGCGCATCAGCTTCTTTGGCTCCTATGTGCGCATGCAGGGCGCCTTCTCATTCCTGAGTTATGTCGCGATTTTCGTCATGGTGCTGACGCGGCTGCGCAGCCGGGCTCAGATCAATCGCCTGTTCCATGCCGTCATCCTCACCAGCCTGCCCATTGCCATCTACGGCATTATCCAGCATGCCGGGCTGGACCCGCTGCCGTGGGGCGGCGATGTGGTCGATCGGGTGGCCGCCAACATGGGTAATGCCATCTTCGTGGCCGCGTATCTGATCATCGCGGTCTTCCTGACCCTGGAGCGGCTGTTTGACAGCCTGGCAACGCTGATGAATGAGGCCTATGGCACTCTGGCGGATGCGTTGCGTGCCGGCTGCTACCTGTTTATTCTGGCCGTACAAGTGCTGGCCATTGTCTTCACCCAAAGCCGCGGGCCGTGGCTGGGGCTGGGCGCCGGCCTGTATGTGTTCGTCTTCTTGGGCTTGTTGCTCCTGGCACGTTGGGCTGCTGGCCGTTCCCGTCTGCCTGCTGCTCTCGGTTGGTTGAGCCGCCATGTGAAGGCTGTCTGGCTGAGCATCATCGGTTTCGCACTGGCTGGGCTGATCGTCCTGGTCACCTTGAATGTGCCCCAGGGGCCGCTGCAAGGCGTCTGCGAGACGCGTTACGTCAGTCGCCTTTGCACGTTGTTCAGCACAACTCAGGGCACGAATGCCGTGCGTGCGTTGATCTGGGAAGGCGTGGTGGACATGATGTTGAAGCCCCACGCACCGATCGCCACCCCCGATGGCCGCCCGGATAGCCTGAACGTCCTGCGTCCGCTGGTAGGTTACGGCCCCGAATCGATGTGGGTGGCGTATAATCGCTTTTATCCGCCCGACCTGGCCCATTACGAAGCGCGCAATGCCTCGCCTGACCGCTCGCACAATGAGACGTACGACACCTTGGTGCGTGGCGGCCTCCTGCAGTTTGCCGCCCAGATCTTTCTTTACGTCAGCATCTTCTACTACGCGCTGCGCTGGCTGGGGCTGATGCGAGAGGGCAGGCGCCGCAACCTGTTTGTCGCATCGTTGCTCGTCGGTGGTCTTCTGGGTGTTATCCTGCCGCTGATCTTCGATGGCAGCCTCCGCCTCGCAGGGATCGGTTTGCCTGTCGGCTTGATTGTCGGGCTTCTCATCTACGTCACCCTGGATCTGCTGTTGGGCGGCAGCCAGGCGCATGACATGGAGCAGGAAGCCCAGGCCGGAGGAAGCGGGCGACGGCAGTTGCTGATCTTAGCATTGTTGTCTGCGATTGTCGCGCACTTCGTCGAGGTCCACTTTGGCATTGCGATTGTCTCGACGCTGACCCATTTTTGGGCGCTGGCCGCGCTGCTGGTGGTGGTGGGGATGCGCTGGGATATGCCGGCGCCGGAGGCCGCACTGCAGCCGGTGCGGCCAGCCGTTCCTGCGCGGCCCACGCCGCATGCGGCCAAGGCGAGCGCGGCCTCTGCTCCTGCGGCAAGACGGAAAAGCAGTAAGCCGGTGCATGTCCCCCAACCTCCACAGCCTGCACCGGTCGTTCAGTCTACTGGTCCCACGATCCGTCCCGCGCTGCCCTATATTGCTATTGGCGCGCTCATCACGATCGTATTGGTTTGGGACTACCTGGTCAACCAGAGCGGTGCAACCAGCGCGCTGGCGATGCTGTGGAACTCCTTTACCACCCGGACAAGCGACTACCGGATTGTATCTTCGCCTATCATGCTGGTGCTCGTGCTTTTCGTGTGGCTCGTAGGTGGGCTGCTGGCGGTGAGTGAAGGCGGACATCACCCCGCACAACGTTCCAACAGCCAACATCCGCGAGTTAATAGCCTGCTGGCTGCACTGGCTTACGCCGGAACAATGGTGGGCGTCTTTTTCGTCTTTGGGTTGATCCACGCCGGCCGGCTTAATGCGGCGGACCTGAGCGGCCTGGATGTGTTCCGGCATCTTGCGGGACATATCGTTCTGTTCGACATCTGTTTGTTCCTGGCTTTGGCGGGGATCGCGGTAGGAATCGTTGCTGCCGAGGCGTGGCCTCGCCCGGCTCGCGCGTTTGGCCGTTCGCCGCTTCTGTCGTTGGGCGCCGGCCTGCTCCTGACCGGGCTGGCACTGGCGAGTATCATCAATACCAACCTCCAGACCGTGCAAGCCGACACCTACTACAAACAAGGTCTTGCTTATGAGTCGGCCGGACAATGGGAAGGCTCGGTAGTTCTCTACCGTGAGGCTGCATTGCTGGAGCCCCAGGAGGACTATTACTATCTGTTTTTGGGTCGCGCCTTGCTGCAGTTGGCCACCGCTGTGCCTTCGGGGAGTGCCACATTGCCCGATGACTTGAGCCATACCGCCACAGGCGACCTGCTGCCACTGGTGAGTCGTGGGGTGAAGTCGGGCAGCAGCGAAGATCTGATGCGGGCAGCGCAGGCCGCGTTGGTCGCGGCGCAGCGATTGAACCCCCTAAACACCGATCATACTGCGAACCTTGGCCGCTTGCAGCGCGCCTGGGCCTTTGCCGGCGCGTCCGGGTCCAGTCAAGGGTCGGTTGCCGAAATGCGTGCGTTGGCCCAGTCTGGGGCTGGAACCGTCGACATGGACCGGCTGGCAAAGTCGATCAGCTACTACCGTCAGGCAGTGTCCCTCAGCCCCCAAAGCGCCGTCCTTTGGAACGAGCTGGCTACCGTACAGATGATCGCCAACGATCTGGGCGGGGCTCAAGATAGCCTGGATCGTTCTCTGGCGGCCGATCAGCGCTACTACCCCACCTACCTCTTGCGGGGTGATCTGCTGGATCTATCCGGCGATAGCCAGGGTGCGCTGGCGGCATATCGGGCCGCCGCGCAGTTGGCGCCGAACGACATCAGCGTGTTGAGCGCGGTAGGCGTCTTCAGTGCGCAGAATGGCGATAGCCAGGGTGCGCTGGATGCGTTCCAGCATATCATCGAAGTCGAAACCAGGGCGCTCGGCGCGGCCCAAACACAACTCAGTCAGTTGGATGCCATTGCCGCGCGGGCTGGCGGCTACAGCCGGCTGTTGCCGTCGGCGGCCAACCAGCAAGCTTCACTGCAAGCGCAGCTTTCCGGCTATCGGTCGCAGCTGCATCTCAGCCATCGCAATATGGCGCTGGTTTTGCGGGATGCCGGCCGTTTTGCTGAGGCGCTGGCTGCCGCACAAGGGGCGGCAACCTACGCAACCGAGACTCAACGCACAACCATCGAGAGCCTCATCGCAGATCTGCAGGCACGGCTGGGGCCATGAGCACGTACGTCTTGATCTTCCTGGCGGCTTTGCTGTTGGCTGTCGGTGTGACGCCGCTTGCACAGCGCGCCGCGCGTCGTATCGGCATGGTGGACAAACCCAGCGCTCGCAAACAGCATACGGTCCCCACGCCGTTGTTGGGCGGTGTGGCCATTTACCTGGCGGTGATCGTCGCGTTGGCCGTCCTGGGCGACAGGTTCTACGTCGGCCAGGTCGCCGGGATTTTCCTGGGCGCCACCCTGATGTCGTTTCTTGGCCTGTGGGATGATCGCCGCGGGCTCAGCCCCTGGGTAAAACTGATCGGCCAGTTTGCAGCCGCGGGTGTGCTGGTGCTGACCGATGTTCGCATCACGTTTATGCCGTGGGAGATCGTGAATATCGCGGCCACCTTGCTGTGGGTGGTGTTGATCACCAATGCCATGAACCTGTTGGATAACATGGATGGCTTGAGCGGCGGCATCGCAGCCATCGCGGCGCTCTTCTTCTTGTTGTTTGCGGCGATGAGCCAGCAGTACCTCGTTGGGGCATTGGCTGCCGCGCTGTTGGGTGCCTGCCTCGGCTTCTTGTTTTACAACTTGAATCCGGCCCGGATCTTCATGGGTGATACCGGCAGCCTGTTCCTGGGCTTCACCCTGGCTGCGGTGGGAATCAAGCTGCGCTTTCCTGACAACTCGCCCTTTGTCACCTGGATGGTGCCGTTGGTGGTGTTGGCTGTGCCGCTTTTCGACACCAGCCTGGTCGTCGTCTCGCGCTTGCGCCGCGGGCTGAATCCACTTACCACGCCGGGCAAGGATCATTTAAGCCATCGCCTGGCCCGCCTGACCGGCAGCCCACGTGAGGCTGTGCTCATCTGCTATTTGCTCGCCTTCATCGCCGGCGTTTTAGCCACCTTCGTGACTCAAGCGAGCGTGCCGGAAGGCTACGCGGTAGGCATTGCCGTGCTGTTAGCCGGACTGTACGGCATTTGGAAACTGGAGCGTATGTTCCGGCAATCAAATTGAATCCCAAATTCAAAGGAGTTTCTCTTGAAAAAGCTAGTTTTGCTCGTCCTGGCCCTTGCGGCCATCCTGGTGTTGGCAGCCTGTGCGCCAACCAGCACCACCCCCTTATCTACGCCTGTGCCACCGACGGCTGCCAGTGCAGTCGCGACGCCGCTAGCGGCCGCGACCGAGTCGGTTGCAGTCACGTCTGAAGCTGCCACCGCCACGCCTGACACCCGGCCCATCGTGCCGGCCCCGGCTGCTGATGACAGCCGGCCCCTGGCGGCCCTCACTGCGGCCGAACGCAACGGCCGTTTCAGCGGACCAGCCGAGACTTACGTTAAGCCCAACACCATCTACATCGCCACTATTGTCACTGATAAGGGCAATATCGTCGCCGAACTGTACCAGGATACGCCGCTCAGTCTGAACAACTTCGTCACTCTGGCCCAGAACGGTTTCTACGATGGTTTGACCTTCCATCGCGTTGTTGAAGGTTTTGTGATCCAGGGCGGCGACCCGGCCGGAGACGGCAGCGGTGATTCGGGCTACACGATCCCGGCCGAGATCGGGCATCCACATATCAAGGGTGCACTGGCATGGGCTCGCACGTCGGACGAGGTGAACCCTGAACAGGCCTCCAGCGGCAGTCAGTTCTACATCACCCTGGATGACACCTATTTCCTGGACGGGGCCTATTCGGTGTTCGGCGGCGTCATTGAAGGGTTGGATGTCACAGAGCAGATTGCTATGGGCGACAAAATCATCCGCATCGACATCAGCACGGGCACGACTTCTCTCCTGCCCACGCCAGGGCCGACGCGCACGCCTGCTCCAACGGCCACCCCGGGCCCCACCAGCACGCCCACCGCGACGCCCACGCCATATGCGCCGTCAGCACAGGATGGCCGCCCCCTGGCCGCTTTGTCTGTCGCCGAGCGGGAGGGCGTCTACAACACTGCGCCAGCTATGACGCTGGATACGACCAAGACCTATCAGGCGACTATCGAAACCGATAAGGGGCAGTTCGTGATCGACCTGGACGCTGAACTTGCGCCGATATCGGTCAATAACTTCGTGCTGTTGGCCAACCTGGGTTACTATGATGGCATGCCAGTGGCGTTTGCGGAGCCAGGTGTCTACATGATTGCCGGCTCCCCGAACAGCATGCCGGCCAGCGATGTGGGCTACTCCATCTCGGTGGAGAGACCGGTCACCGACACCCAGATCATCACCGGCACGGTGAGTCTCTACCCGACTCAAGACTTGACGGGCGAAGTTGTCGCCAGCGGCAGCCAGTTCTTTGTCTCGTTCATGGCTATGGAAGGCAACACCACGCCTCTGAATGTCTTTGGCAAGGTGAGCAGTGGTCTGGACGTAGTGCAGCAACTGGTCGCCGGCGATATCATCAAGACGATCACCATCAGCGAGAAGTAGAGGATATCATGCCCAACCGCTACTCTGCACCCTTTGAACTCAAGATAGATGTGAAGAAAACCTACACAGCTACCATCGAAACCAATCGCGGCTTCATCACCTTGAAGCTCCATGCCGCCCAGGCGCCGCGTACCGTGAATAACTTCATCTGCCTGGCCCGCGATGGCTTCTATGATGGCGTCACCTTCCATCGGGTCATTAAGGATTTCATGATCCAGGGCGGCGATCCGACCGGCACCGGCCGCGGCGGCCCTGGCTATACCTTCAAGGACGAGTTCGATCCCAAGCTGAAGCACGATAAGCCCGGCGTGCTCTCGATGGCCAATGCCGGCCCGGGCACGAACGGCAGCCAGTTTTTCATCACCCACGTGCCCACGCCGTGGCTTGACGGCAAACACAGCGTCTTTGGCCAGGTGACCAAAGGGCAGGATGTCGTGAATGCCATTCAGCAAGGCGACGTGATGTTGGCGGTGACCATTACCGAGGAATGAACGCAGAAACGGGGGAGTCGGCGCCGGAGGCCGGGCGCGCGGAGCGATCCGTGTGGCCCGGCCGTCTGGCGCGCATCCTGGCCCTTTTGTGTGTGCTGGCCTTGTCAGCCGGTCTCGTGCTATATGGCGAGCGGTTGACCTGGCTTGGCGCTTATGGTTACCCCGGTCTGTTCCTGCTCAATCTGCTGGCCAGTGCAACGCTCATCTTGCCTGCACCGGGTTTGGCCCTGGCTTTTGCCGCTGGCGCCAGCATGAGCCCGTGGTTGGTAGGGCTGGCAGTGGGCAGCGGCTCGACCTTGGGCGAGCTCACCGGCTACCTGGCCGGCTTCAGCGGCCGCGGAGTCATCCAGAATGATCCGAAGTACATCCGCATACATCGCTGGATGATGCGGTTTGGTCTGTGGGTGGTCCTGGTCCTCAGCCTGATCCCCAATCCGTTGTTTGACGTCGCCGGCATCATCTGCGGCGTGATGAAGATTCCGGTCTGGCGCTTCCTGGCTGTGACGTGGATCGGGAAGGTAATCAAGAGCACGCTCGTCGCGCTGGCCGGCGCAGGCATGATGGATGCCCTCAGACCGCTTTTTCAGCAGTGGCTGCTGCGGTAGCAGGCCGTTTGCCCCATGAATGACTCGTTCACAACAGCGGTGGTTTTCGGCGTTCTGACGTTTTTTCACGTGGTGGGCGGTGCAGCCCTGGGCGTGGGACTGCGCGGCCGGAGTTGGCTGCTGGCGGCCTGGGGGCTGTTGATTGGCGCAAGCCCCTGTTATTTCGGCATCGAGCAAGGCATCAAGCGAGGTGCGTGGTTGCCGCTGGCATGGCAGGTTGGCGTGCTCGTCGCATGCGTGTCGGCGATGAACCTGCCGCAGGCATCTCGAGTGTCTGGATTCTTCCTGCGTTCCGGCATGAACGGCCTGATGATCGGCACCTTCATCATGGCTGCGTCCGCGGTCGCGGCCGCAGGGTTGGTGCGCCAGGGCGCCGAGATCGGCTCACAGGTCGTCGGCGGCATCGGTTTTCTATTCGGCGCCATGTGGTTCGGGGCCGGAGTCAAACAGTTACGGGGCAAGTAATGTTCGAACTCGTCTTCCTGGGTACATCTGCGTCGGCGCCGTCGGTGCAGCGAAGCCTGTCGGCCGCGATGGTGCTTCATCGCGAGTATCGTTTCCTCATCGACTGCGGCGAAGGTACACAGCGTCAAATCCTGCGCAGTGGGCTTGGTTTCAAGCGCCTGGAGCGTATCCTGCTGACCCACGGTCACCTGGATCATATTCTGGGGTTGGGCGGGCTGGCGTCAACTTTCGGCCGGTGGGAAGCCATCGAGCAGATGGAGATCATGGGCGGGGCTGCTGCGTTGGCGCGAGTGCGCGAGTTGATGCGCGTGGTGTTCGGCGCCGCGGAAACCAAAGTCAATATCGCCTATCGGCCGGTCCAGCCAGGCATCCTCCAGGAGGACGATCTTTTCAGTTTGCGGGCTTTCCCGGTGGAGCACCGGCGCACCGAGGCGTTGGGCTTCAGATTCGAGGAGAAGGCGCGGCGTCCGTTTCTGCCCGAGCGCGCCGAAGCGTTAGGCATCCCCTTTGGACCGATCCGCCGCGAGCTGGTGGCCGGCCGCCAGATCACACTGGCCGATGGCCGGGTCATCCGGCCCGATGATGTGTTAGGGCCTGCGGAGCCGGGATTGCGGCTGGCCTTTGTCGGGGACGCTGGACGGGTGGATAACCTGGTGGCTGAGGTGGCGGGCGCCGATCTGTTGGCGATTGAAGCGACCTACATCGAGGAGGAACGCGAAGTCGCGGCGACGTTCGGCCATCTGACCGCGGCCCAGGCTGCCTGGCTGGCGCGCGAGGCAGGGGTTAAGAACCTGGTGCTGCACCACATTTCGCGGCGGTACAGCAACCGGCAGATTCAGGAGGAGGCAGCCGCGGTTTTCCCAGAGACCTCGGTCGCGCGTGACTTTGATCTGTTCCGCCTGGTTAAGCAGAAGCCGCTGGAACGCGTGGATGTGCGCGAGAAAGTGGAAGATGGCCAGCAAGGGCGTTCAACCGGGTGAGCATCCTGAGCGGAGCGGCCCCGCTGCCGGAAGCGAGCCTTCAGGCGGCCCGGTGCGCGCAGGCGAGAGACCGGCTAAAGCCTCGGTTCCGGCAAAGGAAGGAGCTATCCGCGTCCTGTTTTTAGATCAGCGCGGCGAGGGATCTTCCGTTTACGCCGCGGGCGCCGGCACTGGCAGATCTGCTTCTGCCGTGTTCAACCACTTGTCGCCCGATTCGATGCGCATGTCGGGGATGTCGTCGGCGATCGGGTACTTGCGGCCACAGCCGGGCTCCTGGCACACCAACCAGGTGTCCTTCACCAAAAGCAAGCGTCCTGGGTCGTTGCCGGGTTGGCGGGTCGGTCCCGAGACGCAGTGCGGACAACGTAGGATTTCGAGCAAGTCCTGCGGGATCATTCTCTGACCTCATCTTAGTTGATCGGAAACTGGGCGGCAGCCCGTGCGCAGTATATCATGTCACTTCTATCCCTTACAACTTCCGGCCCGACATCTTAGAAATCCCTGGTCGCTGGGCAAGCAATTTGACACCAGACGCCATTGCGGATATACTCTCTTTTGCCCACGGGCCTGTAGCTCATCTGGGAGAGCGCTACAATCGCACTGTAGAGGTAAGGGGTTCGAGTCCCCTCAGGTCCACTGGCGGCTCTTGGGGCCGTGCGGGCGCCAACTGGATAGCCGGCTACGAACGGAAGTAGTAAACCAGTTCCGTAGAGAGCGGGGGCAGGTGGAAACCTCGCACGCGGCGCGGGACCCGCGGTTGAAATAAGGTTGAACTCGTCCGGGAGCTGCTCGAGTGAAAGTGGAAGTAACTCGTGCCGGGATTCGCCCGTTACTGCGTATGCCAAGTGGTCGGTTTGTTATGGGCCTGTAGCTCAATTGGGAGAGCGCTTGAATGGCATTCAAGAGGTAAGGGGTTCGAATCCCCTCAGGTCCACTACCGGCAACCAGGGTGGTACCGCGGAGTCCCCTTCGTCCCTGTTCAGAGACGAGGGGGCTTTTTCTTTTTCGGGAAATAGATAGGCAACGTGAGGCGTCTATGGCTGACAGGTACATTCCCCAGGATATCGAATCGAAGTGGCAGCAGATCTGGGCCCAGAGCGGGCTGTACGTCACGCGCCAGGACCCGACGCGCAAGAAGTTCTATTTTCTGACGATGCTCCCCTATCCGTCCGGTGATCTGCACATTGGGCATTGGTATGCCATGACCCCGTCGGACGCGGCCGCGCGCTACTTGCGAATGCGCGGTTACAATGTGTTCTTCCCCATCGGGTTCGACGCCTTCGGATTGCCGGCCGAGAATGCCGCGATCAAACACGGCATCCATCCCTACCGCTGGACCATGGCGAACGTCGAGCGCATGCGTGGCCAAATGCGCAGCATGGGCGCGATGTGGGCCTGGGATCACGAGGCAGTGACGTGCCTGCCCGAATACTATCAGTGGACGCAGTGGTTCTTCCTGAAGCTGTATGACCATGGCCTGGCCTACCGCAAATTTGCGCCGGTGGATTTCTGCCCGCAGTGCAATACGACGCTGGCGCGCGAGCAGGTCTGGGGCGACGACCATCACTGCGAGCGCTGTGGCACGCCGGTGATCAAGCGGGAGCTGAACCAGTGGTTCTTTAAGATCACCGCTTACGCCGACGAATTGCTGCGTTACGATGGCATCGACTGGCCGGAGCGGATTCGCACGTTGCAAACCAACTGGATCGACCGCAGTGAGGGCGCTGAGGTGGTCTTCAAGACCGCGGCCGGCGACGACATCGAGGTCTTCACCACGCGTCCCGACACCCTATGGGGCGCCACCTTCATGGTTTTGGCGCCCGAGCATGCGCTGGTGACAAAGCTGACCACCGCTGAGCGGCAGGCTGATGTCGATGCCTATCGCGCCCAGGCCGGCCGCCAGACCGAGATCGAGCGCGGTGCGGCCGACAAAGAGAAGACCGGCGTCTTCATCGGCGCCTATGCGATCAACCCGGTCAACGGCAAGCGCATCCCCATCTGGATCGCCGACTATGTCATGATGGGCTATGGCACCGGCGCGATCATGGGCGTGCCCAGCCACGACGATCGCGACTTCGCGTTCGCGCTCAAGTTCGGGTTGCCCATCATCCCCGTCATTGAACGCACCGACGGAGCGGCCAAGAGCGCGGTGTGGGATGGCTCTGTGGCGGACATCGATGGCTTTGGCGGCGCATTGAACAGCGCCGGACTGACCTGGGACTGGCTGGAAATCGCCGGCCGCGGCCGCTTTTTCGCGATCAGCCTGGAGGGCGACGTCCAGGCGGCGGCATACGTGCCGCTGCTGCAGGCGCACCTGAAGGCGGGCCATTGGGCCGACGTCGTGGGCCGCGGCTGGCATGTCGTGTTTCAGAATGCCGTCATGACGCTGGATTCGGTTGAGGCCGACGCGGCCATCATGGCTCGCTGCCAGGCCGGCTACGACTACATGCGCCAGTTCCGTACGACCATGGAGATGTGGTGGGCCGTTGAGTGGTACCGCGACGTGTTGTACCACCATGCTTACGGCGCGATGATCAATTCCGGTCAGTTCACCGGCACCCCCGGCGCGGTGGCTAAGTCGCAGGTGACCGCCTGGCTGGCTGAGCGCGGTGTGGGCAAGGGTGCGGTCAACTATCGCCTGCACGACTGGCTCATCAGCCGGCAGCGGTACTGGGGTGCGCCGATCCCGATGATCTATTGCGATCAGTGCGGCGTCGTGCCCGTGCCCTACGAGGACTTGCCGGTGGTGCTGCCCACGGATGCCGAGGTGCCGTCGACGGGCGAGAACGCGCTGAAATTCCATGAGGGGTTCCTGCGCACGAAGTGCCCCAAGTGCGGGGCTGACGCGCAGCGAGAGACCGACACCATGGATACGTTCATGTGTTCGTCGTGGTACAACTACGCTTACGTGACACCGTACTGGAAGGCTGGCCAGACGCTGAGCCCGAACGATACGCCTTGGGATCCGCAGGAGGGCGCTTACTGGCTGCCTGTTGATCAGTATACCGGTGGCCCCGAGCACGCGACCATGCACCTGCTCTACACGCGTTTCTTTACTAAGGCGCTGGCCGATATGGGTGTGATCAACTTCCGCGAGCCGATGTTGCGCCTGTATAATCAGGGCATCATCCTGGGGCCCGACGGCAATCGCATGAGCAAGAGCAAGGGCAACGTTGTGGCCCCCGACGAATGGGTGGAGCGCTACGGCGCCGACACCGTGCGAGCATACTTGATGTTCATCGGTCCCTGGGACGCGGGCGGGCCCTGGAATCCGCAAGGAATCGAGGGTGTGCGCCGGTTCCTGGAGCGCGTGTGGGCCGTCGCCACCGAGCCGCGGCCTGCCGGCGTCAAGGCCGGCGCCGACGTTGAAGCGTTGGAGCGGGAGTTGCGCCACATCACCCACCGCACGCTGCAGAAGGTGAGTGAGGACATCCAGGCGTTTAAGTTCAACACGCTGTTGTCTGCGCTGATGGAGTTCAACAATGCCTTAATGAAGGCAAAGGACACTGCGGTGGTGGGTACCCCGGCCTGGGACGAGGCGGTCAGTACGCTGTTGCTGATGCTGGCGCCGGAGACGCCGCACATCACAGAGGAGTTGTGGCAGCAGCGAAGTGGCCTGACCGGGAACGCTGCGGGTTTTACAGCCGAACAGAGCATCCATCACCAACCCTGGCCGGCCTTTGATTCAGAGTTGGCGAAGGCCGACATGATCACACTCGTCGTTCAGATCAACGGCAAGGTGCGAGAGAAGCTGGAGGTGCCGGCCGATATCGGTGAGGACGCGGCACGCGCAGCCGCACTGGCCAGCCCGATCACGCAGAAGTGGCTGGAGGGCAAACAAGTGCGCAAAGTCATCTTCGCCGGTGGTAAGCTGATCAACATCGTGGTGAGCTGATTGAGGAACTCAGAAACCAGGTTTCTGCAAGAAACCTGGTTTCTTTAATCTTGAGTTTAGAGTGAGGAGAACATGCCCCAGATCGTTAACACCTCCGCTGCGCCGGCGGCGATTGGTCCCTACAGCCAGGCTGTGTTAGCCGGCAGCTATCTGTTCACCTCAGGGCAGCTAGGCCTCGACCCGGCAACCGGCAAGCTGGCCGAGGGGGTGGAGGCTCAGACTGAACAGGCGATGGCCAACCTGGCTGCCGTGCTGGCCGCGGCAGGCGTCGGTTTCGAAGAGGTCGTGAAGACCACCATCTTCCTGGCGGACTTGAACGACTTCCAAGCCGTGAATGCGATCTATGCCAAGGCGTTCGCCGCAGAGCCTCCGGCGCGTTCCACCGTGCAGGTGGCTGCGTTGCCTCGAAGCGCGCGGGTTGAGATCGAGATGGTGGCCTACGTACTCCACCGCTAAACGAGCATTCAGTGTCAGCCATGAAGGTGTAAGGCATCCTTTCGGTACGAAATGAAGAGGCTTCCCAAGTGTCTTGCACGGCCTAGATGTGGCTAACAAGACACTTGCTTTTTTTACAGGCTTTCTGCTATAATCCTCTCATTCTTCGGGAGTAGGGGGAGCACTCATTTCATGAAGACCCACAAAGGACTGCAGTCTGCCCAGGCTTCAGCCGAATCTAACCCCATGGACACGTTGCCCCTTGACGCCTTTGATTTTCCGAAACTACGGCAGGGCGATACTGTGGAAGGTGCGATTGTCAGCATTACCCCCAGCCAGGTGCTTGTGGATATCCACTACAAGGCTGATGCTGTGGTTGATCCACGGGAGTTGGAGCGGCTGGACAAGGATTTTATGTCCGGGTTGTCGGTCGGGGATGCTGTCACCGCGCTGGTAGTGCAGCCGGAAGACAAGGACGGCAACGTCGTGATCTCGCTGGCGCGCGCACAACAAGAGCTGGACTGGCAGCAAGCCGATGACTTGTTAGCGTCTCAAGAGGTGTTCGAGGGGCTGGTCACCGGTTTCAACCGCGGGGGCGTTATTGTGCGTGTGGGCCGCGTGCGGGGCTTTGTTCCGGCCTCGCAACTGTCGGGTCGTTGGCAGGCGCAGCAGGACACCGAGGGAGATCCGGATCAGCGTTGGGCGCGGCTTGTTGGTCAGACGATGTCGCTCAAGGTGGTGGAGCTGGACCGGCAGCGCAACCGCTTGATCCTCTCAGAACGCTCCGCCATGCGCGACGTGCGCAAGGAACAGAAGGACCGCTTGCTCTCCACCCTGAACAAGGGGGATCGGCTGAAGGGAGTCGTGACCAGCATTGCGGATTTCGGCGCATTTGTGGACCTTGGCGGCGCGGATGGGCTGATCCATCTCTCGGAGATCTCCTGGCATCGGATTGAACATCCCGGCGAGGTGCTCCGTGTGGGCCAAACCATTGAAGTCTATGTGATGAACGTCGATGATGAGCGTAAGCGGATTGCATTGAGCCTGCGCCGGTTGGCTCCTGAGCCCTGGAGCACCGTCGAGGCACAATTTGTCGTCGGCCAGGTGCTTGAGGCGACCATTACGAGGCTGACGGCTTTCGGTGCGTTCGCTAAGATCGACGAGAATATCGAGGGGTTGATTCATATCTCCGAAATGGCAGATCATCGGATCAACCATCCGAAGGAACTCCTGCATGAGGGAGATGTGGTGCCTGTGCGCATCATTCGTATCGATCCTGGCCGCCGGCGTGTCGGCCTCAGTTTGCGCCAGGCCAGCGATGAGGCCTATGTCGAAGTAGACTGGCGCGAAGATGCTGTCGCGGCCAGGCCGCCTGAGCAGGATGAGCCGATCAGTCATCAAATGGCAGAAGCGCTGAAGCAAGCGGGCCTGGACTGACGCACGGGCGTTCGCCTGGTCAGTGGCTGGGTATTCGCTCAGAGTCTGGATTGCTGAATCGAGGGGGTGGCAGCACCGATGTGCGCCGCCCCTTTTGTTTCGGCGATTCTGTCACTTGAGTAGGGATGCCTGCTTACGACACGGCTTGTCGACTGTGGTATAATGAAAACGAGGTCGGTTCGCAAATATCGAAACCTGGCTTTCGCATCGGATTGATGGATTGGGGCATAAGGATGAGAGCTATGTCGGAGAAGATGGATCGGTTTACCAAACATGCGCTTCATGTGCTACAGATCGCTCAGGAAGAGGCCGCGCGTCTCAACCATAACTACGTCGGCACCGAGCATCTGCTGTTGGGGCTGGTGAACGAAGAGAATGGCCTGGCCGCCAAAGTGCTGCGGGATCTCAATGTAACCCCGGCCGGCGTGTTAGGCCAGGTCGAGCGTATGGCTCCGCGGAACCCCCGGGGGCCGCTCAATCCGCCAACGCTGACCCCCCGTACGAAGCGCGTGATAGAGACTGCGGTGGAAGAGGCCCGGCAGTTGGGCCACGCGTCGATTGGCACCGAGCATCTGTTGTTGGGCCTGACGCGCGAGGCCGAGGGAATCGCCATCGAGGTGCTGCGCAGCCTGGGCGCCAGCCTGCAGCAGGTGCGCCAGCAAACTACCCGGGCCATCCTGGAGAGTCAAGTACAGGAACAAAGCACCCAGAAGCGCGAGAGCAAGACGCCGCTGACCGAGCAGTTAGGGTTCGATCTGACGACGCGCGCTGAGGAAGGCAAGCTGGATCCGCTCATTGGCCGTGAGAAGGAGATCGAGCGAGTCATTCAGATCCTCAGTCGACGCACCAAGAACAACCCGGCGCTGATCGGTGAGCCTGGCGTGGGCAAGACGGCCATTGTCGAAGGGCTGGCGCAGCGGATTATCAATGGCGACGTCCCGGAAACGTTGATCGATAAACGCGTGCTGATGTTGGACGTCGGCTCGCTGGTCGCGGGCACCATGTATCGGGGTCAATTTGAGGAGCGTCTGAAAAAGGTGATCGAGGAGATTACCAACGCTGACGCGATCTTGTTCATCGATGAAGTGCACATGCTGGTAGGTGCAGGCTCGGGCGGCAGCGGCGTCGATGCTGCCAACTTGCTGAAGCCGGCATTGGCGCGCGGCGAATTGCAATGTATCGGTGCGACCACGCTTGATGAATATCGCAAGTATATCGAAGGGGATGCCTCGCTGGAGCGGCGTTTTCAGCCGGTGTTGGTTGAAGAACCCACCATTGAGGAGACCATTGAGATTCTCAAGGGCGTCCGCCCGGCCTATGAGGCGCACCATCAGTTGAGGATCAGCGATGAGGCAGTGGGGGCGGCAGCTCGGCTCTCGGCGCGCTATGTGCCTGATCGTTTCTTGCCTGACAAGGCCATTGATTTGATGGATGAAGCGGCCAGCCGCGTCCGAATGTATAAGGTCCCGCAAGCCACCACCCTGCGGGAGACCTTTCGCGAGCTGAAGAGCACTCAAAAGCAGAAGGAAGTGGCCGTCGAAGGTAAGCGTTTTGACGCCGCCCTGGACCTGCGTCAGCACGAACTGGACTTGGAGCACAAGCTGGATGCGCTGCGTAAGGGATGGCAGGAGTTGGCCCCACCCCCATTGGTGCGCGAAGAGGATATTGCCGAGGTCGTCGGCATGTGGACTGGCATCCCGCTTCAACGGCTGGTCGGTCAGGAAACGGTGCGCTTGCTGGAGATGGAAGACTACCTGCACCACCGCGTGGTTGGCCAGGATGATCCGGTGAAGGCGATTGCAAAGGCCGTGCGTCGCGCGCGCACCGGCCTCAAAGACCCCAAGCGGCCCATCGGCACCTTTATGTTTTTGGGGCCCACGGGCGTCGGCAAGACGCTGCTAGCCAAGAGCCTGGCCGAGTTTCTGTTCGGCTCCGAAGATGCGCTGATCAAGCTCGATATGAGCGAGTTCATGGAGCGTCACAACGTGAGCCGGTTGGTGGGCGCGCCGCCGGGTTATGTCGGCTACGATGAAGGCGGCCAACTGAGCGAGGCGGTCCGGCGGCGGCCCTACTGCGTGGTGCTGCTGGACGAGATCGAGAAGGCTCATCCTGAGGTGTTCAATATGCTGCTCCAGATCATGGAGGATGGCAACCTCAGCGATGCCAAGGGCCGGCGCATCGATTTCCGCAATGCGATTTTGATCATGACCTCCAACGTCGGCGCCAATCTGATCAAGCACGGCGCATCGCTGGGCTTTGCGACCAGCCGAGATGAGGCGGAGCGCCAGGATGAGGAGTACCTGGTGATGCGCGATCGGGTGACGGAGGCTCTGAAGCGCACCTTCAGGCCCGAGTTCCTGAATCGCCTGGACGGTGTCATGGTCTTCCGCAGTTTGACCAAGGAGCAGATCAAAGATATCGTTGACCTTGAACTGCAACGCGTGGCTGGACAACTGATGGAACAGAATGTAACGCTTGTGGTGGGTGACGATGTCAAGACCATGATCGCCGAGGCCGGTTATGATGCGGAGTATGGCGCGCGGCCGCTGCGCCGGGTGCTCCAGGATCGCCTGGAAGATCGTCTGAGCGAGGCGCTGCTGAGCGGCGAGGTCAAGCCAGGCGACCGGGTGTGCGTCAGTTTGGGTGAAGGTCAAGAGCTAAACCTGACTGTGGCCGGGGCAGAGACCTCAGCGGCCCAAAAGCTGGCTGAGGCGCTGCCAAGTTGAGCTTAACCTCGTGGAACACTTTTGGTTTGGGCTCGCGCGTGGCCGCGCGCTCGCACTGCGGATGTTGCCAGCGCTTCTGCTGACAGCGTGGATGGCCGGTTGCGCCGGTCAGATGGCAACGCCTTCCACGTCTGCCATGCCCACGGCAACATCCGTGGTGGCGCTGACGCGTTCTGCGTCGTCGCCTACCTCGATTCCCCAAGCAGGCGGGCAGGTTGATGCCGCCGGCGAGGACAGCGCGGATGGTGTGATTACCCTCTCCTGGTGGACCCCTGAGTTCCTGAGTTTGCAGGAATCTCAGCCGGCCGGACCCATCCTGGCAGAGCAGTTGGCTGAGTTTGAGCGCGTCAGCGCCGGCCGGTTTCGCGTCAACCCGATCCCCAAGATGCGCTACGGGAAAGGCGGCCTGCTTGATCTGCTGCGCACCGCACAGCCTGTAGCCCCCGGCATCTTGCCCGATATCGTGACGCTTGACGTGAGCGAGCTGGAGCAGGCTGTCGCTTTGGGCCTGCTTCAACCGCTGGATGGTCATCTGAGTGCGGAAACCACGGACGGACTCTATGCGTTCGCGCGCTCGGCCGGTGAATTCCACGGGCAGTTATTAGCGGTGCAATATCTCGCCAACTTTGAACACGTGGCCTATCTGACCGGCGCGATCCCGGCGCCACCTCAGACGTGGGCGGATTTACTGGGTCTGGATACGCAATCTTATTTGTTTGCACTCGCTGCGCCCCAACCTAGTGCCAACATGAGCGGTTATCAGAGCCTTCAGCTCACCGTGCTGAGCCAGTATCTAGCTGCCGGCGCCACCCTTGATCCTGACAATCGCCAATTAGCCCTTGAACAAGAACCCCTGTTGCGTCTGCTTGACTTCTACCGGCAGGCTGCTGACGGTGGTCTGTTGCCGCCCAACGCCATCGAGCTGGGGAACCTGGATGCTGTCTGGGATATCTTCGCGCAGGGCCGGCTCCCCATGGCACAGATCAACGCACGCCGTTATCTGGCCGAGGGCAAGTCGTTGACCGATATCAGATTTGCCGCCACCCCGGGTTGGTCCGCGCCAGCCGTGCCCGTAGCTGGCGGTTGGGCGCTGGCAGTGGTGACAGCGGACCCCGAGCGCCAACGGATTGCAGCGGATCTGATCGCGTGGCTGTTGGAACCCGGGAATGCTGGTGTTTTGGCTGCTGCATCCGGCTGGCTGCCCTCTTCACCCGCCGCGTTGGCCACATGGGAGCGCACGCCATACGTCGAATTTGCCGATGACCAGCTTGGGGCTGCCGTGAGCCAGCCTGTCAGGCTTGAGGACTCCCAAGCGATCGAGCGGCTGCAGAAGGCGATTATGGCTGTGGTGTCTGAAGGCGTAAGCCCTCAGGCTGCTGCTGCGGCCGCCTTGATGCAGCAGTAGCTTATCATCCCGGGAGGCCGGTGATGTCCGTGCGTGCGCTGAGCCCGCTGCATCGCGCCGCGATCGTCGACATTCTGACTGCTGCCGTGCGGGCTGTTGACCCGTTCGCGGCCGTCCTGCAGCACGTCTCTCTGGTCGAGCGGACGTTGCGCATCGGTGCGCGGCGCTACCTCCTCGCTGAGCTGGATCGCATCCTGGTCGTCGGCGGCGGCAAAGCCGGTGCGTCCATGGCGGCCGCGCTCTACCAGGTCGTGGGTCAGCGGCTTACGGCTGGGGTGGTCAATGTCAAATATGGGCATGCCGCTGCCCAGGGCCAGTGGCAGGTTCGTTTTGGCTGCGAGACCACGCAGAGCCTCGAAGCTGCACAGTCTTCTGCTTCCCGGATCGCTACCGGTCCCATTGCTATTGTGGAGGCCGGGCACCCTGTGCCGGATGGGGCCGGGCAGGGCGGCGCCCAACGCATCGCCGGGCTGCTGCGCGATCTGACCGAGCGCGATCTTGTCATTGTCCTCATCTCGGGTGGGGGCTCGGCGCTTATGCCGCTGCCGGCCCCAGGGATTCCGTTGGCGGATTATCAGGTGCTCAACAGCCTGCTCCTGCGCTGCGGTGCCGAGATCACCGAGATCAACGCCGTGCGCAAGCATTGCTCCGGCTTGCAGGGGGGGCAGTTGGCCCGGCTGGCCTCGCCCGCTCAGGTGGCCAGCCTGGTGTTGTCTGATGTGGTGGGCACGCCGCTGGATGCCATTGCCTCAGGTCCCACCGTGCCCGACCACAGCACCTTCGCACAGGCCTGGGCCGTGCTGGAACGCTACGGCATTGCCGGCCAGGCGCCCGACAGCGTGCGTGAGCACTTGCGGCGCGGGCTGACTGGCCGGATTCCCGACACGCCCAAGGCCGGTGATCCTTTGTTTGACCGCGTCAACAACGTGGTGATCGGTGATAATGCCAGCGCTGGCCGGGCGGCTGTGACTGAAGCGCAGCGTCTTGGCTTCCACAGCATGCTGCTGACAAGCTTTGTGCAAGGGGAGGCGCGCGAGGTGGCGCGGGTGTTGGCCGGATTGGCGCAGGGGATCGCGTGTGGTCAATCCGACTTTGCCATCGGCATGCATGCCGCGCCGGCCTGCCTGGTGTTGGGCGGTGAAACGACGGTTACCATCCGCGGATCCGGCATGGGCGGCCGGAACCAGGAGCTAGCCCTGGCCGCGGCGATCGCACTGGATAGCCGGCCGCTGCCGCCCGGTGTGGAAGTGGCTATCGTGAGTTTGGGCACCGATGGCACGGATGGCCCCACCCCTGCTGCCGGTGGCATGGCCACCGGCGATTCTTTGAACCGCGCGCGTGCCCTGGGCCTGGATGCGCATGCTGCCCTGGCAAACAACGATAGTTATCCGTTTCTGGCCGCGCTGGGCGATCTCATTCTCACCGGGCCGACCCAAACCAACGTCAACGATCTGATGTTGGTGTTCTGCTGGCCTGGCGCCTGAACGCCAACTTGGGTCGGCGAGACCACTGACAAGGTGCGACGATGTCTATGTGGCTCAACGTCCTGATCGCGGTGACCCTGGTTGTTAGCCCGCTGCGCCTCGTTGCCGACGGGCCACCTGGGCTGGAACCGGTCGTCTATCTGCCGCTTGTCATGCGCAATACGTGGTCACAGCCTCCGCCGCTGCTCATTGCCGCGCTCTACTACGACACCTATCTGGCAGACGAACCCGACGAGGCGTTTCAGCTATTCAACCCGACCGGTGTGCCGGCGCCGCTGGACGGCTGGCAGCTATCATCCGCGGGCCGAACCGTCACTTTCCCCGCCGGGATGATGTTGGCAGCACACGCCCGCCTGTGGTGCGCCCGCAGCGCCCAGTACTTTCGCTTGAGCTTCGGTGATCAGCCCGGGTGTGAATACGGAGGGGATTCTGATCCGGCGGTCCCGGATCTGACCGGCAGCGCGCCGCGCTTCGGCAACAGCGGCGGCCGCGTGGTTCTGACCAGCCCGGAGGCGTCCTACGCCGATGTGCTCGTCTATGAGGGCGGCGATACAACTGCTCCTGGCTGGCAAGGGCCTTCGGTCTATCCTTATCAGCCGATCCAATCCTTTGGCGCCGAGGGCCAGGTGCTGTATCGCAAGCTGGACCAAGGCAGCGGCCTGCCGGTGGCCGACACGGACACGCGCGCAGATTGGGCGCAAGACCCTGCGGATGCCATCGACGGCCGCAAGGTCCAGCACCCCGGGTGGGCGCTCGATCGGTTCTTTCTGCCGCAAGTCGTCACCGAGAGGGCTACGGTGGCGGCTTTTGTGTCGCCTGATCATGCCTTTGCTGCGTTGAAAGCCTTGTTGGAGGCTACGCGCAGCAGCATGCGCTTCGAGGGGTACACGTTTGAGAACGCGCGGTTGGGCGAGGTGGTGGCTGCGCGCGCCCGCGGCGGCGTCCGCGTGGAGATGCTGCTGGAGGGAGGGCCGCCCGGCGGCGTCAGCCTCCAGCAGCGCTGGATCGTAGCCCAGATCGCGGCAGCGGGAGGCCAGGTGTATTACCTGCGCGCCGACGCGAGCCAGGACATCCACAGCCGGTACGCGTATCAACACGGGAAGTTTTGGGTGCTGGATGGCGCCACGGCCCTGGTCAGTAGCGAAAACATCAGCCCTGAGGCATACCCTGACGACGACCCCGGCGATGGCACCCTGGGCCGCCGCGGCGTCACCCTGGTCACTGACGCGGCTTCGGTGGTCGCGCGGCTGAGCGCGATCATGGATGCCGACATCGCACCGGCCACGCAGCGCGATGTCTGGGCGTGGGATGCGACCGATGCGAGCCTGGGTGCGCCACCATCCGATTTCAGCCCCTCTTACGAAAGCGGCGGAACCTTCTACCCCATCCAGGCCCCGCAGCCGCTGATTACCGAGGGCGAGTTCACGTTTCAGGTGATTCAAGCGCCGGAGGGAGCGTTGCGAACGCAGGACAGCCTGTTGGGGCTGCTCAACCGCGCTGGCGCGGGCGACACCGTGCTCGTAGAGCAGCTCTATGAACAGACGTACTTCGGATCCACCAACAGCAGCGTGACCGCCGATCCCAACCCGCGGCTGGAAGCCTACATCGCGGCCGCGCGTCGCGGCGCGACCGTGCGCGTGCTGCTGGATGCCTTCTTCGACGATCTCGCCAGCCCGCGCAGCAACCTACGCACGGTGGAGTATCTCAGCTACATCGCACAGGCTGAAGGCCTGGATCTGCAAGCGCGGCGCGGCAATCCGACCGGCCTGGGCATCCACAACAAGCTCGTGCTGGCGCAGATCGGCGGCCAGGGGTGGGCCGTGGCCGGCAGCCTGAACGGCGGCGAGGTGTCGGCCAAGCTGAACCGCGAGGTGGCGCTGCTGGTGGGGTCGGATGCGGCGTATGACTACCTGGCGCGGGTATTCTGGTATGACTGGGGGGTGACGCCGTAAGCGAACGCCCGCGTCACCGTCCGCGACCGTGGCCCGGTGGACGAGACCGGCAAATCGGCGCAGATGGCTATGGCTGTGAGGCCTACAGACGGACAGCCATGCGACTGTTCGCCCATGGCTCACGGCGTCACAGGCCGCCAGTTCCCGCGCCACCGGGAACTGGCGGACAAGTGGAACACAGCGGCGAGAACCTGCTCAGGCCGACGCCGCACCTGATTCATCACCCGCCCCTGCTACTCGTACCGCAGCGCGTCCGCCGGATAGATGCGCGACGCTTGCAGCGCGGGCAGGATCGTGGTCAGCAGCGAGAACAGGTAGGCGCCCAGGACGATGACGCCGATCTGGCCCCACGGCACGGGCAAGGTGCGGCCGGCCGTGATGACGCTGAAGAGTTGGCCGATGATGGCCTGGCCCAGCAGGATGCCCGCGCCCGTGCCCAGGCCGATGCCCACCAGGGCGATGAAGCTGGCCTCCAGCACGAAGGAGAGCGCGACCATCTCAGGCTGATAGCCGATGGCGCGCAGCATGCCCACCTGCTGCCGGCGCTCCACCACGCTGCGGGCGCTGATCACGCCCAGCGCGGCGATACCCACCAGCAGCCCGAGGGCCAGGAACCCCTGGAACAGTTGCAGGATGCCGCGGGTCAATGCCTGACCCTGGGCCGCTCTGTCCGCGATCACCGTGGCATCCAGCGCGGAGCTGAGGAAGGCCCGCTCCACTTCCTGGGCGACCTCTCGCACGTTCGCGCCCTCGCTTACCTTGATGAAGAAGGTGTCTGGTCGCACGTCCGCGCCGGCGGCTAGCGTGGCTATCGCTTTGCTGTTGACGTGCACCGAGTTCATGCTGACCGTGGTGATGTCCGACAGCACGCCGATCACCTGCACCCGGTGGCTGCGCACCTGGCCGCCCGACGCATCCCGCAGCTCCAGCCACACCTCCGGCAGAGCGTCGGCGCGGGTGAAGCCGGCCAGTCGGAAGCTCAGCTCATCCTGTGCGGCCGGCGCATCCTCCTGCGAGCCGGCCTCCTCGGCCAGCCCGCTGAGGGTGGCTGCCAGGCCGCTGTCACCGCCGCCGTCAGCGCTGGCGTAGCTGCGGTCGGGATTAGCCACCAGGAACGGGGTGACGATGGCGACGTCGTCCCGTTCCAGCAACGCCTGCCAGACCGCCGCGTCGTCCGCGAACCCCGCCGCTCGCTGTTGGAAGGTGTAGATTTCCCGGGCCTGGGCCATAAAGCCTTCGTCCATGCCCGTCAGCGGCAGAGCGTGCCACGGTCCGGCTGGGCCGGGGCCTGCCTGGCGCACGTCCACCGAGCGGTTGACGATGGCTCCCACTGCCGCGATATCTTCGTGGGGAAAGTCCTTCATCCCGACTAATTCCCCTTCCAGGTCCGTCACCCGGTCGAAGAAGCTGAGCAGGCCAAACGACGTGCTGATGTCGTAGCCGGCGCTGCCCTTGGCGTCCGGTGTGACGACGCTTTCCGTGGCCTTGATGACCACGGACATGAGCACCACCGTGGTGATGACCATGGCGAACATGACCATGGCCACGCCCGTGCGGAAGCGGCTTGTGAGCGGATAGGCGATGGCGGTCTTGAGCACGGGCGCTACGCGGCCGATCCCGCCCAGTAGCCGGCTGACCGCTTGCAGCAGGATGTCGGCGCTGAACATGATGACCAGGATCCCGCCCAGGATCAGCGCCGGACCCTTGACCGCCAGCGAGAGGACCGTCCAGCGGGCATCCCCCTGCAGCAAGCCGAAGCTCCGGCCGGGCAGCAGGGTCGCCCACGGCAGCCCCCAAATGAGCACCAGGCCCAGGCCGATGGCTGAATAGACCAGCCGCCGCCGGCGTTCCGTGCGCATGGCCGTCGCCGACAGCGCCCAGCCCACGCTCAGCAGCCCGCCCACCAGCAGCATGGAAAGCGCGATCAACAGCAGGACGCCCGATCCTCCGCCCGCCGCGCCGAAGCAGAGCCAGGCGCCCGCAGCCACGGTCAGCGGGCCGGTGATCAGCCGGCCGATCAGCTTGCCCGCGCCCCGCTCGCCCCCGGCCGGTTCCGGCGTGTCCTGGATCGCCGAGACGATGTTCAGGCGGCTGACCCGCCAGGAGGAGACGGTGACCACGGTGAAGGTCAGCAGCACGCCCAGGGCGTAGGCGATCACCACCGACGTGGGGGCGACATCGAAGCGGAAGGTGAACTGACTGCCGGCCAGTCCGCGGCTGACCTGCTGGGCCGCCGTGTTGAAGATGCCGCCCAGGAAGCCGATCATCGCATAGGAGATCGCCAGCCCCAGGACCACGCCCAAGGCCGCGGCCACCAGGTCGTAAATCATGCCCTCGGAGACGAACATCTGCACCAGGTGGCCCCGCTGCATCCCGATGGCGCGGGCCATCCCCAGCTCGCTGCGCCGCTCTGCTGCCAGCATGACGAAGATCAGGAAGATCAGCAGCACCCCGGCGAAGATGGAGAAGATGCCGAAGATGCTGAAGACCGTGGTGAATACCCCACCGCCGATCCCTGCCGCCGCCACCACCGTATTTTTGCTCAGCACGTCCAGCACTTCCAGGTCGCTGATCCGGCCCAGGATCTCATCCAGCTTAGCGCCGGTCTCGCCGGGCAGGGGCAGTCCCCGCAGCCAATTCTGCATGTCCGGCTGGGCCACGAGCAGCCGCAGATCCGGGGAGACGCCAGTACCCGCCAGTTCCGCGACCAGGAGGCGCTTGCGCTCGGCCAGCGTCACGCTGCCCCTGCCCCCGCCGCCGATGAAGGTCAGGAAGTCGGCCATGTCCTCTTCGTCTGAACTCCTGGTCGAACTCCTGGTGGCCGGGGCGGCGCCATTCGCGCCGGCCTCGATGACAGCCAGCACGCCCGGTTCCCGCAGCAGGGCCGCCAGCTCCGCCAGAGCATCCTCGTTCAAGGCCAGCGCGCGCAGTTGTCGGGCCGCGGCCGCCGTGTTCGCCATGCCCGTGTCGGCATCCCCGGCATTGGAGACGAGCACATTGTTGATCCGCCCCGGCATGAAGAGCAACTCCTGGGCTTCGTCCAGCCGCAGCATGACCACCGGTTTGAGCGCACCCAGGGGGCCGGCCTGCTCCACAATCGCGGCCACCCGGAACGGCACGGGGAGCGGGCCGATGAAGACGTCCAGCACGTCCCCTGGCTGGGCGTTGAGCTGCTCCGCGCCCAGCCGGTTGAGGTAGACATCCCCCTGGCGCAGTTCGAGCCCCACCTGCTCCAGCACGCGGTCGATCTCAGTGCTGAGGGTGTTCAGGTTCACCGCGCTGAGGATCGCCTCGGTGTCGATGCCCAACGCGGCTCCTGCCGCGGCCAGGTCGAGGTTGCCCCCCGACAACGCAGCACCCAGTGCCGCGAGGTCCAGGGTCCCAGTCAAGGGCCGAGTGGGTTCGCCGGGCGCTTCATTCAGCAGTCCTTGACCCTGCGTGATCAGCGCGCCGGCCTGGGCCACGACGGCGGCCACGCTGTCCACATTGATGCCGATGCTGTCCGCCCAGCGAAAGAGGTTGCTGGCCTCGGCAAAGATGTTCCCCACGCCCGTGCGCAGCGCCTCCATCTGCACCGGCTTCCCGTCCACCGTCGTGAGACCGAACTGCTCGTCGTACTCGTTGTTCACGGCCACGATGAAACCCAGGGGGATGCCCTGGCCGCTTGTCTGGTCACGGATGATGGTCGGGAAGGCGATGGAGGGCGCCAGCCCGTCTACCACGGCGGCGGTGGCCGGGTCGGACTGCGCCTGGTCGCGGAGCTGGGCGTAGCGTTCTTCGCTGATGCCCGGCAGCCCCTTTTGGAGCAGGCCCAGGATGCTGAGCAGGTCCCCGTTCAGCACGCCGGACAGCTCGGAGCCGGCCAGCGCATCGAGTGGATTATCCCCCTCCGCGGCGTCCGTGGCGAGCCCGGCCAGCGCCGACAGCAAGGGCGGCGAGATCACTTGATCGATGGCGCCGTAGGCGTTGATGGCGTGGCGGCGCACCGAGTAGCTGAGCGTGTCGCCGATACTCAGCGCGCTGACGATGATGATGGTGCTCAACGTCAGCCCCACGATGATCAGGGCCGATTGGGACCGTCGCCGTGGGATATTGCGCACCCCCAGTTTTGCGATGGTGCGGTTGCGCAGCCCCATCACGAGCAGAGTGAGCAGGATCAGCGCCACGGCGGTCAGGAGAACGATGGCCGATGTTCGGGCCGCGTCGAAGCCAGGTTGCGTTGCCATGGTTGCCTCTATTCCCCTTCCGCGACGGCGTCGACCATCCCTGTGCAGGGATCGGCGACCTCATCGCGCACGTCTGCCACAATCGCCCCATCCTGCATGCGGATGACGCGGTCGCACAGGTCACCGATGTGGGGATCATGGGTGACGATCACGAAGGTTTGACCTTGTTCCCGGTTCAGGTCGCGCATGAGGGTGAGCACATCCGCGGCCGCCACGGTGTCCAGGTTGCCGGTCGGCTCGTCGGCCCAGATGATCGCGGGTTGGCTGGCCAGCGCGCGTGCAATGGTGACGCGTTGGCGCTCGCCGCCGGAGAGCTCCGCCGGGCGGTGCGCCGCGCGATCAGCCAGCCCCACCTGGGTCAGGCCGCGCAGGGCACGCTGCCGGGCCTCCCGCGGGCGGACGCCGCTGAGCAGGAGGGGCAGCTCGACGTTCTCCACCGCCGTGATGACGGGAAGCAGGTTGAAAGTCTGGAATACGAAGCCCATGCGCCTGGCCCGATAGTTGGTGCGCGCCCGGTCGCTCATCGCCCGCAGGGATTCGCCTTCGATTTCTACCTCTCCCGTATCGAAGCTGTCCAGGCCGGACAGGCAGTTGATCAGGGTCGTCTTGCCGCACCCCGATGGCCCCATCACGGCCACCATCTCGCCGGCCGTGATGGCCAGATCCACCCCGCGCAGGGCATGCACTTCGATCTTCCCGTTACGGAAGGTTTTCTGTATGTTGCGAGCCAGAATGATCGGTTTGTCCACGGGACACCTCCTTGTATTACTCTTCAACCTCGATGCGGTCCACCTGGACTTGATTTTTTCCTTCCTTCTTATGACTTGGTCTGTGCCTTGGCCAGGCGCCCACCGGCCACGCCGGCAACCAGGCAGACCAGCATCGCGACAATGTCCACCCAGCCAAATCCGCCCCACACCAGCAGCACCGGCGTTAGCACCGTTGGCACTGCTCCCACCATCAGACCGCTAACCAGTGGTCTTTGCTCGCTCCCTTTCGCTACAGCCCAAGCACGCCACACCACCAGCAGGCCAACAATGACGATCAACCCCACGTGCAGGAGCCAACTGCCTGCATACAGGGCGGCTATCGCCCGGCTGATCTGCGCACTGATGGCGGCCGCGCCTTGCTTCCGGGGCCCCATTTCGAAGGCCAGCCGGAAGGCAACGACAAACGCCGGAAGCATATAGAGTGCAAAACCGATAAACCACGCCAGTAGTCCATTCAGCAAAGGCTTGCTGCGGGAGGTATTCATTCTAACTTCTCCTTTTGGTATCTTCATCGCTGGATTTGGCTCTTGGCCCGCCACTTGCCTGAGACCGCAGACAGCATCAGCCACGGTTCGACAACCACATTGATCAGTACATGGGCAAATATGCACGGCCCCAGATTGCGTCCGCCCGCGAGATAGACGATGGCCAGAAAGATCCCCAGAATTGACGTTGAGATGATCGCCGGAAGCGTACCCTTGAAGTTGCGCTTTGCGAGCAGTGTCCAACTGGCATGTGCCAAACCAAATGCGACGCCGGAAATAACGACCTGGAGGATGGGATTGAAACCACCCGACATGAGCATATCCATGGTCCAACGTCGAAAGAAGACCTCTTCGACGATGCCGCCGACCACTGCCGAGAGAATCCCCAGGAGCTTGAACAGAGAGATTTCGCGCTGCATGCCTGCAATGAAAGGGATGGCTTTCATTGTGTACAGAACATATACGACTCCGACAATGGTAGCGAGAATCCATGCTATCGGAGGAGCCATTGTCCCTTTCGCAAAGCCGAGATTCTGGAACATCGCGATTCGATACCCTGCCAGGACCATCGCCAATGGGCTGAACATAATCCCCAGCACCACACCCAAGATCCATGCAGTCTTTTTTCGATCAGTCATTGAATCCCTTCACGATCAGCCAGACCGCCATGACCATCTCCTGCACCAGGATCGGCGCGTTTGCCACGCCCTGGATCAGCGCGGGTTCGCTCAGGTTGGCCAGGCCGGCCAAACCGGTCAACGCCAGATGCAGCACGACCGCTATCAACCCCCAGACCGACAGCCAGCGCGGGATCAGCTTCGACTGAACCAACACCCCATACAGCATCAGGGCCCCAATCGGAAAGACCACAGCGGTGGCATTCGCGCTGATCTCGGCGGCCTTGCTGATGACCGCGCCCAGGGCTTGAAACTCAGGCCCGGCCGGGCTGCCGGCGGCCGCGTATTCCTTGCCCAGGGCGACGAGCAGGAGCCAGTTGCCCAGCACCCCCAGCGTCGTCACCATCTCCAACCCACTTCTGAACACGACATAGCCGATGGCCAGAGGTTCGTGGTGGCGCTTGAGGATCGGGAACAGGGCCAGCGGAATCATGGCCAGCGCCAGGCCCATGCCCAGCATACAGAACGCGCCCAGGATCATCGGCGTGGGCTGGGCCGCCACCTGGGCCAGGTAGCCAGGCCCGTCAAGCATCGGCGAGACAAAGACCACGCTCAACACGCCCATCAGCGTGCCGATGATGAACAGCACGCCCACGAGGCTCGCGGTTTTTCGGTTTGTATTCATGCCTTTGCTCCTTGTTTACCTTGTCGTAAGTTGCGGTCGGTTTGTTTCATGGTTTGCGCCTCCTACAGTGCGGTCGCGATGAGCTGGATCCCATAGGGCACCATCGCGATTGCCATCAGAATGGAGGCGCTGAGATTGATGATCTCCACGCCGTCCGGTATGCCTACCAGCAGCACGCCGATCAGAAAGAGGGCGCTCTGCCACGCTGGCAGCGCGCCGGCCTGCAGCAGGCCAACTGCCTGGATCGCAGCCCCCACCGGCAAGAGCAACAAGCCCCACAGGAGCACCATCCAGCCCTTTTTGGCAAACATCGCCAGCAAGCCCGGCATCATGGCGGAGAACTCCGCTTCCGGCACGGTGTCCAGCGCGCTCATGGTCAGGCACAGGGCGCCTTTGTCGGCTGCCAGGAAGATCGCGCCCAAGACGGCCAGCACGCCGCCGATCAGTCCAGCCCAGGCTGCGCTTCCCTGACTCAGTACTTTCATGAAGTGGAAGGCCATCACCACGAGGAGCGCAGTATTGAGTAACACCAGGCCGTGCCCCAAGTGCAGCCATTTGCTCCGCCGCGCCCGCCGAATGATCTCTTCCGGCTTGAGCAGCCGTGGCCGCAGCAACCTGGGGTGAACGGCAAAAGCAAAGACGAAGATCAGCGGGAACAGGATGAACACTGCCCCCGCGCCGAACTGCAGGACTTGAGAGAATAGACTTGGGTTCATTTTGTAACTCCGGCTGTGTTGGATCCGCAGCGGCCGAGCCGCTTGCTCAAGACACAGACACTATACCGGCGTGGCGGTGTTGTTGTATAGACACTTTGGTGTTGGTGGAGGGTGTTGTTTTGGATTGGGGGGCAAATAGAGTTAATGCGTAGGGGCGGGTTTTCCGTGGTCAGCGCGGGCCTGACGTGTACGGCAGCAACGTGGTGATGGCCCGGCACTCCGTTGATGCGTAGGGGCGGGTTTTCCGTGGTCAGCGCGGGCCTGACGTGTACGGCAGCAACGTGGTGATGGCCCGGCACTCCGTTGATGCGTAGGGGCGGGTTTTCCGTGGTCAGCGCGGGCCTGACGTGTACGGCAGCAACGTGGTGATGGCCCGGCACTCCGTTGATGCGGAGAAACCCGCCCCTACTGCTTGCAATTACAACAACCCCAGCTCGCGGGCGCGGGCGATGGCTTCGGTGCGGCTCTGCACCTGCAGTTTGTCGAAGATCCGGCGGTTGTGCCCTTTGACCGTGTCCAGGGCCAGAAAAAGCCGTTCGCTAATCTCACGATTCGAGAGCCCCTGAGTGATCAGCTTCAAGATTTCCAACTCACGTTGGCTTAAGGGTTCGACCAACGACGGCGGACGAACGACGGCGGACGAAAGCTCCGTCGTTCGTCGTTCGTCCTTCGTCACGTCCTGAAAAGCAGCCAGGAGTTTATCCACGTAAGCGAGCAGTTTATTATCTTGGCCGCGCAGTTGCTTTTCAATCCACAATCGAAAATCTAAAATCAACAATCGCATCGGCTCGCCTTCGTCCACGAAGATCCGGATGAAACCTTCCGGCTCCGCCAGCGCCAGGGCCTCACCCAGCAATTGCACCGCCTCATCCTTTTCGCCATTGGCACGCAGAGCGACCGCCTGAAGAATCACCGCTTTAAAACGTTCGTCTGCCAAACCCTTTGCTTCCATTTGTTGACGCCACGGCCTCAGCACCGCCAACGCTGCGGACGGGTCTCCCTGGGCCAGGAGCACCCTGGCCCGGATGAGGGGAAGCTCGTACTTCCCGGCCAGATCAGCGGCGGCTGCTAAATTCCCCTGTCTTAGCAGCACCTTTGCCTGGACAACAGCGACCTCAGGCATGCGATGCACGAGATTATTCTGGCGCACGGACTGCTCGGTCTCCGCTAACATGGCGGCCGCGCCGGCCACATCCCCCCGGGCCAGTTTCTGTCGGGCAAGATATATCTCACAGAGAACGAATCTATCGATACTTTTATCATACTGCCGCGCCAGTTGAAGGCTCTGTTGAAAGTGCTGCTCCGCGGCATCCAGATCGTTCCATTCGTAGAATATGCGGCCCATGCCAAGATACGCTTCGTTGGCACTCAGAGGGGGCGGATCACCAAGCAGCTCCAGATAACGCCGAAAGGTATCCAGGGCGCGCGACTGGGCATTTAGCTGGGTGTCATTGAGAGCCAACGTAGCCCTGTGGGCGGCAATTTGCCCAATCAGAGCGCGGGTCTTGTCGTCCGGCTCGGCGCCTTGCAGGGCGACAGCTAAAGCTGCCTCGGCCGCGTTTAGTTTCTCTTCGACACCGGCCGTTTGGCCACCCACCAGTAATGCCGAGGCATGCCTCACCCACAACGAGGGCCTGGCATCCAGCACCGTTGTCGGCAGCGACGCCAGCCAGTCCAGTATCGCAGCCACGCCACGCGAGTGCAGGTGCAGACCCTTTTCATCGATCAGCCGCTCGGCGCGTTCGACGTCATTGGCGGCAGCCGCATGGTGGAACGCTTCGATCGCCAGGCCATTGGCCTCATACCATACGCTGGCACGTGCGTGCAGCTCAACCACGCTCCTCGTTTCACCCCCGGCAGGCGAGGCGATGCTCAGGTGCAGTCGTTGGCGCAGCAATTCGGCAAAAAGATGGTGATAGCGGTACCAGCGCCGCTCGTTGTCCAGGGGGACGATGAACAGGTTGGCGCGTTCGAGATGTTCGAGGAGGGACTGCGAATCGGTGAATGGCGAATGAGCGAATGGCGAATCTGCGAACGGTGTGCTACGCGATTCGCTGATTCGTTGATTCGCTGACTCGCTCATTTGTTGATTCGCTGACTCGCTGATTCCCATCACCGCGTCACACAATGGGCCGCACATGCGGTCGAGGATGGACGTCCGCAGCAGAAACGTCTGGACGCCTTCGGATTGCTGCCCAAGGACTTCCTCAACCAGATAATCCAGCACGAAATGGTGACTGCCGGTGAAGGACTTGATGAAACCGGCGGCATCCTGATGCCCCTGCATTGAAATTGCGGCTAATTGCAGGCCGGCAATCCAGCCTTCGGTGCGGGTTTCCAGCGCCGTAATGTCTTCGGCCGAGAGATTGAGCCCCATGACCTGGTTGAGAAATCCGGCGGCCTCGGCGGGCGTGAATCGCAGGTCAGCCGCGCGCAGCTCGGTCATTTGCCCCCGAGCGCGCAGGCGGGCCAGGGGCAGCGGCGGGTCCTCGCGGGTGGCGATGACCAGATGCACCTGGGGCGGCAGGTGCTGCAGCAGAAAGGTAAGAACACCGTCAACCGAGGTTGACGCGTCGACTGAGGTTGACGCGTCGACGGAGGTCGCCGCGTCAACCGCTTTGGCATCCACCAGGTGGTAGTCGTCAAGGACGAGGATGAAGCCTGTCCTGGGCGGAGTCCTGAGCGGAGTCGAAGGATTGTCCAGGATGGCGGTGATCTCGTTGATCAGGGCGGTCAAGAGCATCTCGGTGGGCGGCGGCTGGGGGGATTCGAGCGCCATCAACACCCCTGCTCCGATGCCGGCAAAGATGGTCTGCAAGGCCGCGACGAGGTAAGTCAGAAAGCGCGTGGGGGCGCTATCCCTGGCGTCCAGCGACAGCCAGGCAACTTGCATCCTTCCGCCTTCATCCTTCATCCTTTCGGCCACCCACTCGCTGACCAGCGTGGTCTTGCCAAAGCCGGCCGGGGCAGAGATGAGGGTGAGTTTGCAGCCCGCAGCGAGACCCTCGTTCAGCCGCTCGACCAGGCGCGGGCGGAGGACGACCTTAGGCCGCGGTGAGGGAATATAAAGTTTAGTGGCTAAGATGGGCGCGGACATGAATCAATTATAACACGCCCCTCAAAATTCAAACAGCGTCCCAAGCCGGTGGGAATTCCAAATGTATCCGGAAATGACTGCATTTGGAATTCCTACCAAACCAGCCGCCATCTTCTAGTTGCGCTGCGCATAGACTCTTTGAGCCGCGGCCTCGGCGAAATCATCCATCCGTCGCTGGATAGCGGTCTTTTTCGATGCAAAGGGGTTATCTTCTGCCGCGGGTTGGCGGGCGATTTTGTCCAATACGTCGATCAATGTGTCGATGTCTTCAGGGGTGTTCTCGATGCCCAGGCTCACACGGGTCAGTCCCGGCAGCGCCAGCTTCGGGAACAGCGTCAGCATCACCCCCTGGAATTGCTGCAGCAGCGGGGGAATATCGAGCAAGTGCTTGATCAGCAGATGCGCGCAGTGGCAGCCGGAGCGGACGCCGATCCCGCCCTGTTCGGCCAGTTCCCGGGCCACCCGGCTCGCCATCCTGTTTTTCAGGTTGAAGACGATCACCCCCCCTTTACGGCTGAAACGGGGTGAGTCCGGGGTGATGCCGAAAACCGTCAGGCCGGGGATCTGCATCAGGCCGCGCAGCGCCCGCTCGGTGAGGGCCTGTTCCTCCTGCTGGATCACGTTCAGGCCGATACGCTGCAGCAGCACCAGGGCCTTGCCCAGCGCGGCGATACCCCCGACGTTTTCCTCGCCGGACGAACGAATCCCCTCCAGTTCAGCCGGGGAGAATTGCAGCAGCCCCTTTCGCACCACCAGCGCCCCTGTGCCGAAAGGCGCGTAGGCCTTGTGGGCCGAGAAGGCAAGATAGTCGATCCCGCAGGCTGCCATGTCGACTTTTCGGTGGGCGACCAACTGCGCCGCGTCCACCAGCAGGCGCGCGCCGTAGCGGTGCACGATGCGGCTGATCTCCGCCAGATCGTTGAAAGTGCCGAGGACATTCGAAGCGCCGCTCAATGCCACCAGGCGAACGCGCTTCGTTCCGTGCTGACCCTGCTGGTTATAGGCGCGCAGCAGCGCTTCCAGCGCGTCCAAATCCAGGAATCCTTCGTCGTCGACCGGGAACCGGATGAGGGCCACGCCGGGGAGCCTGCGCCAGGGCAGCTCGTTCGAGTTGTGTTCCAGGAGCGTGTTCACCACGACCGGCCTGGTTCCGTTAAGGGATTCACCCCCTAGGCTTTCGGCGGCCAGGTTGATGGCCTCGGTGGTGTTGGAGGTGAAGATTACGTCGTAGTCCGCCGCGGGCGCCCCCAGAACCCCGGCGCAGATGGACTTGACCTCCCGGACGATCTCCCGCTGCACTTGCTCCGGCTGGCGCCAGGCCTGGCAGACCGCCTCCCATATCGGCTCGAAGGTGGGCGTGCTGGCGCCATTATCCAGGTTGATGAAGGACCTGGCGCCTTCCAGCGTCGGGACGGGAACCCGCTGACCGATCAGGGTCGGCCGGAGTGCAGCCAGCAGCTCCCGCCCGGCAAACTTCTCCAGTTCGTCGTGATACAGGATGTCAGCCGCCGTCCGTTCTTCGGTGTCCGCACCAAGAAAGCCGATCTTCGAAGATCGGGCGTCCTTGCCGAACTGCCGGGTCAACTGGAGCGCCCGTGCAAGGGCAACGACGCTGACTACGGCGGGTGTGCCGGCCTCGAATTTGTCCGCCCCCCTGGCCCAGATGACCCGGTTGGGAAAGACCAGCCGGGCTGTCCCGCCGCCGGGCTGGAAGGGCGCGCCCGCGGGCAGCGCCTTCCGTGCGACGGCCACCGCTCGCAGACCCAGGGGCAGGCCGATGTCCCGGCTGGACACGGTGCGGCAGCCCATCCGCCCGAGGCGCGCCTCGAGCAGCTCCGCCCGCCTGGGAGAGCAGAAGATGACGGTGTGTCCCTCCTTGTCCAGCCCCAGATCATCCAGGACAATCCCGCGGGCCTGCTCGTACAAGTGCGTGGATGTCAGCGAGTTATGCCCGCTGCCGCGGTGGACGTTGGAGTAGGTCTCTAGTGCCGCCCGCACGCCGCGCTCCAGCTCGGCAAAGGCTTCATTCGTTTTCATTAGAGGCTCATCCTTTTCGTTTGGCGCCCATGATCAGAAGCCACAACGTCAGTCCAAATTCCGCAATGAATCCAAGCGGCCAGCTTACGTAGATTATCGCCCCGAAGCTCGGGAAAAGAAAGAACTGCAGCGTCGTCATCAGCCAGAACGCGCAATGCACCATCAACACGATGCCCAGGATCCTGGGCAGGAAGCCCGACTTGAAAACCAGATAACCCAGCGGGAAGAGCCAGGCGCCGTAGAATATCTGGGCGATCATGAACCCATTTTTGTATAGAACCAGGGACGCCATGGCCAGCGCCTGCAGTTGATCGGCCTGGAAGACCTTCAAGTATTCAGCGCCGCTCAGGAGCAGTTGGCCGGCCAACAGGAACAGATCGCTGGAACACTGGACCGCGACGCCGCCCAGGTTCAACAGCAGGAACAGCAAGGCGATGTTCTTGTTGACCGGTTGCAGCAGCACGTACAGAGCCCAGGCTGCCAGCAGAAACAGCACAGCCGCGAGCAGATCGATCACGATGCCGGTGCGGAATTGCCCTGCAGACGCCGCGATATTCCTGGCGGTTGTCGCGGCATCTCCGAGTACAATCAGCTTGGAACGCCCAATCACATCTGCGGCGGTGTGAAACACCATGTAAATCAAGTACAGGAACCCTGCCATTCTTGCGGTCTTATTGACGGAATTCATCTGTTTTCTCCTCGCAGCAGCACAATCCCCAGCCAGACGAACCAGATGATCTGGACCAGGCCGAAAACCCCGGTCAGCGTGTCGGTCAACGGGGGCAGCAGTGAGATGACGCCGACCGCGCCGACCAATAGACCGACGATATTCAGCCCTTTGGGCAGCCCGCCGGCCCGCAGCGCGGCCAGGCTGACCAGCAGCGTCCACAGGCCGCCCAGGATCTCGCCGTTGCCGTTGCCCAGCCCGCTCGCCACCGCTTCGATGCCCTGCCAGGTCAGCGCAGCCTGGGCCGGGTCTGTGGCGTAGCGCGCGACGACAGGGGCGATCCCGGCATTGGCGACCATGCCGCTGGCGATCAGCGAGCCGGCCCAGATGATCCCGATCGCGGTGGCGGCCTGCATCATCGCCGGTGCGCCCGACCGCAGCCGGTCGTACAGCGCCAGCGCCAGCACGATCAGAACGACGCCGAAGAACACGTACATGAGCAGGTTAGTCGAGAAGACGACCGTCTGCATTCTGACGAGCAGGGCCACCTTTTGGGCCGGGTCGGTGATGCTGGGGGTGTCCAGCACGGCGATAAAGAGCACCATTCCGATCAGGTAGGCGACGGCCAGGTACAGCGCGGCGATACCGCCGAATCTCTGCAAGGTTTTCATTCGGTTTGGGTTCATTTTTTCTCCTTTGTTGAACGATAGGGTTGAGTTTCATTGATCTGGGCCTGGTTGACCGAGACCAAGGGCATGCCTAAGTCACGGACTTTCTTGAGCAACCCGTGCAGCGCAGCCTGGTCAATCACTGGGCCGGTCAGCAGCGTGTCGCCATCCTCTTCCAGTGTGATGGTCAGGCCCTCAAACCAGTCTGTCCACTGAGGGCCTAGATGGCCCTTGAGCCTGATACGATAGACCGCGGGGCGACTTGGATCAGTTGTCGCGTTAGGATTGTTTGACATAGCCTCGCACCTGTTGTGTCCGATTCTCAGCAGCTCAGCCGCTGAGCCGCTGAGCTGCTTGCTCAATGCACAGGCACTATACCGGCGCAACGGTGTTGTTGTATAGACACTTTGGTGTGGGTGGAAGGTGTTGTTTTGGATTGGGGGCAAATAGAGTTGATGCGTAGGGGCGGGTTTTCCGTGGTCAGCGCGGGCCTGACGTGTACGGCAGCAACGTGGTGATGGCCCGGCACTCCGTTGATGCGTAGGGGCGGGTTTTCCGTGGTCAGCGCGGGCCTGACGTGTACGGCAGCAACGTGGTGATGGCCCGGCACTCCGTTGATGCGTAGGGGCGGGTTTTCCGTGGTCAGCGCGGGCCTGACGTGTACGGCAGCAACGTGGTGATGGCCCGGCACTCCGTTGATGCGGAGAAACCCGCCCCTACTGCTTGCAATTACAACAACCCCAACTCGCGGGCGCGAGCGATGGCTTCGGTGCGGCTTTGAACTTGCAGTTTATCGAAGATCCGCCGGTTGTGCCCCTTGACCGTATCCAGGGCCAGGAACAGCCGCTCGCCGATCTCCCGGTTCGAGAGGCCCTGGGCTATCAGCTTCAGCAGTTCCAGCTCGCGTTGGCTGAGTGGCTCTAACATTTTGGATTTTTGATTTTCGACTTTTGATTGTGGCATGGCCGGCGGTTGGGCAAAAGCAGCCAGGAGTTTGTCTGCGTAACCGAGCCGTCTCTGATCCTGGCCGCCCGATTGCTTTTCAATCGAAAATCTGAAATCTAAAATCAACAATCGCATTGCCTCGCCTTCGTCCACAAAGGTCCGAATGAAGCCGCCGGGCTCGGCCAGCGCCAGGGCTTCGGCCAGTTGTGCGATTGCCTGACCTTTGTCACCACTTGCATCGAGGGCGATGGATTGGACAGCCATCACCTCGAGCCGTCTGTCCGCCCATCCTTTGGCTTCCGCTTCCTGGCGCAGTGGTTCTATTATTTTCAGTGCGGTTGATGGGTTGCCCTGGGCAATGAGCGCGCGTGCCTCCATGAGCGGAAGGTCATTCTGGCGTGCCGCTTGAACGACAGCATCGAAGTCCCCCTCGCGAAGGTGGATCCATGACTGGGAATAGGCAAGGTCCTGCAGGCGGATGCGGATGTTCTTTTGCTGCGCGGTTCGTTCCGCCTGCGCTACGATGCTCGACGCGCCGATCACATCTCCCTGGGCCAGTTTCAGGCGGGCCAGGTACAGATCACTCAGAATCATTCGGTCAACGATGTGAGCATACTGCTGCGCCAATTGCGAACTTCGCTCCAGGTGCTTCTCGGTGGCATCCAGGTCGTTCCACTCGTAGCAGATGGTCGCCAGGCTGATATAGGCTGCCGCAGCATCCGAGGGTGAGTATTCACCGATCAATTTCAGAACCTGCTGGAAGGTCTCGGCCGCCTGGTAGAGCTGGTTGTTGTGCGCCTGGATCTGGCCCAAACGCAGCGAAGCCAGGATGGTGTTGGTGATATCCCCACCCGCCTGGGCGAGCGCTAAGGCTTCGGCATAGGCCCGACCGGCCGCGTCGCGGTCTCCCTGGAGATAATGGGCAAGGCCCATCATCAGCATCGCCGTGGAGCGGTATGGGAGATTGTCGGGGGTCAGGTGCTCCAGGGCGCGGCGCGCCTGGGCCAGGATGGTTTCCGTCTGAAACTGGCTCAGCGCCAGGGTGGCCCTGGCAATGGCAATTCTTCCGATCAGGTCCCGGGTCGCATCGGGCGGCGAAGCGCCCGGCACGGCCGCGGCATCCAGAGCTGCTTCGGCCGCCTGGAGTATCGCGTCCACCCCCGCCGTTTGACCGATAGCCAGCATGAGTGAAGCCTGTCTCCACAACAACGCCGGTCGGGCATTTCGCACGGTATCCGGCAGCGTCTCCAGCCAGTCCAGTATCGCCGTTGCTGCGCTGTGCAGGTGGATGGGCATCCGCTTGCTTGCCACCAGGCGTTCCGCGCGCTCAACATCATGGGCAGCAGCCGCATGGTGAAAAGCCTCGAGCAACAGGTCATTGTTTTCATACCACTGGCAGGCACGTACGTGGTACACGGCCACGTTGTCACGCTGTTGCAGTCGTTGGCGCAGCAATTCGGCAAAGAGATGGTGATAGCGGTACCAACGCCGCTCGTGATCCAGGGGAACGATGAACAGGTTGGCGTGTTCGAGATATTCCAGGATTGCCTGCGAATGTGCGACTGGCGTATTCGTGATTCGCTGATTCGCCGATTTGCCGATCCCCATCACCGCATCACACAAAGGACCGCACATGCGGTCGAGGATGGATGTGCGCAGCAAGAAAGTCTGGACGCTTTCGGATTGCTGGCCCAGGACCTCCTCCACCAGATAGTCCAGCACGAAATGGTGGCTGCCGGTAAAAGACTCGATGAAGCTGGCGGTATCTGGGTGTCCTTGCATCGAAAGCGCGGCCAGTTGCAGGCCGGCGATCCAGCCTTCAGTGCGAGCTTCCAGCGCGGCGATGTCCGCGGCTGAGAGGTTCAGGCCCATCACCCGGTTGAGGAATTCGGCGGCCTCGGCGGGCGTGAAGCGCAGGTCGGCGGCGCGCAGCTCGGTTAGTTGGCCGCGGACGCGCCAGCGCCCTAGCGGGAATGGCGGATCCTCGCGCGTGGCAATGACCAGGTGCATCTGTGGCGGCAGGCGCTCGATGAAGAAGGTGAGGGCGTTGTCAACCGGTTGAGAATCAATTGAGTGGTAGTCATCAAGGACGAGGAGAAAGCGCTCGGGGATGACCGCAATCTCGTTGAGCAAGGCGGTCAAGACCGCTTCGGTCTGCGGCGGCTGCGGGGATTGGAGTGCAGCCAACATGCCGGCGCCGATGCCGGCCGAGATGGTCTGCAGCGCCGCGACCAGGTAAGCCAGAAAGCGCGTGGGGTCGTTATCCCCGGCGTCCAGCGACAGCCAGGCGACTTTGGAGGGATGAAGGCTGAGGGATGAAGGATGAAGGCTTTCACCTTCTTTCATCCTTCCGCCTTCCGCCTTCATCCTTTCAGAGACCCATTCGCTGACGAGCGTGGTTTTGCCAAAGCCGGCGGGGGCAGAGATGAGGATCAGCTTGTGGCCCGCAGAGAGCCCTTCGCTCAGCCGCTCGATCAGGCGGGGGCGGGGGACAACCTTGGGCCGAGGCAAGGGAACATAAAGTTTGGTAGCCAGGATCGGCATGGACATGAATCAATTATATAACAAACACGCCAATCGAGATAGTGAATCAGTGCTGCGGTCGGCGCCCGCCTGGGCGCCACCCTGGCCGAACTGCGCCGGCGCATCCGGCCGGGGGAGCTAGCGGCTGCCGCACGAGGACCCGGCCGCTAACTGCTCATAGAAGGCCAACGCGGCCGACCCCAGACCGAGCACCAGGGCCTCTTGCGAGTCGGTCAGGCGGGCCAGCGCGGCTCGGTCCAGGGGCCGGGCAGGGGCGTCGCGCAGTTTGGCGCCCTCCGCCAGCAGCGCCTGCAAAGAGACGTCGTGATGGGCGAGGGCCACGAGCTGCGCGGGCCAGAGCCAAATCAAGCCGGGGATCTCGGGCGAGGGTTGGGGCGTGCCTGCCAGGTCAGCCCGGTAGAGCACCAGGCATTGCCAGCCGTCGTGCGGCACGTGCCAGGGCTGGCGCGGGGGCGTGTGCCAGTGCCGAAAAACAACGGCGGCGGGCCCAATCGGGTCCGCCAGCCGTTGCCACCGCACCTGCCCGGGGCCAGAGACTATCAAGGTCTCGGCGCAGGCCTGGAAAGTGACCGGACAGTTCATTTCCTCCAGGCTTTCCCGCAGCGCGCCGGCCATAAACGAAGGGTCGCCGGCCTGCACGCCGCCGCCAATGGCCGTCACCTGGGCAATCTGGCGGTCTCCCTCCGGACGCAGCGGCCGGATGCCGCAAAGCAGGCGACCGCTGCTGGCTAACAACACGCCGGCGCCGAGAAAGACCGCCAACGCGACGATGGGCGATAAAGTGGCAAGAGTGGGAAATGGGTTCATGCTGCAATCCTCCGGTGAGCGAGAACTCCGTCTTGCGCCGCCGCGTTTGCTCCCCGGCAGCCCGGCCGGACGAAGTCTCTCAATTGTAATACCAAGTCTCTCAATAGTCAAGAGTATCTTATCTTCTTATTGCAGAATTTTAAGATATAATGCTCTTTCCGTGGATCTGGTTAATCTCACAAATCCAGAGAGTTTTATTCGCAATTTGCTCTCAGGCCCCACATCGGGTATGATGGAGGCTGCGATCAGCAGGAGGAGCTGAACCATGCAGCTTGTAGAACCACCAGGCGTCGAACAGCCAGCGGGCGCACTATTGGCAGCCGCCGCGCGCCTGGCTGATACAACCGCCGCTGCAGACGCCGCCGCGTCGCACGCGGCCCGGGTCTCGACGCGCGCCGCCGACCTGCTGGCTGCCTGGCATTGCCCGGAGGCCTGGTGCGCCGCCGCCCGGCTGGTCGCGCTGCCCACATTCGCCGCCCCAGACGCCTATCCCCTGATCGCCGCGCGGGTGGCGCCGGCGGTGGCAGACCTGGTGCAGCGCTTTCAGGCCCTCAACCGGGCCAGCTACCCGCAGCCGCGCTTCCGGACCGAGCAGGCGCGGCCGGGCTTTCAGCACCTGCAAAAGCTGTTCATCGCCTCCTTCACCGACGAGCCGGTCACCTTCGTCGCCCTCGGGCATATGTTGGCGCAACTGGAAGCGCTGAGCTGCCAGCCGCCGGCGGATGCGCCGGCCCAGGCCGAACAACTGCGCGTGGCCTGTCTGCCGGTGCTGGAGCACTTTGGGTTGTGGCAGGCGCAACGCCAGGCTGCTGAGACGCTGATCCGGCTCCAGGAGCCGGCCCGCGCCGCCCGGATCGAAAGCTGGATCCGGCAGCATGACGCGCGGCGCGCCGAGGTCCGTGACCTGGTGGCGGCCGCGCTGCGCGAAGGCCTGCCCGACCAGGCAGCCGCGGTGGCCGTGACTATCCGCCCGGTGCGCGTGGCGCGGGTTTTCGAACAGAGCAGCGCCTACCCACACCTGGGACCGGACCTCGACCGTGAGCAGGCCGCACGCGCGCTGGCCGGCCGGCTGGCACTGGAGGTGACGGCGCCTGATGAGGCCGCCTGCTACCTGGCCCTGGGCTGCCTGCACCGCCTGGGGCGGCACGTAATAGGCACCTTGCGCGACTATCTGGCTTCGCCCAAGCCCAACGCCTACCGCATGCTTCATACCACCGTCGCTATTGAAACCCGGCGCGGCGAACGGCCCGCCGTCGATTTCTTCATTTGCACTCCCGCGGCGCAACACTGCAATTACTGGGGCCGTGTCGCTGAGTGGGAGTTGGGGCCCGCTGCCGCGGCTCAGCTTGGCCAGGCCTGGTGGCGCCGTAAGGAGCGCGAGCTGAACATCCTGCGCGGCGGTGAGCCGGGCGCGTACGCGGAGCCAACCTTCGTCTTCACACCACTGGGCGAACTGCAAACGCTGCCCTGCAAAAGCACGCCGGTCGACTTTGCTTTTCAGTTGCATTCGGAGCGCGGGCAGTTTTATGTTGGCGCCCAGGTCAACGGCGCGGAGGTGTCTGTCGGTTTTCTCCTGGCGAACGCCGACATCATCAACGTCCGGTTTGACCCGCGCCTGCCCTCGCGCCTGCGCCGCGAGTGGTTGCAGACGGTGCAGACGCCGGCGGCGGCCGCCCGCATTCAGAAGGCGTTGGCTTACCGTGAACAGGGCGCCGAGCGCGGCAGGCAGCTCCTGGAGCAGGCAGTCACGCAGCAGTGCCAACGCCTGGGCATCACATTGAGCAAGGTGCGCCTCAGCGCCTACCTGGCTGAAGCCGCCCATTGGTACCAGTGCGGCGATAGCGAGGCCCTCTACCAGCAGGTCGTCAGCGGCCGGCCCGCGCCGGCGGCGGTGGCGCTGCGCATCGCGACGCAGGAGGTGGCGCAGCGCGTCGGTTATCCCGACGGCCGCCCCCTGGGCCTGCGCGCTGAGCGCGTCCGCGTCGCCCAATGCTGCCGGCCGGCAGTGGATGTGTCCATCGCCGGCCACTTCTACCAGCCCAAAACACCGCATGAGCGGGTCACCATCCACGAGGCATCCTGCGAATGCTTGCCGCAGGATGCCCGCACGATGGCGTTGGTCTGGCACGCGCCGGTGGATGAGTCCCTCCACGAGTTTCGCATGCTGGGCGCCGATCGCAAACGCCTTTTGAGCGACGTGCTGGAGCCCTTCCATGCCCAGAATCACGCCCTGCACCGGGTGCTGGCGGAGCGTCTCGCCGACGATGTGGCCCACATCCAGGTGTTGGCCGAGGTGCGCGGCAGCGCCGACGCCAACGCCCTGTCCGCCGCGATCGAGGCTGTGCCGGGCATCCGGGAGGTCGCCGCGCGGCCGCTGGCCATGACGCCACAAGAGGTGCGCGAACTGCGACGGCGCCTTGCCAGCGAGAACCCCTACCGTTTCAACCTGCCGGCCTATCGCCTGGGCGATTTTCTCGGCCGCGCGGCTGAGCTGAATGCGATCAAGGCGTTCATCGCGCGGCCCGATCCGGCCGGCCCGCTGGTGGTGTACGGGCCGTGGCGCATCGGCAAGACCTCGCTCCTCAGGCATCTGGAGCGCAGCGGCATCGGCGATACGTGGGTCGGGGTGTATGTGGATTGCCAGCCGGACCGCGGCCCGGGCCTGGCCGGCCTGCTCGGCGAGGTGATCCGGGCCACCACCGAACGCCTCGCCCAGGTGCCCGATCTTCTGGGCGGCGGCTTGACTTATCTCACGGCAGAAGAGCGCCAACAACTGGCCGTGGACCCGGTCGGGGTGTTCGCCCAGTTCTGCCGGCGCACGGCTGCGGCCCTGGCCAGCCGCCGCTACATCCGGCTGGTTGTGCTTATGGACGAGTTCAGCTCACTGGATGACCAGGTGCGCCAGGGGTGGCTCGAACCGCGGGTGTTTGACAACCTGCGCTACCTGATGGGCGGCGCGCTGGATGTGGCGTTCGTGCTCGTGGTGCAGTCTGCCGTTCTGACCAGCATGCGGGCTCTCACCGGTCCCGGCGCCGGCCTGCTGGAGATCGCCCAATTGCTGCCGCTGGGACCTTTGGATCTGGACGCGACGCGCGACTTGTTGGCCACTGAGGCCGACAAAGTAGGCCTGAGCTGGCGCGCTGAGGCCCTGGACTACGTGGCAGCGGTGACGGGCCGGCACCCTTACTTGCTCAAGGTAGTCGGTTATCAGGCGGTCGAGCACATCAAGCGCACCGACCGCCGCGTGTTCGAGCTGGCCGATGCCCAGCGCGCTGCCAGGCTCAGCATCGCGCCGGATCATCATGTTGATTTTTACTTCAGACACGTGACCGGCGCGCCTGTTGCTGCCGGCGCACGGCAGCTCTTGCGCCGGCTGGGGGCCGCTGGGCCGGCAGACTGGCTCTCCGAACCGGAGTTACTGATACGCGCGCGGAACCATGCCGACGCGGCCGCGGCGCGTGAGCTGCTGGCGGCCCTGGTGCGGCTTGATGTGTTGGCCACCGGCATGACTGAAAACGGCGCGCCGGCCTACCAGGTGCGGATTCCGCTCTTTGCGGCCTGGGCCACGGCCTATCAACCGGCGGCAGCGCCAGAGGAGACTTGATTCATGGGGGATGTTGCTTCATCGAACGCAGTCGAGCACTGGCAGAATCCGTTTCTGCCGCGGCCCGGTTGCGTGCCGCCGCAGGCGTATGGCCGCCGCGATCTCCTCAAGCAGATGGTCCGCCGCCTCACCGCAGGCGACCCGGCCAGCCTCAACCTGGTCGGCCCGCGACGGATCGGCAAGACCACCATCCTGCGCGATCTCGGCGCGCCGGCCGGCTGTCTGCACCGCGCGCCATTTAACGCGGTGATCGGGCCGGGCCTGGCCCCGGAGTGTCTGCTGCCCATTTACCAGGATCTGGCCGGCTGCCCACCCGGCAATCCCTTCGCCGACCTGGCCGAGGTGGTTTTGACTGCGCTTGAACGCCGCGGCGATTGTGACTTGCGCGGCCTGGATCACGAGATTCAGTTGGATAAGACAGCGGCGCAGCTTGCGCGGGCCGGCACGCAGATGCGCCTGACAGCCCTGGCCAGGGCGGCCCAGGCGCATGGTCTGCGGCTGATCCTCTGCCTGGATCGTGTGGATGAAGCCCGGCTGCTGGCTGATGCGGGGTCTACCCAATACGTGACGGAGTTGACGCAGTACGCTTCACTGGTGTTGGCCACGCGGCGCCCGCTCGTCGACATCTTTCCGGCGCTGGTTGGGTCGCCGCTGCTTTATCGCTTGGAACGCCTGGATGTGGGGCTGCTGGAGCCTGAGACCGCGGCCGAGGCGCTGGTCGCGCCGGGCGCCGAGCTGCAATTCAGCCCGCCGGACCAGGCGCTGCTGCTGGAGCTGGTCGGCCGGCATCCGTACATCCTGATGCGGGCCGCGGCGACCGCCTACGAACACCTGCGCACGACCGCGGGCCAACCATTGACCCGCAATTTCATCTGGCAGACCGTGAACAGTGCCCTGGAAGTGATCTTTCAGTACCTTTGGAACGGTTGGGAATGCGAGCTGCGGCAGTTCGTGGCGGTGTATCGTAATCCGCAGACCGCCTGGGAGCAGTTGGTCGGTGACACGTTTATCCGCACGCTGCAGGATGAGGCTATCATCGCGGAAGATATGGCCCGGCCGGATCGTCTGGAGTTCTTCTCGCCCTTGTTCGCAGCGTTCGCCAGCCGGCGCGCGGCCGAACCGGCCGTGCCTGCGTCCGTCCTGCCGCCGGTCGCGCCCGCGGCGCCGCACGCCGTGTTGGCTGAAATGGGCCTCGGCCTGCACACCAGGAGCGGGCAGTTGTTCCTGGCGCTGTACCAGCGGCTCGGCCAGCTCGTGCCGGACGCCGACCTGGCGCGCCCCATCTGGGGGGATCAAGAGCCAGGTGTGGTCAAGCATGCCCTCGAGATCGCTGCGGCGGGACTGCGCAAGAAGCTGCACGCGGCCCGGCTGCCTTACCGGCTGGTGCGCAAGTATGGCCAGGGTTACCGGTTGGAGTATGGCGAGCCGCCCCTGGACGGTGACGCGTGACTTGACGCCGCCCAGGATTGCGCTATTCTGCTGTCCAGAGGCTTCCGATGCGAATCAACTTCATGAGCAGCACCGTCGGGGACACAATGACAATGTCGCTGCGCAGCCAGCTGCGCAGCCGTTTGATGCTGCCACCCCGCGACTGATTCGTCATCCTGCTCGTTTCGCAAGGGCCGTCCGGAGTGGACGGCTTTTTTGTTTGGCCTGCACTCGGCTCTGGGAGGACAGCCATGAACCCACAAACCGCATCCTATTTCATCTCCACCTCCATTCCATACGTCAACGGCCGGCCGCAAGAACGAGGTGCTGAGCTTCATCCGGGGCGGGCTGGCCGATCTGAGCATCTCCCGCTCACAGGCACGCGCCCACGGCTGGGGCATCCCGTGCCCGGCGATCCCGACCAGGTGATCTACGTGTGGTACGATGCACTGGCCAACTACATCACGGCACTGGACTACGCGAACGAAGGGCCGCGCTACCAGCGCTACTGGGCCGAGAATCCTAACCGGGTCCACGTCATCGGCAAGGGCATCCTGCGCTTCCACGCGGTGTATTGGCCGGCTTTCCTGCTCTCCGCCGGCGTGCCGCTGCCGACAACGATCCTGGTGCACAGCTACCTGACGGTGGAAGGGCAGAAGATCGGCAAGTCGCTGGGCAACGCGATCGACCCGTTAGAATTGATCCAGGCCTATGGCCCGGATGCGGTCCGAGCCATAGACTCGGATGCGGTCCGAGCCATAGGCTCGGATGCGGTCCGAGCCATAGGCTCGGATGCGCTGCGCTATTTTCTGCTGCGCCACACCCCAGCCGCCGAGGACAGCGACTTCTCGCGCACCCGGCTGGAGCTGGCGTACAACAGCGAGCTGGCCGACCAGTTGGGCAACCTGCTCAGCCGCACGGTGAGCATGGTGGTCAAGTATTGCGGCGGGGTCGTGCCCGCGGCCGGGCCGCTCGACGCGGCCGCGCAGCGCTTGGCCGATCTGGGCGCGACCCTGTCGGCCCGAGTGCACGACGCGGTCGAGCGCCTGGCCCTGCACGAGGCGCTGGCAGCCATTTGGGAGCTGTTCGGGGCCGGCCTCGCGGGCTTTGTCCGCATGCAGGGCGCCAAAGAACAGCGCCAGGGCCAAGCAGGGGCAGGATAAAACGTTGCTGCGCCAGACCTGTCAGGTCTGGCGCTGTTCAACGCACGATCATGGGCAGGCAGATGGTGCGCTCACACTGGTGGAGCAGCACACTCAACCGGCTGGTCGAGGCATCGATGTCGACCTTGACGGCCAGATCGGGCCGGCCATCACCGTTGAAGTCGCCGGCGGCCAGGTCACCCGGCGCACCGCCGGCCGCAAAGGGCCCAACCTGGCGGAACGCACCGTTGCCCAGGCCCAGCCACAGGTCGATGGCGCCGCCCAGCGTCCCGGCCAGGTCAGGGCGGCCGTCGCCGTTGAAGTCCGCGCGCGCTGCTGGCGCGCCGGGGACGGTCCCGACGCCCGTGAACGTGCCATCCCCCTGGCCGAGCAACACTGACGCACTGCCGTAGAAGCTGTCGCCCACGATCAGGTCTGCCTTGCTGTCGTCGTTGAAGTCGCCTGTGATCAGCCCTTGCGGCTTGTAGTTGGGTTCAAGATTCCTGGCAAACGTGAACGTGCCGTCGCCGTTGCCGTACAGGAGGGTCAGCCAGCCGTCATCGTTGCTGGGCCCCCAGTTGGACGTGACCAGGTCGAGCTTGCCGTCGCCGTTGAAATCCGCCGTGACTACGGAGGTCGGATGCGTGCCCGACCAATAACTGGCCGCCGGTTGGAAGGCTCCAGCCCCATCATTCAGCAGCACGCTTACGATGTTGCCGACCCCGGCATTCGTTACGGCCAGGTCAGGCGCGTTGTCGCCGTTGAAATCACCCACCGCAATCCAGTCAGGACCGTACCCCACCTCATAATTCACCGCCGCACCGAACGACCCGTCGCCGTTGCCCAGCAGCACGCTTACATAGGCGGGATGGAGATAGTTCGAGCTGTCATAATTCGCTACCGCCAGGTCCAGCTTGTGATCGGCGTTGAAGTCGGCCGCGGCGAGATAGACGGGCGAACGGTCCACCAGGGTCGCGTGCGGACTGGAGAAGCCGCCTGCGCCGTTGCCCAGCAGCATGCTCACCGCGCCGTTGGCGCCCGTCAGGCCCGTGCCGTTGGAGACCGCCGCGTCGAGCTTGCCGTCATTGTTGAAGTCCCCGGTCGCGACCGCGGCGGGGTATTGGCCCGCGTCGCTGAGGTGCGGCGCGCTGAGCATGATGCGAGGGCAGTTGGTGACGCCGCTCGGCCAGTCATAGAAGGCGTAGAGCCGGTTCCCCGCGCGATCCCCGACGTAGACACGGCCGGTGTACTGGTCCACCGCCGCCGCGAAGGGGTCCTGGCCCAGCGGGAAGTTGGCCAGGCGCCAGCTGTTCGCGCCGATCATGCTGACGGTGCCAGAGAGGCTGTTGGTGATAAACACGTGGCCGGTGCTGGGATTGACGGCCACGCCGCCGCCGCCGTTCTCGCCGCCCGGGTCCAGGGCGGTCCGACCGACCTCGGTCAGCGAACCGGTGGTCGAGACGTGATACGTCACCGCGGTGTCCACCTGGTGCTGCCCGTGGCCGCAGGCGACGTGCAGCAGGCGTTTGGCGCCGTCGAAGGCCAGGCCGTAGGGGGTGCCGTTCGGCCGCGGGCCGCAGGGATAGACGATGCCGTGCGCGGGCAGGAGCCAGTACATGAGATCGTAAGCCCACACGTTCCCGCTGTCACGAAAGCTCATGAAGATGATCTCGTACTCGTCGTCGACAGCCACGCCCCATCCGCCTACCCCGAGCGGGAGATAGTTGACGACCTCGTCGATCTCGCCATCGATCCAGGCAAACGTGTTCCCGCCATGCAGCGCGACGGCGATCATGTTCATGCCGGGAAACACCCCGACATAGGTCGGCTGGCTGCCCGCGCTGAGGTTGATCGTCTTCAAAAGCTGCAAATCGCTGCCGCGCAGCACGCTCACCGTGCCGCTGCTGAAGTTGGCGACGTAGACCTTGTTCGTGTCGATGTTGACGGCCACGCCGAACGGCAGGCTGCCCACAGTCGTCCGCGCCAGTTGGGTCAGGGTGGTCGCATCCACCATCAGCACGGAGTTGTTATTACGGCTGGTGATGTACAGCCGGTTCGTGAAATGGTTCACGGCCAGGCCGTTCGGGTTTTGCAGGCCTGGCAAGGTGACCGAGATCGGGTCGGGCCAGGCGGCGTCAGGGGTGCGGGGCGGTGCGGGGACCGCGGCGGCCTGGCTTAGGACGGGCGACCCGGCCGAGGTCAGGAGGAAGAGGAGCAGTGCGGCCACGAGGCCGCGTCGTGCGGGATGTGTGCGGGACGCTTTCATAGGGCTGCCTCCTTGGGGCTGAGAAAGCACATTCGGTATTATTGGAGACGCTGCCGCAGGCGGAAAGTGACGGATGACCCCGGGATGCCACCTAGCGCCACAGAAAAGCAGCCTCTGCAGAAGATCAGGCGCTTAGCCAGCCGCTGGATTGCCGCGCCGATCTCTGTGATCAGCAAATGCTGTGCTATAATGCGCCAAGAGGTGAGGAGATGACCAACATGAACAGCCTTCAATCTACCACCTGGCACGGCATTCCTGCATGGCTGCTGGAAAATGCCACCCTACGCGTTATCATGGTTCCCCGGCTGGGCGCTAAGATCGTCTCATTGCTGGACCGGCGCGGGGATTTCGAGTGGCTCCCCGGCCCCATGCCTGGCAGGCCCGTGCGGCCCGTCGCGTACGGAGCGCCCTTCGCCGAGCAGGACATGGCCGGCTGGGATGAGATGTTCCCGACCATCCTGGCGTGCGCCTATCCCGGCCCCGGCCCGTGCCATGGCGCCGCGCTGCCCGATCACGGCGAGGCCTGGGCGCTGCCGTGGGAAGTCGCCGGCGCCGCGGGCGGCGAGCTGAGCCTGACCCTGCAAGGCCGCGCGCTCCCTTACCGGCTGACGCGGTCTGCCACGGTGAGTCAGGGAGACAGGTTGACCCTGCACTACACGCTGGAAAACCTCGGCGCTGCCCCGATGCCCTACATGTGGGCCGCGCATCCGCAATTCCTGGCCGGCGCCGATTGCCGGATCGTGCTTCCGCCGGAGCTTACCGAGGTGGTCAACACCGCCGGGCCGGACGTGGGCTGGGGGCCGCGGGAGGCCCGTTTCGACTGGCCCGAGGCGACGGCGCCGGATGGACGGCGCGTGCGCCTCGACGCGGTCGGTTCGCCGGCCCTGCGTCGGGGCCGTAAGTTCTTTGCCCGGCCCGATGCCCGGCCATCGTGGGCCGAAGTGCGCCGGGCCGAGTCGGGCCACTGGCTGCGCCTGGAGTGGGATCCGCAGGAGGTGCCCTACTTGGGGCTGTGGGTGGACGAGGGCCTCGTAAACAGCGCGGCAGTGGTGGCCCCGGAACCGACCACCGGCTGGTACGATGACCTGGCGTTGGCCTGGCTTAAAGGAGAGGTCAAGATTGTACCCGCGGGTGGTGTGCACACATGGACGCTGGTCGTGCGGGTGGGGATACAAAGCAACCGTTGACACCCATCTCACGCTCGTGTTATACTCCCACCAGTTAGCAAGCAAGTGATCCCCGATTCGCCGATTCGCCGATTCGCCGATTCGCTGATTCGCTGATTCGTTGATTCGCTGATTCGTTGTTGAGGACGCGCTCTTGACCGATTCGCCACGCACCGTCGCCGTTTTCGGCAGCTCTCGGCGTGAAGCCGACGGGCCGCTTTACCGCGAGGCCTATGAGCTGGGCGGGATACTGGCGCGCGCCGGCTATGCCGTGCTCAGCGGCGGCTACGGCGGCAGCATGGAGGCCGTGAGCCGCGGCGCCGCCGAGGCCGGGGGCCGCGTGATCGGCGTGACGTGTGCGATCTTCGATCCGCTGCCGCCGAATCGCTGGCTTACGGAAGAGGTGAAGACCCCCACGCTCATCGACCGCCTGGCCACGATGCTCGATCGCGCCGATGGCTTCGTGGTCGTGCGCGGTGGCATCGGCACCCTGTCCGAGCTGACCTTGACGTGGAGCCTGCTGCAAACGCGCTCGCTGAGGGGCAAGCCGCTGGTGTTGTTGGGCGCCGACTGGCAGCCGGTTTTAGATGCTTTCCTGACCCATACTGACCTGGGCGGCTCCATCGCTGCGCTGGCGCGCATCGTAACCTCCCCGGTCGACGTCCTCCCCGCCCTGGGGGCGCCCCCAACACCTCCTGGCCCTCCGCCCCTTGGCTGAGTGATGCGGGGGTGGGAGGGCAGCCAAATGGAATACTACGTACTACGTACTACGTACTACGTACTGCGTACTGCATACTACATCGCATAATCATCTGAACAGCCAATACACAACGCAGTACGCAATACGCAATACGCAGTACGCAATACGCAATACGCAGTACGCAGTACGCAACACGCAATACGCAATACGCAATACGCAATACGCAATACGCAGTACGCAATACGCAATACGCAGTACGCAACACGCAACGCATAACCTGACACCAGGTTTCATCTGATAGGAGTTCACTAATGGCAGAAAAAGGCGTTACCCCGCGCGGTGAAGATTACTCGCGCTGGTACAGTGATGTTGTGCAGAAGGCCGAGCTGGCCGACTATTCGCCGGTCAGGGGCTGCATGGTGATCCGGCCCTACGGCTATACCCTGTGGGAGAATATTCAGGCTGCACTGGATCGACGATTCAAGGAAACAGGTCACGTTAACGCATACTTTCCGTTGTTCATCCCGATGAGCTTTCTGCAAAAGGAAGCCGAACACGTGGAGGGTTTCGCGCCGGAGCTGGCTGTCGTGACGCATGGCGGCGGCAAGGAGTTGGACGAGCCGCTCGTCGTCCGGCCCACGTCCGAGACGATCATCGGCTATATGTACAGCCAGTGGGTGCGCTCCTATCGGGATTTGCCGCTGCTGATCAACCAATGGGCCAATGTTGTGCGGTGGGAGATGCGCACCCGGCTCTTCTTGCGCACCACGGAGTTCCTCTGGCAGGAAGGGCACACCGCCCATGCCACGGAAGCGGAGGCGCAGGAGGAAACGCTGCGCATGCTGGGCGTCTATGCTGACTTCGCGATCAACGAGGCTGCTATCCCGGTCATTCAGGGCAAGAAGAGCGATCGCGAGAAGTTTGCCGGCGCAGTGGCCAGCTACACCATCGAGGCGATGATGGGCAATGGTTGGGCGCTGCAATCGGGCACCAGCCACTTCCTGGGCCAGAACTTCGCCAGGGCATTCGATATCAAATTCCTGAATCAGAACAACGAGATGGACCTTGCCTGGACCACGAGTTGGGGCCTCAGCACCCGCATGGTGGGCGCGATCATCATGGCGCATGGCGACGACCAGGGGCTGATGCTGCCCCCGCGCCTGGCGCCGACCCAGGCCGTGGTGGTGCCGATCTGGCGGAAAGATGCTGAGCGGGCGGGTGTGCTCGGGCAGGCCGAGCGTGTGGTTGCAGCCTTGAAAGCCGCTGGCGTCCGGGTCAAACTGGATGCCCGCGAGGAGCTGAATGCGGGCTACAAGTTCAACGATTGGGAGATGCGCGGGGTGCCGCTGCGCATCGAGATCGGACCGCGCGACGTGGAGCAGAACGCGGTGGTCTTTGCGCGCCGCGATATCCCCGGTAAGGAAGGCAAGACGTTTGGCGTCCCGGTCGAAGGGGTCGCTGCTGCTGCGCGCGAGATGCTGGATACCGTGCAGGCCGGCATGTTGCAGCGCGCTACCGAGTATCGCGATGCCAACACCCGGACGGTGAAAGACTATGATGAATTCAAGCAGGTGCTGGAGGGGCAGGGCGGCTTCATCCGCGTGCACTGGGCCGGCGCCGGCGAGGACGAAGACCGCATCAAGGAAGAGACCAAGGCCACGGTGCGCTGCTTGCCGTTCGACGCGCCGGAAGGTGAGGGGGTCTGCTTCTACACCGGCAAACGCACCAATCGAGTGGCGATCTTCGCGCGCGCGTATTGAGTAGAGTTGGCAACCGTCGCACGGTTGCCAACTCTGGCTTGATGGAGGGTGGCATGGCGAAGCTCACACCTTACATCGTCGATGTGTTGCTGGTCATCTTGTTTGCCTTGCTGCCGGGGATACGGGGATATGAGAACTGGGCCTGGCATGAGTATATGCTGGTCGCTTTCATTCTTGCATATATCCTTTATCTGCGACATAAGCCGAGGCAAAAGAAGGACTAGGGATATCGATGCGGGTCTTGATCATCGGTGCGGGAGCAGTGGGCTCTTTCATCGGCGCACGGTCGGCGCTGGCCGGGCACGATGTCACGCTCATCGGCCGCAGGGCGCTGGCGGAAGCGGTGCAGGCCGGTGGGCTGACGCTGATTGAGCCGGACGGCGCGCGGACGACGGCAAACGTTCGCGCCGTGGACAGTATCGCGGCCGCGTTTGGCATGGTCGAAAACAAACCGCTTGAAAACAAACCTGGTTTCTCTGTGAAACCAGGTTTGTTTTCGAGCTACGATCTCGCCTTGATCACCGTCAAAGCCTACGACACGGCCCAGGTCATCATCGAGCTTGCTGCAGCCACGGCGGCCCCGCCGCCGCTGTTGACCCTCCAAAACGGCATCGGAAACGAAGAAGCGTTGGCTGAAGCGTTCAGCGCGGACCGGATCGTGTCGGGCGCCATCGATACCCCCGTCTCTGTGCCCGCGCCGGGCCAGGTGCGGGTGCACCGGCCGCGCTTCAGGGCCGGGCTGGCCCCCGTTGGCCGCGACGCACCGGTCACTCGGGCCGCGGCGCTCCTGCGCGATGCCGGCATCCGCACCGACCTCTACGCGGACTATCGCCAGCTCAAATGGTCCAAACTGTTGATGAATTTGTTGGCCAACGCCTCGTGCGCCATCCTCGACTGGACCCCGGCGCAGGTGATGGCCGATCCGGCCGCTGCGCGGTTGGAGGCGCGTGCCTGGCAGGAGGCGCTGGCCGTGATGGCCGCGCAGCAGATCCGTCCCGCCTCCCTGGCCGGCTACCCCCTGCCCCTGCTGGCTCCGCTGGCGCGGCGGCTGCCGCCGGCCTGGCTGGCTGCCGGCCTGCGCCGCACGGTCTCTGGCGGTCGCGGCAGCAAGATGCCCTCCTGCCATCTCGCCCTCGCCGGCGGCAAGCCCTCCGAGGTGGGCTGGCTGAACGGCGCGGTGGCGGCGCGCGCCGCGTCGGTGGCTGTCTCCGCCCCGGTCAACCGCACGCTGACCGATGTGCTGACCCGGCTGACCGACGGCCGCGAGGCGCGAGAAACGTGGCGGGGACAATCCGCGCGACTGGCTGAACTGACACGGCAAGGTTGACCGTGAGGGAGAATGCAATGCGTAAGCTTCTAATGGTTCTTGTTTTGCTGGGCCTCTGTGCCACGGCGTTGATCGGCTGTGGCGGCAAACCCACGGCCATGCCCGTTCCCACCGAAACGCCGGTGGTTGCGCCGAACGCCACTGAGGCGCTGGCGCCAACCGCGACGCCGACCTCCGAGCCGGCGAAGCTCAAAGAGGCGCCGGATTTGGCCGCGCAGGTCAAAGCGGGCAGTCTGCCTGCTGTGGAAAACCGCTTGCCCGAGAAGCCGCTGGCTACCGCCCCCATCGATGAGATCGGCAAATACGGCGGCACGCTGTTTACCGCGAGTGGCGATGCCGAGGTCGGCAACGTCCAGGCGTACTTCGCGACCGATGCGCCGATCAAATGGAAGGCTGACTTGACCGGCTATGAGCCGGCGTTGGTCGAGAGTTACGAATGGTCGGCCGACGGCAGGACCTTCACCATGCACCTGCGCAAAGGCCTGCGGTGGTCCGACGGCCAGCCCTACACTTCGGCCGACTGGAAGTTCATGTGGGAAGACCTGATGAACGCGCCCGACCAAACGATCTACAGCGTTCCCGCTTATTTGCGCAACAAAGACGGCACGCCCATCATGATGGAGTTCCCCGATGACGATACCGTCGTTTGGAAGGCGGCTGACAGGCCGCTGTGGATCGACCCGTACTACATGGCGCAGGGCTACGGGGCATTCGCCAGGAACATGATGAAGCCGGCGCATTACCTGAAGCGGTTCCATCCCAAGTACACCTCTACCGCCACGTGGGACGATCTCGCCGAGGCCGATCGGTGGTGGCAGACGCCGGGCTATCCCTGCCTCTTCGCCTGGTGCAGCACTGCGGTCTCCTCCGACGCGACCCGCTACACCTTTGGCCGCAACCCCTACTACTGGCGGGTGGATCCCGACGGCCAGCAATTACCATACATCGATGCCATCGAGGTCGAGATCATCGCGGACGCGCAGGCCCGCCTCGCAAACTGCGTGCAGGGCAAGTATGACACCGCCTTTCGCATTTGCGGCGGCCCGGGCGACGTCCCGGCGCTGCTTGAAAACGCCTCCAAAGGCGGCTATCGTCTGCTTAAGGGCTGGACCGACGGCGCCGGCGCGTGGCCGGGCTACATGGTGAACCAATACTATGTGGAGGGGGGCGAGAATTACGCCGATGACACGCCCGAGCACGCCAGCGAGATCAGAGACCTGCTGCGCGACAAGCGCTTTCGCCAGGCGCTCTCCTTGGGCATCGATCGCGAGGCCGTGATTGACGCGGTCTGGGGCGGCAGAGGCAGCGCCAAGCAGGCGACCTTGAGCCCGCAGTCCCCGCATTTCGCCACGCCCCAGGGCCAGTCGCTCTATCAGGTCTGGTCGCGCAACCAGGTGCAGTTCAGCGCCGCGGCGGCCAACGTGCTGCTCGATGCGGTCGGCATGAAGAAGGGGGCGGACGGCTTCCGCATGCTGCCCAGCGGCAAGCCCCTTGTCCTGACGATCGACGTTTCGGGCGCGGGCGCTGCCGACAAGGTGCAAATCGACAGTGCGGCTGAAGTCAAGGTGCAGTGGGAAACCAACCTGGGCATCGCAGTCGAGGTCAAGGAGATCGCGGATCAAGCGATCGCCGATACGCGTGAGTCCGAGGGCTACGCCATGCTGAAAAGCGTGCACGCTGCCGGGCTTGACGCTTGGGCCGACCCGGGTTGGCTGTTCCCCGTCACGAACCGTTACTGGTTTCCGCTGGAAGCTCGCTACTGGGCTAGGGGCAAGGACGCCTGCGTGGCGGACCCTGCGGCCCCCTATAGCTGCGGCGTGAAGCCCGCGGCGGGCAGCCCGGCCGAGAGGCTGCAACTGCTGTATGAGAGGGGTTTGCTCGAAGGGGATCTTGCGAAGCGGGATGCGATTGTCCGTGAAGCCATTCAGATCCATGTCGACGATGGGCCCTTCATCATCGGGATTGCCGGCGACCAGGAGATGCCGGTCGTGGTCAAAGACACCATGCGCAACGTGCTGGACTATGGCATCGTCGGGCCGTTGGCCCCGGTGACGCCGGGCAACCAGGTGGCGGCTCAATGGTGGATCGCCAAGTAAGTCTCCACACCGTTTGACAAAAGGGATCGGATCATATAGACTATGTTACGTTACCTGTTGGCGATTGATTCGTTCTGGTTTATGGCCGGATCTGGATACAAGGTTGTATTGCCACGCTCAAGTCCAATGAAAGGAGGTGATGCCCCTTATTGCGACTCACTGCCTGGCTATTTCGCGTTTACCATCCGTTTCACAATCTAACACTGGAGGAAAGATAGAAATGCGTAAGTTACATGTGTTGTTTGCGTTGCTCGTCGTGCTCAGCATGGTGCTGACGAGCTGTGGTGCGAAGGCCACGCCCGCGCCCGAGCCCACCGCGGTCCCGGCAGCCCCGGTGGCCGAACCGACCAAGGCGCCCGAGCCTACCGCTGTCCCCCCGACGGCTGTGCCTGAGGTCAAGGCCGTCAAGATCACCGTCTGGCATCAGTGGGACGGCAAGTACCTCGATGCCATCACCGCGGCCTTCAAGGATTACGAAGCCGCGCATCCCGGCGTCACCATCGACCTGAGCAAACCGGATGATGTCTCAAACGCTCTGAAGGTCGCGATCCCGGCCGGCGAAGGCCCTGACATCATCGGCTGGGCCAATGACAACATCGGCACCCTCGCCCTGCAGGGCAACATCGTCGCGCTGAACGACCTTGGGGTGGATGAAGCGTTCCTGAACAGCACCTACGAACCGGCCGCGGTCAAGGGCGTGGTGTGGCAGGGCAAGATTTGGGCGCTGCCCGAGTCCCAGGAAGGCATCGCGCTGATCTACAACAAGGCCGTGCTGACCGACAAGTATATGCCCAAGGACCTGGATGACCTGCTGGTCAAGGCCGGTGAGTTCCAGAAGGACAACCCCGACAAGGTGTTGGTCTGCAACCAGGGCTTCGGCGGCTCCGATGCCTACCATGTGGCGCCGATCTACTTCGGCTCCGGCGTGCCCGAGTACGTGGATGACACCGGCAAGGTCTACATGAATACCCCCGAGGCGCTGAAGGCTGCGCAGTGGCTGGCCGATTTCAGCAAGGTTTCGCTGAAGGAAAACAGCTATGACATCTGCAAGGCCGCGCTGAAGGAAGGCAAGATCGCTGCCTGGTGGACCGGCCCGTGGGCCGTCGCCGGCATCGAAGAAGACATGATTGACTACGGCATCCTGACCGTCGGCAAGCCGTTCGTCGGCATCAAGACCCTGATGATCAGCAAGAACGCTGTGGATCGCGGGAATGCCGAGGTCGCGCTGGATATTATGAAGTACTTCACCAACGCTGAGGTGTCCAAGAAGCTGGCCTTGACCAACAAGACCATCCCGGCCAACAGCGCTGCGTTGAAGGATGCGGAAGTGCAGAAGCTCGGCACCATCGCCGGCTTTGGCGCCGCCCTGAACGTTGGCGTGCCCATGGCCAACACCCCCTACGCGGGCGCGCAGTGGGGCCCGGTGGGCGATGCCAGCGTCGCAGTTTGGACCGGCGCCCAAACGCCGGCTGACGCCATGGCCGCCGCTCAGGCCGCCATCGAAGCCAAAGTCAAGGAAATGCAGTAATCGCTCCTGAACGAGAGACGGGGAGAGAAAAGCTCCCCGTCTCTTGTTTGTACCACCTGAATCAACCGCCACGGATGGCCACAGAGAGGAGGACACACTATGATAGGTTGGTCAGGGCGTCGCAAGGCGTTGACGATCCTGGCGTTCATCGGCCCGATGCTGTTCGGGCTCCTGATCTTCAACGTCTACCCCATCATCTTCAGCACCTACATCTCGTTTACCAACCGCAACCAGTTTCACCCGTTCCCCGACTGCACCCAGATCGCGAATCGCATCCTTGAGCCGACGTGCTGGGGCTTGACGAAAGCCCAGACAGGCCTGGGCACGCCATTCAAGGTCCTTCAGCCGTTTTACACCAACTACACCGATCTGTTGGGTCAGTTCTTCACCGGTTCATCGCTGGTGAACCTGTTGAAAATCATTGCGTGCATCGTGCCGCTGATCATCGCTGCTCAGATCAACAAGCGGCTCGACCGCCAATTGACCCGCCCGGTTTCGTCCGGCCTGGTCTGGCTATTGGGCGTTGTGGCGGTGGTTGCAGTGGCCCTGGCCGTCAACCTGGGCGGCGCTTACAGCACGCTGCTCAGCACGGGCGACTTCCTTGGCGTCATCGTCCAGACAGTCCTCTTCGTGGTCTTGCGCGTGCCGATCACCCTGGTGTTGGCCATGACGCTGGCGATGATCCTGAACAGCAGCTTTGTCAAGGGCCGTGCCTTCTTCCGGGTCGTCATCTTCATCCCGTGGGCGGCCTCGTCCCTCGCGATCCTGATCGCGCTGATCTGGCAGTTCTTCTTCCGTGAGCAGGGCACCATCAACCAGTTGCTGCTTGCCGTTTTCGGGATCAAAGGCCCCGCTTACCTGTCCCAGAACTGGTGGGCGATGCTCGCCGTCCTGATCACCGACATCTGGTTCTCGTACCCCTTCATGATGACGATCATCCTGGGCGCGCTGCAGGCGATCCCGGCCGACCAGTACGAGGCGGCCGAGATTGACGGCGCCTCCGCGTGGCAGCAGTTCACCAGCATCACCCTGCCCCTGCTGCGGCCCGCCATCATGCCTGCCATCGTCTTGACCTCCATCACAGCGTTCCAGATGTTCGGCACGGCCTATGCCATGACGGGCGGTGGTCCCATCAAGGGCGCAGGCAAGCCGGGTTTCACCGAGTTTGTCATGGTCTATGCCTTCAAGCAGGTGTTTCAGACCCAGGCTTACGGCCGCATGGGCGCCTTTGCCGTGATCATCTTTCTCCTGCTCTTTGCGGCAACGCTCTATAGCCTGCGCATGACGCGCATTACGAAAGGAGCGTACGAATGAAACGGCAACCGAAAGCCGGCACTCTGATCCTGCAGTACGTGATCCTGATTGCGGCGGCGCTCTTTGCTTTCTATCCGATCTGGTTCGCCATCCTGGCATCGGGCCGCCCGGGCAGCCGGCTCTACTCCTTGAACCTGCCGGGCATGTTCCTGCCGACCGAATGGACCTGGGAAAATTTCCGCGTCATGTTGTTCGATAAGCCGTTCCTGACCTGGCTGAAGAACAGCGTCATTGTGGCCACCATCACCATGGGCAGCTCCATGTTGATCGCGACCTCGGCCGCGTTCGCGTTCTCGCGTTTCAAGTTCAAAGGGCGCGAGATGGGGCTGATCTTCTTCCTGGCGCTGCAGGCGTTCCCGGGCGTGCTCTCGCTGGTGCCCGTGGCGCAGCTTCTCTCCGCGTTGGGACTCTACGGCAGCAAACTGGGCCTGGTGTTGGCTTATTCCACCGGCACCCTGATCTTCTGCACGTGGAACCTCAAGGGGTATTTCGACACCATTCCGATAGACCTGGAAGAGGCGGGCATGATCGACGGCTGCGGCCCGGTGCAGTCGTTCCTGCTGATCGCGCTGCCGCTGGCGCGGCCCGCGCTGGCCGTGACCGCGCTGTTCGGCTTCCTCGCCGGCTGGGGCGACTTCATCTTCGCCTCCGTGCTGGTGCCCGCGCCTGACAGTGCCAAAATGCTGGTGCCGGGCCTCTACAGCCTGGCCAACAGCATGAGCGTGCCGTGGGGCTACTTCGCGGCCGGCGCGATCATGATCATCATCCCGGTGGCCGCGGTCTTCCTCTATCTCCAGCGCTTCTTCGAGTCCGGGCTGACCATGGGCGGCGTGAAGGGATAGGCCGTCGTAACGCAATCTGCCAGATTGCGGCCGCTGTAGCGCAATCTGCCAGATTGCAGCCTTGACGGAGATCGCGTTTGCGGGAGAGGCGTTGCACAGCAGCGTCTCTCCTTGCTCTCAGCCACAATGCACTCTGATACTATGGACGATCACCTTTCCGCACTTCCCTACCCGGCCAGCATCGCGGCCGCCAAGTTCGAACGCCTGCAATCACGCTCGTTGATCGGCCGGCTGCTGGGCCTCTTCGCACATCGACCTGACGACACGCTGCTATCGTTCGACCAGGTGCAGCAATTGCTTGGCAGCCACCAGGAGATCGATCAGGGCACGCAGAGCATACCGCTCGCCAACATTGTCGGCAGTGTGGGGCGCTATCGCGACTTTGACCGGGCGTTCCTGCCGCTGAGCGGCGCCAACGCGGCGCGCTGGCGCCAGATCGATGTGGCCTTGAACGAGCTGCGCATCCTTCCGCCCATCGAGGTCTACCAGATCGGCGATGTCTATTTCGTGCGTGATGGCAACCATCGCGTGTCCGTAGCCAAAGCCAACGGCCTGACCCACATCGAGGCTTACGTCACCGGCATCGAAACGCGCGTCCCGCTCACGCCTGATATGGACGTGGACGATCTCATTATCCAGGTGGAGCATACCCGTTTCCTGGAAACGACCCAGATCGATGAGAGCCGCCCTGACCAGGCGATCGTGCTGACTGAGCCAGGGCGTTATGAGATATTGCTGGAACACATCGCGGTTCACCGCTACTACCTGGGCCAGCAATGGGGACGCGAGCCCACGCTGGCCGAGGCGGCCGCGAGTTGGTATGATACTGTCTATCAACCAGTGGTCGAAGCGATTCGCGAAACGAACATCCTCAAAGAGTTCCCGCAGCGCACCGAGGCTGACCTGTACCTGTGGATCGCGTATCATCGGGAACGCTTGAAGGAAAGTTACGGCGTCATGCCGCCTGACCGCGAGATCGCCGCTTCGCTGGCCGAACAGTTCAGCGGCCGCCCCATCGCTCGTCTCGTCAAAACGATCACCAGGGCCATCCGCGCGGCTGTGCAGGCGGCGGCCGAGACTGCGGAGCCGCCGCCTCCGGAAGCCGCTGGCGCTGCCCCCGAGACCAGTAACTGAAATACTTCGGGTCGTATGCACGGACTTCGCTTCTCGCGCGTACTCATGGTCTTCGGCATCGTCTTAGTGGCGGCGATCTTGCGCTTGTCGGCCGCCACGCAACTGCCGACCGATTTTGATGAACCGGACTATGTCCAGGCCGGCTACGGTTATGCCGCGGCTATGGCGGCTGGCGATTTGAACGGGGTCATCGACTACCCCTACAATCGTGAACACCCGCCGCTCGTCAAGCTGATCTACGGGGTGGCGATCCTGGTCCTGGGCGACCGTGCCAACTGGATCAGTTCGCTGTATGCGGCGCGTTTGATTTCGGCGAGCTTTGGCGTCCTGGCCGTGCTGCTCCTGGCGCTGGTTGACCCGCTGGCCGGCGCGCTGCTGGCGGCCGACAGCCTGGTCGTCAAGTACACCAGCCAGGCCTACCTGGAGGCGCTGCCGTTTTGCGCGGGGGTGGCCGCGGTGCTGGCGTTGGCCCGGTCTCGCACGCCGCGCGATCGCTGGTTCTGGCTCTCGGCCGTGGCGTTGGGAATGACTGCGGCCGGAAAATTCACCTATTTCCCGGTCGTCTTCCCCATCTTGTACCTGGCGATCATCCAGCAGAAGCGCCGCTGGAGCGATCTGCTGCTCTATGTGACGGTGGCTGTGGCTGTCTTCTGGGCGCTCAACCCGGCGCTCTGGCGCCAGCCCCTGACGCGGCTCGCCGACATGCTCCTCTTCCACGTCCGCTATTCACAAGGCGCAAACGTTCAACGCGCAGCCTATCCCTGGTTCCAGCCCTTGCTCTGGCTATCCAGGCCGGTGCCCTGGCATCCCGCAGTGTTCTTTTATGTCGGAACGGATGGCATCGTCTTCTGGCTGGCGATCCTGGGTGCGTTCCTGGAACGCCGGAAGCGTCCCTGGTTGGCGGCCTGGTTGGTGGGCGGCATGGTTGTGCTGCTCCTCTGGCGCACCAAGTGGCCTCAGTACACGCTGGTGCTGGTCCCGGCGCTTTGCCTGGCCGCGGCGCCGGCGCTGCGCTGGCTTCTGGGTCGCGTGCGCGAGTGGGAGGACCGTTGGCAGATCCTGCGCAACCTCCTCCCCATACCCTCGCGTTCGTTCTGGATCGTGTCCGGCCTGTTAGTGATCGCAGTGCTCGGCGGGCTTGCGGCCAATTCCATCCGCTCGGCGACCATGCGCATGCCCTGGTCCCACGTAACGGATCAGACGTCACAATTGCCCAACAACACCGTCCATGCCATCCTGGCCGCCTCCGACAGCCTGCTGCCTGGCGGTGGCATGGTGCTGGGCACCGACCGGGGCCTGGCCCTGTGGGCGCCGCCGCCCTCGACCGACCTCCCGGATCGCTGGACGATCTTCACCGCCGGCAACTCCGGCCTGCCGCACGATCAGGTGTTGACCCTGGCGCAAGATGCAGCCGGGCAGTTATGGGTGGGCACCGCGAGCGGCCTGGGGCGCTATGATGGCGCAATCTGGCGCACTTATCGGGCGTCCGATTTTGGGCTGCCGGGCGATCGGGTGAACGCCCTCGCGGTCGACAGCGCGGGCCGCGTGTGGCTCGGCGCAGATGCCGGCGCGGCAGTCTTCGATGGCAGCACCTGGCAGGCGTACACGGCCGCGACGTCGGGCCTGGCGAGCGATTACGTGCTCTCGCTGGCAGTCGAGCATCCTTCGACTGCGCCGAGCTCGATGCAAGCATCGCCCGCTCAGGATGCTTCCGGCGGCGACGTCCTCTGGTTCGGCCTGTTGGACGCGATCAGCCGCCTCGACACGGCTACGGGCCAATGGACCACCTTCACGGCCGCGGCTGCCGATCTCGGCCCGGGCGGCATCGGATCGCTGATTGTCGATTCGGCAGGCCGGGTATGGGCCGGCTCACTGGGCGGGGGGCTGGGCCGCTGGGACGGCGCGAGCTGGCGCGGCTTCCGCACCAGCAACTCGGGCATCCCGAACGACACGGTGCAAGAGATCTTCGAGAGCGAGCCGGGTCGTCTATGGATCGGCACCGCTTTGCCGATGGACGTCGGCGGCACGGTGTCGCTCTATGATGGCAGCACGTGGCAGCGCTACACCGCCAGCAATTCCGGCTATTCGGGCGCCGAACCCCTCTCCCTCGCGTTCGATGCCCAGGGCCGGCTGTGGGTGGGCACCCAGACCGTGGGGGTGGACATCCTGCGGCTTGAAGACTGAGTTTTCCAAAGAAAGGATCGCACCCTTGAAAACCTCTCAGCGTATCGCACTTCTTCTGCTGCTCTGCCTGGCGTTGGCCGCGTGTAAGCCGCAGGCGACGCCGCTGCCTGCACCGACGGCGCCGCCGGCCGCCTCGACGCCGCTGCCCACGCCGACCGCGGCCCCACCAACGCCGACCGCTGCCCCGATACCCATGACCCCGCCGCCAGGCGCCGAGGGCTTGCCGTGGTGGAACAACACCGTGTTCTATGAGGTGTTCGTCCGGTCCTTTGCCGATTCCACCACCGGCCCCCTGGCGAACGACGGCATCGGTGACCTGCAAGGGCTGATCGAGAAGCTAGACTATCTGCAAAGCCTCGGCGTCTCCGGCCTCTGGCTGATGCCGATCATGCAGTCGCCCTCCTATCATGGTTACGATATCACCGATTACTACACCGTGGAGAAGGACTACGGCACGAACGAGGATTTTAAGCGGCTGATGGTCGAAGCGCACCGCCGCGGCATCCGCGTCATCATCGATCTGGTGCTTAATCACACCTCAAGCCAGCATCCCTGGTTCACCGATGCCGCACAGCCCGGCTCCCAATATCGCGATTGGTATATCTGGGCAAATGAAAACCCCGGCTATCTCGGGCCGTGGGGCGCGAAGGCCTGGCATTTGCTGGGCAGCCAGTGGTATTACGGCGTCTTCTGGGAGGGAATGCCCGACCTGAATTACCGGACGCCCGCCGTCACCGAGGAGATGCTGAAGGTCACCCGCTACTGGCTGGCCGAGATGGGCGCGGACGGCTACCGCCTGGATGCCATCCCGTATCTGATCGAGAAGGATCGGCTTCTGGAGAACACGCCGGACACCCACGAATGGCTGCGCGACTTCCACAAGACCGTCAGAGCGGCCAACCCCGACGCGTTCACGGTGGGCGAAGTTTGGAAGAACACGCAAATCATCGCCGACTACGTCCCCGATCAGGTGGACACCGCGTTCATGTTCGATCTTGCCACGGGCATCGCGGACGCGATCAACAACCGGATGCGCGGGCCGGTCATCGTCAACACGGAGACCGTCCTTGCGAATTTCTCCGCCGGCCAATATGCCACCTTCCTGACCAACCATGACCAAAATCGGATCATGACGGTGTTGGGGAAGAAGGCCGATCGGGCAAAGCTGGCGGCAACGATGTTGTTGACGCTGCCGGGCGTGCCGTTCCTCTACTACGGCGAGGAGATCGGCATGACCGGCATGAAGCCGGATGAGAAGCTGCGCACACCCATGCAATGGACGGCGGCCGCGAACGCCGGGTTCTCCGCCGCGGCGCCCTGGCAGGCGGTCAATTCGGGCTATGAGCAGGTCAACGTCGAGATCGAAGCCGCGGACGCGGCCTCTCTGCTCAACCATTACCGCAAGCTGATCGCACTCCGCAACGAACACCCGGCCCTACGCCTGGGCGACTTGACGCTGCTCGAGGGCGAGAATCGCACGCTGGTCGCCTTCTTGCGCCAGTCCGCCGACGAGACGCTGCTCGTGGTCATCAACCTGGACGAGCAACCGGCCGGCGATTACACCTTTGCCCTGGCAAGCAGCAAACTGACCGGCAAGCTCACGGCGGTGGAGCTGCTGAACGGGGCGGAGGCCGTCCCGCCGGCTCTCAACGCCCAGGGCGGCTTCGCCGACTACAAGCCGGTCGCCGAGCTGGCCCCGCGCACGGGTTATCTGATTCGTTTGGCGCCATAAGATAAAGGAGCAGGGTAACTATTCAGCCCATGATCCCCAAGCGAGCATCCTGAGCGGAGCCGGGGTGGGGCCCCGGCATAGTCGAAGGATGCTTCGCTGGGCCCGGATAGTCACGGATCAGGAGTTCTCACAATGGAGGAATTCACGTTTGGCACCCTGGCGACCGACGAGCTGAAGCTGGTGCATCATCGCACCGCGCGGCGGGGGCTGCAACACAGCCATGACCTGACTCCTGCCGACCCGTTGCCGGGCCAGCCGGTGACGATTACCGCACGGTTGGGACCGGATTTGGCCGCGGATCACGTGACCTGCTACTACACGCTGGACGGCTCCGAGCCTGTTGGCGCGCGCGGCCTCGCCGTGAACGGTCACGCCTTGCCCCTGGAGAAGGTCGACGCGGCCTGGGATACGCTCGTCTGGGGCTACGTGGAGACCTGGCGCGGTGAACTGCCCGCCCAGCCCGACGGCGTGACCGTGCGCTACCGCATCGGCGCCTGGCAGACGAACGTAGGGGCGGGCCTTGCGTCCGCCCAACTTGCGCCCGCCCCTATGGAGGTCTTCGCCGATTGGCCCGAGGTGCAGCTCGCCGCGGAGCAGGCGGCGGCCGCGTTCTTTGCCGGCCAGCCGCTGCCGGCCGGGGCAGCCGGCGATCCGGCCCGCGGCCACACCTTTGCCTATCACGTCGACGCCTTTGCGCCGCCGCGCTGGGCGCGCGAAGCGGTCATCTACCAGATCTTCGTGGATCGTTTCTATCCCGGCGATGGACGGGCCTGGCTGCAAACCGAGGACTTGAGCGGCTTCTGCGGCGGCACGTTGTGGGGCGTGCGGGATAAGCTGGACTACGTCGCGGACCTGGGCGCCGACTGCATCTGGCTCAGCCCGATCTTCGTCAGCCCCTCGCACCACGGCTACGATGCCACCGATCTCCGGCGTGTGGAGCCGCGGCTGGGCGGCGAGGCCGCGCTGCATGCCCTGGTGGACGCGGCGCATCGACGCGGCATCCGCGTCCTGCTCGATTATGCCTGCAACCACATCTCCGACGAGCATCCCATCTTCCGTTCGGCGTGCACCGATCCGGCCAGCCCCTACCGCGCCTGGTTCACCTTTGACGACAGCCAGGTCGGCTATCGCACCTTCTTCGGGGTGCCGAGCATGCCCCAGCTCAACCACGCATATCCGCCCGCGCGCGACTGGCTCATCGACATCGCGCGTTACTGGATCCGGGAGTTCGACGTGGACGGCTACCGGCTCGATTACGCCAATGGCGCCGGCCCCGACTTCTGGACCGACTTTTGGACGGCCTGCAAGGGCGCCAAGCCGGATAGCTTCTGCTTCGGCGAGGTCATCGACGCGCCGGACGTGCAGCGCCGCTATGTGGGCCGGCTGGATGGCTGCCTGGACTTTCATACGGGCGACATGCTGCGCCGCACCTACGCGCTCGGCGCCCGGGCCGAGGCGGACCTGGAGCGCTTCCTGGCGCGCCATACGGCCTTCTTCCCGCCCGATTTCCTCATGCCGACCTTCGTGGATAACCATGATATGGATCGTTTCCTGTTCATTGCAGGCGGCGACAAGGACGCGCTGCGGCGAGCCGCCGCCGTGCAGATGCGCTTGCCCGGCCCACCCATCATCTATCAGGGCACCGAGATCGGCCTGCAACAGCGCGTGAGCAAGGAGGCAGGGTTGGGGCTGGAGGTCAACCGCGTGCCGATGGCCTGGGGCGCGGACCAGGACCGCGAGCTCCTTGCCTTCTACCAGGAGCTTATCCGCAAACGCAAACGTGGCGCAATCTGCTAGATTGCGCATCGAGCAAGCCGCAATCCAGCGGATTGCGTTACGGTGCGGCGCAGCCCTGTGGCCCAGCCCT
>CAYYTK010000003.1:157088-190015 GCA_964474695.1 uncultured Anaerolineales bacterium
CCTGTGGCCCAGCCCTGTGACCCAGCCCTGTGGCGCAATCTGCTAGATTGCGCATGGAACGAGCCGCAATCCAGCGGATTGCGTTACGGTGCGGCGCAGCCCTGTGGCCCAGCCCTGTGACCCAGCCCTGTGGCGCAATCTGCTAGATTGCGCATGGAACGAGCCGCAATCCAGCGGATTGCGTTACGGTGCGGCGCAGCCCTGTGGCCCAGCCCTGTGACCCAGCCCTGTGGCGCAATCTGCTAGATTGCGCATGGAACGAGCCGCAATCCAGCGGATTGCGTTACGGCGTGACCCAGCCCATAGGAGCATCCTTGTCTACTCCCAACTATCTCGTTTCGATCCACCACGACGGCTCCCCGCGCTACGTGCGGCCGGCCGCGCGCCGCGAGCTCCGGCTCGGCGATGATGTGACGATCCGCCTGCGCGCCGCGCTTGACGCGCCGATCGAGCGCATCTTGCTGCGCACCTGCCCGGACGGCGAACAGTTCTTCACCGAGATGCAGCCCGCCGACGCCGCGCGCGCGGGAGTTCCGCCGGCCTGCCGCTGGTGGCAGGCCACCCTGCGGCTGAACATGCCGGTCACCACCTACCGCTTCCTGCTGTTCACCGCCGACGGTGTCTGGTGGTACAACGGCTCCGGGCTGCATCGGCATGTGCCGACCGATGCTGAGGACTTTCGCCTGCTGGCTGACTATACCGCTCCCGCCTGGTTGCATGACCAGGTCTTCTATCAGATCTTTCCGGATCGATTCGCCGACGGCGATCCGGCGAACAACGTGCGGGATGGGGAGTTCGAGTATCGTGACGTCAGGTCGCGTGCGAAGCGCTGGGGTGAGCCTTTGGGCCGCGGCCTGGCCGCCCTGGTCGAGTTCTACGGCGGGGATTTGCCCGGTGTGGAACAGCGGCTCGACTACCTGGCCGACCTGGGCGTGAGCGCCATTTACCTGAATCCTATCTTCACGGCCTACAGCAATCACCGATATGACGGCATCGACTACAACAATGTGGATCCGCACCTGGGCGGCAACCAGGCCCTCATCTCGCTGCGTCGCGCCACGGCGGCGCGCGGGATGCGCCTGGTGCTCGACATCGTGCCCAACCACTGCGGCGTGATGCATCCCTGGTTTCAAGCCGTGCTTGCCGATCGCAACGCGCTTACTGCCGAATTCTTCACCTTCCGCCACTATCCCGACGACTACGAATGCTGGCTCGGGGTGCGCAGCTTGCCCCGGCTGAATTTCCGGAGCCAGGCCGTCCGCGACGCGATCTATGCCGGTCCGGACGCCATCTTCCGGCATTGGCTGAGGGCGCCCTATGCCATCGACGGCTGGCGCATCGACGTCGCGAACATGCTGGGCCGCCAGGGCGCTGATCAATTGGCCGTGGATGTCGGCCGCGGCATTCGGCAAGCGGTCAAGGAGGAAAACGCCGCCGCATACCTGATGGGCGAGAACTTCTTTGACGGCAGCCCACAACTGCAGGGCGACACCCTGGACGCCACCATGAACTATGCGGGGTTCACGTCGCCGCTGATCTACTGGCTGACTCATTTTCGGGTCGGCCAGCACGCTGAGCCGCGCGAGGTGATTTCATCCGTCCGCTGGCCTACGCAAGCGCTGGTCGACACCTGGCGCGCCCACCGCGCAGCCATCCCCTGGGCCATCGCCCGCCAACAGTTCAACTTGCTCGGCTCACACGACACGCCGCGCATTCGCTCGCTCCTCGCCGGTGATCGGGAGCGGGTCCGCCTGGCGATCGCCATCTTGTTGACCTACGTGGGCACGCCGTGCATCTACTACGGGGATGAGGTCGGCCTAGGTGAGGTGGACAGCTTCGAGGCGCGGCAGTGCATGGCCTGGGAGCACTCGGCCTGGGATGCCGGCCTGCGCAGCTACTGCCAGTCCCTGATCCGGCTGCGCCGCACGTCGCCGGTGCTGATCGAAGGTGGGTTTCAGGTCTTAAGTGTTGAGGAGAACGTCCTGGCCTATCTGCGGGACACGGACGACGCGCAGATGATCGTGGTGGGCAATCGTGGGTCCGACGTGCGGCCGGCCGGTCCGCTGCCGGTCGCACATGGCGGCATCCCCGATGGGATGGAGTTCAGGGAGCTGTTTTCGGGGCAGTGCGCGACCGTGGTTAACGGCTGCCTGCCGCTGCCCGCCGTGCCGGCCGGTGTGCAGATCTGGTGTTCATCTTGAAATAGGAGCGTCTCATGCTTTTTGATTTGCCCCTGGAACAACTCCGCAACTACTGCCCGCCCCGGACGCAGCCTGCGGACTTCGATGCTTTTTGGACCCAAACCTTGGGTGAGGCACGACGCCACCCGCTGGACGCCCGCTTTGAGCCATACCACACCGGCCTGCGCCTGGTGGAGGCATTCGACGTCACGTTCAACGGTTATGCCGGCCAACCCATCAAGGGGTGGCTGCTGTTGCCCCGTTTGCGTTCCGGCCCTTTGCCGTGCGTGGTGGAGTACATCGGCTACGGGGGCGGCCGTGGGCATCCCCTTGACTGGCTGCTGTGGAGTAACGCAGGGTATGCCCACCTGGTGATGGACACCCGCGGCCAGGGCAGCACCTGGCGCGCCGGTGATACGCCTGACCTGGAAGTTGACGGCGGCAACCCACAGGTCCCCGGCTTCATGACTCGCGGCATCCTCAGCGCGCAGACGTACTATTATCGTCGCGTCTTTGCCGACGCGGTGCGGGCCGTCGAAGCCGCCCGCGCACACCCGGACGTAGACGGCCGGCGCATCGCGGTCACCGGCGGCAGCCAGGGCGGAGGCATCACGCTGGCCGTGGCCGGACTGGTTGCGGATCTCGCCGCCGCTCTGCCCGACGTGCCGTTTCTGTGCCACTACGGCCGCGCGATGGAGTTGGTGGATACTGATCCCTATCACGAGATCACGCGTTACTGTCATACCCATCGTAACAAGATCGAGACGGTCTTTGCGACGCTCTCCTACTTCGATGGCCTCAACTTCGCCGCGCGGGCCAACGCCCCGGCACTCTTTTCCGTGGGCCTGATGGACGACACGTGTCCGCCCTCCACGGTCTTTGCCGCTTACAATCACTATGCCGGAGAGAAGCACATCAAGGTCTGGCCGTACAATCGGCACGAAGGTGGCGAGACTTTCCAGAACATCGAGAAGGTGAAATTCCTCGCAGCGTTATGGGGATAGGAATAATGCAGGGGCGAGGCATTCCTCCCCGACACGCCGTTACGATAGATGTCTCATGCGATGCACAGCCTCTCGTTACGGCAGATCCACCCAGGAATGCCTCGCCCCTACCTGCGTCCCATCACATCCAGCAGCGCCATCCACTGCGCCTCACTCACGCGGTCGATCCCGCCTGCGGCGCGGCCGCGCGCCGCGGGATCCTGCAGCAAAGCCGGCAGCATGCGCTCCACTTCCCACTTGACCCACGAGTTCATGCGGAAAGCCTCCAGCATCGCGCGGCACGTTTCCGCGCGGCGATCGCGCCGCGAGAGCAGTGAGCCTGCCGACACGCCGAAGCTGAGCGCCAACTCATCGGCCGGGCCGACCGCGACCGCGGGCAGCGCCAGCGATTCCGTGGCCTCTTCGTAAGTCCACGCGACCGCCTGCGCAGCGCCGTTGACCGACAGCATGAGCTCTTCCGGCCGCCGCACGCCGCGGAAAACCAGCCGGTAGCTGCGGCCGGCCGGGATGTGGCCCGCCGCGCCTTCACCCCTGGCAATCTTGAAGTCCAGGCGCGAATCTCCCCATGTCTGTGCCAGCCGCGTGAGTGCGTAGTCGCCCTGCAGGTACGCGGTGGAGTTGCCGTCGTCCTCATAGAGGGTGAACGCGCCGTCCGCGCCGGGGAAGGCGTAGATGGTCAGTTCCTGGGGCGCCTCGACGCCGCCCCAACCTGCCAGCGGCCCCAACGGCACGATGCCGCCTGCACGGGCCAAGACCGGGATTTCATCCAACGTGCCGTAAAGCGTCACCGTCCGATTGCCTGCGAAGTGCTCGCCGGTGGTGAAATCAAACCAATTTCCCTCGGGCAGCCAGATGCTCTGCCGGCTCAGATTGGTCTCCGCGTGGCGCGGCGTCACGAACGGTGCGGCCAGCAGCTCGCTGCCGAACCAGAACTGGTTGCGGCAGTGATACGCCTCATTGCGTTCCGGGTCCCAGAAATAGGCCGGCGTCACCAGCGGGATGCTCTCACGCGTCATACGCCAGGCCATGCTGTAGAGGTAGGGGATCAACGCATGGCGCAACTGCATGGCGGCGCGCGTGACGCGGAAGACATCGTCGCCGTGACCCCACGGCCTGCGGTCGTGGAACGGGTTGTTGGTGCTGTGCAGCCGCAGGATCGGGCTGAAGACGCCGTACTGCACCCAGCGCGCGTACAACTCCGGCTCCTCGATGCCGCCCATGTGGCCGCCGATATCGTGGCTCCACCAGCCGAACGCCACGTTGGCTGCCGTGGCGGTGAAGTAGGGCTGGAACGCTAGAGAGGCCCAGGTCACGACGCTATCGCCCGAGAAGCCGAGGGGATAACGATGGCTGCCCAGGCCGCCCCAACGCGAGAAGATGAAGGGCCGCCGGGCGCCATCGCGGCCGAGGTCGTAGAAATGCAGGTGATTGAGCCACCACAGCGGGTCCATGACCTCGGCGACCGGCTGCCGGGAGTAGGTCATGCGCTGGCCCTGCTGCCAATCCAGCCACCAAAAATCGACCCCCTGGGCCTCCAGGGGATGGTGCAGGATCTCGAAGTAACCCTCGACGAAGTGAGGGTCGGCCAGGTCGAAGCGCACGGGCTGCTTTTCGGCCGGGTCCTGCCCCATCCAGCGCGCCATCGCTTCGTATTGCTCCTCGTGCGGCCAGACGCCGTCCGCGGGGTGCAGGTTGAGCGCGGTGCGCAGACCCTGGCTGTGCAGCCAGGCGAGGAAGCCTTCAGGGTCGGGCCATTGTTGGCGGTTCCAGGTGTAGCCGGTCCAGCCGGTCGATGCATTGCCGGTTTGGGTGAGGTGCCAGTCCATGTCGATGATGCACACCGACAGCGGCGCCTGGTGCTCGCGAAACTCGACCATGAGATCGCGCAGCTCATCCTGCCGGTAGTTCCAGTAGCGGCTCCACCAGTTGCCCAGCGCATAGCGCGGCGGCAGCGGCGTCCCGCCGGTGACCCTGGTGTAATCCTGCAAACAGCCGATGTAGTCATGGCCGTAGCCGAAGAAGTACAGGTCCTGGTATTCGGAAAGCCGGGCCGGCGGCCGCTGCGCCAGCCAGCCATCCTCAGCGAATACCAGGCTCTGGGTGTCGTCCACCAGCGCCCAGCCCGCGCGCGACATCAGGCCGGGTTCCAACGCGATTTCGCCGTCGGCCTTGTCCAGGGTGCGCGCGGTGCCCCGCAGGTTGTGGCGGTCGCGGTCGCCGTAGCGCCAGGTCACGCCCAGGCCCTTGACCAGGATCGAAAGGGTCTCCGCGGTGAACCTTGCCCCGGTGACGGCGTAGCGCAGCAGCAGGTGCTCAGTCTCGATCTCGATCTGTTCCGGCAACCGCCTGACCTCGAACGGCGGCACGGGCTGCCGGCGATGCCAGAATGCCTGGCTGGCGCGATCTTCGAAGATCTCGCCGCGGCTGGTCTCCATGCGGATCAGGCGCGGCGTCAACACGGTGAAGCGGACGTGCGGGCCGATCACCACTGCGGCCGGATCGGCTTGCGACGGAAAGGAAGTGGGAAGCGCGCTGGCAGACATCGTTGATCCTTTACCGGGTTGGGTTACTGCGTCAGCCGCCGGTGCACCAGGCGATGCGGGGTGTCCGCTTCGACGCCCAGGCGCTTGCGGCGGTCGGCTTCGTAGTCGGCGCAGTTGCCCACCGACCAGCGGACCGTGCCATCTTCTTCGAACGCGAGGATATGCGTGCAGATGCGGTCGAGGAACCAGCGGTCGTGGCTCACCACGATGGCGCTGCCCGCGAAGTCGTCCAGCGCTTCTTCCAGCGCCCGCAGCGTGTTGACGTCCAGGTCGTTGGTGGGTTCATCCAACAGCAGCACGTTGGCGCCCTGTTTCAGCACCTTGGCCAGGTGCACGCGGTTGCGCTCGCCGCCGGAGAGGTCGCCCACGCGCTTCTGCTGATCGGCGCCGATGAAGTTGAAGCCGTTGACATAAGCCCGACTGTTCATCTTCCGGGGGCCCAACACGATGATCTCTTCGCCGCCGCTGATCTCTTCCCACACCGTCTTGTCCGCGTTCAGCGTGTCACGGCTCTGATCCACGTAGCCCAGCGTCACGGTCTGACCGATGATCACCTTGCCGGCGTCCGGCTGCTCCTGGCCGGTGATCATCCGCAGCATCGTGGTTTTGCCCGCGCCGTTGGGGCCGATGACGCCGACCACTGCGCCAGGCGGCGCCTGGAAGCTGAGGTTTTCGAACAGCAGCCGGGCCTGGCCGGCATCGCCGAATGCCTTGGCAACCCCGGCGAAATCGATCACCACGTCACCCAGCCGAGGGCCAGGGGGGATGTAGATCTGCATCTCTTCGCGGCGCTGCTCCGTCTCCTGGCTCAACAGCTTCTCGTAGGCGGACACGCGCGCCTTGCCCTTGGCCTGCCGCGCCTTGGCCGACATGCGGATCCAATCCAGCTCGCGCTCCAGAGTGCGGATGCGGCGGGTGTCGGCCTTCTCCTCCTTGCGCAGCCGCTCCTGCTTTTGCTCCAGCCATGAGGAGTAGTTGCCGCGCCACGGGATGCCGTACCCGCGATCCAGCTCCAGGATCCATTCCGCCACATTGTCGAGGAAGTAGCGGTCGTGGGTGACCGCGATGACGGTGCCGCGATAGCTTTGCAGGTGGCGCTCCAGCCACGCCACCGACTCGGCATCCAGGTGGTTGGTCGGCTCGTCCAGCAGCAGGATATCGGGCTCGGTGAGCAGCAGCCGGCACAGCGCCACGCGGCGCCGCTCGCCGCCGGAAAGCACCGCCACGGGGGTGTCGCCGGGCGGGCAGCGCAGCGCGTCCATGGCCTGCTCCAGCTTGTTGTCCAGGTTCCACGCATCGTGCTTGTCCAGCTCTTCCTGGATGCGGCCTTGCTGCTCGATCAGGGCGTCGAAATCGGCGTCGGGATCGTTGAATTTCTCAGTGAGCTCCTCGTACTGGCGCAGCAGGCTTACGATGGGACGGACCCCCTCCTCGACGACCTGGCGGACCGTCTTGGAGGCGTCCAACGCGGGCTCCTGTTCCAGCAGGCCGCGCGTGTAGCCCTTAGAGAGCATGGTTTCGCCGGTGTAGTCCTGGTCGACGCCGGCCATGATGCGCAGCAGGGTGCTCTTGCCCGCGCCGTTCAGGCCGAGCACGCCGATCTTCGCGCCGTAGAAGAAGCCCAGCGAGATGTCGCGCAGCACCTGCCGATTGGGCGGGTGCACGCGCCCCACGCGCACCATGGAGTAGATGACTTGTTGTGTTTCGGCCATGCTATAATAGCCCTCACGAATCGTGCAGGTCCCACCACTTGGACAGCCGGCCATCGGAGCGGGCAGGCTGATCGGTGTAGTGGGATACGTCGTTGAACAGCATCAGGCGCGCCCGCACCGGATCCCTGAAGTCCAACACGTTCAGGCACGCGGGAGACTGGTCCAACCGATCGCGGAAGCCGCGGGCGTCGAAGCCCAGCAGGCTGCTGATGATCAGCCGGATCGTGGCTTTGTGGGACACGACCGCCACGGTCTCGTCCTTGTGCAGGGTGACGATCTCACGAACCACCGGCAGTGCGCGGGCCATGACGCTGAGCCCGGACTCGCCGCCCTGGGGCGCAAAAATGAAGGGGTCCTCGGCCCAGGCCGCGTATTCCTCAGCAAACTGGGCCTCGACATCGGAGCGGCGCAGCTCTTCCCAGTGGCCGTGGTTGATTTCCCGCAGGCCCTCGCGTGGGATCGGCGTGAAGCCGTAAGGGCGGCCGATGATGGCCGCGGTCTCCATGGTGCGGCTGAGGGGGCTGGCATAGATCGCAGTGATGCGATCATCGGCCAGGCGCCGGGCCAGGCATTCCGCCTGCCACCGGCCGGTGTCGGAAAGCTCCACGTTCGTCGAGCCGGCAAAGCGGTCCTCGACGGTGAGGACGGTCGCGCCGTGACGGATCAGGAAGACTCGGGTTGTCATATGTCTGCGCTCCTTGTGAGCATCGGGTGGGTTGGGTGTGGGCAGGCTTCATTATACCCAAACCGGCCCACATGGCGAAATTGCATTTGAGAATGACGGAGTTGGTTAGCATGATGAATCTATCCCTGGACAAAGTGTGCATGTTGGGTTCGGCGCCGCAGTCCCTGAGAACTGAGCGGAGCATCCTGAGCGGAGCACCGCAGTGCGCAGTCGAAGGACGCGGAGCGGCCATCAGCCAGAGGCCGCATCCTTCGACTGCGCCGGTGATACTGCCCACCGGCTCCGCTCAGGATGCTTACCAGTCGGTCGAACAAACCGTTCAGCTCGGCAAGACCGGCGTGCGCGTGCCGCCGCTGGGCGCCGGCACGTGGCAGTGGGGCGACAGCATGTTCTGGGGCTACGGCAAGGGTTACGCGGAGGAGCAGGTGCGGGCCGCGTTCGAGGCCAGCCTGGCCGCGGGGGTCGACTTCTTCGACACCGCGGAGATCTACGGCCAGGGCCGGTCGGAACGTTTCCTGGGACGGTTCATTAACAGTGATGACCGCGGCGGCGCCGCAACCGCCGGCGAGGGCGCGGCCCTCACCGGCGATGGCCGGGGGCCGATCGTCGCCACGAAATTCATGCCGCTGCCGTGGCGCCTGGGCAAAGGGGCGCTGCTCTCTGCCCTGCGCGGCAGCCTGGCGCGGCTTGGGCTGGCGCAGGTCGACCTGTACCAGATCCACTGGCCCACGCCGCCGGTGTCCATCGAAGCCTGGGCCGAGGCGCTGGCAGACGCCGTCGCGGCCGGGCTGACCCGGGCCGTCGGCGTCAGCAACTACAATGCGGATCAGATGCGCCGCGCTCACGCCGTGCTGGCCCGCCGCGGCGTGCCGCTGGCGTCAAACCAGGTGGAGTACAGCCTGCTGCACCGTGAGCCGGAACGGAACGGTTTGCTCCAGGCGTGCCAGGAGCTGGACGTGACCTTGATTGCCTACAGTCCCCTGGCGAAGGGGGTGCTTACCGGTAAATACACGCCCGAAAATCCGCCGCCGGGCTTCCGCAGCCGCCGCTACCGCGGCGATCTGCTGGCCGGCGTCCGGCCGTTGATCGGGCTGCTGCAGGAGATCGGCCGGGCGCACGGCGGCAAGACGCCGGGCCAGGTCGCGTTGAACTGGGTCATCTGCAAAGGCGCGCTCCCGATCCCGGGCGCCAAGAACGCGCAGCAGGCCCAGGGCAACGCCGGCGCGCTGGGGTGGCGGCTGACTGAAGCTGAGGTTGCGGCGCTGGACCGCGCGAGTGCGGGGCTCCTCACCCCCCCAGCCCCCCTCTCCTGACGACGGAAAGATGTCGTCAGGAGAGGGGGGAGTGTGCCCGGTCGCAACGCAACTCCCCCTCTCCCGAACCGCAGTTTGGGAAGTGAGTGGGCCGATCAAGTCCCAATCGAGCAGCTTAAACCCCACCCCCTCTCCCGAACCGCAGTTCGGGAAGTGAGTGGGCCGATCAAGTCCCAATCGAGCAGCTTAAACACCACCCCCTCTCCCGAACCGCAGTTCGGGAGAGGGGGCAGGGGGGTGAGGCCGGGCCTACTGCCCCGCAATCACCGAAAAATCGAACTCCCCCGTGCGATTCGACGGCGTCGTCGATCGCGCGCCGCAGCTATGTTTCGACAGGATCACGTACGTGTAATTGCTGTTGGGGTCGCCGAGCGCGGCCGGGGTGTGCGTTGCAGCGGTGACGGCGGTGCAGTGAGCATTGCCCGCGCAGACCGCGCCTGCCGCAGGGGTGAAGTACGGCGCGTTGACCGAGTCCCACACCTCATAGCCGGTCGCGCCCACCACCTGGCTCCAGGTCAACCGCAGCGTGCTGGCATTGAGCCGGGTGATGGCCACGCCGGTCACCGCGCCGGGCGCGGCGCAGGCCGCGGTGTACGCCGCCATCACGTCGATGCGGCCATAGCCGAAGGTGTTGTTGGGGATGGTCGATCCTGGGACCCCGCCGCAGGTCTGGGTGGAGGTCAGGTGCACGGCGGCTTGCTCGAGGATATCCTCGATCGCGTCCACGTCCCCCGCCAACCAGGGATAGGCCGAGATCAGCAGCGCGACCGCGCCCGCGACGTGCGGCCCGGCCATGCTGGTGCCGCTCATGGTGGTATAGCTTGAAGTCGGGTAGGCGGAGCGGATCGAGCTTCCCGGCGCGGAGACGTTGGGCTTGAGCCGGTTGCTGCCGTCCACGGTGACGGGGCCGCGACTGCTGAAGCTTGAGATGGCATCGGTGCTGGTCGTCGATCCCACGCTGAACGACTCGGCGTAGATCGCGGCGGGCTCGTTCACGGAGCTGCACGACGAGCCGCTGTTGCCCGCGGAGTGGACCGTGACGATGCCGGCCGCGCGCACGTTTTGCACCACGGTCAGCAGCACGTTGGGGTCGGTGCACCCTTCGCTGCTCGGGCAGCCCCACGAGTTGTTGATCACGTCGGGGGCCTTCGCGGGATCGCCGCCTGTCATGGTGCCAACCGGGGTCGGCGCGATGAACCACTGGTAGCACTCGGAGTAGGTCGTCGGGGTGCCCGCGCCGGCGTTCATGTTGCGGCAGCCGATCCATTTGGCGCCCGGCGCCATGCCGATCTGATTGCCCGCGCCGTCGTCGCCGACCATGGTGCCCATGGTGTGGGTGCCATGGCCGTGATCGTCGCAAGGAACGAGCGAATCCGCGCCACACGAGCTGCCTGTGGTGTGGATCGCATCGTGCCAGTTGTAGTCGTGGACCGCGGCCTTGCCGATCCAGCCCCGGTATTTGCCCTTGAGCGCGGGGTGATCCCACTGGTAGCCGGTGTCCTGGCCCCCGATCACCGCGCCCTGGCCGGTGAAGCCGGCCGCCCACACGGCCGGCGCGTTGACCTTGCTGATGCCCCACTCGATGGTCTCAGGCGATAGCGTGCCTGCTGCTTGCGGCCCGGCTTCGGGCTCGCGGAGTGGCTCGGCCATGTGCACCGTCGGATTGGCATACAGGTGCGCCACGTCGGCCCGCGCCGCCAGCGCCTGGATGTCGGCCAGGTCCCCGCGCACCCAGATCATGTTGGCCACCCAGTAGGGCCGGTATTCGATCTTGCGCGCCTCCAGCGCCGCGATGAGCGGCCCCTGGGTGGCGGCTGCCACCCGCGTCAGCGCCTCGTAGACGTAGCGGCCTTTCTCCAGCTTGGTGGGCAGGCTGGCGGCCGCGCTCAGGTCGGCCTGATCCGTCAGGAAGACCAGGAACTCGGTCGTGCCGTCGGCCGCGGTCGCCAGCACCCAGGGGTCGACCTTGCTCTGCCAGGGCGCCTGCGCGGCAGGCGCCGCCGGATACAGCGTGTTGTTTTCCGCCGGGCCGGCGGCCAGCAGGGGCAGGGTGGACGCGCTCAGCAGGATCCCCACCAGCAGCAGGGAGAAGAGGATGCGAAGGCGCGGCGCGGGATGGGTTGTCATACGATTCTCCTTCTCATTCGCTGCCCGGCGTCAGCGCGTATTCGAATTCGCCGAGTCTCGGACCAGGGGCCGACACCGCGCCGCAACTGCTGGCGGCGCGCACCAGATAGGCGGTGTGGGTTTCGGGGCTGCCCAGCGCTGCGTCGATGAAGCTGGTAGTCGGCGTGGTCGCGCAGGCGTAGGGTGCAGGGTTGGCGCAGTCGGCGCCGGGCGTGAAGTACGACTCGTTGGCTGCGGACCACACCTCATAATGGTCTACGTTTTTCCCCGGTGCAATCCAGTTCAGTTCCACCTGGCTGCTGTCGAGGCGCTCGATCGTTATGGTGGTCACAGCGCCAGGCGCGGCGCACGGCGTCAACGTCAAAAAGATCGCGCTGAACGCGCCCCAGTTGTTGTTGGCGTCCTTGCCGCGCACGAAGATGAGGTGCTTGCCGGCCGCCAGGCCAGCGGTGCTCACCGTCGCGGTCACGTTCTCGATCGTGCTGTTGAAGCTGCCGTCGCTGGCGGTCATCGCGTGCGCTGCCGCGCCCGTCTGCCAGGGCGGGGTGTCGATGTAGTACTCGGCCGCGGCGATGGCCTGCGTCGGCTCGCCGGTCCCGCTGCGGTAGCGCGTGTCGTTGATGGTCGCGGTCAGCGTCGCCGGGTTGCCGGCGGGCACCGAGGTGGGCGAGACCGCCAGGCTGAGGGCATCCGGCCCCAGCGGCGTCATGTAGGGGGTGCGAGGCACCTTGGCCGCATAGAGCAGCGCCTGGAGATTGGTCGGGTAGATGGTGCTCTCGAAGGTGGAGCAGGCCTGGAAGAAGGCGGTGCCCATCTCGATACAGTAGGCGGCCACGCCGTAGATGCCGTAGGCATGGTCGTCGGTCGTGCCGTCGGTAGGGTAGAGCGAGTACGATTTCTGCGGCGTGTAGTTGTTGAAGTAGGCCATCTTGCGGCCCAGGGTCTGGAGCTGGGTGGCGTTGGGCGAAAGCGTGCTGGTCCAGCCCCACGGCCACAGCACCAACTGGGCATACGAGTGGAGATCGATGTACATGCCGGTGGCCGTCGCGGGCGCGGCGTCGGTGTCACCTGATCCGCGCTGGTCTGGGAAGATGGTGGCCATGTAGGCCTGGACGGCCTGGGTCTCCGGCTCCGAGCTGGCCGACGGCCCGCGGTAGGTCTCAGAGCACTGGGTTCCGCTCGACCCGCCGCAGCAGCCCCACTTGAAGGTGAAGTTGCGGTTCAGGTCGGCTCCGCGGCTCGAGCTGGTGGCGCCGCAGTAGTTCTCGTTGGTGTTCTTGCGCCATGACGTGCCGGCCTCGGCCTCCTTGCGGCCGTCGGGGTTGGTCTGGAGCATCAGGTGGATCTCGTGGTGGTCCAAGATCCAGGTGGCGTCCGGGTCCGTGCCGTAGTTGTTGACGAGGTACTCGGCGAAGCGGGTGGCGGTCTCAGCCGTTGTGTACTCGCGGGCATGGATCGCGGCAGTGATGAAGAGCTTGGGCTTGTCGCCGGTGACCGCCGAGTTGGTCAGCTTCAGCACCATCATGTCGTAGCCGTCCAACTGGCCGGCGCTCTTCTCCCACGAGTTGCCCACGTCGACCCAGGCCGCCAGGGTCGGGTGGGCGGTCACCAGGGCCTGTGCGGCCGCGTAGGTTTCTTCGACCGTGCGGTAGCAGGAGTAGCCGGGGATGGTGTCGGGCGCCTCCGCCCACGGCACGCGCAACAGGGCGAAGTTGGCCGTCTCCTTTTCGTCCACCGCCACGCGGAAGCCCAGCGCCTGCAGCGCCTTGTACTCCGTCGCATCCACGGCGGCCAGCCAGTACTTCTCCGCGGTGTTGTTGTACTCGAAGACGTCGAAGTCGACCAGGCGGCGGTGATCTTCGAGGGTGTTGTAGTACACGCGGGCCACGAAGACACCATCGGGCAATACTGCGTCGGCCCGCTGGGCGGCCGGCGTTCCCGTGTCCTGGGCCAGGGCCGGCGCGCCGCCGGCGGAGACGAGGAGCCACGAAGCCAACAGAAGGCAAATGAGGACATGACGTTTCATGCGGAAGCTCCTGGGATGGCGAATGTCAAACGACGAAGGACAGACCCTATCATAACAGATTCGACGGCTGTACGCAACCGCCGACGCTTGATTCAAGAATTCCTCATGACAGACAGAAACCAGGTTTCTCGCAGAAACCTGGTTTCTGGTTTTTTTGTTACGCACAATCACATGGCCTGGACTCGAGGCTGCGGCATACATGCCGTCAGCCGGTTTCCTGCATCACGCGCGTCCCGCATTTGACCGGCTAAAGCCTCGATTCCGACCTTTGAGCCTAGATCATAGTCTGAATCACCTGTCTATCACCGCTTGCGTCGTGCGGCAACGCCACCCAACGCTGCGAATGCCAGCGCCGCCAGCCCGGCCAGCGATGGGGCGGACGTGGCTGCCACCGCGCCGAACGCCGCCAGGCCCACCGCGTTGGGCTCGGCCAAGTTCACGGCGACCGGCTCATGCCAGGTGGTTGTCCCGTTCAGCGCGACGTCCTCCAGCGCGTACCAGTAGGACGCGCCTGGGGCCGCGGTTGTATCGGTCCACGCATAGCTGTGCCCCTCGCTCGACCCCGGCGCCGCGGCCGCGATCAGCGCCTCGTTCAGCTTGACCCATCCTTCTTGCTCTGGTCCCTCTCCGACCGAGCCAGTCCGGTAGACGTTGAACCCGGCGTTGTCGGTCTCGGAGACGGTCTCCCAGGCCAGGGTTACGCCCTCGGCTGCGGCCTGCGCGGTGAAGTTGGCCAGGTCGACGGCCAGGGGGCCCGCGCCCGCGTAGATGGCAAACGCGTCCATGCTGCCCAGCGTCCGGTTCACGATTTGCCCGCTGCTGTTCACGGTGATCAGGTCGTTTGGCCCCGCTTCGGTTGTTGTGCCCGGCACGACGCACTTGCCGGTAGCTGGGATGAAGTCGAAGTGGATGATGTCGCAGTACGTGCCGGCCGGCAGCGCGGTCTGATAGGTCGTCGTCGCGCCCGACCCGGTGCGGTTGATGGCCACGAAGCCCTTGCTGCCCAGCCCGAACGCGATGTGGTCGGAGGGGGTCCCGCCGATGTTCTGCCAGTTGTTGACCGTCTGGCCCGCGGTCTTTTGGCGGAAGCGCACCATGTTGGCGGTGGCGGTGCGGCGATGCTCGCTGGCCCATTTGCCCCAGGTGTAGCTGCCGGCGCAGTTGTCGGGGATGTTGTCGCCATCCACGTAGACCGGCAGGGTGGCGCCGTCGCTGCCCGGCCCACCGTTGACGGTGGGCGGCCCGTAACTGTCGTTGGTGTTGTCGGTGGAGCTGCTCTGCCAGTAGTAGCTGGACATCACCGACGGGTAGCCGTAGGGGTAGGCCAGCGCGAAGACGTTGGCCAGCACATGCTCCTGGCCGTCGCGGTGATCCACCACGCAGCCCGCGCCGACGCCGTGGCCGCGCTGGTCGTCGTGGTTGTCGGTGAAGACCTGCGCGAAGCGCGAGGGCAGCATGTCGGCCTGTGAGAACCGAGTCTGCAGGTCGCTCAGGCTGCCGCTGCACGCGTCATCGAACGCCGCCCCCAGCGCGAACGGATAAGCAAATTCGGTCACATCGCCGGTGGGCGTGTATTCCCAGTCGCGCACGCGCTCGTCGCTGCTCTGATCGATCACCTCCTGGAACACGTAGAAGCTCCCCGTGAGGCCGTTGAAGATCGCCGCGATGTCCTGGGCTGCCATGTGCTTTGCGCCGTCGATCCGGAAGCCCTTGACCCCCGCGTTGATCAACGCCTGCAGGTAGTTGCGCAGCTCGGCCTGCACATCGCTCTTCCCGGTGTTCAGATCGGGCAGGCCGGTGAGCTTGTACGTCTGCACCTGGAGGCGGTCGCCGTAGTCCGAGATGTTAAGGTCAGGGGTGTGGAAGTCGTCGGCCTGGTACTGCGTCCCGTAGTAGCGCGTCGCCGCGTCCGCGTCGTATTGCGTGCCTGCCGTGCCCGTCCCCACGCCGGCCGGCACCTCGAAAGCAGCCATGTGGTTGATCACGGCATCCACGTAGATGCCCACGCCCAGGATGTTGCAGGTGCTCACCATGCTCTGGAACTCGGCCCACGTGCCGCTGCGCGAGGTGAACTTGCTGGTGTCATGGGTCACCGGCTGATAGCGCGTCCACCAGGGGTAATCGTTGGCGCTGACGCCGCCCATGTCTGCCGTGGGCACCAGGTGTTCCTGCGGCGGCGAGACCTGCACCGCGCTGTAGCCCTTGGCGGCCAGGTAGGTGCACTCCTTTTCGATGTCGATCCAGCGCCACTCGAAGAGATGCACGAAGACGCCGCCGGCCGGCGCGGGCCTGGGATCGGCCGCCGGGATCACGGTGATCAGCCCATCCCCCTGGTCGTCGTCCGTGCCCACGCTGTTGATGTTATAGCTGTCGGACTTCCACTTTTTACCGGTTTCGCCCGTCTTCTGGCAGTAGGCCGTGAAGCCGTACGTGCCCGGCGCCAGGCCGTTCAGCGCCGCCTGTGGGATGGTGGCCTTGTACTCGTCGTTGTTGCCCTTGTCGGTGTTGTACGTCATGGCCAGGTCGTTCCACGCGCCGTCGTACTGGCCCCAATGCAGATAGCAGGCGATGTCTGCGCCCTGGCCGCTATTCGAGGTCACCCCTGCCTCGTACACCTGCACGTAGACGTCGAAGCCGGTGGGTGCGAAGCTGCCCTCGTTGATCGGGTTCGCCACACCCCCCCGCGGATACATCAGCCCCACCCAGTCCAACGTGCTGGGGGTTTCGATCGTTTGCGTTGAGACGAAGACCGCGGTGGTGCGGGCCGGGATGGTGAAGGTGTCGGTCGCGTCGTTGAAGCCGGCCGTCTGCACCACCGGATCGGCGTCCGTCGCATCGGCCTGGAGCGGGTGCAGCACGAAGCCGTTCGCGCCGCTGACGGTGAAGGTCTGCTGGATCTTGTTGGCATTGAAGAAGACCAGGATCGTCTCGTAGTTGGGGTCCAGGTCGGGCGTTGGCTCGTCCGACAGCGCCATCACGATCAGCGCGTCCTTGCTGTTATCGGTGTTGTAGAAGAAGACATGGGAGTTGGCGTCGGTCTCGCTGGTCAGCCGGAACAGGGGGCTGCTCTTGCGCAGGCGCAGGATCTCGCGCAGGTGCGCGGCCGCCGCGTTCATATCGGATGTCGCCGGGTCCAGCGCGGTGTTGGCCAGCAGCGGCGACATGATGGTCCACCGGCCGCTGTTGTCCCAGCTCGGCGGCAGCCCTTGCCCGAAGTTGTTGCTGCTCTTATCCCAGTACACCTTGTTGAACCAGTCGCCGGAGTCGTAGGAGTTGCGGTCCAGCGATTTGGAGCGCAGGAGGTCGGAGCCCATCTGGATGAAGGGGATGCCCTGGGCCAGGCCGACAAGGCTCATACCCATGTTCTGGCTGCGCACCCGGTCGGCCATGGACGTGGTGGGGATGCCGCTGCCGATCCAGCCGGGCAGGCCGGTCCCATCGCCGTTGGGCAGTTTGAAGGCGTTTTGGTCGAACAGCGTCTCGTTGTCGTGCTTCTCGACGTAGTTGATCGTCTCCTGCGGGTCATCGGTGTAGAAGGCGCCGCTGCCCGCCAGGCTGGTCCGCAGGTCCGCGGTCGCGCCCCATAGATCGGATTGGTTGCGGTTGTTGTACGAGTAGCCGTTCCAGTCGTAGCTCAGGCCGTTGATGAAGCCCTGGCGGCGGATTTGCGTCGAATCCGTGTTGTAGCCGCCGTGCGCCGCGTCGCGCAGCTTGTCGTTGAAGGTGCCGATGCCCGTGCCGGTCATGTTGTACTGCCTGGCGTAGCAGTTCGGGCAGGTCGTCAGCCCCTTCGCCTGGGCCGAGCCGAAGTCCCACCCTTCGCCGTAGAGGTAGATGGTGGGATCGACAGCCTGCACCGCGGCCTTGACGTTGAGCATGTTCTGCCGCGTGTGCAGGTTCATCAGGTCGAAGCGGAAGCCGTCCACCTTGTAGTCCACTGCGAAGCGCACCACGGTGTCGATCATCAGCTTTTCCATCATCTCGTACTCGGCCGCAGTGTCCGAGCAGCAGGAGGAGTTGTAGAGCGCGCCCGAGGTATCGTAGCGATAGTAGTAGCCCGGCACCACCTTATCGAGCACCGAATGGTCGTCCTGGCCGCTGGAGGCCGTGTGGTTATACACCATATCCATCACCACGCGCAGGCCGTTGCGATTCAACGCGCTCACCATGTCGCGGAACTCGACGATGCGCGTCACACCGTCCGGGTTCGTGCTGTAGGAGCCTTCGGGCACGCCGTAGTGGTACGGATCGTAGCCCCAGTTGAAGCTGTCGGTGGCCCTGGCCGCGCCGACCGCGGCCTGTTGCTGGTCGGAATTGCGGCCCGCAGGCAGGATGGTGGGCTCAGTCCGCTGGGCGGCCGGCTCGATCACCGACGCGATATCGAACGCGGGCAGCAAGTGCACGTGCGTCAGCCCCGCTTGCTGGAGCTGCAGCAGGTGGCTCATGCCGTTCGATAACGTCGTGTTGGGGTGCGGGCCTGCGCCGTCATAGGTGAACGCCTTGTAGGTGCCGCGATCGGCCGCGGCGACAGTGGCGTCGTTGGCGCTGAAGTCGCGCACATGCACTTCGTAGACGACGATGTCCTCGGGCGCGGCCAGCGCGGGCTTGGCCAGGGTGTCCCAGCCGTCCGGCTTCAGGTCGCTGTCGGCCAGGTCCACGAACTGGCTGCGCACGTCGCCCGCGGCCGTGCCGTCCTGCGACAGGTTGATCGAGTACGGGTCGCTCACCAGGTTATGGACCACCGCGTCCACCGCCGGCGAGGCCGAATAGACGTAGACCTCGACGTCGAAGAGGTAGAACTGGCGGTCCCACGAGCTGTCGCCGGTCACGCTCCACACGCCGGAGGCCGCATCGAGCGTCATCGCGTGGCTGCCGGTCTCTGCGCCGGCCGAGGTGGCGTAACGCTTCAGCGTGACCGATTTCGCCGTGGGCGCCCACACCTTGACTATCGGCGCGCCGCCGCTGTAGGTCACCCCCAGCGTCTGCGTCTTGGCGCTGGCCGCGTAGAGCGCATCCAGCACGCTCTGAATCTGGACGCGGGTGGCAGTCTGCCGCGCACCGCCGCCGTCGTAGCTGGCCACCACCACCTGGCCCTTCAGCAGGTATTTGGCGTCGTCAGCCGACAGGCCGGTGGTCAGCCGCGTCAGGCCGGCCGCGTTGGGGTTTTTGGGGTAGCCGCTGATCGTGCCGCTGGCGGTGAGGCTTACGTAGCACGGAGCTGCCGGCGCCGGGAAGGTGCACGCCGTCCCCTCGGCCGCGGTGGTCACCCCGCCATCGGGATCGTAGAGCAGCTTGTAGCTCGACCCGGCCGCGGCGTTCCACGCGATGGTGGCCGTGTCCAGCACCGCATCCAGCCACATCGCCCTGGCGTCGGTGACGGTGATGGGACCGGGGGCGGATGCAACGGTGTAGGAGTAGTTGCTGCCGCTGTTGGTGTTATAGGTAATGGTCATCAGGTCGGCGTCACCGCCCGCGATCGCGGCCACGTTGCCTGAGCTGAAGATGTAGTAGCTGACCTGCGTGCCGGCCGCTTGCGCGGGAATGGTGGCGGCATAGCTGGTCCCGCTGCCGGTCATCTTGACCACGGTCGAGCCGGACCAGTTGTTGTTGATCGCGTAGCGCAGCCACAACGCCTGTTCGGCCGGCGGGGTCGCGTCTGTTGTGGCGGTGACGATCACCGGGTCGCTGCTGGTCGGGTTGAGCGGCGACCGGCTGACCGCAGTGATGCCGGCTGGCGCGGCGCTGAGCTGAAAGATCACCGCGCTGCTGCCACCGTTCCATTTGAAGGCGTAGTGCTTATTCTGGATGTGATTGAAGCTGCTGTTGCCGCCCGATGTGGAGAAGTTGGTGTAGATTTGGCCGAACGTGATCGCAGAGCCATTACCGTACCACTGGTTCGAGTCCTTGAAGAACTTGAACCCACTGGAGGAGGCGCTGGCCGCGGTGACCTGCCCGGTGTTGTAGATGAACGTGCCGCCCAGGCTGCCGGTCATGGCCCAGGTGGTGCCCCAGCCGTTCAGGTCTCCCTTCACCTGCTCGCCGGAAAGGGGCGCCAGGTCTCCCACGGCGCGGGCCGCGTCCAGAGGCCGCACGGCCGCGACTGTAGCTAATAAACACAATGCACAAACAATAGCGAGGACGCGAATCCGGTGATGGGCTGCCATAGGTCATCTCCTTGAACAACGCGATGAGGTTGTAGCGACAGGTTGGATTATAGCACAGGTGGGGGTGCGTGGTGCGTATTGCGTATTACGTGTTGTTTAGCCGAGCGACCTGGCTTTTGCCACCAGACGCCGGTAATGGGGCAATAGCTCGGAGTTTTCCAGCACTTCGGCAAACTGATTGAGCCAGCCCTCGATATACGCTTCATCTAGCTTGCCGCGCCGTTCGACCAGGAGGGCTTCAACATCGAGCCAGTCCTTGTCGCGGTTCGCGACCACCTTTTGAATAATCAAATCCTCGGCAGTGCAGATCCATGCCTGCCAACCGCCAAGATCGCGCGGCATGGCCCGCTCGATGATCAGTTCTTCGTAGCCGGGTAAAGCCAGCAGCAGATCGACGGTGACACCCTCAACGTTGATGGCGACGATTAAATGATTTCGGGGAAGCTCCTGTCGAGCAGGTTCAGGAAAAGCCGAGCGAATTGCCTGCCGGATGGCAGCGTAATCGAGATCGGGGACGAGCACTTTGATATCGGCGTCGTATGTCGCGCGCACCACGCCCCACTGGGCCAAAGCGATGCCGCCGATCAGAGCGTAGCGATAATGGCCGCCATCGAGGAATCGGATCACTGTGCGGATGGCGGCCTCAAGCCGTCGTTCCATGCGGTCGCCTCCGCTTTTCCAGCCGACGCACCGCATCGTGATAACGATCTACGGCGGCAAGTTTTTCCTGGCGCTGATATGCGCTCGGCTCAGGCGCCAGACGCCAGCAGAATTCGACCAGGTCGGCATATTGGCGCCACGCCTCCATGGGAGAAAGCCGGCCGGCATCGCGGGCGCGTTCGGCTGCTTCAGCGGCATTCCATTCCCGATACGCTGCGTAGGCCTGACGATAGAGATCGCTGTCTTGTTTCATGAGACCATTATACTGTCATCGGCGAGAAAATCAAAGGCCCCGGCCCATCCCCCGATTCCGGAGCACATTCTACAATCCTATGTCCTGGACTCGAGGCTTCAGCCAGTTTCACGCATTACGCGCGCACCTCATCTGACCGGCTCGCCTCGATTCCGAAGTAAATTCTACATCCCACGTCCTGGAATGGAGGCTTCAGCCGGTTTCCTGCATCACGCGCGTATGGCACCTGACCGGCTAAAGCCTCGATTCCGGATAGATGTGTTTGGCTGGCCAGGCTACCGTCTTCGGCGCCGCAACCCCATACCTGTAAGAACTGCCGCAGCCAGCGCGGCCGCTAACCCGGCGAGGGCCGGCGTTGAAGCTGCGATGGGCGCCGCACCGAACGCCGCCAGCCCCACCGCGTTTGGTTGCGCCACCGTCACAGTGATCGGCTCATGCTGCGTGGCCGTCCCGTCCAGCGCGACGTCCTCCAGCGTGTACCAGTAGGTCGCGCCCTGGGCGGCCGTGCCATCGGTCCAGGCGTAGCTGTGCCCCTCGCTCGATCCCGGCGCCGCGGACGCGATCAGCGCCTCGTTCAGCTTCGTCCACGGCCCGTCCTCCGAGTCGGCGCGGTAGACGTTGAACCCGGCATTGTCGGTCTCGGAGACGGTCTCCCATGCCAGGGTCACGCCCTCGGCCGCGGCCGTAGCGGTGAAGCCGGCCAGGTCCACGGCCAGGGGGCCGGGGGTGAAGGCGTAGTCCTCGACCTCGCCGCCGTACGCGAGGCCGGTGGCGGAGCCGCCGCCGTCGGGTGCGGTCGGGGCCAGTGTCACGCCGCTGCAGCTCGCCACAGCCGGGTTCGGCGCGGGCACGAGGCGGAACCGCATGTTGTACGTCGCGGCGTTGTTGATCACGCCGGATTCCAGCGGCCAGGTGACGAGCTGGCCTGCGCCGGCCTGGATCGGCAGGTTGTTCACCACGTGTTCGTTGGCGTCGAAGAGACCGTTCGGCGTCTCCACCACACCAGCGACAGCCGAGCCATCGCTGTAGTCCAGCCAGGCGTTGAGGCAGGCCCATGCGCTTGCCGGGCCGGTCACGGTCACGTTGACCTCGCCGCGCGTGTCGTTCCAGCTCTGGCTGTAGTCGCGCACCACGCCGTCATCCGACGGGTTGTCGCTGCCCGGCGTGCTGGTGGCCTCGCCGGTCCACAGCGCGCCCAGCTTCCACACCACCCCCTGGCCGGTGTGCCAGGCCAGGCCGTAGGAGGCGTCCAGGTCGCTCCGGTCGGGGTTGAGGCCCAGCGCCAGGCCGACCAGCACCGCGTCATGATCGGTGGACCGGTAGGGGTCGGCGTTGTACAGGCTGGTGATCTGGCCGGCCGACTTGTACTCCGTGTTGTAGTCCAGGACGTCCGGCTCGGGGGAGTTGATGTGCCATTCGTCGGCGGCCGTGACCTGCGCCAGCAGCGCCGAGCTCCCCAGCGCGTGGTCCAGGTAGCCCATCATGCCGTCGAAGGCGTAGCCGTACCCCGCGCTGCCCACGGTCCAGTTGATCAGGTCGGTGTAGCCCGCGTTGACAAACGCGGTGATGGGATCTTCCTTGGCATAGGAGTTAAGGTCGCCCATGATCAGGATGTCCGGGTCGACGATGCCGGTGGGGTTGGTGGCCAGCCAGGCCGTCAGCGCGTTGGCTGCGTTGGTCCGCACGACCGCGCAGTTGGCCTGCCCGTCAAAGATGTCGGGCGCGGTGCACGCGCTGCCCTTGGACTTCAGGTGGTTGACGCTCAGGATGAACCGCTCGCCGCTGCTGATGACCTGGAACGCCTGGGTCAGCGCCGGCCGGTTGCGGGGACTGCTGTCGCCGCCGTTGATGAAAGCGGTGGAGACCAGGATCGCGGTCGTGCCCACCGGGGTGACGACGGTCGGCTTGTAGATGAGGCCCTGGCGGATCGCGTCGGTGCCGGCCCAGGCATTGTCGATGAACGCGTAGTCATTCACGCACGCGGGGCTGGCGTTGAGGGCAGTGACCAGGGCGCCGAGGACGGGGTCCGTGGTCTCGGTGAGGTCGGGATTCTCCAGCTCCATCAGGCCCAGCACATCGGCGTTCAGGCCGCAGATCGCGGCCACCAGCTTATCGAGCTGCCGCGTGTATTCGGTGGCGTTGCTGGCGCCGCGGCATTGCAGCGTGCTGTAGGGACCGCACGTGTAGCCGGCGCCGGTGGTGACGAAGAAGTTCAGGGTGTTGAAGCTGCCCACCTTGATGGCGCCGCCGACGGCCGGCGGGGTCGTGGGCCGCGGGTTGGCGGGCGTGAAGTTGACCTGGCCGATCGGCTGGATCCGGTAGGTGGTGAACTGATCGAGCACCCCGGTGAGGCCGGTCACGGTGTCGTCCACGCGCACGGTGTTCAGCGCGGTCAGACCCGTGCCGGGGTAGATGATGGGGTCCGGGTCCAATTTCGTGTTGGCGTCGTCCAGGACGATGCTGCGCAGCGCGATCGCGGCCAGGTGGGCCGCGTAACCGGCGATGCTGGGCGCGTTCTGGTGCGTGAACTGCCAGAGCTTGCCGTCCGCCGACAGGGTCAACTGGCCGGAGTAGCCGAGGTCGTAGTTGTCGGTCACGGTCAGCACCTGCGGGAACGTCACCCGCATCCCCTCGTAGGGCTCCAGGTCGGTGAGAAGGGTCACCGGCAGGCTCACCGGGGTTGCCGTGACCAGGCCGCCCTGGCCGGTGCCGCAGACGGTCAGGGATGTGATGGTCTTCAGCTCGGTGAGCGCAGAGTACTCGGCCACCGTGCCGGTCACCCGCACCTTGTCGCCCAACGCGACATTGTTGTCCGCGTTGCCGTCGTAGATGAAGATGCCCTCGGAGGTCGCCGGGTTGCCGTCCGCATCCGAGTCCTCTTCCTGGACGAAGTAACCGCTCATGCCGAGCTGCTCGTAGTCGCCGACGACGATGCCCTGAATCGTCTTGCTGCTGCCGGTATAGGTGCTGGCCAGGCCGCTGCCCTGGATGGTGCTGATCAGGGTGGCAGGGGCGGCGCAGGGATCAGCAGATATCACGGTGAAGGTAAAGACGTAGTCCGCCGCCATGTTATCGGCCGGAGCATCCAGATCCGCCACCTGGGCCGCAACGATGGTGACCGTGCAGAGCTCACCCAGGGTGAAATTAACGTCCGGGTTGAGGACCCAGGCGCTCGGGCCGCCGGATGCCACCGCCGTGTGGCTGCCGCTGGAGGCGCAGGAGATGCTGTACCAGGCTCCGCTGACCGTCACCGGCTCGCTGAAGACGATGCTGATGTTCGCAGCCACCCCCACGTCGGTTGCGGTATTGCTGGGGGTCGTGCTGGAGACCGTCGGCGGGACGTCTGCGGGCACATAGCAGGCTGTCGCAGCGTGAGCGCCCAACCCGTCGATGTTATCTTGGGCGTAACTATCCCACTCGAGGGCGGGATCAAAGAAATCGGAGCCGTTCGCGTCACCGGCAGAGATAGTAACTTTCCGACGCAACGTGTGATTCAGGGTGGTCGTCGGTTCGCTGCCCCAGTAAGCGCCTTCGTAAGGGGGAAGGGTACTTGCCGGACGGACGCCGATCTGGCCGATGACGTCAACTAGCGCGCCGTTATACTTCAGGGCGAGGGCGTCGTCGCCGTTGAAATACGTCACGGTGCTGAGCAGGTCCGCCAAGCCTAAGATCGTTGCATTTGCGGCCGAGTTAGCAATAACGTAGACATCCCCCGCGGCCAACGAGCCGGAAAGATTGGCTGTGTTCGTTGGAATGGTCACGCCGTTCGCGTACAGCTCCACCGTGTAGTTGGACAGGTCCACCGCGGCCGCCGAGCCGTTGTAGATCTCCAGCGCCTTGTTGTTGCTGGAGCCCTCGATGTACTCGGAGAAGAAGAGCCGGTCGCAGGGTATCACCGGCACCGCAACCGTGAAATCCCAACTGTAATCCGCTGCCATGTTGTTCGGCGGATCGTTGGCATCCTGGTCGGTCACATCTGCCGCGTGGATGGTAACGGTGCAGCTCGACCCGGCCGGCAAATCCGCCGTGGGATTGATCGTGAAGGTGGTCGGGCCGCCGCTGCCCGCGGCCGGCTGCGGCACCGAATCGCAGTAGATGTCGAAGAAGCTGTCGATGGTGTTGACGTCCACCGGCTCGCTGAAGGTGACGCTGAGGTCAGCGCCGGCCGCGACGCCGGTCGCGCCGTCGAGCGGGACTGTCGCAGATACGGTGGGCGCGGCGTCCGCAGCAGCCGTCGTGAAGGTAAAGACGTGGTTCGCCGCCATGTTGTCCGGGGGATCGTTCGCGTCCTGGTCGGTCACCTGGGCCGCCTTGATGGTGACGGTGCAGCTTGACCCGGCCGGCAGATCGGCCGTCGGATTGATCGTGAAGGTGGTCGGGCCGCCGTTGCCCGCGGCCGGCTGCAGCGTGGAAGTGCCGCTCACGTCACAGTAGATGTCGAAGAAGCTGTCGATGGTGTTGACGTCCACCGGCTCGCTGAAGGTGACGCTGAGGTCAGCGCTGACTGCCACGTTGGTCGCGAGGTTGGCCGGCGTCGTGCTGATCACCGCCGGCGCGGCGTCAACGGTGAAGCTCCAGGTGAAATCAGCCGCCAAATTATCCGGCGGATCGTTGGTGTCGGTGTCGCTCACATCTGCGGCGTCAATGGTAACCGTACAGCTATCGCCGCTTTGGAAGAGGGCATGGGGCAAGGCCCATGTAAGGGGGCCGCCCGTGGGTGTAACATTCTGTATTCCCGAACCAGTGCAGTTGATCGTGACCGTGCTGTTGAACGTGACAGCCTCGCTGAACGTCACGCTGACCGGGGCGTCGGTTGCGACGGTCGCGCCGTTCGTTGGGGTGGCGCCGGTGACGGTGGGGGCGGAGTCTGCAGTGCCTGTGATTGCCGTAACCGATACGTCATCAACGCCGAGGCCCTGGGCGCTTGACGTCGTCGTGCCGCTCGTCACCGAGTAGTTCCAGGCCAGGTAGAAATCGGCGTTGTTGGCGATCGCCGACGGAAAGGTCAGCGTTTGATTGGAGACCGCCACCGTGACGCCCGGCGCGGAGGCGTACCCGGCGGTAGTTGCATCGGCCGGAAACGAGGTCAGGAAATTGCTACCGGCCGAGGTCCAGGTGGCGCCGTCGGTCCCATAGTACATCTGGATGCTGAACCCCGCGGCGTTGGTTCCCGTACGGTATTTCTCTACATTGTAGGAAATCGTGAGGCCCGTCAGGTTTTGCCCCGTGGTGTTGGTGTATTTCACGTACAGATTGCCGCTCTTAGTGGCAGAGCTCGACGAGATCCACCCCACGGCCCTGTCCGTTGCTGTATTGTAGACCCCGGCGCCGTAATTGTAGATGCCATTCGTGGCAGTACCGGACATGTTGTTACCGGCATACTGCTCAGTCACGGTTCCGGCGGCGGTATAGGTCCCTAGGGTGCGGACTGTCGCGTTTTTGTCCACTTTCCAATCGGTCGGTAGGGTTGCAATCTGCACTGTGCCGAGGCTGTCGAAGTTCTCTGACGACGTTGTCGTCAGGTTAATCGCATATACGGTGCCGCTGAACGCGAGAGCACAAACCGTCAGCAGTACAATCAAGAAAAGTACGCGGGATGTGAGATGTCGATTCATCAGGATAGTCCTCCTCCTTTGCAGGGTTGAATGCCGGGCGCCGGATGGTCCGGGGTCAGGTGGCGCCGATTGATGGTGTGCATTAAAACACAGAAGCCAACGAAACCCAAACAGGGAAAACCGGTTCCGGGGAGTGGGGCGCACACCCCGGCCATCTCTGCGCAGCCATGCTGTCCTCAAGTATTGATTGCTACTTAAGTAGATACTGTAGATACTTGGCCTATTTAAGGGTTAACATCAGCACTTTCATTTCCGCACGGGCTTCGCGATAGGTAGTAGAGTGTTAAATAGCGCAAGTGTCTACTTTAAGTAGATACTTGCGCCAGTCAGGCCTCTACTGACCCGGCCCCGTGCCCAAAAATCACGCCCATCGCTACGTACTCCACGAATCCTTTAGCGCCGCCGCAAGCTCAGGCCGGCCAGCGCCAGGCCGGCCAGCGCGGCGAGAGCGGCCAGGCCCGGCCCGGTAACGGCGCCGTCGCGGGCCGCGCCGCCCGCGCCAAAGGCCGCCAGCCGCACCGCGTTCGGCTCAGCGCTCTGCGCCGCTACGCTCACGGCGACCGGCTCGTGCTGCGTGGCCGTCCCGTCCAGCGCCACGTCCTCCAGCATGTACCAGTAGGAGGCGCCCGGCGCAGTGGCCGTGTCGGTCCAGGTGTACGCGTGCCCCGTGCCGGCGCCCGGCGCCGCGGCCGGGATCAGCGCGTCGTTCAGGCGCACCCAGGCATCGGCCGGCGGCTCGGTCAGGAGACCGGCCGCAGCAGGAGCCTCTGCGCGGTAGAGGTTGAACCCCGCGTTATCGGCCTCGGAGACGGTCTCCCACGCCAGCGTCACGCCGTCCGCCCCCGCGGCGGCGGTGAAGGCGGCCAGGTCGACGGCAAGGGGGTAGCACGAGCTGGCGTCCATCTCGACCGCGTAATACTCCATGATGGTGTCTTTGTCGTCGCCGTTGTGGTTGTCGCTGCCGGGCTGGTTGCCGCCGTCCAGCGGGTCGTCGCCGACGTAGGAGTTGTCGCTGTCCTGGTAGATGTTGGAGCCGAACGCGTCGCCGCACAATGTCTCATTGCTATCGGTGCCGCCGTTGGCGATATCCACCGGGTCGCTGATGCCGCAGGCGTAATCCGCGTCGCGCGGGTAGTCGCCGATCTGCTCGAAGAAGAGGGAGTTGCCGATGCCCGGCCCGCTGTCGTAAACGTCGTAGTTGTCGCTGTCATGCGTGGTGTAGATCGCGAAGTTCCACACCGCGCCCGCCGGCGGCCGCAGCCAGGGCGAGGCCAGCAGGTCGGTGTAGGGGATTTTGAACTCCAGCGTGCAGGCGTTGTAGTCGCCGGCCCAATACGCGCCGTAGGCGAACGTTCCGCCCGCGCGCACGTCCGTCCACGCGGAGCCGTTCCATTTGATCAGCGCCGCGTAGTCGCCCGCGCCGCCAATGCGCTCCACCCCGATGACGTAGTCCGGGTTCCAGCCGGCGAAGTCCACGCGCTTGTTCCAGATGGCCGCGTCGCGGTAGACGGCGTTGCCCGTGGTGTTGTCGGTGTCGATGGCGATGAACAGGTCCACGTAGTCGTTGTTGCTGTAGCGTCCCGGCCAGATGGCGCAGATTTGCGACACGCCGAGGTAGAGATTGTTGGCATCCGACGTGACCCAGAAGCCTTTGACGTCCGCATCCCCGCTGCTCAGCGTGGTCACCGTGGGGGTCGTGCCCCAGCTCCAGAAGGTGCGGGCCGCCGACTCGCCGGCGTAGTCCGAGCCGGTGTTGGTGCTCCTGGAGGGAGAGGGGAACGCGTGCGTGTATTCCGGGATGTAGCGTGTGCTTGCGCCGGAGGTCGAGCCGCTGTCCCAGGCTGCCTCGTTCAGGCTGCCGTCGATGGCCGGCGTCGACCCGCTGGCCGCGCACACCAGGCCTAGATGAGCGGCCGGGTTGTTGGGCCCGCCGATGGAGTGCGGCCCGCGCGTCTTGCCGCTGGCGCCGTTGCCCGTGCGCCCCGATATCCCGGAGCTGCCCGACTCCTCCCAACTGGCGCAGTTGCCGCTCGGCTGGCCGGGCTTCAGGCTGATGCTGCGGCCCTCGGTAGTTTTGGGCTGGCTGCTGGCACAGCCGCCGATCCATGCGAAGCCCGGCGGAATGGTGTCATTCCCCGCATCGAACTGGACGATGTCCACTGCGGTGTCTTCACCGTTCTGATAACCGCTGTTGGCGCCGCTTTCCACATAGAGTGCTACCTCGTCGCCATCGTCATTCCAAATCGTGTTAGTCTTGTCCATCCAGAGGACAAAGGCATAGTCGTTGACACTGGGTGGCATGGGCGGCCGGACGCCGTCGTCGAAGCGGAAGTCTGCGATGTAATCTTGGGGACCGGCCTGCGAGCTCTGAGGCGATTTGCCGGTGTAGATCACCGCATAATCGCCGGCAAACAAGCGTATGTTAGGGAAATCGTAGATGTTGGTGTCGAAATCATCCAGCCGGAAGGTGTCCAGTTTTACACATGTTCCGCTGGTACCTTTGTTGTACAATTCCACCCATTCACCGTTGGCGTATCTGCCACCTGCACCCACCTGGTCGTACATCGCCTCGTTGATGATGATGTCGCTGGCGCTGCCCGTGCACGCGGAGGCCACGGTGTAGGTCTGGCCGCTGTTGGGCCAGTCGGAGGTCGTGTAGTTCGCTGCCCCGGTCTTGGCCGCGCACGCGCCCGAAGTCACGGTGTACAGCCGCCAGTACACCGTCGAGCCGGCAGCCTGGGCCGGCACGGTGCAGTGCCAGGCGCTGTGGTGGAAGCCGGTCACCGGCTCCCTGGTGACCGCGGAGGAGTAGCTGCACGCCGCCTGTGCATCCGTCCCGCCGGAACCTACGCGATATTCCACGCACATCGTTTCACCGGACAGCGTATCGCTGCGCGCGTAGAGGGTCACGGGCTGCGTCGGGCCTGGGTTGCGGCTGTCGGTCGCGCCCAAGCCCTGGCCCAGCCGCGTCACATACGAAGGCCCGCGGCTGTAGGTCAGGCCCGCATTGCCAGCGGTCCAGTCGGCTGTGCCGGCGATGCCACTACCCTCACCGGCCCAGCGTTGCCAGGCATTGGAACTGCCATCGGTGTATTGGATCTGGTAGTAAACCGTGCCGGCCAACGGCGGCAGGGAGACCTTCCAAAGCCCATAGTTGGCGCCGCCGCAGTTGTAGTTGGTCTCCCAGCTCATGGCGACGGCGGTCCACTGGCCCTGCGTGGTGGCGCTGCCGTTGGTGGTGTACCAGAGGGTCACCGCGGTCAGGTCGTCCTGGTAGGCCCGCGCCCGGAGCCAGGTCTGCCGCGCGGCATCACCTGTGCCGAAGTAACGGTACGCGTAGTTGGCATCCCCGCAGAAGTTGCTGCCTGGATTGTGCCCCAGGCCGTTCCACTCGACGTTGTTGTCGTTGCTCGCGGCTTGCGCGGTGCGCGGCGCAGCCAGCCCGCCCGCGATCAGCCCCACCACCAGCGCCAACAACACCACGACATTCACGATGCATCTTTGTGCCATGCGAACCTCCTTGTCAGCGGGGACATAAGAGAAACCAGGTTCTCACCGCGAAATCGCGCAGATCCTGGTTTCTGAGAGAACACCTATGGTAAAAGGTAAGGCCTCCGCCTTACATTTTACATTTCGCTTTCAACCCCGAGCCTTCAACTTTGGTTTTTCAACTGCCCGGGACCAACGTGAAGTCGAACTCGCCGACGCGATTGTCGTAGTCGTATTCCGGGATATTGTCCCCCGCGCGCACGACCCAGAAGTAGTTATGCGCGACATCCCCCAGCACGGTCACGTTGGGGGTTTGGGGGGTGCACGTCTGCTGGGCGCCGCCGGCAACGAAATAGCCGCACGTGCCATTGTCCACATACTCGAAAGGCGTATCCCGACTGTATAGGCCGGTGGGGAACGAGTACTGGTCGATCTTTGTGCCTTCGCTGGCGTTGGGATCGAAATAGGGGTCATTCACCGCACGCCAGGCCTGATAGAGGGTGATGGCGGTATCGGGGTGCGCCCACGACAGCTCGATGCTGGTGCTGCTGTATTTGGCGATGGAGATATGCGGCGGGTCCCAGGCCGCGTTCGGACCGGCAGCGCGACTGTCGCTGCTGCCCGGCTCCTCGCTGGCCCAAGCCGCGGAACCGCCGGCCGCAATCAGCGTGACGACCAGCACAAGCACGATGAGCCCCCAGGGCATGATGCGCGTTGAAGGTCGGTTCATGGTCACCTCAGTTTGGAGAGAGATGGATGTCAGCGAGTAGTATACCATAGAATGTCAATTTCCCTGTAACGCAATCCGCTGGATTGCGGCACAGGAGTTAGTTCCCCGGCGTCAGCGCAAAGTCGAACTCACCCACCCGGTTCGAGATCTCCGAGACGCCGTCGCCGTTGCGGCCCCGCAGGACCCAGAAGTAATTGACCGCAGGGTCGCCGATGACCTGGACCTGGGGCGGCGGGTTCGAGCCGTCATCCGTGAAGAGGAAGCCTGCGCCCCGGCCGACAAAGCCGGCTTCCACCGCAGCCACCTGCACCCCTCCGCCCTCCGGCGCAAAATACGGCGTCGTATCACGCCACACTTCGTAGGCGGCGCTGTCCGGCTGGTGGAGCCAGCTCAGGCTGGCGCTGCTCCCCTCGGCCGCGATGGCGATTTCCGGCGCGGCCGGCAGAGAAACCGGCACGCGCAGGCTGAGCGCGGGATCGCCGAACAGCATCTGTGTGTCGATCACATCGTGCCAGGCTCCGCTGTTGGCGAAGAAGTACAGCTTGGCCTGCGTCGTCGCGTCCCCGATGCCGCGGAGGCGGTCGCGGAAGAGCGCCACGACCAGCCCTTCGTTGAGCTTCAGGAGCGCGCTGCCCAGGTGATAGCCGGTGGGTGAGAAATCGGCGATGGCGGCCCGGCCCCCTTGCATGGCGTGCAGCGCGCCCAACACCTGGGTGTCGTTATCCAGATCGATGTAGTAGCCATCCCAACAGGAGTAGGCCGCCACCAGGGGCAGCCGCGTGTTGGCAGCCAGGACCGGCGGCACCTCATAGTTGTAGATGCCGCTGACTGATCCCCACCGCCAGCGGGAGGCGTGGCCGAACCACTGCAGCATCAGCGCGCCGTTATTGAAGGCTGCTTTGATCTGCGCCTGCATCTCGGCCGGCGTATCGGTGTCCGATGTTGCGCCGGGACAGATGGTCGTATCGCCGTAGTAGATGGTCCGATCATCATAGCTCGCCGGCAGCCAATTCAGCCGCACCTGGTCGCTGAGCGAGTGGAAATTGCCCGCCGTGGGGTCGTTGCAGCGGTCAGCCACGAAATCGACGCGATTGTTCCATTCGCCATCGGGCGTGATGGTTTCGTCCTCGTAGGCTACGATCTTGGCGATGTGTGCGGCCAAGGCGGCCGGGGTGCGCGCGGGGATGCGGCCGAGGGCCATGTCGGGCAGGTAATCGCTCGGACCATCGACGCACACATAGCGGTTGTCCGCCGCGGTCTCGCCGATGAATGGGTCGACGCGCGCCAGATAGGGCGGGATCTGGTTCGGCGCGGTCGTACCGGTGGCCCCCCTGAAGTCGTAATGGCCGTTGCCGATCAGCACAACGTAACGGGGCGGCGCCTGTGCTGCGTTCCAGTTGTGATAGGCGTAGGTCAGGAAGGTGCGGATCGCCTCCGGGTCTACCAGGCCGGCGCTGAAGTCGTCGTAGATGTCCTGGACATCCACGGCGGCCACCTGCAGCCCCTGGGCCGCGCGGTGTTCCAGCAGCGGCATGGCCGCCTCCCACAGGTCGCTGGCCACGATGGCGATGTAGTCCGCATCGGCGATCGTGGCCTTCAGGCCGGCGCGGCTGTCCAGCTCCACCGCGGCCGGCGCCAGCAATCCCTCCGCGGCGGCCAGGGCGTAGCTGGCCGGCGGGTCGTTCGCGTCCCACTGATCCCAGAAGTGCAGCGCATAGCCTGCGCCGTCGCTCATCGCTTCTGTCGAGAGGATTTCCACCGGCTGCTGCGGCCGGCGCACGTCGTAGACGGCCACCTTGCTGGTGGTGAAACCGGTCACGGTGAGTTGCGCGCTGGCGCCGTCGGTGTCGATGCCCTCAATGACGATGGCGTCGAGTTCCGCATCGGGCAGCGCCGGGTAGGAGAGCTCAAGCCAGTCCGGCCAGATCCAATAGCTGCTCAGGTCGGGCAACTGCGCCAGCGAGGCCGCCAGGTCGAGCCGATCTGCCGACCCGTTCAGCCAATCTGCCGGGGAGGCCGCCTCGGCCAGGTAGCCTGTGCGGCCGTCCCACTGGAATCGCGCCATGCGCCGGCCGTTAAGCCATGCTTCCACCGACTGATCCGGGTTCGGCGCCTGAGATGTGCCGCCGTAGAACTGCGCTCGCAAAACGACCTGACTGCCCGGCGCGCTTGTCGGGGTCGGCGAAGGGGTAAGGGTTTCGGTTGCGGTCGGGGTTGCGGTCGGCGTCGCGGTTGCGGTCGGCGTGACAGTGGGTGTTTCGGTCTCGGTTGGCGTGGCGGTGGGCGTTTCGGTGTCAGTCGGCGTCGGCGTGACGGTGGGCGTCGCGGTGTCGGTTGCGGTCGGCGTGGCAGTGGGCGTCGCGGTCTCGGTTGGTGTGGCGGTTGGCGTTTCGGTGTCAGTCGGCGTCGGCGTGACGGTGGGCGTC
>CAYYTK010000003.1:190115-195506 GCA_964474695.1 uncultured Anaerolineales bacterium
GCGTGGCAGTGGGCGTCGCGGTCTCGGTTGGTGTGGCGGTTGGCGTTTCGGTGTCGGTCGGCGTCGGCGTGATGGTGGGCGTTTCGGTGTCTGTCGGTGGCGGCGTGGCAGTGGGCGTCTCGGTGTCTGTCGGCGTGGCAGTGGGCGTTTCGGTGTCAGTTGGCGTCGGCGTGACGGTGGGCGTCTCGGTGTCGGTTGGCGTCGGCGTGACGGTGGGCGTCTCGGTGTCGGTCGGCGTGGGCGTGGCGGTTGGCGTTTCAGTGTCGGTCGGCGTCGGCGTGACGGTGGGCGTTTCGGTGTCTGTCGGCGTCGGCGTGACGGTGGGCGTTTCGGTGTCGGTTGGCGTGGGCGTGACGGTGGGCGTTTCGGTGGCGTCAAGCGTTTGCGCAGGCGCAATTAACGCCGAGCCTGGCCCGAACAGATCGCCGCGAGCCGGTTCCTGGGTTGCCGCAGGTGACGCCGCCGCTGCGTCCGGCGCCTGCGGCGTCGGCGGGGTGATATACGGATCGTCCAGGCTGAGGGTGTATGTCCGCGTCACCACCGGCGCCGAAGCTGAAACGTACAACGGAGCATCGAAGAAATGGTCGGCGTCCTGCGCCAAAGCGTAATCGCCGTAGTATCCCTTATCGTACTCGATGCGCAGCGTCTGCGTGATGGCCGTGACCACGGGCGGCTCTGAGCCGCCCGGTTCGGCCTTGCGCGTCGTCATGCGAGCCGCCGGCGGGGCCGCCTCTTCGCCCCAAAACAAAAAGTAGATGTTTTGCGTCATGTAGCGGCTCAGGTGGGGCTCGGCATAAAAGATCACCCGGTCGCCAGGGTCGAACACGCCGTCCTCCTCGCCCTGCACCTGGATGCGCACAAGTTCGCCGCCGCGCTGCATATAGAACGAAGCCGGCTTCACCGCGCCAGCCCCCGTGAGCGGCGCCCCCGCGGCCAGCAGATCGTCGTAGGTCAGGCGATAGAGCCCGCGTTTGGCGGTGCGGATGCGCAGGCGGCCGCTTCCTTCCTCCGGCAAGATCAATGGATTGCCCGCCGGCTGATTGCTGCCCCCTGCCCCCCGCCCGCTGACTCCTGACTCCTGCCCCCTGACTCCTGCCCCCTGCCCCCTGACCCCTGCCGACTGCCCCCTGACTCCTGCCCCTTGCACCCGCACCACGATCTCCACATCGGGATGATAGCGCAGCTCCCGCGTGACCGGGTTGTACTGGAAGGGAAAGACGCGCACGGCCAGCAAGCGCCGGCCGGCCTGCCATTGTACATCGCCGGCCACGGCCGGAGATGCGGGGTAGAAGGCGTTCTGTTGATAGATGGCAGGGTCGGGACGATCGACCACCGGCACGACGCCCGGGAGATCCGCGCGTTCGATTGGGCTTACCGGCCCTTCCAACGAAAGATCGGGCACGGGGACCGCAGGGATGGCGAGGTGCTCGGAAAGGGTCCGGCTGCCCCTGGGTTGCGCCGTGAGCGTCCACTCACCGGCCGGCGGCAGCTCGATGATCGTCCCGTAAACCGGCAAGCCTGGCGCGCCGGGTGCGTCGTTCATCACGTAGCCCGGCACGTTGATGCTCTGCCCGTCAATCACGTAATGGGGGGTTCTGATCCGTCGTGTGAGGCTTTCGGTTTCAAGCTGGCCGGTCGGGTGCGCAATACTGGGTTGGCCCAGCAGGAGGGTCAGAAGCACCGCGCCCCCGATCCACCTGCGCCAACCCCGGGCATCTTTCGTCACTGGTTTGACCTCTGTCGCATCGTTCGACTCTGCCGGCCTCTGCCCGGCCCATGCTCAGGCTGATCTCTCGGAAAGGATCTGAAGCAAACAACCGGCGGATTGACACCCGCCGGCTGTTTATGCGCATACCAAATTGGGGACCTGGCTGCAAGCCAGAGTCGTCCCAAGCCCGATCAGGTCTTGCATTGACCGCTGTCGCCCGACGTTCCCAGTGGTCCCAGGAAACTGGGTGGCGCGCCAGGTGGAACAGGCGGCCCACCCTGCGCCGATGCCTCCAGGGAGCGCTCCAGCACGATGCGTGGCGTCTCCCAAGGCTTGCGAGCGGGTAGCGATTGTATGTCGTGAATGGTGTTGGTGACTGTCATGGTTGTCTCCTCCCCGGCTATGATGGCTGATTGCTGTTCGAAGGTGCGACACTCAGGGTATGCCGGAAACCGGGCTGTGCTGAGAAGCCCGATTTCCGGCAGATTATACTACGGGCGCCTGCGTCGCGCCAACGCATAGCCGGACGCCAGCGCGAGCCCGAGTGCGGCCAGCGGCGCGGCCATCCCCAGCGCCGGGCTCGCGCCCAGGCCGGTCAACTGCACGGCGGTCGGCTCGCTGATCGTTACTTCCACAGGCTCATGCCGTGTGGCGCTTCCGTCCAGGGCCACATCCTCCAGCGCATACCAGTAGGTGGCGCCCGGCGTCGCGGCGCCGTCGATCCAGGTGTACGCGTGCCCTTCGGACGATCCCGGCGCGGCGGCGGGGATCAGCGCCGTGTTGAGCAGCACCCACGGCCCCGCGCCCGAGTCGGCCCTGTAGACGTTGAAACCGGCATTATCCGTTTCGCTGACCGTCTCCCAGTTGAGGGTCACGCCCGTGTCGCTGGCCTCGGCGGTGAAGGAGGCCAGATCCACCGCCAGCGGGCTGAACGTAAACAGGTAATCCTCCACCTCGCCGCCTGCCACAAAGCCAGCGGGCGCAATCGCCGTTGTGCATGGCCCGGGGCTCAAGCGGAAGCGGAAGTAGTAGCTGTTGGACTGGCTGGCGCTCAACAAGCCGGCCGGCGCCGGGAAGAACACCTCCGTTGTTCCCACAGCGAGCAGTTGGTTCTGGATGATGTGCTCCGATTTGCTCGCGTACACATCGTAGCCGCCGGTCTTGGTGAAGTCACCGTCAGCGCACGTGGCAGGATCGGTCAGGGGGCCGACGCACGTGCCGGCGTCATCCGTAAAGTCCATCCAGGCGTTCAGGCAGCCGGAGCCGCCGGCGACGGTTACGTAGACCGCGCCCTGGGGATTCGCGATGCCGAAGTTCGCATTCGGACTGAGGGCGATCCCGTCCTCATCGTCGGGCGCGAGCAGTGCATCATCGCCGTCAGCACCGGCCGTCGGGGCGCCCTGCATATCGCGGTCCCAGTTGGCGCCCAGCTTCAGGCTTGACCACGAATGGCGCGGGCCGTCCGCAGCGGCCGACGTGCCGTAGGTGTCGGGCAGGTCGCCCCAGTCGCGCGTGGCGACGAGGTCGCTCCGGCAGGGACTGAGTGCGCCTGCGTCGCTGGATGCCACGTCGCAGTTCAGGAGGCTCTCATATTCCCCACTGCCCAAGGTGACGTCGAAACGGACGTAGAAGGTCGCGCCCGCGGCCAGGTCGCCCAGCAGGACGCCGTCGGGCGGCGGGGGCTGGGTGTTGTCAAGCGGGAACGGTGTCCCGGAGCCTTCGTCGGGGATGGGGGTCCACCCGCTGCCCACGTCCTTCTCCGTGGTGCCAGGGAAATAAGTCGTGTTGGCCGGCACCGTGTCGTAGACGTATACGTTCTCGATCAGGATGGACCCGCTGTTCTTCACCGTGATGACGTAGGTGGCGACGTCGCCTGGGCTCAGCATACCGTTGTTATCATTATCGGTCTTCAGCACCAGGCTCTTGGTGCCCTCCCACAGGCGCAGCGGCGGGATCGAGGTGCCCACGTCCAGGCCCGGGCTTGCGGCCGAGGCCGTCCGCGGATCTTCACCCCAGGCCAGCGCCAGCTTGCAGCCGGGGTTCGCGGTAGGATCGGTGCGCACAGGCTTGTTGGCTGCCGTGCGGCTCCAGACCCGCGCACCGCTCTGGTCGTAAGGCGGCGAGTCCACGATGCGATTGTAGAGGCGCACCGAATAGAGGCGGGTGACGAGCATGCCGTTGTTCGACGTAGTCTCGCTGATGCCATCCACCGTGTCGCCTGTGTCGCCATCGCCGTTGAGGTCAACCAGGTCGGCTGTGCCGTCGTTGTTCCAGTCCACGTAGACGTAGGTCCCGCCCGAGGTGCATGCGGCCGTGACCCACAGCGGGCTGCCGTTCTCGGTCGATCCAGCGTTGGTGGGATCCTTGCCCAGCCCCAGCCCGATCAGCGCATCGGTCGAAAGGAAGTTGTCGGGGAACAGGGTGAAGCTCCAGTCCCAGTAGGTTTCGTTTGAGTCCACCGTGCCGATGGCGAAGATGGGTTCGCCGGTCGACCCGCCGCCGTTGTTGGATGCATAGCAGCGCGCGCCCTGGTTGTTGGTCAGATCAACGGTCACCACCCCCCTGGCCGAGACTGCCTGGGTGACGTTCGCGGCATCGCGACGCTCACAGGTGATGTGGGTGGGGCCCCCGGTGCTGGGCCGGTACAGCCAGAGGCGGGTTGGGCCGCTGTCGGTCGTGTCCACACCCACGGGGCTCCAGTAGGAGGTGCCGTAGGCGCTGATCGGCAGCAGGTTCATGTCGCGCGAAGCATAGTTGGAGCCGATGTCGCCGGTAATCAACACCACCTGGATCGGCTTGGCCGAGTCGGTGGACTCTACGCGGGCGCCTTGCTGTACGTAGTCACACTCAGGGAAAGAGCGATTCCGGTACGCCTCAAGGTAGCTGCCCCCTTCGTTCAGGTTGCCGGTGTAGTCCCAGGTGCCGTTGCCGTCGGCATCCACGCGGATCGGCGTGTTGTTCTGCGCCGCCATAATGGACAGCGCGCTGTACTCGAACATATCGCCGGCGTTGGTGTCGCAGCCCACCGGCGCTTCGTAGGCGACGCCCCACTCGGCCGTGGCATACATCTCATGGGCGAAAGCGTTCAGGGTGCCGGAGCCGCTGGCCCAGACTGCACGCGCCATGGAAATGGACTTGTTGGCGCCGACCTTGTCCCTGGCGTCGAATCGGAGGGCCGTGCCGCGCGGCACCGGGATGCTGTTGTACGGGATGATGACGTCGCCGGCATTCAGGACGTCGTTGGCGTCCGTGCAGGTGACGGCCGTGCCGCGTATGTTGGGTGCGCAGCCGTCGTCCGACTCACCATTGCCCCAGATCTGCGTGCCGCCGGGGTTCCCCGCGCTATAGAGGTTGGTCGGGTTGGCGATGTCCGAGTCGTAGCCGTTCTCCCACTGGTCGTAGTAGACGTAGGCGCCGCTCACGCCGATCGCGATGGAGAAGTAGGTCCAGACCGGTGAGTTGGCGTCGCTGTTGATGGTGTCCAGCGCGGTCAATGCATCGGTTTCGGGCAGGGTCACGTAGAAGATTTGTATGGGTGCGGGATTGGCGGCCAGGGCAGGGGTCGGCGTCGCCCAGGCGAATCCCAGCGCCAGGGTCAACACGAGGATCAGGTTCACGATACGAAAAATGGTATCTTCTCAATAATCCGGGGCGAGTGAATTGTGCCCCGTGTCAAGGACGAT
>CAYYTK010000004.1:0-194990 GCA_964474695.1 uncultured Anaerolineales bacterium
TCTACCGGGACCACCCAATCATTCGGTCGTTCCGGCAGATTCGTTGTTCTATTTCCGCCCACCCCCGACTTCGCATAAGGTGCCAATCTCCGGGGTGCGCCGAATCTGCCGGGTCCACCCAATCATTCGGTCAATCCGGCAGATTCGTTGTTCTATTTCGTCCCCCCTTCCCCCAGCTTCGCCAGGAGCGCGGCCGCCTCGTCGTACGCGACCTTGTAGGTGTGGTCGGGCGGGCCGTCGCACTCCGCCAGTTGCCGCGCGGCCCGCGCATGCGCCAGCGCCACCTCTTTCTCTCCCGCCTCCAGCGCTATCGCCGCCAGGAACAGGTGCACGTCCGCGCCCTGCAGCACGTACCCGCACCGCTCCGTGATCTCCAGCGCCTCCCCCGCCAGCCGCCGCGCCTCTTCTTTGAAACTCTCCCCTCGCCCGCCCCGCAGGGTGGGAGAGGGGTCGGGGGTGAGGGCCGCCCACCGCACCCGCGCCAGGTCCAGCAGGATGTCCGCCTCGGCCTCCACCATGTTGATCGCGCGGCAGCGGGCCAGCGCCTCGCCCAGGTGGCGCTCCGCCTCCTCCAGGCATCCCGAGCCTGTCGAAGGATCGCCGGTCGCAGCCAGCGCCGCGCCCAGCAGCCAGTGGGCACGGACGTAGTCACGCTCGTGGGGGTAGCGCGTGCGGGCCGTCTCGTCCGCCAGCTCCAGCGCGCGGCGCGCGGGCCTCACCCCACCCCCTGGCCCCTCCCCTCTCCCGGCCCCGGAGGGCGTGGGGCCGGGAGAGGGGAGGGGGGCGAGGTCCCGCGCCAGCAGCAGCGCACGGAGCGCACGATAGGCCCAGCCGATGCCCTGCGACTGGACGTCCTGCTGCTTCTCGAACATCGCCAGCGCGGCATCCAGCTCCGCGGCCGACTCGTCCCACGCGCCCCGATACGCCAGCAGCCGGCCCAGCTCCTGGCGGCCGACCGCCTCCCGGAACTCGTCCCCGATCTCCCGGCCCAGCGCGATGCGGCGGCGCAGGCTGGCCTCGGCCGCGGCCAGCGCACCGATCTTCAATTGATCGTCGGCCAGGTTCCCCAGGCCGATCGCAAAGTTCTTCTTGTCACCCCGCTTCTCAAACGAAGCGTTCATGGTCTCAAACAACGGCACGGCCCGGCGGGGCTGGCCGCTCAGGCTGTAGCTGTTGGCCAGCGCGTTCAGGGTCCAGGCCTGGGCGCGCTCGTCCTTCAACCGCGGCAGCGCCGCGTGACCTGAAGCCGTGATCGGATCACCGCCGGGGAAGAGGCCGGCCAGCAGCTCGCTGATCAACTGATAGGCGCCGAACCGGAAGTAAAGCGGCGTGGCAAGGCGATCGCGGAACAGTGTCCTCGCCTCGTCGTACTGCCCGGCGCGGAGGGTGTGGTGGTAGAGCTCGATCACCGGCGCCAGGTCGTCCAGGGTGCGCGGCTTGTCGACCGGCGGGAGCGCGGCGAAGTAGTCGCGCAGCCGTGCGTGGCTGGCCGTCCGGTCCGCGCCGCCCAGCCGGTCGTACGCGTAGCGCCGCACGATGGGGTGGAGGTCGAAGCGGTTGGTCTTGGCGTCGCGGTGGAGGAGGCCGCGGTCCAGCAGGTCGTGGAGGTCCTCACCCCCCTGACCCCCTCTCCTGACGACGGTACGGCTGTCGTCAGGAGAGGGGGAGGTAGGAGGAGGTGAGGTAGCCTTGCGTCCCAGCACGCGTGCCAGCCAACCGGGCCGGCGGTCCTCACCCCCCTGACCCCCTCTCCTGACGACGGTACGGCTGTCGTCAGGAGAGGGGGAGGTAGGAGAGGGTGAGGTATCCGCCAGCGCGGCCAGGGCGTCGTAGGCCACGGGGCCGCGGGAGCAGGCGATGCGGCTGAGGAGGCGCTGGCGGTCGGGGGTCAGGCTGTCGTAGGCGGTCTGCAGCACGTGGTGCCGGCGCTGGACCAGGTCGCCGGTCACGTCCAGCCGGTTCGCGGCCGCGATGTCGCCGGGCTGCTGCAGGTCGCGGGCGATCCAGCCGGCCAGCAGGCGCAGGCTGAGCGGGTGGTAGCCGTAGGGTGCGCACGCGGCTTCGATCTCGCCGCGGCCGCCGCGGATGCCCTGCCCGCGCATGAACGCAACCGCATCGACGGGGTGCATCTCCGTCAGCTCCACCTCGCAGCAGCCCGCCAGCAGGTCGCCGCCGGCCGCGCGCAGGACGCCGGGGGTCAGCCGGGTGGTGAGCAGCACCTTGCTCCGCAGGCCGGGCAGCGAGCTCACCCCGCGCAGGAAGTGCTCGGCCGCGGGGGAGATGCAGTCGGTGGCGTGGTCCGTGCTGCGTATTGCGTACTGCGTATTCTTCTGCCCCTCCGCTGATTCGCTGATTCGCTGATTCGCTGATTCCACCGCGTCTCCCTGGTACGCGGCCATCATGGAGCTGTAGGCGCGGAGGGCGCGCTCGAAGCCGTCGAGGATCAGCAGGGCGCCGGGGGAGCGCAGGATCGCGAGCAGCGCGTCGGCCTGCTGCCGGGGGCCGGGAAGGCGGCGAAGGTCGATACCAAGATAGGTCAGAGTTTCTTCCAGGAAGCGCTCGAAGGTGGCCTCGGTCTCGTAGAAGCTCCACCAGACGACGCGCGGCCAGCGGGCTGCGGTCACGTCGTGGTGCAGCCAATACCAGACCAGCGCGCTCTTGCCGAAGCCGCCGAGCGCGGTCAGCGCCAGCAGCGGAGCTGCAGGCGTCTGGAATGGAGGCTGCGGCATACCTGCCGTTAGCCGGTTATCCGCCGCTTGCGCGCCATGTGGCTGACCGGCTAAAGCCTCGATTCCGGGTGCATCTGGATTTGCTGCGGCCAGCCACCGGCTGAGCATCAGCCGCTCGGCGGCGCGGCCGGTGAAGTTGGGGGGCATGGCGTAGGGGTGGGCCAGGAACCAGGCCGCGGGCGCGGGGGGCAGGACCGCCTCCTGCGGCGGCGGTGCGCCCAGCGCGGTCAGGAGCTGCGCCCACGGCCAGGTTGGGTCGTCGGGGTCGACGAAATTGACGTAGGTAAGCGCACGCAGGCGAAGCGGGAGATCGCACTTCTCCTTGAGGAGTGGGATCAGCCGAAACATCTCGTTCATCGGGTCGAGCGTCTGAAGCATGACGTTCTCAAACTCGCCCCACCTGCTGTTTGCGTAGTCCGGCGTCAGGATAAGGAGCGTATTTCGGCTCTCGAGCACCGCGCGTTCCATCTCCTTGACGCTGAATGCGCCCGGCCGGAAGTCCCGCTTGTCAATGCAGACCTTCAGCCCGGCCTTTTCCAGCCGCGGCAGAAGCATCTGCCTCACCCACTCGCTGTCCGCGTGGCTGTAGGAGATGAAGACGTCGTAGGTGTAGGGGGTTGGGTCCGGCATGGATGATCTCCCCGTACTGCGTATTGCGTACTACTTACTGCGTACTACTTACTGCGTACTACTTACTGCGTACTGCGTACTGCGTTCTGCATACTGCGTACTACTTACTGCGTACTGCGTACTGCATATTCCAAGTCGCATGACTTTACGCAGGCAATACGCAATACGCAATACGCAATACGCCTTACGCCATCAAATGCTCTCCGAAAAACCTCACGATCTCATTATAGCACCGCACCTTGTTCTCCAGCCGCGTCACGTCGTGGCCTTCGTTGTCGAAGAGCAGGAACTCGATCTCCTTGCCCTGCGCCCGCAGCGCTTCGACCACGTCTTTGGATTCGTCGGCGCGGACGCGGGCGTCGTTGCGGCCCTGGATCACCAGCATCGGGCAGGCGAGCCGGTGCAGGTGGGTGCTGGGCGAGCGTTCGATCAGCAGGTCGCGGTCGCGCTCCGGGTGGCCGATGGACAGGTAGAAGTAGGTTTTCCACGCCTCCGGGAGGCGATCCAGGAAGGTGAACAGGTTGTAGGGTCCGAACATATCCACCGCGGCCCGCCAGAGCTCCGGATGCCGGCCGGCCAGCGTCAGGGTCATGTAGCCGCCATAGGAGCGGCCCATCACGCCAACGCGGGCCATGTCGAGCCGCGGATCGGCCTTCAGGACCTCGAACGCGGCCACATGGTCCAGTCGATCCAGCCCGCCCCAGTCGTAATCTACGCGCTTCATGTAGTCCAGTCCGTAGCCGGTGCTGCCGCGCACATTGGGCACGAACACCGCGAAACCGTTCAGGGTGAAAAACTGGATGAGCGGCATGGAGAACCAGGTGAAGTCGGGGCGCTCCTGGCTCTGCGGGCCGCCGTGGATGTAGAAGATCACCGGCCGCGGGGCTGTGAAGCCCAACTCGGCCGCGGGCAGGTAGAGCCGGGCCGAAACGCGCAGGCCGTCGTGGCTGGTGTAGGACGCGTCCTCGCCGGCTGAGAGCAAGTGGGGTGGGATGCCCAACGGCCGCTCACGGGTGAGTTGAACAACTTCGAGACCTTGCGGCTGTGGCCGGTCTGAGACCGAGCCTTCTTCGGGCACGGTCGGGAGACCGGCCCGAGCTGCGTTTTTTCCCACAATGTAAATCTGTGCGGGCGACGTGGCGGTGGAGAAGGCCAGCGCATAGCGGCCGGTGGCTTCCTCGTAGTGGATCGCCTGGAGCACGCCGTTGCTCAAAACGCCCTGGCCGCAGATCACGCGCTCCAGCGTCATGCGCCGCGCGGCCTCGTCGAATGCGCCTTCATACATCCAGGAGCAGCCGTCGATGTTGTAGCCGACCAGGTAGCGGCCGCCGGTCAGGTGTTCCAGATGGCTCAGCTCGCCAACGCCGGTGTGGACCACGCCGGTGATCTCGACGGGGCGGATGGCCGCCGGCTCGGAGAGCGGGAAATAGCCCAGGCCGTAGCGATCGTCGAACAGCGAGGTGAAGAAGAGCAGCCCGCCGCCGGGCGTGAACTGCACGTCGGCGATCGAATTGAGCGGCACATCCTGGCCCTCGGCCCGCTGCTCGATGGGGACGCCGAACAGCAGCACGCGCTCCGGCGTCTCCCGCGTCCACAGATAGATCGCCTCATCACCCTGGGTGTAACCGTCGGCCAGCACGATTTGCGAGTAGTCCTCGGCCGCGCCCTCGTAGACGTTGCCGTAGAGGCTGCTGCCCAGGTCGGTGATGTCCAACGTCGCCAGGTCGGCCAGGAAGGAGTGCTGCACGGGATCGGTGCGCGGATCGACGTTGAAGATGGCGATGTTGCGCTCGAGGTCGCAGTGGTTGCACACCAACTGCTGGCCCGCGTACCGGTCGCCGAACACCGGCTCCGGGATGCCGCCGTCGATGGGCACGAAATGGGGCTGGTAGTTCTCGTCGCCGTTCCGGTCGATCATCAACAGCACTTTGCCCAGCTTGGGGAAGACGTAGAACGGCTTGCCGCCCAACAACTCCGGCGTCATGAGCGCGACATCGGGCGGCAGCAGCGGCTCGGGCACGCTGCCGGCCCGATCCATGGCGTAGAGGCTGAGCCGGCCCGACATGTTGCTGAGGAAGAAGAGGCGGTCGCCCACGAGCTGGGGGCTCAGGAACAGGCGCGCTGAGAGCAACGATTCGACTTTGAAGGTAGTGAACATAGCATTTCCTTTCTGATCATTGGAGCGCGGCATCCTCAGATGCCGCCGTTCGCATCTGAGGATGCTCACTCCGCCAGGTGCAGCGCCAATTAAGGTGAGTTACCATTCGCCCGCGTAGATCGTGGTGCGGGGCGCTGCCAATTGCGTCGTATAGGCCCAGTGCAGCTCCACGAGTTGGCGCATGTGCAGGATGTCGTGCGCGGCCCACGCGGCCAACATATCGCCGGCGGTGGTGCTCCAGTCCCACGGCGTCTCGACCCTGGCGTCCCAGTCCGGCGCGGCCAGCCCCCTCAGCCAGGCCAGCGAACTCGCGCGCGCCGCCAGGAAGCCCTGCACCGACGGAGCGAGTTCGCGGCCGGCGTAGGCGCGCGCCGTCACCCAGCCCTTGGGGTCGATGGGGGGCCAGGCGGCCGCGGGATCGTGCAGGATCAGATCGAGCCGCACGCGAAAGTCCTCCCGCTCCTCGTCCCACAGGTGGTTGATCACCTCCAGCATCGACCACGACTCAGGCGCCGGCCGCCAGCGCGCTTGCTCCGCCGGCACTCCGGCCACCAGCGCGGCAATCCGCTCACCGTTCAGCGCCAGTTGTCCGATCAAACCCTCAGCATCCATGGAGTCCCCTTCGACTGCTTAAAATCAGCAATCAGCAATCAGCAATCAGCAATCAGCAATCAGCAATCAGCAATCGGCAATCGGCAATCATCAATACGCACGCCGCCCGGCCCTTCGCCGCGCCTTCTTGATCCACGGGATGCAGAGGAGCAGCCCGGCCACGAAACCGCCGATGTGCGCGAAATACGCCACGCCGCCCATTGCCGCGCCCGAGCCGACCGAAAGGGCCCCATTGAAGAGTTGCAGCACGAACCACAGCCCCAGCACCAGCACGGCCGGCAGCGAGGCGATGCGGCTGAAGAAGCCGAGGAAGATCAGCGTATCGACGCGTGCGGCAGGAAAGAAGAGCAGGTAAGCTGCCAGCACGCCAGCAATCGCACCGCTGGCGCCGATCCCCGGCACGCTGGAGCCCCAGGAGGCCACCACTTGCGCCGCGCTGGCCGCAAAGCCGCACACGAAGTAGAAGACGGTGAACCAGAATTTGCCCATCACGTCTTCGATGTTGTTGCCGAAAATCCACAAATAGAGCATGTTGCCCAGGATGTGCATGAACCCGCCGTGCATGAACATCGATGTGATGAAAGTCAGCCACGTCGCCGGCGCAATCGGCTGCTGGGCCACGCGCGCCGGCACCACGCCGAAATCGTACACGGCCTGCTGGAGCGCGTTCTCGCCGCCCGTGCCCAACACCAGCATCTGCAGCGCAAAGACGACGATGTTGGCGGCGATCAGGAGCACGGTCACCAGTGGGAAGCGGTAGGTGGGGATGCGATCACGGACGGGCATCATGGGATGGACTCCTTGAGACGTGTTGCGGGCGATCTGCGGATCGCTTGCGTGTTGCGTGTTGCGTACTGCGTATTGCGTACTGCGTACTGCGTATTGCGTATTGTGCGGGCGATCTGCGGATCGCTTGCGTATTGCGTGTTGCGCTTGTGCGCGGCCTGCTAGAGAGTCAGTTGCGGCACGATGACGCCGAGCAGGGCATACAGTGCGATCAGGGCCAAAAAAGCGTATGGGAACATCAACGCGGCCGCGCGCAGCAGAGAGGTGACTCCCTCCGCGGCTTCCCGGCCGCGCCGGCGAGAACGCTCAAGCAGCGTCAAGGCCAGGTCCAGCAGGAGCACACCGGCCGCAGCAGCCGCCGTGATCGCCACAGGCCACTTCGGCAATCCCACGCCCGTCAGGCCGCCCCATGCGGCCAGCCCGGCCGCGTAGACGACCAGGGCCGCAGCCAGCCAGCGGCCCACACCCGGCTGGACAACCCGCTCCCACCCCACCGCGAACGCCAACGCGATCGGGATCAGCGCGGTGAACAGGTAGCGCCCCTGATGCTGCAGGAACTGGGTGTTGTACCAGGCATAGATCAGGAAGGTGAGCAGGGCGGAGAGGGCGAGGAGGCGTACTGCGGGCGATCTGCGGATCGCTTGCGTACTGCGGGCGATCTGCGGATCGCTTGCGTACTGCGTACTGCGGGCGATCTGCGGATCGCTTGCGTACTGCGTACTGCGTAGTGCGTACTGCGTACTGCGTAGTGCGTACTGCGTACTGCGGGCGATCTGCGGATCGCTTGCGTAGTGCGGGTTGTCTGCACTGTCCATTGTCTTTTCAGAGTACGGAATACGCAGTACGTAGTACGCAGCACGGACCAGGCATCCACTCACAGTAATCCCACCCAACAACGCCAGCGCAAAGTAGACCCGGCTATCCAGCCAGGCGCCCATCCAGCCGAAGACGCCCACGAAACTCTTGAAGGTCCACTCGACGGCGCGCTGCCAGTAGGCGGCCCAGCCGTTCTGCGCGACGTACTCCGCCAGGCGCATCTGGCCCACCACGATGGCGTCGTGGCGCTGCAGGCCCAGGAAATCGGGCCAGCCGTAGACCGCGATGTTCCGCGCGTACCAGGGCAGGGCGATCAACGCGGCGGGCAGGATGAGCAGCGCCCCCTCGGCCGCGATGCGCCGCGGCGCGGCCCGCTCGCGCCACCAGCGCCAGATGAACACCCCAGCCGCCAACGGGAACGCCAGGTAGGCCGTCGTCTTGGTGATCAGGATCAGGCCTAACAGGATGCCCAGCGATAGGACGGATTTTGGATTTTCGATTTTGGATTTTTGATTTTCGATTTTCGACTCCTGCCCCCTGTCCCCTGCCTCCTGACCCCTGTCTCCTGCCTCCTGACCCCTGTCTCCTGCCTCCTGACCCCTGTCCCCTGCCTCCTGACCCCTGTCTCCTGACCCCTGACCCCTGTCCCCTGCCTCCTGCACCCAACCGACCAGCACCAGCAAGACCGCCGCGAAGAGCAGCTCGGCCAGCACGTCGTTGCCGACCTGGGACACGGTGGCCAGGTGCTGCGGCAGAAACGCGACGAACGCGGCCGCGCCGAGGGCGGGGCCGGGCCGGCCGGGAAAGACGCGCCGGCCGATCAGCCAGGCCAACGACACGATCCCCGCGCCCAGCGCCACTGAGGCGAGCCGCAGCGCCAGCAGGCTGCCGTGGGCCAGCGCGAAAACCGGCGCCAGCAGCGCGTAGTACAACGGCGGCTGGTGGAACTCGTAGCGAATCGGGGCGATGGACATGTCCGGGGGGAAGTGCGCGGCCTTGATCTGCTCCAGGTACGCATGCGGGTAGTCACCCATGTGGAGCACGGGGAAGGCGCCCTTCTCGGCCAGATAGCGCACGTAGTTGTAGTGCGCCGGCTCATCGGGCGCCTGCCAGGCCGGCGTGTTGACCGCGAACAGGCAGCCGAGCGTCAGGTAGAGCAGGAGCAGAAGCCCGGGGAACACCCGATTGTTGGAAATATTCATTCGAGAGCTGCCAGCATATGCTCGATGGAAGCCTGGAGGGCAGCGAAATCCTCGAAAGCGACGTCTTCAGTGAATCGCCTGGCCTTCAACACCGCATCCAGGATGTCGCGCACATAATCCGTGGCGTCGCGTCCGTATTTCATATCGGCACAACCTCAGCCAAGATGTAGCGTCCTATATTCGGCTTCAGGACCTTCTTCATCACGAGATCCACCTTGATGCCCGTAAGTTCACTGAGTTGTTGTTCTATTGCCATGAATTCGAACAGCGTCGGGGGAGAATCGAATTCCACCAACACATCAAGGTCGCTTTTCTTTTTCTGTTCCCCTCGGATATAGGATCCAAAGACGCCCAAATAAGTGATGTTGTAGCGTCGCTGCAACTCAGGCAGATGCGTCCGCAGTGTGCGAATGATCTCCGCGGCTCCGGGAGGCACCGGTCGCAACTGAGACGAATCGGCTTCCTTCATTATCACTGGCATAAGCCCCTCCTACCTTCTCGCATCGGCTCCGGCGCCGGCAGGGAGCACCTCGCGACCGCGGCTGCCGCCCTGCTCGGGGCCGATGATGCCTTCGGCCTCCATCTGATCGATGATGCGCGCGGCGCGCGAGTAGCCGATGCGCAGCCGGCGCTGCAGCAGCGAGATGCTGGCCTTGCCCGAGCGGCGCACTTCCTCCACAGCCTGCCGGTACACATCATCGCGCTCGGCCGCGGCGGTCGATGCGGCGGCCACGTCCTCCCACAGCGGCTGCTGGAGCGTCTCCTGGCCGGGCAGCCACGGCGGCTCCAGGTCGGCGTCCGCCGATCCGGCCGCACCGAAGGGGGCGGCGGCATCGTCCCAGCCGGCGGCCGCGCCGGCGGCGGCCGCCGATTCTCCGCCGGCCGGTTCCATCAGCGATTCCGGCTCGGCCAGGGTGCGCGCGCCCTTCCAGTATTGCACCAGCCGGTTGGTCTCCCGGTCGGCGACGAAGCAGCCCTGCAGGCGCTGGAGCTTGCTGGCGTCCGGCGCCATGAACAGCATGTCACCGCGGCCCAGAAGCTGCTCCGCGCCCGGGGTGTCCAGGATGACCCGGCTGTCGATCTGCGAGGTGACCGCGAACGCGATGCGCGCCGGGAAGTTGGCCTTGATGAGGCCGGTGACGACGTCGACGCTCGGCCGCTGGGTGGCCAGCACCAGGTGGATGCCGGTGGCGCGCGCCATCTGGGCAATGCGGCAGATAGCGCGCTCGACATCGTCCGGCGAGGAGAGCATCAGATCGGCCAGTTCATCGATGAGAATCACAATGAACGGCAGCACCGGCTCGCCCCGCGCGGCCAGCTTCTCGTTGTAGCTGTCGATGTTGCGCGCGGCGAGCTTGGCGAAGAGCTTATAGCGCCGCTCCATCTCGCGGGTGGCCCATTGCAGCACGGGCAGCGCCCGTTCCACGTCGACCACGACCGGCGCGATGAGGTGCGGGATGCCGTTGTAGACGGTCAGCTCCACCCGCTTCGGGTCCACCAACAGGAAGCGCAGGGTGTCAGGCGTGTGGGCCAGCAGCAGCGAGGTGATGATCGCGTTGACGCACACCGATTTGCCCGAGCCGGTCGCGCCGGCAATCAGCAGGTGCGGCATACGCGCCAGGTCCGCCAGCACCGGCTGACCCGATACATCGCGGCCCAGACCGAACAACAGCGCGCCCTTGGTGGCCGTTGCCTCCTCAGACTCCAACACCCCGCGCAGCGAGACCAGCGAAATCTGCTCGTTGGGCACCTCGACCCCTACGAAGTCACGGCCGGGGACCGGGGCCTCGATGCGGATGGGTGATGCCGCCAGGGCCAGCGACAGGTCATTGGCCAACGCCTGAATCTGCGACACGCGCACCTTGGTCTGCTTTTCTTCGCCCTTGCGGTCGCGGCGGACAATGATGCCGGGCCGCAAGCCGAACTGCGTGACGGCCGGCCCCTGGTTCACCTCAACCACCTGCACGGGAAGCCCGAATCCGGCGAGCGTGCTCTCGATGATCTGAACACGGCGGCGCAGATCCTCTTGCAGGATGTCCTGCTCGGTGCTGTCCTCCAGGATTTCGGGCATGGCGGGCACGCGCCAAATTTGTCCGGCCCCGCCGATGACGCGCGCCTGCGGCGCCGCCGGCTGTGGGGAGCGAACCGGCTGCGGCGCCTGGCCGCGGGCGGCCTGCGGCTCGGGCCGGCGCTGCGTCCAGTTGGGCGACGTCAGCGGAGGCTGCGGCGCGGTGCGCGCCGGGAGCGGCCGCGCACCGCGCAACTGCCGCCACCAACGCTTCCAAAACGGCCCGGCCTCGCCCAGGGGCAGCGGGGGGTTGATGCGAGCGCCGTCCGGGCCGGGGGATGATTGTCCCAGATGGCCGAAGAAAGCGGTGAGCCGGGCGCGCAACTCCGGCAAGCTCAAGCCGGCGGTGGCCACCAGGGAGGCTGCAACCAGCAAGATCAGCATGACGACCGCCGCCGGCAAGCCGAGCGCCACGATCAGGCCCTGGCTTAACACCCAGCCCAGCGCGCCCCCGCCTGCACCTTCGGTGGCCTGGATCCAGGGATCGGGCACCCCGGCGATCAAGTGGGCAAAGCCTTCAAAGGCCAGGAACAAACCCACCGCGCCGGCCAGCCGCCAGGCCGACAGCCCATCCTCGGTCACATCGCGCAGCGCCAACCAGACGCCCAGGCCGCCCACCACGATCGGCAGCAGCCACGCGCCAACGCCGAACAACGCCCGGATGATGTTGATCAAGGCGCCGGTGACCTGGCCTTGATTGGGCGACAACAGGCTGAGCAAGATCAAGATCGCCAGCAACACCAGCACGCCGCCCACGATCTCGCCGCGCAGAAACTGGCCCAGGCTTGGGCTGGGTTTCGGCTTGGCTTTGGCGCGCCGCTTGGTCATCTTACGATCTCCGAACACCGCCCGCGCAAATGTTCTAACACCATACGAAAATTATACAACAAACCGGGTGGAACTAAAAGTTAACTCGCCTGCTGAGCAGGGCTGCCGCGGGCAAAAGGCGGGGTAACACATCCGCACCCAAAAGGCGCGGAGCGTTTGACGCAACGCGCTTCCCGCGGTACACTAACGCGGTCGAATTCTAACACACGGAAGGAAGCATGATCGAAAACGGCGATGAGATTATTGCCTTAATCCCAAACTACAACGAGGCGCGTCACATCACTGACGTCGTGCGGCGGACGTTGGCGTACGTGCCCGCGGTGGTGATCGACGATGGCTCCACCGACGGTTCGGGCGCAGCGGCCGCGCTGGCCGGCGCCAAAGTCCTGGTGCACCCCACCAACCAGGGCAAGGGCAAGGCATTGAACACCGGTTACGATTACGCGCTGCAGCGCGGGGTGGCTGCGGTCATTACCCTGGACGCGGACGGCCAACACGACCCCGACGAAATCCCGAACTTCATCGCCGCGTTTCGCGCAGGCCAGGGTGATCTGATCATCGGGCAGCGTTCCTTTGCGGAAATGCCTTCCAAAAACCAGTTCGGCAATCGCACCGGCTCCTTTCTGCTGGGCCTGGCGATGGGCCGGCCGGTGCCGGATAACCAGAGCGGTTATCGGCTGCTGAGCCGCGCGGTGTTGGCGCAGGTGCGGCCCAGCAGCACGCGCTTCGAGGCCGAGGTGGAGATCCTGTTACGCGCGCAGATGGCCGGTTTCCGCCTGGCCTGGATCCCGATCAAGACGATCTACAACGACACGAAGAGCCATTTTCGGCCGCTGCATGACAGCGCGCTCTTCTTAAGGATGGTCTGGCGCATCTGGCGCGCCCGCGTGCGCGGCTCGTTTGACTGAGGCACTGTGAAGTTCTCTTTGAGCACCCTGAGCGGAGTGGCCGTGCGGTTCCGGCCACGCAGTCGAAGGGGCGGGAAGGATCAGGAAGACCCATGGAAACCGTCGCCGGGATCCTGCTATTAGTTGCAGGGACGGCCTTCCCGCTGGGGATGGTCGCCTGGCTGAGCGGCCGGCTCAACCGCCAGCCGCGGCCCGCGCCGCGCGTGGTCGGCTTGTTGTTGGCTTTGAACGGCCTGCTGCCGTTGGGATTAGTGGCGCTGGGCCTGGGATTACTCATGCCGCAGTTGTGGGCGACGACCTGGCTGCGGGTCGCGACGCTGGCCGCCGGGGTGGGCGCAGGGGCGGTGCTGATCGCGCTGATCGTGTCTGGCCGGCCCGGGTCGGCAGGAGGTCGGGATGGCAGATGACCTGAGGGCGCTGCTCTGTGCGGCGCCGGAGTGGGGCTGGGTGGGGCTGGTCGCCTCTGACCGTGGTCTGCGCCTGCTGACGCTGCCGCGGCCGAGCGAGGAAGCCACCGTCGATGCCATCCGCGAGACCTATCCGGACGTCTCAAGCGCAGCGGCCAGCGCGGAACCGGCATCGCCGGCGGCCGAGCTGCTGGAGCAGGCAGCGCAACAGGTATGCGAGTACCTGGCCGGCGGCCGGCGCGAATTCGCCGTGCCGTTGGACCTGCGCGGCCACACCGAGTTTGCACTGGCCGTGTGGGCGACCGCGCGACGCATCGGTTATGGCCAGACGCGCACCTATCGCTGGATCGCCGGGCATGTGGGGGGCGGCAGCGGGGTCTACCAGGCTGTCGGCTCGGCATTGGGCGCCAACCCCGTGCCGCTGATCATCCCCTGCCACCGCGTCATCGGCACGGATGGCAGCTTGCACGGCTATGCGGGCGGCCTGGAGATGAAGCGGCGGCTGCTGGCCATGGAGGCGGGCCAGAGCCAATTGGCAGGGCTGTAATCCGCCATGCGCATCGCAGCCTTCGGCGACATCCACGGCAACATCTTCGCGCTGCAAGCGGTGCTGGCGGACCTGCGCAGCCAGCGCCCGGACGCCCTGGTCATCAGCGGGGACCTGGTCTACAAGTTTCCCTGGAACGCCGAAGTCATCGACCTGCTGCGCAGCCTGCCCTGCCACTGCATCCTCGGTAACGCCGAGCTATACCTGCTGCTGTGGGGCACGCCGCTCTGGCCCGCCGAGTGGAACCTGCCGCTGGCGCAGCGCGTGGTGGCGTGGGAGCGCGAGCGGCTGGGGGCCGACCGGTTGGCGTGGCTGGCTGCCCTGCCGGAATACGCGGCATTTTCGGGCAGTCGCCTGGAAGATCTGCTGATCGTCCACGGCGTGCCCGGCAATCCATTCCTGGCCTTCCTGGCGCAGCCTGGCGCGGAACGGTCACCCTGGGTGCAAACGGACGCGCGCGTGCAAGGCTTGCTGGCCGGGGCTGATGCCGAGATGGTGGTTTGCGGGCACACGCATGCGGGCTTCGTCCGGCGTACGCCGCACCCTGTGCGGGCGGGCAGCACCTTGATCGTCTCGCCCGCCGGCTTGAGCTACGGCCGCGGCGCCCACAAAGGGCCGGGCCGCGCGCAATACGCCCTGCTGGACTGGACCGCGCAGACCGGCTGGCAGGCGACGCTGCGCACGGTGCCGTATGATCCGGCGCCGCTGCACCGTGCCCTGCTGGCGATGCGGGGCGACTATCCTGCCGCGGCTTTCATGGCCAACCGGATGCGCCCCCTCGATGCGGCTGTCGTGCCGGCCGAGTCGTTCGATTACGTACGCTATCGCTGGGGTGACGCGCCCAAGTGGTGGGAGCAGCGCGATGGCTTGCCTGCCTGGCAGGCGCTGCGGCAGGATGTCACCGGCTGAACAACGGTTTTTTGTTTTATGCAAAGTATGTGTTACAATGGGCAGGATTGCAACAGGACGTAACGCGCAGACGACAAAGGGGATTTTCACATGGAGACTAGCATCCAGGAGTTCCTCGACTATCTGACCGCTGAACGGGGCAGCTCTGCCAACACCATCGCCGCGTACCACAATGATCTGGCCCAATTCCACGAGATCCTGGCGGAGCAGGGCCACCCGGCCGCGACTGGCGACTGGACCGAGCTAACGCGCGACGACTTGATCGAATACATCTTGCGGCTAAAAGAGCGCGAGTATTCTTCTGCCACGGTGGCGCGTAAGGTCGCAGCGGTGAAATCATTCTGCGGCTTCTTGCTGCGAGTCGGAGCCATCGAGGACAACCCCGCCGAGAGCCTGGAGTCCCCCAAAGTCAAGAAACACCTGCCAACCACGTTGACCCCCGGTGAGGTCGATCAACTCCTCGCGCTGCCGTCACAGAGTGGCGCCACACCCAAAGCGCTGCGCGACACGGCGCTGCTGGAAGTACTCTATGCCACCGGCCTGCGGGTCAGCGAGCTGGCCGGCCTGACCCTGGATGACGTGGACTTGAACGCCGGCACCGTGCGCTGCGTCGGCAAAGGCAACAAGGAACGCGTCATGCCGCTCTATGCCGAAGCCGCGCATGCGGTGCAGGCCTATCTGGACAATGGGCGGCGCGCCTTGCTGAGCCGGGATCAGGGGGAGCGCACGCTCTTTCTGAATCCGCGCGGCGAACAACTCACGCGCCAGGGGCTTTGGCTGATCATCAAGGGCTATGCCCGGCAACTCGGCCTGGAGGACAGGGTGACCCCGCACACCCTGCGGCACTCCTTCGCGACGCATATGTTGAACGGTGGGGCCGGCCTGCGTGAGGTGCAGAAGCTGCTGGGGCATGCCAACATTTCAACCACGCAAGTCTACACTCACATCTCTCAAGACCGTCTGCGCCAGGTGTACGATGGCGCTCATCCGCGCGCCAAGTGAGGCAGAGAGAGGAGTCCACGTCATGGAACACGATCTTTTCACCCGCTCCGACTACCGCGAAGCTGCGGAGGCGATCCGAGCGCGTACATCTCAACAGCCAAAGGTGGGGCTGATCCTGGGTTCAGGGCTCAATGCCCTGGCCGATGAGGTCGTGGGCGCCGATCGCATCTCATACGCCGACATTCCGCACTTCCTGCGCCCCAGTGTCGAAGGTCACGCCGGGCAGTTAGTTATCGGCCAGCTTGCCGGACAGGTGGTTGCGATCCTGCAGGGCCGCGTCCACGCCTACGAAGGTCACTCACCGCAACAAGTCACCTTGCCGGTGCGGGTCCTGGCAGAGCTGGGCATCGACACGCTGATCGTCACCAACGCAGCCGGCGGGCTGAATCCCACCTTCCGCGCCGGCGACCTGATGCTCATCGTGGATCATATCGGCCTGATGGCGATGACCGGCAGCAATCCTTTGTGGGGGCCTAACGATCCCAGCCTGGGGCCGCGCTTCCCCGCCCTGAACAAGGCTTATGACCCCGTGCTGCGCCGGACGGCTCAGAAAGTTGCCGCCGACCTGGGGATCGAGCTGCGCCAGGGGGTCTACGTCGGCCTGGGTGGCCCGACGTTCGAGTCTCCCGCCGAGGTGCGCTTCCTGCGGCTGATCGGCGGGGATGCCACCGGCATGTCCACGGTGCCGGAGGTGATCGTCGCGCGCCACATGGGCCTGCGCGTGCTGGGGGTCAGCGGGATCAGCAACGTGGCCATCGATGATCCTGACGCGCAGGAGGAAGCGAACCACGAGGAGGTGTTGGCTGCCGGCCAAACCATCGTGCCCAAGCTGATGGCGCTCTTGCGCGGCGTGCTGGCCGAGATGCCGGCGGCCGCCGACACATCGGCGTGAGCCGGAACCTGCCGATCCGCGGAAACGTTTAACGTTCATGGCCATCATCATCGACTTCATCAAGGACTATGCCCTCTGGGTATACGCGGCGTGCGCGCTCGCGGCTCTGTGGTATTTGCGCGTCGTCATCCTGGCCCGGCGCGAGCGGCGGAACGCCGTCTTCACCCTGGAACGCGAGACCGCGATGAATCGGGTCTACGGCGCGTGGACGGCCGCCATCCTGTTGATCGTGATCATGGGCCTGATCTATCTCTTGAGCACCGTGGTCTCCGATGCGATCCAGCCGCTGGTGGCAGAGAGCCCATCGACACCCATGACCCCCGAAGTGGCGTCTGAGACCACGCCGCGCGCGACCCCCACCCTGCCGCTGCCGGAGATTACGCCAACGCATACGGCGACCCTGCGCCCGCGGCCCACCCCCCGACCCCAGCCCACGCTGGCGCCGCTGGATACGCCCACGGCCGCGCCGCAACGCCCACAGTGCGCCGATCCGCGCTCGGTCATCGCGTCACCGGGGGTGAACGCACGCGTGTCGGGCATGGTGACGATCGTGGGCACGGCAATACATGCAGATTTCAACTACTACAAACTGGAGTATGGTCCTGGCACCAATCCATCTGATAGTGAATGGTCGTTTTTTGCCGAGGGGAATCAACCCGTGAACAATGGTGCGCTGGGCACATTGAACGCGAGCTTGCTGCCGCCGGGAATTTACAGCATCAGGATCACGGTTGTGGACGCCAGCGGCAACTTCCCGCCCCCCTGCCAGACAACGATCGTGGTGCGCTGACCGGATATGACAATGACTTTCAGCAAGTTCATCACTCGCTCACAGAAGCGCCTGCGCAAACTACGGCGAACCATCGTTCGGCGGTGGTCTGCCTGGCGCAACCAGGCGGACGCCACCAGTGAAGGGACCTACCTGGCGCAGCTCGTCGCGCCGAAGCCCAGCCAGCGATGGCGCGCGGCCGCCGGCCTGGGCCGCAACCCACAGCGCAGCTCTGAGGCGATCCAGGCATTGATCACCGCGCTGGCCGACCCCGAGCCGTTCGTGCGCTGGCAGGCGGCCGAAGCGCTGGCAGCGCAGGAAGCGGGCCGCGTGTTTCCGACTCTGGTGGCCGCGCTGAAGGCTTCTGACCCGGTGCGCCGCGCCGCCACGGCCGAGGCGCTGGGGCGCGCGGGAGGCGAGGCCGCCACGCAGGCGCTGCGTGGGCACCTGGCCGACGCCGATCCCCGGGTGCGCCTGGCGGTGGCCGCGGCCCTGGGGCAGATCGCGGATCCCACCATCAGCGCGGAGCTGGCGCCCCTGTTGGCAGATCCTAACCCGGATGTGGTGCGGGCGGCGGCCGGTGCGTTAGGGCGCATCGGCGTTCCTGCGGCCGCGGCGTCGCTGGCCGAAGCCTTGGTCCGGCCGGACCAGCCCGTGCTGGTTCGCCGGGCGCTGGCGGCCGCGCTGGTGCACGGCCCACACCCCGATGCCCAACCGGACCTGCTGACCGCTTTAGCGGATCCGGATCCGCAGGTGCGCGGTTATGCGGCCAGGGCGCTGGGCCAGGCAGGGAATGAGGCCGCGCTGGCGCCTTTGGCGGCCTTGCGGACGGATCAGAGCCGCCTTCTCAAGGGAACGGTGGGCGAGGAAGCGGCGCGCGCCCTGGTGCTCTTGGAACGCCGCGGCAGGCGCGGCTTCGCGACGGAATAGCGAAGTTGGCAACCGGCGCCGGTTGCCAACTCTATGGAGGTGACACGATGACAGCCGATCATCCGACCCTTTCGGTGGTTGCACCCTGCTTCAACGAAGAAGGGGTGCTGCACGAACTCTATCGACGCGTTCATGAGGTGCTGGATAGCTCCGGGGAGTCGTGGGAGTTGGTGCTGGTCAACGATGGCAGCCGAGACCGCACGCCCGAGATCATGCGCGAGCTGCATGCGCAGGATTCACACGTCAAGGTCATCGATTTCGCGCGCAATTTCGGCCACCAGATCGCGGTCACCGCGGGCATGGACTACGCGCGCGGGGATGCCGTGGTGCTCATCGACGCGGATCTGCAGGATCCGCCCGAGCTGATCCTGGAAATGCTCGCCAAATGGCGTGAAGGGTTCGAAGTCGTCTATGCGGTGCGTTCGGAGCGCAAAGGGGAGACCTGGTTCAAAGAATTCACCGCCAAGGCGTTCTACCGCATTATCTACAAGATCACGGACATCGACATTCCGATGGACACCGGCGACTTCCGGCTGATGGATCGCAAGGTGGTGGAAGCACTCAAGACGATGCGGGAGAAACACCGCTTCATGCGCGGGATGTCGGTGTGGGTGGGCTTCAAGCAGACCGGGGTCAAGTACGTGCGGGCCGAGCGTTACGCCGGGGAGACCAAGTACCCGCTGAAGAAGATGCTCAAGTTCGCCATGGACGGGATCACGTCGTTCTCCTATTTCCCGCTCCAGCTTGCGACGTACATCGGCTTCATCTCGGCCGCGCTGGCCGTCCTGGGCATCATCGTGACGATCATTTTGCGCCTTTCGGGCAGCCACGCGTTCTACGGCCAGGCGACCACCCTGGTCAGCGTGCTGTTCCTTGGCGGGGTGCAGCTCATCTGCCTGGGGATCCTGGGCGAGTACCTGGGGCGGATCTACGATGAGGTGAAGGGGCGGCCCCTGTACATCGTGCGCGAGGCGCTGGGGTTCGAGGAGCGCGGTGCGTGAAACTAGAAACCAGGTTTCTCGGAGAAACCTGGTTTCTTTTCATTTCCCATTGGTGTGCCCGTTATGGTACTTCTTTGCCGGCTGTTTGCTGGCCCAAATCAACAGCAGCAAGGCCGCGAGGCCCAGCACCCCCAACGCGACCAGCTTCTGCACCCGGCTCTCCAGGAACAAGGCTAACCCGCCGAATGCGGCGCAGAACGCGTAGTAGCCCAGCACGATCTGCCGCTGCGTGAAACCGATATCGAGCAGGCGATGGTGCAGGTGATCGCGGCCGTTGAAGCGCGGCTTGCCCCCGCTGCGCCAGCGGTTATAGATCAACCACGCCACATCCAGGATCGGCAGCCCCATCGCCAACAGCACCGTGGCCACCTTTGCGCCGCCGATGATCCCCAGCGAAGCCACCACCCAACCCAGGAAATACGAGCCGTTGCTCCCCATGAAAGTCTTGGCCGGGTTGAAGTTGAAGGGCAGGAACCCCAGGGTCGCGCCCAGCAGCGCCAGCGGCAGCACAGCCACGCTGTACTGGCCTTCCCGGACCATGTGGATCGCTATGAAGAGCGAGACGATCGCCGAGACCCCGGCAGCCAACCCATCCAGGCCGTCGAGCCAATTCACGGTGTTCATCATCCCCGTGAACCAGAAGATGGTCAGCCCCCAGACCACGGGCCAGGGGAACACGATCTGACCCGTGCCGAAGGGGATATTGACCCGCTCGATGAAGATGATGAACGCGATGGCGATCAGCGCCGAGAGCAGTTGGGCCACGTATTGCGGCTTGCTGGCGAATTGATAGCGATCATCCAGTAGCCCGAACAAGAAGATAAACGTGCTGCCGATCAGGAGGCCGGTGAGGCGGGTCAGCTCGTTCGGGTCGAGCCGCGGCGGCAGCCAGGCCTGCGGCAGGAGCAGGGTCGCCACCACGGCAGCGGTGAAGCCTGCGTACATGGCGATGCCGCCCAGCCGCGGCATCACCCCGACGTGCTGCCGGCGCCCTCCGGGCCGATCCGCCAGGTTGAGCCGCCGGCCCAGCGCGCGCGCCAACGGAGACATGGCCGCGCTCACGGCCAGGGCCAGCGCAAAAATCAGCCCGAAGGCGGGCAGATACTGCTGCATGATCTACGGCCTCAGGCGATTCAGCATTCGGGGGAAGGCGATCGTCTCGCGGATGTGGTCGATGCCGCAGATCCACGCCACCGTGCGCTCGACGCCCAGGCCGAAGCCGGAGTGCGGGACTGAGCCGTAGCGGCGCAGGTCCACGTACCACTCGTACGCCTCGCGCGGCAGCCCGTGGCGGTCGATGGCGGCCAGCAGCACGTCGGGATCGCTCATGCGCTCGGAGCCGCCGATGATCTCCCCGTAACCCTCCGGCGCCAGCAGGTCAGCCGAAAGGCACACTTCCGGCCGGCCCGGCTCAGGCTCCATGTAGAAGGCTTTGACCGCGGTGGGGTAATGATGGACGAACACCGGCCGGTCGAACTGGCTGGCCACAAAGGTCTCATGCGGCGCGCCGAAGTCGCCGCCCCACTCGATGGGCGGCAGCGGCTCGTCGTTGGGCGGCACCGTGACCCCGCGGCCGGCGGCCTCGTTGATCATCGCCACCGCGTCGTCATAGCTGATGCGCGGGAACGGCGCGATCACCTTCTCCAGCGCCGTGGTGTCACGCTCCAACAGCTTCAGCTCGGCCGCGCACTCGCGCAGGGTGGTCTGCACGATATAGCTGACGTACTGCTCTTCGATCTCCAGGAGGCCCTTAAGCTCGCAGAACGCGATCTCCGGCTCGACCATCCAGAACTCCTGCAGGTGACGCCGGGTCTTGCTCTTCTCAGCGCGGAAGGTGGGCCCGAAGCAGTAGGTCTTGCCCACCGCGAAGATGTTGGCCTCGTTGTAGAGCTGGCCCGTCTGCGCCAGGAACGCGTCCTCGCCGTGAAAGTCGGTCTTGAACAGCGTCGTCGTGCCTTCGGCGGCCGAGGGGGTCAGGATGGGCGTATCCACCAACGTGAACCCGTTATCATCCAGCCAGTCGCGCATTGCCTTGATGATGGTCGCGCGCACGCGCATGATCGCCCACTGGCGGTTGGAGCGCAGCCATAAGTGGCGATTGTCCATCAGGAACTCAACGCCGTGCTCCTTGGGCGCGATGGGGTATTCCGCCGACTCCTGGATCGTGCGCAGGCCGGTCACATCCAGCTCGAAGCCGCCGGGGATGCCGGGCGCTCGCTCGTCTGCCTTCACCGTGCCGGTGATGATCAACGACGATTCCAACGGCATGCGCTTGGCCGCTTCGAAATCCTCCTCCGAGACGTTGCCCCGGAAGATGACGGCCTGAATGACGCCCGTGCCATCGCGGACGCGCAAGAACTGCAGCTTGCCCTTGCCGGTCTTGAGCTGAAGCCAGCCTTGCAGGGTGATCGTCTGCCCGACGTGGCGGGCGATGTGTTCGATACGGATGATATCGGGCATGGGTACTCCGTGTTGCGTGTTGCGTATTGCGTATTGCGTATTGCGTGTTGCGTGTTGCGTGTTGCGTGTTGCGTGTTGCGTACTGCGTATTGCGTATTGCGTATTGCGTACTGCGTACTGCGTACTGCGTACTGCGTATTGCGGGCGATCTGCGGATCGCTGGCGTACTGCGTGCGATTATAACATAAGGTGCGGGGGAGGTTACAAACGCTCGACCCGCACTCGCTCGATTTTCGGCCCGACCATTTGCGCAATCGTGAAGCGCAAGTCCTGATAGGTGATGGCTTCGCCGGCCTTCGGAATCCGGCGGATTTGGAACAGGATGAAGCCGGCCACGGTCTCATAGTCGGCCGAAGTGGGCAGATCGAGCCCTAGCGCCTCATTGACTTCATCCACCCGGGTTTGCGCGTCGATCTCGTATGCGTTGCTGCCCAGTTGCGACATCGGCGGCGGCTCGTTCACCCACTCATCGGTCAGCCGGCCTACCACCTCTTCAGCCAGCTCCTCGGTGGTGACCAGGCCGGCGGTGCCGCCGAACTCATCGATGACGATTGCCATATGCTGGCGCGTGCGGCGCATCTCACCGAACAGGTCGCCGATGCGGCGGCTTTCGGGCGCCACCAGCGCCGGCTGGATCAGGCCGGCCGCGGCCAGCGGGCGATCCAGGGTCTCCGGCTCGTCCACCACACGGGCCAACACTTCCTTCATGGTGACAAAGCCGCAGATGTGATCGAGGTCCTCCTCGTAGACCGGGAAGCGCGAATGGCGCGAGGTCTTGAATACACCCAACAAATCGCGCAAGGTGGCCGTGTTCTCCAGGGCGACGATGTCCGGCCGCGGGATCATGGCTTCGCGCACGAAACGGCCGCCGAACTCCATCGCCCGCAGCAGCATCTTCTCGTCGCCATAGGGGATGACCCCTCCCTCCTGACTTTCGCGCACGACCTCCTTCAGCTCTTCGACCGTGTGGACACCATGGCCGCCGGTCTGCCCGCCGATGCCCAGCAGCTTGAGCACCAACGCCGTGGACTGATCGACGATCCAGACCAGCGGCGCGGCGATGCGGGCGAAAATCGTCATCGGCACGGCGATCGCCAGGGCGCTCTGCACGGGGAAGCGCAGCGCGATGGTCTTGGGCGTTTGCTCGCCCAACACCATGTGGATGAACGACAGCAGCAGCAGGATCAGCACGCCGCCGAGCGCGGCGCCCAGCCCGGACAGGAACGGGATGCGCGCGAAGAGGCGGGTCAGGCCGGGCTCCAATAAGTGGGCCAACGGCTCCTCAGCCACGATGCCCAGGAGGATCGACGCGACGGTGATCCCCACCTGCGAGCCGGCGATGGCGCGATCGGTGTCGTGCAGCATCGTAACGACCCGTCGCGCACCGGTGTTGCCTTCCTCTGCCAGCCGGTCCATCTGCCCGCGCCGCACCGTCACCAGCGCGAACTCGACGGTCACAAAGAACGCGTTGATCAGCACGATCAGCACGCCGCCCAACAGCGGCCACAGGATGCCAGATTGAGCAGTTTCCATGATTCGGACTCCTTGTTATGAAGGGCGTCACGATTATAACAGGTTGTGGGCGGATTGCGTATTGCGGCGATCTGCGGATCGCTGGCGTATTGCGTGGTGCGTGGTGCGTGAAGTTGTGCTATACTCGATGGCGTGAGCGATATGACCACTCTCGGATATGGTCGCGCGCCCGGAAAGGTGATCCTCTTCGGCGAGCACGCGGTGGTCTACGGGCGGCCCGCGCTGGCCGCGCCCGTGACGCAGGTGTGGGCTGAAGCGGTCGTCGAGCGCAGCGCGACAGGCAGCGGCCTGGTTATCCAGGCGGAAGACACGGGCGAGCGGGTTGTCCTGCGCAATGCCGCGGCCGATCAACCGTTGGCGGCCGCGGCGCGACTCGCCTTAACTTGGCTGGGACTGGCTGAGCCGGACTGGCGCGTCATCGTGCGCTCCACCGTCCCGATCGCCAGCGGCCTGGGCAGCGGCGCGGCGGTCTCGGCCGCGATCGTACGGGCGTTGGCAGAGGCAGCGAATGGCGCTACGCGCGCCGGAATAGAGGCTTCAGCCGGTCACTCTGGGCAACAGGCGCAACCGGCTAAAGCCTCGATTCCGGACGCACCACGCGAGCGATCCGCAGATCGCTCGCACCACGCACTTTCGCCCGGCGAGCTCTCTGCGCTGGTCTACGAGGTGGAGAAGCTGCACCACGGGACGCCGAGCGGCATCGACAACACCGTGATCGCCTACGGCCAGCCGGTCTATTTCGTGCGCGGGCAGCCGCCGCAGCCGTTCGCCATCGGCCGGCCGTTTACCCTGGTGATTGCCGACACCGGCATCCGCAGCCCGACGCGCCTGGCCGTGGGGGATGTGCGGGCGGGTTGGCAGGCGGAGCCGGCGCGTTTCGAGGCGTTATTTGATCGGGTGGCGGCGGTTGTCGAGGCGGCGCGCTGCGCGATTGCGGCAGGGCAGCCGGAGAAGCTGGGGCCGCTCATGGATGAAAACCATGTGTTACTCCAGGAGATGGATATCTCGTGCCCGCAGTTGGACACCCTGGTGGCGGCGGCGCGGGCCGCGGGCGCGTTGGGAGCCAAGCTCTCAGGCGCCGGCCGCGGGGGCAATATGATCGCGCTGGTGACGGACGAGATCGCATCACTGGTGGCGGAGGCGCTGCGGGCCGCGGGTGCGGTGCGAGTGATCGTCACCGAAGTGAGGTGAAGCGTGGCTATAATGCGTTTCTACACGATTATCATCGAGCTCGGCAACTCCGGACGGAATCGCCAACCACAAGCCGAAGAGACCTTCGGATGCGTGATCCGTCTCGTCGAGATGCAAAAAGGAACCCGACGGGCATTTACGCTGTACGAAGGGCAAGAACCTGCCTACACCCTAGATGAAGGCGAGGTCAACGAACTGCATCGTTTGTTGGAACAGATCAAAATGCAGGCGCCCTGGGATGCCGCAGTCGGTTGCGATGGGGCCATTTGCACCTTGCGGTTGGTTGGCCCTATGAGTCATGCCGAGTTCAACTGGTGGGTGAAGGCGCCCAAAGGCTGGGAGAGCATCGGCGCGGTGTTCGACTATGTCATGTCGCTGGCAAAGCGGCACGGGTACGCCCCTGCTCTGTGTGGCTAAAGGAAACAAAGATGGACCTTTGTGAGTTTGTCGCTGCAGCAGAGGCAGCCGGATATCTGATCACCATTGACCGCGAGGTGGACCCATATCTTGAGATCGCGCGCCTGGCCGCGGAGCATGATGGCCGGCCGCTGCTGTTCACGCGCGTCAAGGGGAGCGCGTTCCCGGTGTTGGCCGGCGCCTGTTCCGATCGGCGTTACTTCGGCATGGCGTTGGGCGTGCCGGCAGAACAGGTGATGCTCCGCCTGGCGGAGGCGTTAGCTGCGCCCTCCCTCTCATCGCCAGCGGAGCCCTCCCTCTCATCGCCAGCGGAGCACCCTGAGCGGAGCCGGGGTAGGGGCCCCGGCGCAGTCGAAGGGCGCGCAGCGATCTCGCCGGCAGGGCCGCATCCTTCGACTACGTCCCGCGAACCGCGGCGGGACTCCGCTCAGGATGCTCGCGTTCTTGTGGGAGAAATCGCGCCTTGCCAGGAAGTGATCGAACCGGAAGTGGACCTGGAAGCCCTGCCGTTTCTGACGCACTATGCGCAGGATGGCGGCGCCTATGCCACATCCGCAGTCGCGTTCATCGACGATCCCGAAACCGGGCCCAATGCTTCGTTTCACCGGCTGCTGCGGCTGGACAAGCGCCGGCTGACCGCGCGGCTGGTGGAGCGCCGCGGGGCCGAGACAGCCTGGCGCAAGTCGGCGGACGGCATCCCGGTGGCCATCGGCATCGGCCTGCCGCTCCACGTGCTGCTGGCCGCGTCCCTGGCCCCGCCGCCCGGCGTCGACGAGATGCGCATCGCCGAGGCGTTGGCGCCCACGCCGATGGCGACCTGCGCCAACGGCCTGCGCGTGCCCGCCGCGGCGGAGTTCGTGCTGGAGGGGTGGATCACCAAGGAACTGGCAGACGAGGGGCCGTTCGTGGACCTCACCGGCACCTACGATTTCGTCCGCCGCCAGCCGGTCATCGAGATTCAACGCATCACGCGGCGCCGCGACGCCCTCTACCAGGCGCTGCTGCCCGGCCGGTTGGAGCACCGCCTGCTGATGGGCATGCCGCGCGAGCCGACCATTTACGCCGAGGTGAACAAGGTCGCGGCCTGCCTGAACGTCAACATCACGCCCGGCGGTGCCTCCTGGCTGCACGCGGTGGTGCAGATCGCCAAGAGGGCGCCCGATGACGGCCGGCGGGCCATCGAGGCGGCGTTCCGCGGGCACAGCTCACTGAAGCATGTGTGGGTGGTGGATGAGGATGTGAATCCTTTTGACCCGAACGACGTAGAGTGGGCAGTGGCGACGCGTTTCCAGGCCGACCGCGGCCTGGTGGTGCTCACCGATCAGCCGTCCAGCTCGCTGGACCCATCGGCACATCACACGCCCGGCCAGAAAAGCCGCACCGCGAAGTTGGGCATCGACGCGACGATCCACTGGGATACGCCGGCCGGGCCGCAGGATCCGGAGGCGTATCGGCGGGTGTAACGTACTGCGTACTGCGTGTTGCGTATTGCGTATTGCGTATTGCGTACTGCGTACTGCGTACTGCGTACTGCGTACTGCGGACGACCTGCGGATCGCTTGCGTGGTGCGTGGAAGCGGATAGGAGGATGGCGCTATGCCTCGTCGCTTCAGGCGGCGCGACGAGAACTCGCTGCTGAGAACCTTGATCGGCCTGGCCGTGGCGGCCGGCCTGTCGAAGGTGTTCGGCCGCGCCGTTCGGCCGGACGCGCCTGCAACACGTCGATCGCCGCTGGCATTGGTGCTCGTGTTGCTCGGTGTGCTCATGGCCTTCGGGCTGTTGATCACGGTCCTGAACGGCATCATCTCGGCGCTCGGCGGCGCAGGAGGCGCGGCGCTGCTGTGTCTCGCGCCCGCCGCCGTATTGCTCTTCGTTGGCTGGGCGATCCTGCAGGGTCAGCGCCCGGGCCAGCAGAAGGACGCCGGCGCGCAGCCCACCCAGGCAGAAGCCGCACCGGCCCCAGGACAGGCTGCCACGGCAGCGCCGAAGATGGCCGGGACGCCCAGGCAAACGGCTCCCCGCACCATCGCGGCCTACCCCGAAAAAGGGGCCAGCGCTCCGGCAGACTATCGCAAGCGCGCCGCGTCGTATCGCGGGCGCATCCAGAAACTGCTAAAGGCGCGACGGCGCGGCCCGCTGGCCCAAAGGCTGGCCGAGGTGCTGCCCAGGCTCAGCAGTTGGGAGGAGCGCGTGGGCCAACTGGCCGACCGCGTGGCGCTCTTCGAGAATGACGACCTGATCCGCCGCGACATCAAAGAGGTGCCGAACCACATCGCCCGCCTGAGCCGGCAAATCCCGCTGGAGGCCGACCCCGTCATGCAGGAGCAGATGGAACGGACGCTGTCGGCCTACCAGCAGCAGCAGCAGCACCTGGAGGCGTTGGCCCGGCTGATACGGCGCACGCGGCTCAACCTGGATGACACCCTGGCGGCCATGGGCACCATCTACTCCCAGGTGCAGGTGCTCAACGCGATGGACATCGACGGCGCCACAGCAGCCCGGATCACCGATGAGATCGACGTCGAGGTGAATCGGCTCAACGATCTGCTGTCTGCCCTGAGCGAGGTCAACCACGGGAGCGCCGAGGGCGCCCCCGCGCCGGAGACTGACGGCATACCGGACGAAGACGCCGGGCTGGCCCGCCGCAAAGCGCGCCTGCAGAACGGGGGCACAACGGGAGGAGGATGCTGATGCCTGAAGAGATCTTGCGCACGTTCATCGCCATCGAGCTGGAAGAGCCGCTCCGCCTCGCCATTGCGCGGGTGCAGGACAAACTCAAGCGCCAGACGCCGCCCGGCAGCGTGAAGTGGGTTGCGGCCGACGGCATCCACCTGACCTTAAAATTCCTGGGGGACACCCCTGCCGGCCGCATCCCCGAGATCGCGGCCGCACTGCAGGCGGCATGCGCGGGCGCGACGCCCTTCGAGTTCAGCGTGGAGGGGCGCGGGTGTTTCCCGAATTTCCGCCGCCCGCGCGTGATCTGGGTGGCGGTGCGGGAGAAGGGCCAGGCGCTGGCGCGGCTGCAGGCGGCCGTCGAGCAGCACGTCGCGCCGCTGGGGTGGCCGACCGAGGAGCGAGGCTTTTCGCCGCATCTGACGTTGGGCCGCGTGAACCGAAACGTCGACGCGGCCGCGGAAGCGGCCGTGGGCGCTGCCGTGGAGAAGCTGGTGGTGGAGCAGATCGGCAGCCAGCGCGTGGTGGGAATCAATCTGATCAAGAGCGACCTGCGGCCGACGGGCGCGGTCTACACCGTGCTGGAGCATGCGCCGCTGGGAGCAGCCGGCGGCTGAGTCGAAAGTGGGACGCAGATTGGCCTGATTGGCCTGACTACTGCCCTTTTGTTTCCGGTTGAAGCTGATTCAGTCGCTTGCCGGCGCGGCGCTCTCAGGCGAGAGAGCAGGCTCTTCGGGCGCTGCAGGCGCCAGGGGCGTCACCGGTGCTGCAGCCCGAGGCCGCAATAGATGCGCGATGGCTGCAAGAGGCACCAACAACAGCCAGGTGACAAAGAAGCTGAACAGCGCCACCGCGGCCCCGCCTGCCAGTTGCGCGAACATTTGGCCCGGCCAGTCGGGCCGGAAGCCGCTGGCGGCCAACAGGCCGGTCACGCCCTGGCGGGCGACGCCCAGGTATTCGCTGGCGCCGATGGCGTTCCAGCCCGCGCCCGCCGTGCCGTCGGCCAGAAAACCGAGGGCCGCCAGCCCCAGGACTGCGCCCAGGCCGTGGGTGGCCAGCGCCGCGGTCGGATCATCCAGGCGGAGGACGTGATCGACGGAGAAGACGACGAAGGGCATCAGCAGACCCGCGCTCAGGCCGATGAGCAAGGCGGCCCAGGGCGCCACAAAAGGCGCGGCCGCCATGATGGCAATGAAGGCCGCAGCCAGGCCCCGCACCGCCATCAGGGGGTCGGGCCGGCCGGCTACAAACCAGGTGTAAGCCAGCGGCGGCAGGGCGCCGCCCGCGGCCGCCAACACGACGTTGAGCAACATGTGCGGCACATCGAGCGTTGCGCGGTCCAGCAGCGGATTGGCCGACAGCCAGGCTGCGGCGCCTGCCAACAGCAGGCCGGCGCCCAGCAGCGCCAACACCGGCAGGTGCGCGGTTGGCAGCGGGACCGGCGCTTGCGGATCGGCCGCTTTCGCCCGGCGCAGCAGGAACGCCGTCAAGCCGCCCAGGGTGGCCGCGGCGCCCACCAGGTGCACCAGGCTGGCGCCGCCCGCGTCCACCAGGCCGTGGCCGAAGCCCTGGCTGGCGCCGAGATTGGCCAGCCAGCCGCCGCCCCACAGCCAGTTGCCCGCCAACGGGTAGAGGAGGGCGCCGACCAACAGGCCGAGCAGCCCTGCGGCCCAGGCCGGGGCGCGCCCCCGCAAGGCGATCACCGGAATCTGCGCCGCGGTGACGACCCAGGGCAGGTCCGCCAGCGCCAACGCGCGGGCAGCCGAGGTGGCGGCCGCGCCGGTCAGGCCGAAGCCGGCCAGGCCGGCCATGCCCCAACCCGGTCCCCACGTGGGGCCGAGCAGCGACCATTCCCAGATCAGCCCCTCGAAGCCGGGGCGATCGTAGGCCAGGCCGATGCCGCCGAACTGGAGGGCGAACCCGACGGCGACGTAGCCGAGCGCAGCCAGGCCCAATGCGGCAAAGAAACTGGTGGCCGCTTGACGGGCCCGGTCGATGGGCAGGCCGCTGGCGGCAATCAGCGCGAAGCCGATGGGCACTAAGAACGCCAGGCCCAGGGTGACTGTGGTATGATCGGACATCCAGAGAACTCCTGGATAAATACAAAAGGCCGCACCCCTTCGACTGCGCACGGCGCAGAGCGGGGAGCATGTAAGACTGTTGGACGGTGTGCGCCGTGCTCCGCTCAGGGTGCTTATCTTTTGCGGTTTAGATTGCCATGCTACCACAAGACCCGCCGTCCAACAAAGACGACCTGCCGCGTTTAGTGGTCGATGCCATGTGCGGCCGGCTGGCGAAATGGCTGCGCCTGCTGGGGTATGACGCCGAGTACTGGCGCGCTGGCGCGGACGAGGCGTTGATGGCGCACGCCCGGGCCGAGGGCCGGCTGATCGTCACGCGTGACGGCCCGCTGGCAGGACGGCGCGGGGTGGCGGCTATCCTCATCCATGCCGAGGATCTGGACGGCCAAATCGCGGAGGTGCGCGCGGCGCTGGGGGGGATGCCGGGCCGGCCGCCCACGCCGTTCACGCGCTGTCCCGAGTGCAACGGTGCGCTGCTGCCCCTGGACCACGCGGACGCGCGGGACCTGGTGCCGCCCTACGTCTGGCACACACAGCAGGAGTTCAGGCGCTGCGCGGCGTGTCATCGGGTATACTGGAAGGGAAGTCACTGGCCGGCGCTGCATGCCCGCCTGGAAGCGGAGAAGGGATGACCACACCTGCACAACGAACGAAGTCCGTTCGGCGGAACGCCGGGCTGTTGGCCCTGGCGAGCTTCGCGCTCTACGCTGCCACCGCCGCGCCCTCGGTTGCCACCCTGTTCGACGACAGCCTGGAGTTCCAGGTGGTAGCGCCGACGTTGGGGATCGCCCATCCCAGCGGTTATCCGCTTTACACCCTGCTGGGCAAGCTGGCGACGCTGCTCATCCCCGTCCGCGACGCGGCCGGCCGGCTCAATCTGTTCTCCGCGCTGTGTGCGGCGGCGGCTGTCGGCGTCCTCTACCTCGTCGCGGCGAAGCTGGCCGGCAATCGAGCCGCGGCGGCTGTGGCGGTCGTCGCGTTCGCCATCTCGCCCGCGTGGTGGTCGCAAGCCACGATCGCCGAAGTCTACGCGCTGCACGGGCTGCTGGCCGCGCTGTTCATCTATTGCCTGCTGCGGTGGGAGGAGAGCGGGGGGCAGGGGGGCAGGGGAGAAAGGGAGAAAGGGAGAGGGGGAGAGAGGGAGAGGGGGAGAAGCGATGCCTGGCTTTCGGCTGCCGCGCTGGTCTTTGGCTTAGGGATGGCGCATCATCGCATGATGGCGCTGCTGCTGCCGGCCGCCCTGGTCTTCATCTTCTGGGCCGATCCGGCGCTGATCCGGCAGCCGCGGCGGTGGTGGCTGCCGCTCGGCCTGGGGCTGGCCCCGCTGCTGTTCTATCTTTACCTGCCGCTGCGCGGGGCGCAAGGGGTAGGCTCGCTGGATGGGACGTACTCGGCGACGCTGAGCGGCACATTGGACTGGATTTTGGCGCGCGGCTACAGCGTGTTCCTCACCGGCAACCCGTTCGGGGTGGAGCGGGGCGCCAGCAGTTACCTGGCGCTGTTCCTGGAACAGATGGGGGTGCTGCCGTTAGTGGTCGCTGTGATCGGCCTGGCGCGGGCGTGGCGGCTGAGCACCCGGCGGGCGACTTTCCTGCTGTTGGCCACGGCCGCGCAGGTCGCGTTCGGCATGGCCTACAAGGTGCAGGACATCGAGGTGTTCTTCATCCCCGCGTTCATGTTGATTGCGCTGTGGGCCGCGCTGGGCCTGGCGCCAACCTTCGACCTGGCAAGGCGGCAGGCCGTGCACGCGGGCGAACCGGTGCGGCTGCCCGCCTGGGCGCGGCCGATCTACCTGGCTGCGTGGCTGCTGCCGCTGGCCGGCATCGTGCTCTTCTACCCCGCGCTCGAGGCGGTGCAGACCTGGGGCGAACGCGACCGCAGCAGGGCGTGGGGCGTGTACGACTACGGCCAGGACATGCTCAGCAGCGCGGCGCCGGACGGGACGGTGGTGGGCCTGCTGGGGGAGACCACCCTGGTGCGCTATGGCCGCGATGTGTTGGGCCAAGAGCCTGATCTCCGGGTGGTCCCCGCCGATGCCGAGGCCGCACGCTTCGCGGCGGTTGAGGCCGCGCTGGCGGCCGGCGGCCCTGTTTACTTAACCCGCGACCTGCCCGGCGCGGCCGCGCGGTACAGCCTCGATGCGGCGGGGCCGTTGATCACGGTCAGCCGCAAAGCCGCGCCCGGCCCGGCGCCTGCGGGCCGCGGGATGGGCGCAGGCATCGTGTTGGTGGACGCCCAAAGCATGGTCCGGCAAACGCACAGCGGCACGGTGGTGCGGCTGGCGTTGACATGGGCCGCGACCGCGCCCGTGCACGAGGAGCTCAAGGTCTCGGCGCGGCTGCTGGATGCAGGGGGCAATGTCGTGGCCGCCGACGACCGCACGCCGGTCCATTTCACGTACCCCACCACCGCCTGGGTTCCCGGCGAGCCGGTGAGCGACGTCTACGACCTGACCATCTCGCCCGCGACGCCGGATGGCGCCTATGGCGTGCTGCTCATCCTCTACCGGGCGGTTGACGGCAGCGAGGTCGGCCGCGCGGAGCTGCCGCCGGTCTCCGTGTCCCCCGCTAACCGCTGGATTTCGTGAAGGACAAACGGCATGAAAAGAGCCAGGCGCCTGCTGTGAGGCGCCTGGCTCTCTATGTTACGTTCCTGACCCCCGACCTCTGACCCCTGCCCCCTGTCTCCTAACCCTCAGCCTTCTGCCACCAGGCAGCCTTGGGCTTCTCCACCTTCTTCGCCCGCTCGTAGACGTCGGTCAAATCCGCCAGCCGTTCTGCAATGGCGGGGGTGAGCATCTCCGCAGTATAGCGCCAGCCCCAGTTGCCGCTTTCTGTGCCAGGGAAGTTCATGCGCGCGTCCGCGCCCAGGCTGAAGACATCCTGCAGCGTGGCAACGGCCTGGTTGGCCACCGAACCCCACGCCAGGCGGATGAAGTCCCAGGCGATGTCGTGCGCGTCGGTCCCGACGTAACGCCGGATGTTGTGCCGCTCCAGCTCCGAACGCTCCGGCTCGTGCCAATAGCCGAGCGTGGTATTGTTGTCATGGGTGCCGGGATAGACGATGGTATCGCGTTCATAGTTGTGCGGCAAATACTGCGGGTTGTTTTCCATGCCGAACGCAAACTGCAAGATCTTCATGCCCGGGAACGCGAACCGGGTGCGCAGCGCGTCCACTTCGGGCGTGATGATGCCCAGGTCCTCGGCGAGGATGGGCAGCTTGCCCAGCGCCTTCTCGATGGCGACAAACAACTCGGCGCCCGGCGCTTTGACCCAGGCGCCCTTGATCGCGGTTGGCTCGGAAGCCGGAACCTCCCAGGCGGCCTCAAAGCCGCGGAAGTGATCCACGCGCACGATGTCGACGAGCTTCAGCGTCTGGCGCACGCGGGCAATCCACCACTGGAAGCCATCGGCCAACATCCTGTCCCAGTTGTAATGGGGGTTGCCCCAGCGCTGCCCGGTGGCCGAGAAGAGATCCGGCGGCACCCCGGCGACCACCGAAGGCTCACCCTGGGCATCGAGCTTGAACTGCTCGGGGTTGGCCCACACGTCCGCACTGACCGCGGCGACGAAGATGGGGATGTCGCCGATGATCTGGATCCCCAGGTCGTTGGCGTGCTTTTTCAAGGCAAACCACTGATCATTGAAGAGCCACTGCGTGTATTCGTGGTAAGTCGCCCACTCGCCCTCCTGCACGCGATAGTGGGCCAGCGCTCCCGGCTCGCGCACGCGGATATCACGCGGCCAGTTCTGCCAGAGATCGCCGAAACAGCCCTTGAGCGCCATGAAGAGTCCGTAGTCGGCGAGCCAGCTCGCGTTGATCTCCCGGAAGCTGGCGAACCCGGCGCGTTGTTCCTCGGTCGCATGGGCATTGAAATGGTCGAAGCTGCGGCGGAGCAGCGCCTGCTTGTACTTGATGACCGATTCGAAGTCCACCCTGTGCGCCGGGAAGTCGGGCGCGTCCGCCAGCGCATCGGCCGGCAGCAGGCCGGAACGGATCAGGCCTTCTGGGCTGATGAGCAGCGGGTTGCCGGCGAACGCCGAGAAACACTGGTACGGCGAGTCGCCGTAGCCTGTGGGGCCGAGCGGCAGCACCTGCCAGAGCTGCTGCTTGGCCGCGGCCAGCCAGTCGACGAAGTCATAGGCGCCCTTGCCCAGGTCGCCGATACCGAACCGGCTGGGAAAGGAAGTTGGATGACAGAGGATGCCGCTGGAACGTGGGAAGCTCATGGTCGCCTGCCTTGCAATGAAGATGTCGGAAAACCTTGGGCGTAGTATAGCGCCTAAGGATGCAATTTCCAAGTACGCGAACTGACCCAAAAAGAAACCTGGTTTCTGCGAGAAACCAGGTTTCTTTTTGGGTTGAGACTATACCGTTACTTCATCAATTTTTCAGCGGAGAGCTGCGCGCGGCGGGCGAAGTCGATCGCATTCGCCAGGTTGCGCGCGGCTTCCTGCGGGCTGTGGAAGCCGGTGCTGTTCTCCGACATCACGAAGTCGTAGCGCATGGAGGCCTTGCGATGGAAATCACGCGCTTCCGTCAGTTGATCATCGGTCGCGCCGGCCGCCATGGCAGCCACGATCGCATCCATTGCATCGCCCAACGCCACTTCGGTGGTGCGGAGCAGGCCGGCGGTGTTGTCCTGGATCACGGTGATGCGATCTTTCAGCGCCTGCTCATCCTGCTTGTGGCAGGTGCCGCACGCCTGGCTGACGTTGGTGAGCGGGCTGCGCAGCCAGTGGTCCGAGACCTTGACCGCGCCCTCGCGCACATACGGCATGTGGCAGTCGGCGCAGGAGACGCCGGAGCGGTAGTGCAGGCTGGTGGTGAACGTCTCGAATTCGGGATGCTGCGCCTTCAGCATCGGCGCGCCGGTCTCCTTGTGCGTCCAATCCTTGAAGCCGTATTCATCGTAGTAGTCGATGATGTTGTCGATCCGGAACCCCTTATCCCAGGGGAAGGTCAGGAGCTTGTTATCGCCCTCAAAGTAGTACTCGACATGGCACTGCGCGCAGACGTAGGTGCGCATCTCCTGGCGGGTGGCCTTGCTCAGGTCGACGCCGATCTCGGCCATGGCGTTCTTGAACGCCGGGCGGGTGATGCGCAAGTCCATGGTGACGGGATCATGGCAGTCAGCGCACGTGCTGCCCAGGTGCAGGGTGCCGGAGATCTCTTTGTAGGGTGTGCTGTTGAATTTCTCCCAGCCCATCTGCTCGATCAGCTGCGGGGCCTCGCCGGCATGGCAGTTGGCGCACGCGGCCGGCTGCTTCACCACTTCCTGGCGCTTGGTTGCCTTCTGATCGATCAAGGCGTAGAAGTGCCCGCGTTCCTCATTGAAGTCCACACTGAACGCGTAACCGGCCCACACGCGCTTGAGGATGGGGTATTTCTCCAGCTTATTGATCGGCTTGGAGCCGCCGTAGGGGGTCTCGGTATCGTCGAGCTCGGTCTTCTTGAATGTGTCGTACTCGCGCGGGAAATTCTGTCCCCAGACAGCCGGATCGAGCTCGGTTGCCGCGATCTGGACCGTCTTCAAGGGAAACTCAACGGCTTCCGCCTTGCGCGTCTGGATATTGGTCAGCAGGAATGCGACGGCGCCCATGATGAGCATGCCGGCAAAAAATGCCAATGCGATCCAGAGCCAACGACGGCGGGATGGGACATTGGGTTGGGACGATGTCATGATTGTCTCCTCCTATGGGCAGGTGCTGGCTGTAGGCAGGTGCAAGACCTGCCCCTACTTGTCGTGTCCGACCCCCTCATGGCAGGTCAAACAGTCGGTAGGATCATCGGTGTCAGCGTGGTTCATGGCCTGGGTCAGCTCGCCGTGGCAAGACAGGCAGGCATGTTGCGTCACCTCGCGGTTCATCTCGGTGATCTGGATCGGCTCAGGGTGGCGGCCGGTGGTGAACGCATAACTGTGCCGCATCCCGTTCACGCCCTTGATGAAGTACTTGTGCACCATGTTATCGTGCGGGGCGTGGCAATCGTTGCAGACCGCGACGGCATGGTGGGGGCCGCGCGCCCAGGCGTCATACTGCTCACGCATGATGTGGCATTGGGCGCAGGTCTGCGGATCGTTGCCCATGTAGGCCAGGAAATTGGCGTAGTGGAGCGTGAAACCGCCCAGGCCGGCTGCGCCGCCAAATAGGCCGGCCAATGCCAGCCAGATCCAGAGTGGGAAAGCGCCAAGCAGCCGCGCGCCACGCGTTGCAGACGCCTTTGGGGTGGGTGGGGCATTCTGCATGCAGGACTCCTCCTTGGGTGTAGTATAGGGAAGAACAACGATTCCGGCGTAACCGTCAGGCGGTCGGGAGCGCGCGACGGTCGAGTTGGCCAAGTCTACACTGTACCGCCCATTCAGGCAAGTCGCCTTGCGCCCCGAGACACAATCGGCGGCGCGTCAGCCCTCTTGAACGGACACCATGACAACTTGGAGCGGGATATCTTTGCCGCTGGCCTTGAGCGCCTGCTGTGCAATAAACACCAGCCCGCGACAGCAGGGGACCTCCATGTAGGCAACCTTCAGGCTGCGGACATTGTTGCTTTGCAGGATCTGCGTCACCTTACCGACGTAGGCCTGCGCATCGTCCAGCTTCGGGCAGCCGACTGCAATCGCAGAACCGCGCACGAAGTCGGCGTGCATATTGGGGTTGGCAAACGGCACGCAGTCGGCGATCAGGGTCAGGTCCGCGTCGTCGAAGAATGGCGCGCGCACCGGCAGGAGATGGAGCTGCACGGGCCATTGGCGCAGCTCCGACTGCAGCCGCCCCTGGGGGGGCGCGTTCTGCGCTATGGCGCCTTCATCCCAATCCCGCATTTGCACCGACGGGCACAGGGGAATCGCAGCCAACTGCGTTTTCGCCGCCGGCCTGTACGAAGATTCAATCCCATGCTGGCGCAGATGCGCCACATGCTGCTCGACCCGCTCCGGCGCGGCCTGCTGAAGATAGCCAAGCACGCCCGGCTCGTCGTACGCATCGACTTCCAGCATGGTCACGTGCAGCGCGCCCTGGGGGCAATCGCCCAGGCACGCGCCCAGGCCGTCGCAATAGCTCTCCTTCACCAGGCGCGCCTTGCCGTTGATGACTTGCAGCGCACCTTCAACACAGGCCGGTACGCAGTTGCCGCAGCCGTCGCACTTCTCTTCGTCTATCGTGATGATCTGACGCGTGATTTTCGCCATGCAACCTCGCTTTGCTACGGCTGTTTCCGGTACTTGTTGACCATTTCGGCGCCGAAGCAGCTCTCAGCATAACGGCACCACTGGATACAGGACATGACGCTATTGTAGACGACAAACCCGCATTTCTCACAAGCGGCTTTGCGATCGATCGAAAACAACTCGATATCTGCACCGCACTCAGGACAGGCCTTGATATCGAGCGTGATGTTGTTGCGCAGGCTGCTGGATCCAGGACAATACTGGGTGTTCAACACGGACTTGCTCCCCCTCACACGATAAGCCCAATCAACTCAATCCGCCAATAGGATGACGTACGGCAGTTGGATGGCGCCGACAGGGCAAACCGGCTCGCACTGCCCGTCGTATTCGCAGCGATCCGGCCGGACTAACGCGGCCTTACCAGCAACGATGCCCAGCGCGCCGGGCTGACAGGCGGCAACGCAATCGCCGCAGCCCGTGCAAGCTGCCAGATCAATCTCCGGCAAAACCCGCTCAAACATGGCGCTCGCTCTGCAACCCTCTCAGGACCGACACCGTAAATCAACCTATTCTAAGATACCAGGATTATCCAGACGTGTCAGGGACTTATGTCACAAAAGGGGAGATCTAGAAGCCATTCGCGATCGCAGCCAGGCGGCCGGCGTCCCGGATGACGATGCGATGGCGATCGAGGCTGATAACCCCTTCATTGTCCAGGTCGCGCAATGCGCGGCCGATCATTTCGCGCACGGTGCCCAACCGCGCGGCCATCTCGGCCTGCGACATCATGCGGCTGCGATCAAGCGAACCGGCGGCCGGGGTGCGGGCGACCTCGGCCAACAACAGCCGGGCCAGGCGCTCCTTTACGGAACGCAGCGCCAGATCCTCAACCATCGCCACCAGGTGCCGCGTGCGCCGCGCAACGCTCTCGATGAGCGCCCAGGCAAGCGCGGGGTAGGCCTGGGCCAGCCGCCGGATATCGGCGCGCGCGATCATGCACAGGCCAGCCTCGCTGATCGCCGCCGCGCTGGCGGGATTCGGGCCGCCATCCAGCACGGCGACATCGTTGAAGGTGTCGCCCGGCCGCAGCCGATGCAGGATCTGCTCACGGCCCTGAGGCGACATCTTGAAGATCTTCACCTCGCCCCGGGCCACCACATACAGCCCGGCGCACGGCTCCCCCTCCAGAAAGATCGTTTGGCCCCGATCGTAACGCCGCTCAACCGCGCGCGCGGCCAATGCCGCCAACACCTCCTCGGTCAAGGGGGCAAAATACGGCACGCGCCGCAGGAGCGCAACATCAACACAGGCCGGACGAGTCATGGCAAACCTGACCGGAACCAGGCTATCCCAGGATCACGCGCGCGTCCACGGCGAGCGCGCCCTGCCCCTGGGGCAGCACCAACAGCGGGTTGACATCCAACTCCGCGATCTCCGGGTGGTCGGCGGCCAACTGGCTGACCCGGATGATGGCATCCACCAGTGCGGCGCGATCAGCGGGAGGCGCGCCGCGCAAACCGGCCAGCAGCTTTGCCGAGCGCACCTCGTCGATCAGCGCTTCCGCGTCCGCTTGGGTCATCGGGGCCAGCCGGAAGCTGACGTCAGCCAGGGCCTCGACGTAGACGCCCCCCAGGCCGAACATGATCAACGGGCCAAAGGTGGGATCGCGCTTCACACCCAGGATCACTTCCTGGCCGCCGCGGATCATCTGCTGCACCTGCACGCCGCGGATGGCTGCGGACGGATGGGCCGCGCGGGCGCGCGCCATGATCTCGTTGAAGCCGGCGCGCACCGCGGCCGCATCCCCGACATTCAACAACACGCCGCCGATGTCGCTCTTGTGCAAGATATCCGGGCTGATGAGCTTCATGACAACCGGGAAGCCGATCCGCGCGGCGAAGGCGGCCGCCTCGTCCGGGTCGGTGGTCAACGCTTCGGCGGGCGTGGCGATGCCGTAAGCAGCTAACAGCGGCCGCGCGTCGGCGGCATCCAGCGCGTGGCGGCCCGCGGACCGGGCCGTGAGCAGCGCGTCCCGCACCTCGCTCCTGGCCCGGAGCCGCGCCGCCGCGGCGGCCTCCTCCCCGTCCGGGCTCTGCTGCGCCTCTGCGCCTCCGCTCCCCCGCTCGGCCAACCACCGCGCCCGCTGCCACAGCGCCCCAAAGGCCGCCACCGCGTCCTCCGGGAAGGTGTACGCGGGAAGCTGCAGCGCGTGGGCAACGCGGTGCGCCTCGCCGAAGCTCGCTTCGCCCATCAAACAGGCCAGCACGGGCTTGCGCGGCCCCGTCTGCGCCGCGGCTCCCGCGCCGAAGGCCTCGACCACCGCCGTGGCGTTCACGAGCACCGTCGGCACCAGGGTCGCCAGCACGCCGTCGCACTCCGGGTCGGCCAGCAAGATGTCCAGCGCCTTGCGGAACCCCACTTCATCGGCGCCGCCCAACAGGTCCACCGGGCCGGCTACCTGGGCATCCGGGACCATGACGCTGCGCAGGCGGACCTGGGTCTCGGGGCCGGTGCGCGCCAGGCGCAGCCCGGCCCCTTCCAGTGCATCTGCGGCCAGGGCCGCCGGCCCGCCGGAGTTGGTGAGGAGCGCGATCCGGTTGCCGGCCGGCAGCGGCTGGTAGGAGAGCGCCAACGCGGCGTTGAAGAGCGCCTGCACGGTCCCGATCTCGATGACTCCGGTCTGCTTGAACGCCGCGCGGAACGCGGCATGCGAACCGGCCAACGCGCCGGTGTGCGAGGCGGTGGCAGCCTGGCCGCCCGCGGTCTTCCCGGACTTGAGCGCCAGCACCGGCTTACGGCCGGCGGCATCACGCAGAGCGGTCACAAAAGCCGGCCCGCCCTTCACGTCCTCGAGATAGAGGACAATGACCCGGCTGTTATCGTCCTCGGTCAAGAAGGGGATCACATCGGTCTCGTTTACATCGGCCTCATTGCCGACGCTGAGCAGCCGGCTGAAACCGATGCCGCGGTCGGCCGACCAGTCCAGGATGCCGCCGCACAGCGCGCCCGACTGCGACATGAAGGCGATATGCCCGGCCGGCGGCGCGCCTTTGACGAAGGTGGTGTTCAACGGCGTGTGCGTGTCGATGACGCCGATGCCATTGGGGCCCATCACGCGCATGCCGAACCGTTTGGCAACGGCCACCATCTCCTGCTCACGCGCCGCACCCTCGGGGCCCACCTCGCGAAACCCGCCGGAAATGACCACCGCGGCCTTGATGCCGCGCTGGCCGCAGGCCTCGATGGCCGCGGGCACGGCGGCCGCCGGAATGATCAGCACAGCCAACTCCACCGGATCGGGCACGACAGCGATGTCAGGGTAACAGCGCAGCCCGAGAATCTCATCGGCTTTCGGATTGATGGGGTAGATCGGGCCGGGATAGCCGCGTTTCGGATCCACCAGGTTGCGGACCACGCCATAGCTCACCTTGTTGGGATCGCGGCTGGCGCCGATGACGGCGACGCCTTTGGGCGTGAAGAAAGGAGCCAGAGAGGCAGAACGATCAGGCAGGTGTGTCATGATTCATCAACTCCGTTGTTGAAGGGATGGCAGAAACCTGGGCGTTGCTGCCATGCAGCAGCGCCGCCAGTCTATCGGGCACGTTCGTGATGATGGCATCGACGCCCAGGTCGATCAGGCGGCGCATGTCGGCCTCTTCGTCGACTGTCCAAACACGCACCGGCAGCCCAAGCTTGCGCGCCCGCGCCATGTAGGCGGCGTCGACCATGACCAGCTCGGGGTGCAGCCCGCCCGCGCGGGCGTAGCGGCGGGTCAGGCCCAGGCGCATCCAGGCCGGCAGATCCGGCGCCAACAGCAGCCCGGTTTCGATCTCCGGCCCGGCCCGCTTGGCATCCCGCAGGGCAAACGGGTTGAACGAGCTGAAAATGACCTGGTCGGCCATGCCGTGGCGGCGCACAGCCGTCACGGCGTCGGCACTTAATGAACTCCTGAAAGAGTATAGCACCTTCAGCTCGATATTGACCAACGCCCGGCCGCGCAACAAATCGAGGACCTCATCCAAGGTGGGGATGCGCGTGCCGGCGAAACCCGGCCCAAACCAGGCGCCGGCATCCAGCTCGCGCAGCTCAGCCAGGGTGTGGGCCGTCACGCGCCCCGTGCCGGTGCTGGTCGCCTCCAGCGTCGGATTGTGGAAAACCACCAGGCCGCCGTCAGAGCTGTACTGGATGTCCAGCTCGACGCCGTCGGCGCCCAGGCGGAGCGCGGCCTCGAACGCGGGCAGGGTGTTCTCGGGCGCCGCTTTGCAGGCGCCGCGATGTGCGAAGATGAGGGGTCGATCCTTGGCGAAAGGCTGCATCGGTGTCACTCCTAGCGGTATTTGGCCGCCAACTCAATCAGTTGCTGGCCATCCCACAGCTCGATGGGTTTGCCGGCGGCCCAGGCGCGTGCCTGGCGCGACACGCCACCCGTCGTAGCCAGCCAACCGTGATCCGCGCGCTCGTGCGTCATCGTACCGTACAAATCCCGCACGGTAGGCTCACCCACGGTGCCGCGGTAACGCTTGCACTGCACGAGACCGAGCCCCAACCCCTGGCCGGTCACCTCCAGGTCGATGCCGTGATCAGCCACATACTGGGTGTTCCTGACCTGGTAGCCGACGAGCTTGAACAGCATGCCCACCCAACTCTCGAACTCGTCCGGCTCCAGCGCCAGCATTTGAGCCACTGAGCGGATCATGCCGAAGTGCCGGCGCGCGGCGCTGAGGCCGGCGTCCCGCCGCGCTAACAGAACGGGCGCCACCAACATCGCCATGTGCAGCGCCGCCAGCAGCACCGGCAGCCACCACGGCAGCCACGCAAGCTGCGTGTCGCTGACGCGCCACGCAATCAAGGCGGGCCAGATGATCACCCAGGCAGCCGCTCCGATGAGCCAGGGCCAGGGGGCCTCGCCGGCAGGCACCATCTGCACCCCGGTCGGGCCGCGCCTCAGGCTGCGCACGATGCCCCGGCGCTCCATATCGATCCGGGCCCGCGTCACCTCTTCGGGTGAAGGCATCCAACTGGGTTCCCCGTAGCCCTGGCCATCGTCCACGGATATCGATGCCGCGAACCTGTGCATCACGTTCCTCGTCTCTATGCTTACTGCCCTGTCCGAAACCAGGTTTCTCGGAGAAACCTGGTTTCGGACAGGGCGTTGTAACGGGACGCCAGGCCGGGCGGCTCTTTTGACGATCAGCGCAACTCGTAGCGCGTCACCGTCACGCGCGCAAACTCAGCCTGCGCATCCACGACCCCGTGCGTCGCCAGCCACCCCGCCGTCAGGCCGCGCTCGTCCCACATCGGCGTCTCCGAAGCGATCAGCCAGACGGCCGGCGCGGCGCCGGCGCCGGTTGTCAGCAAAGCATCCACCTCCGCTTCAGTCATGCCCCGGTTGGTGTAAGGCCCATCGAGCCAGCGCAGTGTCGTGTCATTGGGATCGCCGCGGCCGCTGCTGTAGTAGGTGAACGTATAGCGGACATACGGGATCTGGTAGAGCAGTAGATCTCCAGGCTGCACGCGCTGGACGACATAGTGCGCGGCCGAACGAAAATCGGACTTGATCGGCTGGCCCGCCTGGGTCACGACGCCGCCGATATCGAGCGCGGCAATCGTTGCCAGCACCACCAGCCCTAAGGGCCGCCACAGCCGCGCCAGTGCGCTGACTCCCAGTGCGATCAGCGCCAGAAAGGGCGGCATCACCCAGATCAGGTAACGCTCGGTGAAGATCGGCATGCCCAGCGAAACCCCAAAGACCAGCAGCGGCGGAAGTCCCAGCCAAACCAGCAAGAGAGCTGCCGCGCGGCCGCGGCTCAGGGTGCCCTCACGCAGCCCATTGCGCGCCTGGAAGGCCCAGAGAAGCCCTCCCGCCACCAGGGCAAGCATGAACGGCAACAGGCTGAGAAACGACTGGCTCGGCTGCACGCCCAGGCTGAAGACGGCAAAGAGTATGAGCACGATATCGCCCAACGGCACGAATCGATGCCCGGTCTCAAAGGTAGACAGCCACATGTCCGCTTGCCAAACCACCAGCGGCAGGTAGGGCAGGCAGAGCGCGGCCAGGTACGCAGCCACCGGCCGCCAACGACGACCCGGCCGGCCGCCGAAGGGCAAAATCAGGAGCCAAAGCACCTGCACCGGCACGATCAGCGCGGCCAGCACGTGGATGTAGATGGCCAGGGTCGTCACGAGATAAAGCAGCGCCCAACGCCACCACCGGCCATGCCGGGCCGCTTCCACGGTCAGCCACAGGGAGGCCGGCGCCAGCAGCGTGAGCGCAGCATACATCTTGGCCTCTTGCCCGTACCAGACCAGGTAGGGGGCAATGGCCATCAAAAACGCCGTCAATGCAGCCGGCTTCCGGCCCACCAACCGGGAAACCAACGCGTAGCAGACCGGCACGGCCAAGGCGCCGGCCAGCGCCGATGGGAAACGTAACGCGAACTCGCTGGGCCCCATCACCATTAACCACGGCCGCAACCCCAGAAAGAAGAGGGGGCCGTTCTGGCCATCCTGGCCAAACATGGCCAGGGCTTCGGAGAGGGGCCGCATGGCAAACCTGAGGGTGTCAACCTCATCGCGCCAGAGGCTCTGGGCGGTGATGCCTGAGACTCGCAGCGCAAACGCCAGCCAGGCCAGGCCGAGGGGCAGCCAGTTCGCGGCGAAGCGCCTCAGCCAGGGCGCGTGGCGGTTCGGCAAATCGGCTACCGTCGGGAACTGCGTCGCGCCAGCCACACCACCACCAGGGCCGACAATGCAACAAGGAGCGCGCCGCAGCACAGCCACACATAGCTGAGCGCGATGATGCCGTTGTCGATCAGTTCTGCGACGCCGGGCGCACCAGACGCAGCATCCGGCTCAGAGGTCGGCTCGGCCGGGGCTGCCGCCGGTCCAATCAAGGGCGGTTGTGCCGTCGCGTTCAAGGGCAGCAATGCGTCGGGATTCGTCAAGGTGGGCGCGGGCAGAAAGCCCACGGGCGTCGCCACGGGAACGGAAGACGTCGGCTCCGGAGCCTTCGTCGGCTCCGGCAATCCATCGGTCACGGCCGTTGCACTCGGCTGCACCACCACCGGTGTGTCTGTTGGCAGCAACGGGGAGGACTGAAACGTCGAGCGTGCCAGAATCGCGTCGGACATGGCCACGGTCAGAGTCACCGCGATCAGCAGGACAACGATCAGCAACGCGATGCTTCGTAAGCGAGTGGTCAAAGCGTGTTTCCTGGTTACATCCGAATGGTGAAATCACGGGAGATTATAGCACGGCAAGCGGAAATCCGGCAAGGGCTTCCAACCACGCTATGCTGATGCGGGGCGCAGCGTCGTCACGTCACCGCTCCAGATCACATGCTGGCGGCCGGCATCATCCAGCAAGACCAGCGCGCCTTCCGGGGTGACGCGCACCGCCTGGCCCACGACGGGGCCGAAAGGCAGCGCGACCGCAACGCGCCGGCCGAGCGTGTCCAACCGAGCGGCCCAGGCCGCATGCGGTGAGTGGCCCGCGAGCGCTTGCTCCCACCATGCCTCAGCGCGAGCCAGGATGGCCGCCAGCAAGGCCAGCCGGTCGACCGGCCGGCCCAGGGCCATTTGGAGGCTGATGGCGCTGTCCAGCAGATCAGGCGGAGGCTGCGGGCCGGCGGCCGCGCCCTCGAAAGTGACGTTCACATTGATGCCAAGCCCAAGCACGGCATAATCCAACCGGTCGCCGGTCGTATGCAGCTCAACCAGCATGCCGCCGAGCTTACGGCCATCCAGCAGCAGGTCATTGGGCCATTTGAGCACGACGCGCAGGCCCGTGACCTGCGCGATCCCGTCGATCGCGGCCAGGCCCAGGCACATGGTCAACTGGCCGGCCTGCGCCAACGGAAGCGTCGGGCGCAGCAGCAGCGACATCAGCAGGCATGCGCCGGGCGGCGCCCACCAGGAGCGCTCCAGCCGGCCGCGGCCCGCGGTCTGGGCATCCGCCACCACCAAGAGCCCGTCACCGGCCCCGGCCGCGGCTTGCGCGTGCGCCGCGTCATTGGTGGAGCCGACGGATGGGAAGAAAATCGTCGGGCGGCCAAGCCGCCGGGTAATGAGAGTTGCAGCAATGGCAGCAGCGGAAAGTGGGTCCATTTCCCCTCGATACTCCTGATGCACGGCGCGATTATATACCCAAAGCGCACCAAGGAGTAGTGACACGGCCTTTGACGCGCTGCCGCTGCGGTGCTACACTGGCAGCGCCTGCAACCTTTGCACGGCAACACGCACCACGCATCACGGAGCCAACCGATGGAACACCTCTTCACCCCCTGGCGCCTGGAATACATCCTGAGCGCCAAGAAGCCGGGCTGCATCTTCTGTGAGATGTTGGAGGCGGAAGATGACCGGGAGCGGCTGGTGCTGCATCGGGGACGACATGCGTTCCTGGTGTTGAACCGGTACCCCTACAACAACGGCCACTTCATGGCCGTGCCCTATCGCCACGTCGACACCCTGGAAGATTTGCTGCCCGAAGAGATGACCGAGATTATGACGCTCGCCGCGCTGGGGATGCGCGGCCTGCGCCGGATGTCGCGCCCCGAGGGGTTCAACCTGGGCATCAATGTCGGCGCGGTGGCCGGGGCCGGCGTGAAGGATCACCTCCACCTCCACGTGGTGCCGCGGTGGGGAGGCGACACCAACTACATGTCCGTCACCTCAGCCACACGCGTCATTCCACAGGCGCTGGCCGACACCTACGACCAGTTGAAGGCTGAGTTGGATGCGCTGGCGCGCGACGGCTGAACGCCCGGTGTCGCGCCCGGGGCGTGTTCTGGCGCTGCTGGGCCTCGGTACAGCTATCTCCCTGCTGGGCGACAGCACCCTGTACATCGTGCTGCCCCGGCCTCAGATCGCGGCAGAAGTAGGGATCACGCTGGCGGCAGTGGGACTGCTGCTGGGGACAAACCGGCTTCGCCGCGTGGCAAGCTACCAGTGAATGGAGGTTTCGCTGATGCACATCCTTTTCATCAACGGTGAAAAGCTCAACTACCAACGCCATGTCGGCGCACTCCAGCCGGCCGGAGCGCCACTGGTCCTTGTCCATGGCGCAGGCGGCAACTTGATGCACTGGCCGGGCGAGCTGCGGCGACTGGCCGGCCACACGGTTTACACGCTCGATCTGCCGGGGCACGGGAAGTCGGGCGGAGCGGGACGAGCTGAGATCGGCGCGTATGCCGAGGTGGTGCGCGGGTTCGCCGAGGCGTTGGCGCTGCCCGCGTTCGTGCTGGCCGGCCATTCCATGGGCGGCGCAATCGCCATCGAGTTCGCGCTGCGTTATGGGGGGCGGCTGGCCGGCCTGATCCTCGTCGGCACAGGCGCGAAGCTGCGCGTGGCGCCGCAGATCCTGGCCGGCATCCTGGATGATTTTCAGGGGACCACGACCCTGGTGGCGCAGTGGACGCACGGCGAGCACGTCGATCCGAACCTGCTGCGCCTCTACACGCGGCGGCTGCGCGAGACATCTCCCCAAACGATCCACGACGATTTCCTCGCGTGCGACGCGTTCGACCGCCGCGCGGACGTGGGCCGCATTGCGACGCCCACCCTGATCCTCTGCGGCGACGCGGACCGCATGACGCCGGTCAAGTACAGCCAGTTCCTGCACGAACAGATCGCCGGCTCGCAGCTCGTGATCGTGCCTGGCGCCGGCCACATGGTGATGTTGGAGCAGCCTGCGGCCGCGGCGGAGGCAGTGACACACCTTCTCAGTCGCTGCTTGACGCGCACGTGAACACGTGTTACACTTATTCACGTGGAGAACACACAATGGAAACGCAGAACATCACCTTATCTTTGCCCAAAGACCTCGTGCGTAAGGCCAAGCTCATCGCCGTGGAAAAGCAGACTTCGGTCTCGGGACTACTGAGGGAATTCCTGGCTGAGGCGGTGGCGCAGGAGGATCGCTATGCCAAAGCGCGAGGACGGCATCTGGAGGCGTTGCGCCGGGGCGCGGACCTGGGCACTCGCGGGGCGATCCGCTGGACGCGCGAGGAGCTGCACGAACGATGAGCGCCAGACAAGGCTACCAATTCGTGGATACCAACATCCTGGTCTATGCCCACGATACATCTGCCGGCGCCAAGCGTGACCGCGCGGCGCGGCTGCTGGAAGAGCTGTGGGAATCTCGCCTCGGCTGCTTGAGCGTCCAGGTGCTGCAGGAATTCTACATCACCATCACGCGCAAAGTCGCACACCCGCTGGATAGCGGTGTCGCAGCCCAGATCGTTGCCGATCTGTCCACATGGCGCGTGCACGCGCCTGAGGCGGGGGACGCAGTGGATGCGATAGAAATCCAGCGCCGCTATGGCGTTTCGTTCTGGGACGCCATGATCCTGCAGAGCACCGTGCAACTGGGCTGTGAGGTGGTGTGGTCGGAAGACCTGAACCCGGGTCAGGCGTATGAGGGGGTTCGGGTGGTCAATCCGTTCGTTGGATAGCTCATTGGGCAGGCGCAAGGCCATGCCCCTACGACAGCGCAAGGCCATGCCCCTACGACAGCGCAAGGCCCCCCTACGACAGCGCCAGCATCTCTTCCAGAACCTTGGCCGCGGCCTGCGCCGCGCGGCCGCGGTGGCTGATCTCGTTCTTGGTTTCCGGCGGCAACTGCGCCATCGTCAGGCCGTGCTCCGGCAGATAGAACACGGGGTCGTAGCCGAAGCCATTGCTGCCCGTGGGACCAAACGCGATGATCCCCTCGCACGCGCCGTCGGCGGTGCGCACTTCGCCATTCCACGCGCCGGGCGCCTCGGAGACGCCGGATGAAGCCTCCCGCGGCAGCGCCAACGCCACCGTGCAGCGGAAGCGCGCTGTTCGTTGGTCCCAAGGCACGCCGGTTAACGCATCCAGCAGCTTACGGTAGCGGTCGGCGTCCGACGCGCCCGGGCCCGCGTAGCGCGCCGAATAGACGCCCGGTGCGCCGCCTAAGGCGTCGACCTCCAACCCGGAATCGTCGGCCCAAACCCACAGGCCGGTGGCCTGCGCGTAGGTCGTCGCCTTCAAGGTCGCGTTTTCGGCGAAAGTGGCGCCGGACTCCTCCACCTCCAGGGTGATCCCCTCGGCATCGAGATACGTTACTTCCAGGGGCAAAGCGGCCAACAGCTCGCGATATTCGCGCACCTTGCCCGGATTATGCGTGGCAACCAACAGTTTACGTGTCATTGCGATCGAATCCTGTTTTGGTGTAGTAGGGGCGAGGCATTCCTGAATGGATCTGCCGTAACGGAAGGCCGTCCATCGCACGCAATTTCTGCCGCAACGGCGCGTCGTGGAGGGAATGCCTCGCCCCTACTTTTTGCTTCAACACCCGCTCAATGCTATCATATCCCCAGCATCCCTAGCAAACGGAGGAAGTCTTGGGCATACATCACCCTCTGCGCATCTTCTCCGGCTCAGCTAATTGTCCGTTGGCTGAAGCGGTCGTCGGGATTCTGGACGTTCTGCCGGCGCGACTTGAGTTGGAGCCAAAGCTATTCGGCGTGACCGACGGTGCAGCTTCACACCTGGAGCTCGGCCGGTGCACCACAACCTTTCTCAAAGATAGCGAAATCCACGTGATGATCGATGAAGTGGTGCGCGATCAGGATGTTTTCATCATCCAGCCGTGCTCCAACCCGGTCAACGATCATCTGATGGAGCTGCTGCTCTATATCGACGCGTTTCGGCGCGCCTCGGCGCACGAAATCACCGCCGTCATCCCCTACTATCCGTATGGCCGCCAGGAGCGCATGGCGCGCGGCCGCGAGGCGATCAGCGCCAAGGTCGTCGCGCGCATGCTGGAGACGATGGGCGCGTCGCGCGTGGTCTATTTCGATGTGCATGCCCCAGCCACGCAGGGGTTCTTCGATATACCGGTCGACCCGCTGAGTGCCATGATGGTGTTGGCGGACTACTTCCGGCGGCCCGGTTTCGAGGATGCGGCGATCGTATCGCCGGATGTGGGGCGTGCGAAGTTCGCCGGTCTCTACGCCGAACACCTGCAACTGCCGCTGGTGGTGATGCACAAGCGCCGCAACAGCTTCGACCACACGGAAGTATCCCACGTGGTAGGCGACATCAGGGATAAGATCCCCATCCTCATCGATGATGTGATCGCCGGCGGCAGCGTGCTGGATGAGCTTTCGTCGTTGATCGATGCCGGCGCGCGGCCCGAGGTGTATCTGGCAATCACCCACGGCGTGCTGCTGGAATCCGCACTGAAACGGCTGGAATATCCCTATATCAAGAAGCTGATCATCTCCGACACCATCAAGCAGCCGCCGGAAATCCTGGCGCATCCGAAAATCGAGGTGCTGTCAGTGGCGCCCTTGCTGGCCGATGTGATCTGGCGCATTCACGTGGGCGCCTCTATCGGCAGCTTGATCGACAAAGTGCGAGGGTAGCGCGTGGATCTCTATCACTGGTTGTTGACCTACATTGGACCCATTTTGGGGCTCTTCTTCTTGCTGCTACTGGGCCTGATCGCGTTGGCTGCCGTCCTGTGGACGCGCTTGCGCCGCCTGGAAACCCAGTACCGGATGCTGACGACCGGGACGGACGGCGGCAACCTGGAGGCAGTCCTGGCCGCGCACGTGCACGATGTACGCCTGGCCACGACCAAGGTGGAAGAAACGGATGCGCTGGCCCGGCGCCTGGAGCGAGCCAGCCGCACCCATGTGCAGCGGGTGGGATTCCTGCGTTTTAACCCGTTTCGGGATGCCGGCGGCGACCAAAGCTTCGCGGTCGTCCTGGCCGATCAGGAGGGCAATGGTGTCGTGTTGAGCAGCCTGCACGGCCGCGACGTGACGCGCGTCTACGGCAAGTCCCTGGTGGCATGGGAATCGGCGTACACGCTGACCGATGAAGAACGGCAAGCGATCATGAAGGCCAAAGGTGAGGAATAAGATGATGTTCAGACGCGAAGCCCGGCCTGCGCCGGATCAGATTGAAGCGACGATTGGGACGCGCGCCACCCTGGAGGGCCGGTTGCGCTGCGATGGCAGCGTGCGCATCGACGGCACGGTTGAGGGAGGGTCCATCGAGACCCTGGGCAACGTGTTGATCACCGAGACAGCGCGCGTCATGGCCGACATCAAAGCTAAGACGGTCTCCGTGGGCGGCGCCTTCAAAGGCACGATCACGGCCGACCGGGTTGAGCTATTGGAGGGCGGACGGCTGTGGGGGACCATCAACGTGAAGTCGTTCCTGCTGGATGAGGGCGCACACTTCGATGGGCAGTTGGTGATGGTAGGCGCCGAGAGTGACGGGACGCTGCTGCCGCCACGGCCGACCGCAGGCGAGCAGATCCCGGTGGAAAAACCGACCGTCTCCGCGGCCCCAACTGAACAGGGCAGCGTGTGAGTCTACCCCCTACTGAGAAACCAGGTTTCTCGTAGAAACCTGGTTTCTCAGTAGGCAAACAGAGGCCGAGCGCACCAGTTTGAGCTGGTGTGCCCGGCCTCTGCTAGATTCACCGCAAATCGTTTGTCAGCCCCGCACGCTCAACCGCGCAGCAGCCCCATGCGTACTTCGGGCTTCTCCGTGTACCACAGGATCGCCGCCGATAGCGCGATCGCGATCAGCGTCAGCAAGATATAGGGGACGTTCAGCACCCACGCCGTCCCGACCTGATTCGAGGAATGCGGCCACACCATCATCAGCCGGCTGATGATGTTGAAACCCTGCGCAAAAGAGAGCAGGTACCAGGGCCACGGCGCGGGCGTGCGGCGCACGATCAAATAGATATCGGCGACGATGATCATGATGGCCAGCAGGACCGGCAGCCACCACTCCTGGGTTGTGGGCGCAAACGACGCCGCGGGAAACAAAACCAGCGGGATCAATTGCAGGATCAGAACGGCTACAATCAGCCGAGGATTGGCGAGAGGGTTGCGCTGCATCGAATCAAGTTCTCCTTCTGCCTGGCAGAATGCGAATGAGTGCGAATTCACCCGGATCGGTATGACCCAATGTTTAGGAGTCATTATTATAGAGGCGTTCCCTATCCGCTGTCAAGCGCTTGACATTTGCTTTCCCATTGGTTTATAATCTCCCGCGTGTCCGACAGCGGCACACACCCAAAACAGCCGCCTTGTGGCCTCACCATCCTTGTTAGTTTTGCAAACGACGGCGTTTGCCCGGGCAGGTTAGGGCAACAGGGCCAGGAGTCCCACTCCTGTGGGTGGGCTCCTGTAGTTTGTCAATGAGGAGGTGAAGCGCTCACGCCACTTTCTTCTACACGGCGTCTGCCAAGAAGGCCGTGCATGCCTATCTCAGGGCATTCGTAACGGTCGCTGGTTTTCAATCCCAATTCCAAACTTTTTCAGGAGGAGAATTCTCATGCGTGCTTTCAGAATCGTAAGCGTGATCGTCGTCCTGGCCCTGGTCCTGGCCGGCTGCGGCGGAACGGCCGCGCCCAAAGAGATCAAGATCGCCGTCCTGGCGCCGTTGTCCGGCAGCCAGCCGACCTTCGGAGAGATGACCCGCGACGGCGCGCTGCTCGCCATCGAGGAGTATTCCAAGGCCCATAACGGCGGCGTCCTCGGCATGACCATCAAGGCAATTGTCGAAGACAGCCAGTGCAGCCCTGACCCGGCCGTCAATGCGGCCAACAAGGTCATCGACCAGGACAAGGTGCACTACATCGTCGGTGAGGTCTGCTCGTCCGCCTCGATCCCGGTCTCAGAGATCGCGAACGCCAAGAAGGTGCTGCAGATCAGCCCCACCTCCACCAACCCGTCCGTAACGGTCGACAAGGAAGGGAAGACCAAGGACTACATCTTCCGCGCTTGCTTCATCGACCCCTTCCAGGGCACCGTCGGCGCCAACTTCGCGCTCAACAACCTCGGGGCGAAGAAGGCTTTCATCTTGTCCGATCAGTCCAACGATTATGTGAAGGGCCTGGCCGAATTCTTTGAGGCTGCCTTCGTCAAGGGCGGCGGGACGATCGTAGGCAAGGAAAACTACAACGGCAAGACCGACACCGACTTCTCCGCCATCCTGGCCAAGGTCGCGGACGCGCAGCCCGAACTGGTCTACCTGCCCGACTACTACCAGGCGGTCAACCTGGTCACCAAGCAGGCCAAGGATAAGGGCATCAACGTCCCCTTCATGGGCGGCGATGGCTGGGACTCCTCGGATCTGGACCTGGTGGCTGCCGCGGGCGGCTTCTACACCAACCACTACTCGCCCGAGGATCCGCGCCCCGAAGTTCAGAACTTCGTGAACGGCTTCAAGGCGAAGTATAGCAAGACCCCCGACGCGCTGGCCGCCCTGGCGTACGACGCGACGATGATCCTGCTGACCTCCATCGAGAAGGCCGGCGCCGACGACGCGACCAAGGTGAAGGACGCCATGGCCGCCATTAGTTACCAGGGCGTGTCCGGCTTGACCACCTTCGATGCGCAGCATAACCCGGTCAAGGCCGCCACCATCCTGGAAGTCACCCCGGGTGGCATCAAGTTCAACTCGGTCGTGAATCCGTAACAATCGTGGCTCACCGGGCCCGCAGGCCTACAAGCCGCTGAGCCCAGGAGTCCATCAACACACCCAGGTGGAGGGCGGGTCTATTCGCCCTCCACTTGTATCATCAACCCACAACACGGAGGTAGGCGCGGATGCAACAGGCCTCGGTCTCCAAGCAATCTTCTTTCGCCGCGCGCAGACCCGGCGCCCGCCTGGCATGGATCGGGAAGGCATTTCTTGTCGCGCTGGCGGCGGGCGTTTTGGTGCTTCTCGTCCCCAACGCGATCAAAACCCCCAGCCTCTTCATACAGATCGTCTTGAGCGGACTGCAGCTCGGCTTCGTCTATGCCATGATCGCCCTGGGTTACACCATGGTTTACGGCATTGTGAAGCTCATCAACTTCGCTCACGGCGACATTTTCATGGTCGGGGCGTTCGTCAGTTATTACCTGGTGGCCCGGTTCCAGTTTCACATGTGGCCGGCCATCGTTTTCCCAGGGTTTCCGGCGGGGTTAGCCCTGCTCATTGGCCTGCTGTCGGTCATGATCGTTTGTGTGCTCGTCTGCGTGGCCATGGCGGTCACCATCGAACGAGTCGCCTACAAGCCGTTGCGTGACGCCCCCCGCATTGCAGCGCTGATTACTGCTATCGGCGTTTCCTTCTTCCTGGAGTTCTTCGGCGCCTTGTATTTTGTGTTCTCGGGTCGCTTCATCCCCTACATACGTCCATTCGATGTAGTGACATGGTACATCGGCGCCGGTGGGATACACAGGCTGACGGCCGGCGAAACACCGCCTGGAAATGTCGTCACCATTTCGAATATCTTCCTGATCATTGTCGCGGCGTCCATCATCGTTCAATTGCTGCTCCAGTACCTGGTGAAACGCACGAAGCTCGGCAAGAGCATGCGCGCCGCCTCTTTCGACAAACCCACCGCCCGCCTCATGGGCATCAATGTTGACCAGGTGATCTCGTTCACTTTCGCGGTCGGCGCGGCCTTTGCGGCGTTGGGCGGCATGCTGTATGCCATCGCCTATCCGTCGATCTGGACGCAGTTAGGCATCTTGCCGGGCCTCAAGGCGTTCGTCGCCGCGGTGCTCGGCGGCATCGGCAGCATCCCGGGCGCGTTTGTCGGGGCCCTCATCATGGGGCAGGCCGAAGCGCTGACCATGGGCTTCATCTCCACACCCATGCGCGACGCGGTGGCATTCTCCATTTTGATCCTGGTGCTCCTGGTTCGACCGACCGGCATTTTCGGCGAGCCCGAGCCGGAAAAAGCGTAGGGGGCAACTATGGGTCTCGACCAACTCCTTATTTCAGTTGTCAAAATCATCGCCATCCTGGCTTGGATCTACGGCGTGCTGTGGGTGCTGGGTCTCAAGGCCTGGTGGGCCAAGGCCCTCGGCATCGTTGCCGCCTTTGGGATCGTGCAGCTCGCCCTGACACCTCTGGGCGGCTTTCAAATTCTGAACGACTTTGACCGCGGTCTGCTCTTCCAGGCGAGCGCGATGGCCATGGTGGCCATGGGGTTGAACCTGATCTACGGGTTCAACGGGCAGTTCAGCTTGGGCCAATGGGGCTTCTACGGGATCGGCGCCTATACTTCAGCAGACATCACCTACCGTTGGATGAGTCACGATGCCAGCGGCCTTTTCGTCGCCGGCTTGTTGGTCATCCTGGGAGGCTTGATGATCCTCCTGGTTGGCCGGCTGGTCAATCGCCTGAAGGGCATGCCCGTGTTGTCCCAGTTTACACTTTACCTTGTCGGCATGGCCCTGGCCGCGGTAGTCGCTGTCGTCGCGGGCAACGCGCTGGCGCGCATCTTGGAGCCCGCGTTCGGAGCTGCGGGCAGCGACGGCTCGTTCCTGCTCAGCCCTGTGGCCCAGAATGTGATCCTCCTATTCGCGGTCATAATCGGCGGCGCATTTGCGGCTGAGGTCAGTTTCCTGTTCGGCCTGCCGGTGCTCACACTGGGCAGCGACTACTTCGGCATCGCGACCCTCGGCTTCACCATCGTCGTTCAAACTCTGATGATCAACTCCGACACGATCCTGCCCTTCCCGGAAATGAAGGGTGGCCGGGGCATGATCGGCATTCCCAAGCTCACGACCTGGTTCTGGGCCTTCTTCTTCCTTCTGTTAATCATCATAGTTATGCGCAACCTGATCTACTCCAGCACGGGACGCGCCATCATCTCGGTACGTGAGGATGAGACGGCTGCCAAAGCGATGGGCATCGACATTGCGCGCTATAAACTGCTTGCCTTTGTAATCGGCAGCCTGTTTGCAGGCCTCGGGGGCGGCATCTATGCCCACTTTATGGGCTTCCTGAGTCCTAACACATTCAGCTTCCTGGTCGGCTTCAACCCATTGATTATCGTCGTCTTCGGTGGACTGGGCAGCATGACCGGGACCCTCACCGCATCCTTTGCCTGGATCTTCTTCCTGGAAGGCCTGCTGCGCGTGATCCTCGGACAAATGGGAACCGACGCGCCGACATGGCGTTTCGTGCTGTACCCCATCGCGCTGCTGCTGCTTATGCTTCTGCGGCCTCAAGGTCTCATGGGGAAAATCGAGTGGGGCTTCTTCAAGAACCCGACGTTCGTCCGGCTCCTTCAGGATATAGGAGGCAAGCCAACGCCTGCAGGCGCAACGGGTGACGGAGGTCAAGCATCATGAATGCCACAATAGCATCTCCTAACGTACAACCGGTGCTTGCGATTGAAGGACTGGCGAAAGTCTTCGGCGGTCTGCGAGCGGTCAGCAATTTCGACCTCAAAGTGGAAAAAGGCGCGCTGGATGGCTTGATCGGTCCGAACGGCGCCGGCAAGACCACGGTTTTCAACATGATCAGCGGCTTGTATGTGCCAACTGAGGGTGAGATCCTGCTGAACGGCGAAAGCACGATCGGCATGGAGCCGTTCGAAGTCACCAACCTGGGTGTGGGCCGCACCTTCCAGAATATCCGCCTGTTCCAGAATCTGACCGTTCTCGACAACGTGCGCATTGCCTACCACCCGCATGCCGGCTATGGCATCCAGGACGGGCTGCTGCGAAACGGCAAGTTCACTGCCAGGGAACGGGAACTGACGGAGAAGGCCCGGGATTTCCTGGCGATCTTCGGGCTGGACCGGCTGCAGAATGAGATAGCCAAGAACCTGCCGTACGGAGAGCAGCGCCGTGTCGAGATCGCGCGCGCTCTCGCCAGCGATCCTAAGCTTCTGCTGCTGGATGAGCCTGCCGCAGGTATGAACCCAAACGAGATCGGCCGCCTGATGGAGTACATCCACTTCATCCGGGACCGTTTCAACCTGACGATCCTGCTGATCGAGCACCAGATGCGCCTCGTCATGAACATCTGTGAGAAACTCACCGTGATGGATTTCGGCCAAATCATCGCGCGCGGCGGACCGAAGGACATCCAGGACAATCCGCGGGTCATCGAAGCCTATCTTGGACGTGGCGCGGTGAGCAAGGCCGGCGTGGTCAGGAAGGACGTCTAAATGCTACTTGAAGTCAAAGACCTCAACGTCTACTACGGAGCGATCCACGCCCTGCAAGGCATCTCCTTCAACGTGGATGAAGGCGAGATCGTGAGCTTGATCGGAGCCAATGGCGCGGGCAAGTCGACGACGCTCAAGACCGTGTCGGGTCTGCTGCATCCTCGTTCGGGACAAGTGAACTTGCGTGGCGAATCGCTGGTCAACACTCCCGCACAAGACATTGTTCGCAAGGGCGTCATACACGTGCCCGAAGGACGCAGAATCTTCGCTCCGCTCACAGTACAGGAAAACCTGGAAATGGGTGCGTTCACCCGCACTGACCCGGCGGAAATCCAGGCCAGCATGGAGCGCGTCTTCAAAAGTTTTCCCCGCCTGAAGGAGCGCCTTTCCCAACTCGGCGGCACGCTCTCCGGCGGCGAGCAGCAGATGCTGGCTATCGGCCGCGGGATGATGGCGCGGCCCAAGGTGCTGCTGCTGGACGAACCCTCCATGGGGCTGGCGCCGATCCTGGTGGAGGAGATCTTCTCGATCATCCAGGAGATCAACAGCCAGGGCGTGAGCATCCTGCTGGTGGAGCAGAACGCGCTCATGGCCCTGTCGGTGGCGCACCGCGGCTACGTGCTGGAGACCGGCCGCATCGTGCTGACCGGCACCGGCCAGGAGCTGCTGCAGAATCCGCAGGTGATGAAGGCGTACCTGGGCGGGCATTAGCCTGATTGCAGGTCGTGCTAACGACTGGTATGGGAGTGTGGGGGTGTGGGCGTATGGGAGTGCACTTCTCCCACACTCCCATACGCCCACACTCCCATACTTTTTTCCGAGCCGGCCACAAGTCGAGCAGACATGGAACTCGTGCGACTCACTGAGGGCGCTTACCACCTCCGCGGCGGCAGCAATGCCGGGCTGATCGTCCATGACGGCCGCGCGGTGCTGGTTGACACCGGGCTGGACCGTGACACGGCCAAGAAGATCCTGCGCCACATCGAAAACCTGAAGGTCCAGCTCGCGGCGGTGGCCATCACGCACGCCCATGCCGACCACTTCGGGGGCGCGGCACTGATCCGGGCGCGCACGGCCGCGCCGGTCTACGCGCCTGCGCTGGAGGCGGATGTGATCGCCAACCCGATCTGGGAGCCGCTCTACCTCTTCTCCGGCGCGCTGCCCCCGGCCGAGCTCCGCCACAAGTTCACCCTGGCCGAGGCGTGCCCGGTGGATGGGCGCCTGGAGGCCGGAGAGCAGGTCATCGGCGGCGTGCCGCTGCGCATCATCCCGGCGCCCGGGCATGCGCCCAACCAAATGATGGTGGCGGGCGGCGGCGTTTGCTTCATTGCCGATGCGCTCTTTGCGCCGGATGTGCTCGCCAAGCACGGCATCCCGTTTTACGTCGACATCGATCAGACCCTGGGAACCCTGGCCGCGCTGCCGGAGCTGGACGGCCAGTACGCCGCCTTCGCACCCGGCCATGGGCCCGCCGTGCCCCAAATTGCGGCCTGGGCCAATGAGAATGCCGGCCGCCTGGCCGAGATTCGCGAAACCGTCGCGGGGGTGCTGGCCCTGGCGGAAAGCTGCGGCGAGATCGTCCGCCTGACCGCGGATCGTTTGGCGGTGGCAATTCCCAACCCGGTCAGCTACTGGCTGGCACAAACAACGGTGCTGGCCTGCCTGGCGTCGCTGCAGAAGGCCGGCCGGGCAAGCGTGCAGGTCGTGGAAAACCGGCTGGCCTGGCAGTCTGCTTGACATTATCCCAAGGCAAGCTATAATTAACACTTGCACTCGCGTGAAGCCGCTGCGTGCGGCCCGCACATCGTCGTGCCTTACACCGACTTCCCATCCACATCAGAGGAGGTGCGACATCCTGGCACGTTCGTCAGCCCACAGTTGTAATATCTTCAACATTCTCACAGGAGGAGAACACTCATGAAGCGTTTCAAGTTGCTCAGCGCGTTGATGGCTGCCGTGATGCTGTTGGTCATGGTAGCCGCCTGCGCGCAACCGACCCCCCAGCCGGCTGCGGCCCCCACCACGGCGCCCACCGAGGCGCCTGCTGCGGCTCCTACTGAGGCTCCGACAACGGCTCCCGTAGAAACGGCAAAGAAGTTCAGCATCGCTACGAATGCGGAATTCGCGCCGATGGAGTTCGTCGATCAGACCAAGGAACTCACCGGTTTCGACATCGACCTGATCAAGGCCATCGCGGCAGACCAGAAGTTCGAAATCGAGTTCCAGAATGTCGCCTGGGATGGCATCTTCGCGGGCCTGGAAGCAGGCCAGTACGACGCGATCATCTCATCCGTCACCATCCGCGAAGACCGCCAGAAGCTGTATGACTTCTCGGATCCTTACTTCAACGCGAACCAGGCGATCGTGGTGGTAACCGAGAACGCGGATATCACCGACGGGGCCTCGTTGGTTGGCAAGCGCGTCGGCACTCAGATCGAGACCACCGGCACGTTTGCCGTCCGCGACCTCGGTGTTGACCCGAAGCAGTATGACGGCCCCGATCTTGCGCTGCAGGATCTCGTCAATGGGAACATCGATGCGGTTGTCGTGGACACCCCTGTCGCGGCCCTCTACGCGCTTCAGTCCGAGCAGTTCAAGGGTAAGCTGAAGATCACATCGGAGCTCCAGACCAACGAGACCTATGGGCTCACGGTCCAGAAGGGTGACCCGAAGGGTGTGCTGCCGCTGTTCAACGCCGGCCTCGCGAACCTCAAGGCCAGCGGCGCCTACGACACGCTCTACGAGAAATGGTTTGGCATCAAACCGGGTGCAGCTGCTGCTGAGGCGCCCGCCGAAACCGGCAACCAGGCCGTCGTCACCGACACCAGCTACGCGGCCGTGAGCTGCGACTACGGCGGGTTGTTCAAGTCGATCGAAGCCCTGGATGACCTGACCGTCAAGTTCACGCTGTGCAGCTCCGAAGTGGCCTTCCCCTCGAAGGTTGCCTTCTCCGCCTTCCAGATCCATCCATCCGAATACCTGGAGTCCACCGGCGGCGGCGGCGATGCCCTGATCAGCAATCCGATCGGCACCGGCCCCTACAAGCTGGAGAAATGGCAGAAGGGTGACAGCGTCATCATGACCCGCAACGAAGAATACTGGGGCGAAAAGGCCAACGCCAAGACCCTGGTGTTCCGCTGGCAGAAGGAAGGCGCGGCTCGCCTGCTCGAGCTCCAGTCCGGCACCGTGGATGGCATCGATAACCCCACCCCGGATGACTTCGCGACGATCAAGGCCGACGCCAATCTGGCGCTCTATCCCCGGGAAGCATTGAACGTCTTCTACCTGGGCATGAATCGCGCCAAGCCGCCCCTTGACAACGAAAAAGTGCGCCAGGCGCTGGCCATCGGCCTCGATCGCGCACGCATCGTCGATAACTTCTATCCTGAAGGCTCCGTGGTTGCATCGCACTTCACCCCGTGCGCCATCCCCGGCGGCTGCGAAGGCGAAGCCTGGTACGACTATGATCTCGATGCTGCCAAGGCGCTGCTGAAAGAGGCCGGCTTCGAAAACGGCTTCACGATTGATCTCTCGTACCGCGACGTGGTCCGCGGCTACCTGCCCGAGCCGGGCGTGGTGGCGCAGGACATCCAGGCGCAGCTCAAGGATCTGGGCATCACCGTCAACATCGTGGTGATGGAATCCGGCGCGTTCCTGGATGCGGCGGATGAGGGCCAGTTGTCCCTGTACCTGCTCGGCTGGGGCGCCGACTACCCGGATCAGACCAACTTCCTGGACTACCACTTCGGCGCCGGCGCTTCGCCGCAGTTCGGCCCGGGCTTCGAGGACCTGCACGCCATCCTCAAGAAGGCAGCTTCGCTGTCTGACCCGGCCGAACGCAACAAGCTCTACGCCGAGGCCAACAACCTCGTCAAGAAGTACGTGCCGATGGTGCCGGTGGCGCACGGCGGCTCCGGGACGGCCTTCAAGGCCGACGTGACCGGCGCGCACGCCAGCCCCTTGGGCAATGAAAACTTCGCAGTCATGGATGCGGGCGGTCGCGACACGTTCGTCTGGATGCAGAACGCCGAGCCGATCGGCCTCTACTGCGCGGACGAGACCGACGGCGAGTCGCTGCGCGCGTGCGAGCAGATCAACGAAGCGCTGTTGTCCTACGAAGTCGGCGGCACCGCGGTGCAGCCTGGGCTGGCCGAGAGCTACGAAGCCAACGCAGACCTGACCGAGTGGACCTTCAAGCTGCGCCCGGGCGTGAAATTCCATGACGGCAGCGCCCTGGACGCCAAGGACGTCATCCTGTCCTACGCCGTGCAGTGGGATGCCGCGCATCCGCTGCATGTGGGCCGCGATGGTTCGTTCACCTACTTCTCCAGCCTGTTCGGAGGGTTCCTGAACGCACCGCCGGCCGAATAACCGGTACGTTCATGTAGGGGCGGGTGACACACCCGCCCCTACATCATTTGCACGGATAGGCGGGTGACACACCCGCCCCTACATGGGGACGTCAATGTTACGTTACATCGGCCAACGCTTGCTGGCCTCCATCCCCGTCCTGCTCGGCATCCTCTTCGTCACCTTTGCGCTGGCACGCCTGCTGCCCGGCGATCCTTGCCGCGCCATGCTGGGCGAAAAGGCCACTGACGCGGTCTGCGACGCGTTCAACGTGCGCTACGGCCTGAACAAGCCCATTCCCACCCAGTTCGGCATCTACATCAAGGATGTTTTTCAGGGCGATCTCGGCACCTCGTTTCGCTATGGCCGGCCGGTGACGCAGTTGATGCTCGAGCGTTTGCCTGTCACCATCGAGTTGACCATCTGTGCGTTGATTTTCGCCACCATTGTAGGCATCATCGCCGGCATGTGGTCCGCCTATAAACGCAACTCGTTCATCGACGTGACGACCATGGTGATCGCCAACATCGGCGTATCGATGCCGGTCTTCTGGCTCGGGTTGATGCTGGCGTATCTCTTCGGACTGGCGCTCAAAGACACACCGTTCCAGTTGCCGCCCTCGGGCCGCAACGCACCCGGTCTGATCGTACCCTCGCTGCAAGAGGCCTGGAATCTGAACCTGCAGCCCGGCACTCTCGACACGCTGCTCCAGTTCTTCTCCAACATGCACTTATTCAACGGCCTGGTCACGCTGAACGGTAAGGTATTTTGGGATACTGCCAGGCATATGCTCTTGCCCGCGGTCGCACTCGGCACCATTCCGCTGGCGATGATCGCGCGCATGACCCGCTCCAGCCTGCTGGATGTCCTGGGGCTGGACTACATCCGGACAGCCCGCGCGAAAGGCCTGCGGGAACGCGGCGTCCTGATGCGCCACGGCATGACCAATGCACTCATCCCGGTGGTCACGATCATCGGCCTGTCTCTGGGCAGCTTGCTGGGCGGCGCGGTGTTGACGGAGACGATTTTCAACCTCTCCGGTGTCGGCCGCATCCTGTTCGATGCCATCCAGGCGCGCGATTATTCCATTGTGCAGGGATTTACCCTGATTATCGCCGCCGCTTATGTCGTGATCAATCTGCTCGTTGACCTGCTTTATGGCTTCCTTGATCCCCGTATCCGGCTGGGATAAGAAAACGCAAAATGACAGACATCGAACCTAAGCCGAGCGCCGAATCCGACGCTATCATCACCCGCCCGCCGCGCAGCCCAGGGAAAGACGCGCTGCGCGCGCTCATGCGCACCAAGTCGGCTATCCTGGGCATGGTGCTCCTGTTGATCCTGGTGCTGACCGCGGTTTTCGCGCCCATGATCGCACCGTATGATCCCACCCAGGTGCTCATCGGCAAAGAGCCGGTCAAAAAACGCCAGCCACCATGCGTGCATATCCTGGGCTGCCCGGCCGACCAGCCGGAGCATATCTTAGGTATCGACGGCAATGTGCGCGACTTTTTCAGCCGCATTGTGTTTGGCTCGCGCGTCTCCCTGATGGTGGGGTTCACCACGGTCGGCTTCGCCATCCTGATCGGCGCCAGCCTCGGCGCGCTGGCCGGTTTTGTCGGCGGCTGGCCCGACAATCTCATCATGCGCTTCATGGATGTTTTGCTGGCGTTCCCCGAGCTCTTGTTGGCCATCGCCATCGTCACCGTGCTGGGCGAGGGGTTGATCAACGCGCTGCTCGCCATCGGCATCATTTCGATTCCCAGATATGCGCGCGTCGCGCGCGCGAGTGTGCTGACAGTCAAGGAGTGGGACTTCGTCATGGCCGATCGCGCTGTCGGCGTGCCGTCCAGCCGCATTCTGACGCGCAGCATCCTCCCGCACACCCTGACGCCGCTGATCGTGCAGGGCACGCTCGGCATCGCCACCGCGATCCTGGATGCGGCCGCGCTCTCATTCCTGGGGCTGGGCGCGCAGCCGCCGATGGCCGAATGGGGGTCGATGTTGAGTGCCGAACGCAACCAGGTCTTCACCTCGCCGCACCTGGTCTTCTTTCCCGGCTTCATGATCATGTTAACAGTGTTGGCTTTCAACCTGCTCGGCGACGGACTGCGCGACGCGCTTGATCCGCGGCTGAGAAGGTAGCCGATCGCGCGACGACGTCGGCAACCCGATCCCCGGATCTGTCATTGCCGGGTGCAACTGATCGAACCGCAGAAGGAGCGCTAGTACAGATGGCTGATTCCAAAAAACCCATCACCGTCGCCGGCACAGCGCCGTTCCGCCCCGCCGAGCATGGCCGGTGGGCCCACTTTGATCGCTATTGGCTGTTGCTGGCCGGCGCCATCGTCGTTGCCGTGACCTTGTTTTTCGTTTTTCCCGACAGATACCAGCCCATCTTCCGCTATGTGATCGGTACGCCGGCAGAAGGCGATGGCATCTTCATGACTTTGAAGCTGACTGCCGTCTCATTCGTCTGCATCCTGGCGGTCGGCATGGTGATGGGCGTGATGCGCGTCTCGAACGTCAGCGTGCTGAAGGGCATCGCCTCGCTGTACGTGGAGATCGTGCGCGGGGTGCCCGTGCTCGTCTGGATCCTCTGGATCTACTTCGGCCTGCCGGTGCTCTTTCGCGACGGCTTAGGCATGAAAGACGCGCGTATTGCCGGTTTCCCGGCCGCCGTCGTCGCGTTCACCTTTGCCTTCGGCGCCTACATGACCGAAATCTTTCGCGCGGGCATCCAGTCGATCGCCAAGGGTCAGATGGAGGCCTCGCGCTCCCTGGGCATGAACTACCTGCAGGCCACACGCTACATCATCCTCCCGCAGGCGGTGCGCGTCATTCTGCCGCCCGTCGGCAATGAATTCGTCACACTATTGAAAGACAGCTCCCTGGTGTCCGTCCTGGGCCTCGAAGATGTCACGCGCCGCGGCCGTGAGTGGGTGGGACGCACCTTTGCCAGCTTCGACACGTACCTGGTGGTGGCGCTGATCTATCTGATTCTGACCGTATTCTTCACGCGCGTCAGCACAGCCATCGAGCGCAGCCTGTCAGTCGAGAAGCGCTAGGAGACGGTTTCACATGTCCGATCCCATCATTCAGATCAAAAACGTCCACAAATTCTTCGGCAAGGTCCACGCGCTGAACGATGTCAGCATGGACGTACAGCAGGGCGAGGTGGTGATCATCATCGGGCCCAGCGGTTCCGGCAAGTCCACCCTGCTGCGCACGATCAACCACCTGGAGACCGTCAACTCCGGCGAAATCATCGTTGACGGCATCCAACTGACGCAAAAATCCACCGACATCAACGCCGTGCGCGCAGAAGTCGGTATGGTTTTTCAGCAGTTCAACCTCTTTCCACATCTGACCGCGCGCCAGAACATCACCCTGGCTCAACGGATTGTGCGCAAGCGCAGCGCGGAAGAGGCGGATCGAACAGCTACCGAGCTGCTGGAACGCGTCGGCATCCCGGAAAAAGCTGATTCCTACCCCGGCCAGCTTTCAGGCGGGCAGCAGCAGCGCGTCGCCATCGCCCGCGCCCTGGCCATGGACCCGAAGATCATGCTCTTCGATGAGCCGACCAGCGCCCTGGACCCGGAAATGATCAAGGAGGTGCTGGATGTCATGCTTGACCTGGCGCAGGAGGGCATGACGATGCTGGTGGTTTCCCACGAGATGGGGTTCGCGAAGGCGGCGGCGCGGCGCATCGTGTTCATGGCAGAGGGCAAGATCGTCGAGGAAGCCGATCCTGAGACGTTCTTCACGGCTCCCAAACATGAACGCACGAAGCAGTTCCTGAGCAACATCCTGGATCGCTGAACGCGGTCCAAAGCAAAACAATAACATCCATCTTCGAGACGAGGTCGCAAACCAATGACGTGGTATCGCTTGTTGTCAGCCGCGGTAGCCGGATACCTGCTCGGCGCCATCCCGATGGGTTACCTGGTGATCTATGCCCTAAAAGGCATAGACATCCGCCGGCATGGCAGCGGCCGCACCGGCGGGACGAATGCAATGCGCGCCGGCGGCACGTGGGCAGGAGTTCTGACGGCCATCGGGGATTTCATCAAGGGCATACTGGCGATCATGGTTGCGCGTTGGATCACAAACGGTGCGGTGTGGGGTGATGTCCTGGCAGGGGTCGCCGCGGTTGTGGGCCACAACTGGTCGGCCTACATCGGTTTCAAGGGCGGCGCCGGCACCGGCGCCAACGTGGGCGTGTGCCTCGGCATCTGGCCGCTATCCGCGCTGTGGCTGGTCCCACTGCTGCCCCTTGGCATCCACTTCATCGGATACGCGTCCGTCACCTCGTTGATCGCGGCGGCGGTCATCCCGATCACCCTGGCCATCCGGGCTGCGCTGGGCGCGGGTCCCTGGCTGCATGTGCTCTACGGGGTGCTCGCGGCCTTCGCCGTCACCTGGGCGCTGCGCCCGAACATCAAGCGCATCCTCAACGGCACCGAACCGCGTGCACCGCGTCTGTTTGGCTCCAAGGGGAATCTGAAAGCCTGACCCTTTGCCTTAACCGCTGCCCGCAGATGCATCCGCATCCGAGAGAATCAACGCTGCGCGCGCAACGCAGCGGCGCGCGGTCTCCGTATCACCGGCCAGCAGGTAACCGGCAGCCAGGCGCGCCAGATTCCGCACCTCTTCCGGCCCGGCGCGCAGTTGGGCGATTGCGGCGCGCAACGACTCTTTTTCGAAGCTCAGGTGCCGGCCCGGCTCAAGGCGCACAACAATCCCCTCATCGGTGACGTTATCGGGCAGCCCGCTCAAGGCATGCCACATGGCTACTTCGCTCATTTTTCGCTCAGTCATGATCGCCTATCCACAGTCTGCTGGGTGAAGCTACGCGCATTATACCACGCTCCCACAGAGAACGGGGGCCAGCGCATAATCGTGTCGTTTGTCGCTGCTCCGCAACCGATGTAGAATGGCCGCCTGAGCCAGCACGTGCGATCTTCCGAGAAAGAGGAGTCTGACCTGATGAAGCTTCCCTTTGAAATTCATGCCTTACTGGAAGCAGCAGCGGAGGTCTGAGCAACCGATGAACAGCTTGTCCCCTTACCGGGTGGATCCCGCAACCCTGCCGCCGCCGATCATGACCTCAGAAACGGGGTCGTTTGCCCATGACACGCTGAGGACGCGCGTGCACGGCATCCTCGAGAATATCAAGGCGGCGAATGACTTCCCGGCGGAAATCGCCGCGGCATTGGCCGCGCTGAGCGCTGAGATCGCGTCCGGCGTGATCCGGCCGCTGCGCGAGGCCGCGCCGGACGCGTCGTATTGGGCCGCGTCGACTGCGCCTTACGTGGGACGCTCGTGGCTGAACGTGCCGTGGTATTGGGCCGAGGCTTACTTCTACCGGCGCATCCTGGAGGCCATCGGCTACTTCCAACCCGGGCCGGCGCAGGGCCTCGATCCGTATGCCGCGATCAAGCGCAAGGAGTGGGCCCCCCATGCCGCGCCGGCCGCGCTCGAGGCGCTGCTGGCGGACCTGCCGGCCGATCCCGAGCTGCGCTTCCAGCGGCTGTTGCATGCCAGCCTGTGGGGCAACCGCACCGATCTCAGCTACACGGTCGCCGCGCACCTGGGCGCAACATCCGCGCCCGCCCACGAACGGGAGAACCTGGCAGCCGATGACAGCCGCGCGTTGTGGAACCATTTGCAGGAGCTCGATGGCGGCCACGTGGCTCTGATTGCGGACAACGCAGGCACCGAGCTCCTGATGGATATCGCGTTGATCGATGCCTTGATCGCAGCAGGCATTGCTTCGGACGTGTCGCTCTATCTGAAACCCCAACCGTTTTTCGTGTCCGACGCCATGCCGGTTGACCTGGTGGCCGGGCTGGATGCGCTGGCAGCCGGGGGGATGCTGGGGCGCAAGCTGGCGCGCCGCGTGGACGGGCATATCGTCGCGGGAGACCTGCTGCCAAAAACACACTGGTTCTTCCCGACCGACCTGTTCTATTTTCAAATGCCCGCGGATCTTGCGGCGGGTCTGGCCGGCATGGACCTGGTGATCCTGAAGGGCGACGTCAACTACCGCCGGTTGTTGGGAGACGCGCACTGGCCGTACACCACGCCCTTCGCTGAAGTCGTGCACTATTTCCCGGCGCCGATGGCTGCGCTGCGCACACTGAAGGGAGAGCTGATCGTGGGCTTGCAGCCGGGGGAAGCGGAACGCCTGGCGGCGGAAGACGCTGACTGGCTGGTGAACGGGCGGCGCGGGGTGATTCAGTTCAGAAATCCATGATACTCCGGAAACCAGGTTTCTCGGAGAAACAGAAACCAGGTTTCTGCGAGAAACCTGGTTTCTGGATTACTTCAACAGGAAGCGCAGCGCGGCAGGCAGCCGCCGCGCCCAGGCCGACTCATGGTGCACGCCCCCCTCTTCCTCCACATAGAGCAGCGTCTCACCGGACTGATAGCCCTTGCGCTTGAGCAATAGACACATCCGGCGCACCTGCTGAACGTAGTTTTCGGCGAATGAGCGCTGAGATTGCGGGTCGGCAGCGAGCCCTGCGCCCTCAGCAGTGCCCACATCCATATAGATCTTGCCCGGTGCAACGGCCGCGGCCTGGACGAACGGAAAGATGCCGTGCTTGCCCCAACGCAGCGACGGACTGACGACGCCGGCCATGCCGAAGACGTCGGAACGCGCGAAGATGGCGTAGAGGCTGATGAGGCCGCCGAGCGATGACCCCATGATGCCGGTGGTGAGGCGGCCCGCCTGGGTGCGGAACGTGCGATCGATGACCGGCTTAAGGGTATCGGCGATGAAGTTGACGTAGAGATCACCCTGCGCATCGGTCATGTCGGGCGCCGGGAAGGGGATGTATTCCTGATAGCGCCGGCTGCCGATGTTCGGGATGCCCACCACGATGGCCTCGATGCCCTGCCCGGACAGCCCTTCCAGCGTTTCGTCCACAGACCACTCGCCGGAATAGCTGGTGGCGCTGTCGAAAAGGTTCTGCCCGTCGTGCATGTAGAGCACGGGGTAGCTTCGCTCACTGAGCGGGTACGATTTGGGCAAATAGACCAGGATATCGCGGCGGTTGTCGAGCTGGGGGCTGTAGAAATCACGCAGCACCTTGACCGTGCCATTGACGGTATGCTTGCCGGACGGATAGGCTTCGGCATAATCCAGCCACAGGTGCGTCGGCAACGGCTCGGGCGCGGCCGGCTCAAGCGGCGCAGCAGCGGTCATCTCATCGATCCAGCCCAGATAGGGCGCCAGACCGTCGGCCACGGGCAGCGCCAGGATTTCGGGGACTTCATCGCTGTGCAGCGCCAGGATGCGCGCTTGCAGCGCCGGCCACAGGTCGCGCCGCGTCTTGATCAGGAGCTGGGCCTGCCGGTCGGCATGAAGCGCGCCCTGCCAGCGATAGATGGCCGTGCCGCCGGGGATCAACTGCACGCAGGCGGCGAGGCGCTCTTCCACCAACGCCTGGCCCAACGCAAGGCCGGCTTCACCATCTGCGATGGTGACCAGAACTACCAGGTAATCTCCATCCATCAAACCCTCTCAGGTCGGGAGCCGGAGCGACAGCTTGCCACAGGCCCCACTGTTTCCTTGCCTCGTTCGATTCATCCTGCCTGACGTTCGGGGCGGGGCCTCCCGGCAAACTGAATGATCAGAAAGACGCCCGCCAGCAGAAGCAGGACAATGCCATAAGCCGGGCGGATGCCTGTCGCGTCCGCCAGGCGCCCCAGGACCAGGGGCAGCGTCAGAATCGCGACCCCTGAGGCCAAGGTCGCACGGGCGCTGGCCCGGACCGACTCTGCGCCGGCGGCGCCGATCGCCAACGACAGAATCAAAGGATACAAGGGGGCAATACCCAACCCGGTGATAAACAAGCCGATAAGGCCGAGAAACAAACCGCTGGCTCGCCAAAAGAGCAGAAGGCCGGCGCCGGCGATCATGAGCGACATGAGGATCAGGCGCCGCGCCGAAATGCGCAAGGCCAGGCGACTGGCAAACAGGCGGCCGAAGATCATGGCGCCCAGGAATACGCTGACCGCCTGGGCCGCGGTCGCTTTCGTGGCGCCAAAAACAGTCTCGACGTAGCCGGCGCTCCAGGAGACATTGCAGAATTCCGCGGCCACCCCTAAGACGAGCGCCACCCAATAGACCCAATACAAGGCGGGCAGGGGCCGCCTGGCCTCAGGTGGGGGGGCGGCCTGGCCAAGGACCACTACCGGAGCCGCAGCCTTCCCGAAGAAGAGAACCATTAAGACCGGTGCACAGGCGCCCAGCACCAGAGCCCACTGCCAATGACCCAACAGGCCGGCGCTCCAGCCCACCAGCAGGGGCGCGGTCGTTGCCACGGCGGAGGCGACCACATTGGCTTCCGATAGCGCGATGGCGCGCAACTCCCGATGACGGTCGGAGAGGGCGGAGGGGATGATCGCCAGGATCAGAGAGCCGACCGTCCCCATGAGAAACGCAGCCCCGATGGTGATCACCGGAGTCTTGCCGATCACCAGCAGCAGCGCGCCCAGGCTGATGCCGAACGCGCCGATCCACAAGGAGCGCCAGCGGCCGATGCGCTGGATCACCAGATGGCCGGCCAGGCCAACCAACAGGATGCCGACTGCAAACGCCGTAAAGTGCAGGCTGCTCACCGCATAGGACAGCTTGAGATCGCCCTTCAGAAACGGGGTGATGGGACCAAAGGCGTTGAGAAAAAAGCCGTAGAAAGCCAGAAAGAGATAGGCCAACCAGGTGAAACGATCCCGATGATAGGTCTGGGGCATGAAGATGTCTTTTTCTCCTAAGGATTGCCGCAGCGGATTATAGCGGCATGGCGCTTGCTGTGTCAAACACCAGGAGGAACTCCAAGTCAGGACATCAACGACTCGATTGGGAAAGCCCCGGCCTTTGACAAAACGCCTCTGCGTCGGGTAAACTGCCGCTATCATTCAAACACGGAGCCGCTAGCAGCCATGGGTGCAGTCACACACATCACAGACGCGACATTTGAAGCAGAGGTGCTTCGCTCGCCGATCCTGACCGTTCTCGACTTCTGGGCCGAATGGTGCGTGCCGTGCAAGCGCATCGCGCCCATCCTGGACGAAATCGCGCTGCGGTACGATGGCCAGCTCAAGATCGCCAAACTCGACGTTGACGCCAATCCTGTGACGCCCGGGATCTTCGGCGTGTCCAGCATTCCGACCCTGCTGATATTCAAAGGTGGCGAAGTGGTAGATTCAGTGGTCGGCTTCGTGCCCAAGGATAGGATCCTGGCGAAGCTGCTTCCACTCCTGAAATGACATTTGACAGACTGACGCCGGGTGTGCTATAGTCACACCCACAATTGAATACATGCCAAACAAAGGCTGTGAACCGGACTAGTACGCACTGAGGCAAGGCTTCAGAGAGCTGATCGTTCTGCTGTGAGATCAGCGCCAGTGCCAGTGCCGAATGGACCGGGGAGCTGCAAGCTGAACGGCCGTCAGGCCCAGTAAGCCGTGCCGGAAACGCCACCGTTATCAAGGTCGAGGGGATCGGACCTATGTCGTTCCTGTCCCTGCAACGAGCGAGGCCGGCGCGGTGAAAGCCCGTCGACCTAATCGGGGTGGCACCACGGGCGGTTTCTGTCGGATCGCAATCCGCACCCTCGTCCCCCATTGGGGGCGAGGGTTTTTGTTTTCGTGGCGGGCGCCACCCTCTCCCTCCGTTCATCGCCCGGCTCGGCCGGACCGCCCGCCCTATCCGGGCCCTGGTGGGCCATAGCATCTACGGAGGGAGAAATGTTAAACGGAAACTTGCCCACAACCGCAAACGAAGGCTATCGCCTGGTATTGCCGCAGTCGCGCATCCCTACGGCCTGGTACAATGTGCTGGCTGACATGCCAACGCCGCTGCCCCTGGCGCTGAACCCCGGCACCGGCCAACCCCTGCAGCCCGCTGACTGGGCGCCGCTTTTCCCGATGGCGCTGATCGAACAGGAGTACAGCCAGGAGCGCTACATCCCCATCCCGGACGAACTGCGCGATATCTATCGGCTGTGGAGGCCGACCCCGCTGGTACGCGCCGTGCGGCTTGAGAAGGCGCTCGACACACCCGCACACATCTACTACAAGAACGAGAGCGTCAGCCCGGCCGGCAGCCATAAGCTGAACACGGCGGTCGCGCAGGCCTACTACAACAAGCGGGAGGGGATTCAGAGCATGTCCACCGAGACCGGCGCGGGCCAGTGGGGCTGCGCGTTGGCGATCGCGGGCGACATGTTCAGGATGGCTGTCGACGTCTACATGGTCAAGGTCAGCTATCAGCAAAAGCCCTACCGGCGCTCGGTCATGCAGGCCTACGGCGCCACGGTCACCCCCAGCCCATCGGACCGCACCGCGTCCGGCCGCACGATCCTGGAGCGGGACCCGAACACCGGCGGCAGCCTCGGCATGGCCATCTCCGAGGCGGTGGAAGTGGCGGCCATGAGCGGCGGCAAAACGAAGTACTCGCTCGGCTCTGTGTTGAATCACGTCCTGCTCCACCAGACGGTCATCGGCCAGGAATGCCTGGATGCGATGGCCGAGATCGGCGAATACCCGGATGTGGTGATCGGCTGCGTCGGCGGCGGCTCAAACTTCGGCGGGATCGCGCTCCCGTTCATGCACAAGACGCTGACCGAAGGCGTGAAGACAAGGTTCCTGGCCATCGAACCGAAGTCCTGTCCCACCCTTTCCAAGGGCCCGTACGCCTATGACTTCGGTGACACCGCAGGGCTGACGCCGTTGCTCAAGATGTACACCCTGGGCCATGACTTCGTGCCGGCCTCGATCCATGCCGGCGGCCTGCGCTATCACGGCATGGCCCCGATCCTCTCAGCGTTGGTGAACAGTGGGCACATCGAACCGCGCGCCTACGGTCAGAATTCCTGCTTCGAGGCGGCCATCATGTTTGCCCGCACTGAGGGCATCCTCCCGGCGCCGGAGAGCAGCCATGCCATCCGCGCGGCGATCGATGAGGCGCTGGCCGCGAAGGAGACGGGCGAGAAGAAGGTGATCCTGTTCAATCTGTCGGGTCACGGCCACTTCGATATGGCCGCCTACGATGCCTACCTGGCCGGCAAACTGACCGACAACGGCTTCTCCACCGAGGAGATGACGAAATCGCTGGCGACTTTGCCGCAGGTTGCTGCGTGAAAGCCCGGTAGCTCAGTTCGCACCCATTACCTCTCGTGCCGAACGGCCCTGGCGGATAGCCGGTCGTTCGGCACCGCTTTGCTTGCAGAGGCGCACATGCCCGATCTGATCCTGGCATCCAAATCTCCCCGCCGCCAGCAGTTGCTGGCGGCGTTGGGCCTGACTTTCTCTGTCGACGCGGCCGATGTCGATGAGACGCCCCTGCCCGGCGAACAACCCGACGCGATGGTCTGCCGGCTGTGCCGGACGAAAGCCCAGGCCGTAGCCGCGCGCTATCCGGGCCGGATCATCCTGGCCGCCGACACGACCGTAGTGTTGGATGGCGCGCTGTTAGGCAAGCCCGCTGATCCGGCGGAAGCGGTAACCATGCTGGCGGCTTTGCGCGGCCGGACCCACCAGGTCTACACCGCCGTGTGCCTGGCAGCGAACGGAGCGCTTACGGCCAGCCTTTCGCGCAGCGATGTGACCATGCGGCCCTACAGCGATGCCGAAATCGCGACGTATGTGGCGACCGGCGATCCGCTGGATAAGGCCGGGGCCTACGCGATCCAGCACCCGTGCTTCTCGCCGGTCGCGGCCTGGGAAGGGTGCTATGCCAGCATCATGGGGCTGCCGCTGCGGCTGGTCAAGGCGATGCTGCGTGAGGCAGGAGTGGCTGTGGCCGGCGATGTGGTCGCGGTTTGCCAGGGCTTGAACGGCGGGCGATGCTGCGCTGCCGAGATGCGGCATTAGAAAGCAGCGCCAAGCTCGTGAGGGAACTCACCAAAACGACTTGTCTTTTTCCGCGCTTGCGTTTATGCTGCGCACCGTTGACAGTACAAGAGTTCGTTTCTGAAGGGTTTTCAGTATGCAAGACGACATCCTCGCCGACCTGAACCCGGCGCAGCGAGAAGCAGTCACCGCGGTCAAGGGGCCGGTGCTGGTTTTGGCGGGGCCGGGCTCCGGCAAGACACGCGTGCTGGCGCATCGCGTCGCCTATCTATTGCGCGTCGTCGGCGTGCATCCGCGCGCGGTCATGGCCGTCACCTTCACCAACAAGGCGGCGGGAGAGATGAAGGAACGGGTCAACAGGCTGTTGGGCGAATCGGTGCCGGTGAGCACGGGGTGGAAAGGCCTGACCCTGGGCACCTTCCACAGCCTCTGCGCTCGCATCCTGCGCGCCGAGGCCGGCCCGGCCGGACTGAACCCGAACTACGTGATTTATGATGACGGTGAGCAGCTCAGCGCGATCAAGCAAGCGCTGCGCGACCTGAAGCTGGACGAGAAGATGTACCGCCCGGAAGCGCTCCGTGCAGCGATCTCGAAAGCCAAGAATGAGCTGATCAAGCCGGAACACTACGCGGCGAGCACCTACTACGAGGAGATCGCGCGACGGGTGTACACGCGCTACCAGGAAATCCTGACCGCCAACGGCGCGCTGGATTTCGACGATCTGCTGACCCGCACAACCTGGCTGTTCCAGGAGCAGCCCGAAGTGCTGCGCCGCTACCAGGAGCGATACGAGTATCTGCTGGTGGACGAGTTCCAGGACACCAATACCGCGCAGTATGAACTGGTGCGCCTGCTGGCCGGCAAATCACACAACTTGTTCGCGGTAGGCGACGAAGATCAATCGATCTACGGCTTTCGCGGCGCCGATTACCGCAACGTACTGCGCTTCCGAGAGGATTTCCCGGCTGCTAGAGTCATCCTGCTGGAGCAGAACTATCGCTCCACCCAGTCGATCCTGGACGCAGCCAATGCGATCATCGCCAAGAATCAGCACCGCACGCCCAAGAGGCTGCGCACCGACCGCGGGCGGGGGTTGCAGATCATCAACCACGAAGCCTACGATGAAAACGACGAGGCTGTCTTTGTCTCCACCACGATTCAACGACTGGTCTCGACCCGTGAGGCGCAACTGGGTGACTGTGCGGTGATGTACCGCACCAACGCGCAATCGCGCGCGCTGGAAGATGCCTTCATCGCGCGCGGCATGCCCTACCGGCTGGTGGGCGGGACCCGTTTCTACCAGCGCAAGGAGATCAAGGACGCGTTGGCCTACTTGAGACTGGTGCACAACCCGGCCGACAACGTCAGCCTGACCCGCATCATCAACACGCCCCCGCGAGGCATCGGCGACAAGACGGTCGCGACGCTGGCCGTATGGAGCACGGAGCAGAGCATCTCCATGGTTGGCGGGCTGGCGCTCGTAGCCGGTGACCCGGCCAGCCCAGCCCTGACTGAGGAGTTCCAGCACCGCACCGTCAAGCCGCCGCAGCACCCCTTTGCCGCCGCCGCACAACGCACCTTGACCGCGTTCTACCGTATGCTGGTGAAATGGATCGCGGTCAAAGACGGGCTGACGGTGGCCGCGCTGCTCGACCGCATCGCCGAGGAGTCGGGCTATGCCACCTGGCTCAGAAATGGCACGGAAGAAGGCGAGGACCGCTGGGCCAACCTGCAGGAACTGCGCAGTGTGGCCGCGCACTACGATGACTTCCCGCCCGACCTGCGGCTCACGGCATTCCTCGAAGAGGTCGCGCTGGTGTCGGACCAGGATGAGTTGGCTGAGCCGGAAGATCGGGTGACGCTGCTGACGGTGCACACCGCCAAAGGCCTGGAATTCCCGACGGTGTTCATCGTGGGATTGGAAGAGGGCATCTTTCCGCACAGCCGCAGCAAGGACGACCCCGATCAGATGGAGGAGGAGCGCCGGCTGATGTATGTGGCGGTGACCCGCGCCAAAGATCGGCTGTATCTGATCCATGCATTCCGCCGCATGATTTACGGGCGCACGGAGATGTACGAGCCCTCGCGATTTCTGCGCGATGTCAAGGGACTGCAGAACAGCAGTGGCGGGGCCGAGGCGCAGGGGAAGGGCGGGGCCGAGGCACCGAGGGGCTGGATGGGCGACATGGCCGCTCGGGGGCCGCTGCACGGAAGCGCGGGGGCAAGACGCCCCGGCGGCAGCACAGCCGGCGGCGGCGCCTGGTCACCCGGCAGCTACGGCCCGGCCAAGGCGGATAAAGCGCCGGCCCAGGCCGATCGTCCCGCTCAATTCAAGCCCGGCGACCGGGTCGACCACGGCCTCTTCGGCCAGGGCATCGTGCTGAAATCGGAAGTCACCGCGGATGACGAAGAGGTGACCGTCGCGTTTGCCGGCAAGGGGACGAAGACGCTGCTGGCCGGGTTCGCGAGGCTGCGGAAGATCTCGTAACACGCAGCAAGCGCCGGCAGTCGAGGTCCGGCGCCTATCCGGTGCGGTCCTGACGCAGCCAGGCGCGCGCCAGGATCCAGCACCCCTCGGCCGGCGCGTAACGCAGCTCAAAGGTCTCTTGGGTGGGTGTGCGGACAAGGTAGCAGCGCCACGTGATCGCGTCCGCGGTCTCATCCCACTGGCGCCCCCAGTCCGCAACGTAGCGGGTGCGATTCCGCCAGATGAAGGCGGTCGGCTGCACACGGCCATCCGGCAGGAAGCGGGCCTGGACGAGGACCGGCTCGTTGATAAGTTCAGGCAGCGGCATGTCTCACCTCTTCTCCAGGTAGCCTATCACCAGGCGCAGCACCGCTTCCGCCGATAGCAGCTTGTTGCCCATACGGTCCGCAGTCCAGACATGGCGCTGGCCGATCTCTGCGTCCGGCGCAGACAAGTGAATGTAAGTGAGCCCCGTGGGCTTATCGGGAGTCTCTCCCCCGGGCCCGGCAATGCCGGTGACCGATGCCGCGATCGCCGCGCCGAAAACGCGCCGGGCGCCCTGGGCCATCTCTGCGGCGGTTTCGGCGCTGACTGCGCCGTGCGCCAGCAGCGTCTCATGCTGCACCCCCAGGATCCCTTCCTTGGCGCTGTAAGCATAGGTCACCGCGCTGCCCAGGAAGTAATCGGAGCTGCCCGGCACATCCGTGATCAGGTTGCCGATCAGCCCACCGGTGCACGATTCGGCCAGGGCGAGAGTTAGCCCTTGAGCGCGCAGTAAGGCGCCGAGTTCCACCGCAAGCGGATGCGGTTGTGGGCGGGCTGGTTTCTTCATCGCTTTCATCACTCGTCTTTGATATCGATGCTGCTGCCTGCCTCCGGCAGCCAGGCGGTGAACGTGCTGCCCACCCCCACCGTGCTCTCTACCTCGATCCGGCCGCCATGCACCTGGGCGATCCACTGGGCGATAGACAGGCCCAAGCCCGAGCCGCCCGACCGCGTCCGGCTGCGATCGGCACGGTAGAAACGATCGAAGATGTGGGGCAGATCCTCGGCCGCGATGCCGACGCCGGTGTCCGCGACGGCCACCACCACCCATCCCAGGCTGCGGCGCAAGGTCAGGGTGACCGTGCCGCCGGCCGGCGTGTACTTCAGCGCGTTGACCACCAGATTAAGCAGCAACTGCTTCAGCCGATCCGCATCCCCCTCGACGATGGCCTGATCCTCGGCGCCCAGGCGCACCGTGACATCTCCGGCCAGCATCTGCGCCTGGCGGTAGACCTCAAGCAACAAGGTGTCCAACTCCACCGGCTGGGGTTGAATCTGCAGACCGGCATCAGCCTGGGCCAACAACAGCAGGTCGCTGACCAATCGGCGCATGCGCGCCGTCTCATCGCCGATAGCGCGCAGCGCATCCCCGCGCATCTCGGGGTCATCCGCCGCGCCGCGGCGCAGCAAATCCAGATTTCCCTGAATAGTGGTCAGGGGGGTGCGGAGTTCATGGCTCACATCGGCCACCAGGCGCTGCTGACCATTGAACGCTTCTTCCAAGCGGCCCAGCATGTCGTTGATCGTTGCAGTGAGACGGCCCAGCTCGTCGGTGGGGACGCTCACCGAGATGCGCTGGCTGAGATGGCGCGTGTCGGTGATCTGGCGCGTGGTTTCGGTGATCGCCTTGATGGGGCGCAGCGCGGCGCGGGCCAGCACACTGCCCCCGACGCCAGCCAACAGCAGGGCGATCAGGCTGCCCAACAGGAGGGCGCGGCGCACCCCGCGCAGCGCATCATCCGCGCTGGCCTGGCTGCTGGCCACCTGTACGATGCCGATCGGGCGATCGACCAGCACGATCGGTGCGGTGAGTGTACGCAGGCGTACTGCAGGCCCAATCGCGACTGTTGCATAGCGCACCTGGCCTGCCGCCAGGTCGGTGATCAGATCTTCGGGCAGGGGCAGACGTTGGCCGCGCAAGTTCTCGGAGAGCTGGACCGCGCGGCCGTCGAGCTGCAAGATCTGGACGTAGTACTGCGAGCCGAAGACATCGATCGACGGCAGCCGGGCGCGGCCCGAGGCCATGACACTGAACGGGTCATTCTCCGCCTGAATCAGGCTGATTACATCCTGCGCCTGCGCGGCCAGGCGGTCATCCAGATCCGCCTTCAGCGTGCCGCCGATGACCGAGTAGATCAACGCGCCCACGATGATCAGCGTGACGGCAAGGAGGCCGGTATACCACAGGGTCAGGCGCAGGCGGATCGACATGTCACTCTTCCCGCAGTGCGTAACCGACCCCGCGCACTGTCTGGAGCAATCTGGCAGCGCCGCCCTCTTCCAGCTTGCTGCGCAAGTAACGGATATAGACCTCGATGATGTTGGATTCACCACCGAAATCGTAGCCCCAAATACGATCGTAGAGCGTGTCGCGCGTGAGCACCTGGCGCGGGTGTTCCATGAAGAGCTGGAGCATCTCAAACTCGCGCGCAGTCAGCTCGATGCGGCGCGTGCCGCGATAGACTTCGTGCGTGTCGGGATTCAAAGTCAGGTCCGCGAAGCGCAGCTCATCTTTTGCAGCTTGCGGCTGGCGACGGCGCAGCAGCGCGCGAATACGCGCCAGCAGCTCATCGAAGTTGAACGGCTTGACAACGTAGTCATCGGCGCCGGCATCCAATCCCTTGATCCGGTCCGGCACGGCATCGCGGGCTGTCAAGATCAGGATCGGCACGTCGCTGGCGCCGCGCAGGCGCTGACAGACGGTCAGGCCATCCATGCCGGGCAGCATCAGGTCCAGCAACACCAGGTCGGGCTGTCGATCGCGGGCCGCGGCCAAGCCGGCCGGTCCATCGCCCGCTACGGCCACCGAGTAGCCTTCATAGATCAACCCCCGGCGCAGGAGGTCGGAAATCTGCGGATCATCTTCGATTACAAGAATGTGTTCAGGCATGATGGGATTGTACTCCGGTTGACCAGTCTGCGCAAGCACACAGGCCGATGCGGGTGCGTCTTAACTTGGGGGCAGAAATCAGCGGAGCATCCTGAGCGGAGGTCGGCATCAGTTCGCCGACCGTAGTCGAAGGGTGCGGAGCGGTCGTCGGCAAGGCCGCATCCTTCGACTACGTCCCGCGGACCGCGGCGGGACTCCGCTCAGGATGCTCGCGCCCCGAAATTAAGACGCACCCTGCCGATGCCAGGCAGGGCTTCGCGCATACGCTGAGGTTGTGACAGATGCAAATCGCGGCTATAATAGTTTGCAGCCTCATCAGGCGCCCTGAGACAGGGATTGTTGTGGCTCCAGCAGCGACCGGACGCAGCGAGTCAGCCCGAACCACAGGCTCACAGGAGTAAACTATCACATGGAGAATACGCAGATCATCACCACCCTGGCGCAGACGGTGGTCGAGAATGTCGAAAAGGTGATCATCGGCAAGCACCATGAGGTCGAAATGGCCCTCATCGCCCTTCTGTGTGAGGGACACCTCCTGATTGAGGACGTGCCGGGCGTAGGCAAGACGATGCTTGCGCGCGCCGTCGCGAAATCGATCGGCTGCACATTTCGTCGTCTGCAATTCACGCCCGACATGCTGCCCAGCGACGTGACGGGGGTCTCGGTCTTCAACCAGAAGACGCGCGAGTTCGAATTCCGTCCCGGCCCTGTCATGGCCCAAATCGTGCTGGCAGATGAAATCAACCGCGCGACCCCCAAGACGCAATCGGCGCTGTTGGAGGCAATGGAGGAACGCCAGGTGACCGTGGACGGCGTGACCTATCCGATGGATCGGCCGTTCCTGGTGCTGGCCACCCAGAATCCGATCGAGTACGAAGGCACCTTCCCGTTGCCCGAGGCGCAGATCGACCGCTTCATGATGCGCCTCAGCCTCGGCTACCCCTCGCCGGCCGATGAAATGAGTGTGCTGGAGTCACAGCGCGAACATCACCCCCTGCAAGATCTCGGCCAGGTGATTTCGGAGGCTGAGTTGCGCGCCGCCCAAGAGGCGGTCAAACAGGTCTACGCGGATGACCTGATCAAGGAATACATCGTCGAGCTGGCGAACGCCACCCGGCGTCACCCTGATGTCTACCTGGGAGTCAGTCCGCGCGGCAGCCTGGCGCTCTTCAAAGCCTCACGGGCCTACGCGGCGCTACAAAGCCGCACTTATGTTATCCCGGATGATGTCAAGGCGTTGCTGGAAGCGACTTTCGCCCATCGTCTGATCATCAGTCCATCGGCACGGATCAAAAATGTTGAGGCCCACACCGTGGTGCAGCAGATCGCCACATCGGTGCCTGTGCCAGGCACGCGGGTCCGCGCGCGGTAACGGGCGCGAACCGAGCGTTTGACGGAGCAAACCGTGCGACACTCCTGGGGCGTCTTCCTGCTGTGGGTTGCGGCGTTGGTCTTTGCGCTGACCAGCAGCAGTGATCTGGCGTTCAACCTGCTCTATTTCATCACCGGCGTGATCGCGGCCGCGCTGTTTTGGGCCTGGGCCAACTGCCGGGGCCTGCTGTTGAAACGCGCCACGCGCTCGCAGCGCTCACAGGTTGGCAAATACTTCGAAGAGACCTTGGAGCTGGTCAATCGCTCCTATTGGCCCAAGCTATGGGTCGAAGTCCGTGATGGCTCCGATCTGCCAGGGCACCATGTCAGCCGGGTGGTCAACTCATTGGGGCGCAAGAAATCCGCCCGCTGGCAAGTGCGCACCTTCTGCCGGCAGCGCGGGCGCTACACCCTGGGACCGGTGATGCTATCCAGCGGCGATCCCCTGGGGATCTTCAACTTCTCCCGGCCGGCGCCGGGGACCATTCCCCTGGTGGTGACGCCGGCCATCGTCGACCTTCCCCAATTCAGCCCGCCGACCGGTTACCTGCCCGGCGGCGAGACCATGCACCGCCGCACGCCGTATATCACGTCCAGCGTGTCGGGTGTGCGCGACTATGTGCCGGGTGATAGCTTCAACCGCATCCACTGGCCTTCGACGGCACGCACCGGCCGGCTGATCTCCAAGGAGTTCGAACTGGACCCCTTGGCAGACGTCTGGCTCTTCCTGGATATGTACGGTGACGCGCATGTCGAGGCGCCATGGGCCGGACCGGACGATGACATAGCCTTGCCGTGGCTTTCGCGCCGGGTCGAACGCATGGAACTGCCCCCCAGCACCGTGGAGTACGGCGTGACCATCGCTGCCTCGCTGGCGCAGCACTTCTTGCAGGCCGATCGCGAGGTGGGCTTCCTCAGCTATGCCGAGACGCGCGAGGTCGGGCAGCCTGACCGAGGAGAGCGGCAAATGAGCCGCCTGCTGGAGATACTGGCGGTGATCCAGGCGCGAGGGCGCTTGCCGTTGGCACAAGTTTTGGCGGGCGAAGGCATCACCCTGGCGCGCCATACCACGCTGATCGTCATCACGCCTTCCACCGACAGCCACTGGGTGACCGCGCTGGGAGGCTTGCGATCGCGCGGGGTTCACGGTGTGGCGGTGCTGCTGGCCGCGCGCACCTTCGGAGCGGCGCCCGATTGGACGCCGACACTGGCCGAGCTGCAGGCCAGCAACCTACCCGGATATCTGATACAAAAGGGGGACGACCTGGCGGCGGCGCTGAGCCAACCGGTCAGCGGTGCAAGCCGCGGCGTGATGCCGCGGTTTTGACCTCGGCCTTGCCGCGGGTTGCGCATGGAACGATGAGCTGGATACGCCGTTTGCGCTCAGGATTGGTGCTGTGGGTGTTGTGCCTGACACTGACCGGGCCGGCCCAGGCCACGGTCGATCAAGCTCCGGCCAGGCCCGGGCCGGATTGGACCGCGCCGCGCGCGATCGGCCAGATGCTCGTGAAGCTGTCCGACCTGAACGCCGAGACGCTCGACGCGCAGGTCGCCGATGCCGGCGGCGCCGTGCTGCGCACCATCCCGGCGGTGGGCCTGGCAGTGGTCCAGATGCCGCCGGACGCGGACTTGCGCGCGGCCTCGGCCGACCTGGAAGCGCTGGCCGAGGTAGAGTGGGTTGAGCCCAACTACACGTTGGCCCTCGATTTCATCCCCAACGATCCGTACTATTCAACCCAGTCCGGTTACCTCAACCGCATGGGGCTATCCGCCGCCTGGGACCTGACCACCGGCGAGCCGGGCATCGTGCTGGCGGTGCTGGATACCGGGGTAGACATGAACCATGCGGACTTGCAGGGTGCGATCTGGGTCAATCCCGGGGAGACACCCCTCAACGGCGTGGACGATGATGGCAACGGCTTCATCGATGACGTGCACGGCTGGGATTTCGCCGGCAATGACAACCTGCCTGACGACGATTACGGCCACGGCACCCACGTGGCGGGCATCGCAGCAGCGCGCATCAACAACGGGATTGGCATTGCCGGCGTAGCAGGCAATGCCACGATCATGCCGGTGGACGTCTTCGGCGGCGGCATCGGCACCTACGAAGATCTCATCCGCGCCATCATTTACGCCACGGATAACGGCGCGCGCGTGATCAACATGAGCCTGGGCGCCTCAAGCTACAGCCGCGGCGAGGAGATGGCGGTGAACTACGCGGTGGAGCACGGCGTCGTGGTGGTCGCGGCGGCAGGCAACACCGGCCGCGAGAGCTACCACTACCCGGCAGCTCACGCGAGTGTAATCGCGGTCGCTGCAACAACCTCTGGCGACTACCTCGCATCGTTCTCTACACGCGGTGATTTCGTGGATGTAGCAGCGCCGGGTGTTAGCATCTACTCCACCCTTCGCAACAACACTTATGGCGCCATGAGCGGCACCAGCATGGCAACGCCGCACGTCTCAGGCCTGGCCGCGCTGATCCTATCCCGCAATCCCGGGCTGACCCCAACCCAGGTGCGCCAGTTGATCGAGTCAACTGCGACAGACTTGGGGCCCACGGGCCGCGATATTTACTTCGGCTATGGCCGCGTCGATGCGGCGCTGGCCCTGGCGAGCACGCCACCCGGCTCTGCGCCGCCCACACCCACGCCAGGCCCGCCGTTGGAGATCTGGCCGGATGGCTGCCAGGAGCTGATCCCGGACGGCGGCTTCGAGGATGGGCTGGGCGGTTGGCAGGTCAGCGGCGCGGCCGGCATCGACGCCACACAAGTCTACACGGGGAGTTATGCGGCCCACTTCCTGGGCGGCCCGAACGCGTCGGGCGTGTTGAGCCGCACGCTGCAACTGCCCGCCAACGCGTCCGAGGGGGCGCTGTGGTTTGCCTATCGGATCTCAAGCCAGGACTACGGCTGGGGCACAACACCAACCTGGCCGTTCGATGATTGGTTGGTTGCCGAATGGCGCACGGCCGATGGGCAGGCCATCCAGGAGCTATTGCGCACCGGCAACACAGCCGATTCATCGAACGACGGCTTGCCGTGGGACAGGTATCTGTACCGGCTGCAACCGGCCGACATGCAGGCGCTGAGGATGGCGGGAGCCATTACCCTTGTCTTCAGGTCACAGAGCGACCAGGATACGGCCGCGACCGATTTCTGGGTGGATGGCGTGCGGTTTTGTGTGGCCGGCAGCGATGACGTTTCACCGACGCCGACCGCGACGCCGGCCGAAACCGAGACGCCCACCGTCACGCCGACCGCAACCGCAACGCCGGCGATAACGGCGACGCCAACCGCAACAGCCAGCGAGGGGCTGATAAGGTACTATCTGCCGCTCATGGTGGCGCCGTAGCGGCCGCGATCCACTCGTGCAAGAACTGCGCCGTCGACTCAAACGCCAGCGCGTCCCAGGGGATCTCCCCCTCCGTGAACCAGCGCACCTCGCTGACATCGTCGGCAGGAACCGGCTCGCCCGCGCACGGCTCAGCGCGGTAGAGCAGCAGGATGCCCCGCCGCTCATTCCAGCCGGCCAAGGGCGCGATGCCCTGCAACCCGTTCGGCCTGATCGTGACCCCGGTCTCCTCGGCCACCTCGCGCACTACCGCCTCTTCCGGCAGCTCGTCGGCATCCATGTAGCCGGCGGGCAGCGCCCAGTAGCCGATCCGCGGCACGACAGCCCGGCGCACCAGAAGCACGTGGTCACCTTTGATCACCAAAGCTGCGACCGCGACTTTCGGATCAGCAAAGTGGATGAAGCCGCAGTAGCGGCACAGGCGGCGCATCCGGCCAAACCGCATCCCTTCGGTCAGCGGCGCCCCGCAGCGTGGGCAGAAGATGTAGTCCATGGCGAGTCAGCGAATCGGCGAGTCAGCGAATCAGCGAATCAGCGAATCAGCGAATCAGCGAATCGGCGAATGGGCGAATGAAAGACCGCGGTACGCAGTACGCAATACGCAGTACGTAGTACGCAGTGCGTATTGCGTACTGCGTACTACGTATCTTGTTCAACTGTCTGCCGCACGGCGCGCAGGTTGCTGAAGGGCGCGTTCACGGGTGCGACGCAACCGGAGGAGACGATCAGCCGCCGGCCGCCGGTTTGGGCGATGGCGTCGCTCACACGGGCCCGAATCCGATCCGGATCGCCGCGCAGCAGGTCTTCCCAGTGCTCCAGGCCGCCGCAGACCGCGCCGGGGAAGATGCGCATGCCCTCCCCAAGGCTGGGACGCGTTTCGCGGTCGTGCCAGTTGAGCGCCTGGACCGGATAGCCGGCGATCAGATCGAACATGCCCTCCGAGCCATGCAGGTGAAGCATGTTGAAATGGAAGCCCAGGCCGTCCGCGCAGTCAGCCGCGGCGGCCAGAACGCGCCGATCATAAGGCTCACCGAAGGTGCGATATTCGGCTTCGCTCAAAGTCGTGCGGTTCGCCAATTGCACCGCGTAGTAGATGCCGGCGATCCCCAGGGGCTTGCAGGCCTCGATGAAGCGAATGGTGCTGCGGGTGATGATCTCCAGGCCGGCCAGCACCAGGTCGGGCGCCTGGCGCAGGTGGACAATCAACTGCCCGGCCCCGGCCAGGTTCTTGGCCTGGCTCAGCGGGCTGAAGATGGTCTGGATGAATGGCGTCTCGCGGGCGCCCTCGCGGATCAACGCCAGGCAGCGAAGCTGGCCGCCCAACCTGCCGCCGCGCGGGTCAAGCTCCGGCAGCCGCGGCCAATCTTCGGGCGTGCGGATGACGCGACGGGTGTATTCACGGTTGCCCTCGTCACCCCCCACCCAGCGATCCTCCACCCCCCAATCGACCAGGCAAAAGCTGCTGGCCGGCGAGACTTTGATGAAGTCCCAGTCCCACTGGGCCTGCCACGTCAAAGTCGCCCACGCCAAATCGTCCGGCCGCTGGTCGTCGCCAGGAAAGTGACGCCACAGCGCCACGGCGGGGCGGTCCACCGCTTGCCCCGCGAAGGTGGCAAGCAGCCGCTCGCGTTTGGTCATCTTTGCGGACATCGCAGGCCTCCTGTTTGCTTCACCGGAACAGCAGTTCCCACAGCCGCGGCCCGAAGATGGCAATGCCCACGCCGACCGCGGCGATCGCGGCTACCAACACCGCCCCGGCGCCGGCATCTTTGGCCGCCTTGGCCATCGGGTGATAACGATTCGTCAGCAGATCGACAGCCAACTCGGCCACACTGTTCAACATCTCGGCGCCGAAGACCAGGCCGATCGTCAGCGCCAGCACCGCCCACTCGACCGGATTGACGCGACAGAGGAACCCGGCCGCCACCACGATCACGGTCGCGGCCAAATGCACGCGCGCGTTGCGCTGGGTACGGATCACCCATGCGATGCCGTGAAAGGCATAGACAAAACTGCGGAGGAAGGCGCGCATCGATTTCTCTTACTCGCCGCTCGCAAGCTGCGCCAGGATGCCCTCCTGTTTGGCCCACATGGCTGCCTCCTCATCCGGGTCGGCGTGATCGTAGCCCAGCAGATGGAGGGCGCCATGGACGGCCAGGAGGCGAAGCTCATCGCGCAAACGGCGACCGAGCGCCGCGGCCTGACGCCGCGTGTAGGGCAAAGCGATGAGGATATCGCCCAGGTAATTCGCCATCTCGGGTGCGCTGACGAAACCGGGCGCCGGATCCTGGGCAGGGAAGGAGAGCACATCGGTAGGGCCGTCGACGCCCAGGTAAGTGCGATTCAAGTCGGCAACCACGTCGTCTTCGGTAATCACCAGGGTGACTTCGCCATCGGGCCGGCCGGCGCTGATCAGCGTCGCGGCAATGGCACGCGCCAGGTCGGCGGCATCGACGTCCTCGGCGTCTTCACAGTCAATCTGCACGTCAATCTGTTCTTCGGGCATGCGTCACAGAGCTCCTTGGCTTGCAGCGGCGTCGTCTTGAGCCGTGGGAGCCTCAGGCGGTCCCTTGGGCGATTCGGGCGCCGGGGGCGGCAGTGTCGCCTCGGTCGCCGCTGACGACGCGGCTTGCGGATCACTGGGATAGTTGATGCGCGGGTGGTGCAGGCCGCGCAACACATCGACGAAAGCGCCGCGGATCGCGTTCAGATCGGCGGCAGTCAGCGGGCACTCGTCCAATTGGCCGGACAACAGACGACGTTGGATGCTCTCACCGACAATTTGATCCAGCTCCTGGATGGAGTTCGGGCGCCGGGCGCGCACAGTTGCCTCAGCACCATCCGCCAACATCGTGATCGCCGTCTCGCGGCTGCGCGGCTTGGGGCCGGGGTAGCGAAACGGCGTTTCATCAACGGCATCCGGTGCGGGGGCTTGCTGTTGCGCCTGGTGGTAGAAATAGGAGACCACGCCCGTGCCGTGATGCTCAGGGATGAAGTCAGCGATCCGCTGGGGCAGGCGATACTTGTGCGCCAGATCGATCCCATCCTTCACATGCGTCACAATGATTTGGGCGCTGGTAAGGGGGTCCAGCCGGGCGTGGGGGTCCATGCCCTCGCTGCGGTTTTCCACGAAGAAATAGGGCCGGATGGTCTTACCGACGTCATGATAGTAGGCGCCCACGCGGGTCAGGAGGGCATCGGCGCCGATAGCTTCGGCGGCACGTTCGCACATGTTGCCGACAATCAGCGTATGATGATACGTCCCAGGCGCCTTCAACAGGAGTTGGCGCAGCAGGGGATGCGTCGGCCGCGACAACTCCAGCAATTGGAGCGGGGTCAGGATGCCGAACGCCATGCTGATCAGATAGAGACCTACGATGGCCAGGGTAATGGCCAGCAGGCTGTTGATCAGCGAGGCAATGCCCAACTCGAGGATGCCCTGCCAATCCCAACTGCCGGCGGCAACCCGAAAAACGGCCACCACGGCCAGGTTGGCGATCAGCACAGCGATCGCGGCCCAGACATAGCTCGACAGACGATCACCCCGCCGCAGCTTCAGCGTGCCAATCAACGACCCGGCCAAGACATAGGCCATGAGCTCGACACTGCCGGATGCCAACCAGCCAACCAGCAGCGCGAACAGGCTGGTGACGAGCAGCGCGACGCGCCAGTTCAAAACGACGGCCAAGATCATGGTCAGCGCCGCGTAGGGAAACACGTAGGGGATGAGTGCCCGGGTCGGGACAGCGGCTTTGGCAACCAACACGAAGAGCACAATCGCAATGGCGAGCACGATGAGTTCTTTCGGCCGCATCCACAGCCGCGGCTCCTGGCGCCAAAGGTAATAGAGCAGGATGGTCCCCATCAAGAACGTCAGGGCCAGCGCGAATTGAACTTCCTGCCAGGTCCAACTCTGTTGTTGCAGGCCCAGGGCGCGCAGCGCCTCAAGATCGAGCTCAGTGACGATGTCGCCGGCCCGCAAGATCACCTCATTACGCTCCAATGTCGTCGTCACCGGCTCAACCGCGTCGCGCGCGGCCTTGCGGCGCTCGGCAGTACGATCGGTGTTGTAGAAACTGTTGGGCACCAACAGATCTTGGACGATGTCGCTCACAATCGCCGCGTCCTGGTCCGTCAAATCCAGGCGGACGCGGGCCGGGATCTTGCGGCGTTCATCGGCCAGGTTGCTTTCCCGGATCTCCTCACGCATGGCGCGTTCGAGCACAACCTGCACTTCGGAAGCTACCGCTTCCCAGGCCGGGTTAGGCAGGCTCACGATGCGCTCGATCACCTGCGCTGAGAGGTCCAGCTTGGCGATCGCCTTAATGTACTCTGCTTTGAGCTCAGGGCCGGCAAGGCTATCGCTGCGGACCGAGGCAATGAACTCGATGATCTGGCCGGATAACGTAAACTGCTGCCGCCCGACGCGCGCCTGAGGCGGATCGTAGACATCCGGGACCGCGTTAGCGGCCAGGGTCCGGCGCTGCTCGGTCAGCACGTCGCTGATGTAGGTGAGCTGGCGCGGCGCAACGATATCGCGCTGCGCGACGTCGCCCAAGGCCACTGTCACCTGACCGCTTGTGGGCAGGCGCACCACAAGGATCAACGCAATCAGCGCGACTGAGATGGCCCAGACAAGAAAAACACGCAGACGCACGCGCCACGGAATATCCTGTGAATGAAACGCCAGGGGGTGGCCGGATGCGTATGCGGGCTCTGAAGCGTCGGTTGGCATGAGTTACCCGGAAAGCTAGTTAAGAATGCACGGCACGCGGCTAGGCCAGCAGTTCACGAACAATGCGACTGATGGTCTGACCATCGGCCTGGCCGCGCAGATCGGCCGTCAACCGCTTCATCACGTTGCCGAAACCTTTGGCATCGGTGACGCCCAATTCGGCGATCACAGCACGAGCGCGCTCACGGATAGTCGCTTCGTCCAACTGCTTCGGCAGGTAGACTTCCAGCACGGCAATCTCCGCCTCTTCTTGGGCGATCAAGTCGTGACGACCGCCTTTGGCAAACTCGGTCACGCTATCGCGACGCTGCTTCACTTGCTTGATGACGATTCCCAGCACATCCGCGTCGGTGAGCGTGTGCTGCTCACTGCCGGAGACCTTTGCTTCGGTAATGGCGGTCTTGACCGCACGAATCGCCAGTTTCCGCACGGTGTCGCCGCTGCGGATGGCTTCTTTGAGATCAGCATCCAGACGTTCTTCCAGGGTCATAGCATCTTCTCCGTTCGATCCAAATGAGCAGATTGGCAAATCGAAGCTAACCAAGACATCAACCGGACACGACCTCTCCCCAGAGCGCATCGTCCTCAAGTCTCACCAAGCGGACCTGGGTGATGCGGTTGTGCAGATCGATATCCGCAGGCGTCTGAACCAGCACGCGCAGGTAATTGTCGGTCAGGCCGGACCAGGTCACCGCCGCAGCGTCCTCCCGGCTCTCCCACAACACCGGCCGCACCTGGCCAACAGAGGCAGCACGCACTGCGTGGCCCAACTCGGCGTCGAGGTCATGCAACAGACGCACGCGGCGCTTGCGCTCGGCTTCCGGCACCTGATCCGCGAAATCCGCGGCCGCTGTCCCCTTGCGCGCGGAGTAGGGGAAAGCGTGAATGTGGGCAAAACCCAGGCGGCGGGCAAACGCCAGGGTCTGTGCGAAGTCAACCTCCGTCTCGCCCGGGAAGCCGGCGATCAGGTCCGTGGTGAGGGTCAGGCCCGGGATCGCTGCGCGCGCAGCCTCGGCCAGCGCCTCATAATCGGCCACCCGGTTGCGGCGAGCCATACGCTTGAGTATCGCATCGCTGCCCGATTGGGCCGGCAGGTGCAGATGCGGCATCAGGCGGCCGCCGCTGTGCGGCCACAGTGAGAAGAAGTCCGGCGTCACGTCGAACGGCTCCAGAGATGACAGCCGGATGCGGGGAATCAGCGTGTCCGCCAGCAGCGCCTCAACCAGGGACCGCAGGTTGATCCCCAGGTCCGACCCATAGCCGCCCAGGTGGACACCGGTCAGCACCGCCTCCTGGTAGCCCTGAGCATGCAGCGCGTTGACTTCCGCCACAATCTCGGCCACGGAACGGCTCCGCTCAGCGCCGCGGGCCACGGTCACGATGCAGTAAGTGCAGCGGTTGCGGCAGCCGTCTTGCGCCTTCACGAAGGCGCGGGTGCGCGGCCCGTGATGCGGGTGATCTGCGGATCGCTCGTGAATCGCGTACTGCGCATCGTTTTCGCTATCGCCCGGTTGACTCGCTGCCTCGCGGATCAGGGCCAGCAGGTCATCCTTGCGCGAATTGCCGACCACCAACGTGACATTCGGCAGCGCAGCAACCGTCTCGCCTTCCAGCGTGGCGTAGCACCCCGTGACAATCAACCGGCCGGCGGGATTCGAACGCGCCATCTGGCGCGCCAGTTGGCGCGTCTGCCGATCCGCCTCCGCGGTGACCGTGCAGGAGTTCAGCACGCACAGATCAGCTTCGGCCGGGGAGGCGGCTAACTCGTATCCCGCCCCAACCAGTTGCCGGCCCAGGCCGGCCATCTCCGCGTAGTTCAGGCGACAGCCCAGCGACTCCAGATAAATCCGCATGGCTACAGTATAGCGGAAAGCAACCGGCACGGCAAAAGCATCAGGAAGTCCCAATGCAGGAAAAAGCGGAAGCACCCTGAAAGGATTTAATACTGCAGATGCCCTTCTGCGCGCAGCCAGGCCTCGGTGCGGCGCATCCCCTCGGCGAAGTCGATCCGCGGCGCGTAACCGAGCACGCGGACCGCCTTCGCGATGCTGAACTGAGATGGGTTGCGGCGGAAGTGCAGGCTCCACGGCCCCACAGCCGGCCGCCCCAAGGCGCGCCGCACCCAGGCCGCCGGGGCCGAGCGCGCCAGCAGCGCGGACCAACCCGGCAGCGCCGGCAGGCGGTTAAGCCCCAGCATGGCCGCGTACGCCAGGTAAAACTCACGATACGTTACGGCCCGGTCGTCGCACAGGTTGAAGGTTTCACCCAGCGCGGCCGGATGGCGCAACGTCAACAGCAGGCCGTCGACCACGTTGTCGATGTAGCCCGGCGTCACCAGCCCGCGATCAGCGCCCAGCAGGACCAGGCGGCCGGCCTTGATCGCCCGAATCGGCGCCACGCTCCAGGCCGCGCCGCGCGGGCCATAGGTGGACGCGAGCCGGATGATGACCCACGGCAGCCCGGAGGCTCGCACCAACTGCTCCGCGGCGATCTTGCTGTCGGGGTAGGCCTGGCCCACCGGCGGCGTCGCCGCGGTTTCATCGATCAGCGGCGCCCGGTTCAGTCCGTAGACCGCCACGCTGCTGATGTAGATGAAGCGCTCGACGCCGGCCGCCTGCGCCGCGGCGATAACGTTCGCCGTGCCCTCCACATTGACGCGGCGTCCCGCTTGCGGCGAAAGCTCCGCGCCGCCCGTCCACGCCGCAACGTGAACGACAGCGCGACACCCTGCGGCGGCGGCGCGCAGTGCGCCTGCATCCAGCAAGTCGGCCTGCACCACCTCAAACGCGCCCCGTACCTGCTCACCGTCGAGCGGCGCGCCGCGGGCTGGCTGATCATCGGCCAGCCCCTCGCCGGTGCGATGCGCGCGCAGACCGACCGGGAGTGCGTCCGCAACGGCATCCAGGGGCCGGCGCACCGTCCCGCGCACAGCCACACCCTCGGCCAGGAGCCGCTCGACCAGATGACCCGCCACAAAGCCGGTCACGCCGGTAACGAGAACCGGCGGCGCATTCAGTGAGTCATTCAGAGGCTGCTTCATGAGTGCGTATTGTAGCGCAGGCCCATTCAATTGCCCAAGCCCCGTTGACATGGTAAACTTGGCTCCGCATCCGGTAACCGTCGCGCACACGCGCATCGTGAGTGGCGCCATGAAGATCAACCTGGCTTACGGCAAAAACAACCTGCCCATCGAGTTGTCCGAAGAGCTCAACGTGACAGTGGTCGAACCGCGCTTCGTCGCCGCGCTGCCTGACCCGGCAGCCGCGCTGCACGCGGCGCTGGCCGCGCCGCTGGGAACGCTGCCGCTGGCCGACCTGGTCCCGGGCGGCAGCCGCGTGGGAGTGATCTTCAGCGATATCACGCGCCCCACGCCGCACCGGCAGATCATACCGGCTGTGCTGGCCGAATTGAAGCACGTGCCGCGTGAAAACATCACCTTGTTCAACGCGCTGGGCACGCATCGCCGCAACACCGATGCGGAGCTGCGTGAAATGCTGGGGGATGGGCTGGTTGATGCCTATCGGATCGTACAGAATGATGCGTTCGATCCCACCTCCCAGGTCTTCCAGGGGATCACCCACAGAGGCCACGAGATATGGCTCAACCACGAGCTCCTGGAATGCGATGTCAAAATCCTGACCGGTTTCATCGAGCCGCATTTCTTCGCCGGTTTTTCGGGAGGGGGCAAGGCGGTGATGCCCGGCATGGCCGGCTTGCGGACCATCCTTGGGAACCACGATGCGGGGATGCTGAGCGATCCGCGGGCGACCTGGGGAGTGACGGAAGGGAACCCCGTTTGGGAAGAGGCGCGCGAGGTGGCCTTGGCTGCAGGGCCGGTCTTCCTCGTCAATGTAGCACTCAACCGCGACAAAGCGATCACGGGCGTGTTTGCCGGCGACCTGGATACAGCCCACGCGGCCGGCTGCGCCTTTGTCAAAGAGATGGCGATGGTCCCGGTGCGCGAGCCCTACGACATCATCATCACGAGCAACTCAGGATACCCATTGGACCTCAATCTGTATCAGGCGGTCAAGGGGATGAGCGCGGCCAGCCAGGTGGTACGAGAGGGCGGCGCCATCATCATCGCGGCGGAGTGCTGGGATGGCATCCCCGAACACGGCCTGTACGGCGAGCTGTTGCGCAACGCCGCCGGCCCCCAAGACCTGCTGGACACGATCTGCACGCCCGGGTTCCTGAAGCAGGATCAGTGGGAGGCCCAGGTTCAGGCCCAGGTGCAGTTGAAGGCCGATGTCTTTGTCTATTCCGACTATTTGACCGATGAACAAATTCGCGCGGCGCTGCTGCAGCCGTGCCGCCGCATCGAAGACACCGTGGCCGAGCTGGTGCGCCGTTACGGCCCCGCGGCCACCCTCTGCGTATTGCCCGAGGGGCCTCAGACCGTGCCCTATATCTCAAGATGACCGAGACAGAAAACACCCAAGCCAGATTTGCCCGCTTGCAGGAGAATCTTCGAGCACTGGGCCGGATCGCCGTTGCGTACTCCGGCGGCGTCGATAGCGCGTTCTTGCTGAAGGTGGCCCATGACGTGCTGGGGGACGAAGTCCTCGCCTTGACTGCGGATGCGCCCAGCCAGCCGCGCGCCGAGCAGGCGGAGGCCCGGGCCATTGCCGCGGGCTTAGGCGTGCGGCACGTGGTGCTGCCCACAGAGGAGCTGGCCGACCCGGAGTATGCAGCCAACACGCCCGACCGCTGCTACGTGTGCAAGGGCCACATCCTGGACACCCTGCTGGCTTACGCACGCACCGAAGGGTTCGGGGTCCTGGCTGATGGCAGCAACGCGGATGACCGGGGCGACTATCGACCGGGCAGCCGGGCCGCGGCCGAGCGCGGCGTCCGCAGTCCCCTGCAAGAGGCCGGCCTGACCAAAGCCGAAATCCGGACGCTGGCCCGCGAGCTTGGGCTGCCCAACTGGGACAAGCCCTCGGCCGCCTGCCTGGCGTCACGAATCCCATATGGGACACCGATCACCGCCGAGGCCCTGGGGCAAATCGAACGCGCGGAAGCGGAGCTGCACCGATTGGGCTTTCGCCAGGTGCGCGTGCGCCACCACGGGGCCATCGCCCGGCTGGAAGTGGAGCCGGACGATCTGGCGCGCGCGCTTGAGATGCGCCAACCCGTCGTGACCGCGCTGCGGGAGCTTGGGTTCACCTACGTGGCCCTCGATCTGGCCGGTTTCCGTTCGGGCAACATGAACCAGGTATTGACACCATGAACGACACCTCAGAGCTCAAACAATTGCTGGAGTCCGTGCGCGCAGGACAGCTTTCCATCGACGATGCGTTGGCGCAGTGGCCCGGGCTCGACCGGGCACCGGGGTTTGCCGTGTTGGATCATGCCCGCGCGCAGCGCACCGGCATGCCCGAGGTGATCTTCTGCCAGGGCAAGACCACCGAACAGGTGGTGGCGATCGTCGGGCGGATGCTGGAACGAGAGGGTCGCGTGCTGGCCACCCGGGCCTCATCCGAAACGGCCGCCGCCGTCCTTCAGGCGCATCCGGCCGCCCAGTGGCACGCGATCGCGAGGATCATCACGGTGAACGGTGGGCCGGTCGAACCGCGCCCCGCTGACGCGCCTTATGTCGCCGCGGTCACCGCGGGCACCAGCGACATCCCCGTGGCTGAAGAAGCGGCGCTGACGTTGGAATTCCTGGGCCACAGCGTGCGCCGGGTGTTCGACGTGGGGGTGGCGGGCATCCACCGGCTGCTCGGCCGGCTCGACGTTCTGCGCGGCGCCAGCGTCGTGATCGCGGTGGCAGGCATGGAGGGCGCGCTGCCCAGTGTGTTGGGCGGGCTGGTGCGCGGGCCACTGGTGGCGGTGCCCACCAGCATCGGTTACGGCGCCAGCTTCGGCGGCCTGACCGCGCTGCTGGCAATGCTCAACGGCTGCGCGCCCGGCGTCTCAGTCGTGAACATCGACAATGGCTTCGGTGCGGCCGTACATGCCCATCAGATCATGAATCTACTGGAGCCCCAACCATGAAGATCGCGTACTTCGACCTGATCGCCGGCGCCAGCGGCGACATGATCCTCGGCTCGCTGGTGGATGCGGGGCTGCCGTTCGAGACGCTGCGCGATGCACTGGCGCTGCTGGATCTGCCCGAATTCGAGCTGACCCAAGCGCGCGTCATGCGCGGGCCCTTCGCGGCCACCAAGGTGGATGTGAAAACGGGCGACACCGCGCACGCGCGCGGGCTGGACAACATCGCGGCGATCATCGCAGCCAGCCGGCTGCCAGGCGCCATCCAGGCGCGGGCCATGCGCATCTTCCGCCGCATGGCAGAGGAAGAAGGCGGAATCCACGGCATGCCGGCAGAAGCGGTGCATCTGCACGAGCTGGGCGCGGTGGATACCATCGTGGATGTGACCGGCGCCCTGCTCGCCCTGGACCGGCTGGGGATCGAGCGCGTGGTCGTTTCACCAGTGCCGCTGGGTCGCGGGCTGGCGCGCGGCAGCCACGGCATCTTCCCGCTGCCCGCGCCGGCAACGGTGGCGCTGCTGCGCAAGGCTCCGGTGGTCGGCGTCAATCACCCGGTCGAAACCGTCACGCCGACAGCCGCGGCGCTGCTGACGGAACTGGCAGTGAGCTTCGGCGCGATTCCCGCCATGACGCTGACCGCGGTGGGTTACGGCGCGGGCACGCGCACCACGCCCGAGCCCAATGTGCTGCGGGTGCTGCTGGGCGAGGCAGCGAACGCCCCAGGCGCAGGCACGATGGAGACCTTGACCCTGCTGGAGACCAACATCGACGATATGAACCCCGAGGTCTACGGCTATGTGGTCGACCTGCTGCTGGCGGCCGGCGCGTTGGATGCCTACCTGACGCCGATCATCATGAAGAAGGGCCGGCCGGCAGTGATGCTCAGCGTGTTATGCCAAAACGGCGCCGCGCCGGCCTTGCGCGATCTGATCTTTGCCGAGACCTCGACCCTGGGCGTCCGCGTGCAACAAGTGGCCCGCCACTGCCTCCCGCGCACCAGCGTCAGCGTGAACACGCCCTACGGGCCGATCCGGGTCAAGGTGGCGGCCTGGGCTGACGGCAAGAAAGCGGCGCCCGAATACGAGGACTGCCGCCGTGCGGCGAAGGCGCATGGCGTTCCGCTGTTGTGCGTGTACGCCGCGGCGGTGGCCGCCTACCAGGAACAAAGCCAACCGGACGCGCAGCCCTGACAGGTCGAAACACCCGCATGCGCTGTCGCGCCATTTGACACGGCGTCCAGGCCGGGTATAATCCAGTCCGTCAAACGATACCTGAAAACGTTGACTGGGACGAGTAAGCGCCGATGGAAGCGCCAGGGATGGTGGGCCACTGATTGGAAGCCCGCCTCGCCGAGATCCGCTGAAAACCACCCGGGAGTGAGCGCCTCAAATCGTGTCGCAGAGTATGGCGCTCCGGGCCGCTCCGTTAGCAGCGTTTTGAGATGATTGCGTCACTCGTCAGGCTTTTGAAGCCGGATGGGTTACGAGTCAATTTGGGTGGAACCGCGATGCCCCTCGCCCCAAAGGCGAGGGGCGTTTCTATTTTCCGAGAGGAGTTATGCCGGCATGCAAGTCATGAAATTCGGCGGCACGTCCGTGAACGATGCCAAAGCGATCCTGCAGGTCGCCGCAGTCGTGGGCGAACAATTGAAAACGGACCCAAACGTGGTGGTCGTTACCTCCGCGATGCGCGGCGTCACCGACCTGCTGATCGATTCCGCCAAGGCGGCCGCGCGCGGCGATCGACAGAAGTACCGAGATGCACGGCAAACCCTGATTGCTCGTCACCGAGACGCGGCCGAGGCGCTGGTGCACGACCTGGACGACCTGGCACGCATCCAGGAGTTGACAGACGAAAGGGTGCGCGAGTTCGAGCGGCTCTGCATGGCCGTGGCGATCCTGGGCGAACTCACCGACCGGGGATTAGCGGTCGTCTCGGGGCTGGGAGAACGGCTGTTGGCCCCGATCCTGGCCGCAGCTATGCGCGCACGCGGCCTGCGCGCCGAGTTCGTCGATGCAGGCGAGCTGATCATCACCGATGACAACTATGCTGCGGCCGTCCCCGATATGGAAGCCACCCGGCAAGCCACCCGCGGCCGGCTGCTGCCCCTGGTGGCAAAGGGCGTCACCCCGGTCGTGACCGGATTCGTGGCTGCCACAGCCGAGGGCGTGCCCACCGTGTTGGGTCGCGGCGGCTCCGACTTCTCGGCCGCGGTCCTGGGCGCCGCGCTGGACGCGGATGAGATCCAGATTTGGACGGATGTCGATGGCGTGCTGACCGCTGATCCGCGCATCGTGAAGAATGCCCGGCCGGTGCCTGAGCTGACATACAGCGAGGCCGCCGAGCTGGCCTACTTCGGCGCCAAAGTGCTGCACCCGAAAACGATGCTCCCGGCCATCGACCGCGGCATCCCCATCAGCGTGCGGAACACCTTCAACCCCGCGTTCGCGGGCACGCGTGTAGTGGCCAAAACCAGCAATGGCGGCACCGTCAAGGCGCTCACCGTGATCCGCGGCCTGGCGCTGATCACGGTAGCCGGCCGCGGCATGATGGGGGTGCCTGGCATTGCCGCGCGCACCTTCGCCGCGGTGGCCGCGCAGGGCGCCAACGTGCTGATGATCTCCCAGGCCTCCTCCGAACAGAGCATCTGTTTCGTGGTGCCGGAGGCCGACGCGGGGACGGTGGCCAAGGCGCTGGAGACCGCTTTCGCCGAAGAAATCCGGCGCCGCCTGATCGATCGCGTCACGGTGGAGCCGGAGATCGTCATCGTGGCGGTGGTGGGCGAGGGGATGCGCGGCACGCCGGGCATTGCCGCCCGCCTGTTCGGCGCACTGGGCGAACAGCGCGTCAACGTGATCGCCGTGGCGCAAGGCTCGTCCGAGGCCAATATCTCGCTGACGCTGGCCGCGGCAGATGCTGACGCCAGCGTGCGCTACATCCATGCCGCGTTTGGCCTGGGGAGTTGACGCCATGAAACGCATTCCTCTCATCATCTTCGGCGCCGGCAAAGTGGGCCGGACGCTGGTGGAACAACTGAACGAGGCAAGCCGGCTTCACGCGGAACGCGATAACCTGGCTTTTTCGATCATCGCCTGGTGCGACCTCGACGGCGCGGCGGTGAATGAGCGGGGCCTCAACCCTGAAGACCTGGCGGCAATCGCGGCCGCGAAAGCATCCGGCGCGCGTTTCCCACAGGCCGAAGCCGCCTACGAATCGGATCTCACCGCCATTGTGGATGTCGCAGGCGTCGAAGGCTGCATTGTCGTCGACGTGACCGCGTCGGATGCCACCGCGCCTGCGCTGGAGTTTGCCCTGCGCCGCGGCTACAAAGCGGCCACGGCGAACAAAATACCGCTGGTCGGGCCGCAGGCGGTGTTCGACGGCTTGACCCGCAGCAAGCGCTTTCGCTATGAAACCACGGTCGGGTCGGCTGTGCCGGTGATCGAAGCCGCACAAGGGCTGATGCGTGCGGCGGACCAGGTCAAGCTGGTGCGAGGCGCGTTCAGCGGCACACTGGGATTCATCTGCACGGGACTGCAAGCCGGCGAACCGTTCTCCGCCCTGGTGAGCGAGGCGATGCGCCGCGGGTACACTGAGCCGGACCCGCGGATCGACCTGGGCGGCATGGATGTGGCACGCAAGGCGCTGATCATTGCCCGCACGCTGGGCCGCAGACTTGAGCTGGCCGACGTGCGCGTGACATCGCTGGTCCCCGCCGAGCTTGCTGCACTGCCGTCCTCTGACTTCCTGGCGCGCCTGCCTGAGCTCGATCAAGCCTTCGCAGCCCAGGTCGACGCCGCGGCCGCGCAGGGCCAGGTGCTGCGTTACATCGCCGAGATCGACGGCGACAGCGCCGCGGTGGGCCTGCAGGCCGTGCCGGCCGACTCAGCGCTGGGCCAGCTCAAGGGCAATGACAATCTGGTGGCGTTTCACAGCCGCTACTACCCGGATACTCCGTTGGTCCTGCAGGGCCGGGGGGCCGGGGTCAGTGCCGCCGCGGCCGGGGTGCACGCCGATATCGTGGCGTTGGCCAATAGCTGAAGGTTGCCGTCTCTGGAAGGTTGGCGACCTGATCGGGACATGATCGGGAGGAATTCATGGGAGACACACCGAAAATCAAAGTTGGCATCCTCGGCGCCACAGGCGCAGTGGGCCAGCGTTTCGTACAATTGCTCGCCGGCCACCCCTGGTTCGAGATCGCGGTGTTGACCGCGTCCGACCGCTCGGCCGGCAAGCGGTATGGCGACGCAGCGAAATGGCTGCTCCGCGGGGGGATGCCCGCGACCGTTGCCGGCATGCCGATGGCGCCCACCGAACCGGACGCCATCGGCGCGGATGTCAGATTGCTCTTTTCGGCGCTGCCGGGAGGGAACGCGGGCGAGGTGGAAGGGGCGCTGGCTGCGGCCGGATACGCGGTCTGTTCCAACGCGTCCGCCCACCGCATGGATGCCGACGTGCCGTTGCTGATCCCGGATGTGAACCCGGAACACACCGCTTTGATCCGCATCCAGCAGGCCGCGCGCGGCTGGCCGGGCTTCATCGTCACCAACCCCAACTGCACCACCACCCACCTGGTCTGCGCGTTGAAACCGCTGCACGATGCGTTCGGCCTGGCTGCCGTGAGCGTGGTGAGCATGCAAGCCATCTCCGGCGCGGGCTATCCCGGTGTTTCGGCGATGGACATCCTGGATAACGTGATCCCGTACATCGGCGGCGAAGAGGAGAAGGTGGAGGTCGAGCCGCGGAAGCTGTTGGGGACGCTGGCAGGAAACGAGATCGCGTTCGCCGGCTTTGCCGTCAGCGCGCAATGCAACCGCGTGGCGGTGCGCAACGGCCACACGGAAGCAGTCAGCGTCAAACTACGGCAACCCGCTTCCCTGGAACAAGTTGCCGAGGCGCTGGCGTCATATCAGGGTGAGCCGCAGCGCCTGGGGCTGCCCACCGCGCCCGACCCGGCCATCGTCCTGTTCCGCGAGAACGATCGGCCGCAACCTCGGCTGGACCGGCTGGCCGGCGGCGGCATGGCTACGTGCGTGGGCCGGCTGCGGCCCGACCCGCTCTTTGACATCAAGTTCATCGTCCTGGGCCACAACACAATCCGCGGGGCGGCGGGGGGCTCGATCCTGAACGCAGAGTTGTTGTATGCCCAGGGATATTTGAAGGCGTGAGGCGTCAGGCGTATTGCGTATTGCGTACTGCGTACTGCGTGTGGCGTGTCCAAACCAGGCAGTACGTAATACGTAGTACGGAACAGGACAGTAACCCATGTTAGCATTACTCTCACTCTACGATCTGGTCGGTGACCTGGTGCTTTATCGCAACCTGGATCCGGTGGACCCCCAGCTGCCGCGCTTTGCCGATGCCCGGGCTGAAATCGGGCTGCCGGATGCCGCCAGGCCGCGCAAGCACGAAGCCGGCTATGCCCGAACGACGGCCTGGTTCCTGCGCCGCGCGCGCAGCCTCGACAAGCCGGAGGTTCAACTAGCCGAGCTGGTGTACCTGGGGGACACTGCGATGGCCGATGGCAATGCGTTCCGCAACCTGCGCAGCGAGAGCGGCTGGCGCGGCTGGGCGTTCATCGGCGCGGAAAAGGATGAGGAGCTCCAGGTGACCGAGAGGGACGGCGTGTTCGTTGCCAATCGCTGGAGCGCGTTGGCCGAGTTCGCCGCGCTGCTGATCGATCAGGGCGCTCACCTTGATGCCCGCACCGCCGTGGTGGTGGACATCGACAAGACGGCGCTGGGCGCGCGCGGGCGCAACGACAAAGCGATCGATCGCGCCCGCGTCAAGGCGATCGAGGCCACCGCCGCGCATGTCATCGGCGCAGCGTTCGACCGCGAGGCGTTCCGCTGGGCCTATGCCGCCATCAACGTGCCCAGGTATCACCCCTTTACGGCCGACAACCAGGACTACGTCGCGTACATCTGCCTGATGGTCAGCGCGGGGTTCACCAGCATCGAGAAAGTGCTGGGCGATGCGGACGCAGGCCGCGTCGATAACTTCCGAACCTTCATCGAGCAGGTGGAGGCCGGCCGTGATCGCCTGCCGACCGCCGGGCTGCGCAGCGTGCACGCCGACATCTACGCGCGCGTGCAGGCGGGTGACCCGACCCCCTTCAAGGCATTCAGACAGCGCGAATACCTGGAGACCGTGACGCACATGGGCCATTTGCCCGACCACGCCTTGCTGGCCGAACGGCTCCTGGACGAAGTGTGCCTCTCCCAGGAGGTGGTGGACTTCGCGCAGTGGCTGCGCGAGCGGGGCTGCCTGCTGCTGGCGCTGTCCGATAAGCCTGACGAGGCGACCATGCCCGCCCCGGCGCTGGCCGACCAGGGCTACTTGCCGCTTCACCGCACCGCGACACACGTTATCGGGCCTTCGATCGCCGATCTGCTGCCGGACTGACCTGACCGGGCCTGATTAGCAGCAACTCCAAATCTGGCCGTTGATCGCGTACTGGACTGGAGGCTTCAGCCGGTGACTGACTTCTCGGAGCCATGTACCAGACCGGCTAAAGCCTCGATTCCGGGTGCATTTGGAATTCTTGCTTGATTAGGCCATCGGTTTCAGGCCTGCTATAATCAAAACGTGCTGGTGCAACCTGCTGGTTGGGCACGCATAGCTCTTGTGGGAGGCAACGGTTGGATCATCAGAAGCCGCGGCTGCGCTGTAGTGTTGGCATCACCGCCTACAACGAAGAGGCGAACATCGGGCGGTTGCTGCAGGCGCTGCTCGATCAGCACTTGAACCAGGTTGAAATCAGCGAAGTCATCGTGGTGGCGAGCGCGTGCACCGATAACACCGTGCCCATCGTCGAGACGTTTGCCGCACAAGATCCGCGCGTCAGGCTGTTCGTCCAGCCCCGCCGCGAAGGCAAAACATCGGCGATCAACATCTTTCTGGCCCACGCGCAGGAAGAGATCTGCGTGTTGGAAAGCGGCGACACGCTGCCCCACGAAGATGCCGTGGAACACCTGGTGCGCATGTTCGCCGATCCTGCTGTTGGCATGACCGGCGCGCACAAGATCCCGGTCAACACACCGGATCATCTGGTGGGGCTGTTCACCCATCTGCGCCTGCGCCTGGAACACCAGCTCTGCCTGGAGATCCCCCGGCTGGGCGAGATGATCGCGTTTCGCAAAGTCTTCACCAGCATCCCGCCTGACGTGGCGATGGATGAGGCGTTCGTGGAGGCCCTGGTCATTCAGCGCGGCCAGCAGGTGCGCTATGCGCCCGATGCCATCGTGTACAACACCGGCCCCGACACGATCCAGGATTTCGTGCGCCAACGCCGCCGCAATCACGCGGGGCACCTCTACCTCAAGTCCAAGTACGGCTACGCCGTTTCCAGCATCCAAAATACTCGCGTGGCCCGCGTAGCGCTCAAGGAGATTTGGGGCGCGATCCGCCTGGTGTGGACGTTGTTCCTGCTGGCGGTACTGGAAATCTGGTCACGCTTCCTGGGCTGGTACGACTTCGCCGTCAAAAAGGACCGCCACGTGGTTTGGGATATGGCCTGGACGCAAAAGGCGGACGTGGAGGCGGAACGCGCCCAAACCACCGCCAAGGATGACGTGCGTCCTTCGGCGATTGCCCACAAGAATTAGGCCCGCGATCGGAATCTCTCGTGCGCGCAAAACTCACCACCCTGCTCAAGATCATCGTCAGCGTCGGCCTGATCACCTTTGCTTTGGCGCGGGCCAACCTGGGCGTCGTGGCCGCGCAGCTTGCCTCAGCCAAACTGTGGCTGGTGATGGCGGCCCTGGTGCTGTATGTGGCGGCCATCATCATCAACGGCCTCAAATGGCAGGTGCTGCTGCGCGCCCAGGGGATCGTCGTGCCTTTCGGCGCGATGCTGCAATTCCTCTTCGTGGGTTTCTTCTTCAATAACTTCCTGCCGGCCAACATCGGCGGCGACGTGATGCGCGGCTTCGGCCTGGCGCGCTACACCGACCGCACTGCGGATGCTGCGGTATCTGTCATCGTCGACCGCGTCGTGGGATTAACTGCCTATCTGAGCACGGCTGTAGTTGCGGCTATCGTGGCAGTCAACCTCACGGGCCATGCTGAGTTGGCGCAGATGGAGTGGATCGCGATCCTCGCCCTGGCGGTGTTGTTGTCAGGCTTCGGGCTGCTGCTGAGCCGGCGGCTCAGGGGCCTGATCACCCGTCTGTTTACCTGGCGGTGGTTGAAGCCTCTGGCGCCGCTGTGGGACCGCGTTTCCGAGGCATTCAACGCCTACCGGTTTCGCTATGCCGCATTGGCGCTGGCATTCGGCATTGCCCTGCTGGGGATTCTCTGCACGACCCTGGTTAACTGGTGCTTGTCACAGGCGATGGGCGGCTACATGTCGCTGGCAGCGATCTTCCTGTTCAATCCGCTCATTGCGCTGGTGTTGATGATCCCCATCTCCATCGGGGGCATCGGCGTGAGTCAAACCGCGTATCCGTTCTTCTTCGGCCTGGCCGGCGTGCCTGCCGATCACTCGCTGGCGGTCTCGCTCCTGATCTATGCCGTTGCGGTGGTGGCCAGCCTGCCCGGCGGGGTGCTCTGGCTGAAAAGTCAACGATCAAACCCAAGGAACTGAAGAGATGTGGCATCCCCTGGCGGCCATCACCGTTGAATCCGCCCGCGAGCTTTACGAGAACGGCGGCGGCGGACATGACTTCGATCATGTGCTGCGCGTGACCGCCCTGGCCGAGCGGATCGCCGCGGCCGAGGGTGCAGACCTGGCCGTGGTGCGCACCGCGGCGCTGCTGCACGATATCGGGGAGAGCCAGGACCGCGATCGGCATCACCTGATCGGCGCGCAGCAGGCCCGCGACCTGTTGCAGGACGCGCCACCGGCCTTTGTCGCGGCGGTGGCGCACGCCATCGAGGCGCACCGCTTTCGGGCCGAGCCGATCCCGGAAACACTGGAGGCGCAGGTCCTGTCGGATGCGGACAAGCTTGATGCGATCGGCGCCATCGGCATCGCGCGCGCGTTCGCTTACGCCGGCGCGCACGGGACCAGGGTATGGATGGAACCCTGGCCTGCGATCGTCGCGACCGGCGGGGATGCGCGCCTGAAACCGGACGCGCTGGGCGCAGATTACACCCCGGTGCACGAATTCGTCTTCAAGCTGAATCTGATCCCACAACGGCTGTATACCGCCACGGCGCGCGCGATCGCCGCCGAACGGCAAGCGTTCATGGTCACGTTTTTCAGTCGTCTGGATGAGGAAGCGCTCGGAACCGCGTAAACCGTGCTGGCACGTTCGCGGCGGGTATGCTACAATGCCGACCATAACGCATTGGGGATGTGAGCCGAGGAATTATGTCACCCTGGCCCGTGATAGGACACGAATGGGCGTTGGATTTGCTGGCGCATAGCATCCGCAATGGCCGGCCAAGTCACGCTTACCTGTTCACCGGACCCGCCCAGGTGGGAAAAACGACGGTGGCGCGGGCCGTGGCCCAGGCGCTGGTGTGCGAACGTCTTGCGGAAGGAGACGGCGCGCCGTGCGGCGTTTGCCGCACCTGCCAACGAGTCACCGAAAACCGCTACCCGGATGTCCAATCCGTGTCGGCGGCGAAGAACGTCATTCAAATCGACCAGGTGCGTGACCTGCAGACAGACGCTGCGATCTCGCCGCTTGAGGGCCGGCACAAGGTTTTTATCATCAGCGAAATCGAGCGCGCAACACTGCCCGCGGCCAATGCCCTGCTCAAGACGCTGGAGGAACCGGCTTCCCATGTGGTGTTGCTGTTGACCAGCAACCGCCGCGACCAGGTGCTGCCGACGATCCTCTCCCGCTGCCAGGTTGTCAGCCTGCGTCCGCTGCCCGTGGCCCAAATCTGCACCGCGCTCCAGACGCGTTGGGGCGTGGATGAGGAGCGAGCGTTGTTGCTCGCCCGGCTCAGCGCAGGACGGTTAGGCTGGGCCGTCACGACGCATCAAAACCCTGAGAGCTGGCAGGCGCGCAGCAAGCGCCTGGATGATCTGCTGTTGTTAACCGCCGAAGGCCACCTGGGACGGCTGGCCTACGCTGAAGCATTGAGCCGCGTCGGAGAGGATGTCGAGACGACGTTGAGGCTGTGGACAGGCTGGTGGCGGGATGTTCTCCTAGTCCAACAGCAGCTTGAGGGCGCTGTGCTCAATCTCGACCGCAAGGCCCAACTGGCACAGCAAGCCAGCCTCTATCGACCGGAGCAAGTTGAGGCGGCGCTGACCGATTTAATGCAGACGCTGCGGCGAATCAAGTCCAACGTTAACCTGCGGTTGGCGTTGGATGTGCTGCTATTAAAACTACCGAAGCCGCTCGTCGTGTGAGGCGCAGCCCGTATCTGCGTCCGGCTGGTGTGAGGAGCAAGCATGATGCCTGTTGTTGTTGGCGTAGCTTTCAAGCCTGTGACAAAAGTATACTACTTCGACCCGCAAGGGGTCGATGACCTGCAACCCGGCGATAGCGTCGTCGTTGAGACCTCGCGCGGCCGCACCTTGGGCAGCATCGTCTTCGCGCCCAAAGCAGTACCGGACACCGCGGTCAGTGGGACCTTGAAACCGGTCATCCGCAAGGCAACCGCCTGGGACCTGGTCCAAAACGATCAGATGGCGCATCGCGAGCCTGAGGCACTGGAGATCTGCCGCCGGCGCGCCAAGGCATTGGGGATGTCCGTAAAAGTGGTGCGCGTGGAGCTCGGCTTCGACGGCAATAGCGCCGTCGTCTACTTCACCTCGGAGCAGCGGGTGGATTTCCGCAACCTGGTGCACGACCTGTCTCAGGCACTGCGATCGCGGGTTGAGATGCGCCAGGTGGGCGTGCGGGATGAGGCAAAATTCCTGGGCGGCCTTGGCCGCTGCGGCCGGGAGCTGTGCTGCGCAAGCTGGTTGCGCGAATTCGCTCCGGTGTCGATCAAGATGGCCAAAACGCAGGACCTGCCCCTCAACGCACCGGAGGTATCGGGGGCATGCGGCCGGCTGCTGTGCTGTCTCGGCTATGAAAACGACTTCTATGCCGAAGCGCGCAAACAAATGCCCCACATCAACAGCATGCTGGAAACGCCACAGGGGCCGGGCAAGGTCAGGCAGGTCCATGTGCTGACCCACTCGGTCACGGTGCAGGTAGAAGGGCCCAACGACACGCGGGAAATGGTCGACGTCGTTGTGCCCGAGCCGCAATTTGAGCTGGGCATGGCGCCGCGCCAGCCTGAGGCCGGCGGGCAACGCAGAATCTCTTCCGAACCGTCAGAACAGGAGCCGGAGGAGGTCGCGACCGGCGAGATGAGCGCAGAGGGCAGCACAGAAACACCCGCGACAACAGCCTCGGCCGAAATGCGGCGCTCACGCGGGCGGCGCAAACGACACTGAGCGCATCCTGGAAACACGACGCGAACGGAGAGCCGGCGCGGTCAATCCTTTGGGTCAACGGTTAACTTGACGGCCGTGCGCTCCTTGCCTTCGATAGCGATTTCCACAAATTCGGGGAAACAAACGATCTCGATGCCATCCAACAAGAGATAGCCGCGGGCGATGGCAACGGCCTTGATGGCCTGATTGACCGCGCTGGCTCCAATCGCCTGCACCTCTGCGTGGTTATGATCGCGCATCATTCCAGCGATGGCGCCGGCAACGGCCGTGGAACGTGAGTGAGCCGAGACTTTGATGACATCCATAGGTTGCCTCCTGGCAGTGAAAGCCTCTGCGGAAGCGTGAACAGGAGCAAACCCAAAACCGGTGTGTCGCAAGCGCACAAAGCATATTTTATCGCAAAACCGGCGCAGAAGCAAGCGGTTTGCAAGGCATATTCGGTGAAAGATCAAAGTCCCGCCCTGCGCTTAAGCTGTGTGCGCCCCATTGAGAGCTGGCGATGAAGGTAGTCATGGTATCCAGGGCGCTGATGGTGGGCGCCTATCAACGCAAACTGGAGGAATTGGCCAGGGAGCCCGACATCGAGCTGACGGCCATCGTCCCACCCACATGGCGCGAAGGCCGGCAGCAGATGAAACTCGACCGGGCCCACACCGAGGGCTATCGGCTGATCGTTGCACCGGTGGCGTTCAACGGCCAGTTTCATCTGCATTTCTACCCCCAGCTTGGTCGGCTGCTGCGAGAAACGCGCCCCGATGTGCTGCACATGGATGAGGAGCCCTACAATCTGGCCACCTGGCTCGCCTTGCGCACTGGGAAACAGCTGGGCGCGCGCTGTCTGTTCTTCACCTGGCAGAACCTCCTGCGGCGCTACCCCTGGCCATTTCGCGGCTTCGAAACGGCCAATTACCGCATGGCCCAGTACGCCATCGCGGGCAACCGGGCCGCGGCCGCGGTCTTGCACAGCAAAGGGTATCGCGGCCGGCTGGCAGTGATCCCGCAGTTCGGGGTCGACCCCAGCGTCTTTGCTCCTGCGGCCGGCAGCACGGGCCGGGCGGAATCCGATTTCACGATCGGCTATGCCGGCCGGTTGGTGACCGAGAAGGGCATCGAAACCCTGCTGCGTGCCTGCGCCGCGCTGCCATTTCCTTCATGGACGCTGCACTTGCTGGGCGCAGGCGCCGAGCGCCCACGCTTTGAGATGCTGGCGAACCAACTGGGCCTCAGCGACCGCACGCACTTTCTCGGCAGCCTGCCGTCGACGCGCATCACCGACTTTTACCGCACCCTGGACGTGTTGGTGCTCCCATCCATCAGCCGGCCGAATTGGATCGAGCAGTTCGGCCGCGTGCTGATCGAGGCAATGGCCTGCGGGGTGCCTGTCATCGGGTCGAACAGCGGAGAAATCCCGAATGTCATTGGGGATGCCGGGCTGGTCTTTCCCGAGGGCGAGGCCGAGGCGTTGGCGGCGCATCTGACAGACCTGGCTCAGGCTCCGGGCCGGCGCGCCGAGCTGGCTGCTGCGGGCCGGGCCCGCGTGATGGCGCACTATACGCAAGCGCAGGTGGCCGCCGAGACGGCCCGCGTCTATCGCGAGATGGTCGAAAAGGGCGCAGCGCTCTGAGCAAGTATTGCTGCAATCTTGTCCCGTCAACACCACAGGCAGTGAATTTGGCGCGTTTGGCCCTTGTGCTATAATGAATTTCGTGCCGAAGAATACGAGCCTTGTACGCTGTGTTGGCCTCAACGCGCATCTGCTCTCGCTGACCCAGACCTATCGCGGGGCGGGGATCAACGGCTACATCTATCAACTCCTGCGCCGTCTGCCAGAAACGGGCCAAGGAGCGATGCCGTTGTGCTACCGGGCCTTCCTGCACGACCGGGCCTTCGAGGCGCCGGCCGGCTTGAACGTTCAGTTCTCGCGTTGGGACACCCGGCGGCCGCTGCGGCGCATCCTGTGGGAACAGACGCGGCTGGCTGCGCTCTCCGGCGGACTTGACCTGCTGCATGGATTGGCATTTGCGGCGCCCTTGGCGGCGCGTTGCCCGACCATCGTCACCGTACACGACCTCAGTTTCATGCGTTTCCCCGAAGCGTTCCACCACACCAACCGGGCTTACCTGACGCTGTTCACGCGACTCTCAACGCGCCGCGCCCTGCGCGTGATTGCCGTATCGGAAAGCACGCGGCGCGATGTGATGGCCTTCTGCGGTGTGCCCGGCGAACGCGTGGTAACGATCCCAAACGGCGTCGATGAGGCATTCCACCCCGCGGACGCGGCCGAGGTTGCGGAATTTCGACGCAATCGGCGCTTACCGGAGCGCTTCATCCTGTACCTGGGCACGCTGGAACCGCGCAAGAACCTGGAAACGCTGATCGACGCCTACGCTGCGCTCCGCGCCCGTCAGCAAGCAATCCCAAAACTGGTGATCGCCGGTGGCAAAGGCTGGTTTTTCGATACGATCTTTGCGCGGGTGGCTGAGCTGGGCCTGGCAGATGAGGTGCTGTTTCCCGGGTATATCCCCGGGGCCGAGCTGCCCTGGTGGTATCGTGCGGCCGAGCTGTTCGCGTATCCGTCACGCTTCGAAGGATTCGGGCTGCCCGTGTTGGAGGCCATGGCGTGTGGGACGCCGGTCATCACCACCACATCATCCTCGCTGCCCGAAGTAGCCGGCGATGCGGCCCTGCTGGTCGAACCGGACGACACGGAAGCACTGACCGCTGCTATCAACCTCTTGCTGACCGATGCGCAATTACGAGAGAACCTACGTGCGGCTGGGCTGCGGCAGGCTGCGCGTTTTTCTTGGGCACGCACAGCAACACAGACGGCTCAAGTCTATCGCGATCTATTGGGCGCATTGCCATCAGGAGGCGCCAGGTGAAACGAGACGTCCGTAACTGGATGCCCTGGGTGACCTTGGTCACCGATATCATCCTGATCAACATCGCTTTCCCGATCGCCTATTGGCTGCGTTATGATCTACAGCTCTTTCGCTCAGTAGATCCTGCCAACAACGTGCCTTATGTCGTGTACTTGCCGATGGTAGGCCTGCTGACGATGGTGCTGGTGCTTGCCAGCCGGCGCGAGGGCGCGTATGACGTCCGCCGAGGCCGCTCGTTATACGACGACCTGTATGGGCTTGTGAATGCCACGGCGACCGCCATCATGTTGCTGGTGGTGCTGGTCTTCTTCTATCGCCGCCTCTTCTACTCACGCATCATTTTCATCTATGCGGGGATCGCGATCCTGCTGCTCTTGGGCCTGGCTCGCATCGTGCGCGGGATGGTGTTGGCTCGGCTGCGCCAGGCCGGCCGGGGTGTTGACCGCGTGCTGATCATCGGCGCCGGTGAGGCCGGCCGGACCGTCATGCGCAATCTGATCGCCCAGCCGGAACTGGGCTATCGTGTCGTGGGGTTTCTGGATGACGACCCGGCCAAGAGCGTTGCCGATATCGGCCCGATCAAGGCCTTCGGGCCGCTGGACAACCTGCCCACGGTCGCCAAAGAACAGAATATCAATCAGGTGATCATCACCCTGCCCTGGCAATATCACCGCAAGATCCTCCGCCTGGTGAACGAGGCCGAACAGACCGGCATACGCGCGCGCGTCGTGCCCGATTTCTTCCAACTCAGCTTTGGCGGCGTGGATATCGAGGCGATCAACGGCATCCCCCTGATCAGCATCAAGGAAAACGCGCTGACCGGCTTCAACAACACTGTCAAGCGCATCGCCGATGTGCTGCTGGCCGGCCTGGCGATGATCCTGTTTGCGCCGTTGTGGCTGATCGTTGTGATTGCGATTCGTCTCGATTCTCCCGGTCCGATCCTGTTTCGTCAGGAGCGCGCCGGCCGTTACGGGAAACCTTTCCAGGTTTACAAGTTCCGCTCCATGTATCAGAACGCGGAGGCGCTGCTGGAGAAGCTGCGCGCTCAGAACGAGGCAGCCGGTCCGTTATTCAAGATACGCGATGATCCGCGGCGCACGCGAGTGGGACGGTTCATCCGCAAGACCAGCATCGACGAGCTGCCCCAGCTCATCAATGTGTTGCGCGGCGAGATGAGCGTCGTCGGCCCGCGGCCGGGGCTGCTCAGCGAGGTCGCGCAGTATCAGGATTGGCACCGCAAACGGCTGGAGGTGCTGCCGGGCATGACGGGCTTGTGGCAGGTGAGCGGTCGCAGCAACCTGACCTTCGATGAGATGGTGCTTCTCGACATTTACTATACCGAGAACTGGTCACTGAGCCTGGATCTGCGCATCCTCTTGCGCACCGCGTCCCCACGGGTGCTTTTGGGCGAAGGAGCGTACTGAATCGCGCCATTGATAACCAGAAAGACAGCCAATTCCCGCTTGGAACATATGAATGAAAGACATCACTGAGTCCCTGCCGCGGGTCACCATCTTGATGGCGGATTCCGGGGGCGGGCATCGCGCCGCAGCACAAAGCCTGACCGACGCCCTGCAGGATCGCGCCCTGGTCACCTGGCTCAACCTGTTGGACGAGCACACGCCGTTCCCGCTCAACAAGGTCTCAGATCTTTACGGGCCGCTTGTCACCCGCGCACCCAGGCTGTACTACTTGCTCTACCGTTACGCCTCGGCGCGCTCACGGATCGCGCTGACTGAACGCGCGATTTACCCACTGGTGCGCCGCTCGCTCACTTCACCGCTGCTGTCCCAGAAAGCCGATCTGGTCATCAGCGTCCATCCGCTGCACAACAACGTGCCCCTGCGGATCCTGCGGTCGACCGGCCTGAACACGCCCTTCGTGACCGTCGTCACCGATCCGATAACGGCGCCGGCAGCCTGGTTCTGCTCAGATGTCGATCTGTGCATCGTGGCCAGCGAACAGGCGCGCGAGACGGCCCTGGCCTGCGGCCTGGCGGCGCAGCAGGTGTGCGTCATCGGCCTGCCGATTCGCCGCGCATTCCTTGCCGCGCGCGATCGACCCAAGCCGACGGCACGCGCCCTTGTCGGCCTGCCGGCCGAGCAGCCCCTGGTGCTGATGACAGGCGGGGGCGCAGGGATCGGGCGCCTGCTCCCGATCGCGCAGGCCCTGGCAGGACGATTGGCAGATCACCCGGCCCAACCCCAATTAGCCATCATTGCCGGCCGCAACCGGGAACTGCAGCAGCGGCTGGCGGCCGAACCCTGGCCGCTGCCGGTGCACGTAACGGGCTACGTGGAGAACATGTCGGACTGGCTCGCGGCCGCGGACTTGCTCGTCACCAAGGCCGGACCGGGCACACTGGCCGAGGCGGCCTGCCTGAGCCTGCCGACGCTGATCACCGAGTATATCCCCGGCCAGGAAGAAGGCAACGTCGCCTGGATTACCCAAAACGGCGCGGGCGCCTACGAAACCAACCCGGCGAGCATTGCCGGGCTGGCGGCCGATCTGCTGCTCCCCGGCAACCCGGCCTTGGGCGAGATGGCGGCCCACGCGCGCGCGTTGGGCCAACCCGATGCCGCCGCCGAAATCGCACGCGTTGCCCTGGGCCTCATCGGGTCATCGCCGCGTAACCGGGTCGGGCCGGGCCGCATCTAAACAATCACGACAACAGCCTGGCGAAAGGTGAGATCATGACGAACGCGAACATTACCTGGGTGGAAGACATGCAGTTCGTGGCCGCGGGCGACTCGGGCCATGCCATTCTGATGGATTCGAATGCGGAGAGCGGCGGGCACAACAGCGCTGCCCGGCCGATGGAGGTGCTGCTGATGGGGGTGCTGGGCTGCACGGCCATGGACGTCATCAGCATCTTGAAGAAGAAGCGCCAGCCCGTGCAGGGCTTCAAGATCTTCGCGACAGGTGAACGCGCGGCGGAAAACCCCAAGAAGTACACCAAGATCCACCTGGAGTATGTGGCTTACGGTGACGTGGATCCGAAGGCATTGGCGCGGGCGATCGAGCTGTCGGAGACCACCTATTGCGGCGCCATGGCGACGGTGCGCGGCGTCGCCGAAGTTACGTCCAGCTACCGGGTGGAGCCCGCCCCGGCAGCACAGGAATGATACAAGAAGACACAAGAAACCAGGTTTCTGCGAGAAACCTGGTTTCTCTTTTTTAGTGGCGCCGGCGGCGCATGAGATCAAGCACCCGGGGCATGGCCACAGTGTAGGCCCAGTACAAAGGCCGATGGATGGGATAGTCCCAGGCCCCGATGTGCGGTACGAATTCGCCGCCGAACCCTTGCTTGAACCGGTACACCCCCCACATCGGGTCGTTCTCGTCCAACGCATCCGGCGCGCCCCACCAATCGTAGCGCGTGCAGCCGGCCGCTTTGGCCCAGCGCATGGCCGCCCATTGCAGCGCGTGGTTGGGCATCAGATCGCGCGCCTGCGCGGTGGATGCGCCGTAGAAATACCAGGCCGTCCGGCCAAACCGAAACAGGATCAGCCCCGCGATCGGCGCGCCATCCACCTCGGCCAGCAAGACGTGCGCCAGACCCTCAGCCAGAAACCGTTCCCAGATCGCCCGATAGTATTCGAACGGCCGCACCAAAAACCCGTCCCGATCGCCGGTCTCGCGATACATGCCGTAGAACGCCGGCAGATCGCCAGGGCCGCCCTCCCGCACGACGACGCCCCGGCGCTCGGCCAGGCGGATATTGTAGCGCCACTTGGGCTTCATGGCGGCCAACAGCGCGTCCTCGTCCTGCACCAGGTCGGAAACCATCGTGTTGCGAAACTGGATCTGCTCGGCCGAGGGGTGCCAACCGCGGCGTGCCAGCGTCGCGACGACGGCCTGGCCCTCCGGTGTGCCGGCGCGCACGTCGGGGTCGATCTTGACGAAGAACGCGCCGGCGCGACGCGCCGCAGCCTCCACCCTGGCGAGCACCGACTCAACCAGCGCGGCGTCCGACCAATCGAGCAGCGGGCCCTTGGGGACATAGGCGACAGCAACCGGAAGGCGCGGATGGAGCCGCCGAGTCAGCATGGCCGCGGCCGCCCTGGTTTCGCCCGGACGCTCCATCCACAGCAGCCGATCGGCGCGCCAGCCGGTTTGCATCTTGGTCTCGCCCCATGCCCAACTTTGCAGCACATGCGGCTGAGGCAGCGCCAACACCCCGGCATCCCACAGCGTTGGCTCCATGCACCCCATCACCTGATACAAGCGGTCGTCCGCCCCTTGCTCCCTCACGCCTCACTCCCCCGCCGCAGCCGCAGCGCCAGACGGTACAGCGCAGTTCCGGCGCGCGAAAGCGGCAAATCCCAGGCCCCGGTGTAGCGCACGACCCGCCCGCCAAAACCCTGCTTGAAGCGATAGACGCCCCACAGGCCGCCTTCGCCCCAACTGGCCGGCTCCGCATGGGCGAGCGGATTCTCGCCCACCTCATCGGGGATCCCCCACAAGTCGTAGGTGGTGCAGCCGCGGGCGCGTGCCCAGCGCATGGCAGCCCATTGCAGCGCATGGTTGGGCATCAAATTCCGTCCCTCTTCACCGGACGCCCCCCACATATACCACGCCATTCGACCCACCGCGAACACCGCGATGGCCGCCAACATCCGGCCCTCGTGCTCGGCAATCAGCCAGGCGGCCAGCCCGGCCGGCAGGAACAACTCGGTGGCGCGCGCGTAATAGGCGGGGCTGTGTACGCCGAAGCCGTCCCGTTCGCCGGTGACCGCCAGCAGGCGCTGAATCTCCGGCAGATCGACCGCCGCCCCCTCACGAACGGTGACGCCCTTGCGTTCAGCCAGCCGGATGTTGTACCGCCACTTGGGCTTCATCGCGGCCAACAGCGTTTCATCGTCGCCCAGGTCGATGTGGATCGTGCTGAGCGGCTGAACGCGCTGGCCGCTGCGCTCGAAGCCCAGGTCCTGCAAGACAACCGCCTGCCAGTCGGCCGGCAGCTCCGGCTCAAGCTTCAACAGGGCAGCCCGCCGTTTGCGGCAGAGAGCCTGCGCCTGCGCCAACACCGCGCGCACCTGCTCGGGAGCAGCCCAATCGACGACGGGACCTTTGGGGATGTATGCCAGCGTCTGGCCCCACGGCAGCCGCCGGAAAAGGAGGCTCGCACCCCCCACAATCGGCGCGTCGGGGCCGGATGCGGCGCGCACGATCACGCGCTCCGCCTGCCAGCCGAACGCGGATTTCAACCGGGCCCAGCGGCTTGTCTGGAGCACGTGCCCGGCCGGATGCCCGGCGACGAACTCATCCCAGGCGGCCGCTTCGATATCATGGTTCATGTAGTAGATTATAACCGCATTGCCGGGATGGCGAGAAAACGCTTTGACAGACTTCGCTGATCATGCTATCATCCGGCTTAGCAACGTGCGAGCGCGCAACCCGGCCTCGCACGTTCATTTCGTCTCATAGTAGGGTCCACATGCAGGCAAACCTGGTGAACGGCTGGCGCGAGGTGCTGGCGCGCGTTTTCGACGGCTTCGAGGCGGAGTATGGCGTGACGCCCGAATGGCTGATCAATCCTGAGACCAATCGCCGGCTGAAACTGGATCATCTCTATCCCGATGTCGCACTGGCCGTGCGCTTCATCGGGCTGGAGGGCACGCAGCGCAAGCAGCGCAAAAGCGACGAAGAGGTCGAGGCTGACGAGAATCGGGAGGACGCGCGAGCGACAGCCTGTCGCCAGCATGGCGTGGTGCTGGTCAGCATCGATCCGGATGGGGAGCCGCGGGTGGCGCTGCGCAACCTGGAGATGGGGTTGGCGCGCGCGGCCGCGCAGTTAGCCCAAAACACGGCCGTGCCGCACGCTCGAAAACAGAAGCTGATGCCTGCGCTGAGCGCCGCTCGCCGCCGCGCCGGCGAGTTCATGACCAAGCTCGACCCGCCCCAAAGGCTCAATCTCTATGCCGAGATGTGGTGGGATCGGCAGGCGATGCTGAGCGCACAGGCGCCCGCCCAGAAACCATCTGCCAGGCCGCAGTCCTACAGCGTGGGCATGGGGGTCTACCACGAACGTTTCGGCGCCGGCACGGTCACCGCCATCGAACCGGAAGGCCAGGATAAGGTGATCACCGTCGACTTTGTCCAGGCGGGGGTGCGCACCTTCTATGCCAGCCTGGCGGCCGGCAAGCTGATGCCGCAATAGCTGGCGGCGGGAACGCCGCATGATGATCCGGCAATTCCTGACCCGCGTCATGGCGACGCGTGCCGCACTCTGCTAATCTAGCACCGGAAGACGCGCATCAGCAGAGCCATCCAACTGCCAACTTGCCAACGGAGGTAAGATCGTGATTCGCATGTTATCCGGCAATGAAGCCGTGGCCCGCGGCGCCTGGGAGGCCGGCGTGGCCGTCGCCTCCGCCTACCCCGGCACTCCAAGCACCGAAATCCTCGAAGAATTCGCCCGCTTCCCAAACGTCTATGCCGAATGGGCCACCAATGAAAAGGTCGCGGTGGACGTCGCCATCGGCGCCGCGTACGCAGGAGCGCGCGCCCTGGCCACCATGAAGCATGTCGGCCTGAATGTGGCCGCGGACTCCTTCATGTACGCATCGATGACCGGCGCCGAGGCCGGCCTGGTGATCGTCTCGGCCGATGACCCGGCCATGCACTCCAGCCAGAACGAACAGGACAACCGCACCTTCGCCAAGTTCGCGCGCATCCCCTGCCTGGAGCCCAGCGACAGCCAGGAGGCCAAAGACCTCACGGTGGCCGCGTTCGAGCTGAGCGAAAGGTTCGATACGCCCGTGCTGCTGCGCCTGACGACGCGCGTGTGCCATTCGACCAGCGCGGTGGAACTGGGCGAATCTGCGAATCTGCGAATCAGCGAATCGGCGGATGACCAAGAGCAAATCGCAAATCAAAAATCGCAAATCGAGAAGTTCCCGCGCAACCCCGCCAAGTACGTCATGGTGCCCGCCAACGCCATCAGGCGCCATCCGGTCATCGAGGCGCGCATCCGGGCAGTGGCCGAGTACGCCGAGGGCTGCCCGTTCAACCGGGTCGAGCCGGGCGACAAGGCGCTTGGGATCATCACCTGCGGCGTGGCCTATCAGTACGCCAAAGAGGTGTTTCCCACGGCATCGGTGCTCAAGCTGGGCATGACCTGGCCCCTGCCGGAGAAGCTGATCCGCGACTTTGCGGCCTCGGTGGACCGGCTGATCGTGATCGAGGAGCTCGATCCCTTCATTGAGGAAGCGGTCAGGCTGATGGGCATCCCCTGCGAGGGCAAGAACATCTTCCCGCTGATGGGAGAGTTCGACCCGCGAGTGGTGCGCGAGAGCGCCATCCAGGCGAACCTGCTCCCCGGTGACCTCCGCGTGGCGCTGCCGCAGGTCGACGTGGGGACGCTGCCGGCCCGCCCGCCGGTGTTGTGCCCCGGCTGCCCGCATCGCGGCGCGTTCTACATTCTGAACAAGCTCAAGGTGCCGGTGAACGGCGACATCGGCTGCTATACCCTGGGCCTCATCCAGCCGTTAAGCGCGATCCATACGTGCGGCTGCATGGGCGCGGGCATCGCCGTGGCCCACGGTGCGCTCAAGGCCGGCAGCTCCGAACACCATGTGGCAGTCATCGGCGATTCGACTTTCTTCCACACCGGCATCCCGGCGCTGGCGAACGTGGTGTACAACCAGAGCCCGGTCGTGACAATCATCATGGACAACCGCGTGACCGGCATGACCGGCCAGCAGGACAACCCCGGCACCGGCCACACGCTGCTGGGCAAGCCTGCGCCGAGGATCGAGTTGGAGCCGCTGGTGCGGGCTTTGGGGGTCAGGCATGTCAGGACCGTGCCCGCGTTCCACGTGGACGAGATCGAAAAGGCGCTCAAGGAGTTCCTGAAGCTGGACGAGCCGTCGGTGCTCATCACCGAGGAGGAGTGCGCGCTCCTGCCATCGGCCCGCAAGCGCTGGCTGCCGCTTGAGGTCGTGAGCGATAAATGCAACGGCTGCACCCTCTGCTTCCGCATCGGCTGCCCGGCCATCCTGAAGAGCGACGAGTTGGACGAAAAAACCCAGCGGCCCAAGGCCCTGATCGACGCCTCGCTGTGCACCGGGTGCGAGGTCTGCGCGCAAGTGTGCCCGCGGGATGCGATTAAGTTTCGGGAGCAGATGAGCGTATGAAAGACACCATCAACTTCCTCCTTGCCGGCGTGGGCGGGCAAGGCACGATTCTGGCCAGCGACGTCCTGGTGAACGTGGGACTGGCTGCCGGCTATCAAGCCAAGCAGGCCGAGGTGCACGGCATGTCGCAGCGCGGCGGCAGCGTCACCAGCTTCGTGCGCTGGGGCAAGGTGGTTTACTCGCCGCTGGTGGGCGCGGGTGAAGTGGATGTCTATCTCTCGTTCGAGAAGGTCGAGACGCTGCGCAACCTGCGCCAGTTGCGGCCCGGAGCGCTGACCGTGATCAACATGCAGGCGATCGAGCCTGTCACGGTGACCTCGGGCGGGCAACCCTACCCGAACGACGAGATGCTGCGGGCCGCGGTGGCTCAAGTCACCGATAAGGCGGTCTACGTGAACGGCGAACAGATCGCCGGCGGGCTGGGCAACGCCAGGGCCGCGAACGTCGTGCTGTTGGGCGCACTATCGGCGCTGATTGAGCGGGAAGGCATGGCGCCTGAGCTGACGGCGGAAGACTGGCAGCGGGTGATCATCGAGCGCGTGCCGGCCCGGTATGTGGAGCTGAACCGCAAAGCGTTCCAGGCAGGGCGCGCAGCCGTATAGCCGCCCCCTTGCGCCGCACGAATTCCAAATCTAAACACGAGCGGAGGCATCCTGAGCGGAGTTCCGGCCATCTTTCCGGCCGGAACGCAGTCGAAGGAGGCCGATCCGGGCTCATGGTCATCACGGTGGATCTCCCCCGGCGGACGCCGTTGATGCGGCGTCCGCTGCATTTGCCCCATTCCCTATAAGGTTCGTCTGATTCGGGCGATGGCTTACTGCGACAGGCAGCATCGCCCGATATACTATGCCCCGGTTCATCTTCACGTCGAGAGAAATCATGTTGAGTCTTGCCACGTCTACCAAGATCGGCTCGTCAAAGAAACGAGCAAACGGCTCCGCTGCGGGTTCGGAAGACAACCGGGATATCGCCTCCATCCGCCTGATTGGCCTCTCCAAGGCCTATCAGGAAGGTGACCGCCGCCGCGTCGTCCTGAATGATGCATCGGCCGAATTCGGCCGGGGCGAGTTCGTCGCGCTGGTGGGGCGCAGCGGCAGCGGCAAAAGCACCCTCCTGAACCTGGTCAGCGGCATCGATTCCGCCGATGCGGGGCAAATCTGGGTCGACGACCTGGAGCTTACCGCACTGGGTGAACGCCAGCGCACCTTGTTCCGGCGGCGAAAAATCGGCTTCATCTTCCAGTTCTACAATCTGATCCCCACACTGAACGTGCTGGAAAACGTCACCTTGCCCCTGGAGCTGAACGGGACCACCCGGGACGCCGCGCGGGCTGCCGCAGAGCCGCTATTGGAGGCGGTGGGACTGCTCGACCGGGCGCTGGCGTTCCCCGACAAGCTTTCGGGCGGCGAGCAGCAGCGCGTCGCCATCGCGCGCGCGCTGGTGCACAGTCCGGCGCTGGTGCTGGCCGATGAGCCTACCGGCAACCTGGATGAGGCAACCGGGCAGGCGGTGCTGGCGTTGCTGGATCGCCTGACGCGCCAGGCGGGCAAAAACCTCTTGATGGTGACCCACAGCCCTGAGTCGGCGGCCTGGGCGGATCGCGTCTTCCACCTGCACGAAGGCAAGCTCGAACCTGACCCAACCTTCAGGCCTGGCCCTGCCGAAGCGATTCACCGGCCCGATCTCGCCGAGAGAGCGGACCCGGTCGTTAGCCGAAGTTTGTGAGCCGATGAACCGCACCCTGTTCAACGTCGGCTGGCGTTACCTGCTGCGCCACCGGGGGCAGGCGGCCCTGATGATGGCGGGCATCGCGCTGGGCGTGGCCGTGATGGTGGCCATCGACCTGGCCAACAGCGCCGCCGGCCGCGCGTTCGATCTCAGCACCGACGCCATCGCGGGACGGGCGACCCACCAGATCATCGGGGGGCCGGCCGGGCTGGATGAAGGGCGCTATGCGGCCCTGCGCGCGGCCGGCGTTCGAGAGGCAGCGCCGGTGGTGACGGACTATGTGACATCGCCCCAGCTCGGCGGCCGGCCGCTCCAGCTTTTGGGCGTGGATCCGTTTGCCGAGGCGCCGTTCCGATCGTACCTTGCGGCAGCCGAGGAGCCGGGACAGGCCCCAGGCGGCGCGCAACCGGGGACGCCCGTGGGCGTGGAACCCCTGGTGGCGTTCCTGGCCCGGCCCGGCGCGCTGTTGATCTCAGAGGAGCTGGCAGCTGAAAACGGGCTGGCCGTGGGGGATGCGGTGACATTGGACGCCTCCGGCCGCGCCTCGACCGGCGTCATCGTCGGGCTGCTGAAGCCGGAGGACGGCTTGACTCGCCGCGCGCTGGACGGCATGCTCCTGGCCGACATCGCCACTGCGCAAGAGGCGTTGGGGATGGTGGGCAAGTTGAGCCGGATCGACTTGATCTTGCCCACCGACACATCCTCGGGCTGCGGCCCGCAAGCTGCGGCCAGACTCCGCCCGGGATGCCTGGACGACTTAGCGGGCCTGCTGCCCGAGGACGCGCGGATCGTCCCCGTGTCGGCCCGCACCGGCGCGTTGGAGCAGATGACCGCGGCGTTCCGCACCAATCTCACCGCGCTGAGCCTGCTGGCGCTGGTCGTCGGCATGTTCCTGATCTACAACAGCATGACCTTCTCGGTGGTGCAGCGGCGGCCGCTGTTCGGGACGCTGCGCTGCCTGGGGGTGACGCGCACGGAAATCGGCCGGCTGGTGTTGAGTGAAGCGTTGATCGTCGGCGCGCTGGGGTCGCTGCTTGGCCTGGGGCTGGGCATCTTGCTCGGCCAGGGGGCGGTCCGGCTGGTCACGCAGACCATCAACGACCTGTATTTCGTCGTCACCGTGCGCGGCATTGCGCTCCCGGCGGGGAGCCTGGTCAAGGGGCTGGTGCTCGGGATCACGGCAACCGTAGCCTCGGCCGCGCTGCCCGCATGGGAAGCCGCGACCGTGCCGCCTCGCCTGGCGCTGACGCGCTCGGGCCTGGAAGACAAGGCGCGCCGGGCCGTGCCCCTGATCTCGGCTGCGGGCGCCGGCGCGATCGGCGCGGGCGCCGCGCTGCTGTTGATCCCAACGCGCTCGCTGGTGGTCAGTTTCGGCGGCATCTTCCTGCTTACCATCGGCTTTGCGCTGCTGGCGCCCATCGTCACCCAGGCCGTCGCGGGGGGCCTCTTACCCTTGACCGGCCGCCTGTTTGGCGTGCTCGGACGGCTGGCTCCCCGCAGCGTGACCGCCGCGCTCAGCCGCACCGCCGTGGCCATCGCCGCTCTGATGGTAGCGGTATCGGTCACCATCGGCGTAGGGCTGATGGTGGGCAGCTTCCGCACCACCGTGGTGAGCTGGTTGGGGCAGACATTGTGGGGCGACCTGTACATCTCAGCGCCGCAACTGACTGCCACGCGCTCGGCCGCGCCGCTGGACCCGCGCGTGCTGGGGGTGGCGGCCGCGTGGCCCGGGGTGAGTCGTTGGGACGTCCTGCGGTCGACCGAGGTCGCGTCGCCCGACGGCCCGGTGGCCATCGCCGCCGTGTCGGACGAGGACTTCACCGCGCCGCGCGTGTTCGTTTCCACCGATGGCTCGCGCGAGGCGGTGCGCCAGGCGGTGGCGAACGGCGCAGTGCTCGCTTCGGAGCCGTTGGCCAACCGCCTCGGCTTGCCCGCACGCAACGCCACCGTCACCCTGTATTCGGATCACGGCCCGCAGACCTTCCCCGTAGCCGGGATCTATCGCGACTACTCTAACAGCCAGGGCACGGTGATGATGGGGCTGGACCTCTATCGCCAATACTGGGATGATCCCGCCATCACGGCCGTGCTGCTGGTGCTGGCGCCCGGCATGGATCTCGATGAGACCGTAACCGGGCTGCGGAAGGCGTTGGCCGGCATCCAGGGCGTGGTGGTGCGTCCCAACGAGGCGCTGCGCGCGGAAGCGCTGGCCGTGTTCGATCGCGCGTTCGCCATCACCGGCGCGCTGCAACTGCTGGCCGCCATCGTCGCATTCATCGGCGTCCTCAGCGCGCTGCTGTCGCTGCAGCTTGAGCGGGGGCGCGAGTTCGGCGTGCTGCGGGCGGTGGGTCTCACCGTTCGACAGTTCCGCGGCCTGGTGGTGCTGGAAACCGGCCTGATGGGCGCAACAGCCGGGCTGCTGGCCTTGCCCACCGGCTTCGTCCTGGCCGTGGTGCTGATCTTCATCATCAACCGCCGCTCCTTCGGCTGGACCATGCAGCTTGCGGCTGAGCCGGGCGTCTTTGCGCAGGCCCTGGCCCTCGCCGTGGCCGCCGCGCTGCTGGCCGGCATTTATCCGGCGATCCGCATGGGCCGCATGGCCGCGTCGGAGGTGCTGCGTGGAGAGTAAGGTCATGAAGCAGCGCACTCGGTATCTTTTGCTTGGCGTTGCCGTGCTGGCGGCAGCGCTTCTCGGACGGCAGCTCTGGCCCAAAGCGCAAACACCGCTGCGGGCAAGCCTGGTGGCCCAGGCCGCACCGGCCGGCGCGGACGGGTTCGCCCGCGCCGAGGGGCCGCGGCCGTTCGTCTTCCCCGCGGACCGCGGGCCGCACAATGACTATCAGACCGAGTGGTGGTACTACACCGGAAACCTGACGGCGGCTTCGGGCGAGCATTTCGGCTATCAGTTGACCTTCTTCCGCCGCGCCTTGACCCCGCCGGGCCAGCGGGCAGAGCGGGCTTCAGCCTGGGGGACCGACCAGGTCTACATGGCGCACTTCGCAGTGACCGACGTGGCGGGAAACCAGCACTATTCCTTCGAGCGGCTGGCGCGCGGCGCGGGCGGCGTGGCCGGGGCACAGGCCGAGCCGTATCGCGTGTGGCTGGATGATTGGATGGTGGCGGAGGCCGCCGAGAAGTCCGTACCAGGGGACCCGGGCGTGGCGGGGCCGGCGCGCTTACGCGCGGCCGCGGGTGAGTTGGCGCTGGATTTGGTGTTGGCTGACCTGAAGCCGCCGGTGCTGCAAGGGGATCAGGGCTACAGCCGCAAAGGACCCGAACCCGGCAACGCCTCCTATTACGTCAGCCGCACGCGTATCGCGACCGAGGGCACGGTGACGGCGGCTGGGAAGACCTATTCCGTGTCGGGCCTGAGCTGGATGGACCAGGAGTGGAGCACCAGCGCGCTGGGCGCGGCGCAGGTGGGCTGGGATTGGTTCAGCATTCAGCTCGACGACGGCACGGAGCTGATGGTCTTTCAGTTGCGCCGCGCTGACGGCAGCGTAGATGCGTTCTCCAGCGGCGCCCTGATTGCCGCCGAAGGCACGACCCGGCAGCTCGGCCCCAATGACTTCAGCATCCAGCCGGCCGGGCAGTGGCGCAGCCCGCGCACCGGCGGCGTTTACCCTGCGGAATGGACCGTGTCTGTGCCGGAGGCCGATTTGCGGCTGACGATCGCCCCCTGGCTGGCAGATCAGGAAATGCAGGTTTCCTACAGCTACTGGGAAGGCGCGGTGCGGGTGACAGGCACATCAGGCGGGCAGGCCATACAAGGCAACGGCTACGTGGAGCTGACCGGGTACGCCGAAAGCCTGCAAAATAAGTTTTAGTACGTAAGCTACCGTACTAGCCAATCCCGCACTTGTGGTTTATAATCGACCGACGGCCTGAGAGAGCTGTGTGATGTCACTCGAAGTCTTCAAATGCGTGTTGCCGGGCGTGGGGCTTGTGGCGGTCCGGGTGCGCCCGATCGCCATCAATCTCCTCGTCGGAGATGAAGCGCCGAGCTACTCATTCGACCTGGCAGGCCGGTTGATCGGCGCCTTCGTCGATGGGGTCAATTACCGGCGGGGTTTGGATAACCGGGTGCTCAGCAAGTGGGCCGGCCCAGATACGAGCCGGCAGCGCCGTTGGCTTGCGCCGGCAGAGGCGCAGACCTTCCTGACCTCGGCGTGTACGCTGGCCGATCAGGTTGCGCGGGCGAGCGGCGACGCCCGGCTGGAGGTGCTGCAGGGCTGGGACTGGCCCAGGCTGGAGGCGGATGCGGCGCGTTTTGCCGAAATCTACCGGCCGGTCAGCATCCTGCCGCCCGACCAGTACCTGGCGCTGGTGATCCAGGCCACCGAAGGCTGCTCGTACAACCGCTGCACCTTTTGTGACTTCTATCGAGGCCGGCCTTTCAGGGTCAAGCACGCGGACGAGCTGCGCAGCCACATCGCTGCGGTTCGTGACTTCTTCGGGCCGGCGTTGGGCCTGCGCAGGTCGCTGTTCCTGGCCGATGCCAACGCGTTGGTGGCGCCGATGCCGCGGCTGCGCGCCTGGCTGGATGTGATCGATGAGGCCGCGGTGCTGCCCGGGGCGAGCATCTACTCGTTCATCGACGCGTTCGACGTGCATCGGAAGACCGCCGCGGAGTGGCGCGAGTTGGCAGCACGAGGCCTGGGCCGCGTGTATATCGGCATGGAAACCGGAGATGACGCGCTTCTGCGGTGGCTGCGCAAACCGGGCACATCCGGCGATGTCGTCGAGGCCGTGCGGCTGCTGAAAGGCGCCGGGATTGCCGCCAGCGTGATCATCATGACCGGCATCGGCGGCAAACGATTCGGCGACGCACACGTGGCGCACAGCGCATCCGCGTTGAATGCGATGCCTTTGGGGAAAGGCGACATCATCTACTTTTCGCCTTTCATCGACCATCCCGGTTCGGAATACGGCCGGTTGGCGGCGGCGGACCAGATCGCCCCGCTTGACGAGGCCGAGGCGGCGGTACAAGAGACCGCGATCCGGGCGCTTCTGCGGCCGCCCGAGACCTCGCCTCCTGAGGGGACGCCGTCCTTACGAGCGCAACTGCCGCAGATTGCACGTTACGACATTCGCGAGTTCATCTACTGAAGGAGGAGTTAATGCAACCTTCCCGTTCGAACAGGCGCCGCGTTACGGCGCGCCTGCTCCCCATGCTGCTGGGGCTGCTGTTGGTGGTCACCGCGTGTGCGCCCACCGCCGTAGCGCCGCTTTCGACCGGTACGCCGCCAGCGGCAGCGCCGGCCACCAGCGCGCCGGCAGCCGGTGCTGCAACCACAGCGCCGGGCGGAACACTCGATGTGCAAGCCGGAGTAGACGCTGAGGGCAACTTCTACCGCGGCGACCCCAACGCGGCGGTCAAGCTGACCGAATACTCGGACTTCCAGTGACCGTACTGCGCCCGTCACGCCACGCAGACGGGCCCGCTTCTGGATGAAGCGTACGTTGCCACCGGTCAAGTCCTACACGTCTTTCGGCAGTTCCCACTGGAGAGCATCCACCCGAACGCGATGCCGGCCGCCAAGGCCAGCTATTGCGCGGGCCAACAGGGGCCTGAGCTGTTCTGGCAGATGCACGACTGGCTTTTCGCCAATCAAAACACCTGGGGCAGCGCCCAGGACGCTGCAGATCAATTCCGCAAGCAAGCGTTGGCGATCGGCGTTGACGGCGCCAAGTACGACGCCTGCCTCCAGAACGCCGCAACCGCGGCCAGAATCCAGAAGGATCTCGCGGATGGCGCCGCGCTGGGCATCCAGGGCACGCCCGCGTTCTACGTCAACGATTGGTTCTTAAGTGGGGCGTATCCGTTCGAGGAATTCGAGGACAGGATCGAGAAAGCGCAGAACGGGGTCCATCCTGCGCCAACGCCGACACCGCTGCCGCAAGGGGTGGAATTCTTCGACGCCGATCCTGCGCGGCCTGGATTCACCTACGACGGCAGCCCGAGCCTGGGCGCCGCCGAAGCCAACCTGACGTTGATCGCGTTCGAGGACTTCAAGAGCACGGACGCCGCACAACACGCCGGCACGGTGGAACCGACCCTGAAGTCGAAGTACATCGACACCAACCAGATGCGACTGGTGGTCAAGCCCTTCCCGGACACCGCGCCGCGGGCCGGTGTGGCCGCCCTCTGCGCCGCGCGCCAGGGCAAGTTCTGGGAGTTCCGCAGCCTGCTGTACCAAAAGCAGGCGGAGTGGCAAGAAGGCGATGATCCGGCCATGTCGGCCTATGCCAAGAGCCTGGGATTGGACCAATCAGCTTTTGACCTGTGCCTGAAAGACGCGGGCGTGCAGGCCGAGATCGACAATGCGTTGGAATTCGGCCAAACCCAGATCGGCGTGCCCCAGGTCCCCGCCTTTCTGCTGATCAAGCGGACCGCGACGGGCGAGGTGGAAGGGGTCAAACCGTTGGTCGGGCTGCAGACGATTGACGTGTTCGAGCAGACGATCAAGGATCTCACAACGCCCAAGCCGCCGACAGCCACGCCGCCCCCGGCAGTGTCAGAGGCAACGCTGGCAAGCCTGCCGGTGGGCGTGGATGCCGACGGGCACTTCTATCGCGGGGATCCAGATGCGGCCGTCAAACTGGAAGACTTCACAGATTTCCAGTGTCCGTTCTGCGCGCGGCATGCGACACAGACGGAGCCGCTTTTGTACGAAGCCTACATCGCAACGGGACAGGTTCTGCACGTCTTCCGGAACTTCCCGATCCCGTCGCTGGGACATGCAAACGCCATCCCGGCGGCCTCTGCGGCCTATTGCGCCGGCCAGCAGGATGCAAAGTTCTTCTGGGCAATGCATGACTGGTTGTTCGCGAATCAAAGCACTTGGACCGACGCCCAAGATGCGGCGGCACAATTCCGCAAACAGGCGCTGGAGATCGGAGCAAACGCCGGAAGCTATGATGCCTGTCTGAAGGATGCCAAGACCGAGGCAGCCATCCAGGCAGACATGACGGAAGGCTCAACCCGGGGCGTCAATGGCACGCCGTCGTTCTTCCTCAGCGGCCAGGGGGCGGCCAGTCCGACGCCGATCGTCGGCGCGCAGGCCTACGCACAGTTCGCCCAGGCGATCGACGCGCTGCTGGCCGAAAAGTAGCGCAGGGCTCCCTGCGACTCACCAGAAAACAGAGAAACCCGGTTTCTGGCAGAAACCGGGTTTCTGGTGTAGTGGAGCGTCTATTGTGGATATCGCAGCCTTCAAACTGGAGCGCTTCTTTGCCGAACACGAGTTCAACGTCCGGCATCTGCTCAGTGCTTCCGATTGCGAAAGCCTGTCGCTGCCCGAGCTGTTGGCGCTGGCTGATCCCGAGATGCTGGACCTTTGGGAAAGGCTGAGCTTGGGCTACACCGAGTCGCAAGGGCACCCGCTGCTGCGAGCTGAAGTGGCCCGCCAATACCGGCAGATCTCTCCGGAGAATGTGCTCATCGCAGCGCCGGAAGAGGCCATCTTCATCGCGATGAATGCGCTGCTGACGCCGGGTGATGAGGTCGTGGTGACCTGGCCGGCCTACCAGTCGCTGCACGCCATCGCAGCAGCCTTGGGCTGCCGCGTGGTCCGCTGGCCGCTGGAGGTTCGGGATGGGGCCTGGCGGCTGGACGTCTCGCAACTGGCCGGCTTGATCACGCCCAAGACGCGGCTCATCGTCATCAACTTCCCGCACAACCCGACCGGCTGGCTGCCGCCGGCCAGCGACCTGGACGCGATCGTCGCAATTGCCGCGCAGCACAAGCTCCATCTCTTTTCCGATGAGATGTATCGGCTGCTGGAGTATGACCCGGCCGCGCGATTACCCTCTGTCTGTGACCTGTACGAGCACGGCGTAACCCTCAGCGGCCTCTCGAAGGCCTTTGGGCTGCCCGGCTTGCGCATCGGCTGGCTGGCGACGCATGACCGTGTGCTGTTGGCTCGCTGCTCCGGCCTGAAGGATTACACCACCATCTGCAACAGCGCGCCCAGCGAAATCCTGGGCATCGTCGCACTCCGCGCGACTGAGACCATCGTGGCGCGTAATCTAGGCATCGTGCGCGACAATCTGAGCCTGGCCGACAGCTTCTTTGCCGCACACGCCGGCCGGTTCACCTGGCTGCGCCCGCACGCAGGCTCAGTGGCGTTTCCGCGGCTGAATCCGCCCATGCAGGCAGTACAACTGGCGCAGGAACTCCTGGACCGTCACAACACCATGTTGGTGCCCGGCGAGATGTTCGACTACGAGGACAGCCATTTCCGGCTGGGGCTGGGCCGCCGCAGCTTTCCCGCCGCGCTGGCAGAGTTGGCGGCGCATTTGGGGTGAGGGTGAGGCATTCCCAGGCCAGTCCAGGTTTGGCACGTCTCGCGCCGGAGGAAACACTAGGGGGTGAGGTAAGATCGTGGATGGAATGCCTCGCCCCTACTTTTCCGCCTCGCACTGCGGACAGTGCTTTGGGTCCTGCAGCTCTGCGATGTGCTCGGTGCACACTGCATAGACTGAGACGCGCTCAAGAAAGCCCAACTTGCGCACCACCGAGGCTTCCAACGCCAGATGCTTGCACGTCGTCTGGCGAAGGATCGCCGGCACAGGGCAGGAGTCGCACAACGCGCGCCGCCACGGGCGGCGGTTCTCCCGGTTGCGCTCGATCAACCGGCATTTCTCGACCTCACGGCCGCGGAAATAGTCACCGAAGAAGTACGGACAATCCACAGGTTTCGCCACAGCCTTGCCTCCCCAACTTTCCGTTCCACCAATCAACCCTGACCCTTGATGAGCACCAGTGCGATTCCTGCCAGGGCGACTAGCGCGCCGGCGATCTCATTGGGCTGTGGCACCTGCGCCAACAGCAGCGCGCCCAGGATCATGCCGCCGGTGACCTCTTGTGACGCAATGAGGTTGGCGGCGGTAGCGTGCACGCGGCGCAGCGCCGCGTTATAGAGGGTGTGACCCGCAGCCAGAGGAATCAAGCCCGCGCCCAACAACGCCAACACCGACCTTACGGTGTAAGCGCCGGGCGTGAAACTCAACGCGGCCGCGGGCAGCGCCCACAGTGCAGCCAGGCCATAAACCGCGCCGGCATAGGTAAACAACGGGTAGCGCTCCCGCTGCGAACGTCCGGCAATCGAATAGAGCCCATACGTCACCGCCGATATCAGCGCCAGCAGGTCGCCAAGGATCATGCGGCGGTCCAGCCTCGGCTCAAGGCCCGCAAGAATGCCGATCCCAACAACAGCCACCACCATCCCGAGCCACTGACGCCGCGAAAGCGGTTCTTTGAGGAACACTGCGGCGAAAATGCCCACGAAAATCGGTGAGGTGTAGATAATAGCCAGCGCGTGGGCAATGGTAGTGAAGTTGAGGGCGGCGATATAGCTGACGAAATGCAGGGCGGTGATGAAGCCATACCCGACAAATCGCGGGAGATCGGCGCGGGCAGGGAGGCCGGGCTGATGACTGAGGCGAGCCAGCACTCCGATCACGCAGGCCGCCGTGACGAGGCGGCCCACCGTGACCTCGAAGGGGCTGAGGGGAGCTGCCCAAAGGATCAGCACCGGCGAGGTGGAGAACGCAAGCATGGCAGCCACCGCCAGCAGCAATCCCCTGCGGGCGTCCTGCGCTCCGTGTTGCGGTGCAGCCGAGTCCGCAGCGGCCACCTGTGGCTAGCTCGGGATGAAAAGGCCCGGCAAAAACATAGCCAAGACCATACTGAGCACGATGATAATCGAGATAACCAGGAAAACAGTGACCCGCCAATCGCGGCGTCCGGTTTTGCGACGTGCCATGCCAACCAGCCTCATTTACAAGATGCATTATTGAAGCATGATTATAGTCTGGCCGTGAGGCAGTGTCAAACATGCCGGGCAGCAAAATCGTATCGTCATCTTGCCCGTAAGGTGAATCCGCGATAATATACGGGTCGCTGCCTGAGAGCACAGGAAGCACATCGAACGAGGAGGTCGATCGACTATGTCGGAGATCAAACGTAAACCACAGACCGGCGGTTTTGAGAGCGGTGAGGGGGCATTCGACGAGCTGAAAGGCGCGGCCGAATCTCCCGACTTCAGCATCCTGGAAGACGAGAGCGGGTGGACGATCGGTGCGGCTGAAGAGCCTGCGCAATACAGCGAGCCCGAAGCCGAGCCTGCCGGGTCGATATTCGAGCCGATCACACCGATCGAGCAGAAACCTAAGCCGAATATCGAAAAGGCCCCTGCGCAACCCGCCGAGGAAGAGCCGGCCAAAAAACGCTACTACTCCCCGGGCGAGGTAATGAAGAAAAAGGGGTGCATCGGCTGCGGCGGCATGGTGCTGGCTGTGCCGATCATACTGGCAGTGCTGGTGGCGGCTGTCGCTTTGTTCTAAGCAGATCCCGCTTTTCGTTACTACTCGATAAAGGAGATGCACCATGTTACTTGGTTGGATCGGCGCCCTGATCATTACGATCATCATCGTTGCCATCGTGGAACGAGTATCCAAAACCAACTTGCCCTTCGGCTGGTTGGGCAATATCGTGGCCGGCCTCATCGGCGGCTACCTCGGCCAGATCCTGATGGGGCAATTTGGGCCGTTCATCTTCGGCGTATACCTGATCCCGACGTTCATCGGGTCGTTCTTGTTCATCATGGCGATGAAGTTCGTCCTTGGACTGCTCGTCAAGTCCCGGCGGCGTTAACGCCGGAATGACAATAGTCTCAATCATACTCGGACAAGGAGCTTAAATCTCATGGCAGAACCCAAATCGTTGTTGGATCGCATCGGCGACGCCCTGAAGGGCGAAGAGAAGAAGGTTGAAGAGAAGAAGGCTGAGGTCGAGAAGACCGTCCAGGCTGTGCCTGCCAAGGTCGAGCAGCAGGTGAGCCGCGCGGCCGAAACTGTCGCCGACAAGGCCGCCGATGCCAAGCAAGCCGTTGCTGAGGCCGCCGATGCCGCGAAGCAACAGATGACGGAGCTGCGCAGTAAGCTCGCAGATCGGGATCATGAGCTGACCCAGAAGACGTGGGAACTCAACAAGAAAGAGCGCGAGTTGGGCGAGAAGGACAAAGAGATCGCCGCCTTGCAGGCAGCCCTCAATGAAGCCAAGGCTGAAATCGACACTTTGAAGGCGCAGGCCGTTACCGCGACGCGGTCAATGGCCGCCGAACGCACCTATGTCGTCAAGGCCGGCGATAACCTCAGCGCCATCGCCAAGACGGTCTACGGCAATGCAGCCCGCTGGCCCGAAATCTTCGAAGCCAACAAAGACCTGATCAAGGATCCGAAGCTGATCCGGCCCGGCCAGGAACTGCGCATCCCCTGATGCGCATGGCATTGCGCGAAGCCGCGCGGGCGAACACCGCCGAACGGTGGCGTTGCGATAGGTGAGTAGATAACACCGGGGGCAAGGCAGATGATCTGCTTTGCCCCCGGTGTTTGTTTCGGATGCATCGACAACGGGCGAAGCCGCGCCTAGTCGCTCGCAAGCGGCAAACCGGCCGCAATCCATGCTGCGATCCCGCCTTTGAGGGCGGCCACGTCCTTGAATCCCAATCCCTGAAGCATACGCACCGCACGGGCGCTGGTGGCTTCGTCCGGTCAGGCGCACAATGTGACGATGGGTTGGGATCGATCGAGTGGCGCGGCGCTCGCCGCGATTTCGTCCAAACTCATCAAGCGCGAGCCCGGCACATGCTGCTGTGCGTACGACTCCGCAGAGCGAAACTCCCACACCAGCGGCGGCTGCGGGCCCTGCAGGCGGGCCTGCAATTCCTGCACGCTGACACGCTCGCTCTCGCCGCTCGGCAAGGGGGTGGTCAGTGCGGCTGGCGGCTGCAGCGGCTCATCCTGGAGCCACAGAATCACGCCGATCCCCACCAGCAGGACGCTGAGTACTACCAAGAGCAAAACAACCGGCTTGCGCATCATACCGAAGGCCTCCACATGATCGGCGATCAACCGGAACACCTACCAGTCCCGGCCTGTTAACAGTGGAGCAGAGTATAGCATAGATCCGGGCATTTGTGAGGGACGGACTCTGACTCAAAACGGTTACGGCACATGCGTGTTGGCGCACAGAGAGAAAGCAAATAGGCCGCCCCATCAATCGGCGGCCTACTTGCGATAGAGGGCTGGGTCAGTCAAACCGGCCCAGCTCTCCGAGAGCGCTTAGCGCACCTGCACTGCCTTGCGCTGCAGCCGCAGGCCGCCACCCACCAGCATCAGCAGGGCGCCGGCGATGACAGCCAGCCACATCCCAGGGAAGGCTACACCGGTGGTAGGCAACGTATGGGGCGCCGGCGACGCATCCACGCTCGGCACAGCCATCAGAGCAGGCTCACCGCCGGCCAGGCCCATCGCGAAGACCGTGTACACGGTGCCAGCAGTCAACGCCAGGCCAGGGACCTCAAGCGCTACGGTGTTGGTGCCGGCCAGGCGAACTTCCAGATCATAGGTCGCCGCGTCGACCGGAAGATAGTCACCTACGCCCTTGAACGGAACGTTGGCGAAGAGCACCGGCCCACCCTTGACAGCGATATCCACGGCAGGCGCATCCGGAGATGCATGGACAAACCGCACGTGCGCCTTGCCCGCGGCCGGGGCGCTATTGTTATCTACCAGGACCAGCGGCTCAATATTGGCCAGCTTACCCACCGCAACCACGGTGTAATCCTTGTCGGCTTCCAGCGCCAGGTTGGCGGAGATCACCACGGGCGAGGTCGCGCCGGTCGGAACGACCTTGACATCATACGAGCCCGCCGCCAGAGACGCATACGGCGTGATGCCCTTGAACGGAGCATTGCTGAACGCAACGCCATCATTGACCAAAACATCCACCGCCGGTGCATCGGGCGATGCATGCACGACACGCACGCGGGGACCAGCGGCATAGGCGCTGGTGGTGCTCAAGAGCAGCCCGCCCACGATCGTCAGAACCAACAACCCACGGAACACTCGATTGATCTTCACGTCACTCTCTCCTGTTTGATATGTTTGTCACCACAACCATCTACAATCTATATGCGAAGTATATACAAAGATTTGATTGTACACCGTATGCTACCTTCCAATTCAGCCATCTGCAAAACGATTGCCTTTGCTAACCCGCGTGCGTTGTGCTAGAATCTCGCATGGTGCAAATGATTCACATATCGGAGCAACGAAAGTGAAGCGGCATGGCCCAGGGAACGCGGACAGACTACGACTTACTCCGGAAGAGCAGGCCATGCTGGACGGCGCCGAGGGGCCGGGCGTCCGCCGCGCGATGGAAATCGTCGTGGCGCTGGCGCGCATCTACGGCGCGGCCGACCTGACACCCGTGACTCATGTGCAAATTGCGGGGGTCTCTTACAAAAACCTGGGGGACGCGGGCGTGGCGTTCCTGAGCGAGTGGGCCGACGAAGGCGCACGGATGCGCGTGCCCGCGACATTGAACCCCATGGGGATGGAGCGCGGCAAATGGCAGGCCTGGGGCATCCAGCCGAGCTTCGCCACGCCACAGCTCAACGTCATCGATGCATTCGTCAAGATGGGTGTCACGCCCACCATGAGCTGCACCCCCTACCTCTTCCAGCAGCACAAGCCTCAGCGGGGCGAGCATCTCGCCTGGGCCGAATCGAGCGCGGTGGCGTACGCGAACTCCGTCATCGGCGCGCGCTCCAACCGCGAGGGCGGCCCGAGCGCGGTCGCGGCAGGAATCGTCGGGCGCGCGGCGCGCTACGGGTATCACCTGGATGAAAACCGCCGCGCGAATTGGATCGTGGAAATCCGCTGCCCGATCAGATCAGTGGCCGATTTCGGCGCGCTGAGCTACACCGTGGGAAAGGCCGTGGGCAACGGCGTCCCCTGGTTTGCGGATCTGGCCGCCTGGCTGCCGCCCCTGACGGGCGATCTCACCCGCGGCGGCCTGGCGGGCGACCGGCTGAAGACGCTGGGCGCGGGCCTGGCGGCCTACGGCGCGGTCGCGCTCTACCACATCGCCGGCTATACGCCCGAAGCACGCGACGGGGGCGAAACACTCATTCAGCCTTACCCGCAGCGGCTGACGATCGACAGCCTGGACGAGGCATACCGCGTCATGGACGCCGATCCCGACCTGCGCAAGATCGACCTGGTGACGATCGGCTGCCCGCACGCCAGCCTGACCGAGATCGAAGCAGTGGCCGGCGCGCTGAGCGGCAAACGACTGGCCACGCGGCTGTGGGTCACCACGGGCGAGATCACCCGCCAGGCCGCGGCCGAGCTTGGCTACGTGCAGATCATCGAGGCCGCGGGCGGCGAGGTGGTGGCCGACACCTGCGCCGTGGTTGCCCCCATGCAGATGCTGGACGTCCGCAGCATGGCCACCAACGCGGGCAAGATGGCTTGCTACGCGCCGATGCACAGCGGGGTGCGGATGCGGTTCGGCGACCTGGACGCGTGTTTGGACGCGGCGGTGACGGGGGAGTGGCGGGGAGCGCGTGAGACGTGACAAGTGAAATGTGAGACGTACTGCGTATTGCGTACTGCGTATTGCGTATTGCGTATTGCGTATTGCGTGGTGCGTGGTGCGTGGTGCGTGAAAGACGCCTGTGATTTTGAAAATCAGGGGAATCTGTGTTCCAACTATACCTCAATAAGGAGATCGACATGAGCCTGAAGACCGGCGAACCGCTTGTGGCCATTGCCCCTGGTGCAGGCGACCTGCCCAAACTGACCCTTGTTGCCCCTGACGGCGCGAGGGCGGAGATTTACCTCTACGGAGCGCACGTGACGTCGTGGGCGCCGGCGGGCGGCCGGGAACGCCTGTTCATGAGCCGGAAGTCCGCATTCCGGGCCGGGTCGCCGATTCGCGGCGGCATCCCGGTGGTGTTCCCGCAGTTCGGCGGTGGAGGGCCGCTGCCCTTGCACGGGTTGGTGCGCTTGATGTCGTGGGAGTTCGTCAGCGCGGATGTCGTCGGGAAAGGCGCCACCGCAACCTTGCGCGTGCGCGACACCGAGGAGAGCCGGCGCCAATGGCCGTTCAGCTTCCAGGCTGAGCTGTCCATCACGATCGGCGGAGATCAGTTCGAGGTGACGCTGGCCGTGACCAACACCGGCGCCGAAACGTTCGCCTTCACCTCCTCGTTCCATACCTATCTGGCCATCGAGAATCTTGCCTCTACATGCGTCACGGGATTGGAGGACCTGCGCTATCGCGATGCCGCAGCAGGCGGCATCGAGGTGCAGGAGACTTCGCCGCAGGTGGACTTCACGGGCGAAGTGAACCGGATCTATTTCGACGCGCCGGTCGAAGCGCGCATGATCGAGGCAGGCCGGACAACGATCATTCGCAAGGCCGGCTTCAACGATACCGTGGTGTGGAATCCCGCCGCAGCAAAATGCGCGGCCATGGCCGACCTGGAGCCAGACGACTTCAAGCGGTTCATCTGTGTCGAGGCAGCGATCGTCGGGGCGCCGGCCCACCTGGCGCCGGGCATCCGCTGGGAAGGCACGCAGACGATCGTGGCATGAGGTAGGGGCGGGTTTTTCCGCATCGGCGGAACGTTTGCCGGTGTTCCTGCCTCCTTCATACCAGGCAGACTTGCGTTAACCACGGAAAACCCGCCCCTACGATGTTTCACGATCAAAGGTGGCCCATATGAATCCTCCAACCACGGAACCACTGGTTGCCATCACCCCAGGCGCGGGCGATCTGCCTAAGCTGACACTCGACGCCCCTGACGCCGCGCGGGCCGAGATCTATCTCCACGGCGCGCACGTAACGTCGTGGGTTCCGGCCGGCGGCGAGGAGCGCCTGTTCCTGAGCCGAAAGGCGGAATACCGGCCGGCCGCGGCGATCCGCGGCGGCGTGCCGGTCTGCTTCCCGCAGTTCTCGGGGCTGGGGTCGCTGCCGGCGCACGGCTTTGCCCGCGTATCGTCGTGGGAGTTCGCCGCGGCGGCGGTTGCCGGGACGGGCGCAAGTGTCACCTTACGCCTGCGCGACACCGAGGCCACCCGCAGCCTGTGGCCGCATGCGTTCCTGGCCGAGCTGACCGCGGCGATCGGCGGGAGCCAGTTGGCCATCACGCTCGCCGTCACCAACACGGGCGCAGCGCCGTTCACCTTCACGGCCGCGCTGCACACCTACCTGGCGGTCGCCGACATTGCGGCCGCCACGGTCGAGGGCCTGGCGGGGCTGCGATACCTCGACAAAGCAGGGGGCGGGATCGAGAAACGCCAGGACGCCCCACAGGCCGGCTTCAGCGGTGAGGTGGATGCGGTCTACTACGACGCGCCGGCCGAAGTGCGCCTGGTCGAGCCTGGTCGAGTGACCATCGTGCGCTCAGCGGGCTTCACCGATGTCGTGGTGTGGAACCCGGGCGCGACGAACTGCGCACGCATGCGCGACCTGGAACCGGACGATTATCGACGGTTCGCTTGTGTCGAGGCGGCCCAGGTCGGCGCGCCGGCCCACCTGGCGCCGGGCGAGCGCTGGGAGGGGATGCAGACGCTGACTGCCTGAACGGTCAGCACTAGCAGCTCTACTAGAATCGTACGTGTCGATGCTTTTATCGAGGAGTTGGCCTGGCAGATGTTCACGCGGTATGATGACAAGGCTGTGGGCATGGTAGACTGCACGAGCTTCGCCATTATGGAGCAACTTCGCCTCACCGAAGCATTTACGTTCGACAGACATTTCAAGCAGGTTGGATTTCAAACACTTCCCAGACTGAAGTGAGGGTATCAATGACCGATCGTAAAATCCGAGTGCTCGTTGCCAAGCCCGGTCTTGACGGGCACGATCGTGGCGCGAAGGTGGTTGCCCGCGCGCTGCGTGACGCCGGCATGGAAGTGATCTATACCGGGATTCGCCAGACGCCGGAGATGATTGTCGAGGCCGCGCTGCAGGAAGATGTGGATGTGGTGGGTTTGTCCATCCTCTCCGGCGCGCATATGGCCCTGTGCCCGCGCGTGGTCGAGCTGCTGCGCACCCAGGGCATGGATGACGTCGTAGTATTAGTGGGCGGCATCATCCCCGACAGTGACATGGAGCCGCTCAAGAGGCTGGGGGTCAAAGGCGTCTTCGGTCCCGGCACGAACACGAGCGACATTGTCGCGTTTATTCGAGAGCAAACGGCGCTATAGGTTTTGCGGGTGCCCATCTCCCAATCGTCCGAATCCCTGGCGACACGACTGCTCGCCGGCAGCCGCCGTGCCGTGGCCCAAGCCATCTCCCGGGTGGAGAATGATGGGCCGGAGGCGCACGCGCTATTGTCTGCGCTCTACCCGCACACCGGCCGCAGCTATGTGATCGGCATCACCGGTGCACCGGGCACGGGCAAATCGACGTTGGTGAACGCGCTGGCCAAGTCCTACCGGGCGGCCGGCAGTACAGTGGGCGTGATCGCCGTCGATCCGACCAGCCCGTTTTCCGGTGGCGCGCTGCTGGGCGACCGGGTGCGCATGTATGATCTGGCAGGCGACCCCGGCATTTTCATACGCAGCATGGCAACGCGCGGCAGCCTGGGCGGCCTGGCGCGTGCCACCGCTGACGCGATATCGGTGTTGGACGCGGCCGGCTTCGAACGCATCCTGGTGGAAACCGTGGGCGTTGGCCAGGCCGAGATCGACATCGCCAGCGCGGCCCATACCACGATCGTCGTCGAAGCTCCCGGCCTGGGCGACGAAGTACAGGCGCTCAAGGCCGGCGTCATGGAAATCGCGGACTTGTTCGCCGTCAATAAAGCCGATCGCGAAGGCGCTGACCGCACCGTCATGGCGCTTCAGATGATGTTAAGTCATCCCAACCCTGGGCAGCACGTTCACATGGGGCCGTCCCAATCGGCCGATCACCACGGCGCAGAACTTCTGGATGGTCAAGCCAAACCCGGCGCGCAAGGGGACGGCGCCTGGCTGCCGCCCATCATCAAGACGATCGCGCCGCGCGGAGAGGGAGTTGAAGGATTACGCGAGTGGGTGGAAGCACACCGCTCCTATCTGCATGACACCGGGCAACTCGCCCGCCGGGAGGCGGCGCGCGCGGCCGCGGCGCTCGACCACATCCTGGCTGAACGCCTGATGGCCGCACTGCTGGCACGTCTGCCGGCCGGGCAGCTCGACCGAACGATCGACGCGATCGCCCGGCGCACCACAGATCCCTACAGCGCGGCGGATTTACTGCTCACATAAGACCACGAATGGTCCAACGGAAAGGAAACGCCGAACATGAAGTATCTCAATCTGCTCTTGATCTTCGCACCGGTCGCCATCATCGGCAGCTTCATCGATGGTTTCTCTCCGACGCTGTTATTCATTGCATCGTCGCTGGCCGTCATCCCTACCGCCGGTCTCCTGGGCCAGGCAACCGAGGAGCTGGCCGCACACACCGGGCCGCGCATCGGAGGGCTGCTCAACGCCACCCTGGGCAACGCAGCCGAGCTCATCATCACGCTGTTCGCCATTCGCGCCGGCCTGCTGGACCTGGTCAAAGCTTCGATCACCGGCTCGATCCTGGGCAATGTGCTGCTGGTGCTGGGTTTTTCCGTGCTGTTAGGCGGCATGAAAAACGGCGTGCAGCGGTTTGATCGCCGGCACGCCAGCGTCAACGCCACGCAACTGATCCTGGCCGTCCTCGCATTGATCATCCCTTCGCTCTTCTTCTTTGCCCACACCGAGACCCAGGGCCCGGTCGAGTCATTGAGTCTGGGCACGGCCATCGCGATGCTGATCATCTATATGTTAGGGCTGCTGTTCACTTTCCGCGGGCCAAAAGACCACGACATACCGGGCGCGCCCGAGCCGGCGCTCGCCAAAGAGACCCAGGCCGAGCACCACGGCGGCTGGCCGCTGTGGCGCTCCCTCGTCACCCTGCTGCTGGCGACCGGCCTCATCGCCTGGCTGAGCGAAATCCTGGTCGGCGCCGTCGAGCACACGACCGAGGCGCTCGGCCTGTCGGAGTTCTTCATCGGCATCATCGTCGTGCCGTTGGTGGGCAATGTGGCCGAGCATGCCGTGGCGGTGCAGGCAGCCTGGAAGAACAAGATGGAGCTCAGCCTGGGGGTGTCGCTCGGCTCCAGCTTACAGATCGCGCTCTTCGTTGCGCCGGTGCTCGTCTTCATCAGCCTGCTGATGGGGCACCCGCTGACCCTGGTGTTCAACCAGTTCGAGATCATCGCCATGTTCGGCGGCATCCTGATCGCCGCGATGGTGGCACAGGACGGCGAATCGAACTGGCTGGAAGGCGCGCAACTGCTGGCCGTGTACGTCATCCTGGCGTTAGCATTCTTTTTCGTGCGCGTCTGAACGGAAACCGGGTTTCTCATAGAAACCCGGTTTCTGCCTACGATCGACGGGGAGCTGGTCCATGCCACCCAGCACTGTCTTGAGCATCTCCCAGGTTACTGCCTACATCAAGTCCCTCTTCATGTCGGACGAGCTGCTGGACGACGTCTGGCTGTCGGGCGAGGTTTCAGGCTTCCTCCAGGCCAGCTCCGGTCACTGCTATTTCACCCTGAAAGATGCGGGCGCGGTGCTGAAGGCCGTGATCTGGCGCACCCAGGCCAGCCGCATGGCGCTGCCGCGCAACGGCGACCAGGTGATCGCCCACGGCAATGTCTCGATCTACGAACAGGGTGGCGCGTATCAGTTTTACGTCGACCGAATCGAGTCAACCGGGACCGGCCGGCTCTGGCTGGAGTTCGAACGGCTGCGGGCACGGCTGGAGGCCGAAGGGCTGTTCGACCCCGCCCGGAAGCGCCCCATCCCTGCACGACCGCGCCGCCTCGGCATCGTGACTTCGGCAACCGCGGCCGCGCTGCGGGACATCCTGCGCACCGTCGCGGCCCGCTACCCCCTGATCGACGTGATCCTCGCGCCGGCAACGGTCCAGGGGGACCAGGCGCCGCCAACCATCGTTGCCGCCCTGACCGCCCTGAATCGCTGGTCGGCCGAACGGGAGCCGCTGGATGCCATCATCCTGGCGCGTGGGGGCGGTGCGATCGAGGAGCTGTGGGCGTTCAACGATGAGCGCGTGGCGCGAGCCATCGTCGCATCCGCCGTGCCCGTGATCACCGGCGTGGGGCATGAAACCGACTTCACCATCGCCGATTTCGCGGCCGATCTGCGTGCGCCTACCCCCACCGGTGCGGCAGCGGCCGCAACACCTGACGCACGGCAGTTGCGCGCGGCCGTGGCAGCCCTGGACGACGCCGCCCGCCGAAACCTCACCGAGCGTCTCGCAGCAGCGCACACCGATTTGGGTCACCTGGCCGCGCGCACCGCCCGAGTCTCGCCCGACCGGCAGTTAGCCCAAGCGCGCCAGCGCGTCGACGACCTGAGCCGCCGAGCGTTCCTGGCGCTGACCCATCGCTTGCGCAGCCACCGGGATCGCCTGGCCGGCGTCCGCCTGCACCTGGCTGCGCTCGACCCGACCTCCGTCCTGGCCCGCGGGTACGCCATTGTCAGCAAGCCGGACGGCGCCGGCAGTGGCCGCGTGGTCAGCTCAACCGCCCAAGTGGCGGCGAATGACGTCATCACGGTGCGTGTCGCCGATGGACAGTTCGGTGCAGTCGTAACGCATGATGCATAGCGAGGGACCCATGCCCGACGAAAAGTCGTTTGAAGACCTCTACCATGAGCTTGAGGAGACCGTCCGCAAGCTCGAAGCCGGCGACTTGCCGCTGGCCGAATCGTTGGCGTTGTTCGAGCGGAGCACAAAACTGGCAGAGCAGTGCAACGCGCTGTTGGATGGCGCCGAGCTGCGCGTGCGCCAGTTGATTGTGCGGCCCAACGACGCGGACAGCCATTCCGAACAGGAAACTCAACCCTTCGAAAACTGGCAAGACAGATGAACGTCTTCCTCCGGGATCTGAACGATCTGCTGGGCAACCGCACGCTGTGGGTAGCGCTGGCGGCCATGTTCGGCGTGCAGCTCTGGAAGTTTTTCTCGCCGCTGATCTTCCAGCACCAGTTTGTGCCGAGCCGGTTATGGGAGACGGGGGGGATGCCCAGCTCGCACAGCGCACTGGTGACCGCATTGGCTGCCAGTGTGGGCATAAATTCGGGGTTCGGTTCGCCCATGTTTGCGGTTGCGATTGTCCTGGCCGTAGTCGTCATGTATGACGCGGCAGGCATCCGCCAGGCGGCAGGCAAACAGGCGCAAAAGATCAACCGCATCGTGGAAGAGCTCTTGAGCGGACATCCATTGAACGAGGAGCAACTGCGCGAGCTGTTGGGGCATACGCCGCTGCAAGTCATCGTGGGCGCCATCATCGGAGCGTTAGCCGGATGGCTGTTGAACCTCTGATTCTGCCAGGGATATGATTGAGCCATGACCGATGCACTCAGCCTCTTCACGCGCGCGGTGCGCATCTGGTTCGAGGAGACGTTCGGTGAGCCAACGCCGCCCCAGGCACAAGGCTGGCCCGCCATCCAGCGCGGGGAGCACACCCTGATCCTGGCGCCCACCGGCTCGGGCAAGACGCTGACCGCATTCCTCTGGGCGATCGACGAGATTTATCGGGAAACAAGCGACGTAGGGGCGGGGTTCCCCCGCCCTTCGCCGCCATCAACCACCCCCGGCATCCGCCTGGTCTACATCTCCCCGCTCAAGGCGCTGAACAACGATATCGAGCGTAACCTGCGCGCCCCCCTGGCCGGCATCCGAGCCGTGGCAGCTCGGCTGGGGCAGGCGCTGCCGCCGCTGCGGCGATCTCCGATCGTGGCCGTCCGCACCGGCGACACGCCGGCATCCGCGCGGGCCGCCATGCTCAAGCAGCCGCCACACATCCTGATCACCACGCCCGAATCGTTCTACCTGATGCTGACCAGCCCGCGCGCCCGCGAGTTATTTCGCCCGGTTCGCACCGTCGTCGTGGATGAAATCCACACGCTGTGCGGCGACAAGCGTGGGGTGCATCTCTCCCTCAGCCTGGAGCGGCTGGAACGCCTGGCCGGCCGGCAAGTCCAGCGCGTCGGCCTCTCAGCCACCGTCCGGCCCCTGGAAGAGGCGGCGCGGTTCCTGGGCGGGCAGACGGGGCGAATCAGCGAATCAGCGAATGGCGAATCAGCGAATGGCGAATCACGCACCACGAACCGCGCACCAGGATACACGGATGCGCTGATCCCCCGTCCCGTGACCATTATCGACGCCGGCTATCGCAAACCGCTGGATATCCAGGTGGTCACGCCGGTGGAGGATTTTCACCACCTGCCCGGCGATACGATCTGGCCCACCCTCATCCCTCAAGTGCTGGGCGACGTGATGCGCCACAGGAGCACGCTGATCTTCTGCAACAACCGCCGCCTGGCCGAGCGCACCGCAGACCGGCTGAACGCGCAGATCGCGGCCGAACGCTCCGAGGAGGTTCCTCCCGGCAGCACCGAGGCGTTGGCGCCCGGCGGGGTGGCGCTCGATCGGGGCATCTTTGCCATCGGGGCCGAGGGGCCCATTCGCGCGCATCACGGCAGCATGGCCAAAGAAGCCCGGCGCCAGATGGAAGAGGACCTGAAGGCCGGCAAGCTGCCCGCGCTGGTGGGCACCAGCTCGCTGGAGCTGGGCATCGACATCGGCGCGGTGGACCTGGTGGTGCAGGTGCAGTCGCCCAAGAGCGTAGCGCAGGGCTTGCAGCGGATCGGCCGGTCGGGCCACCTGGTGGGCCAGACCAGCCGCGGCCGCATCTATGCCACCTATCGCGAAGAGATCGACGAGGCCGCCGCGCTGGCCCGGGGCATGTTGGACGGGGACGTGGAACCGACTACGACGCCCCGCAACCCCCTCGACGTGCTGGCGCAGCAGATCGTCGCGATGGTCGCCGTGGAGCCGTGGCCGGTGATGGAGCTGTACGGCCTGGTGCGGCAGGCTTATGCCTACCGCGACCTGCCGCTGGACGCGTTCACCGCGGTGCTGGACATGCTGGCAGGCAAGTACGCAGGCGCGGGAGGCCAGGGCCGCGCGGCCCTGAGGCCGCGATTGGCCTGGGATCGCGTCAACAACCGGCTCGCGGCGCTGCCCGGCACGCGCCTGCTGGCCCTTTCCAACGCAGGTACCATCTCCGACACCGGCGCGTACGACGTTTACCTGGCGGACGGCAAGACCAAAGTCGGGCAGCTTGACGAAGAGTTCGTCTTCGAAACGCGCGCGGGTGACACCTTCCTGCTCGGCAGCAACACCTGGCGCGTGCTGGAAATAGCCGACGATCGCATCCTGGTGGGTGAAGCTGCCGGCGCGCTGCCGCGCATGCCCTTCTGGCGCGGGGACTACCCCTGGCGGCCCTACGAGTTGGGCGTGCGAATCGGCCGGCTGCGCCGCGAGCTGGCAGACCGGATCCGGGCCGCAGGCTCGATCGAGGGCCAGCCGGAGCAGGATAACATCATCGCCTGGCTGCGCTGCGAGTACGCGCTGGACGAGAACTCGGCGCGTAACCTGATCGATCACGTGAGCCGCCAACTGGATGCGGTGGGCGAGATCGCATCCGATACCACGGTGCTCGTCGAGTCGTTTCAGGATGCACTGGGCGAATCGCGCATGGTGATCCATTCACCGTTCGGCGGGCGGGTGAACGGCGCGTGGGCGCTGGCCCTCAGCAGCGCGCTGCGCGATCGCGTGGGCATCGAGGTGGAAACGCAGGCCAACGATGACGGCATCCTGCTGCGTTACCCGGTCACCGGCCGTGAGCCGCCCGTCGATATCGTGGCCGAAATGACCGCCGCGGCCGCGCGCGAGCGGATCTTGCGCGAGCTGCCGGACTCGGCCTTGTTCGGCGCGCACTTCCGCATGAATGCCGGCCGGGCGCTGCTGCTGCCCAAGGCGCGCGGCCGCAAGCGCACGCCATTCTGGCTGCAGCGGCTGCGGGCGCGGGACTTGCTGGCGACCGTGCGCCAGCTTGACGACTTCCCGATCATCGCTGAGACCTACCGTGACTGCTTGCGCGATGTCCTGGATCTGCCGCACCTGGAACAGATCCTCAACGGAATCGCCAGCGGCGCCATCCGCGTCATCCCGGTCGAGTCAGCGGTGCCATCGCCGGTGGCGATGGGCCTGCTCTACGCGTTCATCAGCGTCTATATGTACGAATGGGACGCGCCGAAGGCCGAACGGCAGTTGCAGTCGCTCGCCACGCGCGGCGGACTGTTGGACACCCTGTGGGCTGAAGGCGCCGACAGCGCCCGGCCCGCACTGAAGCCGGAGGCCGCGGCCGAAGTCACGGCACACGCGCAAAAGACCGCCTCTAATGCCCTGGCGCGCAGCACCGAAGAGCTGGCCGTCTACCTGGCCGAGCTGGGGGACCTGACCGGGGAGGAGATCGCGGCCCGCTGCGCGGGTGACGCTGCAGCCTGGCTGGCAGAGCTGGCCGGCCAGGGCCGGATCGTACAAGTCTTGATTCCCACCGCGCGCGGGAGCGAGCACCGCTGGACGCCTGTCGAGCTGGCGGCGGAATACAGGTCATTGGCCGCGCTCGCCGGCTCTACGGAAGATGCCGAAGTGACGGCCGCCGCCACCCGCATCCTGCGCCGCCACCTGCGCAATTCAGGCCCGCTGACCCAAGAGGCCATCCTGCACCGTTACGCCTTCGATCCGGCCTGGCTGGCCGAGGCGCTGGGCCGCCTGGTCGCGGCCGGCGATGTAGTGCAGGGTTACTTCACCTCGTCCCAAGAAACCACTGACCAATCTACCAATCTACCGCTACTCCAGTACTGCGACCGCCACAACCTGGAGCAGATCTTCCGCCGGACGCTGACCCTGCTCCGTCGCGAAGTGCAGCCGGTGTCACTAGCCGCCTATGCCGACTTCCTGACCCGCTGGCAGGGCATTCGATCCACCGAACGCTCGGCCGGAGCCGGCGACCTGCGCCGCGTGATGGCCCAGCTTGCCGGCATCGCGCTGCCGGGGCTCGCATGGGAACGGGATGTGCTGCCTGCCCGGCTGCACGACGATGCAGCCGGGGACCTGGGCGACCTCTGCGCCGGAGGCGATCTGGTCTGGGCAGGCTCAGGCCGCGATCCCCGTCGCGGCCGCGTCTGCTTCTTCGGCCGAGGCGAGGGACGGTTATTTTTGGACCCCACCCCGCCGGACCTGGTTGCCGCCGGGCTGAGTGAGCCTGCCAGGGCGGTCTATGGCTTTCTGAAGAGCGAAGGCGCATCGTTCCTGGCCGATATGCAGGCGGGCCTGGGCTGGACCGAGAAGGCGCTGCAAGACGCTTTGGCCGAACTTACCATGGCCGGCCTGGTCACGAACGATACCCTGGAAGCGCTGAACGCGGTGATGGCGCACGGCATCGGCGCGCCGGCCGCGGCCAAGGCCTTCGGCTCCACCCTGGAGGATGATCTGGCTGCCCTGCGCGGTGAAGAGCCGCGCCGCCTGCTGCCCGGCCGGATTGACTCAAGGCGTCTCCAGGCAGCCGCACGCCGCGTCAGCGCCCGGCTCAAAACCGAACTGGAGGCTCCTGCCTGGCCGGGCCGCTGGTCGCTGCTCCACCGGGCGGCCGTGTTAGGCCCCGGCCTGGACGAAATGGGCCGCGGGGAACGCCTGGCGCGCATCCTGTTGGCGCGCTATGGCGTGGTGCAGCGCGAGGCCGTCGAACGCGAAGCGGGCGCCTGGGATTGGGCGCTGGTGTCGCCCCCGCTTCAACGTATGGAGCTGGCTGGTCAGGTGCGGCGGGGCTATTTCGTGGCCGGGCTGTCCGGCATCCAATACGCGCTGCCCGAGGTGGTAGACGCACTGCGCGCCGCGGCCGCCCAACCCGACGAAACGTTGGTGGTCCTCAATGCGGTCGATCCCGCACACCCCTACGGCGGCGAGACCGGACGGATGGGGGAAACCGCACCCATGTTTGCTCGCGTGCCGTCCACGCACATCGTCCTGCGGCAGGGCCAGGTTGTGCTGCTGGCCGAGGACAATGGCGCACGGTTGACCCCCGGCGCCGGCTGCGCTCCCGATGTGGTCCGCCGTGGCGTCAGCGCCTATCTGGGCGCCTATCAGGCGCGGCCCAACGCGCCGCAGCGCCTGCTGGTGAAGGAATGGGGCGACGCACCTGTGCTGGGCAGTGAGGCCGAGCCTATCCTCCGGGCCCTCTCTTTCTCGCGCGTGCCGAACGGCCTGGAATGGTGGATGGGGCGATGACATACTACGTACTGCGTATTGCGTATCGTGTGGAATAAGCGACGACGGTCTCCGTACGCAACACGCATCCTTCGACTGCGCTCCGCTCAGGATGCGCCAGGCTTGTCACATTTTCACCCCCGGCGGTGTTAAATAACATGGAGGAGCGTTGCAACGCAGGATCTCCGACATGATTGCCGACACCTGGCGCCTGACCAGAGCCCGTACGGACGACGAAGCCGGCTTCGACGCCCTGTTCGTGGCGCACTATGAAACCGTCTACCGGCTGCTCTACCGCATCACGGGCACGCGGGAGGAGGCCGAGGACCTGGCCCAGGAAACCTTCCTGCGGCTGCATCGGTCGCGCACCCTATGGGCTGCGCCGGCGGCCGAAGGACAGAACCTGCGCGGCTGGCTGCTGCGGGTGGCCACCAACCTGGCCCTGAACGCCCTGCGGAGTCGCGTGCGGCGCCGCCAGCGCGAGGAACGCATCGGTCACGAAAGCGCCCTGCTGGCCTCCGACGCGCCCGATCCCGCCGATGCGGCCGTGCGCGCCGACGAGCGTGACAGGGTGCGCCGTGTGTTGGCCCGGATCCCGGAACGCCAGGCCCGGCTTCTGCTCCTCCGGTATGCGGGCCTGAGCTATCGGGAAGTGGCGCAGGCGCTGAACATGGCGCCCGGCTCGGTGGGCGCCACCCTGGCCCGCGCCGAGGCCGCGTTCCAAGCGGCCTATCAAGACGGCGCGATGAGAGCCGATGTAACCGGCGAAGGGGGGAAAGATGCGCTGTGAGACAGGCCGTCTGCGTGCCTACGCCGACGGCGCCCTGAACGTAGCCGAACAGGCGGCCCTGGTTGAACACCTGACCGGCTGTCCCGCGTGCCGCGCCGCGTTGGCAGACCTGCAGGCCCGCTCCGACGCCATCGCCTCCAACTTCGCGACGCTGGACCCGGCCGGCACGCCATCCCCCACGCAGGCGCTGGCGCGTTTCCGGGCTGAGACGCAGCCCGCGCGGGCTGCGCGGGGAATCCTAAAGAGGAATACCACTATGACACGCCAGTCTACAACTACGCTGCCATTGCGCAGCAGTGCGTGGCGGCCCCTGGCCATCGGCGCGGCCGCCGTCGTTTGCCTTGCCGTCCTGTTCAGCTTTGCGCCTGTGCGCCAGGTGGCGGCCGATTTTCTCGGTTTGTTCCGGGTGCGCAAGTTCGCCGTCATCCCGCTCAACCAACAGCAGGCAACCCAGCTCGATGCGCTGCTGGAGCAGGCTGACGCAGGCGCTTATGGAGAGCCGCAGCTCACGCGCGCGGAGGGACCCGAGCAAAGCGTGACCGATGCAACCGAAGCCACGGCACTGGCAGGCTACACAGTACGCACGCCGAGCCGGCTGCCGGCCGAGGCTGTCCTGGAAGCATTCACCGTGCAGGCAGGCCCGGCGATGCACTATGAGATCGATCGCACAACGCTGGAAGCTGCCATGCGTGCAGCGGGCGCCAGCACCGACGGCCTGCCGCAAACCCAAATACTCACTGTTGACGTCGACCTTGCCAGCTTCGTGCGGCAGGAATACCGGTTGGGCGCGAATCGGCTGGAGTTCATGCAGGTGCCCGGCCCAGAGGTGAACCTCCCGGAGGGCATCGACCCCGTGGCGCTGGCCGAGACAGCGTTTTTGTTCCTGGGCATGCCCGCCGATGAAGCCGGCCGGTTGGCGACCAGCTTCGACTGGACGAGCACGCTGGTCATCCCGCTGCCGGCCCAGGCAGCGCAGGCCCGTGAAGTCTCGGTCGATGGCGTTGCCGGCCTGCTGATCGAGGGTGTGAATAACGCCCACAAGGACAGCGTGCTGCTGTGGGAACGCGACGGCATCCTGTACTTCTTGAACGGCACGAACGTCGACCAAAAGCTGCTGCTGGACGTAGCAGATTCGCTCAGGTGACAGGTGACAGGCGTCAGGCGTCAGTGGGCAGGGGACAGGCGGCAGACGGCAGGAGCACTGACTCCTGACCCCTGACCCCTGACCACTGCCCACTGTCCACTGACGCCCGACCATTGCACTATCGCACTATCGCACTATCGCACTAAAAACATGCACATCGAAACTACCGCTCTTTGCAAGCAATACAGTGCGTTGACCGCGGTCGATCGCCTCGACCTATGTGTGGACGCCGGCGAGGTGTTCGGCTTTCTTGGCCCGAACGGCGCCGGCAAAACGACCACCGTCAAGATGCTGCTCGGCCTGGTGCGCCCGACGTCAGGTGAGGCGCGCGTCCTCGGCTGCCGCCCGGGTGATCCCGCGGCGATGCGCCGCATCGGATTCCTGCCTGAGCACTTCCGCTTTCCGCCCTGGCTGACGGCGCACAACTTCCTGGATATGCACGGCCAGTTGTATGGGCTCAGCGCGGCCGAGCGCCGCGCGCGCATCCCGCAACTGCTCGACCGCGTGGGGCTTGGCGGCCGGGCGCGCTCACGGCTGGGCGAATTCTCCAAAGGGATGCAGCAGCGGATCGGGCTGGCGCAGGCACTGCTCAACGAGCCAGCGCTCGTTTTCCTGGACGAACCGACCTCCGGGTTGGACCCCGTCGGCCGCTACGAAGTGCGCGAAATCATCCATGAGCTGCGCCAGCGTGGGGTGACGGTCTTCCTCAATTCTCATTATCTGAGCGAGGTCGAAGTCACGTGCGACCGGGTGGCTATCGTCAAGCGCGGCCGCGTCGTGCGCGCCGGCACGCTGGAGAGCCTGACCCGCGGTTCGACCCAGATCGAAATCCGCGCCGCTGGCCTGACCGACGCGCTGGTGGCGGGGTTGGCGCGGTGGGGAGAGGTGGCGGAAGGAGAATCGGCGAATAGCGAATCAGCGAATAGCGAATCAGCGAATCAGCGAATGGCGAATGACAGTGCCCTCGAAGCACGCAAGCAATCCGCAGATCGTCCGCAATACGCAATACGAAACACGCAATACGAATTGCGCACCGCGCCCCACATCGTCCGTATTCTCCTGTCCGTGCCCAACGAAAACGCGCTCCCCGCGATTGCCGAATACCTGGTGCAGGGGGGCGCGCGCCTGTACAGCCTGTCACCGCTGCGCGTGTCATTGGAGGAGCTGTTTATGCAGGTGATGGCCGAGGACGCCGCGCCGGAGGTTGCCGCATGAATATCCTGAAGATCGCGGGCATCACCTTCATGGAGGCGCGCTGGCGCAAGGTCGCCTGGGCGGTCATCCTGTTGGGATTGGCGTTCCTCATCGTCTACGGCGTCGGGTTCTACTTCATGTGGCGCGATGTATCCGGCTTCTCCGGTATCGCCAGCGTGCGGGCGCTGGAACCGGTCAACTTCTTCGTGCTCATCGGGCTCTACGGCATCGCGTTCCTCGTGGTCGCTCTGGCGCTCCTGATCTCTGTGGACACGGTCGCCGGGGAAATCGCCTCAGGCACCATCCAGACGCTGGTGACGAAGCCGCTGCGGCGCTGGGAAGTCATCGTGGGCAAGTGGCTGGGGCTGGCCCTGATGCTGAGCGCGTTCGCGGTGATTATGTCGGCCGCGTTGATGCTGATCATCTACGCGATCACCCGCTACACCCCGCCGAACCCGGCGCCGGCCATTGCGCTGATCGTGCTCGAGGGGCTGGTCATCCTCACACTGTCGATCCTCGGCGGGACGCGGCTGCCAGCCCTGGCGAACGGCGTGACGATTTTCATGCTTTACGGGCTGGCGTTCATCGCGGGCTGGATCGAGCAGATCGGCGCGATGCTCCGCAACGAAGCGGCGATCAACACGGGGATCGTGGTCAGCCTGCTCATCCCGAGCGAGGCGATGTGGAAGCGCGCGGCGTACCTCCTTCAACCGCCGTTCCTGCGCGAGCTTGGCCTGGATGCTACTCCCTTCGGCGCGGCCAGCGCACCCAGTCCGCTGATGGTGGTCTATGCGGCCGTCTACGTCGTCGGGATGCTGCTCCTGGCCATCCACTTGTTCAACAGGCGCGATCTTTAGGCGCACGGAACTCCAAACACACAAGACTCGTTTGTATTGTACGCGTTGATAAGACGCGCCTGTAACACTCGCTCCGCATCTGAGGATGCTGTGCTCCTCGGAGGTGCAATCCGGACCGCGTATCAGACCGGCTGAAGCCTCGATTCCGGATACTGCTGGAACTCCTGGTTTGTCCTGCAAAAAGATTGCGGGTATACTCGCGCGGCCTAGGGAGGTCGATTTGAATCGAAAACACTGTCTCTCGGCCCTGCTGCTCCTTGTCATCGGCATCTATGCCGCCGGCATGGTTGCCGTGCTGACAAGCTGCTCGGGCAGAGCCGCAGTCCAGTCACCCACTGATACGCCGATTCCGGCCGCTCAACCCACAACGGAAGCCACACCCACTCTGATGCCGGCAGAGGCGCCGACAGGGGCCGCGACACCGAGACCTACCCCAACCGAAATCAGCGCACCGACCGTGACGCCCCCCGCCAGCGCGATCCCGGCTCCGACATACGCCCCCTCGGCGTCGGCCCAACCTACAGCTGAGGTTAAGGCTAAGGTTGAGGCCGAGACGCCGGCCCTCCTGGTGCAGGGCCGTTGGCAGCAAACCATCGGGGACTGCGACCAGGCGCGGCGCGCCTTCGCCGAACTGCTGGCGGCCGGAACGGATGCAACGAGTGCGGCCGAGGCGCGTTACCGGATGGCGCAATGCTATCTGCGGGATGACGCTTACGCGGAGGCATGGGCCACCCTGGCTGAGCTGCTGGAGACCGCCCCGCCCGCCGATCCCCACCGGCCGCCCGCGCAATTTCTGCTCGGCGAGGCGCTGGCCGCGCTGGCGAACTGGCCGGCGGCCGAGGCCGCCTACACCGACTACCTGCCGTTGGCGCCCGAGCTGGCCTACCTGACCCAGCAGCGCATCGCCGCCGCGCGCCTGGCGCAAGGGAACCTGGCCGGCGCGGGTGAAGCCTACCGGGCAGCACTGGCTCTCTCGCCCGATTGGAGCAACACGACCGCCATCCGCCGCGGCCTGGCCGACCTGGCGTTGACACAAGGTGATTCGCAAGAAGCGGTCGCGCAATACGATGCGCTGCGCGGCGGGGAGACCACCGGCGCGTGGGCGGCGGAAATGCAGTACCTGGCGGGCAATGCCCTGGCGCGGCCGGCGCAGTTGTTGGCGCAGGTGGCCGCACTCCTGGCGCCGCCAGGAACTTCTGGCGCGCCAGGAACTCCCGGCGCGCCGGCCACGCCCACCACCCCCACCCCGATCCCGGCGCCTTCGGAGGCGCTGGCGCGCTGGCAGGCCGCGGCGGACGCCGATATCACCAGCCGCTACGCCCACAGCGCGATCGTGGCCCTGCTGGATGCCGGCGCCGAGGTGGACGAGCTTCAGCGCGGCCTGGCGAACTACCACAACGGCGCCTACGCCCTGGCCATCGCGGCCTTCGACCGGCTGCGGGCCGCGGATCCGACCGGCGGCCAGGGACAGGCCTGGTACACGGCCGGGCTCAGCTATCTGGCGCTGGGCGACCTGGATCGAGGCCTGGCCGAGCTGGATCATTTCATAGCGAACTTCCCGGACAGCCCGCAGTGGGGCGAGGCCTGGCTGGCGCAGGGCCGCGCACTCACCGCGGCCGGCCAAACGGCTGAAGCGATCGCCACCTATCGCCGGCTGGCCGAAACGCGGCCCGACGCCGCCGAGGCGCCGCTGGCCCTCTGGCGCGCCGCGGCCCTGGAAGACGCCGAGCCGCCCCAGGCCGCAGCTGCGGAGACCTACCTGGCGGTCGCGCGGCGTTATCCCGGCGCCACCAATGCATGGCGCGCGTATCAGGCGGCCGGGCTGATCGCTTTCCGGCTGGGCGATTGGCCGCGTGCAGCCGAAACCTGGCGCGAGATGGCCGGCCGAGCCGAGCTGCCGGCCTTTTCGCGGCCGGTTGCCTACTTCTGGCTGGGCCGGGCGTTGTCAGCCGGCGGAGACTCAGAGGCCGCTGGCCGGGCATGGCAGCAGGCCCAACAGGCGGACCCGGGCGCGTTTTACAGCCTGCGCGCCGCGGCCTGGGCGACAGGGTCGCCAGCCTTTGGACAAACGGCAACCCTGGCCGAGCCAACGCCACCCACCCGGTCACCCGATGCGGCATCCGAAATCTCGACGTGGCTGCGGACCTGGGCCGGCGCGGGTGAGCTGATGGGCAGCCTGCCGGAGCCTATTGCAGCCGACGGCGATTGGCGCCGCGGCAAGGCACTGATGGCGCTTGGGCTGCGGCCGCAGGCCCTGGCGCAGTGGGAGCGGGTGCGGACGCGCTATGCTAACGATCCGTGGCGCATGGCGGCCCTCGCGCTGGCGTTCAGGGGTGAAGGCGCCAACCGGCTCTCCCTCTTAAGCGCCGAGCGGGTGGCTGCGCTGTCCGGTGCACCCATGCGGGAGGCGCCGGCCGCGCTGCAGCGGCTTGCATATCCCTTCCCCTACGCGGAACTGATCCGCGCCGAAGCAACAGCTCGCGGGCTTGACCCGCGGCTGCTGGCAGCGATCATCCGCCAGGAAAGCAACTTCGAAGGGGGCGCAACATCGGTGGCGGGCGCGCAGGGGCTGATGCAGGTGATGCCAGGCACGGCGCAGGGCATCGCGCAGCAGCTCAACTGGCCCGATTTCGAGCCGCAGCACGCGTACCTGCCCTACGTCAACGTGGCGTTCGGCGCGTTCTATGTACACCAATGGCTGACGCACTTCGACGGCAGCCTGGTTGCCGCGCTCGCGGCCTACAACGGCGGGCCGGGCAACGCCACGGTCTGGTATCAATGGGCGCCGGACGATGACGATCTGCTGGCCGCGCTGATCAACATCAACGAGACGCGCACCTACGTGCAGGCGGTGTGGGTGAATTACGAGATGTATCGACGGCTGTATCGTTGGTAGGGGCGGGTTTTTCTGCATGCAGCAGGGCAGCCTTGCCTTGGATAAGCAAAACCCGCCCCTACAAGCACGAATCCCCGGCCCACCCGCCGGGGATTCGTGCTCAGACCGCACTTTTCAGTTATGGAGGAGGAACCGTTGCTTGAGGCTTGGGCTGTCCCGAACCCGCACCCGAAGTGTCTATAGTATCGCAGGGCCAGATTAAAACTACGTGAGAGACAGTTTAGGATTTGATTTGAAATCCGCCGTGTCCACTGTAGGGGCGGGTTTCTGCGCATCGAAGGAAGGTCAGGCGTTGCGGCGATGCTGCCATGAAAGATGGAATCGCCGTAACGGGGGAAAACCCGCCCCTACAGTGGGATGGCAAAACCCGCCCCTACAGTTATGGCGTCACCGTCACCTTCATATCCAACGGCGCCACCTGCCACCAACTGTTGCCCGGCTTCAGGGGGATGTCCCGGCCCTGGGCGTCGAGAAAACGGAACGGCGCATGGCGATCAGCGCGCACCCACTTCCCTTCGTAGACCTTGCCGTCGCGCAGCACCTTCAACGGGCCGCTGCCCCAGAGCTGGATCTCGATAGAGCAGTTAACGCAGACGCCGTTGGCGATTTGGCGCTCGGTGCCGTTTTCGACGATCAAGGTAACCACGTGGTTAGCGCCTAAGACCACTACGTTTGCCGATGAAACCTGCCGGCCATCGGTGTGGTCGATATGCGGCGCACCGCCGCTCGAACGCAGCCAACGTCCTGAGCCGCCGTCGTAGGCCCAAGCCACCCGGAAGCGGGGATATGCCAGGTCGATCCGGCTGGCAGCAGCCCCACCGGCCGGCGCCGCTTCGGAGAACCCCCAGGCCGCGGAAGGCTCCGGCGCTGCGTTCCAGCCCCTCTGAGTGGCGGTGTTCCACAAGGTGGTCGTATCGGCGAACAGAGTGTTCCAGCTCAGGCCGCCGACGTTCATGTCGCGGTAGAACGATGAGCCGTTGCGCGCCTGCTCCAGGATATGATCGCCGAAATCGGAATTGTAGAGCAACTGGCGCACGGGCTCAACACCCCCGGAAAAAGCCAGCACCGCATCAAAGATCACCGGCAGCTCAACGTCAATCAGCCGCGCGCTGCGAATCGGACCAATGCGCGCCGCATTCTGGCTCTGATAGACGGCCGTGAAGCGCGTTTCGCTGTACTCCACGCGGCTTTCTACGACCACGTCGGCCTTGTTGAGATCCGCCTGTTTCGCCTGGGCATCGGCATCATTCGTGATCTTGACCGCCAACGGCCGGCGCCCCAGCACGGCCGGATCGGCGGGCCGCAGGCCGGTGAAGATGGAGACGCCCGCCTCGCGCGTCGGCGGGGTTGTGCTGGGGCCGGACGCTGCCGGCGCCTCCGTGGGCGCTGTCGTCGGGCTGGGCTCCGGCGTCGCTGTCGGCGGCTCGGGCGTGGCCGAAGGGGCCTCGGTCGGCAAAGGGGCGGCCGTGGGCGCTTGCGTTGGCTGGGCGACGGCTTCGGTCGCGGCCGGCGCCACAACCTCAGCCCGCGGGGTCTTGGTGGGGGTGGGGGTGGCCTGGGCCGTGCTGCCGCAGCCGGCCAGAACGCCGACCAGCACCATGACGACCAGCGCACCACACAACAGAGCGAAATAAACACGAACGGGAGTCTTCACGTACATCGGCATGTATGCCGCCTCCTCCGCCAGAATCTTATGTGCGTAATGCCGCGGCATTACTCTATAATGCCGCGGCATTATACACAAAATTCCCAGCAAGTGAGAATCTGACCCCGCTGTGCTTAACCTCTCACAGCATACAAATCGGACTGACTCCTCTTTTGGGATGAAGAGGCTCAGCTCTGCAAGCTGGCTGCCACTCGCTCGATCCGCGCAGCCACCTCCGCGGCAATCGGCGTCAAATCGGCGCTGGGAATCACACCCAGCATGGCCAGCGGATCCACCAGTGACACGTCGATCACGTCCGCTTCCACCTCTGTCACCACCACGTTGCACGGCAACAGCAACCCCACTTCCGGCGCGGCCGACAGCGCGCGATAGGCGAAAGGCGGGTTACAGGCGCCGAGGATCTTGTACGGCCTGAAGTCCACATCCAGCTTCTTCTTCAGCGTCGCCTGTATATCTATCTCCGTGAGCACGCCGAAGCCTTCGACCTTCAGGGCCGCAATCACGCGCACCTGCGCACTCTCAAAATCCGTGTTCAGCCGCACGGTGTGGCCGATCGTCGTTTTCGTCATCTCAGTCATCGCCCCAATCATCCTTTCTTCACCACAATCACGAAGAATCTACTCAGCTCATACTTATACAATACTTGTACAATGCCGTATGTGGCATGGCGTCCAATTGCTTTCATGTCGCGGGGGCAGAGCAGGGGACCCAGCAACCAATGCCTAACGTTGTGTTTGGGGAATCGCCCGATAGATGACAAAGAGCACATCGCCGCTGCGTTGGGAGAACCAGGCCTCCTGGAGCCAGACCCACCCCTGCTGCGCGGCCAGCTCAGTCATAGCTTCCACCCGGCCTCGAAATACAGCCGGCATGTATGCCGCATTCTCCGGCGGAGGACCCACATAGACCGTATTGCTATCTGCCAGGAAACTCTTAACGCGGCCGGCAAATCCGGCATCCGGCGCATCCAACCGCTCATAGCCGAAGACCTCGATGGGATTCACGCGGCCGGCGGTCAGAAAGCTCAGGGGTGCATCCAGGCCCCAGTCCAACAGGACGGGCGAGGCGTAGCCCTTTTCATCAAGGTAGGCCGCCAGGCGGGCGCTGGCGTCGGAATGCGCAGCGTACCCCCCGGAAATGGATAGGACGCGATGGTAGCGCACCGTGTTCCAGGCATCGCTTCCGGCCCAGGCGAGCAGCGCGACCAGCGCAAGCGCTGATAACGCGAAGCGCAGAGGAGATTGCTTCGCCGGGCTGCGGCCCTCCTCGCAATGACTGTCACTGGCGGGCGCATCCCGCCGCGGCGGCATGGGGGACTCGCCATGACGCGCTCCGCTCCGAAAACGAAAGGCACCCCATGCAGCGCCGAACGCGAGCCCGGCCGCCAACGGGATCAAAGGCAGCAACAGCGCGTAGTGTGTGATGAACAGATCACTGACGGTGAATGCGCTTTGCGCCACCATCAGGCAGAGCAGGCCCAAGGGCAAAAGGAAGGCCGGCGGGCGACGCCAGGACGCCGGCCGGCGCAACAGCCAACCGATCATGCCCAAAACAACGAGCGCTCCGAAGAGCCAGGCGGCCCACCCATTGCCATAGGCCTCGCCCAAATACCAGAAGTGATCCCCGCGCAGCAGCGTGCCGATTTGTTCCACCCGCTGCGCAAGGTTGGCCAGATAGGCGCTGTTATCCACACCGTAGTAGGAGCGGTCCAGGTTGCCGAACACCGAGGTCAGCGTGCCGCCAGTGCGCAGGTTGAAGAGGATGAGCGGAGCGAGCGGCAGCAGGAAGCACACGAGGGCCACGCCCATTGTCGAGGGGCTGCGGAGCACCCGCAAGCGCGCCGTCTCCACACCCCTGCCCGCCGCGGCCGCCCGCTCGCCTGCGCCCCTGGCAGCCGCCCACTTCAGGGTCCAGGCAATCAACGCCACACCGAGCATGGCGCCGATGGCCCAAACAAACAGAAGTTTGGCATAGATGCCCAGGCCGCACAGGAACGCAGTCAGGTAAAAATCTCGCCGCCGTCCTCCCTGCCACCAATGCAGTCCGGTCAACAGGCTGGCCATGAACAGGAGCGCGGTCAGGTTCGTTACGAAAATGCCTTGCCGGCTCCAAAACACGAATGATGGATTGACAGCGAGCAGGAGTGCGGCCAGGCCAGCTGCAAACCCGCTGCCGCCCAGCCGCCGGGCAACCCGCCACATGCAGACCAATGTGAGCGCCGAAGTGACCAGCGGCAGCCAACGCAGGGCCACAGGGTTGATCCCGCCCACGGCCAGGAACGGCATAGCGAGCAGGACATTCAGCGCACCGATGTAATCCTGCACCATCAGCGGCACGTGCCACGAACCGATCGCTATCGTAACGCCCCGAAACGCGGTCACAGGCAGGCCGCGCAATAACTGCATCGCGTTCACGCCGGCCTCTTTGGCCTCGTCGTAATGCAAGCCGGGCAGTTGAAGCTGGTAGGCGCCGAAGGCCAGAAAGACCAACAACACGACGATCAGCCACATTTCGGCGAGAGGCAGACGTAGGGCCAACGGCGCGTGTTGGGGCTGGGAAGATTTGCTCATTGAGAGGCATCCCTTGCGGCGGAGGATGTTAGCGCACCGACCCAGGGTTGCCAACCTTACGAAGGTTGGCAACCCTGAGAAAGGCTGTTAGCGCACCGTCAGGGCCACGTTGGAGACCAGGCTCTCATAGTCGTGGCCGATGGCGTAAATGCTGATGCTGTTGATCCGGGCGGGCCGGGTTGCGTTAAGCGATTCGAATAGGTTCAGCGATTCGTAGGTGTACCAGATGCCTAGCGGTACGCTCTCGCCGGTGGGTTGCAGATAGGTGGCCGGCAGGTTTTGGTAGGGGCTGTAGAATCCCTGATACCAATGCAAATCTTTGCCGTAGATATCAGTGTAGGCCAGATCCACCATGACCGGATATTCGGTCGCACGTTCGCCACCGCCGGGCACGCTCTGATACCGGACCTTCACATCCAGCTCCAGGGCCAGTGAATCATAGCCCTCCACATCGCGGTTCACCGTCTGCACGATGCCAACGCGGTTGGGCACGCCATCCTCGGTGCGCCGGCTGAAGCGAACGGCTCGACGACGCTCGTCATCCGTCAAAACCACCTGACCCGCCTCGTGCCCCGGCTTGACCTCGGCAAACACATCCCAGAGCGGCTCCAAGTCGCTATCAAAAGCGCCATTCAGGATGAGGTTCACCGTGTCGGGCACCGGCAGCGCAGGCGGCAGGCCCGAGGCAATATCGACGCGTTGGCCCGATCCGGCGTTGACCCGCTGCGCCGCAGCTTCGATCACCGCCGTGCCCGAACGAACGCGCAGTTGGGTCTGATCCGCGGTCACGGTGAGATCGAACGTTCCGACCCCCAGGGTGATGTTCGCCTGTGGCGTGTCCAGGGTCACGGAAACATCACGGCCATCGACGCTCTGAGTGGCCACGAAGAGCCGCCCTCCCTTCAGGCCCAGTGTGATCAGATGCGGATCGTTGCTCTGAGGAAAACGCGGCGCACGCGCACGCGCCAGGGTAATCTCAGTCTCAGGTGAAAGCTGCACCGTAGCCAACACGCGCTCGCCGACCTCATCGGCGGCCAGGGTGAGCAACCCTTTGGCCGTCGCGTCGGTGATCAAACGAACACCCTCAGGCACTGAGCGCCGGCTGGTCACCGCGCGCGGATCGGTTGCTTCAGGCTGCCAGAGCTGCACGGTGCCCTGTGTCGGTTCGACAAATGCCGCCTGGACGCGCGTGGCATGCAGAAGAAAGCTCCGCGCGCCGAGCGGGACGCCAACTGCCGACACGCAGCAGGTGAGGAAACTGACCAGCAGCACGATCCAGGCAATTCGAGAGGGATTCTGACGCCAGTTCATGTATTCAATCTACCGTTTCGTGCGCGTCGAATTCGCCCCGGCCGATCCGATCCAGCCACAGTTGGGCGTCGCGATCATTGGGATCAACGGCCAGGGCATTCATGAAGTGCAGCGAGGCCTGAATCGTATCATGCCGATCGAGATAGATCAGACCCAGGTTATAATGCACATGCGGCGCTTTGGGATCCAACACCAGCACCTTCTCATACGCTGCGATCGCTTGCTCTTGCTCTTCAGGTCCCGCGAGCGGAAGTTTCCCCAGGTAAGCTGCGGCAAGGTTCGTCCATACCATGGGGTTATTCGGCTCCAGGTGAGACGCCGCCTCCAGGATAGGAATGGCCTGCTTGTGCTTGCCCTGCAGAATGTATGCCCCCCCGAGGTTGATGGCGATGCTGGCGTCATGAGGATCGAGCTCCCAGGCTCGAATCAAGAACACGGCTGCCTCTGCAGGACGTTTGGACGCCAGCAAGTGCGCGCCCTCGGTGGCCAAACGTCTCACGCGCTGGGTGACATCTGCTGCGGAATCTTCCGCGTGGACCGAACGCGGCCGGCGCACCACGCCTGGCAGTTGCGGGCTGCGATGTCTTGTCATTGCCTCTCGCTCAAAGAATCCACGCCAAAAGCGCGGTCACAGTCACCAGGCTCAATAGTGACGTACTGAGCACGATACTGGCCACCAAATTGGGCTCCACCTCGAATTGACTGGCGATTATGCTGGCCATCACCGCAGTCGGTACGGCTGTCTCCACGACAGCGACCTGGCGCGGCAGCCCGCTCAATCCTAACGGGATCACCAAAGCAATCGCCAGGACCGGCGCCAGCACGAGCCGCATGGCAGACGCCACACCGATGATGCGCCAATGGTGGCGCGTCAACGGCATGGCAGCCAATTGCATCCCTAGCACCGCCAGCATGGTCGGCACCGCGGCCCGGCTCAGCGATTCCAGGCCTCGCCAAATCGGCAGAGGCGTCTGCCAGCCGAACTGATGGATGGCCAGGCCCAAGATCACGGCATAGAAGGCCGGGTTGCGAAGCACGGACCGTACGGCCTGCCGCACGCTGGCCTGCCCGCGGGCCGCAGCACTGCCGCGGGCTGCGATGTACACGCCGAACGAGTTGACCAGTATATTATCGGTGACGTAGCAAATGACCGCCAGCGTTAGCCCGGCCTGGCCGAACGCGTATTCGTTGACCGACAAACCATAATTACCGGAGTTGCAGAACAACACTCCCAGAGCGAAGGCGCTGCTGGTAGACGCAGGGAGCTTGAGCCTGTTCGCCATCCAGTACACCAACGGCAACATGATCAAGAAAGACAGCGCCTTCAACAACATGAGCCGGCCCAATAACTCGGAAGCCAGCGTGGTGTTGGCCAGCGACACCAAGGCCAGCGCGGGACTGAACAGATAGAACACGGCCTGAGACAGGGGACGCGGGTTGATTCCTAGAGATCGCGCCAGCAAAAACGCCAGGCCGGCGATCAGCACCAACGGCAGCAAGACCGTGCTGAAAATGTTCAGAAACATCTACCGGCATTCCCGATCGACCCGGCCTCAGTCCAGGTCACCGCTCACATCGTCCCAGTCTTCCTCGTCCCAATCCTCCTCGTCCAGGTCGATGATGTCGTCGTCATCCTCCGAGCCGAAGCCGGCATCGTTCCCGAACAGCTCATCCTCGTAAAGATCGGTCAGCTCGTCAGCGTCTTCATCGTCGGAATCGGCCTCATCCTCCCAATCGTCGCCGAGCTCATCGTCCTCCAGATCGTCCCGCTGCCAGGCTCCGTCCGCCTCATCGCCGCCGCTGTGCCCATGACGCGACCGAACGGCCGCGTCGTCCACCAGGGTCGTTTCAAATTGCTGGCTGCCGAAAGCCAACTCCTCCAACGCGTCCTCGGCCGCCTGGGCCAACGCCTCATCCGGGCCGCCTAACAGCGCCAGCAATGCCCGGCGGGCAGCGGGCCCGCCGATCTTGCCCAGCGCCACTGCGGCCGCTTCACGCACCGTGCTGTCGGGATCATCAAGCCGCCCGATCAAAGGCTGCACCGCCTGGCGCAGGCCCATCTCCCCGGCAGCAAGAGCGGATTCGAAACGCATGGCCGGCCGCTGGTTGTGCAGTTCGGCCAACACGAAACGCGCCCAACGGCTGTCCGCGCTCCGCCCCATCGCATAGATCGCGCTCTGGCGCATCAACTCGCTTTCGTCGTCATAAGCACTGCGGATCATATCAGGCACGGCCGAGAGGCCGCTGCAAGCAAGGCTCTCCAGCGCTCGACGGCGCACCGCAACCGGCTCAGCGTACCGCTCCCACGCGGCAAAAAGCGCGGCTTCAGCCTCTCTCGCCGGTGCATCGGCGATCTCGCCGAGGACGCCGAGCAGCACATAGCGGCCCAACGACAGTGCGGCCACCGCGCGTACATCTTCAGCCGGGTCGTGGCTAAGCAGATCGATCAACGGCCGCACCAGATTGACCTTGTCATCTTCCCACAGACCTTCGATGGCCAGCTTGCGAATCTGCGGATCACTGTCATTCAGACAAGAGCGCAGGATGGCGTGAAAATTCAGATGGATGTTCGCTTCGGCCTGTTCGACCATGGCGGAGAGCAAGTCCAGCCGCCGGGCTGGAGCCAGGGCATCCCACCGGGCACGGAATGTCGCCACCTCGCCGCGCGCCAGGTCCGAAAGCTCGGTCAGATTAATAGTCTGCAGCGATCGGCTCTCGTCGGCCAACACATCCAGCAACGCAATCAAGTTCTCAGACATGGCTTGCTCAATTCCAATAGAATACCAACGACTGACTGTCAGGGCTGAGCGGTATCGCCAGCTCTCCCCCCTGGCCGTCGGTCGTCACTTGAACGGCACGCACACGCCAGGTGTACTTCCGCGCAGGCTGATCCGCCTTACCCCACAGCCAAGGCGGCACCTGGCTGCCGGTAGTCTTCCAAAACCAACTATGCTCACGCGCGACGCCCTGTTCCACCCAGGTAACGATCACCTGATACTGGCTGTCAACCGCCATGCCATCTACAGGCTGCCACATCAAGATGATTTCAGTGTTCTCGCCCGAATAACTTGCCTCATTGCCCGGGCTCAGCAGCACCGGTGCAGCCAACTGCGGCTGCGGCGTGGGACTGGGGGGCACAGGCGTTGCCGTGGCGCGCGGCGCCGCCGTGGCCGTGGGAGCCACGGTCGCGCCGGAGGCGGGGATGATCAGTTCCTGGCCGATGCTCAGCGTCGAGCCGCCGGTGAGGCCGTTCGCGGCCGCCAACTGCTGCCAGGTGATGCCGAAAAGCGCAGCAATGCTCGATAGGGTGTCGCCCGCTCTGACGCGATAGGTTGTCGCACCGCTTGCGGTCGACCTGGTGGCGGTCGGCGTTGCAGTCGGCGGCCGCAGCGTTGCCGTGGGCAACGGCGTCGGCGTGGCGGCCAGCGTTGCAGTCGGCGCGGCTGTGGCTGTTGCGGCGGGCATGGGCACGGTTGGGGTCACTACGTCCCCGGCAGGTGTCGGCGTCCCCAACTGCTCCGCTGTTGCCGGGATGGTATCCGTGGGCAGCGGCCTGGTGGCAGCCGGCGTCTCGGTGACCAGCGCCACCACTTGCACCAGCGTCGGGGTTGGCATCGCGGCCTCGCCGGCCGTGGTCGGGGTGGCCGAAGGTACATTGACCGGGCCGAGCACCTGCACCCAACCGGATACGCGGTCACGCAGCGCCTGAACTTCACTGACCGCCTGGGCAATAGGGAGTTTGTCCAGCATCCACAGGCTCGCCAGGATGGCAACTGCCAGGCCAACCGCCCACCATCCCCAGCGCGGCCCGGCCGGCCGCACGTTACGCCCGCAGTGCGGGCAGACCGTCAAGCCGAGCGGAACCGATTTGAGGCACCTGGCACAGCGCACTGCGCCCGCGTGCCGGCGCTGACGCGCACCGCATTCGGGACAAAGTACAGCGCCCTGATTCAGCGGCGCGCCGCAACGTCTACAATCCATGCACTTATACCTCTATCGCTGGTCGACCGATGGTCAACGAATCCCCAACCCAGGAAATGTGCCGTTGATAACCGCGGCGATCTCACGCACGCTCAACAGTGTCACCAGCGCCAGCAACAACCCAAAGCCAATCAGATGCACCAAACCCTCGTGCGCCGGCTCAATGCGGCGGCGGCGAATCGCCTCCAGCACAACAAAGACCAGGCGACCGCCATCCAGCGCTGGCAAAGGCAGGAGGTTCGTCACACCAAGCGCCGTGCTGAGAAGGGCAATGAACTGAATCAGGATCGCAAAGGAGCCCTGGTTGTTGGCCTCACGAACGACGCTGCCGGTGAGGACCGCAATACCCACCGGCCCCACGAACCCCGCATCACTGAGCGGCTTGCCTTCTCGGATCAGGGTCGCCGGGATCTTGAAAGTCTCATAAACGATGCCCCAAGTTTGGGACACACCCAGGCCCGCAGCCTCCCAGAGCGTCGCGGACCGCAATGACGCCGTCAAATACACACCCAACTTGCCTTGCCCCGTTTCGTTTGCCCGCGGGGTGATGGTGATGACCAACGTCTGACCGGCGCCTCCGGACCGTTCGCCGCGCACAATCGTGTAGGCTATGGGCTGGCCCGCCCGAGACTCAGTGTAGCTGGTTAAGTCGGTGTTGCTCTTGAGCGGAACGCCATCGACTGCAATGAAGCGATCGCCGGCAAGGATGCCTGCCTCGGCAGCCGCGGAATCCTCCACCACCTTGTCGACAACAGTTGCGGGCCGGCTCGTGTCAATGACCCCCTGCATCAAAGCGAGCGCGGCAAATAACACGATCGCCAGCGCCAAATTCATCAGGGGACCAGCCAGCAGCGTCGCTGCCCGCCCCAGGCGCGAGGCGGCAGCGAAGCTGCCAGGGTCGGTCGGGTCATCTTCGCCCCGCATGCGTGCAAAGCCGCCAAAAGGAATCGCGTTAATGGAATAGATGGTGCCATCACGTTCGAACAGCTTGATCAAACGCGGGGGGTAGCCAAGGCCGAATTCCTCCACGATGATGCCGCTGCGCTTGGCCGCGATCAGATGCCCCAACTCATGCACGAACACCAACAAACCCATCACCACAACGAACGATATAACCGTCAACATCACTGATAACCTCGCTAACCTCTCACTCGCCGCGGCGGGTGCACTGCCCGGCAGGCCGACCGCGGGTAATCATTATAATCTGCACAAGAATAACCTGCAAACCCCTCGATCTCAGCAGCGCTCATTCCAAATCCGGCAAGCCGTCTCGATCAAGCCGCCGGCCTGGTCGCGATCAGGGTGCCGGCCGGCAGCGCAGGATCGATCAAGACGTCGTGCACCAGGCCAGGTGTGAGCCCTGACACGATCCGGACGCCACGCAGCGACGGCGTCGCCGCGACCAACGCCAGCATCTCTTGAACCTTGGCCACCATGCCGCCCGTTACGTCAACACCGCGCGAGCCACCCAACGCCTGGCTGAGATCGGGCAGCATGTCCGGATAGATCTCCGAGATCACCTGGGCTGGCAGCCCGCTGGCCGGATCAGCGTTGAGGACGCCGGCCACCTCGCCCACCAGGATCACGCGTTCAGGCCGTAATCTGGGCGCCAGCCAGCCGAAAATCTGCTCGGTGGATACGATGGTGCCGCCGCGCACGTCATCCAGCGCGACATCGCCACACACCAACGGCACCAGACCATGCTCCAGGCCGGCAACCACTGGACGCTCATCCATGCCCGCCAGTTCCCCATCATGACAGAGCGCCGAAGCGGAAGGCTGGACGCCCAGTGCCGGCAAGCCGGCCTCCCACAACGCGTCCAGCACCAGGCGATTCAGCTCCGCAGCGCTGCGCGCAGTCTCGGCGTAGCCGCGCCACTCCTCGGTGGTGCGCACCCCCGCCCGCGTCCCGTAGCGGCTGGCGGTCACATGCCCGAAAGAGCCGCTGCCGTGCCCCAACAGGAGCCGCAGGTCCGGCCGCTGCCGCCAGGCCGCGGCGATTTCGGCTGCCAGTCGCGCCAACACGTCTGCGCGCAACGCCCGGGGTCGCGTCTTGTCGGTCAGCAGCGACCCGCCCAGCTTCAAAAACACCAGTTCAGCCACGAACACACTCCGCGGAACGGACCAACCAAACCTGAGGATCCGGCCTACCGCGCCGTGACGGTCACGGTCCCGTCTTCCACCGTGACCCAGTCGCCATCGCGAATCAAGCTGATGTCGATCTGATCCACCATCGGGATGTCGGCAATGATCGCACCTACGGCCACGATCGCCTCACTGTCGGCGTTTACGATCGCTGCCGGTCCGCGACCGCTGCGTGCCAGCCGCAAGATGGTATACGATCCGACCGTACTCCCTTTGCCGGTGGGAAATACCAGGACCGTGCCCGCCACCGACCGGCCCTGCAGCGGATGCCCCGGCTCCAACACGAGGCCGGTGTCGGGGTCCACGCCACCCAGGAACCCGATCGGGGCGGTCGACACCAGCGCCGGCCCCTCGCCGCGGCCGGACTTGATGACACGTCCTTGCTGGATGTGACCTTGCCGGACAAACGCTTCTGACATTCGATCCGCACCTCCCATGATGCTGTCGCGCCGGTCAGTAGGACAATCCGCTGGATTGTCCGGGCGCAATCCAGCGGATTGCGTTACGGGGCTGCAATCCGCCGGATTGCGTTACGGGGCTGCAATCCGGCGGATTGCGTTACGGGGCGCACAGCACGGCTTCTACAACTGCGCTCAACAGCGTCTCGTCCTCGTCTGGCGCCACCGTCCGCAGGTCGAGCAGCAGTTGATGGCCTGCAATGCGCGCAATCACGGGCGGCGCGCCGCGGCGCAGGCGTTCCGACAATGCATCAAGCGCAGATGTCGACAGTGCAACCGCCCAACTCGGCAACACCTCTCCGGGCAGCGAGCCGCCTCCCACCGTGCTTTCGGCGGAGACCACGGTCGCCGCCACTCCCTGCCCTTGCAAAGCCTCGACCAATTGCGCCGCGCGGGCGGCCAGTGCGTCCAGCGGGGCCGCGATCATGCGCCACACCGGTATCTCACGCTCGGCCTCGCCGCGGACGTAGTGGAGCAGCGTGGCTTGCAGGGCGGCCAGGGTGCCCTTGTCCACCCGCAACGCGCGCGTCAAGGGGTGCCGGCGCAGTTGAGCGACCAACGCCTCGCGCCCCACGATGAGTCCGGCTTGCGGCCCACCCAATAACTTATCGCCCGAAAAAGTCACCAGGTCCGCGCCGGCCGCTACGCTTTGCTGCACGGTTGGCTCGGCAGCCAGGCCGAAACGTGCGGTATCCAGCAGGGTGCCGCTGCCCAGGTCATCGAGGACAGGCGCCCCGGCCCCACGCCCCAGCGCCACCATATCGCCCAGCGGCACCTCGGCAGTGAAGCCGATTTGTTTGAAATTCGACGAGTGCACGCGCAGCAGCAGGGCCGTCTCAGGGGTTAATGCGGCCTCGAAATCGCGCAGATGGGTTCGATTGGTGGTGCCCACTTCCACCAGGCGCGCGCCGCTCTGCCGCAGCACATCGGGGATGCGGAACCCTCCGCCGATCTCCACCAACTGGCCCCGCGAGATAGTCACCTCGCGGCCGCGGGCCAGGGCCGACAAGGCCAGAAAAACGGCGCCCGCGTTGTTGTTGACCACCAGCGCAGCCTCAGCGCCGGTCAGTTTACACAACAATGCCTCGGCATGAACGTAGCGCGACCCGCGTTCGCCGGCATCGAGATCATACTCCAAATTGCTGTACCCGGAGGCTACCGCATCCATGGCCTGCCGCGCCATCCGGCTGAGCGGCGCCCGGCCCAGGTTGGTGTGAATAATGACGCCGGTGGCATTGATGACGGGATGGAGTGTGCCGCGGGCGGCTCCCTCCAGTTGGCGCGCCGCATCCTCGGCCAAGGCGTCCAGCGCAAGCGCCGGATCGCCGGCCGCGAGGGCCTCACGCGCCCGGGCCAAGACCGCGCGCGCCGCCTCCACGGTAAGCGCCCGGCCGTACCTGGCCCCTGCGTTCACCAGGCTTGGATGGGCCAGCAAGCGTTCCACGCTGGGCAACTGCCGTCGTCGATCCTGAGGTGTGAATTCAGGCTTTTCCATCTCTGCACCTCTGCGCCCCCATCTTTAAGGGAAAGACCAGGCTTTCTCACGAAAAACCTGGTCTCAGCTCGCATCACAACTTCCATCATCGCTGTCACATGGGCGAAAAGGGACTCGAACCCCTGACCTCCTCGGTGTAAGCGAGGCGCTCTAACCAACTGAGCTATTCGCCCAGACGCGGTCCTGCAACACAGGCCAACGTTGCAGGCTGCATTATATGTCCTGGAGCGAGGTCTGTCAAAGGTGCACTGCCGCAGTGCAAAATGACCTCTCCCTGCTATTTGCCTACTTGGCGCTTTTGACGCCCTGGTATATAATCTAGAGGTCTTGTACCATGAGACACGATCCGCCTGTCCAGATGTCCTGGCCGAAGCCATGCGGCCGCCGCCAGGTCGACATTTATCCTTCGGGCCCTTCCGAGGTATGCGATTGAGATTTGGGACGGAACGCCGCGCCAGCCGAACCACAGGAACGCTTCTCGCGATGCTAACTATCGGCCTGCTGTTAGTGTCCAGTTGCGTGCCGCTGCCGCCCTCCGCTCCCGCCCCTGCAGGCGTCGCCACGTCGCCGCCGCTCTCCGCCGAGAAACTCATCATCTATGCGCCTGCGACCCCATCCTCCATACCCATTATCCTGGCCGCGCGACAGATGGAAGATGCCGAGGTGGTGATCTTCGAAAACCACACGCAGGCTAACGCCCAATTCCTGCGCGGCGATGTCGATATCCTGGTGACCGGGCTTTCGGTCGGCGTTGACATGTTCAAGAACGGCGCGCCCGTCCAGGTAGTCAACTCGTACGTTGCCGGCTTGACCTACCTGGTGACCTACGGCAAGAGAATCGAGCGTTTCGCTGACCTCAAAGGGCAAGAAGTGTATCTCCCCTTCGAAGGCTCCCCGATCGAAGAAGTCACCCGGTTTTTCGTCGAGAAGGAAGGGCTGGTGTGGAAGACGGACATCATGCCCGTCTACTCGCCTTTCACCTCTTCGGTGGCATTGTTGAAGCAGGGCAAAGCCGTCGCCGTGGCATTGCCCGAGCCATCCGTGTCGTTGATTGAAAACCAGCCCGATCTGTACATCTCATTGAATTATCGAGCGTTGTGGGATGCGGCCACCGGATCCAGCGTCGGATATCCCCAAGTGGCCCCCTTTGTGAGGCAAGATTGGGCCGCCGCGCACTCCGATAGCATCGCCCGTTTCAATGACGCCGTAGCGGCCGCTGTAATAGCCATCCAGCAGGATCCGGCGGCGGCAGTGGCGGATTCCCAGGCAGCGCTCGGGTTGCCGGCGTCGGTCTTGCAGGCAGCGTTGCAGCGGACCGACTTCGCGTTCAGCAGCGGCGATGCGCTGCTAGAGTCGGTCACGGGATACTACCGGATCATAGGCAAGCAGCTTGAGAAGTTCGACGCGTTTTTCTACCACAGCCCGCAATAACGCCGTTGGGTTGCTGCTGTTGCTGCTGGTCTGGTTCATCCTGGCGCAGTTTTTTCCGCGCTATATTCTTCCATCGCCAGGGGTAGTGTTCCGTTCAGCGCCTTCGCTGCTAAACGACGCATTCCTGCCGCACCTGGGGCTGACGATGTACCGGGCGGTAGCAGGTTTTCTGCTGGCATTCGGGATCGGCTCGGCGCTCGGCATCCTGGCATTTACGCTGCACCTGACGGAGCACCTTAACAGCTTCATGGTGGCGCTGCAAGTCATTCCGGGAGCCATCCTGGGCGTCATTTTGCTGTTGCTGCTGGGGATCGGAGACTGGGTGCCCATCGCGCTGGTGACCCTGCTCACGCTGCCGACAATCGCTATCAACACGGCGAATGCGTTGGCCAGGCGCAATCTGAACCTGGAGCACTACCTGCTTTCTGCCGGTGGGCGCCGGCGGCACCTGGTGCGACACCTCTATCTGCCGGCGCTGATTCCTACCATCCAAAGCAACCTGAGCCTTGGCTTTGGGCTGGCCATGAAGGTGGTTATCTTGGGTGAGTTCATCGGCGCCCAGAAAGGGCTCGGCTATCTCCTGAACGTCGCGGCCATCCGTTTCGATATGAAAGCCGTATTGTTCTACCTGTGTGTGGTGCTGGTGATCACGGCCTTGTTTGAGGTGATGCAAAGCTTCCTGTTCGGCCTGTTCCTGGAGAAGTATTTCTATCCCGAGTGAGTTCACGCAGCGCAAGTTAATCACTTGGCGCACGGTTACCCGACTTATGCCAGATCAGTTTCTTGTCGTGACGCAGTTGACGAAGCGATTCAAGGCCGACGACCTGCCGGTCATAGATCATCTGTCTTTTGAGATGCCGCGAGGGGCGCGGGTGACGCTCTTCGCCCCGACCGGTTCCGGGAAGTCCACGCTGATCAACATCTTGACCGGCCTGGATCGCAAGTACGAGGGGAGCTTCACGTTAGCCGCACGCCACCCGGCCACGGTCTTTCAGGAGCCGCGGCTGTTTCCTTATATGACGGTGAAGGAAAACGTATTCCTGCCGGCGAAAATCCGCAAAACGCCTATCGCGCCGGAACTGATGACAGCCTATGAGCGCTGGCTGGATGTGTGCGAGCTTGCCGCCTACACGCAGCACTATCCGCACCAGCTCTCAGGTGGCATGAAGCAGAAGGTCGCATTGATCCGCGGGTTCCTTACCGAACCCGACTTTGTCATGCTGGACGAGCCGTTCAAGTCGCTCGATCCGCGCTCGAAGCAGGCAATTATCCGTCACATTCTGGCGACCTATCCGGAGATCACGCTGCTATTCGTCACGCACACCATCGAGGAGGTCCCGCTATTGACCCAATCATTATTACTCTTTCAGACGGGCCGACCCGAACGGCCCAACCTGGCCGAATTCACCACTCACCGTACAGGCGGCTCTGCGTGGCCGCCCCCTCTCACGGAGGCAATCTATGACTAAAGTCAACCCCCAGCTAACGGAAAAGGTGCTGCCCCCTGAGTTGTATGCGGAGCTCGACGCATACATTGAGAGCTTGCACCTGGATCACGATGACGCGCGCCGCAAAGAGGCCCTCATCCAGGTCCTGCACAAAGCGCAAGGCATCTTCGGGTTCCTGCCCGAAGAGTTGCAACTGCACATCGCTGACGGCTTCGCTATCAGCCACGCCGAGGTTTCCGGGGTGATCAGCTTCTACAACTACTTCACCACCAAACCGAAGGGCAAGTACCGCATCAACGTGTGCTTGGGCACGGCCTGCTACGTCAACGGCGCCGAAAAGGTGCTCCATGAATTCGAGCACATCCTGGGCATCGCAGTCGGTCAGTTGACGGCCGATGGCAAGTTCTCCCTGGAGAGTCTGCGCTGCGTCGGAGCATGCGGCCTGGCCCCGGTGGTCACCATCAACGACAAAGTCTACGGCAAAGTTCAGCCAGGCAAGGTGCACGATATCCTGGAGCACTACCTGGTCGAGATTGCTGGAGAGGAGGTACCGGTCTATGCCTAACACACTCACCCAGCCGAAGGCTGCGCCGATAGCCACGTACCAGGAACTGCTCAACACGCACACACGCCTTAAGCCGCTGCTTGACACCCGGCTGGTTTTGGGGGAGCGCACCGGCGTCAAACGCCAGATTTTAATCTGCGGCGGCACCGGCTGCCATGCGTCCGAAAGCGCGCAGATCCTGGCGAACTTCAAAGAGCAGATAGCCCAAGAAAAGCTGGGCAATGTCGTTCAGGCCTCTGCCACAGGGTGCTTCGGATTCTGCGAAAAGGGACCTATCGTAAAAGTCTTCCCCGATGATGTCTTCTACGTTCAGGTGAAGCCTGAAGACGTCTCAGATATCATCGACACGCACATCATCGGCAACCAACGGGTCAGGCGCTTGTTGTACGAAGAGCCGGTGCTGAAACAGAAAGTCGAAACTCAGCATGCGATGTCCTTCTATCGCAAACAACAGCGCATCGCGCTGCGCAACTGCGGCTTGATCAATCCCGAGGAAATCGAGGAGTACATCGCCAACGGTGGTTACCTGGCGCTGGGCAAGGCGCTGACCGAAATGACCCCCGAGCAGGTGATCGATGAGATGAAGCGCTCCGGCTTGCGCGGCCGCGGCGGCGCAGGCTTCTCCACCGGCAAGAAATGGGAGTTCGGCCGCGGCTACGCGGGGGACGAGAAGTTCGTCATCTGCAACGCCGATGAGGGCGACCCCGGCGCGTTCATGGATCGCTCCATCATGGAGGGGGATTCGAACAGCGTGATCGAGGGCATGGCGATCGCCGCCTACGCCATCGGCGCGCACAAAGGTTACGTGTACATCCGCGCCGAATACCCGCTGGCCGTCAGCCGTTTGCAGATCGCTTTGAATCAGGCGCGCAGCCTCGGCCTGCTGGGCAAGAACATCCTGGGGACGGGGTTCGACTTCGATATCCAGATCAAGCTGGGCGCCGGCGCCTTTGTCTGCGGCGAAGAAACCGCGTTGATTCACTCCATCCAGGGCGAACGCGGTGAACCGCGCACCAAGCCGCCGTTCCCGGCCCAGGCCGGCTTGTGGGAGAGGCCCACGATCGTTAACAACGTAGAAACGCTGGCCAACGTCCCCGCCATCCTCACCAACGGCGCCGAGTGGTACAGCAGCTTCGGCACCGCGACGTCCAAAGGCACCAAGGTATTCGCCCTGGCCGGCCAGATCAACAACGTCGGCCTGGTGGAAGTGCCGATGGGCACCACGCTGCGTGAGATCATCTACAACGTTGGCGGCGGCATCCGCAACGGTCTGGAATTCAAGGCCGCGCAGACAGGCGGCCCGTCCGGCGGCTGTATCCCCAAACAGTATTTGGACACCCCGATCGACTACGAGTCGCTGGCCAAGATCGGCTCGATCATGGGCTCCGGCGGCCTGATCGTGATGAGCGAAAAAGACTGCATGGTGAATATCGCCAAGTTCTACCTGGAGTTCACCGTGGATGAGTCGTGCGGCCGCTGTCTGCCCTGCCGCGTCGGCACCAAGCGCCTCCACGAAATCCTGACGAATATCACGGAAGGCAAAGGCACACCGGCCGACCTGGTCGAACTGCGCGAGCTCTCCAACGTCATCATTGACACCGCCCTCTGCGGCCTGGGCCAGACCGCGCCGAACCCGGTATTGAGCACGATGAAATACTTCTGGGACGAGTACGAGGCGCACGTGCTGGAGAAACGCTGCCCGGCCGGCGTCTGCCAGAAGCTGCTGCGCTATGAGGTGATCCCTGACAAGTGCGTCGGCTGCACGGCCTGTGCCCGCGGCTGCCCGGTGAGCTGCATCTCCGGCTCGGTGAAGCAAGTGCATTTCATCGACCAGAGCAGATGTATCAAATGCGGCGCTTGTATGACCCGGTGCAAGTTCAAGGCGATCTTGCGCCATTAGCATGGCGGCGTCACTAAGGAGAGCGAACATGGTAAACCTTGTTATAGATAACAAACCCGTCACCGTCGCCGATGGCGTCACCGTCTTGGAGGCTGCCCAGGAAATCAACATCAGCATCCCGACGCTGTGCTATCTGGACCTGGGCGAGCTGAAGATGGTGAACCGGACCGCCTCATGCCGCATCTGCAGTGTAGAGGTCGAAGGGCGACGCAACCTGGCGCCGGCCTGCGCGACCCCTGTCTTCGAGGGCATGAAGGTGACAACCAATTCGAAACGGGTGCTGTTCGCGCGGCGGCGGCTGTTGGAGCTGCTGCTTTCCGATCACCCGTTCACCTGCCTCACCTGCGCCAAGTCCACCGATTGCGAGCTGCAGACGCTGGCCTGGGAGTTCGGCATCAACACCCAACGCTATACGGGCGAAAAGTCGGAGTTTCCCATCGACAAGACCAGCGGCGCGCTGAAACGGGACCCCGACAAGTGCATCCGGTGCCGGCGCTGCGAGACGATGTGCAACGAGGTGCAGACGGTGCACGCGTTGACCGCGTTTGGCCGCGGCTTCGGCGTCACGGTTGCACCGGCCGAGATGCAGCCGCTGGTCAACTCGAACTGCACCTACTGCGGCCAGTGCGTCAGCGTGTGCCCCACAGCCGCGCTCACCGGCCACGGCTACATCCAGGAGACCTGGGCTGCGCTGTTTGACCCCACCAAGAAGGTAGTCGTGCAGGTGGCGCCGGCCATCCGCGCGGCGATCGGCGAGGAGTTCGGGATCCCGATCGGCACATCCGTCACGGGCAAGTTGGTGGCCGGTCTGCGACAGATGGGCTTCGATGCCGTCTTTGACACGACCTTCGGCGCGGACCTGACCATCCTCGAAGAAGCGAATGAGATCATCCATCGGCTCACAACCAACGAGAGGCTGCCGATCCTGACCTCCTGCTGCCCGGGCTGGATCAACTTCGTGAAGTACCAATTCCCGGACCTGAAATACATGCCGTCGACCTGCAAGTCACCGCAGCAGATGACCGGCACGATCGCCAAGACCTACTACGCCGAGAAGATCGGCGTGAAACCGCAGGATATGGTAGTGGTGTCGGTGATGCCGTGCCTGGCCAAGAAGTACGAGGCTCTGCGGCCCGAGCATCAGACCAGCGGCGCCCGCGATGTGGACTACGTGATCACGACGCGCGAGCTCTCCAAAATGCTGAAGGAGGCCGGGATCGACCTGCGCCATATGCCGGACGAGGAGTTCGACAACCCGCTGGGCGAATCCACGGGCGCGGGCGTGATCTTCGGCGTCACCGGCGGCGTCCTCGAAGCCGCGCTGCGTACGGTCTACGAGAAGGTCACCAGCCAGGAGCTGACCGACGTCAACTTCGAAGCGGTGCGTGGGTGGAAGGATGTGCGCGAGGCGACGATCGATCTCGCCGGCCGGAAGGTCAACGTCGCGGTGGCGTCGGGCCTGGGCAATGCCCGCAAGCTCATGGAAAACATCGAGAAGGGCACTTCGAAGTACGACGTGATCGAGATCATGGCCTGCCCCGGTGGCTGCGTGAACGGCGGCGGCCAGCCGTACAGCCATGAGCGATTGGAGACGATCCAGGCGCGCACCCAGGCGATCTACCAGATCGACGACCATGCGACGATCCGCAAATCGCATGAGAACCCGTCGATCATCAGGCTCTACGAGGAATACCTGGGTGAGCCCGGCAGCCACAAGGCGCACGAGCTGCTGCACACCGAGTACTGGTACTAAGAGAGCACCCTGAAAACACCTATGCGGCGGGCGGCATCCCTGGATGTCGCCCGCTCGCATCTGAGCCCCTGAGAAAAAGGCTGAAACGATGAACATTGCAGAGGATGCCGCGACCAACTTCGCTCAAGGCTATAACTGCTCGCAGTCTGTCGCGGCCGCGTTCGCAGCGGAGTTCGGTGTTGACCGTGAGACGGTCCTGCGGCTGGCCGCCGCGTTCGGAGGCGGCATGGCGCGCGCGGGCGAGACGTGCGGCGCGGTCTCCGGCGCGCTGATGGTGATCGGGCTGCGCTACGGCCAGGTAACCGCCGATGACCGGCTGGCCAAGGAGCGCACCTATGCGGCGGCGCAGCAGTTCATGGCGCGCTTCCGCGAGCGACACGGCGCGCTCAAATGCCGTGAGCTGTTGGGCTACGACGTCGGCACGCCGGAAGGCCAGGCGGCCATCAAAGAGCTGCAGTTGTCCCAAAAGGTGTGCGCCAAGGCGGTGTATGATGCCGCGGAGATCGTCGCGGAGATCGTGAAACAGATCAGATCCTTAGACTAGACCCTTAGGCCCTTAGGGTCTGCCAAAGGAAACATATGGAAAGCAAAACCAAGAACCGAAAGACGCGCCGGCAGATTGAAGCCATGGCCGCCAGGGCTTTTGGCGGCATCGCGCTGGCAGACGGCGAAGCTGCCGTGATGGAGCTGAAGGAAGGCTGGTTCAATGCGGCTTACCAGGTCCGCCTGGCCGACGGCCGCGAGGTCATCCTCAAGATCGCCCCGCCGCAGGGCGCCGAGATCTTGCAGTATGAGAAGAACATCATGGCGACCGAGGTGGCGTCCATGCGGCTGGCCCGGCAGAACCCGGCCATTCCCGTGCCCGAAATCTACTGCTTCGATGACGCACACGACCTGTGCGACGCGGACTATTTCTTCATGGAAAAGCTGGCCGGGGACAACCTGGAGCACGTCAAGGCAAGCCTGCCCCCCGAGATGCAGGCGGCCATCGACATGCGCATCGGGGAGATCATCCGGGCGATCAACGGCTTCGCCGGCGTCTATTTCGGCTATGATGGGAACCCGGACCTGCGCGCGGCTACGTGGAAAGAGGCATTCATCAAGATCGTCGATTCGGTGCTGGATGACGCCGCGCGCAAAAATGCGGCGTTCGACTACGGCTACGACGAAATCCGCGCCGCCGTACAGAAGCACGCCCCCGCGTTGGAGGAGATCACCGAACCCTGCCTGGTGCACTGGGACGCCTGGAACCCCAATTTCTTCGCCAGGGATGGCGAGGTGACCGGCATCCTGGACTTTGAGCGGGCGCTGTGGGCCGAGCCGCTGATGGAGGCCCAGTTCAGGTACTTCGGCGGCGACAGAATCTCGGACGCCATGCGCGGCTATGGCAAGACTTCCTTCACCTTTGCCGAGGAACAGCGCAATCAACTGTACTCGCTGCACCTGGCCCTGGTGATGCACACCGAGTGCTTTTACCGCCATTACGACACCGATGATGTCTTCAACTTCTCCAGGCAGTACATTGGCGCTACCATGGCGTGGCTGAAAGCCAACTGAGCGTGCATGAGCGGCGCATCCAGGGTTGAAAGTCTGGGAACCGAGAAGATCGGGAAGCTGTTGCTGGAGATGTCGTCCCAGACGACGTTTTCACTGCTGGTCTATGCCATCTACAGCATCACGGACACCTACTTTCTTTCGGTGGGCATCAATTCACTGGCCGCGGCCGGGGCCTCGATCATCTCGCCGGTGCTGATCGCCCTCGGCGCGGTGGCCACGACCGTGGGGGCCGGCGGCGCATCGGTGGTCTCCAGGGCGCTCGGTGAGAAAAATGCGGAGAAGGCCTCCCGAACGGTCGCCAACACCTTCCTGATCTTCTGGGCGGCAGCGATCACGATCACGGTGTTCGGCGCGCTCTTCATCCGGCCGATCGTCTACCTGCTCGGGGCGACGGAGAGCGTGGCGCCCTACGCCATCACGTACGGCCGCATCATCTTTCTCGGTGCGCTCACCAGCACCGGTTACTCCACGATCGTCAGGGCGGACGGCAATGTCCGCTACTCGACGGCGATGTGGGTCATCCCCGTGACCACCAACATCGTCCTGTGCTGGCTTTTCATCATGGTGCTGAAGATGGGCGTTGCCGGCGCGGCCCTGGCAACCGTCACGGGCCAGGCGATCTCGGCCGGCATGAGCATCTATTTCTTCTTCTTCAGAAAGGATCGCTCCTACCACATCCGGGCAGCCTATTTCAGGCCGGACTGGTCCCTCATCGGCGAGGTGGCGATGATCGGGTTCCCCTCGCTCATCAAGAACCTCAGCGCCAGCCTGGTGGTCATCGTCACCAACAACCTGCTCAAGGTGATCGGCGGCGACACCGCCCTGGGCGTATTTGCGATTGTCAGCCGCCTGTATGCCGGGCTGAACATGCCGCAGACGGGCATCGTCCAGGGGATGCAGCCGCTAGTGGGGTATAACTTCGGCCTGAAGAGATTCGAGCGGGTGTGGCAAACGATCCGGCTTTCCCTCAGCGCAACGGTCATCTATGGCGCGCTGGTCTGCGGCATCTGCCTGCTGATCCCGGCGGCGCTGATCGGCGTGCTGTCCAAAGAAAGCGCGATCATCGCCGAGGGGCAGACCGCCTTGCGCCTGCTGGCGCTCTCTTATCCCCTGACCGGCGTGGCGATGATCACGGCAGCCTCGTTTCAATCGGCCGGCCGGGCAAAGGAGGCGCTGCTGCTAACCCTGGGCGGCATCATCCTGGTCAAGCTGCCGGTGCTGCCGCTGGCCGCCAGGCTGTTTTCTCTTAACGGCATCTGGGCCTCGGAGGCGACTTCGGAGCTGATCCTTTGCATCGTCTCCCTGGTCATGTTGAGGAATTTCCATCGCAAAACCTCTGTTCAGTGGCAGACCACGGCTGAGCTCTAGTCGGCGCAGGCCGACTTCGCAACGGTAGCCGCAACTTACAGTTGCCAGGCGGCGCTTGTCGAGAAGAGAGCAAGGAGATGGAGAATTGAGATTCGGCACATTTCAGTTTGGGGCGAGTGGCTCGTTGGCTGAAAACCTTTGCGCGATAGAACGCGGCATCCAAATCGCAGCCGAGCGAGGCGTGCGCTTTCTTCTGACGCAAGAGTGTGCCCTGACCGGTTATCCGCCCATCGAGTTGAAGTCTGTTAGTGAGGTCGATTTCGACCAGGTCAATCAGGCGCTTGAAAGGCTCCAACGCCTATCAACGCAGCACAACATGGTCATGGGTATCGGCACGATTCTCATGGAGGGAGGCAAGCGGCGGAACTCCGTCGTTGTGATCTCCCCTGATCCGGTCCAGCGGCAGATCTATAGCAAACGTGCCTTGTGGGGGTGGGATCTTGAGAATTTCGCAGCGGGGGACAGCAGCGGCATTTTGACTGTTGACAACGTGCGAATAGGAATCCGGATCTGTTTTGAAATCCGTTTTCCCGAATACTTTAGAGAGCTGTTTCAGGCGAACGTCGAGGTAGCCCTGGTTAGCTTAAGCGACGTAGCTGATGCTGAAAACCAAGGACGCTATGAGATCATTCGCTCTCACATGATCACGAGAGCTGTTGAAAACGCCTTTTATCTGATGAGTGCAAATAGCATTTCAAAGGTTCAAACAGCCCCAACGTGTGTGGTAACACCCGATGGTGACATCGCCAGCGTTGCACCGGCGAACAAAGAATATCTGCTCTGGTTCGACTATGAAAGAGAAGAGCCGAGCTTCGGAAGAAGGGGCAGAATCGCCGTTTCGCGGCAGTTGATGGGAATCTGATACAAAAGCGAGACGCAGCAGGCGCCTAGGCGGGGTGCTGTTTGACAGACCACGCCCAGACGTGGTATCCTCTGCGCCACAACATAGCAGTCAATAGCGTTGAGGGAGAGAGTACGGGGTCAAAGCGCAGTCCAGAGAGCGGTTAGCCGGTGTAAAGACCGCCTGCGCCTCCCCCGGAAAGACACTCCGGAGCTGCGGGGCCGAGCCGGAATCGCTGGTAACAAACCAGGTTTCTTCGAGAAACCTGGTTTGTGATCGAGGGTTCAGGGGTAGGTCCAGGCCGGCGCCCGCCGTTACCGGGCTGGGTCAGGGTTGACCGTTGAGGTTGCGGCCGTGAGGCTGCGACAAACCAAGGTGGCACCGCGGGAGCGCTCCTCGTCCTTGTGACGATCGAGCGCGATTCTTTTTCTGAGGGGTGCCCCGATGGAACGCATTTATACATCCGAGGTCGCCGCCCACGTGGGCGAGCACGTGAAGCTGGCCGGCTGGCTGCACACGCTGCGCCGGCTGGGCGGCATCAACTTCCTGGTGCTGCGCGATGTGCGCGGCACGGTGCAGGTGGTGGTTGACACTGCTGAGGCGCTCGCCGCGCTGGATGGGCTTTTGCCCGAGACGGTGCTGGGCCTGACAGGGCAGGCGGTGGCAGAGCCCCAGGCGCCGGGCGGCGTGGAGATCCACGCGCCGGTCTTCGAAATCCTGTCACCGGTGCACGATGCCTTACCGTTCCCGCTCAACAAGCCGGAAGTCAAAGCGGGATTGCCTGTCTTCTTGGACCACGCCACGGTGGGGCTGCGCCACCCCGCTAAACGCGCCCTGTTCCGGCTGTCAGCGGGGATCATGGCCGGCTTTCGCGCCACGCTGAACGGCCTCGGCTTCACCGAGATCCAAACCCCCAAGCTGGTCGCCTCGGCCACCGAGAGCGGCGCGAACGTCTTCGCGGTGGACTACTTCGGGCAGCGCGCGTACCTGGCGCAGAGTCCACAGTTCTACAAGCAGCTCATGGTGGGGGTGTTCGAGCGGGTCTACGAGGTGGGGCCGGTCTTCCGCGCCGAGCCGCACGACACCATCCGCCACATCAACGAATACGTCAGCTTGGACGTGGAGCTGGGCTTCATCCGCGACCATCGCGATGTGATGGCCGTGCTGACCCAGGTTGTGCGCGGCATCCTGGGCCACTTACAGACGAACTATGCGGCTGAGCTGGCCGCGGTAAACGCGAGTCTGCCGGTTGCGCCGCCCGAGTTTCCTGCTATTTACTTCCCCGAAGCGCAAGAGCTGATCCGCCAGCGCTGGGGCGAAGATTGCCGCGGGGAGCCGGACCTGGCGCCGCAACATGAGCGCTGGCTCGGCCAATGGGCGCTGGAGACGCACGGCAGCGACTTTCTGTTCGTGGTCGGTTACCCGATGGCCAAGCGGCCATTTTACACGCATCCCAACCCGGCCGATCCGCGCTTCTCCAACTCGTTCGACCTGCTCTTCCGCGGCACCGAGCTGGTGACCGGCGGCCAGCGGCTGCACCTGTATCAGGATTATCTGGACAGCGCGGCCAGCCGCGGTTACACAGACCTGACGCCTTTCGAGACGTACTTCGAGGCGTTCAAGCACGGCATGCCGCCCCACGGCGGTTTTGCCATCGGCCTGGAACGTTTTATCATGCAGTTGCTCGGCCTGGATAACATCCGCCTGGCAACGCTGTTCCCGCGGGATCTCAGCCGGCTGGCGCCGTGAGTGCGGGAGTGCATTAGTGAATTAGTGAGTTAGTACGTAAGTTAGTGCGTGGTGTGTTTGGATGAAGATACCGATCCTGTATCAAGACGATGATCTCGTCGTGGTCGACAAGCCGGTCGGCATACCGACGCACGCGGCAGATCCGCGCGATCCCTACCCCGGCGATGCGCTGCGGATCGTGCAGCAGCAGACCGGCCTGGCCTACCTGGGGATGCACCAGCGGCTGGATGCGGAGACGTCGGGTGTGCTGTTGTTCAGCGCGCGGCCCGAGGCCAACCGCCGCCTGGCCGCCGCCTTCGAAGGACGCGCTGTCCGGAAGATCTACCTGGCATTGGTCTGGGGCGCACCGCCCTCCTCTGAGGGGGTCATCGACGCGCCGATCGTCCGCGACCGGGACGGGCGCTATCGCGTCACATCGACAAGTGACCGTCGCGGCCAACCGGCGCGCACGCGCTACAGGGTGATCGGCAAGGGCGAGGCATTCCTGGATCACCCCTTCTCTGACAAACCAGGTTTCTTCGAGAAACCTGGTTTGTCAGAGAAGGCATCGTCCTTACACTTACTGGAAATCAGCCCCGAGACCGGCCGCACGCATCAGATTCGCATCCACCTGGCCCACCTCGGCTGTCCCGTGATCGGCGATGTGGTTTACGGGCCGGCAGATACGCCCGCGCCGCGGCTGTGCCTGCACGCCTGGCAGCTCACCCTGCCGCACCCGGCCACCGGCCACCCGGTGACTTTTACCGCGGCGTGGCCGTTCGATGGACCGACCCTGGCCCCACAGGTGCTGGCCGCGGCGGGACAGCATGTGCGGCGCAGCGCCGCACGCAGCCCTGAGGGATTGACCGAGCTGCTGCGGCTGGCAGCCGCGCGCCGCGCGCCGTTGGCGAATGATCCTGAGACCACCCTTTACCGGCTGGTGAATACCGGGGCCGACCGCCTGCCTGGCCTTACGGTTGACCGCTACGGCGCTGCGCTGGTGCTCAGCCTCTATGATGATGAGACCCTCCTGCCGCCGAGGCCGGCGCCACCGGAGCTGCTTGACGCGCTCCTGACGACAACCGGTGCGCGCACCGTCTATGCGCGCTACCGTCCTCGGCAGGCCAGCCGCATCTCGGAGACGCAAATGGCGGCGCTCGCGCCCGCGCAACCCGTCGCGGGACCGGATCTCGGCCCTGAATGGGCCGCCCACGAGGCCGGGCTGGCCTACCTCATCCGGCCCGGCGAAGGGCTCAGCGTCGGGATCTTCCCGGATATGCGCGAAAGCCGCGGCCGGGTGCGTGCATGGGCTGCCGGGCGCCGGGTGCTCAACTGCTTCGCATACACCTGCGGCTTCGGCGTGGCCGCACTGGCCGGCAGCGCTGCGCGCGTGCTCAACCTCGACCTGTCGAAGCCGGCCCTGGCGTGGGGCCAAGAGAATTACCGCGCGAACGGCTTCGAGCCAGACCCGCACGACTTCGTCTTCGGTGACGTTTTCGACTGGCTGGCCCGGCTGGCCAAACGCAGCGATCGCTTCGACCTGGTCATCCTGGACCCGCCCGGCTTCTCGCGCACGAAGAGCCGCACCTTCACAGCCGTGCAGGACTACGACGCCCTGGTAACCCTGGCCGCGCGGGTCACCGCGCCGGGTGGCCTGATCCTGGCGTGCTGCAACGTGGCCGAGTTGCCCTGGCGCGCGTACCGCGATCGCGTGTTGGCCGGGCTGGCAGCAGCCGGCCGCACGGCGGAGATCACGGGCATCCACCACGAACCGGCCCTGGACTTTCCTGCTGCGCCGGGTCAAGAGCCGTATCTGAAAATGATCTGGCTCCAATTATGAACGGCGCCGTACGGGAATCTTGGAATCCCCGCACTCGATGGGGTATACTAAGATTTCGAGAGAGACGCGTATGTCCAAGGAACTTCACTGCCCGGCTCTCGGCGGCTGAGAAAGCGCAATTCATCCAGGATCTCAGCGCGACATTTGGTGAGTGAACGAGACCTGTCGGCTTACCAACCTACCAGAATGGTCCGGCAACAACTGAAGCCAAGGGAAGAACCCGCACATGACCGTACACATCGTAACCGACTCAAGCCACTATCTCGATCCGGCCCTGATCCAGTTGCACAACCTGCACGTCCTCCCGTTGGGGCTCAACCTGGACGGGAATGAGTACCGCGAACGCCTGGACATCACCACAGAGGCGCTCTTCGAGAAACTGGCCGACAAGAGCATGCGGTGGCCGACGACCGCGGCGGTGACGCCGGGCGCCCTCGAGGCCGCATTTGACCAATTGACCTCAAACGGCGATGAGGTGGTGGGCATCTTCATGTCGCGCGGCACCAGCGTAACCGTGGAAAACGCTGAGATGGTGGCGGCCAGGCACCCCGCGCGCGAGCGCATCCACGTCATCGATTCGCAGGTCATCTCCGGCGCACTGGCGCTGACGTTGATAACCGTGGGCCGGCTGGCGCAGTTCGGCGCGCCAGCTCATGAGCTGGTGCGCGTCGCCCGCCAGATGGGTCAGGCGATGCGCGTCATGTTCACCGTGGAGACGTTGGACTACCTGCATCGCGGCGGCCGCATGAAGGGCAGCCAGGCGCTGCTGGGCAGCCTGCTGGGCGTCAAACCGGTATTGTGGATCAACCAGGGCCGCATCGAGCTATGGAGCAAGGCGCGCGGCAAGAAGAAGGCGCTGGCCGCGATGTTGGATGAAACGGCCAAGGCCATGCCCGCCAATGAGCCGGTGCATGCGCTCATCTTCGATGCCGTCGCGCCGGATGAAGCGGCTGAGTTGGGCCGCGCGCTGTCCGAACGTCTGCACGTCGAAAAGTTCTACTCGGCGCAGATCGGCCCCGTAGTCGCCGCGCACGTCGGGCCGGGCTGCGTGTCGATGGCGGTGTGTCCGGCGAGTGCGACGCGGTGATTTGGGCCCCCTCCTACCTGGCCCTGCACCGCACGGGCGAGTTGGCAGAGCGGGCGCACGCGGCGGCGCTGTTGCTGCAAAGGTGCGTTGTTTGTCCGCGCGCCTGCGGCGTCGATCGCACGAGCGACGCCCGCGGCGTGTGTGGCATGGGCAGCCAGCCGGTCATCGCCTCGTGGAACGTTCATCACTGGGAGGAGCCGCCCATCAGTGGGACGCGCGGCTCCGGCACGATCTTCTTCTCCGGCTGCACGGGCCAGTGCATCTTCTGCCAGAACTACCCCATCAGCCAGCTCCGCCACGGCAACGCCGTCAGTGTGGAGCGCTTTGCCGAGATGATGTTGGAGCTCCAGCGCCGCGGGTGTCACAACATCAACTTCGTGACGCCCACGCACTTCGCGCCGCAAATCCTGGCCGCGGTCGACCTGGCCGCGGCGCGCGGGTTGCGCTTGCCATTGGTCTACAACACCAGCGGCTTCGAGGCGGTGGAGACACTGCGTCTGCTGGAGAACGTGGTCGATATCTGGCTGCCGGATGCCAAGTACACCGATGACGCGGTCGCGCAACGCCTTTCCGGATTTCCGCACTACGCCGAACACAATCGGGCCGCGCTGCGCGAAGTATTCCGCCAGGTCGGCGATCGCTTGATCCTGGACGAGGAAGGCATTGCCCGCCGCGGCATGATCGTGCGCCACCTGGTGCTGCCGGGCGGGTTGGCCGACACACCTGGGGTGCTGCGTTGGATCGCGTCCGAGCTGTCGCCGGCGGTCCACATCAGCCTGATGGACCAATACTTCCCGGCCTATCAGGTGCTGGACCATCCACTGCTCGGCCGCAAGATCACCACCGAAGAGTATGAGGCCGCGCTGGACGCATTCGACGCATCCGGCCTGAATAACGGCTGGATGCAGGAACACGACGACTGCCTGGCCGATGAAGGCGCATGAGATGGACGCCCAAACGCGGCAAGCACGCAGCATTCTTGCGGTCAACCTGGGGCTGGCCGCTAACGCGTTGCTGGCCATCCTCAAGACAGCCATCGGCATCGTTGGCCACAGCCCCGCGCTACTGGCCGACGGCATCAACTCCACCTCGGACGTAGCGTACTATATCGTGGTGCGAATATTCATGCAGTTGGCCCGCAAGCCGGCCGACCGTGAGCACCCCTATGGCCATAGCCAACTGGAAAGTATCGCCGCGCTCATCGTGGGCGCGTTTGTCATCACCACGGCTGTCACGATCTTCTGGGATGCAATCAACAAGGTATACGACCTGTGGACCGGTCAAGGCGACTTCGGCGGTGCGGCGCTCAGCGCGCTGGCAGTCGCGCTCTTTACAGTCGCTCTCAAACTGGGCCTGCTGAACGTCACTCAGCGTATCGCCCGGCAAACCGGCAACGCAGCTGTCTCAGCGTTGAGCCTAGACCACCGCAACGACGTCTACGCCTCTTCAGCCGCTGCCGTGGGCATCTTCTTGGGACGCAGCGGCTTGCCCTGGGTCGATCCGTTGGCCGGCGCGTTGGTGGCGCTGCTGATCCTCAGAACCGGTCTGCTCATCGTGCGCGAGGCAACGGCCGATCTGATGGACGACGTGCCCGGCCAAGAGCTGGCCGCGCAGGTCAAGACGGCCCTCATGGCTATCTCGGGCATCCAAAGTGTCGAAGAGATCTATGCACACCGCTTCGGTCCATACTTTGTAATCAACTTGACCATCGGAATCGATGGCTCACTCTCGGTCGCAGCCGGCGACTCCATTGCGTCGCAGGCTGAGCAGGCTCTGCACGACAGCATCGGCCTGCTGCGCCGGGCGCATATCCACTATCACCCCACCGGCAGCGCACGGCTGCCCGGAGCAAGCTTGATGCAGCAGTCTCTCTATGATCCAGAAGTTTGAGTTTATGTCAGTCGGTGGTATACTATTGTTCCATTGAACTCATCCCTATGTCACGTCAGGAGGTGCCGCCGTGCGTTTGTCTGTCCTCCAAGAGAACCTCGCTAAAGGTTTGTCCATCGTCGGGCGGGCCGTGTCTTCCCGGAGCACGCTTCCCGTCCTGAGCAACATCCTGCTTAGCAGCGACGAGGATCGCTTGAAGCTGGCAGCCACCAATCTGGAGGTGGGTGTCAGTTGTTGGCTGGGCGCCCAAGTGGAAGACGATGGCGCGATCACCCTGCCGGCGCGCCTGTTGACCGACTGGGTCAACTCAATGCAGCCGGACAAGATCGATATGGAGCTGAGCGTCCGCACGATGAGCGTGCACCTCAAATGCGCCCGCTCGGAGTCCAACATCAAAGGCATCGACGCCAGCGAGTTTCCCCTGATCCCCACAGCCGACGGCGAACAAGCGCTGGGGCTGCCGCCAGCGACCATGCGCAGGATCATCGACCAGGTGGTGTTTGCCGCGGCGGATGCCAAGGACACCAGCCGCCCGGCTCTCACAGGGGTGCTGGCGAAATTCGAAGGCGAGCGCCTGACCCTGGCGGCCACCGATGGCTATCGCCTGTCGGTCCGGCGCACCGTGCTGCCGGCGCCCGCGCCGGCCGATGTCAACATCATCATCCCGGCGCGCTCGCTGGCCGAAGTAAGCCGCATCAGCGGCGAGGCCGACCCCGACAAGGCAGTGGAGTTGGCCGTGGCAACAGCCCGCAACCAGGTTCTTTTCCGCCTCTACGGCAAGGGTGAGGGTGAAAAGGGTGCGTTCTTCCAGGTGGATCTGGTTTCACAGCTAATCGACGCCAAATTCCCCGATTTCACTGCCATCATGCCGAAGAATTACATCACCCGCACCATACTGGATACGGGTGCATTCCTGCGCGCGCTCAAAGTCGCATCCCTGTTTGCCCGCGATGCCTCCGATCGCGTCGCGTTCGCCATCGCGCCCGGCAGCGACACGATTCCGGGCCAGCTAACAATCAAGGCCACCTCCGCGGAAGCCGGCGATAACGTCAGCGAGATGGATGCGCTGGTCGAAGGCACGCCACTGGAGATCGCCTTCAACGTGCGCTACTTGATCGAGGCGATATCGGCGATCGATACGCCGCAGGTCGTGTTGGAGACTACCCGGCCTGACCGGCCAGGATTATTCCGGCCTGTCGGCGCCGGCCCCGAAGAGTTCACCCATGTTATCATGCCGATGCAGCTTAACCGGTAAGCGGTAGATTGGTAAATTAGTAGATTGGTAGATTGGTAGACCAGGAACACCAATCTGCCAATCTACCAAAAACCAATTTACCAACTCTCACCATGCAACTTACTCACCTCTCCCTCACCAACTTTCGTAATTACGCCCGACTCGAGCTGAACCTGTCCGAACGCCTGACGGTATTCCAGGGCCCCAATGCCCAGGGCAAAACCAATCTGCTGGAAGCGATCCACCTGTTGGCCACGGCGCGCAGCCCGCGCGCGACGGCCGAACGCGAACTGATCAATTGGCTGGCGTCGGAGAGCCCGCTGCCCTATGCACGCCTGGTCGGCGAAATCGGTGCGGGCCGGGACGCGCAGCAGTTGGAGTTGGTGCTAGAGCTGACGCGCAATCGGGGTGCGGACATGAACGGTGCGGTGGTGCGTAAACAGGTGCGCATCAATGGCGCGGCGAAACGCGCGTTGGATCTGATCGGCCGGCTGCGCGTGGTGCTCTTTTTGCCCGAGGATGTCAGCCTGGTGGCCGGCTCGCCGGCGGAACGCCGCCGCTACCTGGACATCGCGCTGTGTCAGATCGATCCGGCCTATTGTCGCGCCCTGGCCGAGTATAACAAGGGGCTGGCGCAGCGCAATGCGCTGCTCAAGCGCCTGCGCGATGAGGGTGGGGACGCCGGGCAGTTGGTCTTCTGGGATGGGCAGTTGGCCACGCACGGGAGCGGCTTGTTGCATCGCCGCGCGTTGGCCCTCTGTGTGCTGGACCGCCTGGCAGCCAGGCGCCACCACGACCTGACACAGGGCGCCGAGCGGCTGCGGCTGGCCTATGTGCCGAGCCCCAATCCGCTGCGCCTGCTGGCCACCCGGCTGGAAGACGCTGATACGGCGGCCGCGTACGCGGAACTGCCGCAGGAGCGGATTGCCGAGCGTTTGGCTGCACAATTACGCGCATCGCATGGCCGCGATATCGCCAGCGGGACGTCACTGCTTGGCCCGCATCGGGATGATATCGCTTTCGGGGTGGAGGGACGCGACTTGCGCGCCTTTGGCTCACGCGGGCAACAGCGCACGGCTACGCTGGCGCTCAAGTTGGCCGAGGTGGAGATGATGCGCGACGCGACCGGTGATAACCCGCTGCTGCTGCTGGACGATGTCATGTCCGAGCTAGATGCCGTCCGCCGGCACACATTGTTGGATACGCTGGCCGATGTGAGACAGGCGCTGGTGACGACAACCGACTGGTCTCACTTCCCGCCCGAGCTGTTGGCACAAGCCCAGCGCCTGCAAGTGACTTCAGGGCAGATCACCCCATGCTGAGGGTTGCAGCCATCCGATGAAAGCCTGGTATGCACTCTACACCAAACCTAATGCCGAGACGCAGGTCGCGAGGGCATTGACAGCACGCGGGTTCGAGCCTTTCTTGCCCCTGCTGCCCGCTCGCTCGGATGGACGCCTATCGCCCCTATTTCCGACTTATCTGTTCATACACTGCGACCTGACGGATACCGCCGCCGATACACTGCAATGGATCCCCGGCCTCCGGCGGATCCTGACGTTGGGCGGAAGGCCCGCGGTGGTGCCCGATGCGGCCATCGAGGTCATCGAAGCAGGCTTGCGCGAGATTGAGGCTGCGGGCGGCCTGCCGCTACATCGGTTCAAGCCGGGCGATGCGGTGGTGATCGAAGAGGGTCCGCTGGCAGGCTTGCGCGGCGTTTTCCAAGGCCCCCTGGGGCCTGCCGAACGGGTGCGCATCCTGATCCGATTCCTGGGCGAAACCAACAAGGCTGAGATCCCTGTTGAGGCGCTGCGCAGGGTTGATGATGCGGCGCTGGCAGCGGCGCCGGCAGAATCGCCGCAGGTGCGCCGTCGCGGCACGCGCGGCGGCGGCCGGCGGATCCATTACCCTGACTGAACTCGGTACAGGAGGCCCCCCGCTCAATGCAGCAATGGCGCCGCACTCTTTACACCGTCTGGATCACCCAATTCATCGCCGTGATGGGGTTTTCCTTTGTCATGCCCTTCATGCCATACTATATCCAGGAATTGGGGATCACCGACGTCAAACAGGTCAGTATGTGGGCAGGCTTGATCACATCGGCGCAAGCCATCGGCATGGCGTTAATGGCTCCCATCTGGGGCGCCCTGGCCGACCGCTACGGTCGCAAGCCGATGGTGTTGCGCGCGACCTTTGCCGGAGCCATTGTGCTAAGCCTGATGGGTTTCGCAGCCAACGTGCAACAACTGCTGGTGATGCGTTTTATCCAGGGTATATTCACCGGCACTGTGGCCGCGACCACGACATTGGTTGCCAGCACGGTCCCCAGGGAGCGATCCGGGATGGCATTAGGGTCGCTTCAGACCGCGATCTTCCTGGGCGTCGCCCTCGGTCCACTGTTGGGCGGAGTAACGGGGGACGCGTTGGGGTATCGACCAAGCTTCTGGGTTACGGGGGCGCTGCTCTTTCTCTCCGGCGTGCTGGTCCTGCTATTTGTGCACGAAGATTTCCAGCCGGCAGCCGACGCGGCGCCCAAAGGACGTATCGACGGCCGGTTCTTCAGCTACGCACCCGCGGCGAGGCTGGTGTTGGCATCCGGGCCTTTGTTGGCTGTGTTTGCCAGCCGCATCCTGCTGCGAGTGGGCACCCGCGCGCTGGATCCCATGCTGCCGCTCTTTGTGCAGACCCTGATACCTGCGGGGGGGCAGGTGGGCGCCACAACCGGCATCATTTCAGCGGTATCAGGCCTGGGCTCCGCGGTCGGCTCGCCGGTGATCGGCGGGTGGAGCGATCGGTTCGGTCAACGCCGCCTGCTGATCGCCTGCGCGGCCACCGCCGGCGTCTGCTATATCCCGCAGGCTTTCGTGCAGGATGCGCGCTGGCTGATCTTCTGGCAGTTGTGCAGTGGGCTCGCAGTGGGCGGCACGCTGGCGACCGTTACCGCGCTCCTGACGCATGTGGCGCCGCGGGGCCACGAGGGGATGGTCTTCGGCCTGGACACCAGCGCGGTATCGGGAGCCAACGCCATCGGCCCGCTGCTCGGCGCGGCCGCGGCAGCGTCATGGGGCTTACGCGCGCCGTTCTTGCTGGCTGCTTTAATGTTCGGCGCCGGGCTGTTAGCGGTAATCTTCTGGGTGCATGATGGGCAACCAAACAATCGCCACTGAGAATGGGAGGACAAGATGACACTGAAGTACAAGATCGATGGGACAACTTTGCCGGTGGTGACGATCCAGCTCGAGCCGGGTGTGAAGGTCTACTCCGAATCGGGCGGCATGAGCTGGATGAGCGGCAATGTGGAGATGGACACCAACACCGGCGGCGGCGTGGGCCGGATGTTCCGCCGCGCGCTCTCCGGTGAATCGTTATTCATCACCGATTACTACGTCAGGTCCGGCACGGGCATCATCGCCTTCGCCTCGGAATTCCCTGGCAAGGTGCTCTCCGTGCATCTGGCCGAGGGCGAGCAGCTCATCCTTCAGAAGGATGCGTTCATGTGCGCCGAAAAATCGGTGGATATCGACATGCACTTCCGCAAAAAGTTGGGCGCGGGCTTCTTCGGCGGCGAGGGGTTCATCCTGCAAAAACTCACCGGGCCAGGCGACGCGTTCGTGGAATTCGATGGTGAGATCGTGACTTATGACCTGCAGCCGGGCCAGGTGCTCAAGGTCGACACCGGCCACATCGCCATGTTCCAGCCCACCGTGGACTTCGACGTTACGATGGTGAGCGGGTTCCGAAACATCCTGTTGGGGGGCGAAGGGCTGTTCCTGTCCACCCTGCGCGGGCCGGGCAAGGTGTGGCTGCAAACCATGCCCATGCTGAAGCTGGCGCAGAAGGTGCTGCAGTACATGCCGGCCACAAGCGGCGGCGGCGGCGGGCCCAGCGGCGGGCTCAACATCAATTTGGGGCAGTTGCTGGGAGGCAACCAGTAACATGGAGCCGATCGGGCTGTGCGGCGGTGGACTCGTTGCATGCTTACTCTTCCTGGTGGCCGTCGTGGGATCCGCGGCGCTGGCAGGGGGGATTGCCCTGGCACTGGCGAAACTCGGCGTGACGGTCGATCGCCGGTTGCAGCCCAAAACAGCCGGAGAACCCGACCGCGCGGCGGACGAGACGGCTGCAACGACGCCGCGAAATGACAAGCCGGAGGCTTCCGGTTGAGTCGCGATTTGCGCTAAAAGATACACCCTGGTATAATCGGCCAGCGATCTTAGGCATAAGCTGTCGAGAGGGGGCGCAAGCAGTGAAGGAGCTCCTCCGCGCGGGCCCATTGCTCAATATGGGGTGGGTGGTCGCCCTGGCCACGATGATTCCCCTGGGCATCGGCGTCCTGCTTGATCGCCGTTTCCATACCGCACCGCTGTTCATTTTGATTGGGGCATTGATCGGCATTATCACAGGAACGGTTGGCGCCGTCCGCATTGCGGGCCGAGCCATCGACGCCATCGGCAAAGCCGGCGAAGGCGCCAAAGATTCAGTTGACTCTTCAAATGAGGGTCCTGCTGAATCACCGGAGGCTTCTCGCCAGGAACGTGGAAAGGAGGATGGAGCATAGTGCTCAAAAAGCTTTTCACCATTCGCAACCTGGTGATCTTGCTGCTGACCGTTGCGCTCTTTGTGATCTCCGGGCTGCTGGGCTTGAAGGTGCCCAGTCCGGTGGTTTCACTCGCAGCGGAACCCATTTTCCACATTGGCTCCTTTGCCATCACCAACTCGATCCTCACAGCCTGGATCATCATGGTCCTGCTGATCCTTCTGGCACTGCTCACCACGCGGCGCATGCCCAAAGACCTCGACAAGGCCACCAACCAGGATTTGGTGCCAAGCGGCATCCAGAACTTCATGGAGATGATGATCGAGGCGTTGTATGACATGGCGAAGAGCATCGGCGGAAGCTGGACCCCCAAATTCTTCCCCATTGTGGCGACCATCTTCATCTTCGTGCTCACGTCCAACTGGCTGGGCTTGCTGCCCGGGTTCGGCTCCATCGGCATCCTGGAGCACCCGCATGCAGCCGGCGAAGCCGGCTTCGTTGCTCACGGCGCCGTCCTGACCGGGGTCGAGGCGGCCGCGGAGGGCGAACACGCCGCGGGCTATATCGTCGTGCCGTTCTTCCGCCCCCCATCCACTGACCTGAACTTCACCATCGGGCTGGGGCTGCTGACGGTGCTGCTCTCCCAGTATTTCGGGGTGAAGGCGCTGGGTCCCGGCTACTTCAAGAAGTTCTTCGACGTGAGCGGCTTCAAGAAGGGCGCCTTCGATGGCATTGTGGGCATCTTTGTGAGCGTTCTGGAGCTGATCTCCGAGATCGCCAGGATCCTCTCCTTCGGCTTTCGTCTTTTCGGCAATATCTTCGCGGGCGAGGTGTTGTTGGGCGTCATGGCGTTCCTGATCCCCTATATCGCCTCGATGCCTTTTTACGGCCTGGAGCTCTTCGTAGGCTTCATCCAGGCGGCCGTGTTTATGATGTTGGCACTTGTCTTCTTCGTGATGGCCACAGTCGGCCATGGACACGAGGAACATCATTAGTAGGGACAGGTCTTGCACCTGTCCGGAAGAGGAGACACACATGGATCTGACGGCTCTTGGTACGGCTCTCGCCATCGGTCTGGGCGCTATCGGCCCCGGTCTCGGCATTGGTATCCTGGGTAGCAAGGCCATGGAGGCCATCGGGCGCAATCCCGAGGCCGCCGGTGAAATCCGCACGAATATGATCTTGGGCATGGCCTTCGCTGAAGCAATCGCGATCTACGCCCTGGTGGTCGCTCTGATTATTAAGTTTGTTTGAGAGTACGATAGTGAGATAGTGAGATAGTGAGATAGTGAGATAGTGAGATAGTGTGGTAGTAACCGCCAATTCACTCACGCACTAGCGCACCAACACACTAACACACTAACGCACTCACGCACTCACGCACTCACGCACTCACGCACTACAACGCACTGCCAGAGGGAGGACGCCCTTGGAAAAGCTTGGCATTAACCTGGCATACCTGATATCCCAACTGGTCAACTTCACGCTGTTGGCCGTGCTGCTCACGATGCTGCTCTACAAGCCGATCTTGAGGATGCTAAACCAACGCAAGGAGCGCATCGCCAAGAGCATGGCGGATGTGGACGCCGCGCGCGAGGCTGCCGCCAAGGCGCAGCAAGACTACGACCGCAAGATCATGGAGGCGCAGCGTAAGGCGCAGGAGATCATCGCCCAGGCAGCCCAGGCCGGCGAGCAGGTCGGCGCCGACATCAAGGCCGAGGCGCAGCGTGATGCTGACGAGATCCGCCAGAAAGCTCGCGAGGAAGCTGCACAGGAAAAGGCGCACGTCTTGGCCGATGTGCAGAGCCAAATCGCCAGCCTGTCCATGGCGGCTACAGAACGCGTGCTGGGCCAGGCCGTGGACCCAAACATCCAGCGCAAGCTGGTGGAGCAGTTCCTGGCCGAATTGGGCAAGTGATGCATGAACACGGGTGAACGCGCACAAAGCTACGCCAGCGCCTTCTACGACGCTGCATTCGAGCGCTGGTTGAACACCCTGGGGGGCGTCGCAGCGACGCTGGCCGGGAATCGCGCGCTGGCCGACCGGCTGCTGGCCACGGGCGCGGATTTTGCAAAACGCCAGGCCGCGCTGGACGCCATCCTGCCGGCCGACACCGATCCGCCGGTGCGCAACCTGTTGTACACCCTGATGCAAAACGGCGATCTGGGCCTGCTGTCAGATATCACTGCCGCGCTCCGCCTGCGCCGCACGAAAGCCGCACCCATCGAGGTTGAAATCATCACGGCGACAGCGCTGGATAAAGATCAGCAGGTGGCATTGGAAGACAAACTGGCTGCGCAATATGGCGCCGGGCTGGCCTACAGCTACCGCGTTGACCCTGTCATCCTGGGCGGCATCATCGTACGTATCGGCGACAAACTGATCGACAGCAGTGTGGCGAGCCGGTTGGCGGCTATGAAGCAGGCTTTAGGTGTAAACTAAAAGAGGTCATCAATGGCTGTACGAACCGAAGATCTAGTCGCGCAGCTCAAACAGCAGATCCTCAGTTTTGAGGCGCCGACGCAGGCTGTTGAGGTGGGCACCGTGCTGCAGGTGGGTGATGGCATCGTCCGCCTGAGGGGCCTGGCCAATGCGGCTGCGTCCGAGTTGGTGGAATTCGCCAATGGCACCCTCGGCATCGTTCTCAATCTGGAGACCGATAACGTCGGTGTCATCATCATGGGCGAAAGCACCGGCATCTCCGAGGGCCAACTCGTGCGCAGCACCGGACGCATCGTGTCAGTCCCGGTGGGCGCCGGAATGATCGGGCGCGTGGTGAACGCGGTCGGCCAACCGGTCGATGGCAAGGGGCCCATCGAGTCGGACAAGTTCCGGCCTGTCGAAAGGATCGCGCCCAATGTGGTGACCCGCAAGAGCGTGACTGCCCCGGTGCAGACCGGCATTAAGGCGATCGACGCGATGATCCCCATCGGCCGCGGCCAACGCGAGCTGATCATCGGCGATCGGCAGACCGGCAAGACCGCCCTGGCGATCGACACGATCATCAACCAGAAGGGCCAGGACCTGACGTGTATCTACGTTGCGATCGGCCAACGCCAAAGCCAGGTCGCCCAGGTGGTTGCAACCCTGGAGAAGTTCGGGGCGATGGCCTATACCACCGTGGTGGCAGCGACCGCGTCGGAGCCTGCTGCACTGCAGTATATTGCGCCCTACGCAGGCTGTGCCATCGGCGAAGAGTTCATGGAGCAAGGCAAGGATGCGTTGATCATTTACGACGACCTGTCCAAGCATGCCCAGGCCTATCGCCAGGTTTCGCTGCTGCTGCGCCGGCCGCCGGGCCGCGAGGCGTACCCCGGTGACGTCTTCTATCTGCACAGCCGTCTATTGGAGCGCGCGGCACGCATGGCGCCGGAGTACGGCGGCGGCTCGCTTACGGCGCTGCCCATCATCGAAACACAGGCGGGTGACATTTCGGCCTATATCCCCACCAACGTCATTTCCATCACCGACGGCCAGATCTTCCTGGAGAGCGACCTGTTCTACGCCGGCATCCGCCCGGCCGTGAACCCCGGGCTCTCGGTGAGCCGCGTGGGCGGCTCAGCGCAGACCAAGGCGATGAAGCAGGTAGCCGGCAAGATGAAGCTGGAATTGGCCCAGTTCCGTGAGCTGGCCGCGTTTGCCCAATTCGGCTCAGACCTTGACCCGGCGACCCAGCGCCAGCTCGATCGCGGCCAGCGCATTACCGAGATCCTCAAACAGCCGCAGTATGCGCCGTGGTCGTTGGAACGACAGGTGATGGTTTTCTTCGCAGTTACCAACAACTTCCTGGACAAGATCTCGCTGGAAAAGATCGAAGCGTGGCAGGATGGCTTCGTGCAGTACATGGAGGCCACCCATTCCAACATCGGTCGGTCCATCGCCGCGCATAAGCGCCTGGATGAGGAAACCGTCGAGGGCTTGAAACTAGCTATCCAGGACTTCAATGCGATGTTCCTGGAGAAATAGATCAAGGAAAAGGTATGCCGAGCACACGCGAAATCCGCCGCCGTATCCGCAGCGTTAAGAACATCGCGAAGGTCACCAAGGCGATGGAGACGGTGGCCGCGGCTAAGATGCGCAAGGCACAACAGCAGGTGTTGGCGACGCGCCCATACGCCTCCAGGGCCTGGGATGTGCTAAAGTTCCTGGCCCGCTTGCGGCGCTCCAACGCCGCCGAGCAGCCGCTGCTCCAGCAGCGGCCCATCAAGAAGATCTGCCTGCTGCTGATCTCCGGCGATCGCGGCCTGGCCGGCGCGTACAACAGCAACGTCATCCGTGAGGCTGCCAAACACATACAGACGTGGGAAGCCGAAGGCAAGGAAGTCAGCCTGGTGACCATCGGCCGCAAGGGCCGCGATTGGATGCTGCGCCATGGGCCGCCGCTGCACGCAGACTTCACCGGCATGAGCGATCGGCCGACCAGCAACGATATCGCGCCGGTGGCCAACATACTCATCGAAGACTTCGTCTCCGGCGACTACGACGCAGTCTATATGATCTTCACGGAGTTCAAGAGCACCCTGCGCCTGGAGCCGACCCTATGGACGCTGCTGCCGATTACGACGGCGGAACCCGAGACGCCAATAGCTGCCGACTACATCTTCGAGCCGGACCCACAAACGATCCTGGGCGAAGTGCTGCAGGGCCTCACCGAAATCCAAATCCTGCAGGCGCTGTATGAGGCAATCGCCAGCGAGCAGTCCGCCCGCATGGTCGCCATGCGCAATGCCACAGACGCGGCCAATGATCTGATCGGGGACTTAACCCTTTCGTACAACAAGGCCCGCCAGGAAGCGATCACAAAGGAATTGTTGGATATCGTGGGCGGTGCGAGCGCGCTGACGCAGGCGTGAGGCGGCGTATTGCGTATTGCGTACTGCGTATTTGTCACCGGGCAAACGTACCACGCACCACGGAATACGAAGTACGTAGTATGCAATAGTTACTGAGTAAGCGGAGATAACAACCATGTCAAAAAGCGGCGCAATCGGTAAAGTGGTCCAGATCATTGGTCCCGTGGTCGACGCGGCTTTCGCACCGGACGGCCTGCCGGATATCTACGACGCGTTAGAAATCCAGTTGGGTGACGGCGGCCGCCTGGTCTGCGAGGTGCAAGGTCAGCTCAGCGACGGCTGGGTGCGCGCCGTTGCGATGTCCAGCACCGATGGCCTGCGCCGCGGCATGGACGTCCTCGGGACCGGTGCGCCGATCAAAGTGCCGGTGGGACCGGGCACCCTGGGCCGGATCTTCAACGTCCTGGGCGACACCCTGGATTCCGACGCGGCCGTCGAGGCGGCCGATCACTACTCGATCCATCGCCTCGCGCCCTTGTTGGTCGATCAGTCCACCAAGGCCGAGGTCTTCGAGACCGGCATCAAGGTCGTCGACCTGATCGCACCCTTTACCAAGGGCGGCAAGACCGCCATCTTCGGCGGCGCGGGCGTCGGCAAGACGGTCGTCATCCAGGAGCTGATCCACAATATCGCCAAGTTCCACGCCGGCTATTCCGTTTTCGCGGGCGTAGGTGAGCGCAGCCGTGAGGGCAATGACCTCTGGCATGAGATGATCGACTCGGGCGTCATCAGCAGCACGGCCATGGTCTTCGGCCAGATGAACGAGCCGCCGGGCGCACGCCTGCGCGTCGGCCTGACCGCGGTCACACTCGCAGAGTACTTCCGTGATCAGGGCCGCGATGTGCTGCTCTTCATCGACAACATCTTCCGTTTCGTGCAGGCCGGCGCCGAGGTGTCGTCGCTGTTGGGCCGCCTGCCCAGCGCCGTGGGGTACCAGCCCAATCTCGGCACCGACATGGGCGAGCTGCAGGAGCGCATCTGCTCTACCCGGACCGGTTCCATCACCTCGATGCAGGCGGTTTACGTGCCCGCGGATGACTACACCGACCCGGCCCCGGCCACAACCTTCGCCCATCTGGATGCCAGCATCAGCCTGGAGCGCGCGTTGGCTGAGCAGGCCCTCTTCCCTGCGGTCGATCCGTTGGCCTCCACCAGCCGCATCTTGGATCCGCTGGTGGTTGGAGATCAGCATTACCGCGTGGCGCGCGCAGTGCAGCGAACGCTCCAACGCTACAAAGACCTGCAGGACATCATCGCCATCCTGGGCGTAGAGGAATTGAGCGAGGAAGACAGGATCACCGTTGCGCGTGCCCGCAAGATCCAGCGCTTCCTCACCCAGCCGATGTTCGTGGCTGAGGCGTTCACCGGCACGCCGGGCGTCTACGTCAAGCTGAATGACAACATCGAAGGGTTCCAGGAGATCCTGGATGGCAAGCACGATGATCTGCCCGAGCAGGCGTTCTATATGGTGGGCACGATCCAGGACGCGGTGCTCAAGGGCAAGCAACTGCGAGGCTAATCTTGGCTAACAGCACATCAACAATCCGCCTGGACTTCGTCTCCCAGGACCATATGGTCTTCTCCGGCGATGTGATCGAAATCCTGGCGCCCGGCAGCGAGGGCCAATTAGGCATCCTGCCCAAACATGCGCCGTTGATGACCATCCTGGCGCCCGGCGAGGTGCTGGTCAAGCAGGAGGGGGGACCCGACCTGAGCTTTGCCATCAGCGGCGGGTGGATGGAAGTGCGGCCCAACCATGTGAACATCCTGGCGCGCACCGCCGAAGGTTCGGATGAAATCGACCTGCAACGCGCTGAGGCCGCGCGCGCCCGCGCCGAAAAGCTGCTGGCTGAGGCGCCGACACGCGAGGAGCGCGCCAGCGTCGAGATGGCCCTCAAGCGATCACACATCCGTTTGCGGGTGGGCGGGCGCAAGACCGGTTGGCGGCCGGACGCACCCAGCAAGGATTTCAACAGCGATCAGAAGTAACATTCACCCCAAAGCAACGATAAGGAAGCCCGGTTTCTCGAACGACCGTAAGGTCGCGAAACCGGGTTTCTTGCGTCTATTCCTGGTGGCACTGGCGGCCTGCTGTCTGCTGCCGCGGCCTGCGCGCGCGGAGACGCCCGACCCGCGCTTCGGCATCGTAGAGGCGTTCGTCAACCCGGCGGCGGCCACTGAGGCGGGCGCGGGGTATACGCGGATCATCCTGCGGTGGGACGTGATCCAGCCGGCCGGCCGCGATGATTGGAAGCCGGCCAACGTGCCCGATCCCCTGATCGAGGCCGAGCTGGCCGCGGGCCGGCAGGTGGTCGCGGTGCTGATCGGCACGCCGGCCTGGGCCGCGACCAACCCGGCGGACGGCGCGCGCAGCGTCCCGGACATGGACGCGTGGGCCGCGTTCGCCCGGCGCATGGCGCAGCACTATCACGGCCGCATCGATCACTGGATTATCTGGAACGAACCGGACGTGTGGGAGGCAGGCCATCCGGGGCAGACCTGGGCCGGCACCGTCGAGGATTACGCGCGACTGTTGAAAACCGCGTACCTGGCGATCAAAGAGGTCGACCCGGCCCAGCAGGTGCATATCGCAGGCCTGACCTATTTTTGGGACTGGGCGCACGGCCGGACGCGCTATCTGGACCGCCTGCTGGATGTGCTGGCGGCCGATCCCGACGCAGCGGCCCACGGCTTCTATTTCGACGCCGCGATCTATCACCTCTACTTCAACCCCAGCCAGACGCCGCAGGTGCTGGCTGAGGCCCAGGCGTCGCTGCAGCGGCATGGGATGGCCGGCAAGGCGCTGTGGATCAACGAGACCAACGCGCCGCCCTCCGATGATCCGCAGGAGCTACCGTGGTCAACCCCGCGCTTCACCATCACGCAGGCCGAACAGGCCGCGTTCGTGATCCAGGAGTTCAGCCTGGCGTTCGCGGCCGGCGCCAGCCGGGTGTCATTCTACAAGCTGCGCAACACCCCCGATCACCCCGAATCGATCGAGCCGTACGGGCTGCTGCGCGGCGACGACTCGCCGCGGCCGGCCTACGCGGCATACAAAACGGCCACAACCTACCTCCGAGATTTCGAGGCAGTGCGTCGCGAACGGCGAGAAGGCGTTGAAGTGATCACCTTCGAGCGCGGCAGCCGGACCACTACGGTGCTGTGGACGACCAGTCGAACCCCTGCCCGGGTGACGATCCGCGCGGTCGCGCCCGAGGCGCTCCTGATCGACACGCTGGGAGCGACTCAAACGGTGCGCGCCACGAACGGCGCATACGTCATCGATTTGCCGCCCGCGCTGTGCAGCAACACCCCCTGCATCATCGGCGGCGCGCCACGGTTGCTGGTGGAGGCCGGCGCCGCGGCCGGCCGCACCGCGCTGCTTCCCCTGCCGGTTCAGGGGCCCGCGCCGCGGGCTGCTGACGCCGCACGCACGCCACCTGCGCCGGAGGAGGTCTGCGAGGCCGGCCGCGAGGGACGGCTCGGCAGGCGCTGACCCTAAGCGCAACCGCGGCATACATGCCGTCGCGGATTGCGGCACGTGTAACCTAAGCCGCTGGCTTGGGGCGGGACGCAATCCAG
>CAYYTK010000005.1:0-8523 GCA_964474695.1 uncultured Anaerolineales bacterium
GGCGCATCCTGGGAACCGGCATAACCGGTTCCCCCGGATTATTGAGAAGATACCATCGCAGCTTGGCCGATCAGGCAAGACGATGGACGGCAGGCGCAGCAGCGGTTGCTCACCTTAATGCGCCGTGCTACCTGACCCCAAAAGATCGGGCGGGTTGTCAAGATCTGCCGGTCTTTTCTTGTGACTCGTTCAGAGTTGCTTTCTTGAAGCGGCGCTGATCGCCTGGTTTGTCACATCACGTCATCCTCGCTGCATGGGTGGTCAGTTGCCGTGCTCGTCTCACACCTGAGGAAGGATGAGTCAAGGCTGCAGGTTCTGCAGCAGTTGTTGGGGAGGGTAAGATGAGACAAGTCGCCGTTGTACTAGCGCTGCTGATCACTCTGCTGGGTTCTGCGGCCTGCACGAACACGCCCGACACAGCGGGCCCTGGATCCCCCGCGAAGCCCCTGGTCACCCTCGGCGGCAAGCCCATCGGTCTTGCCGAAATGGAAGCCTCTGTCGAGCGGGCGATGGCGAAGGCCAACGTGGCGGGCCTGTCGGTCGCCATCCTCAACGACAAGCAGATTGCCTACGTCCACGCCTTTGGCTACCGGGACCAGGCGCGTGGCATTCCCTTCACCACGCAGACGGTCACCGCCGCCGCCTCGCTCAGCAAGACCGTCTTTGCCTACCTGGTTATGCTGCTAGCCGAGGATGGGATCATCGACCTGAACACGCCGCTGCAGGCGTACCTCTCAAAGCCGCTGCCCGACTATCCCGCCTACGCCGACCTGGCCGGAGACGATCGCTACAAGCAGATCACCGCGCGCATGGTGCTCGCACACAGCACCGGCTTCCCAAATTGGCGGCAGGACCAACCCGACAAGCGGTTGACTTTCCTGTTCGACCCCGGCACCCGGTACAGCTACTCGGGCGAAGGTTACGCGCTGCTGCAGATGGTCATCGAGGAGATCACCGGCCGCGACCTGGAAACGCTGGCCCGCGACAAGGTCTTCGAGCCGCTGGGCATGACGCACACCAGCTACGTCTGGCAGAGGGCCTTCGAAGGCAAGATGGCGGATCCGCACGATGTGTTTGGCCGGACTCAGCGCCTGGCGCAGTTCCTGGGGCGTCGCAGCAGGGCGGATGCCGCCGGTTCCATGGTCACCACGGCCGAAGACTACGCTCGCCTGCTGGCCGCGATCATGAATGCGTCCGGCCAACGCAAGGCCACACTGGATGAGATGCTGCGGCCGCAGATCGCCATTTCGTCCGAGCAGATGTTTGGTCCCGGCGCCTGGGTGGACACGAACAGATATCGCGGCATTAGTCTGGCCTGGGGCCTGGGCTGGGGCCGCTTCGACTCGGTGCCGGGCCGCGCCTTCTTCCACACGGGTCACGATGCTGGCTACCAGAACTACAGCGTGACCTACCCGGACAAGGGTATCGGGATCGTGCTGTTGAGCAACAGCGACAACTTCGAGAGCGTAGCGGCGGAGATCCTTCGAGCCACCATTGGCGATGTCTATACGCCGTTCGAGTGGCTGGCATACTTCGCCTTTGACCCGGCCATGACAAGACCCCCGTCGCCCGATCCACTGGTGTTTCTCGTGCTCATGTTCAGCATCGTTATCGCCCTCGCAGCCGGGGCAGTCGCGCTCTGGAGGCGCAGCAAGCGGCGCGCCGACCCTGGGTGGCCGGCGCTGCGGTCAAAACACCCCGAAGGTTATTGGATGGGGCGCGGCCTGGCCCTCGCCCTCGCGCTCTTTGTGCCGCTGGGAGTGGCCATGAACAACCTGATGGGGAAGGACGGCAGCGGCCTGGCGATGGGACCTGCCGCGGCCGCGGTCATTGGCGTTGCCACGGGCGCGGCGCTGGAGCAGCGGCACAAAGGCAAAACCCGTCCCCGAACCAACTACGAAAAGCGCGCCCGCGGGTGGATGGTTGGGATCGGCATCGCCACCGCTGTGGTCGTAGCCGCGCTCGCCGCCTTCGGTGTCGTGGCGCGGCTGTGGTGGTGAAAGGGCTGCTTGGTGAGAGGATGAGAGACGTACAGGTAAAGGACACCGCCAAAAGCAACTTGTATTACCTCACCTCCAGGAAGCCATCCGGGGAACTGTGCGTTCGTGTTCCAGGCGAGATCGAAAGGCGCACCAACCAACATCGGCTTCAACGGTAGCGGCTCGCCGCTGCCGTTGCGCACATCGCAGGATCGCCGTATGGGGTGCACCGGCTATCCGGCGGAAACGTTGCGCAAGCCCCCAGCGGCTCCTGCGCCGCAGCGCTTAGTTCAATACCCCCTTAGGGGAAGTTGACCGCCGAGACCGCACGACCGAGCGCTGGCCGCCGAGTATCCACAGCAGATCGTCGCGAGGACCTTCGAGGTTTGGGAACCCTCGAAGGTCTGGAGAGCTGCCGCGCACTGCGAAGGTGTATGACCGCACAGGCAATGCCGTCAGTACTTGTTTGGTCACATGGCGAATACGCTGAGGGAGGGCACAGAGTATGCAGACACAGCTTCATGTCATTAGAAAGTGCGATAGATTTGTGTTCTCGACAGTCTCGCTGCTGCTGGCTGCATCTTTGGCCTGCAGCCTGGGCGGCTGCGCTCAGCCACATCAAGAGCCTGCACCTATACGTATGCCCACTACAGTTGCGCACATTGTTTCTGCCCTGGTGATTGACCCGGCAGCGCCGGCCACCCTGTACGCAGGGACACGGAACGGCGTGTACAAAAGCACGAATGGTGGTGAGAACTGGGTGGCGGTCAATTCCGGCCTGACCAAAATGCCGCCAATTTCTGCTCTGGCAATTGACCCGGTGACGAGCACCACTCTCTATGCAGGATCCGAGTGGGGCGGTGTGTACAAAAGCACGGATGGCGGTGAAAACTGGGCGGCGGTCAATACGGGCCTACCCGACTACCAAGTTAATGACCTGGCAATCGACCCGGCGGCGCCAACTACCCTCTACGCGGGGACAGGGGGCGGCGGCATATCCAAAAGCACGAATGGAGGCGGGAGCTGGAGTGCGGTAAATGCCGGCCTGCCCGATATGACGATGACCGGGGTCTCTTCCCTGGCGATCGACCCGACCACGCACACCACCGTCTATGCAGGGACGGGAATCGGCGCGTTCAAAAGCACGGATGGCGGTGGGAACTGGGTGGCGGTCAATACCGGCCTGACAAATAGTGGTGTTCATGCTCTGGTGATTGACCCGGCCACGCCAAGCACCCTCTATGCGGGGGTCTATACGCTTGTGAGTTCCTCCGGCGATCCCTTCATTCCGGGCAGCGGCATGTTCAAAAGCTCGAACGGTGGTGGAAACTGGGAGACAGTCAACACCGGTTTGACCCATACCGCTGTTTCCGCCTTGGCGATTGACCCGAAGACGCCGGCGACCCTCTATGCAGGTACATGGGGCGGCCCCGTGTTCAAAAGCACGAACGGCGGCAGGAGCTGGAAGGCGGCCAAGACCGGCCTGACCGGCACCAATTTCTCCGCCCTGGTGATCGACCCGTCCGCGCCCACCACCCTCTATGCGGGGACCTTTGATGGCGTGTTCAAAAGTACGAATGGAGGCGAGAGCTGGGAGGCAGTTGGTACAGGGTTGCCCGTAAATATCCTTGAGTAATTGAGCTGAACCTGATCACCCAACCGGTCTTGTGGATCGCCATCAGCGGCTTCGGCGGCCTGTATCCGGCCGTTCTGATATTGCTTGCTGAAGCAGCAGTTTGGCTGGTGGAAGCCGGGGGTTTGTATCTGTCCCAACGAACCTCCATGAAATTCCAGGAGGCGCTTTGGGTCAGTTTCGCCTTGAACGCAGCCAGTTTTGTCGCCGGCAGCCTGCTTCCTCTGTGACAATTTCGTCTGCTCGATGGTTCATCCGGCAGATCTGCCGCTCATCAACTCCCAGGGGGATTGCTTCGTGAACTGCAACATGAAAGCGCCCTGCCGCACGGGCGTGCTATGTGTGGGGTTGCTTGCCAGGGGTGGGGCGCGGCGGGCGATAGGAGCATCGGCAACTGTGAGACCGATTCTAGCACGGCTCCGGCGTTGCCGCCAAGCTGCACCGGGGCCGTTTTTTATGCACCCGTGACAGTAAGCTCTGGAAATTGGGCAAATACACAACATGTAGGGATCACAGAGGGAGGGACCCACTACAGGTAGTGGGTAAGCGGGTAAGGGGATTCGAACCCCTGACATCCAGCTTGGGAAGCTGACGTTCTACCGCTGAACTATACCCGCAACAAGCCCAATTATAGCTATCTGTGGTGCAATGTCAAAGTAGGGGCGAGACGCTTCCAAGTGGCCGCGTCCTTCGACTACGGGCCGCAGGAGTGATGCGGCCCTCCGCTCAGGATGCTTGGGTGCTCTGAACAATGGGTCGGCGTTTCTAAGCGAATCGCGTCAAAGCTACGCTGCCCATCTCCCGCTCGGGCAGTTGGGCGACGACCGTTTCATCCCGCGCCAGGGTGAGCAGGACGCGCAGGGTCTGGTCGAGCGTTATGCCCAGGATTCCTAGCGGCACGCTGATTTCCAACGCCTTCTCGGCCAACGCCGCGCTCACCGGCCCCAGGGATGCCCAGCCATCGCGGCCGTCAGCCTTGTAGAGGAAGGGGGCAGGCTGGCCCGGTGCGCGGGCGAGCAGCCACGCAGCGGCCAGGCGGCTGGGCGCCTGGTCCGGGTCAGGGTGACGGGCAACGGTGCGCTGGTTGGCGGCCGCATCGGCCGCGCCGCTCAAGTAGATCGCGATCTGGAATTCGTCCAGCCGCTGCCGCAGGTCCAGCCGTAGGTACAGGGTGCGCTCATCGTGACCGACGAACAGGCGCTCGATCGCGCCTTCGGCGCGCTGCATGGCGCCGGTCGATGCCGAGGCCGGCTGAAGGAGCGCCGCAGCCGCCCACCCCTCGCCGGGGTAGGGGGAGCCGCTCAGCCGCGGGGAGACGTAGCCGGTGGCGCCGCGGCCGCCGGGCCCGGCCGGCGCCTGGCTGATCGGTTCCGCCAGCCAGGCGGGCGCCTCATCGCCGAGCGCCTCGTAAACTGCGGCCAGGTTGTGCCGAAACAGCCGGTCGAACAGGGCGTTCTGGTCCGAGTTGTTGCGGTGCGAGTACCACCAGAACCAGTCGCTGCCTTCGGCGGCATAGAGCGCCTGCCAGGCGCGCGTTAAGTCGGGCAAGAAACCAGGTTTCTCCGAGAAACCTGGTTTCTGTGGTTTCTGTGTGTTCTGTGCGCTGGCAGCCGCGAGATACTCGCGCGCGCGGCGCAGCAAATCCCACGCGCGGTTGTGCTCCGGATCGCCGATCCATGTCGTCAGGTCGCCGCCGATCCACGAGCCGGTGGCCAGCCGCGCCAGGGTGGCCGCAGGGCGCCGGCCCGCCAGGAACTCGCTGACCGTTACGGGCTTCAACTCAGGGCGCCGGCTCAGGCCGTCGTACAAGGCATCCAGGAAGGTGTCGCCGTTATGCTCGTAGTGTTCCCAGCAGTTCTCGCCGTCCAGGATGATGCTGACCAGGTAAGGCTTGTCGGGGTCGTTGATCCGCCGGCGGATTTCCAGCAGCCGGTAGATCATGTCTTCCGCGGCCTGGCCGCCCGGCATGCCCTGATACAGGAAGCCGATGCGATCGGACAGCTCGTGGTCGCGGAAGATGATGTAGGGGCCCAGCTCGGTGCCGGCCAGCACGCGATAAGCCTGATAGAGGACGCGCGGGTCGGTCAGCAGGTTGCTGCCATCGCGTTGCAACGGGCGGCCCAGGCTGCGGCTCAGGATCTCCTCATCACTGGCCAGCCACTGGAAGCCCGCCGCGCGGATCAGCGGCAGGATTTCCGGCGAGACGGCCCCTTCCGATGGCCATAAGCCCTTGGGCGGCGCACCGAAGTGCGCGGTGTGCGCCTCGACGGCCAGCCGGAGCTGCGCGGCGACGTCTTCCGGCGCAGCGAACCGTGGCGCCGGAAGCGGCAGCCCGGGGCTGGCGCGCCGGGCGCAGTCGGTGTCGGTCAGCAGCGGCAGGATGGCATGGAAATACGGCGAAGCGCAGATTTCGAGCTGGCCGCGGGCTGCCAACTGCCGGTAGAGCGGCTCCACGGCCGAGGCGATCTCTCGTTGCTTGGCGTGGATGATGCGCAGGTCGGCGGCAGTGAACCCGCGCGCCTTGACAACCAGCGCAGCTAGCGACGCGTCTCGGGCCAACCAGTTCGGGTCGATCCAGGCCAGGTTGAACCAGGCCAGCAGATCACGGTAGTCGGCGTCAGAGAACGCATTCGGATCGGCAAGCGCCTGGGGCCGGCGGTCGAGCAGTTCGGCGTAGCGCGGGTAACGGCGGATGATATTGTTCCAGTTGACGCTGAAGCACAGGCCCAGGATGGCGCGCTTGTCATCCAGCGACCAGGTTGTCTGCTCGGCCAGGCGGGCCAGATCATCGGCTTCTCGCCCTTCAGCCCAGGCCAGCTCTTGATCGGTGAGCGATGGCACCATATTGATGGTCAGGTGCATCGCGGGGTGGCGCGCCAGCACTTCGGCCATGTGCAAATAGTCTTTGGACCCATGCAGCCGCACCCACGGCATCGGGATTTCCCCCGTGCGCAGGTCGCGGTAGAACGGCTGGTGCATGTGCCAGATCAAGGCAACGGAGAGCGGGTGGTTGGACATGGTTAGTTAGTGCGGTAGTGCGTTAGTGCGGTAGTGCGAAAGTGCGGTAGTACGGTAGTGCGAAAGTGCGGTAGTACGGTAGTGCGGTAGTGCGAAAGTGCGGTAGTGCGTCTCATTACAAGGACCCCCTCACTATCGCACCAGCTCACTACCGTACTAACTCACTAACTCACTATCTCACTACCGTACTCTCTCACTGCTCCACGGTCCGCATGTGCGGGAACAGGAGAACTTCGCGGATCGATGGCTGATTGGCGAACACCATGGCCAGCCGGTCGATGCCGGTGCCGAAGCCTCCGGTAGGCGGCATGCCGAAGCTCAGGGCCGTCAGGTAGTCCTCGTCCAGCGGGTGTACGTTTTCGTCAGCGCCAGCCATCGCAGCGTGTATCTCAACAAAGCGCGCGCGCTGGTCGATTGGGTCGTTCAGCTCAGAGAAGGCGTTGCCGCACTCCAGGCCGCCGATGAAGTATTCGAAGCGTTCCACGGTGGTCGGATCGTCCGTTTTCTTCTTCGCCAGGGGGCTGATCTCCACCGGGTAATCGAGAATGAAGGTGGGTTGGATCAACGCCGGCTCGACATAGTCGCCGAACAGACCGTCGATCAGCTTGCCGCGGCTGGCCTTGGGCTCGTAGCGCAGTCCGGCCGCAGCAATGGCGGCAGATAGCGCTGCGGCGTCGGGATGCTGCGTGTAATCGATGCCGGTGGCCTTTAGGATCGCATCGCGCATGCTGATGCATGTCCAGGGTGGGGTGAGGTCGATCTCGTTGCCGTTGTAGGTAATGGTCAGCTTGCCGGCCACAGCCTGGGCCACCGCAGCGATCATCTCCTCCACCCGACGCATCATGCCATGATAGTCGGTGTAAGCCTCGTAAAACTCGAGCTGGGTGAACTCGGGGTTGTGCTTGAAGCTGATGCCCTCATTGCGGAAATCGCGGCCGATCTCATAGACCCGCTCATAGCCGCCCACGATGAGCCGCTTCAAATAGAGCTCGAAGCTGATGCGCAGAAAGAGATCCTGCTGGAGCTGGTTGTGGAACGTGGTGAATGGCCGCGCCGCCGCGCCGCCGTAGATCGGCTGCAGCACCGGGGTCTCAACCTCGAGGAAGCCCTGGCCGTCCAGGTAGCGGCGGATGGCGGTGATGATGCCTGCCCGCACGCGGAAGACCTCGCGCACCTCGGAGTTGGCCAGTAAATCGACATAACGCTGACGATAGCGGGTCTCCACATCCTTGACACCGTGCCACTTGTCGGGCAAGGGGGTCAGCGTCTTGCTGATCAGCGCCAGCTCTTGGACTTCGCAGGTGATCTCGCCGGTGCGCGTCGTGAACATGACGCCCGTGACCGAGATGAAGTCGCCCAGGTCGATCAGGCGCCGGAACAACTCGTCGTAGGTCGCTTCGCCCAGGATGTCGCGCTTGAGGTAGATCTGGATCTTGCCGCTGCCATCTTCGATGTGAGCGAAGCTTGCTTTTCCCATGATGCGCACGGTGAGCAGCCGGCCGACCAGGGTCACCGGTTCGCCCTGGGCCAGTTTCTCGGCCTGGAACGCGGCGATGGCCTCGGCGGCTGTGAATGTGCGGGGTCGCGGCAGTCGGGCCGGATAGGGGTCGATGCCTCGGCTGCGCAGCTCGTCCAGCTTGCTGCGCCGGACCTGTTGTTGTTCGTTGAGGTTCAGTTCCTGTTCGTCCACTGTTCGCATCCTGAGCGGAGGCGCCGGGCCGCTGCCCGGCGTCCGCAGTCGAAAGAGCATCCTGAGCGGAGGCGCCGGGCCGCTGCCCGGCGTCCGCAGTCGAAAGAGCATCCTGAGCGGAGGCGCCGGGCCGCTGCCCGGCGTCCGTAGTCGAAAGAGCATCCTGAGCGGAGGCGCCGGGCCGCTGCCCGGCGTCCGTAGTC
>CAYYTK010000005.1:8623-131040 GCA_964474695.1 uncultured Anaerolineales bacterium
CGAAAGAGCATCCTGAGCGGAGGCGCCGGGCCGCTGCCCGGCGTCCGTAGTCGAAGGATCTGCCCTGCCTACGCGATCTCTTCGATCTCGAATTCCACGGTGCCGCCGGGAGTTTGCACTTCGATCACCTCGCCGATTTGGCGGCCCATCAATGCCCGACCGATCGGCGATTTCAAGGAAATCCTGCCATTGCGGGGGTCGACTTCGGTGGAGCCGACGATGGTGTAAGACTCCTGATCCCCATACGCGACGTCGCGAATGGTGACCGTACACCCCAGGTCGACTTTATCTTTGGAGCCGTTTTTCTGAATCACGACGGCAGTGGAGAGAATGCCCTTGAGCGTTAAGATGCGGCCCTCCACAAAGGCCTGGGTGTTCTTGGCCTCGTCGTAACCGGCATTCTCCGAGACGTCGCCATCGGCCTTAGCTTCGCCGATCTGGCGCGCTACTTCGGGCCGGCGCACGGTGACCAGGTATTCCAGCTCCTCCTGGAGTTTCTGGATGCCTTCGACGGTCAGGTAGTTGCTGTTCGTATCGTCCATTTGTTCGTGTCGCCCTCAGATGTTACTTTCCGTGCGCCGTTCACCAGGCGCCGGGGCTAAAAAAAGCGCCGACGGCATCGGCAGGCTCTTGGCCGCCGATCTACCGTGGCGTCATGTGCTTGACAAACCGCGATGGCGCATTTAGCTCGCTACAATAAACACAGCCGTCAATGGCTAGACGGCTCCGACAGGGTGATTATAAGGCAGCTTAGCGGAAAGCGCAAATCGGTGGTATGATCCTGCCTTGATCGTTGGCTGCTGGATTCTTGCGATTTGGAGTGACATGATGACCCGACGCGTTCGCGTGCCCTTGGCAGGCCTCCTGTTGGCGGTGCTTGTGCTGGCAGCCTGCGCCGCGCCTCCGCCCGGCTCCACCCTGGGACAGAAACCCACGGCGGCGGCTCGCACGGCCACGCCGCAACCGGCCACTGACGAAGAAGCCATCCGGCAACTGATCGTTCTGGAGGGCCAGGGCGTGGTGGCGCAAGATATCGAGGGCCTGATGAATCTGTGGGCGCCCGATGCCGTGATTGCCGATGCCAAGCACACGCCCGAGAATCGTGATGATGCGCGCTGGACCGGCCGAGACGCCATCCGCGAGCGTTACGTCGTGCTGGTTTTCCCCGGAAATCCCGGCTCCGCCGGCCCGCAGGACGTTCAGATCACGATCTCCGGCGACACAGCCACCGCCACGAGCACCACTGCCATCGGCAGCGAGGTTTCGCCGGGCGGGGACCGGTGGGAGTTTGTGAAGCAGGGCGGCCGGTGGTGGATCAAAGGCCTGACATACAACCTGGAAGTGGAATGAGTCCTCTGCCTTGCTGAGTGGAACGGACGGGGTGTAGTCAGCGTCTCCATATCAGAGTGGGGTCAGAAACCAGGTTTCTCGCAGAAACCTGGTTTCTGACCCCGACCGAGGAGGAGAGCCATGAATCGCCCACCCGCCGTCCGCCACTACCTGAGTGCCCTGTTCGCTTTCATCGTCGCTGTTGCTTTTGCCTGGCCCGCGCCCGCGGCAGCCGATGGCATCATCATTCCACGCCCGCCGATCGATCGTCCCATCCCGTGGCGTGACGTCCCCCTGACGATCAAGTATCACCATGTGACCGTCGATATCACCGATCAGGTGGCAACCACACGCGTCGACCAGGTTTTCATCAACGAGGCCGGCTATCCCGTCGAAGGCACCTATATCTTCCCGCTGCCTGAGGATGCTGCGATCAGCAGTTTCGATATGTGGGTGGACGGGCAGAAGCTGGAAGGCAAGCTGTTGGGACGCGACGAAGCCCGCGCGATCTACGAGGAGATCGTGCGCCAGCAGCGCGATCCTGCGTTGTTGGAATATGTGGGCCGCGGCGCGTTTCAGGCCAGCATCTTTCCGATCCCGGCAGGCGGCGAGCGTCGCATCGAGCTGGCGTATGCGCAGGTATTGGCGCAGGCCAACGGCCTGGTGCACTATCGCTACCCGCTGAACACCGAGAAGTTTTCTGCGCGCACCCTCGAGGATGTGTCTGTGACGGTGAACATCGCCGATCGGGCCGACCTGCGCGCGATCTATTCCCCCAGCCACGCGGTTGAGGTGGTGCGCGAAGGCGCACACCGCGCGCAGGCCAGCTATGAGGCGCGCGCCGTGCGGCCCGACCGGGACTTCGATCTCTACTATAGCCTGTCGCAGGATACGATTGCGGTCAATCTGTTGAGCTACAAATCGTTCGACGAGGATGGGTTCTTCCTGCTGCTGGTGACGCCGCCCCTGGAGGCTGCTGCTGACGTGGTCGTGCCCAAGGACGTGGTGCTGGTGCTCGATACGTCGGGCAGCATGGATGGTGAGAAGATCGTCCAGGCGAAGGCCGCCGCGGCCTATGTGCTCGAACATCTGGGGCCGGATGATCGCTTCAATATCGTGGCGTTCAGTTCCGCCACCCGCCTCTTCGCTGAGCGGCCCGCGCCCGTGGACCGGCGGGCCGAGGGCCTGGGTTTCGTGGCTTCCCTGGCTGCAGCCGGCAGCACCGATATCCAGCGCGCCCTGCTGGAGGGGTTGGCCGGCGCTGATCCCGAGCGGCCCACGGTGCTGATCTTCCTGACCGATGGGTTGCCTACGGTCGGCCAGACCGATCCCGATCGCATCGTGGCCGACGTGCGGGTCAACGCGACCGAGTCGGTGCGGCTGTTTGCTTTTGGCGTGGGTTACGACGTGGATGTCACCCTGTTGGACGAGCTCAGCGGCAATCAGCGCGGCGCCAGCGCCTATGTGCAGCCTGGGCAGAAAATTGACGAGGAAGTCTCCGGCTTCTACGCCAAGATCAGTGCGCCGGTGCTGGTGGACGTCAAGGTGGCATTCGACGGGGTGCGCGTCGAGGACCTGGCGCCGTATCCGCTGCCGGACCTCTTCGCCGGTTCGCAGCTCGTGGTGGCCGGACGCTACCGCAGCGGCGGCGCCGCAACCCTCACCCTCACGGGCGCGGTGGCGCCGGCTTCGCCGGATGCGGGGGGGCGGCTGGCGCCGCAGACCATCACCTACTCCGACCTCCGATTCGTTGAGCGCGGGGGCAATGAGTTCATCCCGCGGCTGTGGGCCCAGCGCAAGATCGGCCAGCTTCTGACGCAGATTCGACTGAACGCGGGCAAAGGGGCGCAAAAGGAGCTGATCGACGAGGTGGTCGCGCTCAGCACCCGCTTCGGCATCGTCACGCCGTACACGTCGTTCCTGGTGGAAGAACCGGAGCTGGCCTTGAGCGCGGCCGGACGCGAGCAATTTGGGCAGGCGATACAAGCGACCCAGGCGCCGGCCGCGGGCGCGCCCGCACGCTCGGGGGAGGTCGTGGTTGAGAAGGCGGTCACCGAGCGGGCGCTGCAGGACAGCGAGCACGCGGCCGCGCCGGCCGCCGATTCGCCCGCGGGCCAGGTGCTGCGCCAGGTGGGCGATCGGACCTTCTTGTACGACGGAACGGCCTGGACCGATACCCTGTACGACGCCGGGAAGATGCGTGCCGAGGCGGTTGCCTTTGGCAGTGCGCGCTATTTCGAGCTGTTGGCCCGCAATCCGGAGATCGGTCCTTACCTGGCGTTGGGGGATCGTGTGATCGTCGTTGTGGCCGGCCAGGCCTACGCGATTGCCCCTGATGCCGCGGAGAGTGAGGCTCAGAAGGCGACGACGGCTACGGTCGTGTCGTCCGAAACGCCGGTTGCCGCGGCGCTGCCGGCATCAGCGCCGTCGGTCACTCCGAGCGCGCAGGTCATAGCCGCCACGCCCGCGCCCCCGGCCATCCCCGGCGCGGCCACGCCTGAGAAGCCTGCCAACACGACCCAGGCGCCCGCTGTGTGCCCCGGAGCCGCCCTGGTCGGTTTGATGGGCGTGGGGTTGCCGTTCTGGTCATCCCGGCGGCGCCGGCGGTGATGACGGGCGTATTATCCGGGACGGTTCCACCGCCCCGGATAATACGGCTGGCCGCATGTGCGTGCACCTGACGTGACACCGTCATTGCGAGTTATCCATCCCGCCGCGGCAGGATGGATAACTCGCAATGACGAATGCGGTCGTCTGGTACCTGCCGTACAATGACTTCGCCCTGGAATCAGTATCCCGCAATATTGCCAGCACACCGCGGCCGTGTTATAATCCCCCTGTCTATGACCTACATCATATTGCTGTCATTTTGGGGTGGTGAATGGATCGGCGTGATGTCCTGATGGCGCTCCCGGTGTTTGCCGGCTTGTCTGAACGGGATTGGGAGAAAGTTATCGATTTGTTCAGCGAGCGCCAATACCAGAAGGACGATTACATCTTTCTGGAGGGCGAAGCGCCGGTCTATCTTTATCTGGTGAAAACCGGCAAGGTGAAGGTACTGCGCCACTCAACTGACGGTAAGGATGTTGTGTTGCGCGTCGTAGGCCCTGGCCAGATGCTGGGGACGGTGGCCACCTTTGACGGCGGCGGCTACCCCGGAACCGCACAGGCCATCGAGGATTGCACCCTGTTGGCTATCGCGCGCAATGATTGCCTCACCCTGGTCACTCGCTACCCCGTCTTTGCCCTGGCAGTCATCTCCGACATGAGCGGCCGGCTGCGTGGCTCTGCGGAACAGATTCGCAGCCTGGCCGTGGAGCGTGTTGAGCAGCGCATCGCCCGCGTCTTGCTGAAGTTGGGCGCCAGTGCAGGCTTCGACACGCCGGAAGGGCGTGTCATCGAGATGCCGTTGACGCGCCAGGATGTGGCGGACATGACCGGCACCACCGTGGAGACCGCGATCCGGGTGATGAGCAAGCTGCGCCGCAATGAGGTCATCCGCACCCGGCGCGGCAAAGTGGTTCTGGTGGATGTCGATGCCTTACAGGCGATTGCCGAAACGGGCTGATGATCGGGTGCGTCTTAAATTCGGGGCGCGAGCATCCTGAGCGGAGTCCCGCCGCGGTCCGCGGGACGTAGTCGAAGGATGCGGCCTTGCCGACGACCGCTCCGCACCCTTCGACTACGGTCGGCGAACTGATGCCGACCTCCGCTCAGGATGCTCCGCTGATTTCTGCCCCCAAGTTAAGACGCACCCCTGATGATCGGGGCATTTTGACATCGCGCATGGGCGTGTTAAAATGACTCAATCAGGGTCAGTGCATCCTGATATCGCGTGCTTGCCGGTGAGCCGCCGCCCCAGTTAACCCTGGGGAGGAACTTCCCGACTCCCATCTCGCTGCAGCGAGCTCCTCGCTGTGGCGGAAAGGCTGCCCCACGAAGCAACCAAGTGGGGGCGCTCGAGGCGTAAGCGTCGAGCGACTACAACCGCAACAGAAAGCAAACCCGCCGACGGCCTGCACGCAGGCCGGGTGAGGGCTGAAACGGTGGGGTAAGAGCCCACCAGTCTTGTCCCGCAAGGGCAGGAGCTAGGCGAGCGTGCGGCTGGGAGCAAGGTGAGTGGGCCGAGTGTAGAGGCGCCCCTCGGGGCCGCCCGAGCACCCGGTCTCATCGCAGCGGGGCCGGCGAAGGTGGGTCGCACCCGCCAAGCCAGACTTCGCCACGCAACGGAACCGCTTGCGGGGATGTTGGGTGAGATAGATGGCGGCAGGCCTCCCTCGGGAGGCTGCACAGAATCGGGGGTATGATCCGGCAAGCATGTGAGATGCGCCGACGTGGCGGAATGGCAGACGCTGCAGACTTAGGATCTGCTGAGCTAAGCTCGTGGGGGTTCAAATCCCCCCGTCGGCATAAAACCAGATACGCGCCCTGTGAAAACCGCTCGCCCAGAGCGGTTTTTGCATCTCCGGGCGCTTTGACAATCTATTCCCGGCATGCTAGTATCAGCCGGGCATGTCCCAGCCCTTCCAGTAAACAGACTGCATTTCCCACTCATTTCTCGGAGACAAGGAGGAACTATGCGCAAAGAGAGGTGGCTTAAGTTGGCCAGTGGCGCCATCGCGATCCTCATGGTCGTGGCGGCAGTAGCCTGGGTCGTGACGCCCAAGCAGGTGACTCCAGGGCAAAAGATCGGGTCGCTTAGCGCGGTGGGCGCATCCACAGGACTGAGCAGGGTCAGCCAGGCGGCTGACGAGCAGCCGGTAAACGACGGGCCGATCGTGATCCAGCCGGATCACATGGATGTTTCACTGCCTCTGCGTGACATCGAGCCCCTGGTGGCGCCGCCGAGCGACGAAAAGCTGATGCGGTTCCGGGAAATCGGGCTCATACCCGGCCACGAGAAAGAGGGCAGCTTCAGCGGCGTGGATTCCACACTCCAGGTCGAACATGGGTCGTTGGCTGCCATGCCCTCCCCCAGCCAAAACTGGGATGGGATCAACAACGGCAGCAACTCCATACGTCCCCCTGATACGAACGGCGACGTCGGCCTCAACCACTACGTACAGTGGGTCAACCTGCGCTTCCAGATCTGGGACAAGACCGGCACCTCGCTCTATGGGCCGGCTCTCGGCAACACCCTTTGGAGTGGCTTCGGCGGCCAATGCCAGACCGCCAACGACGGCGACCCGGTGGTCGTCTACGATCGCCTGGCGGACCGGTGGGTCATGATGCAGTTTGCGGTCACCAGCACGCCGAATTTGATCTGTCTCGCCGTGTCGCAGACGGCTGACCCGACCGGGAGCTGGTACCGCTATTCGTACTCCTGGCCCAGCAGCTACATGCCGGACTATCCCAAGCTCGGGCTGTGGCCTGATGGCTATTATCTGACGGTCAACCAGTTCACGCAAGCGGGTTCTTGGGTCGGGGCCGGTGTGGCGGCGTTTGAGCGGGCCAAGATGCTGACCGGGGCCTCGGCGCAGACGATTTACTACAACCTGGGCTCCACCTACGGCGGGATGCTGCCGGCCGACTGGGAAGGGCCGACCCAGCCGCCCAGTGGCGCGCCCTGTCCCTTCGCGGAATGGGACGATTCCGCCTGGATCTCGCCCAGCGACGCGCTGCGCATCTGGAATTTCCACGTCGACTGGACCACCCCCGCCAACTCTTATTTCGGCTCTTCGTTGGCGCCCAACTACACCCTCGTGACGGCGGACGTCGATCCTACCATTTGCACCACTGAGCCGTGCATTAACCAGCCGGGGACGACGCAGAACGTGGACTCGCTCGCCGACCGGATTATGCACCGCCTGCAGTACCGCAACTTCGGCACCTACCAGACGTTGGTCGGCAACCACACGGTGGACACCAACAGCCCGGCCGGCCGGGCCGGCATCCACTGGTTCGAGCTGCGCAATTCCGGCAGCGGCTGGGCGATCAACCAACAGGGGACCTACGGACCGGCGGACACCACCTCCACCAGCCGCTGGATGGGCAGCATCGCCATGGACGGCAGCGGCGACATCGCGCTGGGCTACAGCGTTACCGACAACGTTAGCCTCTACCCCAGCATCCGCTACGTGGGCCGGCTGGCATCGGATACGCTGGGCACCCTCCCCCAGACCGAAACGACCCTCGTAACGGGCGGCGGCTATCAGAATGACTCCTACGGGCGGTGGGGCGACTACAGCGCCATGCAAATTGACCCCTCTGACGACTGCACCTTCTGGTACACCCAGGAGTACGCAAAGTCGAGCGGTGCGTATAACTGGTATACGCGCATCGGCTCTTTCAAGTTCCCGTCGTGCGGCTCGTCCGTCACGCCGACGCCGACCTATACGGCCACACCGGTGACGCCCACAAACACGCCGACGAACACGCCAACCAGGACGCCGACGCCCACAGCCGGGCCGACGTCTACGCCCACCAACACCGCCACAACCGGGCCGACGCCTACAGCCACGAACACACCCACCCCCGTCACGCCGACCAACACACCGGCGTCCGGTGGGATCCTGCTGGTGGACGATGACGCCGGTTCCTCCTATGAGACCTACTTTGCGACTGCCCTGACGACCTTGGGCCGGAGCTATACCACCTGGTCCGTCTCAACCTCGGGCTCACCCTCGGCGGCCACGCTGCAAACCTACCCGATCGTCATCTGGCTCACCGGAGATGACTACTCGACGACGCTGACCAGCACGGATGAGGCGAACCTGACGACCTACCTAAACGGCGGCGGTAAGCTCTTCATCACCGGGCAGGACATCGGCTACGACATCAATGCCGATACCTTCTTCAGCAGCTACTTGCACGCCACCTATGTTGCCGACGACACCAACGTGACGACGTTGACCGGCGTCGACATCATGGCCGGCGCCGACATCACCATCACGGGCGGTGATGGCGCCAGCAACCAGAACTACCCGTCTGCCATCGGCCTGGGCACGGGCGCTGTGGGCTTGTACGACTACACCGGTACGACCTACACCTGGGGTGGGCTGCGCTACGATGGCGCCTACCGCGTGGTCTACTTCTCCTTTGGTTTCGAGGGCATCAGCGCCGCGGCCACCCGCGCCACGGTGATGGGCAACGTGCTGAGCTGGCTGGAGGGCGGCGCTGCTCCCACGGCCACGCCGACGCTCGTTCCGACGGCCACGTCGACTCCGGGCTCTACCACCAGCACGGGCTACAAGGCCCCTGCGGCCAACGCGCCTGTGACCACGAGCAGCGGCGACAACAACGGCTTCCAGACTAACCCGAGCTACGCCTACGCCAGCGACAACGCCTATGCCGTGGACACGAACAGCGGCACCGGCACCAGCTCGTCGTACACCAGCACGGCCAAGGATCGGCACCTGTTCTACACCTACGGCTTCGGCCTGCCGACCGGCGCCACGATCCTGGGGATCCAGGTGCGCCTGGAGGCGAAGGTGGACAGCACGTCCGGCACGCCGAAGATGTACGTACAGCTCTCGGGCGACGGCGGCACGACCTGGACCACGGGCAAGGCTACGGCCACGCTCGCGCGGACCGACGCCGTCTACACCCTGGGCGGAACTGCCGATCTGTGGAGCACCACGTGGACGGCCACCCAACTCAGCGACGCGAACTTCCGCGTGCGCGTGATCAACGTGGCCACCAATACCAGCCGCGATTTCTCGCTTGATCAGATCGCGGTGCAGGTGACGTACCAGTAAACAGCGCAGGTGGGGGCCCGGTTTCGCGCAGAAGCCGGGCCTCTAGCGAATCTGCCGAAAGCCCGGTTTCGCGCAGAAACCCGGCTTTCACTAGAATTACCATAAGGGAAGAGATGGTGCTAGAGTCAGGTGGGGCGCCCTCGGGTGAGGCGCCCCTGCGCACAGCGAAGAGGAAGACGGGCAGGGTTTGGAACAGCTATCGCCGGCAGAACGCGCTGTTTCTTGCACCCTATCTGATCGGCACGGTGTTGTTAGTCATTGTGCCCGCGCTGATGACGTTGGGTGTCTCCTTCACCGACTACCAGGGCATCAAAGCGCCGAATTGGATCGGGCTGGACAACTTCCGGCGGCTGGGCGCGACGCCGTTGGTCCGGCTGGGGTTGTATAACACGCTCATTTTTGTCGCCGCGGCCGTTCCCCTGCGTCTGCTGGGGTCCCTTTTGCTGGCGCTGCTTCTTGGCGGGCGCGGGCGGGGCAGCGGACTGGCCCGCGCGGCCGCCTTCTTGCCGACGGTCCTGCCTGAGACCGCGTACGCCCTGGTTTGGCTTTGGATCCTCAACCCGGTCTCCGGGCCGTTGAACATGGTGTTAGGCGCGTTTGGACTGCCTGCTCCGGCCTGGATGGCTGAGGCAGGTACGGCGCGGTTTGCTATCGTGTTGATGGCGCTGCTTCAGGTGGGTGAGGGGTTCGTGGTGCTGCTGGCGGCCCGGCAGATGGTGCCGGCGTCAGTGTACGAAGCGGCCGAAGTGGACGGCGCCGATCGCTGGCAGGGCTTCTGGCACATTACTTTGCCGCTCATTATGCCGTGGATCCTGCTCCTGTTGTGCCGTGACCTGATCGTTGCGGTGCAGAACACCTTCACGCCCTCCTTTGTCCTGGCCTACGGCGGGCCTTATTACGCGACCACGTTCCTGCCGCTCCTGATTTACGAGCTATCGTTCGATTTCCTGGACTGGGGGCTTTCCTCGGCAGTCCTGGTCGTGGTCTATGCCTGGATCCTGCTTCTGATTTGGGGCGCGCGCAACCTGATCCAGGGCTTACAACGGCGGGAGGCGCAGAATGAGGAGTAGAGCCGCAGCGATCCTGCTGCATCTGGCACGGCTGGGCATCGTGCTGCTTTTTCTGCTGCCTCTGTACTGGGCATTTGTGGTCTCAGTGCGCCAGACAGGACTGCCGCCCTCTTCGACGTTGGAGTGGTGGCCGAGCGCGTTCCACTGGGAAACGTATGCCGAGGTGTTTCGCACCGTGCCGATGGCGCGCTACGCGCGGAACTCGCTCTTCGTTGTCGCGTTGGCAGTCCCGTTGACGCTGCTGACAGCGGCGCTGGCCGGCTTTGGTATGACGCAGTTGCCCACTGCATGGCGGCAGCGACTGATGACAGGCAGCGTGGCCCTATTGCTGGTGCCAGGCATGGCCTTCTGGACCTTCCGTTTTCATATCCTGAATTTGCTGAGCCTGGTCGATTCGCTCTGGGCGCTGATCGTGCCGGCGCTGGCCGGCGGCAGCCCGCTCTTTGTCCTGCTCTTCTATTGGGCCTACTGGCGCATCCCGCACGAGCTCTATGAATCGGCGCGGCTGGATGGGGCCGATGCCTGGACGGTGTGGCGGCTGGTTGCCTGGCCGCTGGCCCGGCCCACCACGGCCGCGGCCGCGCTGCTGGCATTCGTGCTCTACTGGGGCGATTTCACGACATCGGTGCTGTACATCTACAGCACCAAGCTGTATACGTTGCCGATCGGGCTGCAACTGCTGAGGCAGATGGACGAGACCAATACGCCGCTGCTCATGGCCGCGTCGGTCATGATGGCGGCTCCGATCGTCGTTTTCGTCCTGTTCGTGCAGATCTTTTACCTGCGCGATCGCTCGCTGGCAAGCATGGTGAACATCGAATAGAAACTCTGGATTTGCCGAATGACGGAAAATGAGTAGAATGTCAGGCAGCATTCAGTCCGGGCCCGTGGCCTAGCGGGAAGGCGTCTCCCTTGCACGGAGAAGATCGCCGGTTCGAATCCGGCCGGGTCCACTGCCGCCGGCAAGCGCATAGCCCCCTGAATTTTGACAGGACGGCGATTGTCGGTATAATCTACGAGTCAGTTTGAAAATCTAAATGCCTTCGCGGGTGTGGTTCAGTGGTAGAACGTCTCCTTGCCAAGGAGAAGGTCACGGGTTCGAATCCCGTCACCCGCTTGAAAACGTCGATGGCTGTTGGCTGATGGCCGCTAGCAGATCGCTGATGGTGGCAGGTGGTGTTGCTCCCAGTCTTCTGTTGATAAGCCATGCGCTATCAGCCATTTGCTTTTCTTGCCGAGGTAGCTCAGTTGGTAGAGCACGCGACTGAAAATTGCGGTGTCCCCAGTTCAAGTCTGGGCCTCGGCACCTCCCTCTGAGTGAGCATTCGGGGGTCGTTCAACGGCAGGACAGCAGCCTTTGGAGCTGCGTATCGGGGTTCGAATCCCTGCCCCCGAGCCACGGGGGCAGCCCGAAGTCGTACAAGGAAAGCCTGATTTCTAGCCCAACTGCATGGTGGCCATAGCTCAATAGGCAGAGCATCTGGTTGTGGCCCAGAAGGTTGCGGGTTCAAGCCCCACTGGCCACCCCTCACACGAGAAGACCCGGCGATCGCATCCGATCGCCGGGTCTTTTTCTTTGGCGGTGAAAAACAGAGGCAGGAGCGGGGTTGACCCCGTTCCTGCCTCTGTTTGGGCGCCGCAGCATCTACCTGTTCAACCGAGGTGATGCTGCGGCGCCACTTTTGGTACTACGTTCGTCCATTAGCATCACCTCCTCGGCTGTAGGATGGCGAGGAAGATGCTCTTGCGAGCACGTTGATTATCGCAGATCAGCCGCGGGTTGTCAAGTTGCAGAAAGCGCGCGGCATCCGCAACGCGGATCAGGCCTGCGCGGCCGCTTCGAGTTTCAGCACCACGATTGCCAACGGCGGCAAGGTGACCTGGATCGAATACGGCTGGCTTTGCCAGTTGGTTTCTTCGGCGTGTAACTCGCCTTCGTTCCTGACATTGCCGCCGAAGTATGCCTCGGCGTCGCTGTTCAGCACCTCACGGTAGGTTCCCAGGCTGGGCACGCCGATGCGGTAGCCGTGGCGGACCACCGGCGTGAAGTTGCACGCCATTACCAGGTAGTCCTTAGGATCGGCTGCTTTGCGCATGTACGTCAGGACGCTGTTTTCCCAGTCGTTCGCATCGATCCACTCGAACCCCTTCCAGTCGTAGTCCAACTCATAGAGCGCCGCTGAGCTCTTGTAGAGCCGGTTCAAGTCGGCCATCCAGTTCTGCAGCTTGCGATGCGGTTCGAAGCCGGTCAGGTGCCAGTCCAGGCTCTTATCCTCATTCCACTCCGCCCACTGGCCGAAATCCTGGCCCTGGAACAACAGCTTCTTGCCCGGATGCGTCCACATGAAGCCGTAGTAGAGGCGCAGGTTGGCGAACTTCTGCCACAGATCGCCGGGCATCTTGTCGGCCATAGAATGCTTCAGATGGACCACCTCATCGTGCGAGATCGGCAGGATGAAGTTCTCGCTGAACGCGTACATCAGGCCGAAGGTCGTTTTGTTGTGATGGTACTTGCGGTAGATGGGATCCTTCTGGATGTAATCCAGCGTATCGTGCATCCAGCCCATGTTCCACTTGAAGGTGAAGCCCAGGCCGCCCAGGTAGGTGGGCCGGCTGACCGCGGGAAACGCCGTCGATTCTTCGGCGCAGGTGAAGGTGCCGGGGTGCTCCTCATGGGTCTTCAGATTCAGCGCGCGCAGGAAGTCGATAGCCTCCAGGTTCTCACGGCCGCCGTACTGGTTGGGGATCCACTCGGTGCGCGCATAGTCGCGATAGAGCATGGCTGCAACCGCGTCTACGCGTATGCCGTCGATGTGGTATTTGTCGAGCCAGAACAGGGCGCTGTTGATCAGGAATTCCCGGACCTCGTTGCGGCTCCAGTTGAAGACCTTGGTGCCCCATTCCTTGTGCTCGCCGATGCGGCTGTCGCTGTATTCATACAGGAAAGAGCCATCGAAGTTCGCCAGGCCGTAGTCGTTCTTAGGGAAGTGCGCGGGCACCCAGTCCAGGATAACGCCGATGCCTGCCTGGTGCATCGCATCCACGAAATACTGGAACTCATCGGGTGTGCCGAAGCGGCTGGTGGGTGCGAAGTAGCCCGTGACCTGATAACCCCACGAAGCGTCCAGGGGGTGCTCAGTGACGGGCAGCAGCTCGATGTGCGTGTAGCCCTGTTGAACCACATACGCGACCATCTTCTCCGCCAGGTCGCGATAGCCGAGGTAAGTGTTGCTGTCCGGCACGCGCATCCACGAGCCCAGGTGCACCTCGTAGATCGCCATGGGAGACTTCAGCGGGTCGCGCTTTTGCCGCGTCTCCAGCCACTCGCCGTCTCCCCACTGGTATTTATTGATGTCCCAGACGATGGATGCCGTCTGCGGCCGCATCTCGGCAAAGAAACCCTGGGGGTCGGTCTTCTTGAGCAGCGTGTCATACTTAGTCTTGATCTCATACTTGTAGACTGCGCCCTCACCGATCCCGGGCACGAACAGCTCCCAGATGCCGGAGCTGCCGCGTTGGCGCAATTGGTGGCGTCGACCATCCCAGCCGTTGAAGTCGCCGACCACGCTGACCCGCGCTGCCTCCGGCGCCCACACGGCGAAGCACACACCGCGCACGCCGCCATGTGTCATGACTTGCGCCCCCAGTTTGTTGTAGGTGCGGAAGTGGGTGCCTTCGTTGAAAAACTGCAAATCCAGGTCACCCAGGACCGGCAGGAAGCTGTAGGGGTCCGGCGCCTGGCGCGTCTGGCCGTCTTTGTCCAATGTGCGGATTTCGTAAGGGAAGACCGCATCCTCGGCGAACTGAGCCTCAAAGAAATCGGTGCCCTCCATGCGTTCGAAAGGCTGCGGCTCACCTGATGCCGGCACAACCCAGGCCTGTTCGGCGAACGGCAGGAGCGCCCGGATCGAAACCACCTTCTTCTTCCCCGCCTTGACGATGTGTGCCCCGAGCACCTGGAAAGGATCGTAGTGATAGGCGTAAATGATCTTGTTAAGATCGTCTTGTGGAACAGTGAATTGCATGGTCAGGCTCCTTGAGTATGGAGGAGTTTATCAACCCGTGTAAGTCGATTATATCATCCTTTGCGCCGTGTCACAATTGTGAATCGCGCCATTTGAGCCTGGCTGCTACAGGGGCGTCCGGAGCTGAGCTTGGGTGCGCCGGCAATTCCGACGGCGCGAGATGAGATATCTTAACAGGAAAAACGGACGACTTACCCCCTTTTATCGATTATGACATCCAAATAAATGCCCTTATAATTTCGTACTGTTGCCGGAGCAAGACATGAACAACGGCGTACATGCGCAACCGGCGTCAACATCTCTGGGTTTGCCAGAGACATCCCACCACTATCCCCTGGAGGAGGTCTCACGATGGAACGTAGGCAAGTCTTGTTTGTCGGTGTTGTCTTGCTCATGGTGCTGGCGGTAGCCAGCCCAGCCTTTGCGGTTGGCGAAACGCCTTTGGCGCCCTTGCTCGGGCAGGATGCGCCGGAAGCGCTGCCGGGACGCTATATCGTCGTCTTCAAGGACGCGGTGGCCCCGGATCTGGTTGACGTGGCCATGGAAAGCGCGCTGCAGGAAACTGCGGCCGAGGCCGAAGCGCTGGCGCCGGAACTATCTCGTTTGGAAGGGGCCGCGACGACCTATCGTTACGATGCAGTGTTCAGCGGTTTTGCAGCGCCTTTGTCGGCGCGTGCGGTTGAGGCGCTGCGCCGCAACCCGAACGTGGACTATGTCGAGGTTGACTCCGTCATCACCATCGATGCCACGCAGACCGGCGCCACCTGGGGCATCGACCGGATCGATCAGCGCGCGCTGCCGTTGAGCACCACCTACACCTACAACAACACCGGCGCGGGCGTTACCGCGTACATCATTGACACCGGCATCCTCACAACTCACACGCAGTTTGGCGGCCGGGCCACCTCGGGTTACGACGCGGTCGACGGCGCGCTGCCGGCCACGGATTGCAACGGCCATGGCACGCATGTGGCCGGCACCGTTGGCGGCAGCACCTATGGCGTGGCCAAGGGCGTAAACCTGGTTGCCGTGCGTGTGCTGGACTGCGCCGGCTCGGGCACCACCTCGGGTGTGATCGCCGGCGTCAATTGGGTGACATCCAATCACACCGGCACGAATCCGGCGGTTGCGAACATGAGCCTGGGCGGCAGCGCCTCTACCAGCCTGGACACCGCAGTAGCCAATTCTATCGCTGATGGCGTTACCTATGCCATTGCCGCGGGGAACAATAATAAGCGAGCCTGCAACTACTCGCCGGCACGTGTGCCCACCGCCATCACGGTCGGCGCCACGACCAACACCGATGCTCGCGCCTCCTACTCGAACTACGGCACCTGCCTTGATCTCTTTGCCCCGGGTTCGTCGATCACGTCGGCCTGGTACACCAGCACCACCGCCACCAACACGATTAGCGGCACCAGCATGGCGACTCCGCATGTGGCCGGTGTGGCTGCCCTGTATCTGCAATCGAACCCCAGCGCACCGGCGGCCACGGTGGCCAGCGCCCTGGTTGCCAACGCCACCTCAGGTGTGGTGACCAGCGCCGGCACCGGTTCACCGAACAAGCTGCTCTATACCAACTACTAAACGCTACCCTGTCTCCCTTTCCGGGCTGGCCCTGACGCGGTGCGTCGGGGCCAGCTTGCGTTTGGAGCATCCTCAAGATACACTGCGTTCCCGCAAACGACAGACAAGATCCGGGACCAGGAGACAGACTATGACCTTTGAGTTACCGGCGCCGCTGCGCCGTTTTCGCCGCCGTGTCTTGTGGCACACCCGTTGGGGTGATCTTACCGGCGGACTGCTTTTCGATCTGGGGTACATCATTGCCGGGACCCTGTGCATGGCGCTCTCGGTGGACATCTTCCTGGATCCCAACAATGTTGTTCCCGGCGGCTTTACTGCGCTGGCGATGTTCGCCAACCGGTTGTGGGGCTGGCCGGTGGGCGCGACGTTGTTCGGCCTGAACCTGCCGTTCTTGCTCCTGGGCATGCGCGTCCTGGGCGTGCAGTTCGGGCCCAAGACGCTTCTTACCAATGCCCTCGTTGCGGTATTCATCGATGCCTTGCAGCCCTATCTGCCGACCGTCACCGGCGAGCCGCTGCTCTACATCCTTTATGGCGGGTTGTTGTACGGGTTGGGCATGGGGCTGGTGTTTCGAGCCAACGCGACCTCCGGCGGCACGGAGATTCCCGCCAAGCTGCTGGAGCACTTTCGCGGCATGCGCATGGCTAACTCGCTGCTGGCGATGGACATCCTCATCCTGACGCTGGCTGCATTCTTTTTCGGTCTGGCTCCGGCGCTTTATGCCTTGATCTCAGCCTGGGTGATGGCGCGCATTATCGACGCCCTGGAGACCGGTTTCAATGCCGGCAATGTCGCGCACATCATTACCGCGAGGCCTGACCTGGTGCGCGATGGCATCCTGGAGCAACTCGAACGCGGGGTGACGATCCTGCGCGGCGAGGGAGGTTACACCGGCGCCGAGCGCGTTTTGCTGTTCACGGCGATCCAGCGTCGCCAGGTGCCCGCGCTGCAGGAGATCGTCCGCCAGGCCGACCCCGACGCATTCCTGGTCGTCACGGCGAGCCATGAGGTATTGGGCGAAGGGTTCAAGCCGCTGACGCGCACGAGGCGGAGTTAGAGATATCCCGACTGGATTTTGGTTCGGTTTTTTGTTGTGCTATACTGACGTTAAGCCGTCGACCTGCAAGGGCGGCGAGCAGTTGAACCGACAGCACAATGGATGTCGCTTGGATCGCGGCAGCGACCGAGACGGCAACAGAGCGATCAGTGACGGGTATGTTCGTCCCTTTGCGTTTTATGTTGCCCCCTGGCATGCCGGGGGGCTTTTCTTTTCAGGAGGCCAACGTGACTCGCAAGAAGCTGACGATACTGGCGTTACAGGATAAGAAGGCGCGCGGTGAGCCGATCAGCATGGTGACGGCCTATGATTATCCTGGCGCACTTGCCGCCGATCGCGCCGGCATCGACTCGATTCTGGTGGGCGACTCGCTGGGTATGGTGGTCCTCGGCTATGAGAACACCGTGCCGGTGACCATGGATGAGATGATCCACCACAGCAAGGCCGCGCGCCGCGGGGCGCAGTATGCGTACCTCATCGGCGACATGCCGTTTCTCTCGTATCAGGCAGACCGGGCCGAAGCGGTGCGCAACGCGGGCCGCTTCTTGAAGGAAGCAGGGATGGACGCGGTCAAACTGGAGGGCGGCCAGGCCATGGCCGGCACGATTCGGGCCATCACCGAGAGCGGTATCATGGTGGTCGGCCACATCGGACTGACGCCCCAATCCGCGGCCCAGTTGGGCGGCTATCGCGTGCAGGGCAGAACAGCCGTCGATGCGCAGAGGCTGCTGGATGATGCCCTGGCGGTGCAAGAGGCCGGCGCGGTGATGATCGTCCTCGAAATGGTCCCCGATCGGGTCGCGGCGCGCATTTCTCAGGCGCTGCGCATCCCCACCATCGGCATTGGCGCAGGCGTCGGCTGCGACGGGCAAGTGCTGGTGTTCCATGATCTGTTAGGCATCTTTGATCGCTTCACGCCGAAGTTCGTCAAGAAGTACGCGGAGTTGTTCCCGCAGATGGAGGCCGCGCTTGCTGCCTACCATGCGGATGTGACCGCACGCCGTTTTCCCGACGCGGCTCATTCGTTTGCCCTGGATGACGCTGAGTGGGAGAAATGGGTGGGCGAGGCGTGACGCGCAGTGTGGTTTTGTGGTGACGGGAGGAAGGTATGCGCGTGGCGATCCTCGGCACCGGCGCGTTGGGCTGCGTGTTTGCCGCGCGGCTGGCTGATCATGCCGAGGTCTGGATGTTGGGGTCCTGGGAGCAGGGGGTCGCGGCGGTGCAGCGCAACGGCGTGCGCGTGGAAGAGACTGATGGCGCGATCCGACACGCCTTTGTCCACGCGACCTCTGACCCGGCCGCGGTGAAGTCCGCGGATATCGCGCTGGTGCTGGTGAAGAGCTACCAGTCTCCGCGCACGGCCGCCTGGGCCAGCCAGGTGTTGGCGCCGCATGGACTGGCCGTGACCCTGCAAAACGGACTGGATAACGAATCGGTTTTGGCGGCCGCGGTCGGGGCGGCGCGGGCTACGGCGGGGGTGACCTACAACGGCGCGACGCTGTTGGGACCAGGCGCGGCGCGCCACGCGGCCCATCAGCCGACGCACATCGGCGCGGGACCGGCGCAGGCTGAACGTGTCACCGCATTGGTTGCGCTCTTGAACCGGGCCGGCCTGGAGGCGCACGTCACGACGAACATTGCGGGCCTGTTGTGGGCCAAGGCAATCGCCAACGCGGCCATCAATCCGCTGACCGCCCTCTGGCGCGTGCCCAACGGCCAGGCCTGCGCCACCGAAGCCCGGTGCGCCTTGTTGACTGCGTTAGCCGGCGAGGCGGCGGCGGTGGCCGGGGCCAAAGGGGTGGTGCTGCCCTTTGCCGATCCGGCCATCTATGTGAAGGACGTGTGCCTGCGCACGGCAGCCAATCGCTCCTCTATGCTGCAAGACGTAGAAGGCGGCCGGCCGACTGAGATCGACAGCATCAACGGCGTCATCGTGGCCGAAGGTCAGCGCCTGGGCATTCCGACGCCGGTTAACGAAGTTGTCTGGCGGCTGGTGAGGGGGAACGGCGAATAGGGTGTGGGGGTGTGGGAGTGTGGGGGTGTGGGGGTGTGGGAGTGTGGGGGTGTGGGCGAAGACGAATCGGCGAATGATGAACAACCCTGGGCATATGACGCACCACGCAAGCGATCCGCAGATCGCCCGCACCACGCAACACGCAATACGCAATACGCAACACGCAATACGCAACACGCAGTACGCAATACGCACCATCAGGAGTCAAACCATGCAAGTAGTCGAAACCATCGCTGAAGTCCGGCGCATCCGCCGGGAGGCAGCCGGAAGTTGGGGGCTGGTGCCGACGATGGGGTTCCTCCACGCCGGCCACATCTCACTCGTAGAGCGGGCGCGGCGCGAAACCCAGCATGTTGGGGTTTCGATCTTCGTTAACCCCACGCAGTTCGGCCCCACCGAGGACCTGGCGGCCTACCCGCGCAATCTGGAACGCGATCTTGCGCTGCTGGAAGCTGCCGGCGCAGATCTCGTGTGGGCGCCGCCGAGCGAGGAGGTTTACCCGGCCGGATTCCAAACATACGTTGCCGTCGAAGAGGTGACGCAGGTGTTGGAGGGTGCGGCAAGGCCGACGCATTTCCGCGGGGTGGCGACCGTGGTGGCCAAGCTGTTCCACGTTTTCCAGCCCGATCGCGCTTACTTCGGTCAGAAGGATGCGCAACAGGCGGTGGTGATCCGGCAGATGGTCCGCGACCTGAACTTCCCGCTGGAGGTGGTGGTTTGTCCCATCGTGCGCGAGCCGGACGGCCTGGCGATGTCCTCGCGCAACGTCTATTTGACGCCGGAGCAGCGCGCGGCCGCGCCGGTCCTGAGCCGGGCCCTGCGCGCGGGGGCCGCGGCCTGGCAGGCAGGCGAGCATGACGGTGAGCGGCTGCGCGCGGCGATGCGCCAGGTGTTGGATGCCGAGCCGCTGGCCCATCCCGATTACGTCAGCGCTGCCGACCCGATGACGCTCCGGGAGTTGGGCGATGCCGGCCGCGGCGTGCTGCTTTCGCTGGCCGTGCGCATCGGCAAAGCGCGTCTGATCGATAACTTGTTGCTTTGACAACCAGCCCGCGCTATGCTAGACTGTATGTTCAGAAAAGCGGTGATGGAAACGAGTAGGCGCTTCACCTGTGCCACAGCGAGTCCGGGACGATGTGAGCCGGACGTATAGGCCCCGCCGAAAATCCTTCCGGAGCTGCGGCCCGAACAACCCGCATGCGGTTCAGTAGGCGTCGCCGGGTGCGCCCGTTAGCGTGCATAGGCGTGATAGCGCCTCATGAGTGGACGGTTTAAGGTTGCAGGCGGGAGGTTGCAGGTTGTTTGACACCTGACGCCTGATCTTCGGACGCCGTCAAGCGGGGTGGCACCGCGGGAGCAACGCTCTCGTCCCCAGTGTGGGATGAGGGCGTTTTTTATTGCGTATTGCGTATTGCGTATTGCGTATTGCGTAGTGCGTAGTGCGGACGAATTACGAACTAAGAATGCTGATTCGCTGATTCGCTGATTCGCTGATTCGCTGATTCGCCGATTCGCCGATTCGCCCATTCGAGGTGGAGCATGACCGAGCTTCTTTATCAAACTGACAGTTACTTGCGGGAGTTCAGCGCCACGGTGGTTGCGGTGGATGCTGCAGGCGGCCGTGTAGCGTTGGATCGGACGGCGTTCTATCCGGGCGGCGGCGGGCAGCCGTATGATACGGGTACGCTGGCCTTCGGTGATACGATCGCCCCGGTGGTGCAGGCGAAGAAGGAGGGGGACCTGGTGTGGCATTGGCTGAGCGGCGGCCTTCCCGCCGAAGGCCAGGCCATCACCGGGACGATCGCCTGGGATCATCGCTACGCGTTGATGCGGACGCACTCCGCGCTGCATGTGTTGTGCGGCGTGGTATGGCGCGACTACGGCGCGCAGGTCACCGGCGGCAACATGGATCCTTTGCAAGGGCGCATGGATTTCGAGTTTGCCACCCTCCGCAGCGAGTTGGTGAGCGAAATCGAGGCCAAGTGCAACGCCGAGATCGCCGCCGCGCGCGACGTGCGCGTGTGCATCTTGCCGCGTGAAGAGGCATTTCAGATCCCTGACTTGATCCGGACCAAGATCAACCTTCTGCCCGAAGGGATCAAAGAGGTTCGCACCGTGGAGATCGTCGGGCTCGACCTGCAGGCCGATGGCGGCACTCACATAGCCAATACGCGCGAGATCGGATCCATCAGGGTGGTGGACTATAAGTCGAAGGGCGCGATCAACAAGCGGATCTATATCGAAGTAACCGATAAATAGGTGCGTCTGTAGCGATGCCTGACACGCACCACGCACCACGCAACACGTAATCATCTCGTGAGGTGATCTCATGTCCAAATTCAAAGATGTTTCCCCTCAAGTGAATCTACCTGAGATGGAGCGGGAGATACTGCGCTTCTGGCAAGAGGCCGACATCTTCGCTAAGGTCCAGGCGCAGACGGCAGATGGTCCGCGTTATGTGTTTTACGAGGGCCCGCCGACAGCCAACGGCCGGCCCGGCATCCACCACGTGCTGGCGCGTGCGTTCAAGGATATCTTCCCTCGATACAAGACCATGCGCGGCTACTTTGTCTCTCGCAAGGGCGGCTGGGATACCCACGGTCTGCCGGTGGAGCTGGAGGTGGAGAAGCAGTTGGGCTTTTCCGGCAAAAAGGCCATTGAAGAGTATGGCGTCGCGCCCTTCATCCAGAGATGCCGCCAGAGCGTTTACGCTTACGTGGAAGACTGGGAAAAGCTCACGGCTCGCATGGGCTTCTGGGTGGATCTGCCCACTGCCTACTGGACGTTGACTAATGACTACATTGAGTCGCTGTGGTGGATCCTGAAGCAATACTGGGAGCGCGACCTGATCTACCAGGGCTATAAGGTGGTGCCCTATTGCCCGCGCTGCGGCACGCCCCTGAGCAGCCATGAATTGGCGCAAGGTTACAAAGAAGGCACCGTGGATCCGAGCGTCTACGTGCGGTTCCCACTGCGCGATCGGCCCGGCGAGTACTTGCTGGTGTGGACCACCACGCCCTGGACGCTGCCCGGCAACGTGGCGGTGGCCGTCGGCGAGAATATCGATTACGTCCTGGTTGAAGTGGGTGAGGACAAGCTATGGCTGGCCGAGGCGCTGCTCGGCGCGATCTTCGGTGAGCATGCCGGTCATGTCGTGATCGTGCGTCGCGTCAAGGGCCGGGACCTGTTGGGATGGCATTACAGGCCGCTTTACACATTCTTGCCCGTTACAGAGGACTATTGCTACGTCATCCCCGGTGATTTCGTCAGCACTGAGGACGGCACGGGGCTGGTGCATATCGCGCCGGCTTTCGGCGCCGATGACATGGCCGTAGGCCAGAAGTACGGCCTGCCTACGCTGATGACCGTGGACGCACAGGGCCGCTTCATCGACGCGGTCACACCCTGGCGTGGCATCTTCGTCAAGGACGCGGATCCGCTCATCCAGCGCGAGCTGACCGACCGCGGCCTGATGTTCAAGCAGGGCGGCTACGAACATACCTATCCATTCTGCTGGCGTTGCGACACGCCGCTGCTTTACTATGCGCGCAGCACCTGGTACATCAAGACCACGGCGCTCAAAGAGCAGTTGATCGCCAACAATCAGACGATCAACTGGGTGCCGGAGCACATCAGGGATGGCCGATTTGGCGAGTGGCTGGAAAACAACATCGACTGGGGCGTGGCGCGCGAGCGGTACTGGGGCACGCCGCTGCCGTTCTGGCTGTGTGATAACCCGGCGTGCGACCATAAGGAGTGCATCGGCTCGGTAACGGAGTTGAACGCCAAGACCGGCCGCAACTTCATGCAGCCGAAATACCTGGCGCAGCAAAGCGGTCGCTGGCCGGATCCGGATCAGCCCGATACCGAGCCGCTTGACCTGCACCGGCCGGCTGTCGACGATCTGACGTGGCCCTGTCCGGAGTGCGGCGGGACGATGCGCCGCGTCAAAGAGGTGGCTGACTGCTGGTTCGATTCCGGTTCGATGCCGGTGGCGCAGTGGCACTATCCTTTTGAGAACCGGGAGGTTTTCGCCGAGCAGTTTCCCGCCGACTTCATCTGTGAGGCGGTTGATCAGACGCGCGGCTGGTTCTACACCCAGCACGCGGTCAGCACCTTGCTTTTCGGCCAAACCGACTTCAGGAACTGCATCTGCCTGGGGCATATCATGGCGGAAGATGGCGGCAAGATGTCCAAGAGCCGCGGCAACATCGTGAATCCGTGGGCTGTCTTCGACGCGCACGGCGCCGATGCAACGCGCTGGTACATGTACACGGCCAGCCCGCCCGGCAACGCGCGGCGCTTTTCGGCCAACCTGGTGCGTGAGGCTGCCGGTAAGTTTCTGCTGACCCTGTGGAACAGCTACAGCTTCTTCGTCACTTACGCCAATCTGAACGGTTTCGACCCGGCCGCGCCGCCGGTGCTGTTGGCCGAGCGCTCGCTGCTCGATCGCTGGGTGCTGGCCCGCCTGAATGTGCTGGTTGCTGAAGTCACGGCCGCCCTGGAAGCGTACGATGTCACCGGCGCCACCCGGCCCATTGCCGACTTCGTCGATGAGCTCAGCAACTGGTACGTGCGCCTATCGCGGCGGCAGTTCTGGAATGTTGACAGCGATGCCGGCAGCCAGCGCCTCAGCCTGGCCGCGCACCAGACGATGTACGAGGTCTTGGTGACAGTGAGCCAGCTCCTGGCGCCATTCACGCCGTTCGTGGCGGATGAGATCTATCGGAATCTGAATGGCTGCGACGGCGCGGCGCTTGGGTGTGCGCCGTCCGTCCACCTGAGCATGTGGCCCACGGTCCGGCCGGCTTATGCTGATGCTGAGCTCCTGGAGGACATGGCGCTGGCCCAGCGGGTGGTGAGCCTGGGCCGCGCCGCGCGGGAGAGCGCCAGCCTGAAGCTGCGCCAACCGCTGGCCGAGGCGGTCGTCGGCTTGCCCACCGCGCGCGAGGCTGCTGCGGTGCTGCGCCTGGCCGAGGCGGTGATCAAAGAGGAGCTGAACGTCAAAGTCCTGCGGACGGTGACGGCCAACAGCGACCTGGTCGATGTCGCGATCCATCCGTTGCCCAAGCAACTGGGTCAGAAATATGGCCGCCGGTTCCCGGCCATCAAGTCGGCCCTGCAGGCGCTGGATCCGTTGGTTGTTGCCGCGGGGATCGAGCATGGGCAGCCGATCACCGTGACCGTAGAGGACGAAGATATCGTGGTGCTGCCGGATGAAGTGCAGGTGCGCAAGAGTCCCAAGCCGGGCCTGGCCGTGGCCGAGGATGCCGGTTATCTGGTGGCCGTCACCACCGAGCTGACCGACATGTTGCGCTGGGAAGGATGGGCCCGCGAGGTCACGCGCAATATTCAGGAATTGCGCAAGAAGAGCGGATTCGAGATCAGCGATCGCATCCATACGACCGTGCAGGCCGGTCCGGCCGTAACACCCGTGTGGCAGCACTTCGGCGCCGAGATCGCAGGGGACACCCTCTCGGTCTCATTCGTCCAGGCCGCACCTGAGCCGGGCGCGTTTACGGCGGAACTCAAATTGGATGCGGAGGAAGTCCTGTTGGGCGTGCGGAAGGCGTAGGGCGATTGGATGCTGGAAGTGGGGAGTTGGGGGAGGCGCCAACTTCCAACTTCCAGCTTTTTGCAGTACAATGATGTGGGCGGTGCCTTCAGGCATCGCGTCGACGATGCGGAGCGAGGGCGCTCCTGAAGGATGTTGTATGTTATCACCGGAGAGAATTGAGCGTTTGCGCGGCTACCTGCTGGAGTTGCAGACCAACCTGCAGGAACAACTTGCCAGCCTGTCTGATGCGGCTCAAGAGTCCAACCTCGGCCTGGGCAATCACATGGCCGACGATGGCACCGCGGCCTTCGATCAGGCGACCACTGTATCGTTGCACCGAGGACATCAGCGTTCTCTGGAGCTTGTCGATGACGCACTTCAGCGCATCGCGGAGGGCGGCTATGGCCTCTGCGAGCGTTGCGGCGTCGAGATCGACTTTGCCCGCCTGAAAGCTAAGCCTCACGCGACGCTGTGTATGTCGTGCCAGCGCCTGGCTGAAAGATGAGTGCGCTCAGGTGCGCAGGATGGGCCCGGCAGATACTTCACCCGTGGCACTGCCGGCTGGCGGCGTTCTAGGTCAACGCGCGGTTCGTTTCGGTTATCACTAGCATGGAAAACAATACTCAGGACAAACAGGCGCAGTTGCGCCGGAGCTCGGGTTCAGCCTTCGGGCGTTGGTTTCTGATCGTTGTGCTTGCGGCCTTCGTGGTGGCGGTGGATCAGTGGACCAAGGGCCTTGTCGAAGCCAATGTGCCGTTGAACAGCGCGTTGGCGCCCTTCCCGGCGCTGGCGCGATACTTCAACATCGTGCATTTCACCAACACAGGGGCCGCGTTCGGCATGCTGCGCGATCAGAGGGCGTTGTTCATTGCCATTCCGATCATCGTGATCGTGGCGGTGTTACTTTATGCGCGTACATTGCCCCCAGGTTACTGGCTGATCCGTATCTGTTTGGGGTTCCAACTGGGCGGCGCGGCCGGCAATCTGATCGACCGCCTGCAACATGGCGGCCGCGTGACTGACTTCCTGCTGTTCATGCTGCCGGTCGGCGACCGTGTGTATCAGTGGCCGGCCTGGAACGTAGCGGACGGCAGCATCGTGGTCGGGACTATTGTGTTGGCGCTGCTGTTGCTGCGCATGGAGAGCGCGAAGCCCGATCCAGAGGCTGCACATTGAAGCGTAGAGGATGGCAGCGGTGAGTGCAGACGATGCAGCTTCGGAAGTCGACTCGGCTTCCGAAGCTGTTTTTGATGAGCCTGGTGAGGAGCTGGCGGGCGGCGACCTGATGACGTTGGTCGCTCCTGTCGAGCAGGCCGGCGAACGGCTGGATAAGTGGCTGGCCGGCCGCCTGCCGGAACGCTCGCGCTCCGAAGTGCAGCGTTGGATAGAGGCCGGGTTGGTGACGCTGGCCGGGCGGCCGCTGCGGGCCAGTCACAAGATCGCGGCGGGTGAAACGATCACCCTCGAGACGCCGACGGTTGAAAATATCGATGTCGAGCCTGAGCCGATTCCGCTGAGTGTGCTTTATGAAGACGGCGATGTGTTGGTGATCGACAAGCCCGCCGGCATGGTGGTGCATCCAGCCGCCGGCAACTGGCACGGCACGTTGGTCAACGCGATCCTCTATCACTGTCCTGATCTGGAAGGGGTGGGGGGTGTTCACCGGCCAGGCATCGTGCATCGGCTGGACAAGGACACCTCGGGCGTCATCGTGGTAGCCAAGAACGACGCGGCGCAACGCAGCCTGCAGGCGCAGTTCAAGGCGCGGCAGGTCCATAAGCGCTACCTGGCGCTGATCTTCGGGCAGATTGCACCGCCGCGTGGGGAAATCGACGCAGCGATCGGGCGGGATGTGCGCGACCGCAAGCGCATGGCCGTCGTGCCGTTAAGCCAGGGGCGCCGAGCCATTACGCGCTACGAAACGCTGGAGGTTTTCAAGTCCAACATCACCGGCGAGCGCCTGGCGCTGCTGGCATGCCGGCCGCTCACCGGCCGCACGCACCAGATCCGCGTACACCTGGCGCATGTCCGGCATCCCATCGTGGGTGACGAGGTGTATGATGGCCGGCGCAAGCTGCCGGTGGTCTGCCCCCGTCAATTCCTGCATGCCGAGCGCCTTGCCTTCCGGCTGCCTGGGACAGAGCAGGAAGTCGAATTCGTTGCACCGTTGCCTGCGGATCTCCAGGCGGTGCTTGATCGGCTGCGGCTGGGGGACTGACCTAGGCCTGCAGCGTTTCCGGCCGCCCTGGCACTTTGTGGCATTCCCGGCAGCGCGCCTCGTATACCTCGCTGGCGCCTACCAGGATCACCGGGTCATCGTAGTTGGCCGGTCTGCCGTTGATCAGCCGTTGGGTGCGGCTGGCCGTGGCGCCGCACTGCACACAGATGGCGTGGAGCTTGTCCACCATCTCCGCCTCAGCCATCAACAGCGGCATCGGACCGAACGGCTCCCCGCGAAAATCCAGATCCAGGCCCGTAATGATCACGCGCAGGCCCCGGTCGGCCAGCAGGCGAGCGACGTCCGCTATCTGCCAGTCAAAGAACTGCGCTTCATCGATAGCAACCACGTTCGTGCCCGGGTTGAGTTTGGTGAGGATTTCGCTGGCGCGCTCGATGACCTCAGCTTCCTTCTGGACGCCGTCATGTGATGCTACCTGCGAGGCCGCGTAGCGGTTATCCAGCTTGGGCTTGAATACCTGCACATGCTGGCGCGCGATCTCAGCGCGGCGTACGCGCCGGATCAGTTCCTCAGTTTTGCCGCTGAACATGCTGCCGCAGATGATCTCGATCCATCCGCCCTGGGGTTGGAAGTGGGGCATGGGCACCTCGGATTGGATGCTGGATACTGGATGCCGGATACTGGATACCGGATACTGGATACCGGATGCTGGCAAGAAAAAAGCTGGATACCGGCGAGTTGTCAGTATCCAGCTTCTAGCATCTAGCTTCCAGCCTAGGCGTCGCCGCGGCGTTTGGCCAGGCGCTGCTGTTGCTGGGAGCGCCGCAGGGTTTCCTGCTGCGCCTTGAGCGTCTCGACGGTGTCGGCAGTACGCTCCAGGCGTTTCATGAAGCGGTCAACCTGCCCGGCGGTGTCGACGATGCGCTGCTCGCCGGTGTAGAAGGGATGGCACTGCGAGCAGATATCGACTTTGAGCTCGGCAATGGTGGCGCCAACAGTGAACGTGTTGCCGCAGGCGCAAATGACGCGTGCATCGGGATAGTATTTCGGATGGATTTTGGCTTTCATCGTTATGCCTCAGGATATACGCTGACCACCTGGCGTCTGTTCTTGATCTCGAACTTGACGAAGCCTTCAGCGGTTGCAAACAGAGTGTAGTCCTTGCCCAGGTCCGTATTCAGACCCGGGTGGAACTTGGTGCCATGCTGCCGGACGATGATGTTGCCTGACAAGACATGCTCACCGCCGAACTTCTTCACGCCCAGGCGTTGACCGACGCTATCACGACCATTGCGGCTTGAACCGCCACCTTTTTTGTGGGCCATTATATTCTCTCCTCACTTACGCCTGGATCGTCTCGATCCGTAACTTGGTGAACGGCTGCCGATGTCCGCGGCGCACGCGTTGGCGCTTCTTCTGGGCATAGCGGAAATTGAGCACCTTGCGATGCTTCGCTTGCAGCACAACCGTTGCCGTGACCGTCGCGCCTGCGACCGTGGGCTTTCCGACCGTGACGGCATCCCCGTCAGCGATCAACAGCACCCGATCCAGCGTCACCAGCTCGCCGACTTCCGCCGGCAGCTTCTCGACTTCGATGAATTCTCCCGGCGCTGCACGATACTGCTTGCTGCCGGTCTCCACCACTGCGTACATCCAGATTACTCCTTGCGCTCCGCGCCCGGCATGTTGGCTGGGACTTCGTCTTGGCGGACCGCCTGCTGAAAGGGCCAATAACGCGATGGCACGGCCTTGGCGGCCGCACCGAAAAGATATTATACGCAGACGGGGGGCGCCTGTCAAAATCGCGGCAGCCCGCCCTGGGACCTCATCCCAGGGCAGCTCGTCTCACGCCCAATACGTATACACCGTCGGGCTGTTGGCCCCGCCGGCCGCGCTCCACTGGTAGACCCACCAGGCATCGTGTGGGCTCATGTTCACGCAGCCGTGGCTGCGCGTGGTGCCAAAGCTGTCGTGCCAGTAGGCGGTGTGCAACGCGTAGCCGCTGTAGAAGTAGCAGGTCCAGGTGACGTCCTCCAGGTAGTAACCCGGTCCCGACATCTTGCCGGTCTCCAGCCGCCGCCACGTGCGAAAGATGCCCTGCACCGTGGGTGTCCCGGGCAGGCCGGAGGCGACCAGGCCGGCGAAGATGGGCCGATCCCCCTCGTAGGCGACGAAGGTCTGCTCTGAGAGAGAGACGCCGACCCAGCGGGTGTTGGCGCCGATGCTGGCCGGCCGGGTCTTGGCCCGCGCAACACCTACCTGCCGGCCTTCGATCCATTGATTGTCGCCGATGCGGAACCAGCGGACGCCGGAGACCGAGGTTTGTTCCAGGATCGCCACCGGCGCGTAATGGCCCAACTGGCCGATCGGCGGGTTGTCGGTCGCGACGCCCGGGCGCGCACGCACGTTCAGGGCGGAGGCCACCACCCAGCCCAACGGGAGCGCGGTTGGGGAAGCGTTGAGCACTAAGGCTGTGGCCCGGCTGGCTTCGAGCACCCGCACCCAATCGCCCGCCACCCAACGGTTTTCACCGATGCGATACCACAGGCTTCCGGAGACAGTCCTTTCTTCGTAGAGGGTCACCTCAGCCCCGGCGCGCAGCGTGGCGATGGGTGGGTTGTTCGCGCTGACCCCGGGCGCGGCGCGTACGTTCAGGACGTCGGCGGTCACGACGCCGCGGCGCGTGGATGGAGCCGGAGGTTGGGTTGTGTCGCTGACGATTCGCACGTAGGCGCCGTGCACCCAGCGGTTCTCGCCGATGCGATACCACGTAGCCCCGGATACGATCCGCTCCTCGTAGATCGTCACTTCGGCGCCGGCGCGCAGCGTGGCGATGGGCGGGTTGTTTGCGCTGACGCCGGGCGCGGCGCGCACGTTGAGGACATCGGCTGTCACGATGCCGCGGCGTGTGCCGGACGGCGGCGGCGTTGTTTCGCCTAATCCTATTCCCTGGTATTGGGAAGGCGTGACTGAGGCGACCACGTCGGACGCGATCCAGTCTCCCAATGCGGTCTGGAACCACCGTTTGCTGCCCACCACCGTCTCTGCGCGTGCGGTCAGGTAGTAGCTGGTGTTCACCGTCCTGCGCACGGTGCTGCCGCCGGGGGTTGCGTAGGTGTAGGCGGTGCGGGTGGGGCGCACATAGCTGTAGGGCAGCCAGGGAGTCGCCGCGGCCGTGGCCGCCGCAACCGCCGCCGTCGCTTCGGCGGCAAGCAGCGGCTGACCGAGCGCAGGCTCCGCCGCGCCTTCCTCAGCGCTCGCAACCGCCAAGGGCGTTTCTGCCAGGGTGGCGAGCCAGAAGCCGCCGGAGTCGAGCAGATCCAGCGTGACGGTGTAGCGGCCGGGTTTGGCGTAATCCAGCAGCAGCTCAACAGCCTGGCTGGCGCCGCTTTCGTTCGCCAGTATGTGCACCTGGCCGGCGCCGCCATCCAACCGCAGGCTGCAGCCGGCAGCCAGCTCCGTAACGTGCAGCTTGACCAGCCGCTGGAACGGCTGGTCGGTCACCTGAGCTACGTCAAACAGGGCAACTTCGGGGGCGACAGCCGGCCGCAGCAGTTCGCGTGCGAGCGGCTCCACCTGGACCCGCACCTGCGTCGCACCCCAGGTCAGCGTTGCCGTGTAGGGGCCGGCCCCCGTGTAGGTGTAAGTGACGAGATCCGCCACCCGCTGCTCGCGCCAGGTGACTGCCGTCGGTGCATGAAGCTGTCCGAGCGCGTAGATTTGTCCGTCACCGGTGCTGAGAGTCCCGGCTGCACCGTCGGGAAAGGCTGCACAAGCATGCACTGCAAAGGCGACCTGGAACCTGACTTCGCCGGGCTTATCCGCCGGCGCGGCGATCAACCGGAAAAGGTCTGACATGGCTACCTCGCTGAGATGGGAATGGATTTCGATGCGTGGTGGGATAATATCATTTTTTCGCAGCTTACACAAGCGGTCAGTTGGCTCAGCAGGACTTCTCAATACTCGCGCAACGCGTGCCACATCGCGGCGATGTTCTCTGGCGGTGCGTCGGCCTGGATGTTGTGCACCGTGTTGAACACAAAGCCGCCGCCGGGTGCCAGCGCCTCGATGTTGCGCCGCACATCATCGCGCACCTCGGCGGGCGTGCCGTGGGGCAGCACATCCTGGGTGTCTACCCCGCCGCCCCAGAAGACGATATCGCGGCCGAAGTCCCGCTTGAGCTCGACCGGGTTCATGCCGGCCGCGCGCACGTGCACCGGGTTCAGGATGTCCACGCCCAGCTCGATGAAGTCGGGCAGCAGCGGCCGGACATTGCCGCAGGAATGGAAGAAGAGCCGCGCGTCCGGCGCCAGCGCCTTGATGCGGCCGAACAGTGTCGCCAACCGGGGCTTGATCAAGCGGCGAAACATGCGCGGGGAGATGAGCTGCGAAGCCTGGGTCCCGTAGTCGTCGGCCTCGGAGATCACGTCCACCACATCGCGCAGTTGCGGCAGCGCCATCTCCCAGAACGTCAGCTTGAGCGCCACCATCTCGTCCAGTAACGCCTCGGCCAACGCCTCATCCGAGGCCATGTCCATCATCAGCGCCGCCATGCCGCGCACCCGCTGCGCCATCTCGAAGATGCCGGCCAGCACGCCTTTGATCATCACCGCACGGCCCTGGGCCCGGTATTCGGTGGCCAGATCATGCAGCCCGGCGATGCGCCGCGGGTCGCCCGTGTCCGGCCAGGGGTAGCGGGCCACGTCGTCGACGGTGATCGCCCCTGCCAGCGGATGGCGCAAAGCCGTGAAGTATAGGCCGTCGGGGTAGGGGCGGTGCTGCGTGATGCCCCACTCGTCCACGAACGCCTCGACTTCATCGCCATCGTCCTTGGCCTCGCGGCGGGCGCGCTCGGCCACCCGGTCGTTGTGGCTGTTCAGCGGGAAGAGGCCGCGCACATCGACGCCGAGGAGCTCGACCAGGTCGTCATCGGGCAGCGCCAGCCCCTGGATCGCGTCGCAAATGGCCGGTTCAACCGGCGGCAAGCCCAGAAATCGGCGCAGCCGGCGGTACGCGACGGCATGGATGCCGGTGACCTGCGTGCTGCCCAGGTCGAAGGGCACGCGGTCCGGTTCGCGATGCTCCAGTGTCGTCAGCAAACGTTCTCGTGAATTCATAATCCAATAAAACTCAGTATCCCAGCCGTTTGTCTACGACGTTGCGTAGCGGTTCTCCTGCACGGTAGCGGTGCAGATTGTCCAGAAAGATCTCGAAAGCCCGATCATCGTACGCGGGCGTGACACCGCCGTAGTGGCCGGTGATGATCACGCCCGGCATCTCCCAGAGCGGCGAGTCGGGCGCCAACGGCTCGTGCTCGAAGACGTCCAGCCCGGCCCCGGCAATCCAGCCTTCGCGCAGCGCACGGATCAACGCCGCTTCATCGACCACGCCGCCGCGCGCGACGTTGATCAGGTAAGCCTCCCGTTTCATCAGCCGCAGCTCTCGCTCGCCGATCAGGCCGCGCGTCTCGGGCGTCAACGGCGTCACCAGGACGACGAAATCGGCTGCGGGAAGCAGATCCGGCAGGCTCTCGATGCCTGCAACGCGCTCCCCGCCGGGCAGCAGCCCTGACGGCGCGCGGCGGATGCCCAACACCCGCAGCCCCAGCGCGGCGGCCATCTGCGCGATGCGTCGGCCGATGGCGCCCAGCCCGATCACGAGCAGCGTCTTGCCGGCCAACTCGAAGACCTCCGCGTTTTCCATGTGCCGCCAGGTGTGATCCGCCTGGGCGCGCACGGCGTCCGGCAAGCGCCGGGCGAAGGCCAGCATGAGCGCGAGCACGTGCTCGGTCATCTGGATGGGATGGATGCCCGATGTGCTGGTGAGAATGAAGCTGTGCTCGACCGCGCCGGGATGCCGGAGCAGCCCGTCGACGCCTGCGCCCCACGCGTGGAACCAACGCAGCCGCGGCGCGGCCACCAACAGCGAGCCGGGCACCAGCGCCGTGGCGATCTCCACGTCAGCGAGCACGGCCGCCATTTCGTCGCGGTCCGGGGTAACGACCAGCCGCATATCGGGAGCTGCCCGGCGCACCGCCTCGAGCTGCGCGTCGGTCAGCACGCCGGGCTTGAAGCCAACCAGAATTGTATTCATATCATGAGGCCCTGATGCATTGCCAGGTTGCCTGCCGACTCAGCATCTAGGAACAGATGCGCATGGGGCGCCTGCCGTAGAATCGAGCCGGGGCAATCTTCGGTGATCGGCCCCAACAGCGAGCGTTGCACTGCTTCCGCCTTGCGCGCCTCGGGCACAAGCACGAGTACATGGCGCGCGGCTAGGAGGGCTGGGATCGTCAACGTCATGGCGTGGGTCGGCACCTCATCCAGGCTGCGGAAGTGGCCCTCACCCACCTGCTGCCTTCTTGACCGTTCATCCAGCGCAACCAACTTGACCCAGACTGGATCATCGAAATTCGCGTAGGGCGGATCGTTGAACGCGAGATGCCCGTTCTCGCCGATGCCCATGACGCACAGGTCGGCCGGATGTTCGCGCAGCAGCGTCTCGTACTGGCGGCAGGCAGCCGCGGTGTCAGCGTTCTCACCGGGCACAGGGTAGAAGGCCCTGGAGTGGACATAATCCAATAGATGCCGACGCAGGAAAGTCGGGAAGCTGGCCGGGTGGCCCGGCGGCAGGTTGACGTACTCGTCCATGTGGAAGACGTTGATCGCGTGCCAGGGAACATCTTCCATAGCCCGGATCGCGTTCAGGAAGCTGAGCTGCGAGTTGCCGGTTGCCAGGATCACGTTGGCGATGTTTCGCTCGGCGACGGCTGCGGCCAGGAGCTCCGCCGCCTCCTTCGCCGCTGCCATACCCAGAGCAGCGTTGGTCGCGTAGACGCTCACAGGGAGCTGTTCGATTGTGGTCGCGTAGATGGGTTGAGTGGTCATGTTTTCCTCTCGGGTTTGTTTATCCTCGCCGGCACCGTTCCACAACCTCGTATACGGCGAAGATATTGTCATCGGGTGTGCCGTAGTCCATGTTGATACAGCACAGGCCGGTCTTGTCCAGCGGGCCGGCGGCGCGCAGCAGCCGCTCCGCATCCGCCGCAACTTCTGCCGGCGTGCAGGTGAGCATGCGGATCGGGCTGAGGCGCAGGTTGAGAAAGGCATCGGGCAGGGCGGCCCGGCAAGCGGCCACATCCGATTCCCAGCCAACGTCTGCGAACGCGACACCCAACTCGGCGTATGCGGGCGCCACCCGGTGCATGTTGTCGCCGCAATGGTGGATGCCGAAAGGCTGGATCCGGGATGCCATGCGCCGCTCGACCGGCAGGTGCAGGTCACGGTAGCTGCGCGGCGAGATCATTTGCACCGAGCAGTTGGCATGGATGAACAGGCGAGGATCGACGTGGGCAGCCATCCGATTGACCGAGATCGAGCAACTGCCGGTGCGCCTGCGCACGTAGGACGCGACGTCAACGATCAGGCCGGCGATCACGGATAGGACCCGCGCCACGCGCTGCGGCGCCGTGTAGAAGTCGGCAAAGAGTTCCTGGCCGTAAAAGTGGTAGGCGGCGTTGAGTACGCCGTCGGTGTTCAAGTCGCCGATCAGCCAACCGTACTCAGCCTCCAGTGCGTCCCAGCCGGCGATCAGATGGGCCATCGGCCAGCACGCGCGGAAGTCCGGCGCTTCCAACCGGTCAAGCTCATCCGGGGTCAACCGCACCGGGAGCGGCTGGGGCGCCTCATTGGCCGAGAAGCGAATCTCCGCGCCCAGCAGCGCAGGAATGACAAAGCCGCCGGCGACATAGAGCGGGCCGGCCACCGGTCGTGGCTGCGGGTCTTTTTCCCCCAGCCCCATATCGCCGAAACGCTTGTGCAGCACCCGGCGCATGAGGATGTCGTTGGCGATCCGGGTCGCTGCGTCGAAGTAGAACGGCTGCTCGAAGCTGATGCCCGCGGTGCGATGCCACCAGTTGGGATTGAAGATCAGCTCAAATGGCACAAGACCATCAGCCGGCATCAACCCACGCTCCGCCGATCATCACGCGCCACGGCTTGAGATCATCTTCCCAGACCACGAGGTCCGCCAGCTTGCCCGGCGCGATGCTGCCGACCCGGTCATCCCAGCCCGCGACGCGCGCCGGCGTGAGGGTGCACATCCGCACGGCTTCGACTACGGGCAAGCCGACGACATCGCGCAGGATGGGCAGCATCTGGCCCAGCAGCGTTGTGCTGCCGGCAAACGCACTGCCATTGAGCAGCATGCCCACCCCATCGCGCACCTCGAATTCGACCGGTCCCAGCTTCAGCCGCGTGCCTTCCGGCAGGCCGGCTCCCGTGGCCGCGTCAGAGACAACGCACAGCCGATCGGGCGCGATGCACTTGGTTGCCAGCCGCATCAGGGTGCGCGGCAGGTGGCGGTTATCGCCGATCATCTCCACCGTGAGCCGGTCGTTGACAAGCGCAGTTTCCACCAGGCCCGGCTTGCGCCAGGGTCCCTCGCGCACGGTCATCGTCATCGCGCTCCAGATGTGGGTCACATGGCTGAGCCCGCGCGCGATCGCTGCGACGATCTGTTCTTCCTTAGCGGTCGTGTGACCGGCTGCGACGACAACACCCCGTTCAGCCATCCGCTCCACCAGCGAGAGCGCACCGGGCAGCTCCGGCGCCAGCATGAAGATGCGCAGGATATCGGTGTGCTCGAAGAGGGGCTCGGCGCTGCCGTCGTCCGCCGGACGGATGCCTGCCGGATCCAGGGCTCCTGCCTGGGCCGGCGCGATGTAGGGGCTTTCCAGGTGCATGCCGAGGAGGCGCGCGCCCCTGGCCTCAGACCGCCGCCAGCGCCGGCCGAAGTCGAGACAGGCGACCGTCTCCGCGATGCTGATGCCGCCCAGGGTGCCGACGACCGACGTGACTCCGGCGCGCGCATTCATGTCGAGGATGAGGCCAAACGCCTCGGACGTCGGCTCGTTGAACGTATGGCCCTGCCCCCCGTGGGTGTGAATATCCACCAGGCCAGGTGTGACGAGGCGGCCGCCTACGTCGATGACCTGTGTCTCTGACCCCAGGTCATCCGGGGCTGCCAGGCCGGCGATGCGGTCACCGTGGACGACGAGCGTCTGGCCGTCGATGATGCGGTCGGGCAGGACGAGACGCGCGTTGGTCAACGCAGTGTAATTCTGCACTGTTAGCTCCATATCCTGTCAGAATATCAGGCAGGTCGCCGACCTGCCTCCGGATGCTACGCGATCCCGGGCAAGACCAGCTCATCCGCACGATGGCACGCGGTGAAGTGGTCGGGTGAGACCTCATGGTATTCCGGCGCGGTAGTCTTGCATATCTCCACGCAGAGATCACAGCGGGGGTGGAAGTAGCAGCCGGACGGTGGCTTGGCCGGGCTGGGCACTTCGCCCTTCAGCACCACGTTGCCTGATTTGACGCGCGGGTCGGCCACGGGCACGGCCGACATCAGCGCACCGGTGTACGGGTGGCGCGGCCGCGCGAATAGCTCCTGCGTCGGCGCCAGCTCGACCATTTTGCCCACGTACATCACCGCGACGCGGTCGCAGATGTGTTTGACCACGCTCAGGTTGTGCGAGACGAACAGATAAGTCAGGTTCAGCCGCTTCTGAAGATCCAGCAGCAGGTTAAGGGTCTGCGCCTGCACCGAAACGTCCAACGCCGAAACCGGCTCATCGGCGACAACCAACCGTGGGTTGAGCGAAAGAGCGCGTGCGATGCCGACGCGCTGGCGCTGGCCGCCGCTGAACGCATGCGGGAAGCGCTGCATGAACTCCGGCCGCATCCCCACCAGCCGCAACAGCTCGGCCACGCGATCTTCGCGCTCCTTGCGGTTGCGCATGCCGTGCATCAGCAGCGGCTCGCCCACGATGTCGAAGATGGTCATGCGCGGGTTCAGCGAGCCGTAAGGGTCTTGGAAAATCATCTGCATTTGGGCGCGCAGTGGGCCGAGTTCACTGCGCGAGAGCTTGGCCAGGTCTACCGTCTCGCCCTTGTCGGTCAGAAACAGCATTTCGCCGCTGGTCGGTTGGTGCGCCCGCAGGATGCAGCGCGACGCGGTCGTCTTGCCGCAACCGCTTTCGCCGACCAGGCCGAGGGTCTCGCCTTGCCGGATGGTGAAGCTCACATCGTCCACGGCGCGCACATAGCCCACTGTTTTCTTCAGGAAGCCCTTCTGGATCGGAAAGAACTTGCGGAGGTTCTTGACCTCCAACAGCGGCGCTGGCGCCATTGGGGGCGTGTTGTTAGTCATGGCTGCCTCCCCGGCCGGCGGTGTCTTCCACCGCGACGTCGTGGTACAAGAAACAGGCGACCAGGTGGTTATCTCGCCAGGCGCCCCCGCTGCCGACCGGCTGCACGACCGGCGTTCGCACGTTGCACCGGCCTTCACTGTACTTCGTGCAGCGCGGGTGGAAGGGGCATCCCTTCGGCCGGTTGAACGGGTGGGGGATGGAGCCGCTGATGGTGGGCAGGTCAACGCGTGCCTCGGCGTCCATGCTGGGGATCGATTCCAGTAGAGCGCGCGTGTAAGGGTGTCTTGGATCATGGAAGATCGGGTCGACAGGCCCCTGCTCCATCACGCGGCCCAGGTACATCACGATGACGTAGTCGGCCACCTGGGCGATGACGCCCAGGTCGTGCGTGATGAAGATGATGGCCGCGTTGCGGCGCTCTTGCAGGTCGCGCAACAGCCGCAGCACCTGGGCCTGGGTCGTCACGTCGACCGCGGTAGTGGGTTCGTCTGCGATGAGCACGCGCGGGTTGCACGAGAGCGCCATCGCGATGATCGCGCGCTGGCGCAGCCCGCCGGAGAGCTGCCACGAGTAGGCGTCAACGCGCTGCTCCGGCATAGGGATGCCCACATCATGAAACAGGTCGATGGTCATCTTGCGTGCTTCTTGCTTGCTCACATTTCGATGCAGCATGATCGCTTCCATGATCTGTGAGCCAACGGTGTGGACCGGCGAGAAGGAGGCCATCGGCTCCTGCGGGATCAGCGCGATCTCCGCGCCGCGAATGGACTTCATTTCCTTGCTGCCCGGCGCCAGTTTGGCAACGTCCAGCGTTTCAGATGCGCCGCCTTCCAGGGGTTTGTGATATAGGATCTGGCCCGCGGTGATGCGTCCCGGCGGATCGATGATCTGCAGGGTCGCCTTCATCGTGACGCTTTTGCCGCAGCCGCTCTCGCCGACGATGCCGACGACCCTGCCGGGATAGACGTTGAAGCTGACGCCGTCCACCGCGCGCACCGTGCCTTCGTCGAGCGGGAACTGGACTTTTAAGTCCTTGACTTCCAGAAGTGGAGGTGTTTGTGTGGTCATGGCAATCACCGGCTATAGGGATCCGCGGCGTCGCGCAGGCCGTCTCCGACCAGGTTGAACGCCAGCACGGCAAAGACGACGACGATGCCCGGGATGAGCAGCCAGGGGGCCAGCGCCACCGTCTGGATGTTCTGAGCTTCCTGCAACAGGACGCCCCAGCTAATGGCCGGGGGGCGCAGGCCCAAGCCCAGGAAACTCAACGATGTCTCGTTCACGATCATCACCGGGATCGCCAGTGTGCTGGTCGCGATGATGTGGCTGCTGATCGTCGGGATCATGTGACGGGTGATGATGCGCCACCGGCTGCAGCCCGAGAGATCGGCTGCCAACACGAAATCTTCTTCGCGCAACGACAGGAACTTGCCCCGCACCTCACGGCCCAGGGTGGTCCAGCCGAGCAAGGAGAGGATGACCGTGATGGCGAAGAAGACTTGTTCGGGCCGCCAGTCGCGCGGCAGCGCGGCGGTCAGCGCCAGCCAGATCGGAATGGTGGGCAGCGATTGAAGCAGCTCGATCAGCCGTTGGATAACCATATCGGCCGCGCCGCCGAAATAGCCGGAGACGCCGCCCAACACCACGCCCAGAATCACGCTGAGGATCACCGCGATCATGCCGATCGTCATCGAAGTCTGTGTCCCGAAAACGATGCGCGACCATTGATCGCGGCCAAGGCGGTCGGTGCCCAATAGGTAGAACCGGCTTGCCTGCTTGGCATCGACGGGCGCGAGGAGGTGGATATCGGAGGGGATCAAGCCGAGAATCTTGTAGCTGAAGCCCTTGCCGAAGAACTTGATCGGCGTGACCTTCCCCTCGTCGATCTGCCATTCCATCTTCAGCGTGGTGGGGTTGCGCTTGCCTACTACCGACTGGACCCACAGGCCCACTCGCCCCTCGTGCACAAGGACCGGTTTTTGTGGCGGGATGTACGCCAGGCGTGCGTCCGATAGCTCGGCCGGAAAGCTGGCGAAGAATCCGGGGAATAACACGACGATATAAAACAAGATCAGCAGCACACCGCAGATCAGCGCCAGCCGATGTTTTTTGAAGCGCCACCAAACAAGCTGCGCATTAGAAGCTACGGAAATCCGCTCTTCTGCCTTGGTGATGGTGAGCGGGGTTTCGATGACTTCCGCTGTTCCTGCGGCTGCGGCTGCGGTTGCGGGTTCGAGTTGAGACATTTTCGACCCTCTCCTTACGGGCGGACGCCAGGCCCACCCCGACAGCACTCAGGCGCTGGCGCCCATGCGGATGCGCGGGTCCACGAGCGCCAACAGGATATCGGAAATCAACGTGCCCACGATGGTCAGCAGGCAGTAGATGAGCAGGATGCCGCCGGCCAGGTACATATCCTGGCTGGTCAGTGAGCGGAGCAGCAACGGGCCGATGTTGGGCAGGTTCATCACGGTGGCCACAATCAGGCTGCCGGAGAAGAGCTGCGGCAGATACCAGCCGATGGTGCTCACCAGAGGATTGATCGCCAGACGCACCGGGTACTTCAGAACCAGTCCCCATTCGGACATGCCCTTGGCGCGCGCGGCGACGACGTAGGGCTTATTCAACTCGTCGAGCAAGTTGGCGCGCATCACGCGCGTTAACCTGGCGGTGCCGGCCAGGGCGAGCACGATGGTCGGCAGCCAGATGTGCTTGAGCAGATCCACAAATCGCGGCCAAGACCACGGCGCTTGCTCAAACTCAGGCGAGAAGAGCCCCGTCACGCTGATCCCGAACTTATCGAAGGCGATCCACATCAAGATCAATGCCAACATGAAGTTAGGGATGGCGACGCCGATGTAGTTGATGACTGTAAAGAGGTAATCAACCCACGTATGCTGCTTCACGGCCGTAACGATGCCGGCCGGGATGGCAATGGCCCACGTGAGTATGAACGAAAAGAGCGCCAACAGCACCGTCAGCACCAGGCGTTCGCCCAGCAGCTCAACGTTGGGCCGCTGATACTCCAATGACAAACCGAGATCACCCTTCATGACGCTGCCGATCCAACGCAGGTATTGCGTATGAAGTGGTTGGTCGAGGCCGAACTGCTGCTTGAGTGCGATGATCAGATCCTGATCCACCGAAGACCCGCTGCTGGCGAGGCTCGCAAGGTAGCTGGTTAGAAAGTCGCCCGGCGGCGCCTGAACCAGAAGAAACACCACGATGGAGAAGAACAGAAGCAGGATCGGCAGGAGCGCCAGGCGGACAGCAATGAATCTCAGCATCAATAACCTCCCGTGCCGGTCTGTAGGGGCAGGACGCCGCCAATTCTCTGGATTTGAGGCTTCAACCGGTTACATTCGTCGCCAAAAATAACCGGCTGAAACCTCTATTCCGGATCACGAAGTTCGAGTCACTAGTGGGTCGTTTGGCATAAGTATAGCCATTCTTTGTCACCCTGAACGGGTTAACGACTCAAAGATCGGTGCCGCGAATCGCCAGTGAAGGGTCTCGTTGGCCGCACGAGATGCTTCGCTAGGGTCTCGCTATCACCAGCGTTGTGTTGTCAACTCGCTCAGCATGACATAATCATCCAGGGTTGTAAAGGCAACGATCGAACCAAACGACCCACTGGCTGGCGCGCGCTAAGGAGTCGTCACGAAATAACAGCTACACCTCATTTCGTGCCCTAGAGTGAGCATCCTGAGCGGAGCAGCGCATTCGTCCGCGCTGCGCAGTCGAAGGATGCGGCCTTTGTGAGGCCGCTTCGCATCCTCCGACTACGTGGCGGGAAAGCACCGCCACTCCGCTCAGGATGCTCCGCTACGGCTGAATTACGACATGCGACATCTATTCTGTGACGGGTCCTAAGTATGCCTTGCCAGGCCGACGGACTTACTTCTCGTAATACCACGTTTCAGGGTGACCGTTGCCGGGTGTGCGCAGCGGCCAATCGTTCCCCATCTTCTCGGGGATGTTCTTCAGCTTGGGATTGATCACGGCGACGCCCTGCACCATCGGCGTGAGGCCAACGATGGGCACTTCGAAGGCCTGATCGACCCATGTCGTAAACAGCTCCTTCGCCATCGTGACTTGCTGATCGGGCTGCGCGGTGCGGGCATTGTTGATGATGTCAACCATCTTCTTGACTTCAGCAGTCGGCTCGACACCTTCCTTGCCATCGGTCGAGTACCAGGTTGCGTATCCTGCCCACCAGTGCAGGGCCGCGCGCGGGTCATACTTCGGCGCACCGGTGAACGGGAAGCCGGAGGTGTCCTGGTTCCAGATTTCGGTGATCACGTCATTGCTGGCGCGCAGTTGGAATTCGAGCGCGCGCTCGCGCACCTGGACGAGGGTCTTGATGCCGACCGCCTCCCAGTTCTGGGAGACCAGCGTCGCGACATCGGGCCAGGGGCCAAACGCAGCTACCACGGCGAGCTCCACGATCACGGGCTTGTCGGTGCCGGGGTATAGGCGGAAGCCCTCCGCGTTTTTCTTGTCCAGCCCGATCTTGTCGAGCAGGGCGTTCGCCTCGTCGGGCTTGTACTCCAGGTAGGCCGGATGGGCGACCTCGTCACCGGGGTAATACGGGTGGTTCGGCGCAGGCACCGCCGCGCGCGCCTCGCCGAGGCCCATGAAGGCCGATTCGATGATTTGGTTGCGATCCACGGCATAGTTCAGCGCCAGGCGGAAATCGCGGTTTTGGATGAGCTTCACCAGCTCAGGGTCCTTGATGTACGACATGTTGAAGATCACGCTGGCGTCGGTGCCGCCGAAGGTCGGATAGCTCGCCACCCGGTAGAGGCCCTTCGTCTCGTTTTCCTTCAGGACGGGGTAGTTCATCAGGTTGATATGGCGATCCTGCTGATCCAACTCGCCGGCGATGGCGGCCAGGTTCAACGCCTGCGCGTTCTCGAAGAACGTGAAGCGGACCTCATCGATGTACGGGAGCTGATTGCCCGCCTGATCCACGCCGATGTAGTACGGGTTGCGCTTCAGGGAGAAGATCTTCTCGCTGATGCGCGTGGCCGCATGCCAGGCCGTCATCGTCGGCCGATCGGGGTTCTCGGACGGCGCGTTCTTGCTGGCGAAGAGCTCGATCCAGGTTTTGAAGCCGGCTTCCGCGACTACCTTGTCGATGTCTGCCTGGGGGGTGAACGCTGGATGGAACTGCTTCAGGTAGTGGCCCGGCATGAACGGCGCATAGGTGCGGTCGCCGCCATCCTGGTTGGCCAACTCGTACAGGAACAGCGTGTTCGGGTTGCTGAAGGTGAACTTGACGGCGTAATCGTCGACCTTCTCCACCTTGGCCACCGTGCCATCCTGATTCCGCATCCACTTGCCCACGGATGGGGTGATGTCCTTGTTGAGCAGGACGTTCTCGTACCACCAGGTGATGGCGTCGGCCGTGAAGGGCTCGCCATCGGACCACTTCGCGCCTTTGCGCAGCTTGATCGTCCAGGTGCTGTAGTCGTCGGAGTTCTCCCAGCCCAACGCGATCTTCGGCTGAACCTCGGTGCCATCGGTCGAGAAGATGACCAGCCCGTCGTAGACCACACGGGTGTAGTTGTTGTAATCGCCGGGGCCGGTGAAGCCGCGGCGCCATACGCCGCCGTACTGCCCGACCGTTTCCGCCTGGATCACGTACGGCTCTTCAGGCAGTCGATCCTCGACTTTCGGCAGCGTGCCGGCCTTTACCAGCTCGGCCAGATCCGGGGCTTCATTGTACTTGGATGCCGGGACGGCTGGCTCAGGGGCCTTGGTCGGCTCCGGCGCGGCGGCCGGCTGTTCAGGGGCTTTAGTAGGCTCCGCCACAGGCGCCTTGGTCGGCTCTGCCGCCGGGGCGGCCGGGGCCGGGGTAGCCGCCCCACCACCGCACGCCGATAGGACGAAGGATGCGATGAGAAGCAGGCTGATCAGGGTCAGGACAAGCTTACGGTTCATGGGTTCTTTTCTCCTCTTTGAGCAGAATCGTGGATTGACAGATCGATCTAAGCAGTGTTCCGGGTTGTATCACCCTCCTTTCGTGTGTAGGCAGCTTCAAAGTCCCGCCCATCGGCCGCACATTGTGTCTGCGGGTGGCTATCCCAGGTGGGCTTATCTACCGTCCAGCCAGCGGCGCCAGGTGGCGGACGAAATGCCGCTCCAGCGCGGCATAGTACGCCTCCTCGTGGCTGGCCAGCCCTGCGAACAGCCGCGCCTTGAGCTCGGGGTCCGATAACACCGAACCGAACGTAGCATGCAGCACCTGGCGTGCGTCGAATTGCTCCAGCAGGCCGGGCAGCTGCGCATCGGATAGCACCTCAGGCCTGGGGACCTTGGCCTGATCGGCAGAGAGGTGATAGCTGACCCTGTCCGTCTGAAAGCGCTCATGGGCCAACGCGAGGATTTCGCGAAACAGCGCCGGATCGAAGGAGGCGGTCGCGCGCAGGGCCTCTAGATAGCTCGTACCGGCAGTTTTCAGGTGGAGTAACCCGTTGGCCTGCCGCGTTGCGATGCCATAGATGCTGAACTTGTCCGAACCGGTGTGCAGGCTGAGCTTGTAGGGTCCCAATGCACGCGCAAGGGCGGCATGGCCCGCGAAGTCAGTCTCGAACGCCGCCAGGTCACCGACGTAGTCGACCCCCTTCTCGAAACTGCCGACGTAACGCGGGGCCAGGCTTACCCAGCGCACCCCCAGCCGGCGGAGCTCGCGAGCGATGAATAGATGCTCGGCATGGCTGGTGGGGGTGTCGGTTTCGTCGACGGAGACTTCCAGCTCAAAGGCGCCTGCGGCGCGCGTGAGCGTCAAGTGGCGGTGCATGGCTGCAACATGCGCCACGGCGGCGCCGTACTTCACGGCCGCGCGTAGCAGCGTCGCCTCGTCCAGGACAAAGACCAGATCGGCCACCTCAATGCGTTTATTGACATAAGCTGTCCGTAAGTCGCGAGTGGTGGTCGCCAGGGCTGGCCAGGGCAGCGCCTCGTATTTGGTCCGGAGCGCGGCTTCTCCATCGCTATCCGCGGCTGGATCGACGTGCGCGCTGGGATCGATGGTGAAGAAGGTGAATCCCGCGGCCGCGCATTGATCGATGTCGGTCGTGGTCTTGAGATGGTCGGCGTCCGCACCCACCCCTTCACGCCAGCCTTCCTGGAAGATCCCCCAGGTGGCATCGTCCATGACCTCGTCGGGCGAGCGTCCGGTGCGCGTCATTTCACGGATCGACTGCTGTGCGAAGATCATCGCTATGCTGCGGCCGGTCTCTGATCGAGCCGCCACCGCGCGCGCCGCGCGCACGTGGCCTGGCGTTGCCAGCCCCATCCGGTCGCCGCAGCCCGCCGAGGTTGCCAGCCCGAGCGGCCGCGGCTGCAGCCACGGCAAGGCTGCGCGCAGTGCAGCCGCATTCGCGTGCGTCAGTGGACAAAGCAGCGTCGTGAGTGCAGTCGCCTCGTAAACTTCGCCTGAGAAAGCCGCAAGAACCTCGGCCCCCGGCGCAGCCTCCACACCGAGCCGCTTCCCTTCTGGCGTCGCAGTCAAAAAGAAGGTGGCGCCCCCCGCGCTGCAGATTGAGCGCGGATAGATGGTCAGATTGGTTCCGGAAAGCAAGTCGGTCATATCTGTTACCTCTCAGCAGTCAGCAGTCAGCCATTCGCCATTGGCTATTCGCCGTTTGCCATCCGCTATCGGCCGCCTGCCGAACGCGCTGCTTCCACCAACGCATCGATATTCTCCGCCGGCGTGCCGCCGCTGACGCCGCCGCCAGCCGACAGGATCAGCCCACGGCCGCTTGTCTTCGCGATACAGGCGCGGGCAAGCGCGGCCACCTGATCCGGCGTGCCCTGAGCCAGCACCTGGAGGGGCGGAATGTTACCCATCAGCACCTTGCCCGGCAGCGCGGCCTGCACTTCGGCGATATCCAGTTCATGGCTGAAGTTCCACACCTCGAAGGGCAACTCGGCCAGCCGGCCCAACAGATGTTTGCAAGGCGTATCGTTGTGGTACACGCGCACTGTGCCTGCGAACGCCTGGAAGATGCGCGTCATGTAGGGCGCGGCCATGCTGTCGAACAGCTTCGGCGAGAGCATGCCGGTAATGTCATCCAGCAGCAAGATGCCCTCAACCCCGCCGACCGCATCGGCTTGGGCGCGCAGCCAGGCGATGATCGTATCGGTCAGCACGTCCAGCACGCGACTGATCGCTTCGCGCTCGGTCTTCAGCGCGACCATTAGCTCGCTCACGCCCAGCAGCCAGCCCGCGATCGCCAGGGGGCCGCGCGCGGCGACCATGCGGATGGACAGGCCCTCGGCGGCCAGGCGTTCCCGCATGTGCCCATAGAGCCGGAGCACCAGCGGCATGAGGCCATCCTCCTGCGGATCGGCAGCGGTGATCCCTTCCAGGCTGGCCAGGCCGCCGCGCACCGGCGCGATCGAGGGGGGACGGTCGTGGTGCCAGATGATCTTGGCGCCGAACGCGGACGGCTCGGCCGCCATGCCGTACTCAACCCAAAAGCCGGGGATCCATGTCACGTCAGGGAAACGGGCCAGGAGGCGCAGATTTTCGCGGAGCCAGATATCGGGCAGCAGGAAATAGTCGAGGGTGTCCAGTCGGGCGTAGCCGGGGATCCACGGGCTATCAACGATGAGCGCAACAGGCGTCCGATCAGTGCTGCCGCCGGTCGCCAGGGCCTTGAAGCGTTGCCAGGGGTCCATACGGATCGTTCCTCTGAAAAGATTAACAGACGCGTGCCCGGACCGTCCGTTGCGGTTGGGCCAAGGTTGCCAACTTTTCGAAAGTTGGCAACCTTGGCCCAAGGAGGGAAGTCTATGCGATGGCGTCATCGCCAAGGGCAGCGTTTTCGAGAGTATACAAGGAAACGCAAGGGGTGTCAATTGCAAAAAACGCGTGTGCCTTGTGCCTGTGCTATAATGAAGATTATGATGATTCGTTTCGGTAGGGAGATGACGTGGCGAAAGCTGAGTTGACCGCGCAGGCAAGCCGGATGGCGCGGGGCGCGGGGCGCGCTGTCAACGGCGGCGCGGGCTGGCTGGCAGACCGTCTGGAGGACGCAGCCAGGTGGATTGTGAACCTCATCCGCTACCTGCCCAACCGGGTAGGCCAATTAGGGATGACGTTGGTTCTTGCCACAGCCGGCATGGTCATGTTGCTGCCTGTAGGGGTGCGGGTCTGGCGGCGCGGCGGGCGGACGAACTTCGGCGCATGGCTGAGGGCCAGGGTGCGGCAGGGAGCGATTCGCGTGGTGCAGCTCGTGCTGGAGGCGTTGGATCTGGTCGGCTTGCCGGAGATCTTCGGTTTTCTCTGGCGTTTGATCACGCGGGTCAGTCCGCTGACGGGCACAGAGATTGCGGCCGCGTCCGAAGTGCTCGGCTCTTCCGCGCTGCGTTATCACGATGTGCGCGTGGCGCAGGGCGGCATCCTCAGCCTGGTCTTCAAGCGCAACGGCGAGCGGGCCTTCTCAACGTTCCACACCGTGAACCTACCCCGCCAGGGCGGACACGGCCGGGAACACCTGGACATCGTGCTGCACGAGTTGGTGCACGTGCTGCAATACGAGCGCGCCGGCAGCCGCTATTTTGCGGAGGCTTTGGTGGCGCAGTATGAGGAAGGGTACGGCTACGGCGGGTCAGCAGGCCTGCTTGAGGCGCACGGCCATGGCAAGCGGCTGAGGAATTTCAACCGGGAGCAGCAGGCGCAGATCGTGCAAGATTATTACCTGCACCTGCGCGACGGGTGGGATACGGGAGCGTTTGAGCCGTTCATTGCCGAGTTGCGCGCCGGGCGGTTGTAGGCCGGGGCGCCTCATCCTTGCTGGTGCTGCCGTGGTTCTTGCACCCACCAGAAGAACAGCGCCAACGCGGCCAAATTGACCGCCGCGCCGAGCGCAAACAAGATATCGTAGTTGATTCGCGCCAGTGTGGCGCCCAGCAGCGGTGCGACGACGCCTACCAGCCCAACCGCGGTGTTGGCGATACCGACATAGGTCGGCCGGCGTTCCGGCCCGCTGAATTCCATCACGATCAGGATGCCTGAAACCACCACGGCTCCGGCGACGAAGCCCATCAAGACAAAAACGGCATAGTACCAGGATGGCCCGGGCGCCAGCCAGGCGAGTGTGTACCCTGTCAACCCGGCCACTGCGCCCAGCTCCAGGCAGACTTTGTGACCGAAGCGATCGGCCAGGAAGCCGCAGATCAGCGTGCCGATCGTTTGTCCGATCAGCAGCGTCAGGGTGAACAGCCCGGCCGTGCTATCCGGTACGCGCCACCGGCTCACCACAGCGACCATCAGGAATCCCGAGCCCAAGCCGCCAAACGCCCATGTCATGCGCGTGATGAGGTAGCGCCGGAAGTTAACATCGGCCCGGAGTAATTCGGGGAGGCCGGTGAGATACTCGCGAATGCTTTGCCTGCGAACGGTGGGCGCTTGCACCGGCTCGCGCGTCATCGCCAGGAAGAACCAGCTCAGGCTGATACAACTGGCAGCGATCGCAAAGGCATAAGTGAAGTTGACCGGGAAGCGGTAGCGGTTCAGCAGCCAGGTGCACAGCAGCGCGCCCAGCGCGCCGGCGCCGGCACCCAGGAACTGCGTGGTGCCGAAGAAGCGGCCGCGGCGGTCCACCGGAAAGCAGCGGGCGACCAGGTCCTGCCAGGACACCGCGACGATGCCCGCACCCAAGACGTGCCAGGAGAAACCGATCAGGATCAGCGCCAGGGCCAGCTTGGGCCAGCGGTCCGCGGTCAGCGCGGCCGCCAGGATCACCAAGACCGGCAGCCGCTCCAGAATCAGGCCCAGGTTGACCACCACCGGTTTTTTGCGCGCCAGGCGCTCCATCGAATTGGCTGTGAAAAGCTGAGGCAGGAACCAGCCGGCCTGACTGATCACCGCCAGGATGCCGAACGCCAGGGGATTAGTTGTAAGCTTGCTGAGGAACAGAGGCAGGATGGTGGTGGACGAAAAGAAGCTGGCGCCGATCGTGAAGATGACGCCATCCAGCAGGTTGACGACGAAGTTCCAGGTGTAGTTGCGCTCAACTTCGGCGGCAATCTCATGTTCGGTGCGCTCAGGCACCGGCCGGTCCAATTCCAGCAGCCAGGCCAGCACCGATTTGAACGGGCCGCGCGCCGCTCGCGCTGTTTCAGGGCGATCGATCATGGTCTGATTTTACCATTGGCAGACACAGACGAGTAAAATAGCAGCGTGAGATACTTATCAACGGCCGGCGTCTATGTCCACATCGGAGCCAAGTCGTTCCAGAAGAATCTGGCTTATCGCGCCGCGAACCTGGCCGGCATCGTTACGAATACCTTCTTCGGCGCGATCTATGTCTTCATCTACATGGCGCTTTTTCAGGGGCATGGTGAGGTCGGCGGCCTGAATGTGCGCGACACCGTCACCTATGCGATTCTCACCCAGTCGCTGTTAATGACCATGTCGGCCTTCGGGAACAAGGAACTCTCCGAGGCTATCATCAAGGGGCATATTGTAACGGACCTGGCCCGGCCGGTGGATTTCTACCTGTACTGGGCGGCCATCGACCTGGGCCGAGCGGTCTACTACTCGATTTTTCGTGGGGCGCCGACTTTCCTCATCGGCCTCCTGCTGTTTCATGTCCGCCTGCCGGCTGGCTTGGGCGCCTGGCTGCTGTTTTTTGCCACCCTGTGCACGGGCGTGCTGGTGAGCTTCGCTTTTCGCTTCATCACCAACAGCTTGGCTTTCTGGACTTCGGACGCGCGGGGGATGATCTATCTGGCCAACACTGTGATCATGTTCTTTTCGGGATTCCTCGTGCCGCTGAACTTCTTTCCGCCCTGGCTGCGCCGGTTTTCCGAGCTGCTGCCTTTTCAGGGATTGGCCCATGTGCCGGTGAACGTCTACTTGGGCAAACTGAGCGGCGCGACGCTGGTTTTGGAGTTAGCACAACAGTTGGTGTGGCTGGTCGTGCTGGTCATGATCGGCCGTGGGTTGTTGAGCCGCATGGTCCGGCGGGTGACCTTGCACGGGGGGTAAGATGCGTCACGCCCTGTCACTCTATTTTCGGCTGATCGGCGCGCAGTTGCGCTCCGAGATGCAGTATCGCGCGTCTTTCGTTGCCGAGCTGTTGGGTAACCTGGTCGTCACCGGCCTGGATTTTGCCATGGTCGCGATCCTGCTGATGCGTTTCAATGCGATTGGGGGATGGACGCTGCCGGAGGTGGTCTTTTTGTACGGCACTTCGGCCGTCTCGTTCAGCCTGGCCGAGCTGTTCGTAGGTGCGTTCGACAACTTCGAGACCTGGGTGGTGCGCGGCGAGTTCGATCGGGTGCTGCTGCGGCCGCTGTCGGTGGTCTTTCAAATGCTGACGGGTGCATTCGCCAGCCGGCGCGTCGGCCGGTTGGCGCAAGGCCTGATCGCGCTGGGCCTGGCGTTTGCGCTGCTGCATCCCGTCTGGGACGCCGGACATTGGCTGTTTTTCGGCGTCATGCTGGCCGGCGGCGCTTTGTTCTTTATGGCGATTTTTGTCCTGGGGGCCGCGATGGCGTTTTGGTCGCCTCAGACCCACGAGGTCGCCAACGTTTTCACCTACGGCGGCCAATTCATGACGAGCTATCCGATGCACATCTATGAGGCATGGCTGCGCTCGATCTTTACCTTCGTGATTCCCATGGCTTTCATCAATTACTATCCCGCGCTGTTCCTGCTGGGTAAACCCGACCCGCTGGAGTTACCGGGCTGGATGCCTTTCCTGGCGCCGCTTATCGCTGTGATCGTGCTGCGCGGCGCGTTGGCTGCCTGGGGCGTGGGGGTCAGGCGGTATCAGAGTGTGGGGAGTTAGTCGATGATTCATGTTGAGAATCTCGCCAAGGAGTTCCGCGTCTTTAAGCACCACCGCGGCGCTTTCGGTGCGGTGCGCAACCTGGTGACGCGCCAGCACCATGTGGTGCATGCGGTCGACGGCATCAGCTTTGACATCGCAGCAGGCGAGCTGGTGGGCTATCTGGGCCCGAACGGCGCAGGGAAATCAACCACACTCAAGATCCTCACCGGCATCCTGGTGCCCACCGGCGGCGAAGTTCGCGTGGACGGCCGCGTGCCGTGGCTGCAGCGGAAACAGCACGTGCAGCGGCTCGGCGCGGTCTTCGGCCAGCGCACCGGCTTGTGGTGGGACCTGCCGGTGATCGAATCGTTTGATCTGCTGCGGCACATCTATCGCGTCCCCGCCGATCGTTACCGCCAGAACATGCGGCAATTCGACGACTTGCTGGAATTGGGCGCGTTCCTGGACACCCCGGTGCGTAATTTGAGCCTGGGACAACGGATGCGCGCCGACCTGGCTGCCGCGCTGCTGCACGACCCGACGCTGTTGTTCCTGGATGAGCCGACCATCGGCCTGGATGTGGTGGCAAAGGAGCGCATCCGCAACTTCGTGCGTGCCATCAATCGCGAGCGCGGGGCCACGATCATTCTGACCACCCATGACCTGGGGGATGTGGAGAAGCTGTGCGAGCGAGTGATCATGATCGATCACGGCCGGTTGGTTTTCGATGGCGCACTGGAAGCGCTGCGCCAACGCTTCGGTGAAGGGCGAGTGCTGGTGGTGGATTTTGAGACGCCGCCGGCGCATTTGGCCCTGCCCGGCGCCCGGGTGCTGCGGCGGCAGGCCAACCGCATCTGGCTGCGGGTGGATGCAAGCCAGCGGGAAGGGTCCGGCGCCAGCGGGGTGGCCAGCATTGTGCCGGATCTGTTTCGCGACTATCGCATCCTGGATCTGTCAGTTCAGGAGCCGGAGATCGAGGAAGTGGTGCGGCGCATCTACGAGGAGGGCTTGCTGGGTGCGACATGACGGCGTGATCCTTGCCGGCCCCCTCGATTGGGCTGTGGAGATCGGGGAGATTTGCGCAGTTTGCACCGTCTGTATTACAATTTTCGTTACCCGCTGAGGAGGATGAATAACGTGAGCTCATCAAATAGAGTCGTCACCGTTACTATTAATCCGGCCATCGATCAGACCATACTGATCCCCAATTTCGCGGCTGGCACCGTGAATCGTGTCCAGTCCTCGCGCATGGATCCGGGCGGCAAAGGGATCAATGTTGCCTCCTGTCTGGCGGACTTCGGCCAGCCGGTAACCGCGACCGGCTTTTTGGGCGCCGAAAACGACGATCTCTTTCGCCGGTTGTTTGCACAGAAGGCGATCGAGGACCGCTGTGTGCGCTGCGACGGCGCAACCCGTATCGGCGTCAAGATCTCGGATTTGGCTCAGCGCAAGACGACGGGCATCAATTTCCCCGGCCCAACGCCCAGTGTTGAGCACATCGCGGAGCTCTTCGGCGTCTTGCGCGACTTGGCGGCCGACCGCGAGTGGTTCGTCCTGTCGGGCAGCATTCCTGCGGGTGTGCCTGCAGGCATCTATCGCGAGATGATCGACACGCTGGCGGGCAAAAAGGTGGTGCTGGACACGAGCGGTGAGGGGTTCCGTCAAGCCGTGACAGCCGGGCCGTGGATCATCAAACCGAATGTTGACGAGCTGGAGGAGCTGGTCGATCTGCCTTTGACGACCCCTGACGCAATCGTACGGGCCGCCCGCCAGCTAATGCAGAGCCACGGCATTGCGGCTACGATCGTATCCATGGGCAAGGAAGGCGCGATCTTCGTTGAGGATCAGGAGACGGTCTGGGTCGTGCCTGGGCCTGCTGACGTGAAGAGCACGGTCGGGGCCGGCGACGCAATGGTCGCTGGTGTTGTGGCCGGCAAGATTCAAGGCCTTGCTCTGGCTGAGTGCGCCCGGCTGGCGACCGCGTTCTCGGTGGCCGCCATCGGCAAGATCGGATCGGGCCTGCCTTCCGTTGAGGCGGTTCAGGAAGCCAGGGAGAAAGTCATCATTCGCAGACTGTAGTCTGCCGAAAGGGGTTTTATGGAGCATCAAGTTATCCTGATCCAACAGAGGAAGAAGATCGCCCTCGTCGCGCACGATGGCCGGAAACCGGACCTCCTGGCGTGGGCCAAATGGAACAAGACGCTGCTGGCGAATCACGATCTGTATGCCACGGGCACCACAGGCAAGCTGCTGGAGGAAGTGGTAGGTGTGCCGGTGTACAAGCTGCAGAGCGGGCCGCTGGGCGGGGATCAGCAGATCGGCGCCATGATCGCCGATGGGTCCGTCGATTTCATGATCTTTTTCTGGGACCCTCTTTCGCCCCAGCCCCATGATACGGATGTGAAGGCGCTGCTGCGGATCGCTGTCGTGTGGAACATACCGGTTGCCTGTAATCGCGCCTCCGCCGATTTCATGATTTCGTCGACCTGCATGGTTGGAGAATACGAGCGTCTCGTGCCGGTTTACGACACATACCGGCAGCGCGCTGTTCCGGGGGTGCCCACGCCAGAAGGGCCGGCGCCAGAAGAAGCCGCGCCTCAAGCCGATGCAGCTCAGGAAGATGTGCCTGAAGCGCCGGCTCCGCAAGACGTGACGGCCGCGGCAGCTTTGGACGCAACCGAGCCAGCTTAGCTTGTTGCTGGCAGCCCCATACTTCAAGGATTCAGGTTATGCCCGTTCCCCAGGTCGCCGTTGCTCGCGCGTTGCGCGAGTACGGCGATCATCTCCGCCTGTTCCGCCCCAACGCCCGGCTCTATCTTGCTAACGTTGTCATCACAGGAGCCGCCCTGGGGGTGTTCCGGCTGCTCTTCAACTTCTTTGTGTTGAGCCAGGGCTATGACGAGGTGCTGCTGGGCAACCTGGTAACGACCAGCAGCCTGACCGCGCTGATCGTGGCGCTGCCGATGGGCTACCTGGCCGACATGCTGGGCCGCAAGCGCGCGCTGGTGCTCTCGGGCGCCCTGGTCTGCGCGGCAATCGCTGTCATGGTCTTGTGGCCATCTGAGACTGTGCTCTACACCATGAACGCGCTGCTGGGCATGGCGCAGAGCCTGGCGGCCGTGACGATGAGTCCATTTCTGATGGAGAACAGCAGCGAGCAGGAGCGCACCTATCTGTTCAGCTTCAGCTCAGGCCTGCAGATGGCGTCCGCGTCGGTGGGTAATTGGCTGGGTGGCTTGCTCCCCACCTGGGTAGCAGGATGGCGCAACGTGGACCCGGTGAGCAGCCCGGCCTACGGCGGCTCTTTGTTGATCATCGTGGGCATCGCCGGCCTGGGCCTGCTCCCATTGATCTTGCTGCGGACGCCTCGGCTGGAACGGTCCGAGCGTTCGGTCTTTGCTCCGTTCACCTATGCTGCGGCCCACCCGGCGTTGTTGGGCAAGCTGGTGCTGCCGATGCTGATCACTGCTATCGGCGCCGGCATGATCATGCCCTTCATGAACGTTTTCTTCCGCCAGGTCTACGGCCAGCCTGACCCGACTATCGGGGTTCTGTTCGCGTGGGGGTCGCTGTCGATGGGGCTGGGCCTGCTTGCGGCGCCGCCTTTGGCTGAGCGTATGGGCAAGATCCAACTGGTGGTGGTCACCCAGGCGCTGTCGATACCTTTCTTGATCCTGCTCGGATTCGCGCCGTGGTTCTGGTTGAGCACGGTGGCCTATCTGGTGCGCGTGGCGCTGATGAACATGAGCAGCCCGGTGTATCAGACCTTCGTGATGGAGCAAGTCGAGCCTTCGGCGCGCGCGACGGTTGCCAGCCTGGTGAGCATGTCGTGGAGTTTCGGTTGGGCCTTCTCGCCCACCATCAGCGGTGTGCTTCAGGTGCGCTATGGCTTCGGCCCGCCCTTCATGATTACGATTGTCCTCTACACGATCTCTACTGTGCTATATTGGGCGTTCTTCTGGCGCAAGCCGCGTGCTCCGTGACGTCTGCTTGACAAGCATCTGCCAGAATGGGATACTTAGCAAAACCACAAAAGAGGTCTACATCGTGCAAATTCGCCAACTTGATCCCTCCGGTTCGGCCGATGTACGTCGATTCAACCGCTTCCCTTTTGCCCTCTACCGCGGTTGCAGCCAATGGGTGCCCATGATGGCCGGCGAGGCCTGGCGTGTCTTCGACCGGGAACGCAACCCATTCTATCGTCATTCTGAGGCCGCTTTCTTTGTGGCGGAAGATGGTAAGGGCTGCCTGGGGCGCATCGCGGCCATTCACAATCGGCGCTACACCGAGTATTCCGGCCGCAAGGCCGCCTCCTTCTACTTCTTCGATGCCGTGGACGATTTCGCGGTCGCGCAGGCTTTGTTTGCGGCCGTGTTCACCTGGGCGCGCAGTCGTGGGTTGAACGAAGTGATCGGCCCCAGGGGCATGTTGCGCGCCGATGGTTTGGGGCTCTTGGTGGAAGGGTTCGAGCATCGTCCTGCGATCGGCGTCCCCTACAACTATGCGTACTACGAGCGGCTGATCACCGGCGCCGGGTTCGAGAAAGAGATGGACTACCTCTCCGGCCATATGGCGCGCGGCGAGCAGTTGGCCCAACGTTTCTATGATGCGGCCGATCGCATCCGGGAGCGCCGCGGGTTCACCATTGCCCGGTTCAACAGTAAGGAAGAGCTGCGCGGCCAGTTATCCGTCATCGGCCGCATTTACAACGAAGCTTTCATCAATATCCCGTTTTATTACCCGGTGGACGAGGCTGAGCTGGCGCTCATCGCTCAGCGCATGTTGTCGGTCGCCGACCCAAAGTTGATCAAGCTGGTGATGAAGGGGGACGAGATCGCCGGGTTCCTGCTGTCTTACCCCGATCTCTCGGCCGCCATTCAGCGGACGCGCGGGCAGGTGTGGCCATTTGGCTGGCTGCATCTGCTGCGTGAGATCCGGCGCACCGATTGGCTGAACATCAACGGGTTGGGGCTGCTGCCCCAGTATCAAGGCGTAGGGGCGAACGCCATCCTCTATGTCGAACTGGCCAAGAGCATCGATGAGTTTCCCCAGTTTCAGCATGTCGACTTTGCCCAGGTGGCTGAGATTAACCTGAAGAGCCTGGGCGACGCAACGGCCGTCGGAGTGCACTGGTACAAACGGCATCGGGTCTATCGGCGCGCTTTGTGAGGAGGTTCAATTCATGACTGACCCGGCTCGGGAGCCCGCGTCCCGGCTGCCGCTGCTGACCAAGATCATTTACGGCAGCGGCGACTGGGGCATGGCCAGTTACAACACGCTGCGCCTGATCTTCTACGCGATCTTCCTGACCGATACGGTGGGACTTGAGCCGCGGCTGGCTTCGTTTGCTGCCTTGATCGGCCTGATCTGGGATGCGATCAACGACCCGTTGGTGGGCATGCTCAGCGATCGCCTGCAGACGCGTTTCGGCCGGCGCCGGCCGTTTTTGCTGCTGTTCTCGGTTCCCTTCGGGTTTGCGTTTCTGTTGCTGTGGTGGACGCCGCCGTGGCGGACCCCCGCCGCCCTGGCCATTCATGTGACCCTGGCCTACATCCTCGCCGACACCCTGCAGACTCTGGTGACCGTGCCGCACAATTCGCTGACGCCTGAGCTGACCCCCGACTACGACGAGCGCACCTCACTTGCCGGATTTCGCATGTTGTTCAACTTGCTGGCGTCCCTGGTGACTGCGGTGGCCGCGCCGATGATCGTAGACGGCGTGATGTTTGCCGGAGGGACGTCGCAGCAAGGCTATCTGACCGTCGCCGCCTTGTTCGGGACGTTGGCCGCAATCCCTTACCTGTTGATCGGCCTGGTGACGCGTGAACGGACGCAACGGCCGCCGGCGCGCACCTACACCATCCGCCAGACCATCGAGACGGCCTGGCGGAATGTGCCGTTCCGTTACGCGACCGCGCTCTATATGCTGAACTGGCTGACGTTCGATCTTGTCTCGCTGATGCTGCCCTATTTTCTGATCTATTGGGTCGCGGGCGGGAATCTGCTGGCGCAAGCGAATCTGTTCGGGATCAAACTGGCGCTCGAGTCGGCTGTTTTGGGGCTGATGCTGATTACAGCATTGGCCGCGCTGCCGCTGTGGACCTGGCTTGCGCAGCGGTTCGAAAAGCGGCTGGCCTACATCGTGGGGATGGCGTTTTGGGGCGTGGTGCAGTTCGTCATTCTCTTCATCCAGCCGGGGCAGGTGACACTCATCCTGGCGCTGGCGGTGCTGGCTGGAGTCGGCGTATCGACTGCGCATGTGCTGCCGGATGCCATCTTCCCGGATGTGCTCGAGTGGGATGAGCTGCGCACAGGCGAGCGGCGCGAGGGAATGTACTACGGCGCCAAGAACCTCCTGCGCAAGCTGACCAATGCGCTGGCGATCTTCGTGGCGCTGCAGGTTCTTGGCTGGTTCGGCTACCGGACGCCGCCGGACGGGGTGACGCAGTTCATGCAGCCGGCCTCCGCCTTGCTGGCGATCCGGCTGTTGACCGGCCTCCTGGGGATGGCCTTATTGGCCGGCGCGATGTTCGTGGCCGCGCGGTATCCCATCGACCGGAAGCGCCACGCGCGGATTCGCGCGTTGTTAGCGCGGCGGCAGCAGAGGGCGCGCCAACGGGCGGACGCGCCGACGACCTGATCGGCCTCCGGCCAGAGGTCAGCGCCTGATCTCGACCACGACGCCCTCCTCCGCCCAGTCATACAGCAGCTTGGCGTTGGTGGTGCTGATCAGGATGCAGCCGTACGTGATACGGCTGCCCAGGTTCCGCTCCCAGAGGAATTGCTTGCGGTCGCGGCTGGGGAAGCCGTGGAAACCGTTCATGAACTCCTGATCCGGCGCCACCCGATAGATGCCCATGAACCACGGCATGTACAAGTCCCAGACTCCCGCATAGGCCAGCTCATCGTGAGATTGCACCTGGAACACGCCCGGCGAGGTCGGACTCGACGCGATGCCGGTGCTGGCCGGCCAGTTCCAGATGAGCTGGCCGTTCTCGTAGACCCACACCCGTTGTTCGGTCAGGCTGACGACGATGCGCTTGCTCTCTACCACCGGCAGCGGTAAAAGGGCATCCGCCGAGGGAATGCGCAGGCGGTCGCCGGCGAACAGCGCATCCCCGACGCCGGGATTCGCGTCCTGAATCCAGGGGTAGGGCATGCCGTAGTCGAAGGCGATGCTGGAGAGGGTTTCGCCCGTTTGGACGATGTGCTCTCGCTCGCGATGTCTGATCTGCAGGTGCACGTCGGCCTGTTGCGCCTGAAAGGCCTCAGCAAGCACCGGGGCGACGACGCCGGAATCGACATAACGCCCATCTACAAACGAAGCGTTCTGTTCATCCACGAAAGCTGCGACAGCATTCGCATCGACTGACCAGATCAAGTTGCTGCTGCTGGCGATCGTGCCCGAGATGGCGAACGTCAGCCAGTTTCCCAGTTCCGTGGGTGGGGCGCTCCAGATCGTTCGTTCATCGCTGATCGCATCATAGAGGTGCAGGGTGATGGGCCTCGCCAGCAGCGGCTGCAGCTCGGCTGCCAGCGCGCTCACGTCGGAGATGGCAGGCAACTGGGGAGCGATCGGCAGCTCGAAGCGGGGTGGCGCTGCCGCAGGGTCAGCCAGGGCGGCGGCCCAGGGGTAAGTCTCCAGTTGTGCCAGCATCGCCGCGATATCCAACGCCTGACCGGCAGAGGCGGGGGTGGTTTCGATGCGGCCCTCCACCACGCGCACGCCGGCATTTTTGACCGGCACGTCGATCTGCCCGGCCAGGGTGCGCAGCGTGCGCGCCGCCGCGTCCCGGTCGAAGCGCCAGGCAACCGGCACGCTCAGGGATTCGACGTCAAGGCGCACCAGGCCTGAGGTGGCGGCCAGGCGCCGGATCACCGGCCACAGGTTTTCAGGATTGTCCGCAGCGCGCCCCAGGCCCTGTGCGGTGCGAGCCATCTGCCCGGCCTCGATCATGATGCCTGCTTGTTCCAGGCTCAGGTTCTCGTGCCACTCACCCGCCTGCAGGGTGATGCGGCGGGCGGTCCACTCCGAGCGCAGCTCTTCAGCCGCCTCATCAGGCGACTTACCGCCGAGCTCGCGGCCTAGCGCCTGCACTCCCGCCAGGATCTGTTCGCTGTGATAGATGTGCCACAGCCCGATGCCCGCGGCCAGGACAAGGCCCAGGATGACGATCCAGGCCGTCAGAAGCAGCCAGAAGCGCCCTGAAGCGGGTTGGGTCCGATGGGTTGCGTGGGTCATCTACCGGTTATCCTTCCGCTAAAACGGCCGCGGCGCGATGCCGACCAGATAGCCATACCGAGCTTTGAAATCATCGGGCGTCAGGTTGGTCTGCATGGCCAGGCGGGCCCAGAAGATTTCATCGTGCGCGTTTTGCGGCTTGAGGCGGATCATGAACTTGTAGGCGGATGCGTAGGTGGAGGAGTCGATGTTGACCATGCGGACCTCGGTGCGTCCGGTGGCGGCATCCATCATTGTCTCGGACGGGATCGGCACGACCTGGTTTTGTTGGAGGGTGATGGTCGCGTTGCTGCCGCCCGCTAACAGGAAGTCGGCTGCGGCTTCGCCCAGGCTGCGGGTGTAGTCGACATCGTACGCGATCGGCGCCGCGCAGCGTAACTCATAACCGAGCTCTTTGTCTACCAGCTTGACCTGCACCCCCAACCCTTTGAGATCGTTGTTCAAGATCCTCTTAATTACGTCCGCGAAGTTGATCTCAGCCAGACGGATATGGCCATGCTCATCGCGTTCGACGCGCTCCAGCGATTGGAGATCTTCGTGTGAGGCGTACTCTATGATCCCTTCGGCGATCAACGCCACGCCGTGGTTCTTCCCATCAGCCAGGCGCTGGATGATCGTCGTCGCCAGGATGTCCACTACTTCCTGGAGGCGAATCTCGCGGCCGCGCCATTCCTCGGGGATCAAGGTCACGGTCGCGCCGGAGCTCTTACCGATGCCGAGCGCCAAGTGGCCGGCCTTGCGGCCCATGGTGACCACCAGAAACCAGTGCCCGACAGTGCGCGCATCCTCCATGAAATTCATCACCGTGCGCGTGCCCAACTCACGGGCGGTCTCGTAGCCGAAGGTGGGGATCCCTTCCGGCAGGGGGAGGTCGTTGTCGATGGTCTTCGGCACGTGGACCGATTGCAGGGCGATGCCCATCTTCTCTTGGGCGTATTTGGTCACACGATAGAGTGAAAAGGCCGTGTCATCACCGCCGATGCCGATCAAACCGGAAATGCCGGCTTCCATCAGGGCGCAGACACAATTGCGGAGCGATTCCGGGGACTTGGTCGGGTTGGCCCGCGAGGTGCGCAGGATAGAGCCGCCATCCAGGTGAATCCTGCTGACGCTATTGATGGTCAGCGGGACGCCCTCCAGCTTGCCCTCCATCAGATGTTTGAAGCCATCGTAGATGCCAACTACCTCCAGCCCGGCGCTGATCGCCTCGATGGCAGCGGCATGGATCACACCGTTGATGCCAGGGGCAGGCCCACCGCCTACCAGTATGCCGATCTTTTTGCCATGATTGCTGAGTGCCATGAGCTGCGCCTCCTCTTGCCATGAATGCCTGATGACCGCACGCGTCAGTCGAGACTGAAACGTGTGGCCCTTATTGTAGCTGGCGCGCGGGTGTTTGGCAAGGCGCGAGCTTCTGATTAAGTGGAACGCCGCTTACATTACGTGTTGGCATCATTCGCTATTCTAGTTATGTCTTAGTTTAGTACAAGGAGGGCGCGATGAGGCTTCAAGGTAAGGTGGCAGTTATCACGGGGGCAGGTTCCGGCATGGGGTTGGCAATGGCGAAGTTGTTCACGGCGGAGGGGGCGCAGGTGGTCGCCGGCGACTGGAACGGGAAGCGATTGGACGAAGCTGTCGCCAGCATCAAGGATGCGGGCGGCACGATCGTGAGCGCGCAGGGCAACATCGCCGAACAGGCGACGGCGGAAGGCCTGGTTGATCTCGCCGTGGCGACCTTTGGGCGTCTGGATATCCTTGTCAACAATGCAGGCGTGATGGACTATATGGCAGGCGTGGCCGAGCTGACGGATGAAATCTGGCGTCGCGTGCTCGGCATCAATCTGGACGGGCCGATGTTCACCAGCCGCCGGGCCATCCCGCAGATGATCAAGCAGGGCGGCGGCTCCGTCATCAACATCGCCTCGACCGCAGGGATCAGCGGCGGGGCAGCAGGCGCAGCCTACACTGTCTCCAAGCATGGGGTTGTGGGGCTCACCAAAAGCACGGCGTGGATGTACGCGCAGCAGGGCATCCGCTGCAATGCCATTTGCCCCGGTGGCACGAAGACCAATATTGCTGAGACGATGCCCCAGGACCGGCTGGACCCTGCCGGGGCCAGGCGTGCGGGCGCGTTTGGGAGCCTGATCCCGGGGTTTTTGGATCCGATTGATATCGCTTCACTTGCCCTCTTCCTGGCCTCCGATGAGTCCCGCTTCATCAACGGCGCGATCATCACCGCGGATGCTGGTTGGAAGGCGCTATAAGCTCTGATTGCTGGTTAGTTCTGTATTAGAACAGATCTATGCAGAAGGCCGGGCCTGGCTACGGGGTTCCCCGTGGCCCGGCCCGGCCGCTTGTCTGATTCCGGTTTGCGTCGGCTAAGGCGACAGCACGGCTCAACCGGCCGCCGCCGCGGTGACCGCCTGCATCGTCATGGGCGTGGGTTTAGGCGGCTTGCTGCCTTCGGGCATCGCAATGTAGCCGGCGGCCATGGCGTCCTGGACCATGCCGCGGGCTCGCGCGATGATCCGTTTGGCCGTCTCGTATTCCTGCTCGAAGGTCACATCAGTGAACTTCGCGACCCCCTGCTCGATAGCCTTCATGGCCACTGCGGCGGCCTCCCGGGGGAACACATCCACCTCATCCATCGTGGGCATGATGTAGTCCTCGCTCAGTCCATTCTCTTCGGCCAGCCGGGCCATCTCGACTGCGGCCGCGATGCACATCTCGTCGGTGATTGTGCTGGCGCGCACGTCGAGGGTGCCGCGGAAGATGCCGGGGAAGCCGAGGCTGTTGTTGACCTGGTTGGAGAAATCGCTGCGGCCGGTGGCAACGACGGCGGCGCCGGCGGCTTTGGCGTCCCAGGGCCAGATCTCGGGGATCGGGTTGGCGCAGGCGAAGAGGATGGCGTCCTTGGCCATCTTAGCGATCCATTCCTGTTGGATGGTATCGGGACCGGGCTGCGAGAGGGCGATGCAGACATCGGCATCGACCAGCGCCTCGGCGATGCCGCCGCGGCGGCCCTCGGCGTTGGTGATGTTGCACAGCTTCCACTTGTCGACGTATTCGGTGCGCCGGGCCTCGATATCGGTGCGCGCCTGGTGGAGGATGCCGCGGCTGTCGACGACGCGGCACAGGGCCGGGGTGGCGCCGTAGGAAAAGATCAGGCGGCTGATGGCCACGTTGCTGGCGCCGGCGCCGATGAAGACGATGCGAGCATCGGCGATTTTCTTGCCGACAACCTTGAGGGCATTGATCAGGCCGGCGAGGGTGACGCAGGCGGTGCCCTGTTGGTCATCGTGCCAAACCGGGATTTCGCACTGGGCGCGCAGGGTGTCGAGGACATAAAAGCACTTGGGGTTGGAAATATCCTCGAGGTTGACGCCGCCGAGGCCCGGCTGCAGGAGCTTGACGACCTTGATGATATCTTCGGGATCCTTGCTGTCAATCATGAGGGGGAAGCCGTCGACGCCGCCCAGGTACTTGTAAAGCAGGGACTTGCCCTCCATGACGGGTAAGCCAGCCTTGGGTCCGATGTCGCCCATGCCCAGAACGCGGGTGCCGTCCGAGACCACGGCGACGGTGTTCCACTTGTTGGTGTGTTCGTAGACCATGTCGGGATGGTCCCGGATGTCCAGGCACGGCTTGGAGACGCCTGGGGTGTACCAAATGGCAAAATCGTTGAAGTCCCGCACGCAGGCTTTGAGTGTGGTTTCGATTTTGCCTTTGTAGAACGGATGGAGCGCCTGCGCGTCCTTCATTGGCTGGTAGGCTTTGGCCTTAAGTTCCTCGACGGTGGGTTTACGAACGTCTTGAGACATGGGACCCTCCTTTGGGGCATAAGTATACCACGTCTTGACCAATTTGTGTTGCAATCGAAGACCGTAGGGCGAGGCACATGTTCCATAATGACCGCGCTGCTTGCGAGGCCGCAACCGTTGGGGCTGCTGCCCCGCAAGCAGCTTGCAGAACTCCCCTGTTCACCGATCCCGCGGCATGGCCGCGGCCCGTTACTCAGCCATCACCAGCGGCAGCCAGATCCTCTGCCCGGGCAGCGGCGTCTGACCGAGCTGGATGCTGGTCTGACCGACGATTTCGGCGGCGCCGTTCACATCGAGCGCCTCAAGCTGATACCAGTAGACCGTATCGGCAAGCAGGCCGGAGTCCAGCCACTCGTAATGCTGGCCGTCCGTCGAGCCTGGGGCCGGGCTGACGATCAGCGTGTCGTTGAGTTGCGTCCACGGCTCCTCGGTTGCCAGGCGGCGATACAGGTTGAAGCCCAGGTGATCCACCTCGCTCACCGTGTCCCAGCTCAGGCGCACCGCATCCCCCTCGGCCTGGGCGGCGAAGAACGCCAGATCGACAGCCAGCGGTGACACGTAGATGTCGACCTCCCAGCGATCCAGGTTTTCCGACCAGATGATTGGCGTGCTATCATCCACCGGAATGCCGTTGAGGCTGCGGGGGTAGGCGAGCCCTGTGATACCGTTGATGGCGAAGGTAAGGATATCACCCGGCTCGGCGCCCTCGTCCACGTCGAGGGTGGTCGGGTCGTCGCGGTAGCAGGGCATCAGGCCATAACGGCCCGCTGTGGCGCCGACCACGAACTCGCCGCACTGAACCCCGTTCGCAAAGACTGTGACCACCGCACCCACCGGCGCCGAACTGCCTTGGAAGGTGGTATTCGCGCTGTAGAAGGTGACCCATTGGTTGGTGGGGCTGACGTTCGGCGAAGGCACCGAGCTGCTGATGACGGCAGTGGCGGCCGCCAGCGTCGTGGAGTACTGGAGCGTCACCGCGCTGGCCGTCTGGATCCAGTAGCCGTGCTGCGGGTCCATGGTCTTCAGCGTGTTGAAGCCTTCGTCGACGAGATCGGGATAGAACGACAGGGCGCCGCGACCCTGCGCGCCGTTGTCGAAGCCGTGCACGGCCAGGACCTGGCCTGCGATGCCGGCGAGCGCCTGCGTCACCGGGAGCGAAGCCCGTGGCAGGTAGCTGACCAGGTTCCAACCGGCGACCAGGTTCAGGGGGGTGGTGTCGGGCACAGCCTGGCCCACGACCAGCAGCCTGGCGGCCTCGAGCGTCGTCGTCACCGGCGGCGTGGCGGTCACCCGGATCCAGTAGCCGTGCTCGGCGTCGATCTCGTGCAGAGTGTCAGGTACGGCCGGGGCAGGATCGTAGGTCAGCCACCCCTGGTCGTAGCCCTGGATCAGACTGTAGGCGCCGGAGATCGGCCGCTGCACGACGGTGATGTCCGGGTTCTGCGGATGGATGGCAGTGGAAACCAGGTTCCACCCGTTCTGGAGGGCAAGACTCTGCGCCGTCACGGTTCGCAGCATTGACTGGACCGCGCTGCACAGCGGAAGTTTAGCGCCAGCTACGTCCGGCACGTTCGGCACCACCCGGAGATCGAAGGCGCCGCCATACACATCGGGCCAGGCGACGGTCAGCGTCACCCCCTGGCCGGCGGCCAGCGCCGGCGCAGTAGCGGTCGCGACCGGCTCACCATTGGCGAAGAAGCCCACCAGCATGCCTGCCGGCAACGCGCCTGTGGTGTTGTCCAGCCGTGCTATGATCGTCAAAGTGTCTGAGATACTGCTTATCGGCTCCACCAGGATGCTGCTGATGGCCGGGGCCGCGGGCAGGCAGGTTACTTCCAGATCGTACGGGCCGGCGAGGCTCCGGTTGCCGGCGGCATCGGTGGCGATCACCCAGAGGGTGTGGCGTCCTACCTCGGTCGCGGGGGCCTCATACCACCAGTTGGCGCCATCGCGGGCCGCGTTCGCCAGAGTGGCTGTCCCGCCGGGTGCGTGCACCTCGATCTGCACCGTGGCAAGCGGTCCGCCATCGCTGACCGTGCCGCTGATCACGCTGGTCGGGCTGCCCCAGGGGATCTGGTCCAGGTGGCCGGTCACGGTAAGCTCCGGCGGCACATTGTCGGCGAAGAATTCAAAGCTCAAGCCGGCCGCGTAGTTGCCGGCCGCATCCCAGCCGTTTAGGGTGATGGTCTGTGTTACATAGTCGGCCTGCGCGATCTCGGCCGTTCGGAAGAGCCACGTGCTGCTCCTGGCGGCATTGAGGCGAGGCGCCAGGGCCAGGCGGCCGCGTATGTAGGCGGCCTCGGCGCTGCCGCCGCTGGCGTCGCACATGCTGAGAGTCCAGGTGCCGGCCGAGTCCGTGCCGGCGAAGGCTTGCAGCGGTTCGATCGGCCGTGCATCCTGGCTGTAGAGGGCGGTGCCGAGCGCCTGGTTATCCAGCAGCTCGGAGACGGAGAGGGCCGCAGCATCGAACAAGTTGACGTCATAGTTGCTGAAATCGGTGCCGGAACGGCCGTCGTCATCCAGCAGCCTGACCGTACGGCCGTCAGGCCCGGTCAGGTCGACCCGCAGCGAATCGCGGTGCAGCACCTCCGCCCGGAAGCCGACCTGCACCTGGGCGATGGCGAAGCTCTCCGTCACCGCAAAGGTGGCCACGACCGGGGAAGCACAGCCGCCCACCGAGGCCGGTCCGGAGGGTGCGTGTTCGTAGGTGACCGGCTGCGGCGCCATGTCGGGCGCGGCGGTTTGGAGTTCGGCCGGCCGGCAGTCGCGGCCGTTGGTGCAGGCGGTGACGCCGCCGACGCCGCCGTCCTCGGGGGTGGCGTCATCGGCGATGGCGCCGACCAACAGCACGCTGCTGCGCGCTACGCCGCCCGGCGTCACCTGCGAGGCGCCGTAGTCGATCGTCATTGTGGGCGGCCGGGTGTCAACCAGGAATGGCAGCGAATGGGTCCAACCGCCAACCTGGCCGTACGCATCCGTGGCGTGCATCGTAAGCTGGAGCTCATCGCCGTGGTTTGCCGTCAGATCCCACTTGCAGATCCAGCCGCCACTGGCGGGTGTGCTGTCCGGGCAGAGGACGGTTGCGGGGCCGCCTGGCCCGACCACATCGAAGGTGATGCCGGGCACGCCGGATGGGTCATAGGCGTAGCCGGTCAGCGTGTTCTCGCCAGCCCGCAACAGAATGCTGGGCCGGTTGATGCCGAAGAAGAGCGGTGCGCTGCGATCGACCGGCTGGTGCGTCCAGAGCCAGTCGACGGGTTGGCCGCTGCTGGGATGCGCATTGTCGTAGATACGCACGGCGAGCGCAGCCCACGGCTCAGTCGACAAGCCTAGATTGACGGTGCCGTGGAGCACGGTCGAGGCCTCCTCGCCCGGATCCACGTCACCCAGGACGATGGTCTGCTCTTGGCCGCCGGTCAGTTGCAGCGTGTACAGGGCGTCCACAGACGCACTGACACCGCGGGCGGGAGCGCTGCCGGCATTCCGATAGGTCAGGGTGTAGGTGACCGGCGAGCCGCCGCCCACCTGCGGTTGGCCGGGTGTCAGAGCGCTCAGGTAAGTGCTCACATCTGCGGGTGGGCTGCCGAGCAGCAGGTCGCGCAGCCAGTAGAGGCTGTCGCTGAGCAAGCTGAGCGAACTGCCGGCGGGCTGGCTTGCGAGAGTGATCTTGGGCTCGGCCGCGTAGGAAACCGGGCTGATCGCATCCGAGCCGTTGGGGCAGACGCCCGGCCCCAACGCCGGCCACTGGTAAGCGTGATCAAGCGTCAGATCCAGTCCGGCTGGGGCGTCGCCGGGCAGGGCCAGGGCGCTGTTGACGCCGTTGCTGGCGGGCAGCACGGCCCAGGCACGCAGCGCACCTTCCTCGCTGGCGATAGCCAGCAGGCGCAATCCAGCGGATTGCGGTACAAGGCCGAGCAGGCTGAAGGGCAGGTAGAGATCGGTCTGGCCGCGGCCGGTGATAGCAGCCGTTCCAGCGCCGGTCCAGGTCAGGAAGTGCGCCGCCGACCCGGCGGCGGCCGCGTCCAGTGTGGCGGCCCAGTCCCACTCGCCACCGTTCCAGGTCAGCAGCACGGCGTCGCCCGAGTCACGCACCCAGACCACATGGTCAGCCGCCATCTCAACAGGCAAGCTGATCACTGTCTGGTCCGGGACCAATGCACCATCGGTCGTGATCAGATACGGGTTGTAGGCGCTGTCGGCGCCGCCGGTGCGGGTGTCAAGGTAGATGAACAGGTCGCCGTCGGTGTGCCAGTTGGCGCCCGTCCAGGCCAGGCGCAGCGCTTCGGCATTCCAGGTGGCGTATAGCCGCTGTTCGCCGAGGCCGGTCGTGGCGACCCGGCGGTCGACGCCGAGGAGGGTGCAGCCCGAACTCATCCAGGCCAGCGGGATTGCTTCGGGGCTTTCGCCCTTTGCAGTGACGGGCAGCACGCAGTAATCGGGCGTCAACTGGCTGTCAACGTCGACCGGCCCGAAGGTGCGCCAGCTCCGGTTGCCCAAGGTGTCTTCCATGACCAGTTGAGCGGCGACTCGTTCGCCCTCGCCAGGCGTGAAGGTGGCGGTCAGCGGACCGGCCACCGGCACGCTCTGCACCGTCTCACTGGTCAGCGTCGATGTCGCCTGGGCCGTCCAGCGCACGGTGTAGGGGATGAGGCCACTGCCATCCGCGCCGGCCGTCCACGTCAGAGCGAGTTCCGCGCCGGCCTGCGTGACGGTGTCGCCTGGTGCGACCGGCGACCCACCGGACGTGAGGCTGAGGTCCGCGCCGCTCGGCGGCACCACGTCGACCAGCACCGGCACGGTGATCTGGGTGACATGTCCGGCCAGATCGGTGACTCGGGCGTCGATGTCAAAGCGGCCATTGCCGGCGCCGCCGTCCGGGAGCGGCAAGCCCAGGCTCCACGACCCACGCCACGCCAGCGGGCCGCTTTCCCCGGGAGCGAGCTCATCGACCAGCGCAGGCAGCCAGTCATCGCCGCTGCCGTTCACGCGCCATTCCACGATCGAGACGCCGCCGGTGTCGGTTACGAAACCGGTCACATCGATGCGATTGACGGGGTAAACCTTGGTCGAGGTGATGACGAGCGAGGTGACCGCCAGCTCCGGCAGGTCGGTGTCGACGGTCACGGTGTAGAGCGCACTGGCCCAGGCGTCGGTCTGATCCTTCGCCACGGCTTGCAGGATATGCTGGCCATCGGCAGCCGGCGTCCAGGGGACCGCCCAGGTGATATCGGCGGCGGCGCCGGCGGCCCACTCCTGGATGAGGATCGGCTCGCCGTCGACGCTGACTCGCAGCGACTTGAGCGTGGAGGTCATGGCCACGGCCTGGCCGCCGACATCGACCGGCGCCAGGCTGTCGAGCACCAGCGGCAGGCCGGAGATGGTTACGTAGACCGGATCGTCTGCATCAACGGTTTCCAGCATGCGGCGCAGCGTGAACCCATAGATGCCTGCGGGCTGTCCACTGACGCCTATCCACTGTCCGCCGCCCTCCGACGCTTGCCCACTGACAACTGCCGCCCGGTTGATCGTCGCGACTGGCGCCTTGGCCAGGCGAGCAGCCGCTTCGGAGATGACAAAGCCGCCTGACTCTGGGGCATCTGCCGCCGGGTTGGACGCCAGGATGCCGGCGCCCTCGCCCTCGAGCGTGGCCGTCGTACAGTTGCCGGCTGCGTCGCAGGCTTGGGAGTCTGGCGACACGGTCAGGGGGTTGATGATGCGCAGCCCTTGCTCGTTGTCAGCCACAACGGCGAAGCCATCGGCGCTGATGGCCACGGCGCGGGCCGTGCCTGGGGTGTCGGCCAGGGCGGCAAACTGCGGGTTGGCGGGTGTGGTGAGGTCGACGACCGTCACGCCGGCCGAGCCATCGGCGACGTAAGCCAGGCTGCCGGCGGCGGTCAGTGTGGCGCCGTAGCCTTCGCCCGGCGTGTCGTATTGGCTGATGTAGAGCGGGCTGGCCGGCGTAGTGACGTCGACGATCGTCAGTCCGGCCGCGCCGTCGGCCACGGCCGCGTAGACCGAGCCTGCCGCGGGGGACCAGACTGCCACATCATCGGCCACGCCCGGAGTGTCGTAGGCGGCGACTGCGGCCGGGGCGGCGGGGTTGGTCAGGTCGATCACGGCGAGGCCGCCGACTGCATCGGCAACATAGGCGAAGTCACCATAGGCAGCAATGCCTGACGCACTGCCCGGCGTGTCGAGGGTGCTGACAAGCTGCGGGGCCGCCGGGTTGTTGACGTTCACGACATGGATGCCTGCCGCGCCGGCGGCGACCAGGGCATAGCGATCGGCGCCGAGGCGGGCCAGGGCCAGGCCCTGGGGCTCGCCGGTCAGCGCCAGGAACGCTGCAGCTTGTGGGCTGGCCGGGTCATCAACATTCACGATCTGCAGACCGGCCCCGGCCCCGCTCGTCGAGGGCGCCATAGCCAGGAAGGCGTAGTCGTGCCCCGTCTTCGGTGTGGGCGTCGGCGTGGGCGTCGGCGTGGGTGTCGGCGGGAGCGGGCCGACCACGACGGTGGCTGGCCCGGCCTGGTTATTAGCCTCGGATTTCTCGCCGAGCGTGCAGCCGTAGTCGGCAACCGCATAGGCGTTGTGTGTGCCTTGCGTGAAGGCCGAGTGTTCGAACAGGAAGTCCTGGCTGACGCCGACGGCCAGGGCCGGCGCCGGCAGCCACTGAGCCGGCTGCGGATCGCTGCAGGCGACCGGCGTGCTGTCGAGGTACAGGCCCAGGCGCACGTTCGCGCCTTCCGGCACCGGCTCCGTGCCCGCGTTCTTGACCCGGACGATGTAGCGCACGGTGTCACCGACGGCCGGGTTGGAGGGCAGCGCGGTCAGGCTGGTGATCTGCAGGTCGGGCAGGGACGCGCTGCTGGTCGTGACCTGGATCGGCCCGTAGCGGTTGTTGGTTTCGTTTGTTTCGGCGACGATGCAGGTGTGGTCCGCGAGGAAGTAGACCTGGTTGTCGCCGTTGCTGGCGAAACCGGTCGCGTCTTCGATCATCACGGTCTTGCTCTCGCCGGCCGCGATAGCCGGCAGGGCGGCCAGGTGATCCGGCGTGCTGCTGCAGCCGACCGGCAACCGGTTCAGGTACAGGCCGACGCTGGCGGCCGGGTTGTTGAGCTCGGCCGCGCCGCTGTTCCGGACCTGCACCGTGTAGGTGACCGGCTGGCCGGCCTGCGGCTGCGGTGGCGTGTAGTTCACGAGGGTGATGCTCAGGTCCGGCGAAGGCGGCAGCCCGACGTTCACGGCGAGCGGGCCGAAGCTGTTGTTGTTCTCTCGGTACTCGGCGGCCGCGCATCTGTCATCGGCGAGCGCGTAGACCTGGTACTGCCCGGCGGCGGCGAAGGTGACGCTGACCTGGACCGCACGTAGGGCGTAGATGGCCAACTCGGGCACATCCGCGTAGCCGAGCGGCGTTCCGTTGCAGCTGCCGGGCGCGCTGCCCGAGTAGATGCCAAGCCGGGATGCGGGTGCGGGCCCGAAGCCGTTGTTGACCACCGTCGCGGTGAAGGTGGCCGCCTGGCCGACGGCAGGCGCGGCCGGCGCCGCTGCGAGACCGGTCACGACCAGGTCGGGCGCGGTTCCCGGCGCTACGGCGATGGGAACCGAGATGGAGAGGTTGTTGAGCTCGTTGCTCTCGGGAATCGTGCAGGGGCTGTCGGCGAAGGCGCTGACGTCGTGTGGCAGGGCTTCGGTGAAGGTGCGGGTCAGGGTCACTACTTCCGTATTACCGGCGACCAGGCTCGGGATGGTGAGGGTCTGGTCGGCTGCGTCTGCGACCGGGCAAGCCGCGCGCGTGCGGTCTATGTACAGGCCGAGCGTGACGGGGTCGCTGGTAGCAGAGCCTTGATTCTTCACAAATGCCGTGAACGTAACCGTCGCGCCGATTGCCGGGGCGTGGGGCGCGGCGGTCAGGTTGGTTACGACCAGGTCAACTCCGGCCCGCTCTCCGACGTAGAAGGTCTGCCCGGCGTAGTTATTGGCCTTATTGCTTTCGGCCTGGCTGCAGCCGTAATCGGCGTAGCCGTGAACGGTGACGTAGCCCACGGCCGGGAAGAATTTGAGCATGCCGCCGAGGGTGGCGCTAGCGCCCGGCGCGAGTGGCGGGACATGAACGACCCGGTCGCCGATATAGCCATCATCCCCGAATGGACTGCGCGGGCAGCCCGGCGGGACCCGGTCGAAGTAGATGCCGGACCAGGCCCAGGCGCTTGATGCCGCGCCCACGTTTTTCACGGTCATGGAGAAGTTGACGGTCTGGTTCACCATCGGGAACGGCGGGTCCAGCACGATGCTCTCGATGATGAGGTCCGGGAGGGGCGGCGGCCCGACTTCGAACTCCACCTGCGGATACGTGAGATTGTTCCCCTCGTTGCTCTCGGTGATGGAGCAGGTGTAGTCCGGCTGGAACTCAACGTAGTGATACCCTTCGGTGAAGACGTCGCTGAAGCTCAGGGTCGCGCTCTGTCCGGCCTCCAACGGCCCCAATCTGTCCACCAGGTCGCCGATGTTGCCGTCCATGAACGGGCAGCCCGGCGCATGCCGGTCCCGGTACAGGCCCGACCACGTCCAGGTCCTGCTCGGCCCGGCGCCGCGATTGCGCACAACGACGTCGAAGGTGACAAGCTGGCCGGCGGCCGGCGACGCGGGATTCATGGTGACGTTTTCGACGACGAGGTCGGGCAGTCGCACCGGCCGCATCTCAAAGGTTAGCAGTTTGCTGTTGTTATCTTCGTCGCTCTCATTGGCTGCGCAGGCATAGTCCGCGAAGGCGAAGAGCCACCAGTCCGCGTCCTCTGCAAACCGATGCGTGACCTCCACGGCGGTGCTGGCGCCCGGCTCCAGCGGCGGGACGTAGAACACATTGTCGCCGACGTCGGCGCCCTCCGGCGGAGGGCTACCGTCAGGGCAGCCCAGGGGTGCACGGCCATAGTACACGCCGCCCCACGTCCAGCCCGAACGGACAAGACCCTGGTTGCGCACGGTGGTCCTGATGGTGGCCCACTCCTCGGCGAACGGCGGGTACGGCTCGATCTCGACACTGTCGATGACGAGATCCGGCAGCTTCGGCGGGTAGACGACCACGTTGTACGCCTGAACGTTGTTGTCCTCGAAGATCTCGTCGATCTGGCAGCCGTAGTCAACCTTGGCGCTCAGGTAGTGGGTTCCCTCCGCATCAAAGCGGGTGGTGAGGGTGGTGGTGAATACTGCGCCCGGCTGGCCCGCCGCGGCCAATGACGGGACGGTGGCGCCCACGTCGCCGGCGTGGACGGCCGGACATGCGCCCGCGAAATGGTCCCGATAGAGGCCAACCACGGTTGGGGCGGTGGCGGCCAGACCCAGGTTGCGGACGGTGATGAGGGAGGTGGTCCACTGGCCCACTTGAGGCTCTCCCACCACCGTAGTGAGAGGCTCGACCTTGACGTCCAGGTCGGGCAGGGGGGATGTTAAGGCGATGAGGCTCATCGGGCCGAAGCGGTTGTTGGTGTCGTCACTCTCGGCCTGAGTACAAGTGGCGTCGATGACGCCCCATACCCCGTGATAGCCCTCGGTCTCGATGGGCAGGCCGGCGACGTTGACGTTGACCGATCCGCCGGCAGGGATGGCAGGGACAATGATGGCGTTGAACCAGTCGGCGTCGTTGCAGAGATCCGGCATGCTGTCCAGGAAGAGGCGCAGCCCGGCCGGCGTAGAGGCTTTGGTGCCGGTGTTGCTGATGGTGACCGTGTAGCTGATGGGATGGTGTGCGTAATAGTCACCCGACGGATAAGACACGATGATGCGATCGATCGCCAGGTCAGGCCGCAGCGGCGCCTTGATGGTGATGTTCGCGCTGAGCATGTTGTTGGCGAGGCTCAACTCCCGTTCGAAGTCGCAGTTGAAATTCACGAAGGCCCAGGCAGGCAGCGTGCGGGCCTCGCCGCCGACCGCCGGACTCACGACGTTGACCGTGGTGGTTGCACCGGGGGCCAGCGGCGGGACGTAGCCGGTGTTGACCCAGTCCTGGTCGCCGCAACTGGGCGGTTCGTCGACCCAGATGCCGACGTAGTCTGTGGAACTGGTGGCTGCGCCGACGTTGCGGATGCTGACGGTGTAGGTGAAGGGCTCGTCGGCACGCGGCTGTGCGGGGGTGGTGGTCAGGCCGATGACTTCCAGGTCAGGCATGACGGGGGGCGCGACGGTGATGGTTTTCGGCCCGTAGGTATTGTTGGTCTCGTTGGGTTCGTCGTATAGGCAGGTGAAATCGGCGATCGCGGTCACCAGGTGCTGGCCCGGCTCTTGGAAGTACGGGCTGGTGACGGTGATGGCAACGGATGCGCCCGGCTGGAGCGCGGGCGCGCGGCCGAGGGCGGTCCAGTTCTGGTTGCCGCAGGTGCCCGGCACGGCGCTGGCGACGGCGTCGGTGTAGATGGCCACGTCAACCGCAGGCGCCGTGGATGTGCCGAGGTTGCTGATGCTGACGGTGTAGGAGAACTGGCTGCGCGCGTTCGGCGTCGCCGGGATGGGCGTGATGCCGGTGACCGTCCAGTCAGGCTGGCGCGGAGGTTGGACGATCACCTGAACCGGCCCGTAGCGGTTATCGGCTTCGGTGTTCTCCGTGATGGCGCAGATGGCGTCGATCACCGCGTAGACCGTGTGCGAGCCGGCGGCGGTGAAGGCCGGGCTGGCGACCGACACCGTCGTGCTGGTGTGGCCGTTCAGTGGCGGCACCCAGACGGTGTTGAGCCAGACGGTGTTGCCGCAGAGGGCCGGTTCGGTGTCGAGGCGGAGACCAAGCAGGCTGAAGCTGGCCGGTCCGTCACCGACGTTCGCGACCGTAACGGAATAGGTGAGCGACTCCCGGGCATACGGCTGGGCCGGCACCGCGTTCAGGCTCGTGACCCGCAGGTCCGATAGGACCGTCGGGGATACGACCAGGGCTGCGCTGTTAATATTGTTGGTCTCATCTTCCTCGATGGCCAGGCACGCGGCGTCTACGTACGCGTAGATCGTATGATTTCCGGCCGCGGTGAACGCGGCGCTGCCGACGTTGATGGTCACTGCTTGTCCCAGGGCGAGGCCGGGCACGCCGATTGTCGCTATATAGCCGCCAGGGCTGCAGCCTGAAGGGGGTGTGTCGGCGTAGAGTCGCAGGTTGACCGGTCCGCTGGCCAGAGTGCCGGTGTTGCTCACAACCACATGATAGGTCGGCTCCTGGCCTGGGTAGAGCGGCTCCGGCTCCCAGGTGATCGAGGCCACCTCCAGGTCGGGCGCTGCCGCGTAGACCGCGGTGCTATTGTGGTTGTTGTTGTCGCTGTCTTCGGCGCGGTCGCAGGTCCAGTCGGCCAGCGCGTAGACGAGATGTGCATTCGCATCGGTTAGCGCGGGCACGGTGAGGGTGAGCACCGCGCTGGCGTCGGCGGCGAGCGCGGGCACCAGCCCGAACGCAAGGCGGCCGGTCGTTACGTCGCAGTAGCCGGGGTAGGCGGCCGGGACGGAGCCCGGGAAGATAGAGAGGGTGCTCCAGGCGCTGGCGCCCTGGCCCGCGTTATGGACCGTCACCCGGTATTGGAATGGCGAGTTCAGCGGCGGCCGGGCGGGCACCGGCACGATGCTGTCCACCACCAGGTCGGGCAGATGCTGTTCGACGTTGAAGACGAGGGGTCCAGAAGCATAGTTGGAGTAGTTATTGTAGTCGTTGATCTCGTCAACCTGGCAGTTGTAGTCCGCGAAGGCGCGTGTCCACAACGTGTGTGTCTGCGTGTAGTAGGAGGTCCAGGTCTGGGTGAACACCTCGCCGGCATCCAGCGGCGCTAATGGCCAGGAATTGCCGTGGGTGTGGGCCGTATCGGGTGGGCTTGGGCAGCCATCCAGCGCCGGATCCGAACCTTCGCCGATGTCGTAGACCCAGATCCCCAGCGCCCCGGTCTGGGTCGCATCCTTGGTTCCGGCGTTGCGCACGACGATCGTGTAGGTGAAGGGTTGGTTGACCTGCGGGACCGGCGGGTCAACCGAAAGTTGGTCGATGACGTAGTCCGGCCGGATAATGTTGTAGGTCCCGCTGTTGGTGTTGTTGTTCTCCCGCTGCTCAGCGATCATGTTATAGGGGTCCACGCTGACGTTGACGGTGTGGGTCCCGTATTCCAGATCCACAAGCTTGACTTGCGCGGGCACATCGAAGGTGGCGCCGGGGCCGAGCTGGTAGGACCAGCCGTCGGTTCTGATGTGCCAGTAGGTGAAGTCATCGGCGCCGGAAGGCTCGCGGTCGATGAAGAAGGAGACCCTGATGGGGTAGTCGTACATCGTGAGCGGTACGACGCGATTGCCGTTGTTGCGGATCCGGGCGGTCACCGTGATGCGCACCAGGCCCTGTACGTCCGGCTCATAATAGGCGTTCGCGGGATAGAAGGACACGCTCTCGACCACCAGGTCCGGGCCAGGCAGGGGTGTAGGCGTGGGCGTGATGGTCGGCGTGGGCGTGACGGTCGGCGTGTTGGTGGGGGTGGGCGTCTTGGTCGCCGTAGGCACCAGCGTCGGCGTCACAAACGTGGGCGTGGCGGTCGGCGTGGGGGTCGGCGGGTTGTAGTAGAGCAGGTCGATCACGAAGATATCCACGACACCGTTGGTGTCGCCGCTAACGAGGTTGGTGGCCGCGGATTCGTACGCCACATGGCCGCCGTCCGGCGAGATAGCCGGGTTGTCCGAGTCGCCGTTGGCCTCGTAGCCGTTCCCGTCTACCGAGAGGCGCTTGGTGGCACCCGTGGTTCGGTCGTACAGGAAGATGTCACGGCGGTGGTTGCCGTCGCCGGCCGCAATGCTCGCGGCGTTCGATGCGTAGACCACGTAGCGGCCGTCCGCGGAGATATCCGGGCTGAAGGACGGGCCGTCAGGCTGGCTGCCGTTCCAGTTGACCGAGACGCGCTGGGTCTGCCCCGTCTGGCGGTCGTAGACGAAGACATCGGAGACGCCGTTGGTGTCATTGGCGATGAGATTGCTGGCCGTCGAGGCAAATGCCACGTAGCGGCCGTCGGCCGAGATGGCCGCATCGGTCGAGTCGCCGTTCTCCGGTTCGCCATTCGCCGATTTGCTGATGCGCTCGGTGGTGTCGGTGTCCCGGTCGACGACGAAGACGTCGAGGTAGCCATTGTCATCGCCGTTCACCAGGTTGTGCGCGCTCGAGTGGAACGCCACGTAGCGGCCGTCGGCTGAGACCGCCGGTGCGTAGGAGTCTCCGGAGGTTATGCCATCGGCCGTGCTCCTCGAGACCCGCTCGCGGAGGCGCGTGGCCCCGGAGACGTAGGAGACGATGATATCGTAGTTTATGCTGAAGTCGTTCTCATCCGGCACTAATGACGCATCGTCCGAGCTGAAGGCCACCACGCTGGCATCCTGCGACACCGCGGGGTGATACGCGTGGACGTTAGACCAGGACGTGGGGCTGAGGTCCTCGGAAGCGCCGGCGGAATTGGTCAGATAAATCAGCCGCTTTGTGCTGGATCCCAGGCCAGCCCAGGCGACGTAGCCCCCGTCCGCGGTGATGGCCGATTCCTCGGCATCCCCGCCCGCGGCCGGGACCGAGAGCAGCTTGGTGACCCAGCCGGGCCGGTCGCGCCGGAAGACGTCGGCGTAGCCGGCGTCCGCGTCCGTGGCCAGGTTCGAGGCCGCGGAGTAGAACGTGACGTAGTCACCGCCGCTCGAGATGTCGGGCCGATAGGAGGCGGCATTGGCCTGCGCGAAACCAGGCCCTACGGAGACGCGCGAGACCTGGCCCTGGCTGATTGGGTTGGGGGTCGGCGTCGCGGTGGGCGGCGAGCCGGAAATAGTGTGCATTACCGGGCCGAGCGCATTGTTGGCCTCATCGCTCTCGTCCACCAGGCCGGGGGTATCGCAGTCCACGAGGGCGTAGAACGGCTGGGAGCCGGCGGGCAGCCCGGCCCGGTCGAAGCGGAAGGTCGTGCTCTGGCCGGGCAGCAGCGCGGGGACGTCGCCCGGCGCAGCGAAGCGCGCGGCCCCGGTCCACCGGCAGGGTTGCCCGATCGGGCAGTCCGCCGCGCAGAGTTGGAAGCCGGTGTCACCGATCCAGTAGCTGCCGGCGCCCTGGTTCCTGACCGTCGCCACCAGGGTGAACGGTTCCCCGTAGCCGGGCGCAGCCGGATCGAGCGCGAGTGAGGCCACCACCAGGTCCGGCGCGCCTTGCGTAACGGTGAACGTGATCGGTTCACCGATGTTGTTGCTGGTGTTGGACTCAGAGATGGCTGAGAACATGTTGGCGACGGGGTAGAGCCCGTGCTGGCCGGGCGTCAGGTTGCTCCAGTCACCGTCTGCCGGGTTGCCGGACAGAATCAGGTCCACCGGCATGGTAGCGCCGGCAGCCAGCGGGGTATTGTAAAGGTTGACGGTCCGCCAGACGTCGTAATCCCAGATGCCGTCCGGCACGAGGGAGTCAAAGAACCCCACTCTGAGCTCGCTGGCGCCGCCCGGCCCGGCGTTATGCACCATCGCCGTGATCGTCAGCGGGTTGCTGGTGTAAGGCGCAGGCGGGTCGACGGTGATGCCGGTGATGATGAGGTCTGGCAAGGCGGTGGCGGCTTGCACGGTGATGGTGTACGGTCCCATGATGTTGTTGGGGCGGCCGCTGTCGGGGAGCTCGCAGGCGCTGTCGGCCTGGGCGTAGAGCGCCACCTGGCCGGTCGGCTGCGCCATCGGCACGACGAGGTCCACGACGCGCAGCGCGCCGGCTGCCAGCGCGGCCGTGCGCCCGACGGCCAGCGCGTCGCTCGTGTCGCAGGCGGCCGGCTGATTGGTCCGATAGAGCGCGACATCGAATGGCCCCAAGATGTCGTCGTAGCCGACGTTGGCCACCGTCACGCTGACGGTGTACGTGCCGTTCGCCAGCGGCGATGCAGGCGCCACCGCGAGGCCGGTCACCGCCACGTCGGGCCGGTAGGCTGCGCCGGAGACGATGATCGCGGCCGGGCCGGCCGTGTTGTTGCTCTCATCGGTCTCTGCCTGCTCGCAGGCGGCATCGGCCACGCCATACAGCGTGTATGCGCCCGCGGCCGGCAGACGGACGCCGACCTGCACCACGGCGGTCGCGCCGGCGGCCAGCGCGGGCACATCTGCCTGGCCCAGGCTGGCTGTTTTCGCGTCGCAGGTCGCGGGGGCTTCCGTGGCCGCGTAGAGGCGCAGCAGGAACGGGCCGGCGGCCGCGGGGCCCTGGTTGGTGACGGTCATGGCGACCTGGAACGGCATATTGGGCCGCGCCCCAGCCGGGGCCGAGATGTTGCTCAGCGTCAGGTCGAGGTTGGGCGTCACCGGTTCCGGCGCCAGGCGGCGGCGCAGGTAGACCTCGTAGGTCCAATCCTCTATGGGGTAGCCCAAATCGTCGGCCATGGAGTGGAACACGATGGCGCTGCCATCGCCTGAGACTGCGCCGCCGTAGCCCAGGTACGTTCTCCAAGCGGTGGGTGTGCCGGTATCGTTGACGCCGGCAAATTCATTCTGGCCGGTTGCCATGTCGTGCATGATCGCGCGCTCATAGCCGTACGGGTTGCCGTCAGCCAGGTTCGTGGCCTCTGATACGAAACCCACGGTCCGTCCATCGCCGGAGATCGAGGAGTAATAACCCCAGCCGTCGGCCAGCTCGCCGGTCGCGGTGACCGAAACCAGGCTCATACGGCCGGCATAGCGGTCATAGCGGTAGACCTGGTCCGAGTCGTAAGGGTCGAACCCGGCGATGAGGTTGGCGGCGTCGGACTCGAAGGCCACGTAGCGGCCGTCGGCGGAAATCGCCGGGTTGTAGCTGTTGTCGTCGCCCATCTCGCCGTTCAGGCCGGGCGAGGCGAGGGTGATTACCCCCGTAGCGGTGTCGTAGGTGAAGACATCCTGGTTGCCGTTGGTGTCGCAGCCCGTGTCGCAGATGTGGTCTCCGTTGGTGTCCGCGCCCAGCAGGTCGGTGGCATCGGATTGGAAGGCGACCGTGCTGCCGTCGGCCGAGATCATCGCCCACTCGCTGACGTCATCGCCCGCCGCGCCCCAGGGGGTGCGCGAGATAAGCGTGGTGGTCATCGCCACCCGATCACGCAGGTAAACGTTGTAGTGCCAGCCTGCGCTATAGTATGAGCATGTGTAGGCCACGTAGCGGCCGTCGGCGGACACCGCCTGGTTAGTGGTATTGCAGTCGTCGTCCAGGGACTGGCCTGGAGCGGTGACTGAGACCCACTCGATGGTGTGCTGGTCAAAGTTCGGCCCCTGGTCCAGCAGGAAGACCTGCCCGTCCGTGGTGGCCAGCGTCGGGGTTACCAGGTTCGAGGCCCAGCTCGAGAAGACGACATACCGTCCGGTTGCCGATACGGAGGGCGAATAGGAGTCCCAATCGGCCAACCCGCCGTCATAGGCTTTTGACACGCGTTGCATGTGCCGGAGCTGGGTGTCGTACAGGTAGATTTCGTATTCGGAGCTGACGGTATCGGTCACCAGGTTGGCGGAGCACGAGACGAAGGCCACCCAGCGGCCATCGCCGGAGATGGCCTCCGTCTGGTAATCGGAAGAAACACTGCAGTCGCCGGGCGTGCCGTCGGGGGCCGCGGAGATCATGTAGATGGTGCTGCCGTTAGCTTCGGGGGCCAGCAATGGTTGAGCTGACTGCGGCTGCGGGCCGAACGCGGGGTCGTCGACAACCGCGGTGGGGGAGACCGCCGCGGGGGCAGCCCCGCCGGCCGCGCCGGAGGTGGCCGGATCAGGCGATGCGGCCTGGGACTCCCCACCGACCCGCAGCGATCCTACGGATCGCCGCACCCAGTCGCCGGCTGCGGCCGCAGCGGTGGACGCGGCCCGCTGCAGCGGCTGCGTGAGGCGGTCGACCGCCTGCACGACTCTCGAGAGCAGGCTCGTTCGAGCGGCCGGGGTGGCGGTTGCTCCTACGCCCGGGGCCGGGGTCTTGTCCGACACGATGGCGTCGGTGGATGGGGCGCCGCGCGCAAGGATCGCTGCTGCCGGCTGCGCCTTGTGGTCCAGCGGCGGCGCCAGCACCGCTGGCGTTGTCGACGATGGTGTTGGCGTCCGCACTGCCGGCGTCGGTGTCGCGCTGGTGGGTGCGCCGCCGGCCGTGGTGGCCGCTGCGAGGGCAGCGGAGGTAGCAGGGGCGGCGGGGGCGGCCCTACGTGGCTGCCCCGACGGGATTAGCCCGGTAGCTGTGGCCGGCTGTCGTGCTGCCGTCTGCTGCACCATGCCGCTCAGCGGATAGCTGGCGAGGGCGATGTCACGTGCGGTGCCGGAAATGGCGAGCGATCCGGTCAGGGCCGGCTGGCCGGGGTCGCCGATGTCGACGACCTGGAGGCCGGCCGCGCCCGCTGCGACATATGCTTGCGTATCAGACACGGCCACGCTGTGCGCCAGGCCGGCGGTGGCGTAGGCGCCGATTTCGTTTTGGGTGGCATACACTGAGAGGGCGCACTCCGAGTCCAGCTCGTACAGCCGATCCTCGGCGCCGGTCAGCAGATACCACGATGAGTCGAAATAGCGGCGGCCCGTGACGACGCCCGCGCCGCAGGGGGACTGCAGGCCGGTCTCGGTGAGGTTGAAGTCCTGAGCGGCCATCTCATAGCGGCGGGTCAGGCTGTCAACGTCCTCTTGCGTAAGGGAGACGCGCGGGCCGAGGGTGTCGACGTTGCCGCGCCAGGCATCGGGGCTGGCAGGCGAGACATTGCCCTCCTGGTCGCGCGCCCGCAGGTCTAGCCGGTAGTAGCCCTCCAACCCGTCCGGCATGGCTGCGCTCCACGAGGTGGCTACGACGCTGCTGCCGGTCTGGGCCGGCACGGCCAACTGCCAGCCGGCATGGTAGAGATCCTGGACCTCCATCTCATTGAGCGCTCGTGCGTAGATGCGCACATCGTCGAGCAGGCCCTTGAAGAAGCTCAGCGAACTGCCGGCAATGACGTCCCAGGAGAGGGAGGCGCTCAGGCCGCCGGCGGAGAAGCTGGCCAGACCCGGTCCAGGCGTGGCCGCGATGGTGGCTGCGCCCATCGAGACGGGAGTCAATGCGCCGCCGCTTTGCAGGTTATAGAAGACCTCGACGGTGGCTGAGCCGCACCATTCGAACGGGCCGACGATGGTCAGCGCGGCGTTGGGCGCGGGCTGGCCGCTCCAAACATCGTCACCGGCGAAGCGCACGACGTAGCCTTGCGGGTTCCAGTCCAGCGGCAGCAGGCTCAGAGCTTCGATGCGGCCGCACGATGCGCCGGCCGCGGCGTCGCGGCCGATGTCGAGCTGCTGGGCGGGGGCGGGGATTTTGCCGGCGAGGGCGTCGGTGGTGAAGCGCTCGACGCCATTGATATAAATGTGATAAGTGATGCCGTCGAAGACCGCTGCGACATGGTTCCAGGCGTTCACGGTCAGCACCGCACCGGTCGTTGCGCTCAGGGCGCTCGTCCCGTCGCCGAAGCCGAAGCTCAGGCCGGTTTGATCCGTGACTGTCAGGTGCGGGTAGGCCAGGCCTGCCGCGGCGTAAGCGCCGCCGGCGATAATGGGCAGGCTGCCGGCTGCCTGCGGGTAGACCCAGGCCGCCTGGGTGAAGGCCCCCGCACCGCTGGCGCCGCTGGGGCCAGCGTTATCCAGCCTGAGGGTGGGTGCTGCGGCAACTGCGACGTAGTCGTTTATGCCGTCGAGGGTCAGCGCCTGCAGACCGGATTGGCCGACCTGGCTCTTGCGTCCAGTATCACCGGCACCGGCCACGAGGGCGGCGGTGTGGCCGCGGCCCGAGCGATCTGCGAGGGTCGAGCCGCCGGCCAGGTCGAGCTCCTCGAACGACAGCACCAGTTGTGCGCCGGAGCCGCGATAGAGGGTCAGGGTGTCGGCCTGGGACAGGTTGCGGTTGAAAATGCGAAAATCGCTGAGCCAGCCGGCCAGCGGCGAGTAGGAGGTGTTGACGTTGGGGCTGCGGTTCGATCCGAGCCACAGCGCGGTGCCGCTATCGATCTGGTCGAGGTCGAAGGCGGAGAAGCCGAAACCGGCCGACTTGCCGTCAAAGTAGAGGCGGATGAAGCCGCTGTCGTCGCGCGTCACCACCACGTGCTGCCAGGCGCCGGGCGTGAGGAGGCCGGTGCTGGTGGCGACGGTGCTGCCGCTGTTGTTGAGGCGGGCGTAGAGCACCAGGTGCTGTTGGGCGTCGGTCTGCAGGGCCAGGTCATCGCCGCTGTTGTTGCTCCAGTGGAAGATGTCCTTCCAGGCGTTCGGGCCGTCGAGCTTGAGCCAGAAGCTTAGGGCGAAGGCGCCGGAGCCGAAGTCGAAGTCGGGGTCGTCGGGCACGGTGACGCCGTCATCCACGCCGTCGCAGCGCACGCCGCTGCCCGCGGGGCTGGGCTCCTCGGTTGTCGGACAGCGGCTGCCGCTGCACGCGGCGGGATGGTCGAGGCCGGACAGGTCGCGGAAGATCAGCGCGCCGCTGGCAACCGTGCTATCATTCAGGGGCAGGTGCAGCACCTGGCCGGCCGGCACCTCATTGATGAAGGGTGAGCCGGGCAGCAGGTTGACCAGCTCGGTCTCGACCCGTTCGATGCCGGTCACTGCGGTGTCCGCGGTGCAGCCGGTCGAGGTGGCGGTGAAGGCGAAGGGGCCGGCCTGACCGGTTGCCCAGGTTGCGACCTGCTCGCCGCATACCCGGATCGCCCCGGAAGAGGTAGTGTCACTGACGGCCACCGAGCAGGCGCTGTCTTTGGCGGCCTGGCCGCTCCATTGGGTGGCGGCCATTTCAGGAGTCATCTGCGCCAGGGTGACGCCGCCGCACTGCATGGTGAGGGTCAGGGGGGAGGAGACCGTCCAGGTGATCACGACCGGCACGGGCCGCTCGGCGGCCGCGCCGGACCACACGGCGCCGGCGCCGGCGATTGCCGCGGCCGCCGGTAACGCTGCACGGTCGAGCGTCACAGCCGGCGCGGCCGTGTCGATCACGAAGGGCCGCTCGAGCGTCGCCGTATGGCGGGCGATCTGGCTATCGTTCAGATTGGGCAGGCGGGTGATCTCGTCAACCGCCACAACGCGCGCGGTGTAGCCGCCTGATACGTCGCCGGCGCCTAGTGGGTAGTCAACGCTCCAATTCGAGCCGCTCAGGGTGGCCAGCAGAGGCTCGCCGCCGACCAGGCCGCCGCTGGCGGTCAAGACGGACACCTTGACGCCATCGGTGGGCACGCCGCTGCCCGCCGCGCCGCCGGCAAGTGCCGGATCCGCGACAGTGCCGCTGAGGCTCAGCCGCCAGCCTGCCGGTTCCACCGGATCGGGGGTGACGCTCAGTCGCGCGCCCGCGGTGAAGCTGGCCGTCAGGTTGGGCGCGCTGTCGTCCACGTACACGGTTGAGGTGGTTGCGCCGACCGCCTGATTGCCCGCGATGTCTTTTGCGCGCGAGCCCAGCGTATAGCGGCCCTCCGAACCGGGCGAGAAGGTGGGACACCATGCGCCGTCCCCCAGCGAGTCCTGGCAGGCCGGCGCGGCGGCCCAGGTGTCCGGGGTGCACGTCCCCGTGCAGCTACCCAGGTCGGCCCCCGCCACCCCCGAGGTGAGATCGCTGGCCGTGATCAGCAGGAGCACGGGCGTCTTCGGCAGGTAGGTGGCGTATGGCTGCACCGCCGACGCCGGCGCATCAGCGTCAACGGTCAGGTTGATGTTCTGCCGGTCCTCGACCCAACTGGCCTGGGTGTGCCACAGGTCGTACACGTCCCGGCCACTCAACGCCTCAGAGTAGACCCCGATTTCATCCATCCGGCCCTGGAAGGTATCCATCCGATAGGGATAATGCGACTTCCAGCCTCCGATATAGACCGGATGACCGCTCTGCCTGGGTGTGAAGGCCGACAGACCTGCATGGGTCCCTTGCGGCGCACCGTTGACGTAGATCGTCAGGCGGCTGCCATCGAACGTGCCCATGACGTGGTTCCAGACATTCTTGGTCAACTGCACGGCGCTGGTGACAGAATACCTGCCGCCCGCGTCGGTCATGAACTCAAGCACCGGCGTCAGCCCGGCGTTCGGCGCCAGGTAGAGGCGGTAGTTGGATTCGTCCTTCTGTGCGAAGTAGCCGGTCTCATAGTCGCGGTACTTGCCGATGAGCTCCTGGGGCAGGGTGCCGTCGCTGTCGCGCGTCGGGTAGAACCAGCCGCCGATCGAGAAGCGGGTCAGGTCCAGGGACGCGGCGTCCGGCACGCCGAGCTTGTCGCCCCGGCCGTCAAAATCAACGCCGTTCCCCAGGCGCCCCAGCACCATATCCCCGGCCTCGGGGCAGTTGGGCGAGGCGCAGGCCGCAGCGTTGTTGTTGCCGGTAGCGTCGGCGAAGGACTGGGCGCCGCGCGCCTCCTCGAAGTGCAGCAGCATGACCGGTGCGGTCTTGTAAAGCGCAGTGATCTGGCTTGCGGTCAGTGCGGTGCTGAAGACCTTTACGTCGTCCAGGAGGCCGCCGAAGAAGTGCTGATCCTGCGACGAGCGGCTGCCGATCGCCGCGCCGCCGGTGCACTGTTTTAGGACGCCCGGTGCATCCGTTACGGCAACCTCTTGCCCGTCTCGGTACAGGTGAACCTTCGCTCCGTCATAGACGCCGGCCAGGTGCACCCAGGTGTTGAGAGGCACCGCCGTAGCTTGCTCGGCCTTTTGCCAGGCGACCGCGCCCGCGTTGTCCACGCGGGTATAAAAGACTGGGTACTGGCTGCTCCCGTTGTCGTTGAGCGCCAGCACGAACCCGCAGGACTGGTCTTCCTTATAAGAAACGATCGACGCGCGCGCCGAAGTGCTCTCCGTACGATAGACCCAGGCCGACACGGTCGTCGTCCCGAAGTCCCCGAAGTCACTCACCGCGATGCGGTCCTGCTGGTCAGGGCGGAAGCGGGCCGCCTGGCTCACGCGGCCCGCTACGCCCGATGTCGGGCATGCCGTGCCGCTGCAGGTGCCGTTGTGCTGGCCAATCACGTCCTTGAAACTTGTCTCGCCGGGCGGATCGTCCACGCGCAGGTGCAGGGCGGTGGTGCCGGCCGAGAAGAGGTCCTGGACCGCGACCGGATCCAGCGCCTCGCGGTAGATCCGTACGTCGTCCAACGCGCCCTGGAAGGGGGCGGAGTCATTGAGGTAGATTCGGTCGAAGCCGCCTTCTATAAGGAGAATCTCGGCGCCGCTATAGTTAACACGCGTGTCGCCGATGTTGTAGGGCGAATTAATCGGGTGGATCGTGTTCGGCCCGTCGGTGGTGTAGGTCTGCGTCAGGAGCCGGTCGTCCGTGCTGTTCGGTGCACTGCCGCACGTCGGGCCCATGTAGTCCGCCCACAGTTTCAGCTCGGCGCTCTCAGTGAAGTCAATCGAGCCGCGGCTGAAGGGATAGGAATCAATGTAGCCATCGTCATCGGGGTCGTAGCCGCCACTCACGCCTGTGTTGAACATCTCGGTGCCGTTCACCGCTACGCACATGTGCCAGCTAATGTCGCTGAAAGAACCTTTCGCCCACAGGTCCGCGAGCTGCAGCGTGCCGGTGCGGCTGCTGCGGCCGATCTCAAGCTGGTTCGTCGCGGCCGGCGTCACCCCGGTAAAGGTCACATCGTCATGGCCTGCCTCTGCGCCGTTCACGTAGAGCTTCATGCGGCCGTCGGTGAAGGTCACCACCACGTGGTTCCAGGCGTCTTGCGTCAATACCGGCCCGCTTTCGTAATAACCGATCCAGCCGGACGCGTTCGCGAAGCCGAAGCGGATGCGGTGCTGGACGGCAGGTATGCCTGATGCACTGCCGGGACGGGTGACGACGTGCTGCAGCGCCGGATACGCGCCGGCCCGGCCGCTGTTAAAGCCGAGGATACCCTGCGGCTCATAGCGGGTGCAGTAGAGGTTCCAGTCCCAGTATTCTTCGATGCAGTCGGCATCCCGCGGCGCTGTGGGCTTGACCCAGGCCGCCAGGGTGAAGGAGCCGCTGCTGAGGTCCAGGCTGGCGTCTGAGCTGATGCCGAGGTACTGCGCACCGTCGAAGCTCACGCCCTTGCCCTGGATGCCGCTGGTGCTCGCCGGGCAGCGGCTGCCGGAGCAGTCGAGGTCGTTGCCGAACATCGAATGATCGGCCCAGGCGCTCGACTCGTTGAAGTTAACGTAGAGCACCGGCTGGCTGAAGAGCGCGACCACCTCGCCGGTCGAGAGCGCGGCGCCGAAGAAGCGCACGTCATCCAGCAGGCCGTTGAAATCGCAGTTAGCGCCAGCGGCGCACGCGCTCGCCGACCCGAGGATCAGCCCGCCGTCGTTCGGAGTGGTCTCCGAGGTCTGGCTGCCCGTGCCGGCCAAACTGCCGTCGATGTAGAGCCGCTGGCCGGTGAAGCCGTCGGCGAACGCGCCCGCGGTGTGCACCACGTGGTGCCATACGCCGTCCCCCAGACTCAGCCCCGTCGAGCAGGCGGCCTCGACCGTCGGTGTCGCACCGCTCAAATAGGTCACCCGGCCGCAGAGGTTGCCGCTGCTCAGGTAGACCTGCACCCCGTCCGCGTCATCCACCGAGAAGAGCCCGGCGGTCGCCTGGCTGGTCTTGAACCAGAAGGAGACGCCGTACGCGCTCTCCGGTAGGTTCAGGATGCTGGTCACCGTCCCGCCGCCCGCCAGGCTCAGCGCCGCGCCGTATTTGCCGGCCGCGTCGATCGCGCAGGTCCCGGCGCAGGTCCCATCGTGCGGCGGAATGCTGCCCGAGTGGTCGGTGAAGGTCGTGGAACCGGCCGCATCCTCGAACGGGAACCAACCGATCGCATTCTTAGCGAGCTCGGCCCAGTCGATGACGTAGGCCCCCGCGACCTGCGTGAAGCTGTACACGCCGCTGGCTGCGGCCGGCTTCACGGCGATGTCCCCCGCCAGGCTCTGCTGTTCCAGCGGCTGCAGCACGAACGACTCCGCCGGCAGGCTGGTGTCGGTGGCGGCGGTGGGAAAGTCGGTCTCCAGCAGGCCCTGGGCGTAGCGGTTCATCAGCTCGTTCTTGACCGTGGCCGTGTAATGGAAGGTCTGGCCGGCCTTCATGATGTTGTCGGACGTCGCGTAGCCGCCGCTTCCGTCCGGCTCCCGGACCTCAGACTGGAGGGTCAGCACCGTGCCGCGCGAGGGTACCTGTGGGTTCAGGCCGTAGATCTTCTCGAGCGAGTCCATCAACGTGTCATGGTCGGTGTCAGCCATCAATGGGTCGGGCACGACCCAGGTGCTGTTGGCAGTGCCGTCATCGTTCATCGAGTAAACGAAGCTCCAGCCGCCGACCCACTCGTTCGTATTGCCGTCGTCATCCTGGTCGAACTCGTCGCGGTGGAACACTTCCTCGCTGTCCCGCAGGCCGTCGCCGTCGGTGTCGGGCCGGGCCGGGGAGGTGCCGGCCAACGCCTCATCGTAGTCACCCAGCCCATCCCCGTCGGAGTCACGGCTGGTGGGATCGCTGCCGTGCTGCCGTTCGAAGACGTCGCTCAGGCCGTCCAGGTCGGCGTCCCAGCGCGAGTCATCGGGATCGGCCCCGCGCGGCAAGCCATCGCCGTCCGCGTCGCGCAGCGCGGGGAACTGGACCGCTCCGCCCCACGACTGGCGGCAGCCACCGGCGCCAGGACCGGTGTCGCAGTTGAGGTCGTAGAACTCATCCAGGGTGGCCGGGAAGACGTCAAAGACCAGCGAATCGCTCAGGGGGTAGTGCCGGATATCCCGGTTCGTCCAGACGGTGCAGATGCCCAGGATGCAGTTCTGCTCGGGGATGGCCCACGCCTCCGACAGGTACTCGGTGAGGTGTCGGTTGAGGCCGGCCTCACCGAACGGGACGCCGGTTTCCGAGCGCAGGGTGCGGGTGATGTACATCGGCTCGGCCGCTTTCCAGGTGTGGCCGGCATCGCCCCACTCCGGTCCGTTCCCGTCCGCGTACTGCCATTCGAAATTCATCGTGTTGCGGCTCACCGTCGTGGGGCCAGGCTCAGTGTTTGTGCTAGCCCAGACGATCTCGTCGGGCTGCAGCTTGTAGATGAAGGCCGAGCTCTTCAGGTTGCTGTCGCTGTACTCGTACGGGTACATGGCGCCGATGTTGGCGGGCAGTGAGATCATATCGATGGTGTTCGTGATGGACAGCCCCACGAGCACGCTGTTGCCGGCCCGGATCCCTTGGTCGGGGAACACCAGGTCGTTCAAGTCCATCGAGATGAACTCGATGCGGCTCTTCTCGCCCTCCTCCAGGTCGCGCTCCTTCAGGTCGACCATGACGTTGCCGGCGTAGATCAGGTTTTGGATGATGTTGCTGACGATCCCCTCGAGCCCGCCGCATAACCACTTGGCGGCGTCCGACGCTTGCATGTCCTCGGGCAGCCAGCCGCAGATGGCGCTGATGAAGTAGTCGATCATCCAGATGATCTGCTGGAGGATCTGGCCGACGATCGGGATGCAGCCGATGACGAACATGATGACCAGCACGATGGTGCTGGCGATGGCGCCGGCGATCAAGGTGCCCAGGTCAACGCGCGACATATCGGTCAGGCACATGGTGACGATGGCCAGCGCCCAGGTCACGGCGATTTGCACGATGAGGGTGGCAACCGTCGTCCAACTGGTCGCGGCCTTGGTAAACTCCGCGGCGTTACAGATCGCCGCCTTTGTGATCTGTGTGGTGGATTTCGCCAGCTCCTGCGCCTGCGAGAGGATGGTCTTGAGGGTCATGATGATATTCAGCGCCAGCATCACATTGGCGATGACCTCCGCCACATTGGCGCCCATGGCTATGGAGGTGATGCACCCGGCGACAGCGACCGCGGCCATGCCTATGAACAGGGCGATGCCGGCCTTCCCGCCCGCGCTCATCTGCGCGAAGTTGCTGGGCTTGAACGCGTTAATCCAGGAATTTGCGATGCCCCTGAGCCCTTCGCCGATGGCGATCAGGAATTTGTCGGCCTGACTGTAGGTAGTGCCCAGGATGGTCTTGATGGCGCCGGTGTTGACGAGCTCGATCACCGCCTTCATGGTTTTGTACATCTCCGCGGCTTCCTTGGCGAAGTCATCTATGAAGCCGGTGAGGTCCTGGAAGCCATCGTAGATGATCCCCTTGATACTGCTCGCCAGATCGAGATCAGAGCTTTCGGCCGCCTCCTCCACCGTGAATGTCAGGTTACCCCCCATCACCACGGTGGAAAGCATGCCCGTGTAGAGCGTCATGTAGAGGGAGCGCAGCACGGAGACCGCGCCGAGCAGCCATAGATCCTCCTTTGGCTGCCCCTGCGCCGCGTAGAAATCGCGCAGGCCCGCCTTGTAAACCAGCTCCATGTGGTCCCAGTAGTCGGCCATCGGGTAGTTCTCCCACCCGATGGCGCCATCCGGCCCCTGGTCTGGGTTGTAGCGATAGGGCGCCCATTTGACGAGGGTGGTGGTGGTCGGATCCAGGTTGGCAAAATCGAGGGTCAATCCACCATCGCTAGCGAATGCCGCGGCATCCATCGTCGTGCTGCGGTAGGTGGTCTCGGTGGCCAGAAGCAGCGAGGGGATGGCGACGGAGCTGCCGTCACCGAAAACCTCCTCCAGGATGCGCGGAATCTCGTACATCGTGATCTTCGCGATCTCGGCATCACTGACGTAGGAGAAGGTCTCAACCGATAACCCGTCCTGGGGGATGCCCCAGCGCCGGTCGTCGTCGGCGGGCACGCTGCCGGCGTCGTCGAAGCGGTCCTGGATCGTGGTGTTCCCGCCGGGGCTAACCGTGATGTCGCGCTTGCCATCGCCGTTGCAGACGGGCGGCTGCGCCGCGGGATCGTAGTCGTCGGGGTCATAGACATCACCGTAGCAGTCGCGGCCGGTTGAAAAGCCCCCCACCAGGCCGCGGGCGAGCTGCCAGAGCCAGTCTTCGCCGGGGTATTCGGCATAGCTGGCTGGCGCCTGCCAGGCGATCGAGGCGTCGAAGCTGTGCTCTTCCTTGACCGACATGCCGGCCAGGTACCACTCGTCGTAGTAGGCCTGCACCACGTGCGCGGCGTCCTGCGCGCGGTGAGCGGGGTTGGCGCACCAGGCCGCCCGCTCTTCGGTCTCCAGCTCAGCGTCCTCCTCGGCCTCCTCCGACGGCACGAAGTCGGTCTCGTCGCAGCTATCGGTGAGCGCCTGCACCATCCAGACGATGCGGCCTTTCTGGACCTGCTGCCAATCGCCGGCCGCGGCCAGCTCGTAGATCATACGCGCGCGGAACGCGGCCTTGCCGCCGCCGGTCTGATCCGGCTGGACATTGAGCGGGATGTAGGCCAGCAGCGTGCCCTGTTCGTCCGCCTCGCGCACCGAGACGCCGTAGGGCTTCAGCCACTCCGGATCCACCATCTTGTCGGGCAGGAGGCCGTTGATGATGTTGCCGATGTTGCTGCACGCGCGCGCGCCGTCGCTACGGCTGACTGTCAGGCTGTGCTTGCTGTCGGCCAGGTCCACCGCGCGGGCGCCGGCGTAGACAACGCTGCCGGTGTTGAGGCCGGTGAAGCTGTAAAGAGGCTCGCCGAGGGGCGGGCAATCGCCCTCGTAGATGGCCGCGGTGTACCCGCTGCCGCCCTCGAACTCGAACGTGAGCTCCGTCTGGTTGTTGTCGCCTGCCTTCGCCTCCAGGCCGACGGTGGCCGAGATTGTGTCGGACTCGCTGACCGGATAGTTCAGTGTGACGGTGATGGCCGGCGTGGTCAGGCGGAATGGCAGGCGGTAATCGGTCGCGCTGCCGCTGATCTCCAGCTCGAACATGGGGATGAGCCGCATGTCACCGTAGGCCGCGCGCGGGTCTTTGGTGTCGCGCGCGTTGGGGCTGTCGGTGCTGGCAAAGGTGGTGTTCTTGACGTGCTGGACCTGGCCGCCGGTGTCCGCCGCGGGCCAGTCGAGCACGTTCATGGCATACCCCAGGTGTGCGCGATTGATCGGCTCCAACTGGAAATCGACCACCACCGGATAGCCGGTGGCCAGGTTGCTGACCTGGAACTGGAAGGGGTTTTCCTTAGTGAAGGGTGTGATGGCGCCACCTGCGGTGGCGGTGGCGTTGGCGCGCTTGCCGTTACGGTCCACGATGGCGTTCGGCGAGCTATCAATCGCATCCTGTACGCCGTCGTTGTCGTCGTCGGTGTCAAACAGATCGGGGATGTTGTCCAGGTCCGCGTCACACTGGGTCAGCGTCGCCGGCGCGGCCGTGACGTCTTTCAGGTCCAGACACTCCAGACTGTCGGGCATCCCGTCGCCGTTGGTATCGCTTTCTCTGGGGTTTGGGTACCAGTGCAGCCCTCTGTAGGTGAAGCCGGCCACTTCGACGTTGTCGAAGATGCCATCACCATCGGAATCCTTGAGCGTGGGGTTCGTGCCGAGCTGCAGCACCTCGACGTAGTCGTTCAAGCCGTCCGAGTCGCTATCGGCCGCATCGGGATTCGAGCCGAGCTCTGCCTCGGCTATGTCAGACAGGCCGTCCCCATCCGTGTCGACGTCGCCTGAGCTGCCCTGTTCGGCCGGGCCGAGCAGAGCCAGCGGCGCTAGGGGTCCGTCCCCTGACCCCTGACTATTGGACAAGTCGCCCGCGGGTGGAATACTCGTCCCGGTGACCGCCGAAGGCCCGGCCAGCGGATCCTGGTGTGGATCCCAGTTCGCACCGGCAGCCTCGGCCGCCGCCTCCCTGGCGATCTCCTGGCTGCGCTGTTCTTTCTCAGCTTGCTCTTGTTTGGCGGCCTGCTTCTCCATGAAGGACGCAGCCTGCGCAGACTGCATGAGCGGCGCAACCACCATCGCCAACACCGTTGCGATCACCACCGTTGCATACGTGCGGCGGCCGCCACGGGCAAGCACGAAGAAGACCACGGCAATGGCGGACAGACCCAAGAAGAGCAGCCTCGGCAGGTTGCCGGCAACCGAGCCGGCCAGTGCCTGCGCAGCGTCCGCGACTCCCTGCAGCGACAGTCCCTCCGGCGCCAACGTTGCCAGCGCCTCACTGCTGTACATGAAAGTCATGTCCATGTCAACGTCGCTCGGGCCTTCACTGTCGCTGCTGGCGCCCTGGTCCTGCGCCGGATACGACAGGTGAACGACCAGGCGGGCAGGCAGGCCGAGCTCGTTGAGCCACACCTCGCCGTCGCCGGTGGTGTCCTGATAGACGCGCGAGGTGTCCAGGTGCATGTTAAAGGGCAGCTCCCCGCGCTCGATCAGGTAGGCTTCAAGCTGATCGCGCATGTGGCGCGCGAAGGCAGGGCCATCAAAGGTGAAGCTGTAGCGCCCTGCCATCTCCTCGTCGGGCATAGGGTCTTTTACCCCGGCCAGGAAGACCATCAGGTCATTGTTCGGTCCCCACAGGCCGGAGAAGTCCTGTGTCTCCTGCCAGCCGGTGCCCGCCTGGCGGCCCCACGCGCGATCGCCCTCCACCTTGATCTCCATGGCGTCGGCCGGCTGCAGCACGCTGCCGCCCTGCCAGAGCGCCATTTCAAGGGCGTGCTGCGGCAGGTCAACCGAGCCTTCGAGGTGCACGGTCTGTTGGGTGGGGCTGCGGCCGACGTTGGCCAACGTCGGCGCCGGGTAGGTGACCTGCGTCATCTCGGCGGCGAACTGGTACGCGCCCAGATCGGCGGCGCTCTGCCACGCGGTCTGAATGGCATGTTCCGGGGTCTCGGGGAAGAAGTCAGCCGAGGCGATCGGGGCGCCGGCCAGCGTGAGCACTGCCAGCGAGCATGCCAGTATCAGAACGAGACCACGTCGGGTCAGGTGAGTAGCGGCGGAAAGAGTGCACTTCATTGTGATCCTCCTGATGCAGAATCTGCGCTGCAGAGACTGCGCTCAATTAATTGCATGAAATCGTCTGTCGTGAACAGCTTGGGCTGCTCACAGGAGAGCACCATCGCCCGATTGTTCGTCAGATCAATGCCGATCAACAGCAGGCCCGGACACTCTTTCATCAGCAGGATGGTTGTTTCCGGTTGTGCAGCAGCCAGGTCATAGAGCACCACATCGGGGCGAAGCTCGCGTAGATGTCGTGCCGCGTCAGGAGCTGTCGGCTCCACAGTGATTGTACGCCAGCCGGGCTGGCCTGCCAGGCCCGCACCGATGGCCGCAACGCTGAGGGACGGCCCGTAAAGCACGATGATGCGCTGTGGAGTCATACGATCCTCACGAAGGGGTGAGGCAGTCAAGTGTGCAGACGACAGACTGCGCCTCTAGATAATATGCACCAATATCGAAGGCGTGTCAATGTACTTGAGGGACAATAAAAGTACAGTCCGGGTACAGTGGAAGAGGGAGCGACTACACCCGGGGATAGTGTTTGTTGCGTCGAGGTAGTGGATCGCACCTGGGTGAGGCGGGCGAAGCGTCTCTACGGCGCGCCGATGCCGTGGCGCCGGACGTAGGCCAACACTTCGGCGCGATTGCGCAGGTGCAATTGCTGGATGATCTCGCCCATATGATACTTAACGGTGCGCTCGGACACCCCCAGGGCGTTGCCGACTTCCTTGTAGAGCAGACCCCGGCTCACCAGCTCGAGGATCTCTATCTGGCGGGAAGAAAGGGTTGCCCTGGGTGAAGTGGACGGATCGGAGGTGCCAGGGATGACCGTACTGCCGGAGGATGAGATCCCGCCGGCCGGCCGCGCAAACTCGTTCAGGATACGCGCGGCGATGCCGGGCGCCAAGGGGGCTTCCCCGCGCGCCAGCCCCGACAGTAACTCGAAGAAGAGTTCCGTGTCCAACGTCTTCAGCAGATAACCCGTGGCGCCGCTTTTGATCGCCTCAAACAGATGCTCATCCGCGGCTGACATCGTCAGTATCACGATCTTGATCTCCGGCAGCTCCGCCTGGATGAGCCGGGTGGCGCACAGTCCGTCGCAGCGCGGCATCTGGATATCCATCAGGATCACATCCGGCCGTAGGGCGCGAGCCTGCTCCAGGGCTTCAAGACCATCGCGCGCGGTGCCTGCGACCTCGATCCCGCGGGCGCGCAGCAGGTTCTTCAGCCCGTCCAGGAAAAGGGGGTGATCGTCGACGAGCAAAATCCTCATGAACCGCCCTCCCTCGTTTCGTTCAGGATGCTCTCCCTTCTGATGGGAACTTCAATGATCACCTGGGCGCCCCGGCCGGGCGCGGAGCGGACTTCGATGCTGCCCCCCACCTCATCAGCGCGCTCGCGCATGAAGCGCAGCCCAAACCCGTTGCCCGCAGCCTGAAGCGGATCAAACCCCTGGCCATTATCGGTGATGATGATTTCGGCCATGCGGCCGCGATCAGCCAGGCTGATCCGGACCTCTGAGGCGTGCGCATGCTTGCGCGCATTGTTCAGGGCCTCTTGAATGATGCGCAGCAATTGCGCTGCCACCGTCGGCTCGAAGCATTCATCGGTCAGTTCGGTTGGGATTGTGAGTTCCGTGAGGATCGGGTGGTTCTGGCTGAAGCGGTCCAGGTGCTGCCGGAGGGAAGCGCTGAATCCCAGTTCGTGCGGGGGATGCGCGCTGGCTTCGAAAATGTATTCACGCAAGTCGGTGTGCACCTCTTGCGTTACAGACACTAACCGCTCCAGATAACTGTCGGCTTCAGCCTTGCGTTCCTGGGCCAACAGATCGCGGGCGGCCTGAGCCTGCATTTTGATGAACCCCAGCACCTGACTGAGGCCATCGTGCAGCTCACGGGCAATCTGTTCGCGCTCGCGCAGCGCGGCCAACGCGGTCTGCTGCTGCATGATCTGCGCCTGGGCCTTGCGTCGCTCTGTGACATCGTGCAGCAGCAACAGGTATCCGATGAGCAGCCCGCGAAAATCGTCGAGCGCCGAAAACTCGAAAACATATCGCCGGGCATCGGGTCCTGTCCCCAGCGTGATTTCGGCCGGTTTTGACTCCGTAAGGTCGCCGGCCAGCAGGGCACTTATATCAGGGAAGTCGGGCTGGAGCTCCGTCAACGTCTTGCCGCGGGCATGTGCTGTCGAAATGGACAGGATGGCCAGCGCCGCGGGGTTCGCGCGAACGATCCGCCTCTCGGTGTCGAATACCACCACCCCGTCATGCATCTGCTCGACGGCTGTCCTGCGCGCCGCGGGGAGAGGATCGAAAATGCGAAAGCCGAACAGCGCGATGGCAACCATGATCCAGTTTGCGAACAGGGCGGCGACAAAGGAATCATGCATGGTCAGCGAGGGCGCCGCCGTGGCATCCAGTTGGTACAGGCCGTACAGGCCGCGGGATGTGATATCGCCAACCAGGAGGAGCGCCGCGGGCCAGCGATGCTCTGGTGAACGGATGAAGAGCCACAGGAAGGCCGCGATGTCGACCAGCACGAGGCCAACCCCATAGACCACCATGATCATGCCTGAAACGGCAAAGTACCGCACGATCAAGCCATCCGGTGCGACCTCCAGCCGGCGCCACATGAATTGCGCGTTGTTGGTGGCGATCATGACCATGAGCAGGACCGGAGGAAGCGCGAGCGGGGTCAGGATGCGAGGGGTCGACCAGCGCCCCGGATTGGCGTACGCCAGCGCAAAGCAGGTCATGGCGGTGGCTGAGGGCAACTGCCAGACGGCCTGGAATTTATGCCAGGCGATCTTCGTGGCCGGGGCGACAGCGCTCACTTCGAGGGTGACTCCCAGAAGCCATAGCGTCCCAAACAACGCGCCCGCAGCCAGTGGCAGCGCGGCGGGCACGCGGCGGCGCCGCCAACTGTAAAGGCTCAAGAAGGCGAGGGCGACGGCGCCGGCCAACGCCGGCCAGATATCAGGGGTGCCAACATAAGCGCCGGTCATGAAGTCCTCGTTCAGCACTGAAGATCATACGCCAAACCGGGCTCGAAGTCAACCGGCGCTTTGATTTGGGGTGCGTCGATGGGCTGCTCTTGGCTTTTCAGCCCATCGGCGCACCCGATCCACCGGGGGCCTCGCTCAGCCGCGCGTCGGCGTCCGCCGTTTGCCCAGCCCCAAGACGTGTGAGAGGGGCGCCACGAAAAGCAGCCCGGCGTCCGGCGCATCGAAGCTGCCGCCAACCGCCTGCTCCGTGGCCCGCAGCAGCCCTTGCAGATCGAAATCGTCGTCCACGACGACAAACGCGGTCCGATGATGGTACTCCTCGGTCTCCAGGAGGTGGCGCAGGGAAGGGATCAACGGCATATCGTCGCGGCGGCCGCGCACCTGCTTCAGGCCGTGCAGCCCGGCGCTTTCCAGGATGGTGATGCCGGTGACGCCCAGGCGATCCCAGGTGCGCAGCACATCCTGGCAGCGGTCCAGGTTCGGCATGATGGCAACGATCAGGTTAGGCATGACTTGTCTCCTTGTCGGTAAAGACCTGCCGCAGGAGCGGCGGGGTGACGAGCGTAGTGACCAACACGATGATGGTGACAATCGAGAACAGCTCGGTCTGGATCAGGCCGGCGTTCACACCGACGCTGGCGACGATCAGGCCCACTTCGCCGCGGCTGACCATCCCCACGCCCACGCGCAGCGCCGCGCGGTTCGAGAAGCCGCCCAGCCGTGCGCCCACGCCGCCGCCCAGAACTTTGGCGAGCACCGCGACGATCACCAGCACGAGCGCCAGCAGGATGCCTGATCCGGTCAGCAGATGGGCGTCCGTCTTGAGGCCGATGCTGACAAAGAAGATCGGCACCAGGAACGCATAGGTGATCGTGTGCATCGAGCGATTGATGGTGGAGTGCAGGTGGCTGCGGCCGAAGCCCAGGCCGGCGATGAAGGCGCCGGTGATGGCCGCCAAGCCACCACCTACCTCCGCCAGCCACGCGTAGGCCAGGGTGATGACCAGGACGAGCGCCGTCAGCCCCTCGCTGATCGGCTGATCGTCGATCCACGCGGCCAGCCGCGGCAGCAGCAGGAAGGCAGCCGCCGTCGCCAGGCCCAGGTACAGCACCATGCGCCCAACGACCCACAAGACCGCGCCGCCGCCAGCCCCGGTCGCCGCGACCGCGACGAAGATCGACAACAGCAAAATGACCAGGACATCATCGACCACCGCGGCGCCCAACAGCGCGATCCCTTCTTTGCTGCGCAGCACATCCAGCTCGAGCAGCGTCTGTGCGCTGATGCTGACGCTGGTCGCGGTCAGGATCATGCCGATGAAGAGGGCCGCCTGGCCGTGGTAGCCAAACGGCAGGACCACCAGGGCGCCCAACGCCAGCGGCACGATCACGCCGATGACGCCCGCCAGCAAGGCCACGCGGCCGGTCCGGCGCATCTCTCGGATATCCACCTCCAGGCCCGCGAGGAACATCAGGCAGATGACCCCCAGTTCTGCCAGCTCGTAGATCGCCTCGGTCAACAAGTGCGGCTCGGCCGCGTTCAGCAGGAACGGCCAGTGCAGCAGATCGAGCAGGCTGGGACCAAGGATCACACCGACCAGCAGCTCGCCCAACACTGCCGGCTGGCGGAGGCGCATCGCCAGCCAGCCGCCGGCCTTTGCGGCCGTAATGATCACCATCAAGGAGAAAACTAATTGGAGAAAGGGTGTCATCGAGAGCAGCTCCGAATCTCAAAATGAGTCCAACATCATCCTACAGCCGCGCGGGAATTTGCTTGCACCTTTCACCCGCTGGTGACGCGCCGGCTCGCCCGCCAGGCGCGCACCGCCAGCAGCACCAGCGTCACCGCGGTGAGCGGCGCCACGAACTCGATCAGCACTGTGCTGTAGGCCGGCAGCGCGTCATGCCCGGTGGCGTCGAGGATCAGGTAGAGCGTATAGGCAAGGTAGTACGCCAGGAAAAGCGCCCCCTCCCAGCGCGCGATGCGATAACCGGTGAAGAAGATCGGCAAGCAGGCGACCGAAACCGCGATCATGAAGGGGATATCGAAGCGCAGCGCCGCCTGTGGAACGGTGACGCCGCCCGGCGCGACCACGGCCGTCAGGCCCAACACCGCCATGATATTGAACAGGTTGCTGCCGACCACGTTGCCCACGGCGATATCCCGCTCGCCGCGGATGCTGGCGATGATTGAGGTGGCGATTTCAGGCAGCGAGGTGCCGGCCGCGATGATGGTCAGGCCGATGATCAGCTCGCTCAACCCCAGCGCCCGTGCAAGGGTCACGGCGCCGTCGACCAGCCAGCGTGAGCCGAGCACCAGCAGCGCCAGGCCGGCGATCAAGAAGAAGACGTTGAGCAGCACCTGCCGCGGCTCCATGCGCCTGCCCTGCCCGAATTCATGGTCGTACTCGGCCTGCACCTGGCTGGACTCTTTGCGGCTCTGGCGGATGGCAAAAGCGGTGTAGGCCACAATGCCGGCAAAGAGCAGCAGGCCGTCCCACCGGCCGATCTTGCCGTCCAGCCCCAGCAGCAGCGGCAGCAGTGTGACGCCGATCATCAATGGCACGTCCAGCCGGATGAGCTGCTGCGCCACCACCAGCGCGCCGATCAGCGCGCTGATGCCCAGGATGAACAACACGTTGAAGATGTTACTGCCCACCACGTTGCCCAGGGCGATGTCGGCCTGGCCCGAGAGCGCCGAGCCGAGGCTTACCGCCAGTTCCGGCGAACTGGTCCCGAACGCGACCACCGTCAGGCCAACTACCAGCGGCGAGATGCCGAAGCCGACCGCCAACCGCGCGGCCCCGCGCACCAGCAACTCGGCGCCGATGATGAGGATGATGAGACCGAGAATGAACAGAGCCAGGGTCAATGCTGCCATGCGCGATTCCTTTGATCAATGCTGCCTGGGGGCTGGTGGGTCATTGCGCCTATGTGGCGCTGTCCTGTGTTTCCGCCCGCTCCCGGTCCGTCAGGTCATCCCGGATGGCGCCATCCCCGGATGGCGCTATCCCCGGATGGCGCTGCATGGGGATGCCGATACGATGCGCGGCCGAGCCGATGGCGTGCGATGTGACCGGCCCGCCGATGACCAGCAGCGCGATCAGCACCAACCCTTTCCCGAACCCGAGCGGCGTCAGGGCGACCGTGGCGAGCAGCAGCAGCACCACGCCGAAGATGCTCACCTTACCCGTGGCGTGCAGTCGCGTGTAGACATCGGGCATGCGGATGAACCCCAGCACGCCCGTAACCGAGAACGCCGTGCCGATCAAAACCGCCGCGATGGCGATGAGTTGTAGGAATGTCTGCATACCCAGATCCTTCGACTGCGCTGCGGTCGATGCTTGCATCGCACGCTCAGGATGACACGCACCACGCACCACGCACCACTAAAACATCTGCTGGTCCGCGATGTACTTCGCCAACGCGATCGTGCCGACGAAACCCAGGGCGGCCAGGCCCAGCGCCACATCGATGTAGGTCGCGTTGAGCAGGATCAGGGCCAGCAGCACGAGCACGGCCAGCATCAGCGTGCCCACCAGGTCGGCGCCGATCAGCCGATCGATCACGTTTTCCCCGCGCCACACCCGCCAGACGCAGACCGCGATCAGGGCGATGTGGACGGCTAGTGCAATGTTCAGGACGACGGAAAGAATCTGGCTCATAGGCCTCAAAAATGCTCAGCGCACTTACAAACCAGGTTTCTCCGAGAAACCTGGTTTGTAAGTGCGTCATGCAAAAATCTTGCTCAACAGGTCGCGGCGCATCGCCTGGGCCTCGGCGGCGTACTCGGCCGAGCGCGTCGCGTCCAGGCAGTGCGTGTACAGGATTCCTTGTTCGTCAATTCCGATCACCAGTTCGCCCGGCGTGATCGAGAGCGCATGTGCGCTGAGCGCCGTGCTCAGCTCACCACAGCAGCCCGCGTCAATCGCGACGATGCCGGGCTGGATCGGCAGTTTTGGATCGAGCACGATGCGCGCCACACCGAGGCCGCTCTTGACCACGTCTGCGGCCAGGATCGCGATGTAGCGCACGAGGGCCCAGAGCGCGGCCGGCAGCCTGCGCAGATCGGTGCGGTCCGGCTGCGGCCGCAGCAGCAACGTCGCCACGCCCGCCACCAATGCACCCAGCACGATGTTGCTCGGCTGCAGGTTGCCGGTCAACGCCAGGTAGATGGTCAGCAGGATGAGAATGGTTCGGATGATATGCATGTCTATTTTCCCAACACCGCCGCGATATACGCCGCCGGATCGCCCAGCCACGCGGCCACGTCGTTTGCCAGGCGCAGCAGCGGCTCGGCCCACAGTCCCAGCAGCAGACACAGGCCGATCAGCATCACGGGGGCCAGCAGTCGGTCGCCGCCAGGCTTGGCCTTGACCCCCTCGGCCGGCGGCGTCCACCAGATGAGCTGGAACGCGCGCACCACGTATACCACAGTGATGATGCTGGCGACCCCGATCACGGCCAGTGCGGGGTATTCAGCCGCCAATATGCCGCCGCGGAAGAGCGCCAGCTTGCCGATGAAGCCGTTGGTGGGCGGGATGCCTGCCAGCGCCAGCCCGCCCAGCAGGAAGAGCGCGCCCACCCCCGGCAGCGACTTGCCCAGGCCGGTGATGTTGGCGAACGCGGCCGATTTGATCGGCGCGCGGCTGGCGACCGCGCCGGCCAGCATCAGCAGCGCGGCCTTGATCAGGCTGTGGTTGATCGTCAGCACGAGCGCCGCCGCGAGCGCGGCCGGCGTGCCCCACCCGATCCCCACCAGGATATAGCCGATCTGCGCCAGGGTGGAGTAGGCCAGCATCCGCTTGGCGTTGTGCGTTCCCAGCGCGGCCAGCCCGCCGAAGATCACGCCGGCCGCACCCAGGACGACCAGGAGCCCCTTCAACGTAGCCGCTTGCGGCACGAAGAGCAGCGTGGTCATGCGCAGGAAGCCGTAGACCCCTACCTTCACCACCACCGACGACAGCATGGCGCTGACCGGCGTCGGCGCGGCGGTGTGGAAATCGGGCTGCCAGAAGTGGAACGGCGCCACCGCGCTCTTCACCATGAAGAAGACGAACATCAGCACCATCGCCATGTGGTGCAGCGGCGGCATCCCGCCCGCATCCTGCGCCTGCTGCAGGATGCGCTGGGCCAAATCGGCCATGTTCAGGGTGCCGTAGGAGACGTACAGCCCGCCGACCGCGCTGAGCAGGAAGATGGCGGCGAACAGGCTGATGAAGAAGTACTTGTACGCTGCCTCCGCGCCGGAGCGGTCGTCCGAGATGGCCGTCAGGATCGCGCCCGACGACACCAGCAGCTCGGCGAAGACAAACAAGGTGAAGACATCGCCGGTGAGGAAGGTCCCCGTCAGCCCCGTCGTCAGGGTCAGGAAGAGCGGGAAAAAGGCCGGGTAAGTGGCGCACTTGTCGCGGCAGCCCAGCGCGTAGATCATGCCCGCCACCAGCACGCCCTGCGCCATCAGGACCAGCGCCGCGGCCAGCAGGTCGCCGACCAGCGAGATACTGAACGGCGCAGCCCAGCCGCCGATCTGGAAGACAACCGGCCCTTGCGTCCACACGGCCCACAACAGCCCCGCGCTGGCCGCCGCCGACGTTAGCAGCGCACCGAACGACCACGCCCGCTGGACGCGCGGCCACCGCCACGCCAGCAGCCCCACGGCCGCGCCGGCCAGCGGAATGATGATGGGAAGGAGGACGAGATGTGTGTGAATCAAGTCTGCGCCTCAGAAACCTGTGATTCCCAAGCAACTCACTTTGGAGTCACAACTTTGAACTCCACCATATGCCGAAAGGCCTGCCAGTCAAATTCGCTCGCAAAGAAGGTGCGCGGCAAGATGGTAGCCAGGCCATCAGCGCCGATCAGCACGACCATGTCCTGTCGCGTACGGGCGGCCAGAAAGCTCTCCCACCTGTCACCGTCTCCACCGCCTGACGCATTGGAGCGGATACCCTCGTTTGTGATTGTGCCCATGAGACTCAGAGGGCCTTTTGCCGCGCGCCAGGGCGCGACGGCGGCGCGCCACGCTCGCCAATAGGGAACCGCAGCCCACAGCACCAGCAAGGCCACGCTAAAGGCCGTCCGGATGATCCAGGAACTGTCTGGCGCCTCCCCTTGCAGAACACTGATGAGCAAGACAATGGCCACGCCCAGGGCCAGCAACAGAGCTGCCAGACGCAAGACAAATGCGCGGCCTGTGGGGTGCATCGCGATGCGAATGCCCTGGCCCCACTGTTTTCGGGTGTATTCACCGCCGAATGAAATCATGATCTCCTCCGTCGGAGCTTTTGTGACTTAAAGATAGAGCTCCTGCACGAAGGCTCGCTTTGGCTGCAGCTGACTCACCATCACCGTGACCGATCTGCCCGGGGCCAGGGAACGGGCAAAACCCGACAACTGAACCGCATTGCTGGATTGGTATTTCTCGCTTCGATAGGTGTAAACATACACCACTCGGCCGCGTCCCCGAAAGAAATCAGCCCCCACGATAGTTCCTGGGACCTGGTCGCCATCGTCGAATGTCGAACGGATGATCCAACTGCGCCAGAATACAACAATCAGCCCCCAAAGGGTTACGGCCGGCCCCAGAAACCAGAAGAACGACGCCGCCTCAGGGTCAAAAAACCGTGCCGCCAGCGCCATCCCCCAAATGACCAATGGCGCGATCACCCCGATAGATGCCAGGTAATCAACCCTGATGATGCGCAGTATGGAAGGTAGTTTTCTCATCGCACATCCTTACTTTACGTTAGGATTTGTCCTCCGTCATCGGTCGTCCGTCAATTCCGCAGTTCCGCAATCTCATCCGAATCCGCGGTGCGATAGCGCGTCGAGAGCACGTACAGCAGCGCCAGCACCAGCGAAAAGCCGGCCATGCTGATGACAATGGCCGTCAGCACCAGCGCCTGGGGCAGCGCGTCGCTGCGCTGGCCGGTCACGTTGGCGTACGCGGCGACCGCGCCCTGGTACGCGCCGGTGGACAGCAGGAACAGGTTCACCGCGTTGGAGATGATGATCAGCCCGATGGCCGAGCGGATCACGTTGCGGCGCAGCATCTGGAATACGCCGATCCCGAACATCGCGCCGATGGCGAGTGCTTTGAGTAGGTCCATGCTTCTTCCCCCCACGTAGGGGCGGGGTCACCCCGCCCCTACTTCTCCTCCGCTTCATCCTTCGGATGCCCCAGCGCACCCAGCGTCATGGACGCGCCGCCGAGCACCGTCAGGCAGATGGCGGCCTCGAAAATGAACGAGGTGCTGAGCGCGAAGCCCTTCGGCAGCGGGAGGCCCAGCATCGCCCCGTAGTCCAAATTCGCAAAGAAACTGCCGGTCAACACAGCGGCCAGGCTGGCGTCCAGGATTACCAACAGCAGCCCTGCGCCGATCAGGCTGAAGGGGCGCAGCCACGGCAACCGGCGCCGCGTCTCCTCGTAGCCGAACACCACATACCAGAACGCGATAGCCAGGCTGATGATCACGCCGGCCGTGAAGCCATCGCCGGCCTGGTCGTGGCCGTACATCATCTGCACCGAACCGAGGATCAGCATCACCGGCAGCAGGACGCGTGCCAAGGCGCGCACGAACGGTGAGGCCTGCGTCCCGCCGATGCCCATGATGCGGCGGTCGTGCGATTCATCGCCCAAGCCGTATTCGTGGGGCGAATTGCGAATGAGCGAATCAGCGAATTGCGAATGACGTGATTCGCTGATTCGCTGATTCGTTGATTCGTTGATTCGTTGATTCGTTGGTTTCCCCCACTCCCCTCGCGCCGCATAGCGCAACAGCGTGTATGCCCCGATCCCGGCCAGGCCAAAGACGGTGATCTCGATCAGGGTGTCGAAGCCTCGGAAGTCCACCACGACCGCGCCCACGATATCGGCTGCGCCGGTGAGGGGCTTGGCGTTGGCTTCGTAGAAGGGGGTGACGATACTTGCGCGCGGCCGCGATGTGAGGGCGACCAGTGACAAGAGCATCACGGCGAATCCGCCCGCGGCCGCGATCAGCGCGTCCCGTATCAACCCCCAGCGGCTCTGCTTGAAGGTCAGCTCCCAGGCGCGGCGGCGTTGTTCCCGCGGCAGGCTGGTCAGCGCCAGCACCAGGATGACCACGCTGAGGATGTCTACCACGACCTGCACCAGGGCAACATCGGGCGCGGGCTCCAGCACCATGATCACGGCGACGCTGAGGCCCGACGCGCCCAGCGCCAGGATGGCGTTGAAATCGCGGCGCAGGAAGATGCTCAGGGCCGCGGCTGCCGTGGCCAGGGCCAGGGTGAAGACGCGCAGGATCGCCAGTTCATCCAGGGTGAGCGGCGGGATCGTCCTCGGCAGCGGCATCCGGCCGAACAGCAGCATCAGCACAACCAGGCTGACCAGCATGACCGTCAAGTAGCGGCGGAGTTGGCCCGACTGGGTGCGGGTCGCCAGATACGCGCCGCCGTCGAGCAGCCGCAGCGCGCCGGTGTGCAGCGCGTTGAAGCTGATGCGCTCCGGCACGCGGTTTTGCAGGGCCCGCACCCGGGCTCGCAGCGCCCACAGGGTCAGGCCCAGCGACACCGCTACGATGCTCAGGATCAGCGGCGGGGTGATGCCGGCCCACAACGCCAGCGACACCTTGACCTTATCCCCGTAAGCGGCCCCGGCCGCGTTTGCCAGAAAGGTTGCCAGACCCTGCGGCTCGGGCAGCAGGCCCAGCGCCAGCGACAGCAGCGCCGGGACCGCCGGCATGGCGATCATCCAGCGCGGGGCCTCGTGCGCATGGACGTGCGGGTCGCGCGGCCGGCCGAAAAACGTATCCCAGATCAGCATCCCGGCCTGGGCCAGGATCAGCGCGCCCGCGGCGACGGTCGCGGCGGCCAAGACCGCGACGCCGGCCGGCGGGATGCTGGGATGCGTGACCGAAGCCAGCAGCGTCTCTTTGGCCAGGAAGCCGAACATGGGCGGGAGGCCGGCCATGGAGAGCGCGGCGATCGTGCCGACCAGCCAGGTCAGCGGCATGGCACGGCGCAGCCCACCCAGCCGCAGCAAATCGCGCGTCCCCGCCTCGTGATCCACGATGCCGACGGTGAGGAAGAGGGCCGACTTATAGAGCGCGTGCGCCACCACACTGACCACCAGCGCCTTGAACGCGGCGGATGTATCGTCGCCGATCAGCATCACCAGCACGCCGAGCTGGCTGATGGTGGAATAGGCCAACAGTGCCTTGAGGTCGTTTTGCTTCAACCCCAGGTATGCGCCCGCCAGCATGGTGATCAGCCCGAAGCCGGTGAGCAGCCAGAACCAGGCATCGGTGTCGCCCAGCGCGGGGTTCATGCGCGCCAGCAGGTAGATGCCGGCTTTCACCATGGTGGCCGAGTGCAAGTAGGCGCTGGCGGGGGTGGGCGCCGTCATCGCGTCGGGCAGCCAGATGTGCGCGGGCACCTGGGCGCTCTTGGTGAATGCGCCGAACGCGACCAGCCCCAGCATCACGCCGTAGAGCGGGCTGCCTCGCAGCACGTCGCCGCTGCGCAGGATGGTGGCATAATCCGCGCCGCCCGCGACCGAGCTGACGAAAAGCAGCCCGGCCAGCAATGCGATCCCGCCGCCGCCGGTGATGAACAGCGACTTGAACGCGCCCCGCCGCGCCGCTTCGTCTTTGTATTTATATGCGATCAGCAGAAATGAGGTGAGGCTGGTGCCTTCCCAGAAGACGAACAGCGTGATGACGTCGCCGGCCAACAGCACGCCCAACATCATGGTCATGAACAGGAACAGGTAGGCCAGAAACCGCCACGCGCTGCGATCATCCTTAAAATAATACCCGCTGTAGATGACCACCAGCGTGCCGATGCCCGACACCAGCAGCAGGAAGAGCGCGCTCAGGCTGTCGAAGTAGAGGCCGGCCCTCATCCCCAGTGATGGCATCCAATCTACGCTGAAGGTCAGGGCATTGCCGCCGGCGATGGCAGGCAGCCGGCTGAGGAAGAAGATGAACGCGGCCAGCGGCAGGGCCGCCAGCAGCCGCGCGGCCTGCGTGATGGTCAGCCGCCGGTTGAGTACGGGATGGCCGCAGGCCGCGGCCAGGGCCGCGGCGGTCAGTGTCAGAAGGAGCGGGATCAGCAGCGATGATTCAGCGTTCATCCGTATCCCAATACCGGCCTATGACCGAGGGTGATCTTGATGCATTGTAGCATGAGCAGCAAACACCGCCAAAAGCGCCCGATCTCATCGCCCTAGCGGCCAGCAAGCCAGGATCAACGGCACGGCCACCAGCACCACGATAGCCTCCATCAGCAGCCCCATGCGCCAATAGTCGCCAAATCGGTAGCCGCCCGGCCCCATCACCAGGGTGTTCGACTGGTGGCCGATGGGGGTCAGGATCATCAGTGCTAGCAGTGCGACCACATCGTAACGCCAACGACCGGTTACGAAAAGCACCAGAGTCAGCAGCAGGGTGGCGAAGATGATGGCTTGCTGGATGGTCATGCTGATCTGCTCTTCGGGTGATATTTGGAATTGCTGCCACAGCGCTCCGCCGCGCTGCGTCGCTCTCTGTCCTAACGGGTTTGTAACAAAGCGAAGATCGTGGACAGCACCAGGATCAGAAAGCCGATGCCCAGGGCCAGCGCCGTCGAAAGCCGTTGTCGCATGTCTTTCTCCTTATACCAGGTCGAACCGTTCGGTGTGGATATCGCCGCCGGTGATCCCCAGGTCCAGCAGGGCGCGCTCCACCGCGTCCATCATCGGCTGTGGGCCGCAGATGAAGATTTCAGCCTGGTTGCGCTGCTCGATGGGCGGCAAGTGGCGGCGCAGGACCTCGGCAGTGACGTAGCCGCGCTCACACCCTGGGCGGGCCATGCTCGCATCGCGCGAAGCGCAGTCGGAGGGCCACCCCTCCGGCGGTTGTTGAAGCACATGCACCACGCGCAAATCGATCCGGCCCCCTGCCTGCAGCGCCCCGATCTCCTCCCGAAAGGTGACCCCCTCCCAATCCCGGTTGGCGTAGATCAAGGTGAGCGGCCGCGGGTCCCTGCGGTCGGCCAGGGTGCGCAGCATGCTCATGACGGGCGTGATGCCGACGCCGCCCGCAATGAAGACGAAGCCGGCCGCGTGCTCGTGCCGGTCGGTGGTGAAGCTGCCGTGCGGCCCGTCCAGGTAGGCGCGCTCGCCGGGCCGCACCTGCCCGATCTGGCTTGTGAAGTCGCCGCGCTCCTTGATGGTGAATGCCAGTTCGCCGGGCTGGGCCGCGCTGGAGGAGAACGAGAAGGGGTGCTCCCGGTCAGCGAAGGGCGAGCTGCGCAGTGACAGCCAGGCAAACTGGCCGGGGTGGAACGTCATGCCCGCGTGGCCGTCCGGCCGCAGCGCCACCGTCCACGCGTTCCCGCGCTCCTGCTTCACCTGCGTCACCACGTAGGGCCGGCGCAGCTCGCGCCACGGCTTGAAGATGCGCACGTAGGCCAACAGCGCGGTCCAAAAGCTCCCGTAGCCGATCCACAGCGCGGTTTTCCACGGCAAGCTTACGTAGTGGCCCACCAGCACGATGTGCCCCATCGTCAGCGCCACGGCCGCGGTCGCCAGGATGCCGTGCCCGATGCGCCAGGCATCGTAATGGATCTTTAACTGCCGCCGCCAAAGCGAGGCCGTCACCAGCGCGATCAGCGCCAGCACCGCCGTGACGCCGAAGCGGGCGCGCCAGGGCGCAGCGATCAGGTTCAGCAGCCCCAGCCGCGCCGGATCCTCGATGAACAGGATCAGGGGATGGGCTAACACGATCATGAACGCCACCAGGGAGATTTGCCGGTGGAAGTAGTAGACGATATCGCTGCCGTAGGGCGCTTTCAGCCAGCGAAAGCGCGCGGTCAGCACGAACTGGAGGCACATCATCGCCAGCCCGGCGAAGCCCAGCGCCACCGAAAACTCGCGCCAGAAGCCCCGCCCTGCCGGCGTCGGCCCGACCAGCAGTAGGAACAGCGGCGCCAATGTCAGCAGGAGATAGAGGGTGATCCAGAGGACCCCTTGCAAGGTGCGTTTGGTGGTTTGATTCATACGCTTCTCGTTCTTAACACCGCCTGCGCGGCGTGGTAGCCGCACATGCCGTGGACGCCGCCGCCGGGCGGGGTGGAGGCCGAGCACAAGTAGATGCCTTCCGCGGGGGTGGCGTACGGGTTGCGGCTGAGCACCGGTCGGGCGAAGAACTGCGGCAAATCCTGCGCGCCGCCGATGATATCGCCGCCGACGTAGTTCGGATTGTAGGCCTCGAAATCGGCCGGGGTCATGACGTGCCGCGCCAGGATGCGGGCCTTGAAGCCGGGCGCGAACCGCTCCACCTGCGCCTCGATCCGCTCGATCATTTTGTCCGGCGACATGCCCGGGCCGTTGCCGGCGCCAGGCATGTGCAGGTTCGGCACATGGCAGTAGGCCCAGGCCGTATGTTTGCCTGCGGGCGCGCGGGTCGGATCGAAGAGGCTGGGCTGCGTCAGGATGATGTACGGCTGGTCCGGGTGCATTCCCTGCCAGGCCGCCCGCTCGGAGCGCGCCATTTCGGCCAGGGTGTTGCCTAGGTGCACGGTGCCCGCGCGGTGGCATGCGGTCGCACGCCAGGGGATCGGGCCATCAAGCGCCCAATCGAGCTTGAACGCGGCCGGGCCGTGGCGATAGTTTGCCAGCTTGCGCCGGTACGCGTCCGGCAGCCGGCTGCCTGCGATGCGGAGGAGGTTGATCGGGCTGACATCCAGCAACAGGGCCCGGGCGGCCGGCAGCGCATCCAGGGAGGTCACCGGTTGGCCGGTCACGATCTCGCCGCCCAGGTCGCGCAGGTAGGCAGCCAGTGCGTCGGCGATAGCCTGCGAGCCGCCCTCGGCGATGGGCCAGCCCACCGCGTGCCCTGCCATGCCCAGCATCAGGCCGTAGGCCGCGCTGCCGGGTTGTTCCAGCGGCAAAATCGAGTGCGCAGCCATGCCGCCGAACAAGGCCCGGCCGCGCTCCCCCCGGAACCACAGCCGCGCCAACAGGGTCGCCGGCAGCAGCGCCTCGATCCCGAACCAGGCCAACGCCAGGGGATGGTGCGGCGGCAGCGGCAGTGGGCCGAGCAGATCCTCGGTCACTGCGGCCCAGCGGTGCACCAGCGGCCCCATCAACCGGCGGTACGCCCCCGCATCCGGGCCCAACCCGGCGGCCGTCGCCTCCACCGACCGCTCCAGCACGACCGCGGCGCCATCGTCCATTGGCTGGGCCAGCGGCGCGGGTGGCTCGATCCAGCGCAGTCCATAACGGTCCAACGGCAGAGCTCGGAAGAAAGGCGATGAGAGGGCCAGCGGATGCACCGCGGAGCAGATATCGTGGCGGAAGCCGGGCAGCGTCAGTTCGGCCGTGCGCGTCCCCCCCCCCACCGTGGCTGCCGCCTCGATCACCAACACCGAGCGGCCTGCGCGCGCCAACGTCACCGCGGCGGCCAGCCCGTTTGGTCCGGCGCCGATGATGATGGCGTCATAGGACTGAGATCGCGGGATGTTCTCCATTAGATCATCCCCCATCGCGCGGCCGGGATTTCCGTAGGATTCGTTTTACCCGCCGGGCCGGCGCAGTGAGGTGATACAGGATCGTCCTGATCTGTGCGTTGTGCCAGACGTTGCCAACGCGGCGCCACTGCACGCGCCGGTCCAGCAGTTGCCGATCCACTTCCACCTGCCCCTTCACCCCGAAGTAGGCGGCCAGCTCCGTCAATACATGCACCCAAATGTAGTCCTGCAGCTTCGACCCCATCACCCGGAATGCCAGCTCGTAGATCGGGTCGCTGGCGCGCGCCAGTCCCTGCACCTGCGCCACGGTGACGCCGTCCTCGGTGTACGCGCTCAGGGTCACCCAGCCCGCCTCCGGGTGGCCTTCAGGCGTCATCAGGGTGAAAGACTCATCGTCGGCGTAGAGCACGACGACACCTGTGGCGATGGGACCGCCCGGCGTCCAGGCGTTGATCAACACCACCTCGCCCGGCGCGATGCCGCGCGGTGAGGGATAAAAACGGTTATCCGCCGGTTTGAAGCTGGGCAGTTCGGCCTTCCACTCGGCGATCACCTCAGCCGGGGTGACCGACGCGCCCTCCAGGCGGATGCGGAAGGTCTTTTGCCAGAGCTGGCCGAACCCTTGCAGCGGCCCCACCGCGCGGCGGCCCGCCACGTTCAGGTTCAGCGCTTCCGGCGGCGCGTCGGGCGCCTTGAGCTCGTCGACGCGCTGCGCCCAGTAGGGGTGAGACGATTTAGGTTGTCCGGTGGTAGCCTCAGTCACAGCGCCTCCTCTCTTGATCTGACACGACTTCTCTACTGCGCCGCGGTCACCTGGGTCACATCACTGTAGACTGGGATGCCCTCATCTAGCCCCGTCGTGCGAAAGACGCGGCGGTAGTGGTCGTTTAACCCCGCCGCCACCAGCCGCCGCCCATCCCCGCGCACCTGCGCTTCCAGCTTGACCAGCAGTCCCATCCCCTTGTTGTTCATGTAGGTCAGATTGCTAAGGTCCAGGATAATCGTCCGCGCGGCCAGGCCAATTGCCTCAGCGTAGGCTGCGGTCAGTTGCGGTTCGGCCAGGCGGGTCAGTTCTCCGTTGATCTCTAACGCCGCGACTTTATCTGTCACGCGACGGACAGTGATTGCCAGCTTGGGTTCCATCGGGTGCTCCCTATCATGCGCTCTGCAGCACCACGTTCATGTTGGACAACTTCGTCCGTAGTCAGATGATGCCAGTGTTTACCGATTGATGTTTGCATACGATCTACTTGCTCCCCAATCACGATCTGTAAGCTACGCCCGATTTGCCTGGCGCCTCAAAGTCAAACAGGTGCAGAGTACGTCGATCAGTCCCACCTGGGCCACGCGCGCGGCCAGGGGGTAGCCTCCCGATGGCTCCTGCGCGGCCGTGCACAGGCTGACATCAGCGAGGCGGGCGATCGGCGAAGCCGGATGATTGGTGAGCGCGATGGTCGTGGCCCCGGCCTGCCTGGCGGTCTCCAGCACACGGAGCACATCCGGTGCGGCGCCCGAATGGGAGATGCCGACCGCCACATCAGCCGGGGTCAGCACGGCCGCGGATAGCGTTTGCAACTCGGCATCGGCGTAGGACTGTGATCGTATGCCCGCGCGCATCAGCTTGTATTGCAAATCGAGCGCCGCCACCGCGCTGCCGCCGGAGCCGTAGATGTCGACCCGTCGCGCCGCCAGCAGCGCCTCGGCCGCGCGCGCCAGCGCTGCCAGGTCCAGGATGCGCAGCGTGTCTTCCAGCGACTTTGTGTCGTCCATGATCGCCTTGTGCGCGGCCAGGGCCAACGCATCGCCGGCTACTTCGGCCTCATAGACGGCCGCGTTCCTGGGCGTGAGTTCCTCGGCCAGGCGGATCTTGAAGTCCTGGTACCCCTCGGTCCGGACCCGGCGGCAGAAGCGAAAGATCGTCGTGTCGCCGACGCCGCAGCGTTCAGCAAGATCGGTCATCGCCAGGTGGATGACCTCGTACGGGTGATCGAGAACATATTGGCCAACTTTCTGCTCCTGCTCGTTGAGCGCGGGGAACAGGCCGCGGATGGTGAGCAGCAGGTTGGGTGTGGGCAGAGCATCGCCGGGCATGGAAGCTTCTCCTGAATCTACCGTCTTGACAGGCTGTCAAGATGATAGTATTCTAGTAAAGAATCCATCTTTTGTCAATTCATTAAATGAATGATGCTTCCGTTTTGCTGATCGATTGGGCGGCGTGCCGGTGCGCCGTGCTCGATGCTTGGGATGCTGTGGGGGTGTCCGGCGTGACGTCGTTGCCGGAAGTGATAACCACAATCAGCGGGGGAGTGTATGACAGTTCGCAGTCGGGTTGATGCGCCGCACGAGGTGTGCGCGCTGTGTGCGCGCCTGCGCGACCAGGAATATGCGTTTCAGAAGTATGGTCGGGAGGAAGATAATACTTATCTCCCGGCCGCGGCCAACAGTCTGATCGTAGTGCTGGACATGCAGCCTTACGGCAGCCGTAAGCTGCAGCTTCAGCAGTGTCCCGGGTGCGGCACCTATTATCTGTACAGGACTGACTACGAGTACCTGGTCAATGGCAGCGAAGACGAGGAGTTCCTGACCCGCTTGACCTCGGAACAGGCAGCCGAGCACCTCGGTCGCCCGGCGTCCGAGTGACGGCGTTTGGGCGACCACTTCACGCCTGCCGCAAGTCGGGCCGGCGACGATTGCCGCCGGCCCGACCCGCGATCAGGATCCGCTCCTCAGTATCAACGGAAGGAAGATCTGGCTCTCGATCATAAACGGCTCGCTTGTCTCGGCGTAACCGGTGTTGACGCCGTCGGTCGCAGTAACACGCAGCAGGTAGGATCCGCTTGCCAGAGCGCCGGCCGGCACGTCGTATGCAGTCGAGGTTAGGTTGTTGGCGATGGGCAGCCAGGTCTGGCCGTCATCCGGGCTGAGCGCAAGGTGGTACGTCAGCGCCGGTCCATCCGTGTCGGTAGCTGTCCAGCTCATGTGAACGACCTCGCCTGCGCCGAATGATCCGCCGTTCGGGCCGAGCAGCGTCACCTGCGGCGCCGCCAGGGTGACATCGCGGCCGGCGAGCAGTTGGGCGCCCAGCCACAGCTCGATCTTGCGCGTGCCGGGCTGCCAGGCGATGCGGTGAGAGAAGCCCACTTTGTGCCGCGGGCCGCCGTCCGGATCCGTCTGGTAAAAGAGCAGGTCGAAGCCCGTGGTCGCGAGAAGCGCGCCGCTGCCGTCCAGCAGTCGGATCTGGTAGGCGCCGGGCGCGCCGGGCGCCAGGTCAACGGTGGGGTCGGCGAGTGTCATGAATGGGTGCAGAGTCGCGATGCCCGCATCGGTGACCGTACCTCTTACCAGCAGCGCGGCCGGGTCGTCGGCAGTCGCTTGCGCGATCTGGAGTGGCACAGAATTGAAGAGCGGATTGCTCAGCAGGTTGCGATAGCCGTCGGGGAAGGCAGTGCCATCTGCGTGTTGGATCGTGTTGTCCACGCGCATCCAGAAGTAGGGTGCAGACGCGCCCAATTTACTGTCCATGAAGTAGTTCAGGGTGCTGTCGGTGGGCAGCCACCGGTAGACCCAGAAACCCCGCGACGCCGGGTGGTAGATGCGGCTGTCCGGCGTCCGCCACAGCGTCCCACCCTGGGCCGTGCAGGATACCGCCGTGTCTAGGGCTTGCTTGCAGGCCGTCTCGGTGCCGATTGGTTCGCCCACGCACTGCGGGTCTTCGTCGGGATCTGCCCATTCGGAGCAACCGCAGTTGACCGAGCAGATCTTGGTGTAAGTTTGGGGGCAATCCACGACGCCCCCGTCCATTATGCAGTAGGGGAAGTCCTCACCGTTGAGCTTGTCGCCATCCTCCCAACAGCCGAAGACGCGCGTATCATTCATCTCGCAGTAATGCTCGTGCCAACCTCCTGCGACATCCAGCGAATAGATATCACCCATCGGGGCTGTAACATGGTTGAATTCGTGCGCCAGGAGCTCCGAATTGCTGCCCGTTTCGGCTTCGACGAAAACCGCCTGGGTGCTGCCGCTGGCGCCGCCTCGGCCGCCGCACCCCACCGCCACCCCAAATCTAAACCCCTGCGCCTGCGCCATAGTCAGGATGTCGTTGAGGAACGTTGAACGATCCCGGTAGCACGTGTCGCCGGTGCAGCTTGCGGGCGCCTGGTCCTCATCATCTTCCCATCTGACCAACGTCGGTGAGATGCTGTATCGGACTTCGGCATCGGCGATGGGGAAGTTGCCCAACAGATACTGGAGTTGTGCCTGCGCGGCCGACGAGGTCGTCGTCGAGCTGGGGAAGGCTTCATTATCCGTCGGGTCCACACAGCGATAGAACAGGAAGCTCCAGGGCCGTGTGTTCTGCACCTGGTACGAAAACGTGCCGTTTGAGTTGTTGTTTTCGTTGGCTTCGGGGATCATGGCGTTGGGATCCAACTCGACCCGGACGCTGGCCGGATCGGCGATCGGCCGCGGAACCCCGCGCACATCGGGCGCGCACCGCGCGCCGACGCAGCCGCAGTCAATTTGCCCGGCCGGGTTGGTCAGGGCGTCCCATGCCTGGGTTTCGCTGCCTGCCGGGAGGTAGGGAAGCATGACCTCGTGATCCCCCGCTTCAATCCGCACCGGTCCCCAGACCTCAGGGTATTGCCAGCCGTCAGGGACGGTGATCTCTTTGCCGTTTCCGCAGGCGGGCTTCATTCTCCATTCGTCTGCAGGCAGCACAAGCTTGAACTGCACCCCGACCGGGCCGGGGAAGCTATTGCGCACCTTGACCCGGAAGGCCGTGCCCTTGCCGCTGACGAGGGGGAAGGCGGGGCCGTCCTGGTCTACCGATTGCACCGGAGAGCTGTGCAGGACGCGCAGATCGCCCGTGGAGACGATGCTGAGCGCCAAGGGCGTCTCCACGACCTGTCCGCCGGCCGCGCCGGTCACCTTAACGTTAAGAGCTAGCTGGATGGGGAGGCTGCCCCGGCGAACGCGCAAGGTGAGAACCGAGGAGAAGGGCGCGGCGCCGCTGACCGGCGCGAAGTCGTATTCCACCCTTAGCGGCATATCCTGCATGGTGAGCGAGACCGTCTGCGGGGTTCCGCTCACGTGCGAGACGTTCACGTTAACCCTTGCTTCCACAACATCCGGCCCGCCGTCGACCAGCAGCGGGGCCAGATCGAGCTGCACCGAAGCGGGCGTGATGGTGAGCGCGAAGACGCCGGGAGTCGTGGGCGTCTTGGTCGGCGTGATGGTCGGCGTGCGCGTCGGCGTGCGGGTGGGGGTGGGAGTCCACTCCAAATCGCTGCACCGGATGGTCAGCTTCGGCGGCTCGACCCAGTACTCGCGGCTGCCATACTGGTAGTAGAAGTCGTTGGAGACCGGCTCGAGGCCTAGGCCGTAGTTGGGGGTGAGGCCCGCACCCCATGACTTGGCGATGCCGGTGACGTCGAACGACTGGCCGCTGTTTTCTACCGTCTGCACGCCCAGGTCTTGCGCCTTGCCCGGCTTGTCGGCCCAGCGGACCAGCGCCTCATCGAAGGCGCTGTTGAGCGTGAACAGGTTGACGGAAACGGTGCGGTTAAAGTCGGAGGACTCGAAGGCCCATAGGTTGAGGTATGCCGTGTTGATGTACTGGCCGGCCGGGATCACGCCCTCCAGCGGGAAGTGCAGGAGGACTTGGGTGACGTCATCCCCGCTGTCTGCCAGCCGCAGCCGGCTCTCCGTGCCGTGGCGCACCGTCGGCTGCGCAGAATCCACCCAGGTATCTTTATCCGCGTAGACCCACACTTGACCGGGGCAACTACCCACCACGCCCGAGCGCGGCGTGGGCGTGTGGGTGGCGGTCGGCGTGCGGGTGGTTGTCGCGGTGCGGGTGGCGGTCGATGTGTGGGTGGGTGTCGCCGTACGGGTGGCGGTCGGCGTGGCTGTACGGGTAGCTGTTGAGGTCAGCGTGGCCGTGCGCGTCGGCGTGGCGGTGGGAGTGGCGGTTCCGGGCGGGGTGTAGTTGATCACCAGTCGCGGCCGATAGGCCACCGCAGTTTCCCGGGAAAAGAAGGATGTGTACCAGGCCGTGCTGCCGTCCCCTTTGAGTGTCAGGCCGTTCCTGCTGGCCCCGTTTTCTACCCACTGGCGGACCGCGGCGGTCACCCCGAGGTTGTTCCAGCCGTTGGCCGTGCTGATTGTGGATGGTCCATCGTCCGCCGCGTAGATAGCCGGCTTGTTGTTCCAGGTCACTCCGGCCTCGCTCCACAGGTTGTCCACTCCACCGACGTTGCGGTGCGGCCATACCTGGTAGACGCTTGCGGGCGCGGTCGCGGCACGGTTGATCATGGTGTACATCTGCAGCGTGGCCGAGTTGATGGTCGAGCCCGCGGGGATGGACGTCAGATCGAACTGGATGATGATCCGGTAGTCGTAGCCGCTGGCGGTGCGACCGACCAGGAGGTCGGTCACGCTGCCGTAGTTCGCCGTTGGCGCGCCCGCGTACACGTAGGCGTCGGCCGTGGCGTAGAGGGTTTCGCTGGCCTGGGTGCTGTTGGCGGGCGCGGGTTCCGGTTGTGCGAACATCCGGCTGAAGGTTGCGAGCAGCAGGACCGGCAGGATGATGCCGAGCAGCCAGAGGATCGGCATGGCTGAGCGTCGGCTGGAGAGCGTGGGGCGAGCAGGCATGGTGTCGGCTCCTTTTGGGGTATTGGAAGTTACCCGCGCGTCATACCCAGTGAAACCGGGAAGCGCGCGGCTTCGCTGGTGATGATGAATAACATCCGGCGGTCTTCGACCGGCCGCAGCCGGCCGGTCCCCGGAATTGGCGCCAGGTTCACATCCCACCAGCGGCTGATGAACCAGTCCAGCCGGAAGATCCGATCGGCGCGCCAGAAGTCCGGGTAGGGATCACGGATCCTGATGAGATTGTGGCGTCGATCGACGCGCGTCGCGATGCTGTAGTGGCCGTAATCGTTTTCTGTGAAGTCCTCGTCGGCCTCGCTTTCCTCGAAGAAGCCCTGCCATTCCACCCCTGTCGCGCAGCGGTGGCCGCACACCAGTGCGGCCAGGTCGTCCGCGCTGGCGCGCGTTTTGTACCACAGGCATACCCCCTCGCGCAGCCAGGCGACCGCACGGGCGAGCTGATCCACGCGCGCGCCGACCTGGCTGATCGTCGCAGCCAGGTCGGCCAGATCGGTCAGGCGTTCCTGGGTGGCGATGACCCCGTGCTGCGCCAGCAGCATCTGCAGCACCGCGGGGCCGCAGTGGTATTCGGAGATCTGGCAGACGCGCGGCAGCCCGGGCGGCTCACCGCAACGGGGCGGGGGCGTAGATTCGGCGAGCATGTTTTGTCATCAAGCTGGCAAGCACTTTGGAGAACTTGACTCCGTGCAACTGCAGCACTTCGGTCATCGGCAGGCCTGGGCTGGGACCGAAGGCGGTGTTGGGATTGGCATCGGTGAAGTAGGGGATGCCCGTCGCGGTGTCGATCCGGACATCGAACTTGGCGTAGTCCCGGCAGCGCAGCACCTCGAAGGCGCGGCGCGCGTAGCCGGTCACGGCCTGGACAACGCTGGGCTCCGCCTCAGTGTAGTGATAGCAGTCGGGATCGCTGTAGCTGGCGAAGCTGGTGAAGAGGTACTTACGGCTCTCGGCGTCTTTGAAGACCTTCTGGCCGCAGAAGATGTGCACCTGCTCACCGTCGTCGAACGCCACCGCCGTGATCTCGGGTCCCTCGATGAAGCGTTCAACGATCACCGGCATCTTGTAGGCGCCGATCAGGAGGTCGGCCTGCCTTTGCGCCTCTTCATAGCTCTCTTTCACGGCCGCGTCGTCGATGCCGACGCTGCCGCCGCCCTCGTTGAGCTTTACGATCAACGGCAGGCCCAGGTCGTCGCGCAGCCGCGTCCCGCGCCGCGTGACGAACTGGAAGGCCGGCGTGGGCACATCGTTGGCGTCGAGCACTTCTTTGACCAGGTTCCGGTCGTTGCCGATCACCAGGCCGCGCATTCCCGCGCCGGTGTAGGGGACGCCGGCCAGCTCGAGCGCGCCGGGGATCGATGTCTGCAGCGCGTCGCTTCCGCGCAGCGTATCCACCAGGTTCAGGACGAGATCGGGCTGATCGACCAGCAGCTTCGCCATGAAATAACGGTCGGCCCGGTACGCCTTGGCTTTCACCCCCAGCTTTTTCAGGGCTACTACGACATCTCTCGCGCGCTGCTCCACCTCCACCTCGGCCTGGTAGGCCTCCTGGGTGGGGAACCAGGCGACCTTGACGTGCGAGTACGCTACCGCGACCAGGCGCAGCTTCTTCAGCGCCGTCTTGTCCACTGCCAGCCGCAGGGTGCGCTTGGCCTGCAGCGGCTTGGCTTTGCGCGTCCCGTCTCCCGCGGCCACCTCTGTCATCACCATGCCGCTTCCCCTTTCAGCGTTATTCCCAAGGGTATCTTAGCATCAATCGAGGCGCCGCGCAACCACCCCCTGGCGGGCACTGGCCATCAGGATGAGGTCGTGCCTACCAGGCGGTCCTCCCAGTCGACCCAATCGACATTCTGAGAACGCACGTACTCACCCACCGACGAGCCGACTGTGCGGAAGAAGTACTCCTCGCTGACCTTGTCGAAGATGCCGAAACGTTTGAGTTTATCCTTGACCGGACCCTTGATCTCGGCAAAGCAGAGCTTAATCCGGGCGGCTTGCAGCGCGTCGTTCAGATCGTTGAGCATGTCGGCGGCAGTGATGTCGACGCTGGTCACCGGCTCAGCGGCCACCACCAGCCAGCGCACCGGGGTCGGCGATTCATCCACCGCATCGAGGATGCTGGCGCGGAACTGCTCGGCATTCGCAAAGAACAGCGGCGCATCCCACCGAAACAGGACCAGCCCCGGGATGCGCCTGGCTTCGGGATGGCGGGTGATATCGTGATAGCCCTTGAGACCATCCACGCGCCCCAACACCGCATGATGCGGCCGCCAGCCCTCCCAAAGAAACTCGACCACCGCCACGCCGATCGCCAGCAGAATGCCCTGCACCGGCCCCAAGAGCGCCACCCCGGCAAAACAGGCCACGCTCAGCCAGAACTCCCAAGGCTGCATCCGCAACAGCCGGCGCAATTCCTGCACTTCAAACAGGCCGATCGCGGCGGCAATCACAATCGCCGCCAGGGCTGCGCTGGGCAGGTTCGCCAGCAAGCCCGGCGCCGCCAGCAGCAAGATCGTAATTGCCAGCGCCGCCACGACGCCGGTCAACTGCGAGCGGGCGCCCGCCGCCTCGGCCACGGGCGTGCGCGAGGCGGTGCCATTGATCGGGAATCCTTGGAACAACCCGGCAGCCAGGTTCGCCATGCCGAGCCCCACCATTTCCCGGTTCGGGTCGACGTAGCTGCCCAGTTTAGCTGCATAGTTCCGCGACAGCACGCTCGTTTGCGCAAAGGCAACCGCCGCAATGGCGATGGCGGCGGCCAGGAGGGGGGTGAGGTCTTGCCGGGTCACGATGGGCGCGATGGGCGCGGGCAGCCCCTGGGGCAGCGAACCGACCACCGCCACCCCTGCCCGCTGGGCGAGATCGAGCACGGTCACGACCAGGGTGGCGCCTGCCACGGCAATCAGCACGCCCGGCAGGCGCGGCCAGCGCTTGAGGAGCAGCACCACGGCGAGCGTGCCGGCCCCGAGCGCCAGCGCTGCCCAATTGACGCGCCCACCCGCCAGCGCTGCGCCGATCCGCCACAGCCGTTGCGGCAGGCTGTCAGCACTGATCGAGAATCCAAAGAACTGGGGCAACTGGCCCACAAGCACCGTCAACGCGATGCCGTTCATATAGCCGTAGCGTATCGGTTTGGAGAGCAACTCGGTGATGAACCCGAGGCGGGCCAGCCCCACCAGGATACACAGGAGGCCTGACAGGATGGCCAGCGCTGCTCCCAGGGTCACCGCCCGGGCGGCGTCACCGGCAGCCATCGGCAACACGACCGCCGCGATCATCGGCGCCAGCGCCGAGTCCGGGCCGACGACCAGTATGCGGCTGGGGCCGAACACAGCGTAGGCCAGCAGGGGGAAGACCGAGGCATACAACCCCGTAATGGCCGGCAGGCCGGATGCCTGCGCGTACGCCATGGCCACCGGCACCAGGATGGCTGTCAGCACCAGGCCGGCCGCCAGATCGTTCAACAGCCAGGACTGCCGGTAGTGGCGAATGACGTGCACGCAGGGCAGCCAGCTCAGCGCACCCACCTGGTCTTTGTCCGGTTTTGGGCGCGCGACCCGGCGCGCCGGGCGGCGGTCAGCCTCAGCCAATGCCATCTCGTTAGTGTCGGCTTCCGATCCGGCTTTCATTTTCTTCTGCCTTCTCTCAGACTATCCGCAGCGCCGGGGATCTTCATGCGCGCAGGGCTTCTTGATCGGGCCTGGATCCGTACGGTCACAGAATAGCACGCACCGTTTGTTGTGTCAATCATATCGCGAATCGGGGCGCAGCGCGTGCTTGACCCGGTGTGCTATAATACAGGTAGGTGATGGGGCGGTGCAACTCCCTACACCGATCCTGCCGCGATTTTCGAAGAGGTGGAGGCAGCGCGAAGTTTCTGTCAGCGGAATGGCTTTGTCATCGTGGACGTAACGGATAGGCCCATCGAGTCCAGCGCCGAGCAGGTGATCGTCCATGTCACCCGGCGCCTGAAAGCAGCAGCACGTTTACGGATTACGAATACTCCCTTCATTACTTCCTGAATCGCTCTATACGCCCCCGGTCTCCTTGGGTTCCACATGGATCGTTATACGGGTCTTGGGCCACCGCCTGCGGATCTCATTCTCGATCGCAGTGCATCGATCGTGCGCAGCTTTTACCGTGAGGTCGCCGGGCAGCAGCAAGTGCAATTCGATATAGCGCCGTGAAGCTGACCGCCGCGTCCGGAATTTGTGATAGACCACATCCGGCCCTTCCCTCTCCCGCAAAAGCTGCTCGATCTGATCCATCTCATCCCGCGGCAAGCTGATATCCATCAACCCGGCGAAGGACCGTTTGACGAGGTTCACGCCGGTGCGGATGATGTTCAGCCCCACGGCCACTGCAATGATCGGATCGAGGATCGACCATTTCGGCACAAACATGACCACGGCCAGGGCCGCCACCACGCCCACCGACGTCCAGACATCGGTCATCAGGTGGTGGGCATCAGCCTCCAGGGTGATGCTGTCGAACTCCTCGGCCTTGTGCAGCATGAAGCGCGAGACCCCGAAGTTGATGGCGGAGGCCGCCAGGGCGACCGCCAGGCCGGGGCCGATCCCTTCCAGCTCAGCGGGGTGGAGGAAACGGTTTACCGCCGTGTAAATGATCGTCAAGGCGGCGACCAGGATGAGCGCCCCTTCGATGCCGCTGGAGAAGTACTCGGCCTTATCGTAACCGTAGCGGTACTCCTCGTCGGCGGGCCGCGCGACCAGGGTGAGCGCGCCGAATGCCACCAGCGCGGCCACCAGGTTCACCGATGATTCGGCCGCGTCGGAGAGGAGGCTGACCGAGTGCGTCAGCAAATACGCCCCGAACTTGAGCAGCATGGTGAGGATGGCTGCCGCGATCGAGACGAGCACCACGCGACTGGCGTGAGAGGAGGAGGGTGGATTGACTGTGACGCTGGCCATGATGGCACCTCGAGGATGAGACTTGAATGGAGCTTGAGTGACATTATACCACACTCGCCCGGCATTTTGTCCAGTCCTCGGCACAGGGCGAAGTCATTGTCGGCGGACACCAGACGACCGCATTCGTCATTGCGAGTTATCCATCCCGACGCAGCAGGATGCGCGCCCAACAATGACGACGTGGGCCTTAACGAGAGTAGAGACACCGCGCTGCGATGTCTCTACTCTCCGATAGGGTACTGCGCTCGCCTTTCCTCTGGTGATCCTCAGTCACAGGCCTCGAAGGCTGGCAAGTGGTCGTTCAACGATGCTGCCTGCAGGTTGGTGAAAACCTGTACCAGGTCGGCGTGGGCGGTGACAATCGGCAGCAGGACATCATAGAGCGCCGCGTCTGCGGTTTCGATTTGGACGCCGGCCTGGCAGGCCGCCTGCCGATTGGCGAAGACCGGCGTCGGATCCAGGCCGGGATTGCCTGGCGTTGTCAGGTCATACTTGCTGAACAAAGCACCCAGGGCGTTGACGTGTTGCTGCTCCGCGGGCGTGATGCGAGTGAAGGGCTGGATGTTACCGAGTTGTGTTAGAACCGCCTGATAGGTATTCAGCGCCAGGTATTCCTCGTCAATCGCCTGCTCCAGGGCCGTGATCTCCGCGGCGCTAAGTGGCGGCGTTCCGGTTGGCGTATGCGTGGGCTGTGGCGTATGCGTCGGCCCAGGCGTCACGGTGGGGTTCGGCCCGGGTCCTGTCTGCTCGCGCACGCGCAGCCAGGTCAGCACCCGGACGCCGTTTTGATACTGCAGGCCACCGGCCTCTGCCGGCGCACCCAGGCGCACGAACTGCTCGCCGTGAATGCGGGTCTGTCGGGTGACTTGCACCTGCTGCCCGGCGATGGTCCAGGCGCCAAATAGTCCGCTCTCGGGCAGCGCCTCGATGTTGCCTTGCAGGTTGAACGGCCGGCCGTTGCCGGAGGAGCTGTTCAGCACGGTGATGTTTGTCGCCACGATCCGATCCTCGGCTTGCCAGCCGGTGATGTGCACGCGCGCACCCACTTCAACGAGGCCTTTCACCTGGAAGATCGTGGTGTTTTCCCGCACTTCCACGGCCTGCCCCGCGACCTGCCACAACCCCAGCAAACCGGCATCGGGCAGCGCCTCGATGAGCCCGGTGAGTTGAACGGGTTGGCGGTTGCCGTTCGGTTCCTGCCAGGCGACCTTGAAGACGCGGCCTGAGAGCCCGGTGTCCGTCAGCTCGGCCGCAGCCTGCGCCAGCAGCCCGGCCTGCGGCTCACCCACGATCAACGTGTCGGCCGTTGCGGTCAGGGCGATGCTGCTCAGCACCCACTGGGCATCGCCGAAGCTTTGGATGGCGCCGTAGACCTCGGCATCCTCGGCTGCTTCGATCCCCCGCACCCGGACCGCCGTGAGGACGCCCGCCGGTTCTTCCACGGCGTGCACCTCGACCCACTGGCCGACTTCGACCGGCCCGCTCCGTTGGCTGACCGAGGTTTCGTCCGTGATATGGATCGTCTGCCCGGCGACCGTCCAGGGACCCTCGTCCGGCTTGGCGGTGAGCAGCCCCTTCAGCCGTACTTCCGGCGGTTTCACCCAGATGTCCAGGGCCAACAGGCTGTCGTCATCGAGGCGTTGGGCCATGACATCGGCCCACATGCCGGCGGCGGCCGAGCCTACGGTCAGGCGCACCCTGGTCGCTTCGTTCACCGCCACGGTGTAACCGGCCACCTGCCAGGGATCGCCCGCAGCAGCAGGCACGACATCGATCACGCCTGAGAACTTCACAGTGAACGGTGCTTCCGTCTCGGCGAGGGCCGAGACAGAAGGCAAAAGGATCACGGCCAGCAGCAGTATGGCTGTCACAAGCCGAGGCCAACGAATCGTCAAGGCTGATTTGCTCATGGTGTTTCTCCTTTTATTTTGTAGTGATGGGCAGGTAGATGTGCCGCATGCCTTGCTCCGGCGTAACGGTCGAGGTTGCGGTCAAGGTTGGTGATTGCGTTGCAGTCACGCTCGGCGTGACGGTCGGCGTCGCTGCTGCCGCGGTCTGAGTCGATGTAGGCGTCAGGCTCAGCGTCATGGTCGGGATCGCGGTCAGGGTTGGCGTCGGCGTCACGCTCGACGTCATGGTTGGCGTCGCCGTGAGGGCCACAACGGTCGGTGTCGGCGTCACGCTCGGCGTGACGATCAGGGTCACCGTGGGTGTGGGCGAGGTTACCTCATCTGTACTCGTCGCCGTGGCTGTAGGTTGCGGATCTGCGCTGCAAGCCACGATGCTGACATCGTCCAGGTAGAAATCGGTGATGTTAGCGCTGTCGGTGCGGCCGGTAAACCGCAGCACCACGGCCTGTCCCGCGTAGGGCGAGAGATCGACCACGATCTCGTCCCAAACGTCAGCCGGCGCGGTGTTGTCCACGGTGAGCAGGTCAGCCAGCAGGCTGCCATCCGATCGCAGCAGGGAGACGGTCATCTGGTCGAAGGCGCCCGCGGTCTCGGCGGTAGCCAATGACCACCAGGCGTACAAGGTGCTGATGCCGGCGGGCAAGGTCACCTGTTGGCTGAGGCGGTCATCGGCGTTGTTGATGCCGGCGAGGTAGGCCCCCAGGCTGCCTGTGCGCGGATTGAACTCGCTGATTAGATTGTAACCGCCTGCACTCGTCTGCTGCCAGCCCAATCCGCCCTCCTCGAAGCTGCCGTTTACGAGCAACTCAGCACAGCCGGCCGGGGCCGCCCCGAGGACCAGACGGTCCCACGACACGACTGAGACGAGCAGGGTGAGTCCTGCCAGGAAGAGCCCGGCGAATGGGATACGCTGTTGGCACGCCATGTGATCTGTGTCTCCTGATTGTATCAGTGGGCCGGTCCGCCGGCGCCGGATGGTGTGACCGCGGGGTTCCCGCCCGGCTCGCCCGATCCGCCCGGCGTGACCGTGGGATTGCCGCCCGGCTCGCCAGACCCACCCGGCGTGACCGTGGGGTTGCCGCCCGACTCGCCTGATCCGCCCGGCGTGACCGTGGGATTGCCGCCCGGCTCGCCCGATCCG